>NZ_JONK01000005.1:0-176407 GCF_000711885.1 Chromobacterium haemolyticum DSM 19808
AACCGATACTAATTGCTCGTGAGGCTTGATCCTATCATTTGAGTGGCTTGGGAGACTGAGCGACGAAGTGTGGATGTGCGACACAATTGAATACCGAATATATGTGGGCTGATCAAAGATCAGCCTAGGCTTCTTCTAGTTTGTACCAGTTTATGTCTGGTGGCCATAGCGAGGTGGTCCCACGCCTTCCCATCCCGAACAGGACCGTGAAACGCCTTAGCGCCGATGATAGTGTGGCATTCGCCATGTGAAAGTAGGACACCGCCAGACGCCCGATTGCGAAGCCCAGCTCAGACGAGCTGGGCTTTTGCGTTTGTGCCAGCCATTTGGCTGGTGCGATTGATTTTCTCTTCTTCTTCCTGTCCCTGTTCTTCATCCCTTTGGCTTTCTCTTTGATTATTAAGCCATTGTTCTTTTTCGCTCTGTATTTTCACTTATTTTTACTGAGGATTCGTCTAATTACTCAGCAAAACCTATTGGTAATGAATAGAATTCCAGCATCAAGATAGGGAATCGAGGCGGGAATTTTGAGAAATTTCAGGCGGGACGGCGTGCATTTATTTGTATTGGCCTGGGCCCTCTGCGCGTTGTTGGTGACGGTGCTGTGGGGGATGGGCGAGCTGCAGCGTTTGAGGGATGAATTTGAGTCAGTGGCGCAGCGAGCGCACGCGATGGTGGCGCGCAAGTTGGATCAGAATGAGTCGGTATTGTCTTCTGTCGATGCGCTGATGGCGGCTAGCCGACCATTTGAGGTATCCGAGCTGTCTACTTTTGCGCGCGAATTGTTGCCTCACTATCCGCAGCTGCATTCCTTTATTTTTTTTCAAAGCGTGCCTTTGGCTGAACGCTTGCTCTTTTTGCGTCAGATGAGCGGCAAATTCGGTGAAACTTTTTACATTCGCGATTTTGATGTGGCGGGAAGCCGTGTGTGGCGACCAGCAGTTGTGCGTCCGCAGTCATTGGTGATTTCTATGCTGGAGCCTGATCGGCCGGAGGCCGGACCAATGTTTGGCTACGATATTTGGGGCGATGCCTATTTCCGACCGGCATTGAGCAGGGCCTTGGAGACCGGGCAACGGGTGGCCAGCGGGGCTTTCGAGTTGCATGAGGGGGGGGGGCGGGCTTATTTCCTGTTTCAGCCCTTATTTGAGGATAAAGATAAGGCGCCGGGCAAGGTGGTGGGCGTGGTGGGCTTGGTTGTATTTTGCGATCGCCTGTTGCAGGCACAGGCCTTGGAGAGCTTGTTGCCCGGATTGGACTTGACCTTGTATCAGGAAGGGGGCGCTGCGTCTAGGGCGCCGCTATTTCAACGTCTGCATACTTCATCCGAGCGGGACTGGTGGCCGGTGTTGCGTCGCCTGGAGGCTAGACTCCCGCTTTCAAGCGTGGCGCAGCCTTTTGTGCTGAGTGTGGCCAGGGATGTCAGGGTAACGGATTTGGCGCTGTTGCCGTGGTTGTGGCAGCAGTCGTTGTTGTTGGCTTTTTTCGTGTTCGCTGGTTTGGTTCACTTGCAACGCATGGCTTTACGACATGAGCGTCAGCAATCGGACGAGGCGATTTTCCTGCAAAGCGAACGGGCATCCGTTACGTTGAGCGCGATTCATGATGGGGTGATCATTCTGCGGCAGGACCATGCTATCGAACTGGCTAATCCGATGGCTTTGGAATTGATGGGAATGACGGCGGACGAGGTGGTTGGCCGGGTTTGTCACGAGGTGTTCCATTTACAGGCCGAATTGGCCGCGGAGTTGGCGGAGGACCCCATCCGGGAGTGTTTCCGGACCGCCCTGCCGGTGGTTTTGGCGGAGAGGATGCAACTGACGTCGGCTAGAGGGCTGATTCGTTCGGTTGAAGGAGGTGTGTCGCCACTGTTTTCTCGGGGGGGCGGTTTGATCGGCGTTGTGTGCGCTTTACGCGATCTGGGGCCCTTGCGGCAGCGAACGGTGGCGGCGTTGGAGGCCAGCGAGAGCAAGGTCAAGGAGCATCTGGAGAAACTATCCCATGTGACTCGGCTGCATACGATGGGTGAAATGGCGTCCGGCATCGCGCATGAGCTGAACCAGCCGCTGACGGCGATTGCCAACTATTGTCAGGCCAGCATCCAGTTGTTGGAGGGGGTGGAGGAGGCGCCTGCCCAGGTGAACGCTGCGTTGCGGCTGGCAGTGGCGCAAGCGGAAAGGGCGGGGGAGATCATCAAGCGCCTGCGCGCCCTGGTTAGCAAGAGGGCCATTGAGACGCGGCTGATCGACTTGAATCAGGTGGTTGGCAATTGCATGTTCCTGGCCGAGTACGATCTGAAGGAGCGCGGCATTGAGGTGGTGCAGTTGTTGTCGGGTTATCCCGTTGCCGTGTTGGCCGATAGCATACAGTTGGAGCAGGTGGTACTGAACCTGCTATCGAACGCGATGGACGCATTGCGCGACGAGCCGATGATGAAGCGCCATGTGATCGTGCATACCCGGCGTGAAGGCAAGAAGGCGATTCTTGAGGTGCGCGATACCGGGCGCGGCATCACGCCGAACTCGTTGGAAGTGTTGTTTCACCCGTTCTTTTCGACCAAGCCGAACGGTATGGGGCTTGGTTTGTCGATCTGCCAGACGATTGTGGAGCAGTATGGCGGCTTGATCTCGGCGGAGAACATTCCTGCCAGCGGCGCTTGCTTTCGGATCGAGCTGCCGCTGTCGCGACAGGGCGAGCCGGAGCGTTCTTCCGTGCCGTCGCCGGACGGCTGCGGGGCGGGCGTCTGAGTGGCCTAGTTTTTGGCGGCAGGGACCGCGGTTTGAGTGCGGTGCGAGCGTTCCTCGCGCGGGGTGATGCCGAAATGATTGCGGTAGGTGCTGGAGAAGTGGGGGCCGCTGGAGAAGCCGCAGGCAAGGCCGATCTGTACGATGGATTTGCTGGTTTGCTGCAGCAATTGGCGCGCTCGACTCAATCGCAGTTCCAGATAGTATTTGGACGGCACCGTGCTCAGGTATTGCTTGAACAGGCGCTCCAGCTGGCGGCGGGAGACGCCAACATAGTAAGCGATGTCGTCTGTGCTGAGCGGCTCTTCTATATTCGCCTCCATCAGGCTGACTGCCTCGGTCAGCTTTGGCTGACTGCCGCCGATGCGAGTGGCCAGTGGAATGCGTTGGCGCTCATTGCCGGGACGGATGCGTTCCATGCTGAATAATTCCGATAGCTGAGCGACAAACTCGTGGCCGTGCTGATTGCCGACCAGGGTCAGCATGAAGTCGAAGGTGGCCGCCCCGCCCGCGCAACTGAGGCGTTTGCCGTCGATCTCAAACAGATTGGACGAGGTGATGACGTCCGGAAACTCTTCCGTGAAACGGCTGATCTCGCGCCAGTGCGTGGTGGCACGCAGGCCATTGAAGTGCCCGGTGCGGGCCAGCCAGTAGCTGCCGCAGCCTATGCCGCCCAGTTGGATTTTATCCGGGCCGCAGGCGGTAAGCCCTTTGCTCAGGGAGTCCAGGCTGAAGTCCGGATTGATGTCGTCCGCCAGGATCAGCAGGCAGTCCAGCTTGGGGGCGCCGTCCAGGGGCAGGTCCACAGCTAACCGCGTGCCGCTGGAGAGCGGCACAGCTTGTCCATCCAGGGAGAGCAGCAGGGTTTCGTAGAGCTTTTTCTCCGCCAGCCAATTGGCGTGCAGCAGAACCTCGGAGGCGATGGCGTAGTCAGCCATCGAGGCATGGGGCAAGAGCAGAAAGCCGTAGCGCAGTGGCTTGGCGGGGTGGGACGGATGCTGACCCATTGGTTTTCGCGGCGAAGGATGGAGATTACAAAAACACACCATGCCGGGCATGAGGC
This sequence comes from Chromobacterium haemolyticum DSM 19808, assembly GCF_000711885.1. Lineage (GTDB taxonomy): Bacteria > Pseudomonadota > Gammaproteobacteria > Burkholderiales > Chromobacteriaceae > Chromobacterium > Chromobacterium haemolyticum. The sequence continues at coordinate 3,808 of NZ_JONK01000005.1, forward strand.
CGGCATGGTGTGCGACATCTTCCTATTGTACGATTTATTTCAGGCTGCCGGAGAGGAATTGTACCAATCGTTCGCTCTGCGGGCGGACCAACACTTCCTTGGGGTGGCCTTGCTCTTCTATCTTGCCTTGGTGCAGGAAAATGACGTGGTTGGATACTTCGCGGGCGAAGCCCATTTCGTGGGTGACAACCACCATGGTGCGGCCTTCGCCGGCCAGGTCCTTCATGACACGCAGCACTTCGCCAACCAGTTCCGGGTCCAGCGCCGAGGTGGGTTCGTCGAACAGCATGACTTCCGGTTCCATCGCCAGCGCGCGGGCGATGGCGACGCGCTGCTGCTGTCCGCCGGACATATGGGCCGGGTACTTGTCTTCGACGCCGCGCAGGCCCACCTTCTCCAGATATTTGCGCGCGCGGGCGCAGGCTTCGTCACGGCTGAGCCTCAATACGTGAATAGGCGCTTCGACGATGTTTTCCAGCACGGTCATGTGCGCCCATAGGTTGAAGTGCTGGAACACCATGGCCAACTTGGTGCGGATGCGGGCCAATTGCTGGGCGTCGGCGGCCTTTAGCGCGCCGGTTTTCCGGTCTGAGACCAGCTTGAGCTCTTCGCCGGCGGCGAGGATGCGGCCGCTGTTCGGTTGCTCCAGCATATTGATGCAACGCAGAAAGGTGCTCTTGCCTGAGCCGGAGGAGCCGATGATGCTGATGACGTCGCCGGCGTGAGCGGTCAGCGATACGCCTTTCAGCACCTCGTGAGAGCCGTAGCTCTTATGCAGGTCGCTGACTTGCAGCTTCAGATTCTTATCGGTGGGTGTGTGCATGATGATGTTCCTGTATCGCTATCCGCATTAGTGCTTGCGTGGCGCCAGATAGGCCAGCCAGCGTTTTTCCGCCTGCTTCATCAACCAGACCAGCAGGAAGGTGAGCGCAAGGTAAATGGCGCCTGCGGTGAGGAAGGGCTCGAAGGCCATGTAGCTGTCCGCGTAGATGCGGCGGGCTACGCCGGTGATGTCCGCCAGCGTGACCAAGCCGGCGATCGCGGTGCTTTGCAGCATCATGATGACTTCGTTGCTGTAGGCGGGCAGCGCGCGGCGCAGCGCCGAGGGCAGCACGATGCGGCGCATCATCAGCCATTTGCTCATGCCCATGGCTTGGGCGGCTTCGATCTCGCCCCAGTGGGTGTTTCGGATCTGGCCGGCGATGATTTCCGTGGTGTAGGCCGCGGTGTTCAGAGTGAAGGCGAGGATGGCGCAGAAATAGGCCTCCTGCAGGTAGTTCCAGGCCCAACTGTCGCGGACCCAGCCGAATTGGGCCAGGCCGTAGTAGATGATGAATAGCTGCACCAAGAGCGGCGTGCCGCGGAAGACGTAGCCATAGACGCGGACAGCGCCGGATGCCAGCCGGTTTTTGGAGACTTGCATCAGCGCCATCGGCACGGCCATCGCCATGCCCAAGGCTAGGGAGATGAACAGCAGTTCCAGCGTCATCAGCAGGCCGTCGCGGGTGCTCATGACGGCGTGGCCGTCGCCGCCGCCGAAAAAGGCGGGCAGTTTATCCAGAATCAGTTGGAAATCGATCACAGTCCGCTCTCCTTGACGCCCAGCGAATAGCGTTTTTCCAGTTTGCCCAGCAATAGGTTGGAAACGCCGGTGATCGCCAGGAACAGAAGGCCCACGATCAGATAGACGGTGAAGGGTTCCTGAGTGGTGGATTTGGCCGCATCGGCGCGGTACATCACGTCGTTGAGACCGATGACCGAAACCAGAGCGGTGGATTTGACCAGCACCAGCCAGTTATTGGAGAAACTGGGCAGGGCGAAGCGGACCATTTGCGGCACGGTAATGCGGAAGAAGACGCGCAGCGGCGTCATGCCGTAGGCCATGCCGGCCTCCATTTGACCTTTGGGCACCGCCATCATTGCGCCGCGGAAGGTTTCTGTCATATAGGCGCCGAAGATGAAGCCCAGAGTCAGCACGCCGGCGACGAAGGGATCAATGTTGGGGCTTTCCCAGCCCATGCGGCCGCAAAAATCATTGATCATCATCTGGACGCCGAAGAACAGCAGAAACATCCAGACAAGGTCGGGTACGCCCCGGACCACGGTGGAATAGAGCTCCGCCAGCCAGACCAGTAGTTTGGAATGGGCGGACTTGAACAACGCGCCAATCAGGCCCAGCACGATGGATACGAGCAGTGCTGAGCCGGCCAGCTGCAATGTGAGCACCGCTCCTTGCAATATGCTGGGAAGGTAACCTTGCAAAAACATGGTGTTACTGCCTCATTCATCAGCCTTGCGCGCAAGGCCGGTCCTTGCTCGGCCTACCGAAGTGGGGCCGAACAAAAAAGTCCCGGCTTGAGCGTGGAGCGGGCGGCAGCAAGCCGCCCAGCGCCTTGGGGCGCTCGGCCGGGACGGGTGCGATAGCTGAGGGGATTAGCCGCCGTAGACGTCGAAGCTGAAGTACTTGTCTTGGACTTTCTTGTAGCTGCCGTCCTTGCGTACCTGGTCTATCGCTTTGTTCAGGCGATCGGCCAGCGCTTTGTTGCCTTTCTTGACGGCGATGCCCGCGCCCAGACCGAAGTATTTGACGTCGGCGTAGTTCGGGCCGACGAAGGCGTAGCCCTTGCCGTTGGCGGTTTTCAGAAACTCCTGGTCGCCGACGGCGCCGTCGACGAATACAGCGTCAACGCGGCCGGACTTCAGGTCCAGGAAAGATTCGGGCGACTTGGCGTACGGTACGATGGTGGCGCCGGATTTACCCCAGTAGTCCTTGGCGAACTTCTCTTGGGTGGAAGCGCGCAACACGCCGATCTTCTTGCCCTTGAAGCTGTTTTGATCGACGGCGGTGCCGGACTTGGCCACGATGCGGCTGGCGATGTTGTAGTACTTGCGGCTGAAGTCGACGGCTTTCTTGCGCTCCTCGGTGATCTGCATCGAGGACAGAATGGCGTCGAATTTGTTGGCGTTGAGGGCGGGGATCAGGCCGTCCCAGTCTTGCGGAACGATTTGACAGCTGACTTTCATGGCGGCGCAAAGGGCATTGGCCATATCGATGTCGAAACCTTGCGGCTTGCCATCGGCGCCTTGTTTGGAGAACGGCGGGTAGTTGAGGTCAACCCCAAAACGCAGAGTCTCTGCTTGGACGGAAAAACCGGACAGCAGAGCTGCCGCTGCGGAGGCGATCAGGACTTTTTTCATGGCGTGGATTTCTACTTCTCTATCGGGTGTTCGCGTCGTTTGGTCGGACGCAAACCCAAGCTTGTAAACCCGGCGCTTGGAACGAGGCTGCTCACGGTGTCTCGCCCAAGCCGGAACCATTGTAGTTATTTCTACTTTTGCCAGTAGTTGGCCGCAGCTTGCAACGGTTATCCGCCGTACGCAAGATGGGGCCATTGTCTGGCAATCGGTGTGAGCAAGTGTTCGTATTTTAACCGATATTCTTGTTTGATGGGAAATTCCAAAAAAATCAATGAGTTATATTTATTTTTTGGACTTGTGTACAATGTGAGCCTGGGAGAGGAATTTGTAAGCCGCCGTCGCATTGCTATAAGGCTAAAAGTGGCGTCCGCCACGATTTATTCTTGCGGCATCAGGCGGGGGCGAGCAAGCTTTTCCATGAAAATGTACGTCCACGTCGCATTAAGGAAATCCCGGCATGATGGGGGTATCTACAATGCCTCGACACACTCCGTGCACACAACAAGAGAAGCAACATGTCGCTTACCAATAAGACCGAACTCGCGAGCCTGATCGCCGATATTCAGGCCGTAGCAGAGACCAAGCTTTCTGAAAAGGAGAAACACCAGCTCGAGCCTTTCTTCCCGATCTACTTCGAAGAAGCCGAGCACGCCGACCTTAGGCAGTTCTCATCGCTGGACTTGTTCGGCGCCGCGTCGGCGCATTACGCGTTTGGCGCCAAGCGTTTGAGCGGTCAGAACAAGGCGCGCATTTACAACCCCGATTTCGAGCGCGACGGTTGGCAAAGCACCCATACCGTGATTGAAGTGGTCAACGACGATATGCCGTTCCTGATCGACTCCATCACCATGCTGCTGTCGCGCCATAGCCTGAACCTGCACTTGCTGGTGCACCCGGTTCTGTCGGTGGGGAGAGACAAGAACGGTGTGATCCAAGAGGTTAAACGCACCGAGGACCGCAGCCTGCCGCTGGAATCCTTCATCCACGTGCAGATTGATCGCGTGACCGACACGGCCATCCTCAAGCAGCTGGAGTCCGAGCTGAATCGCGTGCTTTCGGATATCCGCCTGGTGGTAAGTGACGAACCGACGATGCGCGAAGTGTTGGCCGATATCAGCAAAGACCTGTCCCTGGTCAAAGGCAAGCGCGCGGCGGAAGCCAAGGAAGCGGTGGACTTCCTGGCCTGGATGTCCAAGCGCAACTTCCTGTTCATGGGTTACTGCGATTACGATCTGGTGCGCCGCAACGGTAAAGACAGCCTGAAGATCGTGAAAACGTCCGGCCTGGGCATTTTGAAAGACCAGGGCGACAAAGAATATTCCGCCAGCTTTGAACAGCTGCCTCAGGAGCTGCGCGAGCTGGCTCACCTGCCGCAGTTGATCATTCTGAACAAGTCTCAGACCCGCTCCATCATCCACCGCCCGGCTTATATCGACTTTGTCGGCATCAAGCGTTTCAACGACAAGGGCGAAGTGATCGGCGAACGCCGTTTCCTGGGTCTGTACACTGCCAGCGCCTATCAGGACTCGCCCAAGGATGTGCCCATCCTGCGCCAGAAAGTGGCGACAGTGATCCGCAATTGCGACTACGTGGACGACAGCTATAAGTCCAAGACCTTGAACTTTGTGCTGGAGGCTTATCCGCGCGACGAGCTGTTCGAAATTCCAGCCGAAGTGCTGGGGCCGATCTCCGAGGGCATCGTCAGCCTGCAGGAGCGTCCGCGCGTGCGTCTGTTCGTGCGCAAGGATCGCTACCATCGCTATGTCAGTTGCCTGGTGTACGTGCCGCGCGACAGCTTCAACACCGAAGTGCGCCTGAAGATCGAAAAAGTGTTGATGAACGCTTTCAACGGCGCCAGCGCCGAGTTCAGCGTACAGATCAGCGACGGCTCGCTGGCTCGCGTGCATTACATCATCCGTACCAACGCCGCCAAGTTGCCGGAATTCCACGAGGCCGACATCGAGGCTGAAATCGCCCGTTTGGTGCGCGGCTGGGTGGAGGAACTGCATCAACTGCTGGTGGAGACCCACGGCGAGGAGCTGGGCAACGCCTTGTTCAACCGCTACAAGGGTGCGTTCCCGGTGGCTTATCGCGAAGAGTTCGCTGTGCGCAACGCAGTGCTGGACATCCAGCATATCGAATCGGTCAACGCCGATTCCCCGTTGGCGATGAAGCTGTACCGGCCATTCCATCGCGGCGCCTCGGCGTTCAATCTGAAGCTGTTCCGTGAAGGCGAGGCGCTGGGCCTGTCGGCCAGTCTGCCGATTTTGGAGAATATGGGCGTTAAGGTCCGCGACGAGCATCCGTACTGCGTGCAGCGCGCCGACGGCCGTCAGGTGTGGATCAGCGATTTCGGCCTGGATGTGGGGTCTGCGGAAGAGCAGATTGCAAGCGAAGAAGTGCAGTTGGACTTCCAGGAGCTGTTGACCCAGGTATTCGCCAAGCGTTGCGAGAACGACGGCTTCAACCGTTTGGCGCTGGTGGCCGGGTTGGACTGGCGTGAAATTTCGCTGGTGCGGGCCTTGGCCAAGTACCTGCGTCAGGGCGGTTTGACCTTCAGCCAGGCTTACATTGAGCAGTGCGTGGCTAATTATCCGGCTATCACCCGTCTGCTGGTCGAGTTGTTCGCCGTGCGTCTGGATCCGACGCATGCCGACGACGCGCGCGCCGACGCCTTGCTGGCCAAGCTGCGCGAGCAACTGGACGGCGTGGCCAACCTGGATGAAGACCGCATCCTGAACGGTTTCCTGTCCGTGATCCTGGCCACCCGCCGGACCAACTTCTGGCAGAAGGGCGCTGACGGCGAGTTCAAGTCCTACATCTCGTTCAAGCTTGAGTCCAATCTGATTCCCTTCCTGCCGCAACCGCGCCCGATGTTCGAAATCTGGGTGTACAGCCCACGCGTGGAGGGCGTGCATTTGCGCGGCTCCAAAGTGGCGCGTGGCGGTTTGCGCTGGTCTGATCGCATGGAAGACTTCCGCACCGAGGTGCTGGGCCTGGTGAAGGCGCAGATGGTGAAGAACTCCGTGATCGTGCCAATGGGCTCCAAGGGCGGCTTCGTCGGCAAGCAGTTGCCGGCGCCTAGCGACCGCGAAGCCTTCCTGGCCGAAGGCGTCGCCTGCTACAAGATCTTCATTTCCGCGCTGCTGGACGTCACCGACAATCTGGTGAATGGCCAGATCGTGCCTCCGGCGGATGTGCGCCGTCTGGATCCGGACGATCCGTACCTGGTCGTGGCGGCCGACAAGGGCACCGCCACATTCTCCGACATCGCCAACGGCATTTCCGCCGATTATGGCTTCTGGCTGGGCGACGCCTTCGCTTCCGGCGGTTCTGCTGGCTACGACCACAAGGGCATGGGCATTACCGCTCGCGGCGCCTGGGAATCGGTCAAGCGCCATTTCCGCCACCTGGGCATCAACACCCAGGAGCAGGACTTCAGCGTGATTGGCATCGGCGACATGGCCGGCGACGTGTTTGGCAACGGCATGCTGTTGTCCGAGCACATCTGCCTGAAAGCGGCGTTCAACCACCTGCATATCTTCCTGGACCCGACGCCCGATGCGGCCAAGAGCTACGCCGAGCGCGCGCGCTTGTTCAAATTGCCGCGTTCCAGCTGGACCGATTACAACCGTGAGCTGATCTCCAAGGGCGGGGGCATCTTCGAGCGCTCCGCCAAGTCCATCCCCTTGTCGCCGGAAGTGAAGGCCTGGCTGGAAACGGACAAGGACAGCATGGCTCCGAACGAGCTGATCCACGAGATCCTCAAGGCCAAGATCGACCTGCTGTACAACGGCGGCATCGGCACCTACGTCAAGGCGTCCAGTCAAAGCCACGCCGACGCGCGCGATCGCGCCAATGATCCGGTGCGCGTGGACGGGCGCGATTTGCAAGCCCGGGTGGTGGCCGAAGGCGGCAACCTGACGTGCACTCAGCTGGGACGCGTCGAGTTCGCGTTGAACGGCGGGCGCATTGCCACCGATGCCATCGATAACTCCGCCGGCGTGGATTGCTCCGACCACGAGGTCAACATCAAGATTCTGCTGGGCGGCGTAATGCAGGCCGGGGATATGACCTTGAAGCAGCGCAATCAGCTGCTGGCGGAAATGACCGACGAGGTGGCGCAGCTGGTGTTGCGCAACAATATCCAGCAGACCCAGATTCTGGCGATCAAGCGCCAGGAGGCTGCCGCGATGCTGACCACCCATGCGCGCATGATCGCGCACATGGAAAAAACCGGCGAGCTGAACCGCGAGATCGAGTACCTGCCGTCTGAAACCCAGATCAATGAGCGACGTTTGGCCCGTCAGGGTCTGACGGTGCCGGAAATCGCGGTGCTGTTGTCCTACAGCAAGATTTCACTGGATCAGGCGATCTTGGCCACCGATGTACCGGACGACGCGGACTTCCTGTCCATTCTGACCCATTACTTCCCGAAACCGCTGCAGCAGCGTTTTGGCGCGCAGATGCAGCAGCATCAGCTGAAGCGCGAGATCATCGCCAACCAGTTGGCCAACCAGATCATCAACCGCATGGGCACCACTTTTGTGTTCCGCATGCAGGAAGAGTCTCCGTTCTCCGCCGGCGACATCGCCCGCGCCTGGTGGATTGCCAGCCGCGTGTTCGACGCCGAGCGCCTGTGGAGCGAGATCGAAGCTTTGGACAACAAGGTGCCGGCGGATCGTCAGGTGGAGATGATGGTGCTGGTGCGCACGCTGGTGGAGCGCGTGACGCGCTGGGTGCTGCGTAATAAGCGTCCGTTCGCCTCGGTGAACGCGGTGATCGAACAGTACGCCGCCAAGGTGCAGGCCCTGTTGGCGCAGCTGCCCCAGTTGATCGCTTCCGGCGGCTACCCGGCGGTGGCGGCGCTGGAAGAGCGTCTAAGCCAGCCGGGCATGCCGCAGCCGCTGGCGCAAGTATTGGCGCGACTGGAGTTCGCCGTGCCGCTGATGGATATCATCGAAATCAGCGAAGGCAGCAAACTGCCGCTGGAGCTTTTGGCCAAGAACTACTACCAGTTGGGCCACGCGATGCAGTTGGATTGGCTGCGCGATGCGATCACCAGCCTGCCGCGCGACAACCGCTGGCAGTCGCTGGCGCGCTCCGCGCTGCGCGACGATCTGTACCGCGTGCATCGCAATCTGGTGGGGCAGGCGCTGCAGGACGCCGCCGGCGTGGAGACCTTTGCGCAACAGTGGATGGAGAAGCGCCACCAGCAGGTGGAGGTTTGCGCGCAGATGTTCGCGGAACTGCAGTCGTTCAGCGTGCTGGATTTGGCCATGTTGTCGGCCGGCATGCGCGAGCTGAGCAACCATCTGCTGTCGTAAGCGGCCTGCGGATCGCGTCAATTGAAAACCGGCTCCTTGGAGCCGGTTTTTTTTACGCCTGGAAGATAGGGATTGGAAGCGGGGCGGCTTGGTTTAGAACAAGTCGATTTCGCCGAAACGCTGCGCGCTGTCGAGCTGGCCGCCTGCCACCAGTTCTTCGTAACTGCACACCAGATTGCGGCCATGGGTTTTGGCGTAATACAAGGCCCGGTCCGCCTGCTCCACCAGTTGCCCCGGCAACAGCTGCGGCAGGATGCGGGTGAAGCCGAGGCTGACGGTCAGGCGCCCCACTTGGGGGAAGGCGTATTGTTCGACGCGCTGACGGAAGCGTTCCAGCGCCACCGCCGCTTCGGCCGGAGGCAATCCTTGGAAGATGATGGCGAACTCCTCGCCGCCGTAGCGGAACAGGCTGTCGTCTTCGCGAAACGACTGCTGCATCAGCTGCGCTAGCAAGAGCAGCACCTCGTCGCCCACCATGTGGCCGAACTGGTCGTTGACCCTTTTGAAATGATCCACGTCCAGCAGCGCCAGGGTGCAGGAGTGATTTTCGCTTGGAGATTGCAACTGAGCCGCCATCAGGTTGAACAGGCGCAAATCGAATTTGCGGCGATTGTTCAGCGCGGTGAGCATGTCCCGGTCCGCCTCGAACAGCAGGCGCAGGAAGTTCTCGTGAATCCTGGCCATGGCCTTCAGCATGGCCTTGTTGACTTTCTGTTCGGAGGTCACGTGAATGACCAGCAGGGAGACGATGCTGCCCATGCAGCGCAAGGGCAGGCATAGACCGTGGGGAATGCGGAAAATGCCGTCGTCCCTGTCCAGCGCGTTGAGCAGGTCGTAGAGGAAGATCGGCGGCGGCAGCCAGCTGTCGCTGGAGGTTTCCGTAATCTGAGTCTTGCCGTCGGCGGAGGCGGCGCTCAGTCTCCGGCGGGTGTAGGGTACGCCGTTGACCCAACGACAGGCGAACAACTCCACCTTGTCCACGCGCATCACCTCGACCAGCGTGGAGGCCAGGCTGCTTTCCAGCAGGTCCTGTTCGCGTTGGGAGGTGAGTTCGACAAGATTGTCGAGAATCCGCTTGCTGTCGTCCTCGTGAGGGCTTTGCTTCATGCCGGCGCATCCTTCTTTGCGAGGGTTGGGGACGGCGTGGCCTACCCGGCAAGCTCCAGGAGCCGACGGGAGCCGCGTGTGCGGCCGCCGCGGCCGCGCGGGATCGCTCCCGTTCTGTGTGAGTATAGGCAATCGCGAGGCGGCCGGCCTCAGTTGCGTCCGGTGCTGCCGAAGCCGCCGTCGCCGCGCTCCGAGCTTTCGAAGTCGTCGACGATATTGAAACCCACCTGAACGATGGGCACGATGATCATCTGCGCAATGCGTTCCAGAGGCGTCAGCCGGAACGGTTCATGGCCGCGGTTCCACACCGACACGAACAATTGTCCTTGGTAGTCGGAATCGATCAGCCCGATAGCTATGCGCACCCTGGAGTGTCTCAATCGGCTGAAACCCTTGCCATTCCTGCGTGTAAGTCGAGACTGGTTGGCTTAGTGTCTCAATCGGTGCCTTTACAGGGGCTGACCTCCCTTTGGGTCAGGACTTACCGGTGCTGCCGAAGCCGCCGGTTCCGCGTTCCGTCTCTGTCGAAAATTTCTCGACGAAGCTGAGGCCCACTTGTACTACTGGCTGGAACATCAACTGTGCGATTCGTTCGCCCGGCTCGATTGTATAAGCTTCTGTACCATCATTGGATAGGATTACGCCAATCTCGCCATGGTAGTCCGCATCAATGACCCCAATCCCTTGAGATACCCTTATTCCGTGCTTCAGGGAAAGTCCAGAGCGTGAGGCGACAATAGCAACAAGGCTGGGGTCCATCATATTGATAGCAATTCCAGTTTTCACCAGGATACGGCCATTGGGGGGGAGCGTTACCGGTTCCTCAAGGCAAGCGCGCAGGTCCATGGCGGCCGAACCTTCGGTTGCATAGGAAGGAAGGTCAATTTTGTTGCCCAGTAAGGGGCTGACGATGCGGGCTTCAATTCTTCGGAACATTTTTGGTCCTTGGGTAATTTTTCGGCGTGGCGGGTAGCTGGGCATGCCAGTACCAAATTGAATGCCGAATTTTAACAAGATAGTTGGTAAAACGGTTAAGAGTGTTGATGTCCCAGAGAAGTTGGAGGTGTTTTTTTGATAGCACGGTGTGGAAAAATCCGGCACCTGGGGCTCATTTCATAGAGAGTTGGGAAGAAGGACGCCTATTGTAATTGTCATATCCGGCCTTCGGCTGAGCATTTATTGCGATAATTTCGCATCAGGACCCAGCTTTGTGTGATGACGAAAAAGATTTGATTGAACTTTGTCATTTTGACCAGAGTGGAAAAATCTTTTGTCATTTTTCGGTCGATATTTCTTAGAGGGCCTATGTTTTTTTGTTCAATTGCATCTCGAGCTCAGGCAATAAGCGTTTCTCGACTTGCTGGTGTGTTAGCCGCTGGATGGTATTCCAAACTCGAAAGCCAATTTTTACAAGGTTAAAGAGGGAAGTCCTTTCGATAGCCCGTCTCCATTTTGGTGTGCAATGGTATACATTGTTCCTGCAATTCCATCTCTAAGCCATTTCTTAGCTAGCTGCTCAACATAGCTATGACTGCCTCTGTGAGTTATAGTCAGTGCAATTTGGCTAGGATGGAGTAATGCTACCACGGCTTCTGAATCCACTTCGGCAGCTAGTAATTTTAGTAGGTAGTTAGGCTCGAAACCAATAGGGAGGGGAGCTGCGACTGTAACAGTGTGAAGACATTCGTCTATTTCTTCTAGTGCTTGTTTCAGCTCTGTGATAATGGCTTTTATATTGGAAGATTTTACCTCTGCTTCAGAAAGTGAAATCGCACGCATAATCTCAGTATGCCAGTCTCCATTGAATAGAAAAGCTTCAAAAGGGTTTGTTTTTTTCATCTTGATTTTCAATTTCAGATGGCTTTGTTGCATAACTAAAATCATGCCAAGATGAGGCGGATGTTTGGTGGAAAATTTCGCATCTGCGTCAGCAATCTTCTCTGCCTATCTTGCTGCACATTGTAACAAAATTTAGTTATGCAACAAAGCCGTGCATCTCAACACCATTTACTGAGAAACGATGGGTCGCCAACCATTTTCAGTTTTCATAAATCCTGACCATGCCTGTCGGGAAACCTTATCACCCATTGTGGCGTTGTCTTTGAATCCCATCTTCTCTAGCTCAGCCCAGGCAGCAATAAAAGCATTCCAGTGAAGGTTTATTTCATCTTTGCTGCCTCTTGAAAGAAAGTCAGTGCAAGGCTTGCATTTAATTAAAAAAGCATCTCTCCTTAGTGGGAATGTTTCTTTTTGCGGAGCGAGCCAACTGTCGGCTTGCGTCGAAATATTAACTTCTGTTTGCAGGGCATCAATACCCATAAATCCCGGATTTTTATGACGTTGCTGAACGGTATTCACAATTCCATTGGCAAATGCTAGGACAACTTCTGGGAGGGGCTTGGTTAGTTTTAAATTGTAATTGTATCTGACGTTATACTTATTTTCTGATGAAGTGTCTTGCCATCCATTTTCTTTCTTAAAATCGTCGACAACAAGTCCCTCAAGTTCATCGTTTTTGGCGTATGACAGTACGGTTTCGTAAGTTAACTTGTCGTTGGGCACCTTCTCCGAGCAAGCAGCTAAGAGCGCCATCACTCCTAGAGCAGTGAAAAAGCCAATGGGTTTTCGAGTCATTGTCATAGTCCGCCAGAAAATTAGATAAAAGTAAACACAAACAGGCAAGCACAAATACAAGCAGAGCAGCACTGGCCAGCACTAGGCCGGGAGAGTGCGGAAGCAAGTTGATGAGCTAGTGCTCGCCAGGGTGGTGGCCAGTCTACGTTTTACGTAGAGACGTTGCAAGAGCATCCTACGAGCATCGTAGGATGCGCACAAAACCCCCAGCATCTATATTTGGTAGGCGATTGCGAGAGGCTCGCCTGCGGCGAGACATCCCTCAAGACAAGCTTGGCGTTATGGTTGGGCTCGATGAGGGTACGGCCAGCGCCCGCATCAGTCGATACGAAACGGGTACTCATGCACCTCCGTTTGACACGGCTGTACGGTTGGCCGAAGTGTTGGATGTACCCCCACCATACTTCTACTGTGAGGACGATGACCTTGCGATGGTCATTCTTGCCTGGGGTCAGTTATCTCAATGCAAAAAGAGTTGGGTTCAAGCATTGATTGAGCAAGAACAATCGTTATCACAGGCTGATAACATCAACCAAGTCGATTCAGATGAATAGTGTGGGTACTTTATTTTTGTATTATTAAAATATTTAGCACCGCAATATGTCTGATGTCGGCCATTCTGAAATTAAAATCGATGCTTGGGTTGATTGCATCGAATATCATTGAACATGCCACCGGAATTGAGCATTTTAATATGCGGGGAGTGTTCTATAAGTCACTTCACGGGGTGATGTGGTGTCTTACTTGTGCTATCGAGAATGGGCTCAGCAATCAATTGAGATTTTGAGGTGCGTGGAAAGGGAGGGGCGACTCAGGCTTTGTCAAGAAGTATTGCTTGAGTAGACTCAGGAGATGAGTAACGGCACGTGATTGTGATGATTAAGCAGTAAAATTACAATTGCGTGCCGCTATCATAAACTCCAGCCCGGTTGTAATCTGCCAAGTGTGGAGTTTGCTATATATGCCTGTATTTAAAAAGTAGACTTTCCCGAAGGTTTATATTGCGATACTGTTTTTCTCGGCAGACAACTAACGTTGGTTCAGGTATGGTGCCAAATCTGCTTCATTTTTTAGAACAACGTGTTGGGCTTCTGGCAGTACGCCCCCTGATTGGTCTAATCCAAGTCTTTTCAGTGTGTAGAAGAGCAAGGCTTGACGGCATTTTAATTCAGTTATTCCTTCATTCATCCCATAATCGAGCTCAATGACTCGCCGCTTGCTAGGCGATAGCTCCGGATTGGGAGTGAGGATGAGGGGGAGTATTGCGTTCCATTCTTTATCTTCGCTAGCAGGGCTTCCTGCTGGCTCCGTTTCTTGTATCTCTAATATTCGACCCAGAACGAAGTCGCGAAACTCATTGCGTGAATGACAAAAAGCGCGAACATGCCATCTAAATCCATCGTGAGCAAACGCATGTGGCGAGATGGTTCGAGTGCTGGGTTCGGTCCTCGACATCGACTGGTAGACAACCTTGAGGCCAGATGCCTCTCGGATGGCCTTCAGAAGGGCAAAAAGAATCTCTGCTACAACGCCGCGCCCAGGATGGGGAACACTATCGACCGGTGGTCTCCAGCCGATGAAGCTGGTATCCGGCTCCAAGATGCCAGTGGCTGATGCTAGCAGCTCGTTTAGATATTGCTGTGGTTGGGTCGTGGTGTACAGGGGGTGGAAATCTGCTGTCGTTTGGTAGACGCGTGAACTGCGGTCGTAGATGAGGTTCTGTGGAGCAAGTTCGATGTATCGGGCGATGTCGAGCGATGCTTGGGGTACCGATATCCCAAAGAAGTCTGTCAAATTGCTCCGGTTGATGCGGCCCTCCCATCGAAGTCTGAAGTCGATGAATGCGAGCCGGCGGTCTTGCCCCCATCTCGGGCTTGGCTTTGGCCCCGAGTCCAGGTGGGTGGTGTCTTGTGGTGTCTCAATCATGGTCTTGATGCTAGCATTCGTATAAAAAATACGCCAGTATAAAAATTATGCGTATAATAAGTATGCGCTATGTGGTCGATGTGTGGCCACGGATGCATCTTGGGGTGTTCCCTGTCGGGGGTTACATCCTGGTTATTGAGAAACTTGGTGGGGAGCCAAAGTCCACACGACGGTTGAGTGCATAGCAACGACAATGTGGGAGTCGTGGCTGGTGCTTGCGGTCAGAGCCTCCATCTTCGACACCAAACTGAGAGAAAAATGGCACATCGCATCATCTTTTATCCGGTTGGTAACGGTGATACCAGCCAAATCATCCTTGAGAATGGCAAGCGCATCCTGATGGATTACCGCCACCGCAAGAAGACCGAGGCGGGGGAAGGTCCCGAAATTAACCTGAAGGCTCGCCTTGACCAGGAGCTCAAGGATGCTGGGCGTGACTCCTTCGACGTGGTGGCGTTTACCCACGCAGACACGGACCACATCGAGAACAGCACCGAATTCTTCGAGTTGCGGCACGCAGCGAAGTACCAGGGCAACGGACGTATCAAAATAGATACCCTCTGGGTTCCGGCTGCCATGGTTCTGGAGACGGGTACAAACGGCCAGCAATCGTCAGAATTCGTAATCTGGCGTCAGGAGGCCCGCCATCGCCTGAAAGAAGGCAAAGGCATCCGCGTGTTTTCCAAGCCGGAAAAGCTGAAGGACTGGCTGGAAGAAAACGGTCTGACACTTGAGTCGAGACGGCACCTTATTACCGATGCGGGACAACTCGCCCCTGATTTCGACATCGAAACCGACGGGGTTGAGTTCTTCTGCCACTCGCCGTTCATCAAGCACGTTGATGATGGTGATGACCTTCGCAACGCCGCCTCGCTGATTTTCAACGTTCGCTTCCGCAGGAACGGAGCCGACTACGACTACCTGGCGGTCGGGGACTCGGAATGGTCGGTGCTTGAAGACATCGTCACGACAACCAAGGCCCACGGGAACATGGACCGGCTTGCCTGGGACCTGTACAACATCCCGCACCACTGCAGCTACCTGGCGCTCAGTGATGAAAAGGGTGAGTTCGAAACCACCCCCAAGCCACTGGTCAAAGAAATCCTGCTGTCAGGCAAGGATGGCGCCTATATCGTGAGTTCAAGCTGCCCCATTCTCGATACCAAGGAAGGCCGGGAGCAGACTCAGCCGCCGCATATTCAGGCAAAGAAGTGCTACGAGACTTACAGGAAAAAGACGGGGGGAGCCAGGTTCCTCGTTACGATGGAGGAGCCCAACGCGACCAAGCCGGAGCCGCTGGAATTCAAGGTCGATAACCATGGCGTGTCGCTGGTGCGAGCTGCGGTGTCAGCGGCCAACATCATTATTTCCAAACCAGCGCCGAGGGCTGGTTGAGTGGTTGCCGAATACTATACCCTGGGGGAAATGCTGCCGGACCTCGCTGCCGGCAGGCTAGAACACGAGGAGAGCCGGCGGTTGCTCGCAGCGTGCAGTCAGCATCCCGCCTTCGACGTAGTGGAATTGCGGCGTCTGGAAAGTAACGGGACCTCTGGCCAAATCCATCAAATCGTTGATGGGATTGTTGTCGAGTGCTGTGACGGGACAGTCCCTTCCCGTAATGCGGCGGGCGTCACAAACCGAGAGCGTCTACTGCTGTTGCATGGCCCAGGGTTGTTGACGCCACACGAGGTCCGAGCTCTTCGCGCCAACTTCCCTGCTACGCCACATCAGAACAGCGTTCCGGACGGAGAGCCGCCCTCTTTGTGCTTGTACTTCGAGCCGTGGAGCGCTGTAGAGCGTACGTGGACGCCGGCCAAACATCTGCAGCGAATTCTCTGGTGGCTCCGGGAGACCGCGCTCGGAACTCTGCATCGCAACGACCAGCCGCTCGAACGGCTACATTTCGTCTCGCCGTACCAGATTGTCTTGCCTGCAGATTTCAAGGAGCGAGCGGCGACCCAGGAAGAGGTTTTGCGGTTGGCGTGGGCCGGGTCACGAAGCAACGGCACTGTATTGCGCGGTGTGTTTCAGTCCAAGGGGACTGCAAATACTCAAGGCAATACTGGGTTCGACACACTCATCGTTACGGCACCAACAATGGTTTCAATGCGAATCGAGCCTTATCCCTCCACTTTGGGCTCGTTACATGACCAGTTGGTGCGATATGGCTCTGAGCTTTTGTCGCCACTCATCGATGTGGCCAAGAATGTGCTCCCGAATACAGGGCTGTCTATTCAAGACCGGAGTGCCAAGCATACGTTCCTGCTGCTTCAGATGCCGGTGGCACGAAGTGAGAACGACGCGCCTGAACGTATCGATGTGAGTGGTTTCATTATTCACGATGCGCCTCTTGCGCAGCTAGGAGTCGCCTGTGGTGCGTATTTCGACGGGAAAGATGGCAATGTCTATGAAAACCGCGACCTCGGAGTCGCTGCTATCGCCGCAATGCCTGCTGAGAGCGGTGAGGCATGGCGGCACCTCAGGCTTGAGCCGGTAGACGTCAGAATTGCATTCTCATTAAATGATGCCCGTCGAGCATCCGGAGTCAGTAGCGAAGGTGCTGAGTTCCAGGGTGTCCTTGCTGGCGTCGGTGCGTTGGGCAGCTGCATGGCGGAGTTGTGGAGTCGTGAGGGCTGGGGAAGCTGGTCATATATTGACGAAGATATATTGCATGCGCACAACATCGTACGTCATGCAGGTAAAGACCTGCACATTGGATGGGCGAAGGTCGATGTGACGCGCAAGATGGCTGAGCTAAATTGGCCAACGGCACCTAAGCCGAAAGCAATTGCAGCAAAGGTTAACGACTTCGACAACCCAGAAGTAAATGACGCCCTTTTGACTGCATCGCTACTTGTCGATGCCACCACGACGCTCGAAGTGCCACGCGACCTATCTGACCGCGATAGTACGCCGCGTATGGTTTCTACTTTCCTCACACCACCTGGTAGGGACTGCGTTCTACTGCTAGAGGACGAGGAGAGGAAAGTGCGCCTGAGTTCGCTAGAGGCGCAATACTACCGCGCAATTCTCAACAGCGATTGGGGGCCTACGCACCTGATTGGCCACCAGGGCTCCTATTGGGTCGGTGCTGGTTGTCGAGACCTGTCCGGCATCCTGTCTCAGGAAGTTGTTCAACTGCACGGCGCCACCCTTGCGCGACAGGTCCGATTGCTCTCGGCACGGCCAGAGGCGCAGATTCGCATATGGTCCATGCACGAGGAATCCGGCGCCTTGGCTGTCGACATTGTCCCCGTGATGGCGTCACTGCAAAGCCGCCTCGGGGAATGGGACGTCATTTGGGACGAGGGTTTGGAAACGAAGCTTAGAGCGTTACGGGAGGGTGGTCTTCCTAACGAGACCGGAGGAGTGGTTCTCGGATATGTGGACCAAAAGCGTAAAGCCATCCAAATCGTGGACGTTCTACCGGCGCCCAGTGATAGTGACGCAAGCCGGGTAGGTTTTACGCGAGGGGCCGACGGCGTGAAAGAGGCGATTGAACGCGTTTCGGCGCTGACCGCAAACGTTGTGAGCTATCTCGGGGAGTGGCACTCCCATCCAAGGCACTCATCAGCTGCGCCTAGTGCCGCGGATGCTGCATTGCTAGCTTACCTCGCGGAGACCCTGGCGACGGATGGAGTGCCAGCGCTGATGGTCATCGTCGGCGAAACCGATATTTCGATTTCACTTGGGGAAGGAACCGCCGTATGAACGACGTTCACTCCGAATCGAAAAATGCGATTGGACTAGCTTTCTCTGGCGGGGGCGTGCGTGCGGCCGCCTTTCACGCTGGCGTTATGCGTTACCTGGCTGAGAAAGGTCTTTTGCCGGACGTCGTACACGTTTCATCGGTGTCAGGCGGCAGTCTTTTTGTCGGAATGGTGTTTCGCCTTGCAGATTACCGTTGGCCTAGCTCGCAGGCCTACCTGAATGATGTGTTTCCCCGTTTTCGCCAAACGCTGACAAAGCAATCCCTGCAGTGGTCCGCCGCAGTGCGGCTCCTGCTTAACCCGCTCAACTGGCGATTCCTGTTATCCCGCGCAAATGTGGTGGCCCAAGCTATCGAGGCTCTGTGGGATGTCAAAAAGCCGCTCAGTGCTATTGGAGCTTCGCCGGTTTGGTCAATCAACTGCACGACAGGAGAAACGGGGAGGCGCTTTCGGTTCAAGGGTGTGACTATGGGGGACTATGAACTCGGATATGCGGACGTCGATGACTTTAGCCTTGCCAAAGCGATGGCCATCTCAGCGGCGTTCCCGGGCGGCATCGGACCGCTCACCGTGAAGAGTAAAAAGTTCAAGTGGAAGAAGCGCAAACAGTGGGGAGCTGGTGAACCTGAACCATATCAGCTGCCCTACGACTGCTTGCACCTGTATGACGGGGGACTGTACGACAACTTGGGCATTGAGCCCATGTTCGACATTGGTCGGCAAGAGCTAAAGAACGATGACACGCTTCGTTCAGACATTACCTACCTGCTCGTGTCTGATGGCGGTGCGCCGCTTGCTCGCCAGACCATTCCTCATCTGTTGAACCCCTTTCGTTTCAAGCGAATCGCTGACATCGCGCTGGACCAGAGTCGCGCATTGCGCGTGCGAGCGTTCGTCAACTTCCTACAGAAGAACCCGGCGGCGGGCGCATACCTGGGTATTGGAACAGCAGCGGAATCCTCCATCAAGCGTTTCGCCAAAGGGCGTGAGATTATTGCTTCCCAGCTTTTGTCTCGGGCTTGGCTGCCAGTCGCCGACGCCAAGCGTGCCGCAACCTACAGCACCACTCTCCACAAGTTGACTGAGTCTAGTTTCGACCTTTTGGCCCGCCACGGTTACGAGACGGCCAAGTGGAACGTGGAGATGATGTCCCAAAAACAGGAGGCTACTGTCTGTCAGTGATATTAATTGTTATGCGACGTCAAAGTCCATATAAACACTATTAGAAAGAGAGATGATTCGTTGAACTCTGAGCATGCGTATAGGTTGTCACAGTCTTTTCTTGTTGCCGCAAATAGAGCAAATGAATATCGAGTTATCGATGATAAGTTTCAGGTGGCAATCGTGCCTGCAATTGTATGTGCAGCATTTTCTGTTGAAGTTGGGTTGAAGGCATTGATTTTTAAAGAAACAGGGCACGAATGCAAAAGAGAGCATAAAATTGCATCACTATTTGAAAAACTGCCTAATGTAAGGCAAGAGGAGATTCGGAGCCTTCTCGTTGAAAAATATAACGATATTAATGAAAAAATGAAAGGTATTAGTAATGCATTTGTTGAGTGGCGCTACGTTTATGAAAAAGATTATACGGAAATTGATTCTACATTTTTGTTTGATTTTGCAAAGGTGATTGCCGATATTTCAAATTGTATATGGAATTTTTCTTCAGGGAATGCACCAAGGCCATAAAGGGATTTGTTGTGGCGTGGCTTGTGGTTTCTAGTGATTATTTCTAAATCGTCGCTAAAGTTAGCCGGCGTTGTCATCCTATTGGCTTGCGCATTAGGTGGTAATAGGCATTAGCGTGCACGGTATTTCAAGGCGGACTATGGAAACAGAAATTTGCCCATTTTGTAAGGCACACATTAACTTTGGTGCCACTGTATGTACAGGTTGCGGCGCATACAAAGGGCCACAAAGTAAGGCCAAGCCAATACTAAGCCTTGGGGCTTTTTTTGCTGGTGGGACATGGCTTTTGTTTGGTCCTCTTGTACTGTTATTAGGTGGCCGAGAAATATTCAATAACTACAGTAGGGATGGAGCAGAAATGGCTATCTTTGGCCTTGTTGCATCACTTATTGGATGGCCCGTTGTAAAGTTTATTTTTAAGATATCGACCCGCATCGTTTGGCTTCGTAGGCGATAGTTATCGAGTTAAGAAGTAAAAGCCGAATTCTCAGTGTGCGGCGTCGATAATTTGTTGTGGTATCTAACTATTAACTAAACGTGCTGGCTTAGCTAATAGTTAGTGGAAGCATTGATTTGTAATATTTTAAAATGAAAATTGGCTAATTTCAAGGGGAATGGCAATGTCACTCTCTGGGTTTGTGAGTTTGGCGGCAATACCACTGTCCATATTCAGTAGCGTGGCTATTGTTTTTACAAGCGTTGCGCTAACCACAAAAAAAAGTAGGTTAGAAACCATCGCTCAGCTCAAGTCGAATACGCTAGGCGCTCAAAGATTTTTTAGCCTTTCCGATATGTGGGCTAGTGCATATCTGCGTATTTTTGGTGAGCGATACTTTTCAAAAAGGCAGATTTTCACCATCCCCTTGTACACTTTGATTGTCTCTGCATTGTTTTTCTCCCTTTGGTTTCTGTATTTATACATATTCCAAAACCCATATCATTCTCTGTCCGCTAGGCTGCCAATAAATGTACGCCAGTCAATTTTTGAATTCTATCACAAAGGAGTTTATGCCTCCTTGGCTCTTGATGTAATTTCCATCCAATTAACAAAAAAAAGTATTCGCATTGGAAAGTCAAAAGGGTTTGGCTCTGTAAGGTTTCTATTGTTTTTTGCATTCGTACTATTTTTCTCGTACTTTCTTTTTAGTATTGTGGTTTTGGGATTTAGAGTAGAGGATATGGTAAGCCTGTACATGAGCATGGCCCCCAATGACCCCATGCCAGTCATACCGTACACACCAATTGAATCATTTTCATCATCGCTTGCACTATTTAAACCTGC
Source organism: Chromobacterium haemolyticum DSM 19808 (assembly GCF_000711885.1). GTDB lineage: Bacteria > Pseudomonadota > Gammaproteobacteria > Burkholderiales > Chromobacteriaceae > Chromobacterium > Chromobacterium haemolyticum. Next base: position 24,681 of record NZ_JONK01000005.1, read on the forward strand.
AACCATTGTACACATCACTACACGGGGAGCTTTCTCAACATACTTTATGCCGGAGCCATTAATATTCTATTGTACCGCCTCCGCGCAGGCTAGTTTGGTATTTATTTTCCTTGCGAATAATGTTGCAAATTTCCTTCTATTTGTTAGAAATTTGGCGATAAATTTCACTGCAAAAGTCGGTACGCCAAAGGCAAACGCGACCAGTATTTTAGCATTAATTGTGATTGCCTTAATCTCAATGCCAATCATACTTTTAACCCTTGTCGCCATATTGGCTGAAAAGTAGAAGCATGCCGAGTTTTTTAAAGGTGCAGTAGAATAAGTTCAGTCTGAAATCTAAATCGAAAAATTCCCTGTCTAAGGTCGGCGTTCCCCTGGTGTGGCCCAGTGCAACCCTCGAGTCAAAACATGGGAAGCTGTGATGACCAGGCTGGTGGCTATGGTTGCTGAGACTGGACGATGGGCTGATGGCACCCACAAAGAAGACTGGGTACCCTCAGTCGAGACAGGTAGCTATCACCCATAACCACAAGGAGAGGTGCATGACGCTCGCAGTCGAACATCCAGCTATCCAAGAAGTTCTGGATTTACAGACCGGCCAGCACCATCCTGTCGCTGAGGTTATTAGCTCGGATTACGCTGAGGTAATGAAACTTCGGATGGCATTGCGCACGCAGATTAATAAGTATGAACCACTTTACTCTTGTTCTTTATGCGGTATCCCTGTGTATCTTGTGAGCTGCCCAGACAAACAACACTTCTTTTTCCGGCATGAACTTGAGGACGACCGGTGCCCCGCGCGGACCCGAGGCGAGTTGTCCCAGCTAGAAATCAACGCCAGAAAATACAATGGCGCTAAAGAAAGCGCTTTGCATAGGCGGATGAAGGATTGGGTCGTGCAATGCCTTTCTGTGGACCCCAGATTCTCCCAGATTCGCAGTGAAGACACTTGGAAGGGCTCTTTGGGCCAATGGCGGCGCCCAGATGTGCAAGCGAGGTATGGCGATATTCCGGTCATCTTCGAGATTCAGCTTTCAACGACGTACCTGAATGTTATCGCCGAGCGGCGCCAGTTTTATCTGCAGGAAGGGGCGCTGCTGTTCTGGATATTCGCCCAGTTTGAGGATGAAAACCGACGTCTGACGCAAGACGATGTGTTTTTTAATAACAATCAAAATGCTTTTATTGTTAACCGAGAGACCGTAGCAGCTTCACTTGAGCAGGCTACGTTTCACCTTGAGTGCATCTGGGCGCAGCCTGCGTCGACCAACTTGTCCCGGCAGGTTGTTGCCTTTCACGACTTGACTCTTGACCTAGCTGGGCAACGTGCGTTCTATTTCGATTACGATAAGGCTCTGCAAGCATGGCAAAAACAAGAATCAGCCCCAGAAAAATTTCGCCTGAAGGCTTTCGAAGACTTTTGGCTAGACTACGTAGCAGACAATAGTCCTGTCGACCTAAAATCTTGGGGGGAGCTGAGGAGGCAGTTCATTCAGAGTCAGTTTGTATTGCCGGAATATCCTGGCCAGTTACCTCGTACAATATTGAATGCTTTATATTCAGCAAAACGTGGCCAGCCAGTAGGATGGAATTACTCTACGTTGGTGGAGTTGGCGCACTGGATTGCTAGTGCTCAAAAGCCGATTCTGCAGTTATTTCGGAGGGCTCTGCTGGTTTACGACCGAGCAGAGCAAATTAGAGCGGAAGACCTGACGGGAAATTGGCGGAGGAAAGTAAAAGTCTACAAGGATGCCATTGCGAGAGGGGATGATTCTTATCGTCCAGACACCAGTCATCATGAACTAATCAAAATATTATTTCCCGAACTAGGAGACATTTTTCAGCTTTAAATTCGTAATTATCTTCAGCTCATCTTCTTCGATTTTTCTAGCCTCCCGCTTCATTTCTCGTCTCTCGGCGCGATTAATCGGAGTGTTTGACTTGTCCTCGTAGGACTGCGGCTCACCGAAGTTGAAAGGCATTGGGAATTCGTGAGCTCTTTGCTTGAGGTGCTGCACATCCTTGGCTGGTGCCTGCAATACATCAAAATCCTCCATGATGTCTTTCCACATATCTGACTCTTCTGGCCCTAGACCTTCAGAAAGGTCGACATACACGAAGTCTTGGGAGGCAGCTTCCTCGGAGAATGGCTCTGAGGCTATACCTACCGCTTCTGTTATGTGCGGAAAGCGTACCTTGATACCGTAGCAGTACGCGAGTAGTACAGCCGCACGCATATCACGGTAAGTTTGGTAGTCAATATTTGGTGACTTTGGTACTGTCAGGAAAACATACGCGCGAGACTTGTTGTCATCACTCAGAGTCACGCGCACAAATTTATGACCAGGCTTGCTAACAGATAGTGCGAAGCGGAAGTCGCTAGCTAGCACTCGTCGGACCAGTCTGGGCTCTGAAGCCAGAGCACGAAGGACACGTTCGTGGTCAATGGTATTGGATTTCGTTTCTGGAAGCCCACTTGCTGTCCCTGCACGCACGAAAGAAGCTTGGTATTCAATAAGCTCGTCCCACATATAGCTGCCTTGGTCAGCCTGGCGCTTGGCCGCTCGCTGGGGGCTCGAGCAGTAGTATTGCCAGTCGCCTTCGGGGATGATGACTGCATTATTATCTTTCGGTACCCTGGGCAATGAGTGTCGGCCGCTTTCCATCGTGCACATATACCTCGCCAACAATTCCTCTTCGCCGGCAATACTTATCCATGCGATATTGGCTCCCAAAAAGCGTTCCTTACAAACAAGGTAGTCGACAAGGTCTGGTACCGTATCCAGCTCCTCCAAAAGAGCGCCAACCGTCACCTCATCAAGAATGTGGACGAAGCGCCGGCCTTTGAGCGGAAAACCGACTTCGAATGGCTGTTCGTAGTGAGAATCGCCCTCAAGCTGGTTGTTGAACATCAAGCTGCCCGTGCTGCCACCACCAAAGTATCGAACGGCGGCCTCGTGACCACCCCGTGTGACCGCAATTAGGAAATAACGGGCTACGGCCGGGTCTGGGAGAGATACAGGCAGCGGGGTTTGGCATGATTTATCAACGAAGATGCGGTCCGGGAACTGCCGCAGGAACTTTTCAGCGCCTGCAAGCTGTTTTGCAGACTTCTCGATGGCCCGCTTATACCAACGAGGCCAAGCAACCTTGATGTCTACGTTTGGCTGAAATGCGCAGTGCTTGTCGGAGAATAGAAGCACGTTAGTGCCAAAGACCACCAGTAGGTCTACCAGCTCTTTGCCGTCGCCCTTGCCGCCTGGCCTTCCTTCATCGCTATAGACGTTTGGGTAGCTCCACAGGCTCAGAAACGCTTTGCGAGCGAGCTGGGTCAGGACACGTTCCGATTCGGTCGTCCCTTGTGCTTCAGCGGCTTTCTCCCAAGCGGTCTTATTCCTCATCTTTGTTATACAGTTCCCAAAGGCATATTTTAGGTTAAGTGGTATGCGTGACAAACGCAGACAGCTCCTAGCGGGAAGTGGAGGTCACCTGGGTTGAAAGCTGCGAGATAGAAATATGATAAATGATTTTTTCATTGCTACTCAAGGTAAAGCCAAGCTTAGCTTGATATGTCTAATTACTGCCGGATTGCTGTATTGAGCTGGGTCGTTTTGTCTGAAATTTGTTCTATTCAGCGTCGCTTTGTCGGAAAGTTGTAGGATTCTAATTGTGGCGCAGGGGAGGCCACCGAGGAGGAGTCTAGCCACAAAATTGGGAAGGATGCCTGGCTGCAGGCCGTGGGGAATTAGCCCTTGTGCAGGCGCATAGCGGCCTGATAGTCACTTGTGCTTCCTGGGCGTGCTGGCCCGCTGACGGGGCGCGGCTGTCCGCGTCAGCATCAGCGGATTAATGCTCGGAACAGGCGCAATCGTCTCGAACCACGACTCCCGTCCCAAGACCCGAACCACCTGAATCAGTGTGCGTAACGATGACCCACTGCCACTTTCCAAGTTTCGCAGTGTGCGAACGCTGATGCCGGCGCGGGCGGCAATCGTTTTTTGGTCGAGGTTGCGATGTATCCGCAGCGTCTTCAGGTGTTCACCTAGTTCCGCTTCTATCTCGTCGACCGTTTGAGATTTGAGAACCTTGTGCATCACCATACCCATCTCCTCAAAGCGGCCCACAGCAATGGGCAATATTCTTCCTTTTATACATGAAATTGGCTAATAAGCGGCACATTTTTGCTTGTTGTTTCGAGGTCGAATCCCTTCGCTACGACCTGTGTCAGCGTTTTTCTTCATTGGGCGCGCGACACGCCAGCATCAGTTGCAGTACGCTCGGATTTCCCTTGGCCAAGCGCTCCACCTCGGCTAAGTAACCAAAACGTTGATGTAGTGCCAAGGCAACCGCGCATGAGCGGGAAAATCCGCCTTCGCAATGCACAACTAATGAATGAACGTCGCCTGGCAAGCCATTCACGAAGTCGAGGATTTGGGCGGCTTGAGCAGGCGTGAACGCATCTTGCGTTTTTTGCCGGGCCTTTTGGGAGAGCAAGGGGTTCAGGAAGTCCACATCCGCGAAGCTCAGGCGCAGCAAGTATGCGAAGCCGTCCACTGCGGCAATCGGTCGCTCTGGCGCGCTGATGGAAATCATGGCCACCGTCGGCAATCGGGGCAATTTTTCTGCTTCAGGGCGAGATAAGGCGAATACCTTACGCCGCCCATCCGTCGGTGGGTGGTACAGCTTATCGACCACCGCTTTCAAACGTCCCACAGCCCGTCCCATCGTATATTTACGTGCGCTCAACAGTCCCTACCGTCAGACCGAATGATAGCGTGGTCTGGGGCGGGGATGGCGGACGATAGACTTCGTGCCTCAGAAGAGAAAACCTGTTGCATTTTCCACCTGACCAAAAGGATGGATTTTGGGCAGCAAGCCAGGGGGCGCTGATGTATGCCTTGTTGGGTCGGTGAGGGAAATTTAAAATGTTACCGCCATCTAAATTACGTAATGTCACGACCGCCACCCTCCTCGCTGAGGGTGTTTCTTATTCTGCTTCCAGGATTTGTCGATGGACCTCAGCTCCCTGCTTGCCAGTTTCGCTTCCGCGTTCGACCAGAGCCAACGCCTGTTCACCCTGCAATTGGGAGAGGGGCATATTGCGAGCCAGCAGTTGTTGCCGCAGCAGTTAGAGGGCGAGGAAGGGGTTTCGCAGGGCTATCGTTATCAGCTGACCTGCCTGTCGCCGGACGTCGGCATCGAACTCAAAACCTTGCTTGGCTTGCCGGCACGTATCGGCATCGTCGGCGCCGATGGGGTGGAGACGATGCGCTGCGGCGTGGTGAGCCAGGCTCAGCTGTTGGGCGCTGATGGCGGCTTCGCGCAGTATGGGCTGACGGTTGAGTCCCCGTTTAGCTTGCTGCGGTTTCGGCGGACATCTCGCGTGTTCCAGGACCTGTCCGTGCCGGACATCGTGCAGCAGATTTTTGCCGAGCATCAGGCCGCCAATCCGGTGTTTGCCCGTGTCCAGACCTTGACCTTCGAGGCCGCCAGCCTCCCGTCTCGCAGCTACTGCCTGCAATACAAAGAAAGTGACTTCGACTTCATCGTACGCCTGCTGCACGAGGAAGGCCTGGCATGGCGCTTCGCCCATTGGGAGGACGAGGGTCCCAAGGTTCAGCTGGTGGTGTTCGAAGACGCGCACAACCTGCCTCAGGCTGCGGTAGCGCGCGTGCGCTTCCATCGCGCCGATGCGACCGAGCAGGAAGACGGCCTGACGGGGTGGACAACACAACGGCAGGTGGTGGCCGGCCAAACGGCGTTGGCCAGCTTCGACTATCAACCGGTCGCCACGCAACATGCCACGCAGGCGAGCCCTCTACAGCAAGGGCAAGGTGGCTTGGCGTTACAGTCCAGCTTGCAGCATTACGATGCGCCTGGGCTGTATTACGCCAGCGATAGCGAACAACTGGGACGCTATGCCCAGCTGCGACAGCAGGCTCAGGACCTGCAAGCCAAGCAATTTTCCGGTAGCGGTGCCGTACGCGGTCTCTTGGCTGGCGAATGGTTCCGGCTGGATGACCATCCCGCGCATGTGGCCGATGCGCCCGAAAAGCGCGAATTCGTTGTCACCCGGCAAACATTCCGCGCCCAGAACAACCTGCCTGCCGACTTGAACCAGCAGCTGCAGACGGCTGCGCCGCGGCTCAAGCTGGCCCCAGCGTCTGCCAGCCCGTCTCCATTCCAGACCACCTTCCAGGCACAACGCCGCGGGATTCCGCTGACGCCCCTGTACGCGAACACTGAGCATGCCAAGCCGACCAGCCTGGGGAGGCAGACCGCCACGGTTGTGGGGCCGGCGGGCGAAGAGGTCTACACCGACGAGCAGGGCCGCATCAAGGTGCAGCTGCATTGGCAGCGTCGCGAAGAACACCCCACCCTTGGCGCCGGCATGGATGAACACTCCTCGTGCTGGCTGCGTGTTGCCATGCCTTCTGCCGGCGCCGGTTTTGGCCACCAGTTTATTCCCCGCATCGGTCAGGAAGTGCTGGTCGACTTCATCGAAGGCGACATCGACCGTCCTATCATCACCGGCGTGCTGTACAACGGCAGTCATCCGACGCCGAGCTTCAGCGGCGCCGGCTCGCTTCCCGCCAACAAGACCCTGTCCGGCATCAAGTCGCAGGAACACCACGGCGGTCAGTACAACGAATTATTGTTCGACGATACGCCTGGCGAAGTACGCGCCAAGCTGAGCAGCGAACCCGGCAAGACGCAGCTCAATCAAGGCTTCCTCACCCACCCGCGCAGCAATGGCAAAGCGCAACCGCGCGGCGAGGGCTTTGAGCTGCGTACCGACCAGCATGGCGCCATCCGCGCCGCCAATGGCCTGTTGCTGACCACCGAGGCCCAGAACGGCGCCGGCGGCAAACAGCTGGCGCGCGAGCATGCCAGCAGTCAGCTGCAGTCGGCGCTGGCCCTCAGCCAGGTGCTGGCGGAAACCGCGGAAGCCCAGCTGGCGGAGGCGATGGAGACCGGACCCGAGGAAATCACGGCCGACAACGCCAAAGGTCGTAAACGCCCTGAAGGCCATTTGCAGCATCAACTCGACGCCCTGAAAGCCTGGGAGGCGGGGACCAATACCGACCCGGACGGCAAGACAGTGGCGGGCAACCAAGATGGCCAGCAGCCATTACTCGTGCTGTCTGCGCCTGCTGGCATCGCGAGCGTCACCGAGCAAAGCCAGACCCTGGCTGCCGGCACCAATCTGGACCTGGTGGCGCAGCGGGATATGAATCAGACCACGGGTCGGCGCTGGCTCGCGAATGTGGGCAAGCACATCAGCCTGTTCGTCAGCGGCGTAGCAAACCAGGCCGCGATGAAACTGATTGCCGCCAAGGGCAAAGTTCAGGTGCAGGCGCAGGCGGGCGACATCGAGCTGACGGCCGATAAGGACGTGACCATCACCTCATGCAAGGACCGCGTCACCATCGCCGCGCAAGAGGAAATCCTGCTGACTTGCGATGGCGGTTATATCCGGTTGGCCGGCGGCAATATCGAGGTGCATTGCCCCGGCACCGTCAGCGTCAAGGGCGCCAGCCATGCGCTGAGCGGCCCGGCGAGCGTATCGATGCGGATGCCGACGATGCCCAAAGGCTATCAGCGCAGCTATATCCTGCAAGACGAGAAGACCGGAGAGCCGCTGGTCGGACACGCCTACCGGCTCAAACTGCCCAATGGCCGTACGCTGCCCGGCTACACGGACGGGGAAGGGCGCACCAACACGGCCTTCACGCCCAATGCCCAGCCCGTCAAACTGGAGGCGCCCAAGCCGCCGGTCGAGGAAAACCACCAACTGTATGGCTATGGCACCGGCCAAGCGGAGCGCGGGCTGCAGTTGAAAGACAACGGAGAAGATGCCTGATGGCCAAGTACCAACCCGCAGGCGGCACGATGACCATCGTGGAGGAGCGCCCCGAATACGCACGGCTGCCGCAACCGGACAACAAGCCCTACCTGACCGAGAAAGCCGACGTAGCGGTTCTGGCGCCCAAGTCGGTAGGCGTAACGAGTAAAAAGACCGGGCGCACTTACAATCTCAATATGCGGCAAATCACCATGTCGAACCTGATTCGCCTGGATGAGTACAGCCATGAGTACAAGTGGTTCTACAAGGCAGAAGTGAGTTTCGACCTGACGCGCAACCCGCCGGTACCTTTCCTCAGCTCGAGTCTGCGTGCCGATGGCGCGAATCGCCGGCATACCATCAACCCCTTTCCCAAGGGGCTGTCAAAAGGCTATTTGCGTCGGCCTGACCTGATTATCGTGAAGGACAAGGAGACGCGCTGGCCTGGCAGAGCGGCTGCTGACCACGATGGCGTTGCTCACGGAGACAACCTTGCACGGGTGGTTGAAATCAAATTTCCTGGTGACGAATTTGGGCGGGGGCAAGAAGATGCCTACAAACGGATTGCTGGTGGTGATGACCGTTTTACTGTCCTTGATGTACTTGATAAAAGGAAGAAAAAGGAAGCCTCGGAGTCGGTAAAAGCACCTGTTTTTAGCCCCCAGCCCCAGGCAAAATCTAAATCCCAAAGCCAACGTGTACCCGCGCCCATCTACAGTCCCGTTCCGGTCTCAACCCCAGGCTACATCCAGGATTGGGGTCTACAGCTACAGCGAGACTTGAATGAAATGTGGGCTAGCGCCAAGAAAGGCATGACAGGGCTGGCGCAAGATACCCAGGCTTGGCTGGCCAGCGAGGCGGCTTGGCTGCTAGAGTCTGGCCGCTGGGTGCGCGACCAGGCAAGTCATGCCTGGACCTGGGTCAACGAGAAGGGACAGGTCCTAGCGCGTTGGACCGAAGAGCAGCTGAAGGCGGCGTGGGCCAAAATCGAGCGCTACTGCGACATCGCCTGGGACGAGATTCGTCAGATTGAGTGGGGGCAGATTTTGCTCAATGTGGGCAAGGTGGTCGTCGGTATCGCCCTCGTGGTCTCGATGGCTGTGGTCATGGTGCTTGCCTTGCCGGCAGAGCTGGTTGCGGGCTTTCTGGCCTGCGTAGGGATACTTGGTGGCGCCACAGTCGCGTCAGCCGCATGAGTTAGGGATTGCACAATGGAACAAAAAGAGATGCCGCAGCCATTGCTGCGACTTCGCCAGTATCAAGATGAGCTGACTTGGAATTTGGGGTCTGATGATAGCATCGTCATCAGGCCTGGTTTGATTGCTACTTTTTTCTTTGAGAAGGGCAGCACTGTTGAGGTTAGGAAAAAACTCATCGAGTGTTTCGATAGGTTTTATTCACTCTTTGGCGGGAAGCTAAAGGGGCAAAAATATATGGATGCCAAAACTAAGAAGATGGGGGCATCCGACTATCAAAAGTCCAGAAATAAGATATTGGAAATCACTGACCCGCATGAGCGGATTGAGTGGTTTGTAAGTAGCGAAGCCATGCCTAACTTGGCACCGGAATACTCAGTTTCCTGCTTGACGCAGCAGAGTATTCATGAAAGCTGGGGTGATAAATCGTTTTTTAAGATTGTATTGCCTGCTGCTACTGTGTTCGACGAAGCGGACCTTGGTCAATACCAAGAATTAGTTGCCTTCATATGCGAAACTTTGCAACCTGTCCATGGTTATGGCGGTTTGTCCCCCATTCTGCCCTATGACTATCATCAGTATTTGCCCAATGAGTATGAGCTTGCGCAGCGTTTCATTGGCTTAAATATCGATACCCGCTCATTCAGTGCTGGTGGATTCGAACTGAAGAGCCACATTAAGGGTGTAGATTGGTACACGATTCTGGGAAACGAGTTTGTACAGCAGCTCAATGGTGAAGAGGCAATTCGAGCTACACTGGCACCTTGGCAAGACATCATAGTACGTCGTTATTCCGGCGGACTTATTATTCAGGCGGGGCGTTATCCAGACTTGGGTGCGCCAGACAATAGCCCTCCTGAGTCCTATGTGATTGTCAATCACTTGCTGAGGTCGATACGTACCACGGAACCGGGCTCCCTGCATTACTACCTGCCTCAACGGAATGGGTTTGATAAGGCGGAAACCGTAAGCTGGTATGCGCGATTTGACTCGGTGCCACTGCCGGAGGCAGCGCTCGAGCCGGCACCCGCTATCGAAGGTATACGCTGTGAAGCTGACAAGCCGTGCCCGGAAAGTGGCTACTGGTGGACCCCTGCGATGGAGAATTCACGCCGTCACTTTAGCCAGGGTGAGTTGATGCCGAATTTCCCAAACTCCACATATGGCAGCACGATTTGGTATTTAGAAAAGTAGTAATCGGACCTTGTATCATGGAGGAGTGTGCAGCTAAACGCTTAAGCTGTGAAGCAAGGCCCCATGAAATGATAATTTTATGGGGCCAATTCCATTGAGAATTTCGTAAAATATATGGGCGTTCAAAGTAGTCTTCTTGGCTATATCCGAAGAGCTGTCCCCGCTGTAGAACTATGGGAGGTTTGTTGGACAGGAAAAACTATAGTGCCTCTCTATTCGTGGCGGGGAGGCACAGGAGTCCGGTATTGCCTCTGCATGCATCCATCTTCAAGCTAAATTGCTAGCTGTTGACAATGGCTGTAGCAGAACATCATGAACAGGAGGGACGATGAGCCCAAACAGTTTGCTTAACAAACTTCTGGACTACGTCCTGGAGCAAGACAAAGAAATCGACCCTCGTGGCTTCAAGTTGCAGGGCTATAAGGGCTTTCTGAAGGGGAGGCCTGACCTCCAAGGACTCCCGGGCGTTGATTTCGACATTAAGCTGGATGGTGACCACATTTGGATGCAAGTGGCACGGCTGGAAGCGAATGTTCCGCCGGCTCTGCCCGCGGAACAGTGGAAGGGAGTCATCGTCGTCAGCGACAACCCGGAAGGTGCCGCACCACGGATTGACGAGGACACGCTCAAGAGCCGTATTTTGGCGGAAAGCCAGTCCAATTCCGCGGAGCAGCGGTCCTTGGTTGAAGCTCGGTGGCGGTCGTCGTCCCAACAAGTTTTGGTGCAGTATGCGCCCTTGTGGTCGGCCTGGGCGGCGGGCGAGATTCCGCGCCGCAAGACAATTTCCCTCTACGGCGACCTGTTCGCCATCAAGCACCAGCTGGAATCCGAAGAGACCGCCAAGCCGCATGAGCTGGTTTGGGGTGTTGGCGTTGCTGCCTGGAAGCTCAACTATGCGGAACGCGCCGGCAACACTCGGGTGGACTTCCAGTACCCGCTCCTGACCCAGGCCATGGAACTAGCCTTGGACGAGACTACGCTTGCCATCGCACTGCGCCCCCGGTCTGTTGACCCTCGCTTCGAGTTTGATGCGTTTGCTGCGTGCCTGCTTCCGAGCACCGCGGATGTCGAGCGCGCCGCGCGTGAGGCCCTTGCCAAAGGTGCCGACCGTCCCGTAACTCCGTTCGACCCGGGCAGCTACGAGCATCTCCTGAAGCTGGTCGCCGGGAACCTGCATGAGAAGGGCCGGTTCGTGAACGGCATCGAAGCGTTCCCGATGCCGACCGACGAACTTGTGGTCAGCGACAGCTGGGTGGTTCTTTCGCGTCCTCGGCCGAACAACTATCTGCACGAAGACATCGAGCGCCTGAAGCAGCGTCTTGCCGACAACTGCGAGATTCCGCTCGGCCCATTGGCCTTGGTGACACCTCCGTCGGACCAACAAATGACCTACGAGCCGGTGGCCTTCCGAGGACTGTCTGGCTATACCGGCGGCGCCGGCGCGAAGGGCGAGCCGCGTGAGCTCTACTTCCCCTTGCCGTACAACCAGGAGCAGGTGACCATCGTTGAACAGCTTGAGCGCTCCGATGGCGTCGCGGTGCAAGGGCCTCCTGGCACCGGCAAGACCCACACCATCGCCAACATCGTCTGCCACTATTTGGCCACTGGTCGGAAGGTCCTCGTGACCTCGAAGGGCGAGCAAGCCCTCGAAGTTTTGCAGTCGAAGATTCCCAAGGAAGTACAGCCGCTGACGGTTGCTCTGCTGGCAGGCGACCGAGAAGGGATGCGGCAGTTTCAGTCGTCGATTGAAGCCATCATCCACAACGTCTCGCAGCTGAACCCCGAGGTCGTCCGGGAGCAGATTCGCACCTTCCAGAGCGCCATCGAGCGGGCGCACGTGGAGCTCGCGGCCATCGACTGCCGTGTCGATGAAATCGCCCAGTCGCAACTGTCTGACGTTGAAGTCGATGGCGTCCCGATGCGGGCCCAGAAGATGGCCGAGCTTGTGCTCCACGGTCATGAGCAGCATGGCTGGTTCGACGACACTATTTCTCTAGTTCCAGAAAATGCCCCAGCACTGACTGGCGAGCAGGCCGCGGCCCTTCGCGAAGCCAGGCGACGCCTCGGACAGGATTTGGTCTACGTTTCTGCGCGTATCCCCTCGAGCTCAGGGCTGCTACCGGCCGCCGATGTTGGTCAGCTGCACCAGGCGCTGGTGGACATGCGGGAAATCGAAGAAACCGAAGCTCAGGGTCGCTTGCTTGCCCTTCGTTCCTCAACACCGGATGTGCTTGATGGCGCACGCAGCCTCCTGCCCCTTGTGGCGCAGGCTCAAGAGCTCGCCCATGAGCTTGAAGCGACCGGCGAGGTCTGGACAGACCAGCTTCGTAAGAAGTGTGGCCTGCCAACGTTCCAAAGCGAGCGTGAAGCCTTGGAGGCGCTTGTCGGCGAGGTCGAAGCCCTTACCGAAGCGCGCGCCGCGTTCCTGAAGCGTCCCGTTGAGGCACCTGAGGAAGCCTTGGTCTCGGTCAAGACCCGCGAGGCCATTACGCGGGGTGCGAGCACGGGCAAGCCGTTCGGCATGATGGCGTTCGGGGCTGGCGCAGCGAAGGAACACGTTGCTGCTATCAAGGTTGCCGGCCTGAGCCCGGCGAGCGCGGAGGACTGGGGCCATGTGCAGCGATACGTCGAGCTTCACGCGCAAGTGCTGTCCTTTAGTGTTCGCTGGAACGAGTTCGCCGATGTGCTGTCGGTACCAGCGGTACGCGGCGGAGTCTTTGGACTGCGCAACATCGAGCTGGTCACGACACTCGCACTGAAAGCACACAAGCTGGCAACGCAGTTCGATGCCAAACTGCCAGTCCATGCTGAGCGCGTTTTCGCGCAAGCGCCCGTGGCACTGCTGAAAGGGTCCGCTGCGGAACTTGCGGAGGTGCTGCAGCACCTGCGTCACCATCTCACGCGCGCCGACCTGGCCAAAGCGGCCACCTCGCTCGCGACGCTCCAAGAGAAGCTCGCGGGAACCTCCGGGCCGGCCGCCGAGTCGCTGCGGGCCTTTGTCGAGAACGACCTCGGTGCTGTGGGGCTGCCGGTCGAGCGTGCTGTGGCACGGTATGCAGAGCTGGTTGGTGAGGTTCGACGCATTGAAGGCCTGGCGCACGACCTCTCTGTGGTCAACCAGCTGGCAGACCAAGTTGAACGCGCAGGTGGGCAGAAGTTGGCCACGCGCATTCGAAGCATCCCGGTTGAGGCCTCCGGCGATGACAAGGCGATGCCGACCACCTGGCGCGACGCCTGGAACTGGGCACGGGTCAAGAACCACCTGGACACCATTGAAGCCCGCGAGGAGCTTCGAACGCTGGCTGCGCGCCGGCGGGACCTGGAAGTAGGCTTGGCGCGCCTGTATGAGGACCTCGTTTCCAAGTCGGCCTGGCTATCCACAAAGCTGGGTGCCTCTCCAAAGGTGCTGTCAGCACTGGAGACCTACCGTACGGCTGTCCGACGCATCGGTATGGGTACCGGCCCCAATGCGACCAGGCACCGTCGGGATGCTCAGAAGGCGATGAGCAATGCGCAGGGTGCTGTCCCGTGCTGGGTCATGAGTCATGCCAAGGTCTCAGAAACGCTGCCATCTCAGCTCGGGAGCTTTGACCTAGTCATCGTGGACGAGGCCAGCCAATCAGACCTGTGGGCGCTGCCTGCCGTGTTGCGTGGGAAGAAGATTTTGGTCGTTGGCGACGACAAGCAGGTCTCGCCGGATGGAAGCTTCATGTCCGCGGTTCGCATCCAGGAGCTCAAGGACCGCTTCCTGTCTGACCAGCCGTTCGCCCCCGTCCTGACGCCCGAGAAGTCACTCTACGATGTTGCCTCGACAGTGTTCGCAGCACAGAAGGTGATGCTGCGAGAGCACTTCCGGTGTGTGCCGCCCATCATTGCCTACAGCAATAGGTTCTACGATGGGTTCATCCAGCCTCTGCGTATTCCCAAGGCATCCGAACGCCTCGACCCACCGCTGATTGACATCTACGTCGAAGGTGGCAAGCGTGGTGTCAAAGATGAGAACCGTCTTGAGGCCCAGGCCATAGCTGAGGAGATTGCCACCCTAGTCGCTGACCCGAAGTTCGTGGGGCGGACGCTTGGTGTGGTGTCACTGCTGGGCCTGGACCAGGCGAAGTACATTGATACGTTGGTTCGCTCCCGCGTGAGTGCCATGGAGCTGCTGCACCGCAAGTTCGAGTGTGGGGATGCTCGCCTGTTTCAAGGCAGCGAGCGGGACATCATGTTCCTGTCCATGGTCGTTGACCCAGCAAATTGCAAGGCCTTGTCGGGCAATACCTTCGAGCAGCGATTTAACGTTGCGGCCAGCAGGGCTCGGGACCGCATGTATCTCGTCCGCTCTGTCCAGCTGAAAGACCTCTCTCATGTGGATTTGCGTCGAGGGATGCTGGAGCACTTTACCAAGCCACTAGATGGAAGCGTTAACGAGACCAAGAGTCTCATCGACGATTGCGAATCTGGCTTTGAGAAAGAGGTCTACACAGCGCTATTCAGCCGGGGCTACCGTGTTGTGCCGCAAGTCAAAGCCGGTTCATTCCGAATCGATATGGTGGTGGAGGGTGCCGACGATAGTCGACTTGCCATCGAGTGCGATGGAGACGAATTCCATGGTCCCGACCGCTGGGCTGCGGATATGAGCAGGCAACGAGTCCTTGAGCGGGCTGGTTGGACGTTCTGGCGCTGCTTTGCTTCGACCTGGTCGCTTCGCAAGGACGAGGTGCTTCGGGACTTGCTCGACCGTCTGGCCGCAATGGGTATCGAGCCGATTGGTGCTATCGAGCGAATCCCGTCTCTCGTCGAAACTCGTACGTGGAGAGCTCGGCAGTCCGAGAACGCTGTGAACGACACGGCAGCTGACGCTTTGGAAGCAGCCATCGCGGCCGCTAAGTAGAACTTCAATCAACTCAATATCGTTGAAGCAGCTCGACAGAAGGGTGCAACAGTCATCAAGGAGGACGTATGGGTCTCAGCTTTTCTCGCAGTGTGAAGTTTGGTGCTGTGCGCTTCAACTTCTCCGGTTCCGGCATTGGCATGTCGGTTGGCGTCCCGGGCCTTCGTATCGGTACCGGGCCGCGTGGCGCGTACATCAGCGGGGGAGTAGGTGGTTTCCGCTATCGCAAGAGCTTGAATGCTCGGCAACCTGCTGGGGCACAGCCTGTTGTGATGCCTGGGCGCCCACAGGACGTGCAAGTTGTCGCCGACGCTAACATTGTCGCCACCGTCGAACATGGGACGAAGAGCGTCCTCGAATTGCGTGACTCCACCAGCGATGCACTGCTGCAGTCAATGAACGAGCAGCGTGCCAAGCTTCCACTGTGGCCCATGGCCGCGGTTGCGGTCTTGCTGCTGTTCTACATGCTCTATCCCGCCAGCGAGACATGGCCGTCTTTCATTCGACCGACGGCCTTCGTCATTGGCGTAGGGTTGATTGGTTGGGTGTATTGGCGCGACCAGATGCGCAAGCTGACCGTGCTCTTTTATGAGCCGGACCAGGCAACTAGCGACTTGTTCGAGCGGCTGTCCGGTGCCGTCTCCCATGCCGCGGCGGCGCGCAAGCTCAAGTCCATCACCACCACGTCACGCTACGCCGATACGAAGTATTCGGCGGGAGCGAGCCAAGGTCTGAAGTTTGGTGCCGCTAGCCTGACCTTGGGCCAAGCTCCAGGGGTCGTCGCGAACATCCCTGTCCCCGTTCTGACCGCAGAGCGGACCACGTTGGCGTTCTTTCCTGACCGTGTCCTAGCTTTTCAAGGGAAGTCCGTAGGTGCCATCGACTATGCACGCCTCCACGGTGTCAGCGAATTCGTGCGGTACATCGAGAGCGAGTCGGTCCCGGGCGATGCCCGCATCATCGACCAGACATGGCAGTACGTGAACAAGAAGGGTGGCCCCGACAAGCGCTTCAAGAACAACCGCCAACTGCCCATTTGTGCCTACAGTCAGTTCAACCTCTCGACGCCGGACGGTTTGGATATTCGTTTCCTTGGTTCGAAGGAGGGCGGCTTCGATGCGTTGGAGCAGGCATTGGCAGCGATTCGAGCGGCCCAGCGCTAACCCGGGTGAGATGCGCGCAGAATCTCAATCTCGAAGCCAACCTGTGCCCACGCCCATCTACAACCCTGTTCCGGTGTCTACCCTGGGCTACATTCAGGAGTGGGGGCTACAGCTACCACGTGAGTTGAATAAAATATGGGGAAGTGCCAAGGAAGGTATGTCAGGACTGGTGCAAGCTACCCAGGCTTGGCTGGTTAGTGAGGTAGCTTGGCTGCTAGAGTCGGGTTGCTGGGTAAGAAGCCTGGTGAGCTAGGGCTTGGACCTGAGCCAACGAGCAAGGGCGTGTTGGTACGTTGGACCGAAGCGCAGTTGAAGGCGATGTGGGCCAAAATTGAGCGCTACTGCAACATCGCCTGGAACGAGACTTCCCAAATTGAGCAGTGGCCGATTTTGCTCAACGTGAGCAAGGTAGTCGTTGGAATCACTTTGGTGGTGGCAGGAATCTGCGGTGTTGATACTCGCCTTGACTCATCCTAATTGTTGCGGTAGATGAATGATTGATGGTGCTGGCAGTAGCTTCCTCAAATTCTTATTCTCAGTTTCCAAGCGCTGAATCTCCCTTTTAAGGATGAATATCATGTTGGCGCTCAGCTTTTCCTTATGTTCCGAGCGCTGCTTTTCCTCTTTCAGGTTGTCCCTCAGTTGTTTGATTTCTTTTTTCGCCGCCAGGAACGCCTCGTGCAATGTTTGTGGGGGCTCCTGGGTCTGATTGAGGCCATTCTTCTTCAGCTTTTCAAACTTTTCTTTAAGGGCGGCGTGCTCGTCGAAGCATCGATAGACCGTCGCACGGCCAACTTTCGCCTCCTTCGCGATGTTCACATGAGTAATCTTCCCGTCGGTTAGTTTGGCTGTTCCGTTTGCGTGCCGCTCTATGGCGGCATCAATGGCATCGTAACTACTCTGTTTCACCTTGTACGTCCTCCACAATCTTTCTAATTTTCGAAGCCTCGTTGGACAGAAGCTGCTTCGCGATTACTGATGCTTTGGGATGGCGAATTGCCTCCTCAACTTGCTTGAGCTGGGCCGTCCACAATGGAAGATGCCTTTTGGTCACACAGGCGTTCTTGCAATTTTCAGGTTCACACCTGTTGAGAATTGGGGCATCCTTAATTTCAGAGTTTCGAAGGCAGCGAGCTTTCGTTGGTTCGAAATAGCAAAGGTTGAGATTGCCGATAAAAAGAGTTTTGTTTGTGCTAGCTAACCATTTGGCAATTGTCGATGGGGAGAAATCCTCCGCACGACCTTTGAACTCAGTCTCGAAGGCTTGCTTAATCTGAACTCCTGCCTCTCCAGCGACAGCTCCTGAGGACAATGAAATCGCAATTTCATCGATGAAGTCGAACTGAGCGAGCCCTCGTTCTTCACCGACCATGTCTAACCATTCAGTGTCGACGCCAGCGTAGCCTTCAAAAATCGCTACTTGAACGTGTTTGTACTGGCGCATCCCTGCGATAACCCCGAAGGGTTGCCGTGCAATGTAGCGCGCTAACGTTCTTCGAAACTGTCGAGTATTAAATTTCCAAGGTTTTTCAACACCATCTTGGTCAGTCCAAAGTGGAATGGGTGAGAAGTTGAGATTTTCATTCACATGTTGTCGAAACTGCTCAATGCTCTCTAACAGCGTCGAAGAGTTTAATTCGACAAAACCATCAGTATCTTCGATAGTTTGAACGTTAAAAAATTGATTGTCATCTCTGCTCAGAAGTAATCGTTTCGTCCCAAGAGCCTTTCTGGCGTGCTTGGTGATTTGTTCGAGAATGCTTATTGCTGTGACTACCTCTTCAATTATTACCCACGTATCCTTCGAGCCTTTATGGCGATGTTTGCGCAATACGGTGTTTAAGTAGATTATTTTCTTTTCATCTTTGGTCTCATCCACTACCCAGCAATTTTCTTCAATCGAGAATAACTCGGAAGCACGAACGCCGGAGTAAGCTAAAACAACTAAAATGCAAGCAATACGAAGGCGATATAGTTCAACGTACAAATCGCTTCTGCCTTTCCATGCGCTTCTTCGCCAAGGTGATGGATATTTTTTTAGAATAATTGCTGCTGCTTTCGTAAGGCGTTTTCCTTTTCCACTAGGTCCAATAGTTTCATTTCGAATTTCCGTGTTCCATTTGACTTGGAGGTCTTTCCAGGCCGTCAAAATCGTAGCGCTGTGTTCCAAGACATAGCCTAGGCATGCAGCCATTAGTGGGGCATAAATATATTCCGGAATAGGAGGCGTCTTGTTCTCGTGAGAATTACCATTTCTAGGTATATCTGATAGCATTTCGTCTTTGCTGCGCTCAAACGGTTGCTCGGGGAGCGGCTCACTAAGTCTTGGGGAGTAAACCCAAACCTTGTAAAGCATGCTGATAAGTGTTTTTATTCGGTTGTTTGATTTTGCTTCCCGTTCTTCGTTTCCATACATAAGCACATTAAGGTATTGCAATAGTAGCTCTTGGCTTACATCTGAAAAGCGATAACAGTCCATTGATGCTGCAAATTCAGAAAAATCCCTGAGCGAGTACAAAATTTGAATAATACTCAGCCAGGCTAGATTATTTTCTGAATCAACGGGGTCCTTTAACATCGCGTAAGCGAGCTCGGCACCAGCTAAAGCGAAACCAGATGGAAACCCTGGGAGAGATTCAAAATTCCATGAGTCACACCTTGGTCCTAACCCTGGGAGCTCAACATACTCAGTCATAAACCATTTTGAGTTGGAAAATATCGAGGCTTTTGACACTCGCGTGTAAGGTTGATAAATCTTGCTAGGCCCAAGGGCAGAGCCGCATTCGATTTTCTCTTCGGTGATGGATGATAGTAATGTGTTCATTATCGTGTTTTGAAATATAATGGAATGTAAAAGTCCATGTTTGCTGCAAGTCGCTCCGCTTCTTTTGTTACTTCAGCTCGAAACTTGGGAAGTATTTCGCGAGTGATAATGTCAAGTGCGTTCCCGAATTTTTCCAGCCATTCCTCTGTAGATAGCGTGAGTTTTTCGTTGACGATAAAATCACGAAAAGCAATTAGGCGAGGAAGTACATGGCGAGTTATAATTGCATTTTTACAATAAAGGCAGCCCCATGGTTCATCGCATGGCGTGTTAGGCTCTCCACCTGGTCGATTTAAGAAGTCTCGGCATGATGCAATAAATACATCTTGTTCTCCGCTAAGCACTTTTTTCGCTTTTTCTTCATCGGATGTAAGGATTTTTGTCGCTTCCGAAATTTTATCTTCTGGAATAACTGTTGGTAGGCTAATCGATTTTAATGAGTTAATTCCATCGGCGACAGCGAGGTCGTGGATTGTTTTTGTGCTATCGTTATCTATATAATGATTGATAGTTGTGTTGGCCAAGGCATGAGCTGCCTGTCTCATCGTTTTTTTGTAGCTTCCAGTTTTTTGGTAACCGTTGCTAAGCTTAGATACGCGCAGCGCTCGGCTATGGAGTTTCAGGGTCTCTCCGTGCTGATTTTTCAGTCCTCGCTGCTCAGCCCAACCTCCGGTGTGATTCATTAGATACTTTGCATAGCAGGCATCTATTGGTTTTACGGGGGTTCCACGTGCGCCTACTGTCAAGCACAAAAACAAATAATCTTTATGTGAATAATCGGCAAACCGTACCAGTGGTTCGGTTATGCGCAACAAGGTCTTTATGATGGAAACGGCAGAATAAGGGCCATCGTCGTACAATGTGTTTTGCAATCGACGTTTTGAGCTTCTTCTTTTTTCGTAGTCTAGGATGTAGCCAGCATCTAATGGTCTAAGACAATTTCTTTTCAGCTCGACAAGCGACGTTTCGTTTATTCCCAATCTTTTTCCCAGCAAATTTAGGAACGGAAGCATGTCATGGTTTAACGGATAGAGATGCCCATATATATCGGTCATACGATATTCCCCGCCAAAGCCTCCATTTGCTGATTTTACAAGCGAGGAATGGCCGTTTCTTAATTCATCATTTTTTATATACTGACCGTCGAGAATGTTCTGAACATACCAAAGTAGATTGGGGAGCTGGTTCCAAGGGCGTAGTTTATCATCTACTTTTAAAATCCTACCGTTAATATAGTTGCGGCCTAAGTGTACCTCCCTTGGGTTTTTTCCTTGGGTGACGAGGTTTTTTCCCCGCTCGATTCGAGAGCAAATTTCATTTATAGAATTACGGCAGACCGCTTCGAGGTCTAATAACTCTGACGCCATGTATGGTTGAGTTTTGTCGCCATCCGAAATGCATTTGAAATTTCGCGGGGGTGTGTTTTTTATGCCCCATAAACCAATGGTTTTTCCCGCTTCCAATAGCCTTGCAATGTCACCATATCGACGTCGTCTTCTCTCTGATTTTCGATGCAGTGTCGAATCAACGAGATAGGACTTGTATCTTCGGAGGAATTTTTCATCAATGTCTTTCATCCGCATATCCGAGGGGAAGTTGTTTTCCTCGCAATATTTAAGAAAATCTCGTATTCCCGCAAAGTACGCCCCGAGACTTCGCGCCTCAGAAATATTGGCTAAATTGACGTGTTTATACAGTGAGGCAATTAAATCACGAGCCAAGTCAGGATTTTTTTTGAACTCTTTCAAGTCAAGTTTTGCTCCAGGCCCCTGCAAATCTGGGTGGTTGAAAATCAAACTCCCTAGGATTTTGACGTTGTTATTTATAGAAGGGAGGTTCTTAAATTTAGATTCTTTTCCCATTTTCAAAATTTCAGTCAGAGCTATTATTTTGATTGTGTTTTGAGTTGCTACTGTCAGTTGACGGGTAAGTCTGCTGTAGACTGGTTATTTGTATTAGCAGATTAGGTCATCATTTTTGTCCAATTTGTCAGGGCTTCTTCGACCATTTCTCGTGATTCGGGTGTGAACTCTAGGTATGTGAAAACTGTTTCGATGGATTTGTGACCAAGGAGCTTTTGAAGGGTGTGAAGAGGGTCGCCGATGAGCATTTCGTACTTATCAGCTCCAGAGCCTTCAATACTTGGCTTCCTCATCTGCACAATCTCGATGAGTGCAGAAAGCATGATGGTCGAGTAGATGTGGCGGCAGCCATGTGGTGTCAATTTGATTCCTGTTGCCTTGGATGCTTCTTGGAAGATGTCTTCAACCATACGTTTGGTTAGAGGACTTCCGCTCTCGGATAGAAACACCTTCGTCGGAACCATCTTTGAGCCGTGCTTCTTCACACTTTTTTCAACAGCAGCCTCTCGGTCTTCTTCCATATAAAATTGGATGGACCGGACGATACGCTTCGGTATTGGTACTGTTCGCTTCTTCTTACCTTTACCAACGACAGTAACTGGGACGACATTCCGTCCGACATATATAGATGAGTCAGGGTCGGGAATTGTGTAGATAGTTAGGCCTAATGCCTCGGAAATACGAAATCCGCTGCAGATAAGTAATTCAATAAGCGCAATGTTACGCTGAGAGTGTTCTTTTATAGCAAGAAAGGGACGCCAATGGTGTTTGAATTGATTAATGCTTATGAAATTAATTGGCTTGGGTGTGAACTTTATCAATAAGTCGCTGACTTTATTTTTCTCTCCGTGGTGACGAGAATGCGAAATTCGATATGAAAAAGGCAGCTCGGATATAAGCTTCTGTTTTAGCGCATATTCATACATATGTACCAGAACAATCTGAATGCGATTCCATGTGTTATCTTCCACCTTTTTTAGTGTGGTAGTGCCTAGCGTTTTTATTCTGTAGTAATCATTTAAATGTTCACTGCTCGCATTTAGCCACGGAATAGAGCGAGCATCTGAGAAGTCCAGATATTCAGCGGCAGTGTAGGCGTAGCTTTTCCACGTATTCGGGCTATCTCTTCGTGGAGCAATTAGATATCGGCAGAATCCGTTTAAGTGTTCATCGTAATTGAAGTCGTCGTCGAGAAAAAAAGGATGGCCATCCGGTATGCCCAGATTTCTTTGTATTTTTAGATACTCGTCACGCTCCCGCTTGGGAAGCGTATCGAATAGTTTTGACTCTAAAAAATGTAAGTTCGGCCGCATGATGAGACATCTCTTTCAGAAGATTTGTCTCACAATCTAAAGCACTGCGAACAGAAAGTGGAGTGATGCGGCGCTGTTTTTGAAATTTTCCCGCTGTGTATAGCGTGAAATATATTATTTGCAAAGTGATTTGTTGCAAAAATGACGCGGCTAATCTAATGGCTTGCGCAGATATATGTCGATACGCATCAACCGCGGGCCAATTTTTGAGCGCTACCTGGTTATGCCGCCTGGCTCAGAGAATTCGTCAGCTACCGGCTGCCCAGGTGTTTAGCAAGTATTCGAATGTGGAGAGGGGGATGCGTACAGCAAGCATGGTTACCATATTGGTCACAATAAACTATTTCTGCTTGTCTGTCATCGAGATGGCGTTCTCGAGCATTGCGTTTAGGCTCGAGGCTAATCGTTTACTGATACAGCTGAGACAGTTCTCATGGCTGCGTTAATAAACGAGAAAGGATTGAATTTATGCTTTGATTCAGCCTATTTGAGGCATTTGAGACAGGTATTTTAATTGCGCATAACCACCAGGTTGCCCAACACGATGCCGTGTTTGTGGCCAAGACCGGAGCGCGGTAGCAGCATGGCGGCCAGGTTGGGGTTGGCGATATGGATGGCCATGCCGGTGGGGATCAACTGGGTTTCGCCCGGAGCAATGGTGATGTCCTGCTCGATGGCTGCGCGCAGGTCAAGCCCGGCCGAACCCGGCGTCGCGTAGTTGGGCAGGTTTTGTTTCAGACGCGGGTCCAAAATCTTGACGTCGATGACGGGTTTTTTCATGAGAGTCCTTTCGTGTCGGCTGCGCGAGGCAGCCGCGGTGTCGATTGCTTATCGGTTTTGCGGCAACAGCTTGGCCAGGTGTTCGACAATGGCTCTGGCCACGTCCGGCTTGGGCATGCTGGGCAGGGAGTGAGGGCCGTCCCGGTCCAGCAGCACCACCTGATTGTCGTCGGCGCCCATGGCTTGCTGCGCCAAGTTGGCCACCAGCAGCGGCAGTTTCTTGCGCTGGCGCTTGGCTTCGGCGAACTCCAGCAGGTTCTGGCTTTCCGCCGCGAAGCCAACGCAGAACGGGGCGGCGGGCAGGGAAGCGACGGTGGCGAGAATGTCCGGGTTTTCCTCCAGCTCCAGGGTAGGCGGCGTGGCGCCTTTCTTGATCTTGTGGGCCGACGGGTTCTTGACCCGGTAATCGGCCACCGCCGCCACGGAAATGAAAATATCGCTTTGGCCCACTTCGGCCATCACCGCATCGTGCATTTGCCGGGCGCTGGCCGCATCGACGCGACGCATGCCCAGCGGGGCCTCCATGCCGGTGGGACCGGAGATCAGGGTGACTTCGGCGCCGGCGTCGCGGCAGGCGCGCGCCAGCGCGTAGCCCATCTTGCCAGAGCTGATGTTGGTGATGCCGCGCACCGTGTCTATGGCCTCGTAGCTGGGGCCGGCGGTGAGCAGAACCTTCTTCCCGGCCAGCACCTTGGCGCAGAAAAACCCTTCCAGCAATTCCGCGATCTCTTCCGGCTCCAGCATGCGACCTTCGCCGGTTTCGCCGCAGGCCTGGGCGCCGTTGGCTGGTCCGAAGACAGCGACGCCGTCGGCGCGCAACTGCGCCATATTGCGCTGATTGGGCGGATTGTCCCACATTTGCCGGTTCATCGCCGGCGCCACGATCAGCGGACAAGCGCGGGCGGCGGCCAGCGTGGACAGCAGGTCGTCGCAGGCACCATGGGCCAGCTTGAACAAGGTGTTGGCGGTGGCCGGCGCAATCAGGAAAACATCGGCGCGGCGCGATAGATCGATATGGGCCATTGCGTTGCTGGGCCGTTCGTCCCAGAGGTCGGTGTACACCGCGTGGCCGGACAAGGCCTGGAATGTGGCCGGGGTCACGAAGCGCGTGGCCGACGCCGTCATCACCACTTCCACGCTGTGGCCGGCTTTGACGAGAAGGCGGGTCAACTCCGCCGCCTTGTAGGCGGCGACGCCGCCGGTAATGCCTAGCAGAATTTTCTTGCTTGTCATGGGCTTGTCGCAACAGGCGGTAAATGTCCAATTTTAGCGGATTTCCACGGACTGAGCGCGCTGGCCGGCATGTGGCTTCGATGATATGGTAGGCCATGCTTCATCGCGTTTGGTCTGACCCCGAAAACAGTGCTATAGCCAGAGGAGGAGCGTGCAGATGTCTATCGCCCATTGGCCGGAGGCCGAGCGTCCCCGTGAAAAGCTGTTGGCCCAGGGGGCGGCCGCGCTGTCGGACTCGGAATTGCTCGCCATCTTTTTGCGTACCGGCATGCGGGGCCTGAGCGCGGTGGAGATGGCCAGACAGTTGATGCTGGACTTTGGCTCGCTGTCCGGCTTGCTCAACGCCAGTTTTGACGAGTTTCGGGCTCGCCGGGGTTTGGGCGCCGCCAAGTACGCGCAGTTGATGGCTTGCAAGGAGTTGGCGCAGCGGGCTTTGGCCGAGGACATGAGCCTGACGGACGCCTTGCGCAATCCTCGACAGGTGCGCGACTTCCTGAGGCTGGCGATTGCGGACAAGGACGTGGAGGTGTTCGTCGCCGTATTCCTGACTGTGCAGAATCGTGTGATAGCGGTAGAAGAGTTGTTTCGAGGCACCCTGACCGAAACCAGGGTCTATCCGCGCGAACTGGTGCGGCGGGCCCTGGCCAATAACGCGGCGGGGGTGATCATTGCTCATAACCATCCATCCGGCGTATGCGAACCATCCGCCGCCGATCATTCTCTAACCAATACATTAAAAGCTGCGCTGCAGTTGGTCGATATAAGGTTGCTGGATCACTTCGTCGTGACCGGCGCGCGGGCGGAATCCTTTGCCGAACGCGGCTGGCTGTAGGCGTTGAGACGTTGCGGGCAGCGCTCGTGGCGTCTGGAACCGGTGCCGCGTTTGCTGTCTTGTTGGACCTTGTCTCTCACCGCATCATTAGGAGGTCGCCATGAACATCCTGCGTCTGCTGAATGAGTCCGACTATATTCAGGTTAACAATCAGTTCGTGAAACCGGATTTCCACACGGCTTCCGAAGAGTTTTCCGATGACGACGATGTGGTGCTGGAAGCCAATCTGGATGGCCAGGAGTTGGTGTTGACCGTGGCGGATCTAGAGGAGGCGACGCCGCTGGCCGATGGCGGCTTTTGGCTGGAAGGCATTGGTTATTTGCGTTTCCTTTCACAGCAGAATCTGCATTGAGTTCATCCGAAGCGTCATGCTAACAGGCCCGGCGATGTCCGGGCCTGTTGCATTGTGGCGCCCCCCGCTGCTCCGCTTGATTTGGCTCAAATAGCGACCGGGGCGAAAGCTGTTACAGTGCGGTGTTTATTTGATAGTCATATTTGGGTGGCCGCATGGAACAGATCAAAGTTGGCATGATAGGCGCGGGTGAAACCGGAACGCCGCTGTTGCGGCAGTTGTTGGACGCGTCGTTTGTCGTAATGGTGGGCGTGGCGGACTTGAACCTGGATTCGCCGGGCATTCTGCTGGCCCAGCAACGCGGCATTTCCGTCACGGATAATTTCATCGAGTTGGCAGAGCAGGGCAGCAGCATCGACATCATCATCGACGTGACCGGCTCGCGCAAAGTGCGTGAGGACTTGCGCCGTTACATGCAGTTTTCCGGCAATACCCACACGGTGATCGTTCACGAACGCGTCGCCTTGCTGATGCTGTCCTTGGGCGCGGGCAAGCTGGTGACGACCCGGCATGACGATTCGCTGGCGTATTGATTGAGAAATCCAGGATTTGACTGGCGGGGCAGCTGGTTGAATTTTGAGGACGCTGGGGGGCTTTCGCCCCCCTTTTTTTATTCTCGGCGACTCCTCTCCGCAGCTCGATCGGGCTGCTCTTTCATGCTCAGGTGCTATATTTTGATGGCGGCGTTGACGCCGCGCATATTCTGAAGTCCCGGACAAAGCATCCGGGGGCGGCTGTAGTTTCCATTTGATGGGGGGTATTCATGCAGACGTCTTTCATGGCGGGGCCAGCCTTGTTGCTTGGCCTTAGCCTGTTCTCCGGCCCCGCCTTGGCCACTTTGGGGCAACCCTTGCCGGCGGGGCGCGCGGCTGCCGCTCCGCAAGCGCTAGCCTTGAAGGCTGGGTCGTCGGCGCTCTATTCCGTGGCGCAGAGCCGGGACGAGGCCGGCCGCCTCATCCGCGAGTTTGTTCGGCAGGCGGACGGCGTGGTGTTCGCGGTGACGTGGCAGGGCGCGTTGCTGCCGGACATGAGGCAGCTGCTTGGCGACTACTTTTCCAGTTATGTTTCCTCTCAACAGTCCAATCGGGCGGGGCTTAATCGCTTGGAGGGGCGAAAGGCGGGGCTGACGGTGATCTCCGGCGGGCGCGCTCGCGCTTTCTTTGGTCTGGCTTATGTCCCCGCGCTGGTGCCGGTGGGACTCGACATCGATCAACTCAAGTAATTGGGGCGGGGGCGAGATGAAACAGGCTATCTTGTGGCTGGGGATGATGTGTGCGCTGCTGTTGACGGCGTGCGGAGGTGGCGGCGGCGGGGTTGGCGGCATCGCGCCGCCGGACAATGGCGGGTCAACGGCCAATTCGGTGACGATGACGATAGACAGCGGCCCGGTGCCCAATGTCTATCAGATCAATATCCCTTATGTCTCGGTGACGGTGTGCGCCCCTGGTGGCGGTCAATGCCAGACGATTAGCCGGGTGTTGGTGGATACCGGCTCCAGCGGTTTGCGTTTGTTGGCCAGCGCAATGAGCGGATCGACATTGGGCAGCCTGCCCGGGGTAACGACGAATAGCCGGCAATTGGCAGAGTGCATGCAATTCG
Source organism: Chromobacterium haemolyticum DSM 19808 (assembly GCF_000711885.1). Lineage (GTDB taxonomy): Bacteria > Pseudomonadota > Gammaproteobacteria > Burkholderiales > Chromobacteriaceae > Chromobacterium > Chromobacterium haemolyticum. The sequence continues at coordinate 51,763 of NZ_JONK01000005.1, forward strand.
CTAGCGGTTTCACCTGGGGCAGCGTCCGCTACGCCGACGTTAAAATGGGGGGTAAGACGGCCCCTTCCTTGCCTGTCCAGATCATCGGCGATCCGGCCTATGGTTCCATCCCCGGCGCCTGCAGCGGGGTGGGGAACAATTTGGGCAGCCTGTCGGCGTTGGGAGCCAACGGTATTCTCGGTGTCGGCCTGAGGCAGCAGGATTGCGGCAGCAACTGCGCTAGCAGTAGCAATAACGGCTATTACTACGCCTGCCCCACTGCCTTGACTTGTCAGCCGGCCCAGGCGGCCGCCGCTTTACAGGTATCCCATCCCGTGGCTGGTTTCGCCAGCGACAATAACGGAGTGATGCTGCAATTGCCGGCGGTGGCGATCAGCGGCGCCCCCAGCGCCACCGGGACGCTGTATTTCGGCGTGGGAACCCAGAGCAACAACGCTTTGGGGTCGGCCAAGGCCTTCCCCACCACGCTGGACGGCAATGGCGTGGACGCGATCACGACCAGCTATAAATCGCTCAGCTACAGCAGCTTTCTGGATAGCGGCTCCAATGGGCTGTTTTTCCCCGATGCCACGATCGCCACCTGCGTGGTGGGGAGCGGTACCTGGTTCTGCCCCGGCGGCATCTTGAACCTCAACGCCAGCTTGAGCGGCGGCGGCAACAGCAGCGCGGTGGCCTTCAATCTGGGCAATGCAGGAACGCTGTTGTCGCAAGGTTATTCCGCGCTGCCGGCGGTAGGCATGCCGGCCAGCGGTTTTCTTGGCAGCTACTTTGACTGGGGTTTGCCCTTCTTTTACGGCCGCAACGTGTATATCGGCCTGGAAGGAAAGAGCAATCCGCTAGGCAGCGGGCCGATGTTCCTGTTTTAGTAAGGATTTGCGGGATTCTTGCAACGCAATATAAAGCGTCCTATATCTGGATAGTCATCTCGATGACTTCTCCTTTGTTGAAATTAGCAATCTGTACGCCCGGCGAGCGCCGGGCTTTTTTTATCCGCGTCGGATGGCTAACGGCACCTTCGGCTAGAATAGCCGCTTCATGTTTTCTCGAGTATGCCCATGTCTCGTTTGCTCGCAGTCGATCTGGCGAAATCCTATCGTTTATTGAACCATGGTCCCACTGTCTTGGTGTCCTGCGCGGCCGGGGAGCGCAGCAATGTGATGGCGGCGGCCTGGGCCATGCCGCTGGATTTTGATCCGCCCAAGGTGGCGGTCGTCATCGACAAGGCAACTTACTCTCGGGAGCTGATCGAGGCTTCGGGCGAGTTTGTGCTCAACGTGCCTTGCCGCGCTCAGGCCGCGGAGGTGCTGCGCGCCGGCGGCGCCGACGGCAGGCGGGTGGACAAGTTTGCGCACAGCGGCCTGAGCCGGCTTCCTTCGCTGCGGGTGGGCGCGCCGCGCGTGGATGGCTGCATCGCCTATCTGGAGTGCAGAGTAATCAGCGAACCGGAAAATCAGTCCCGCTATGATCTGTTCATCGGAGAAGTGGTGGCGGCGGAGGCGGACGCGGAGGTGTTCGCCGATGGCCATTGGCGCTTCGACGACGACGCCAAGCGCAGCTTGCACTATATTGCCGGCGGCGCTTTTTTTGCGACCGGGGAGGCTTTCGAGGTGGAAAAATAAGGTTCCGACGATAAAAAAGCGGCCGTCATGGCCGCTTTCGTTTGATGCGAGTGCTGCGCTCAGCGCCATTCCACCAGCGCGTAATTCTTCTTGCCGCGCTTGAGCAGAGTGTAGCGGCCAAACAGGCGTTCCGCGTCGCTGAAGCGCTGCTCCAGGCTGTCGGCTTTGTCGCCGTTGACGCTGACCGCGCCGCTCTGGATGAAGGTGCGCGCCTCGCTCTTGGATTTGGCTAGGCCGCCGGCGGCCAGCGCGTCGATCAGGCTGTCGGCGTCGCGTTCAAGCAGGATGCTGGGCAGGCCGTCCTGAGCCAGTTGAGCGAAATCGTCGGCGGTGAGGCTGCTCAGGTCATTGTTGAACAGACTTTGAGTGATGCGCTGTGCCGCCTCCAGCGCTGCGGCGCCGTGCACCATGGCCGTCATCTGTTCGCCCAGGATGCGTTGCGCTTCCGGCTTGCCGTCGCGCGCCTGGTCGGCGGCTTCGATCGCGGCGATTTCTTCCAGCGACAGGAAGGTGAAGTAGCGCAGGAATTTGTACACGTCGGCGTCGGCGGTGCCCAGCCAGAACTGATAGAAGGCGTACGGCGATGTCTTTTTGGCGTCCAGCCAGATGGTGCCGGATTCGGTCTTGCCGAACTTTGTGCCGTCGGATTTCGTCACCAGCGGCACAGTCAGGCCGAATACCTGCTGTTGTTGCAGGCGGCGGGTGAGGTCGATGCCGGCGGTGATATTGCCCCACTGGTCGGAGCCGCCGATCTGCAGCTTGCAGCCGAAGCGGCGGTTCAACTCGGCGAAGTCATAGCCTTGCAGCAGGCTGTACGAGAACTCGGTGAAGGAGATGCCCTGGTCTTCGCGGTTGATGCGTTGCTGCACCGATTCTTTCTTGATCATTGCGTTGACCGAGAAATGTTTGCCGATGTCGCGCAGGAAATCCAGCGTGTTCATTTGGCCGAACCAGTCGTAGTTATTGGCCATCAAGGCGGCGTTGTCGCCTTCGAAACTGAGGAAGGGCTCGACTTGGCCGCGGATCTTCTCCACCCAGCCCTGGATCACGTCCGGCGTGTTCAGTTTGCGCTCGGCGGCTTTGAAGCTGGGGTCGCCTATCATGCCGGTTGCGCCGCCCACCAGCGCTACCGGGCGATGGCCGGCCTGCTGGAAGCGACGCAGCATCAGCACCGGCACCAGATGGCCCAAGTGCAAGCTGTCGGCGGTAGGGTCGAAGCCGCAATAAAGGGTCACCTGCTCCTTGCTCAGAAGTTCTTCCAGCGCAACGGCGTCCGTGGTTTGCGCAATCAGGCCGCGGGCCTGCAGATCCTGAATCAGGGGGGCATGGTTCATTTATCGGGTCTCCAACAAGGTGATGCGCGGCAATGGCGGGATGAGGGCGCCGCCGCAAAAAGTTAGGCCGCCCGTTGGCGGGCGGCGTAGCCGGACTCGCCAAGCGAGCCCAATCAAGGATATTAACCGAAAACCAGTGGTTTTTGCCCCCTTTTTGTCGGTAGAATTCGGGTAAAACCCCATTTGGGTTAGGGTTTGTCAGTCCGGCACGGTAATATCATGTTGCAATGCACTAACTCAGGTAATGCTTGGGCGGACGGATTTTGGATACACGGAGTGAAGGCGCGATGACGCAATTGGTAAAAGTGTGGGATGTTCCCACTCGCTTGTTTCACTGGGCGCTGGTGATTCTGTTCTGCGGCATGTGGTATAGCGGCGAGCAGGGCGGAGATTGGCTGCAATACCATATCTGGTGCGGTTCCGCCCTCGCCAGCCTGCTGCTGTTTCGTTTGATCTGGGGCGTGATAGGGAGCCAGACCGCGCGTTTCGACAATTTCATCAAGGGGCCGCGCAGCATTGTCCGCTATTTGCGCGGCGAGCTGACCGAGAACGAGCAGCCGGGCCACAACCCTTTGGGCGGCCTGATGGTGTTGGCGATGTTGTTGGCCTTGCTGGCTCAGGTGAGCACCGGCCTGTTCGCCGCCGATGTCGACAGCTATCTGTACGACGGCCCGTTGGCCAAGCTGCTGAGCGGCGATGCGGCCGAAGCCGCCACCTCGTTCCACAAGGGCTTCTTCAATGTGATCCTGGGGCTGGTCGGCCTGCACTTGCTGGCCATCATCGCTTACCGCTTGTTCAAGAAGAACAATCTGGTGAAGGCGATGATCACCGGCAACAAAGCCATCGCCGGCGATGTGCCGCGTCTGGAGTTCGCGCCGGCCATCATCGCGCTGGTGGCCTTGCTGGTGTCCAGCGGCGGTATTTATGTGCTGTTGACGCGTTTGTGAGCGCAAGGCGCGGAGCGCTGTCCGCGTCGCGTAGGCAGGCAAGAAAAAGGGCGGTCAACACCGCCCTTTTTTCGTGGGCGCGATTTATTTCTCCGGGCCGCGGAAGGCGTCGTGACAGGACTTGCAGCTTTGCGCCACCGCGCCGTAGTTTTTCTTGATGGCGGCGAGGTCGCCGCCTCGGGCGGCCTGTCTCAGGTCGGCCACGGCTTTGAGGAAGGCGTCCTTGTCGGCCTGGAACTTGGCGGGCTGGCTCCAGATTTCCGGCTTGGCTCGGCTTTTGCCGCTGATGCTGTTGGCGGGGAAGTGATTGAAGGGCTCGGCCGCGATCAGATTCAAGGCGTCCGCCTGACGGATGAAGGCGTCTTTCTGGTACGGATCGCGCCCACGCACCACCGCGCCCATGGGTTCGAAGGCCAGCAATACTTTCTTGAAGGATTTGGTGCGTGTTTCGGCCGGCGTGTCGGCCAGCGCCAGCGGCGCCGCGATGGCGCCCAACAGCAATACGGTCAGCAGTTTTTTCATTCCGGGGTCTTCGAGGTGGAGTCTGACTGCGGATAGGCAAGCAAACAGCCCGCTGGCGAGCGGGCTGCGGGGACCGACGCGAAGGATTTAGTCCTTGCGGAAGGCGTCGTGACAGGCCTTACAGGTCTTCTGGGTGGCGCCGAACTGTACCTTGATTGCGCCCAGATCGCCGCCGGCGGCTACTTGCTTCAGTTTGGCGGTGGCGGCTTTGTGGTTGTCGATGGCTTTTTGCCATTCGGCGGGCTTGCTCCAGATTTCCGGCTTGGCGTCGGTCTTGCCGGTCCCGCTGCCCGCCGGGAAATGCTGCCACGGTTTTTGGGACAGAGCTTCCAGCTCACCGGCCAGCTTGGCGAACTCATCCTTGTTATAGGGTGTTTCGCCCTTCACCATCTTGCCCATGCCGCCAACCACCGGTTTGTATTGCTTGAAGACGTCTTTGCGCTGAGCAATCGGATCGGCGGCAAAGGCCTGGCCGGCGAGAGTGGTGGCAAGGGCGAGCATCAACAGCTTTTTCATGTCATTTCCTTATTATGAGCAATGGGTGGTAAGCCATAAGCCTATCATGGGCATTCTGGGGCACAAAGCTACCATGATTGGCGGGCACGATAAACCGATGAATGATTAAACCTTGTGAATTTGAGATGTTATACAGTAACATTGTGCTCTGATTAAACAAGCGGGTGTCCGGCATGGACCATCAAGCCTATCTGGCCGCGGCGGAGCGGCATTGTGAACGGCGCGGCAGCAAGCTGACCGCGTTGCGCCGTCAGGTGCTGGAGCTGGTGCTGCGTTACAGCGGGGTGGTCAAGGCTTATCAGGTCCTGGCGGATCTGCAGCAGGAGCGCGGCGCCGCCGCGCCGCCCACCGTGTATCGCGCGCTGGATTTCCTGGTGGAACACGGCCTGCTGCACAAGGTGGACGCCTTGAACGGCTTCATCGTCTGCGATCACTTCGAATGCCAGCATGAAGGGCTGATCCTTGTCTGCGGCGACTGCGGCCAGGTACAGGAAATCGACGCCGCGCCGGCCTTGAGCGCGTTGCGCTTGGCCGCGCAGGCGGCGGCCTTTTCCTTGTGCCCGCAAAACCTGGTGTTGACGGGGCGTTGCCAGTCCTGCAGCGCCTGAATCCACGAATTCCCTAATCCATGAAAAAAACCATAGTCAACTTGTTCACCGGTTTCCTCGGGGTGGGCAAGACCACGGCGTTGCGCCATTTGATCGAGCATCGTCCCGCGCATGAGAAGTGGGCGATCATCGTCAACGAGTTCGGCGAGGTCGGCATAGACGGCGCGGCCCTGAGCCAGGACGAACTGGCGGTGGCGGAAATCGCCGGCGGCTGCCTGTGCTGCGTGGCCGGTCCGCAGATGACCGCCACGGTGGCGACCCTGTTGCGCCGCGAACGCCCCGACCGCTTGTTGATTGAGGCCAGCGGCCTGGCGCACGCGGCCGGCGTCATCGACGAATTGCGCGCCAAGCCCTTGGGCGAGGCGCTGGAGGTGGGCGCGGTACTCACTCTGGTGGACCCCCGCCAGTTCATTCAGCCTGATTACCACCGTCAGCCGCTGTACCGAGACCAGATTTCCATTGCCGACGTGTTGGTGGCCAACAAGATCGACACGGCCGACGTGCCGACGATGGAGGCTTTCCGTCAACAGGCGGGGGCCTTGTTTCCGCCCAAGTCGCTGGTGGGCGAAGTGCGCAACGGCGAACTGGATCCGGCTTGGCTGGATGCCGCCGCCGCACCCAAGCCGCGTTACCGGCCGGCTGTGCCGGACGACGCCGCTGCCCAATGGCGCTCGATGGGCTGGACTTTCGAGCCGGAGCAGGCTTTTGACGGAGAGAAACTGACCCGCTTTTTCGATGCGCTGCCGACCTTGGTGCCAGGCCTGGTGCGCGCCAAGGGCGTGTTCAAGGTGCTGGACAGCTGGGTGTGGCTGAACTGGGCAGCGGGGCAGTGGGGCGCGGCCCAGGTGTCCTGGCGGCGCGACAGCCGTTTTGAACTGATTGCCGAGGATTTCGACGCCGCCGCGATTGAGGGCAGGTTGCGGGAGTGCTTCGAATGACGTCTAAACATCAACATCCGCGTGCGCACCGGCATCTGACGCCGGCCAATTTCAAGCCGCCGTTCAGCCTGCTGGCGATGTCGGCCTGGCAACGGCTGGGTCTGGCCGGCGCCGCGCTGGCGGTCTTATGGGTTCTGGTGATCTGGGCTTTGAGGGAGGCGGCATGAGCGTCAGTCTGCGGAACCTGACCGTTTCTTATCAGCGCCACCCGGCGGTGCACCATGTCAGCGGCAGTTTCGTCGCAGGAGACGCCACCGCGATTTTCGGTCCCAACGGCGCCGGCAAGAGCACCTTGCTCAAGGCCATGATAGGCGCTTTGACGCCGGATTCCGGTTCGGTGCAGCTGGACGGTTTTCAGCGTCGCGACATCGCCTATCTGCCTCAGCAGTCTGAGATCGACCGTTCTTTGCCGGTCAGCGTGCTGGACTTGGTATGCACCGGCCTGTGGCACGATACCGGCGTGTTAGGCGGCGTTAGCCGTCGCGGCCGCGATCAGGCCTTGCTGGCCTTGGAGCAGGTGGGCCTGGCCGATTTCGCGCTGCGGCCCATCTCGGCGCTGTCCAGCGGCCAGTTCCAGCGCGTGTTGTTCGCCCGCATTCTGGTTCAGGATGCGCGCCTGATCCTGCTGGACGAGCCGTTCAACGCGGTGGACGCCAAGACCACCTACGACTTGCTGGAGCTGGTGCGCCATTGGCGGGAAGAAGGCCGTACCGTGGTGGCGGTGTTGCATGATTACGAGCAGGTGCGCGCTTATTTCCCGCACACCTTGTTGTTGGCGCGCGAAGTGGTGGCCTGGGGCGATACCGCCGAAGTGCTGTGCGACGCCAATTTGAAACGCGCGGTGGACACCGCCGCGCATTGGCAATCCCAGGCTGCGGTCTGCGAAGTGGATGGAGCGCAAGCCTGATGTCGCATTTATACGATTTACTGGTGTCGCCGTTTGCCGAATTCGCCTTTATGCGCCGAGCGCTTATCGGTTGTCTGGCCCTGGCCCTGGGCAGTGGCCCGATCGGCCTGTTTCTGGTGATGCGGCGCATGAGCCTGATGGGCGATGCGATGAGCCATGCCGTGCTGCCCGGCGCCGCGGTGGGCTTCATGATGGCGGGCCTCAGCCTGCCGGCCATGAGCCTGGGCGGTTTCTTCGCCGGGGTGCTGGTGGCGCTGCTGGCTGGCCTGGCCACGCGTTTCACCAGCATCAAGGAGGATGCCAGCTTCGCCGCCTTCTACCTGCTGTCCTTGTCCATCGGGGTATTGCTGGTGTCGCGCGGCGGCAGCAATGTGGACTTGATGCATATCTTGTTTGGTTCTGTGCTGGCGGTGGACGATGCGGCCCTGTTTCTGGTGGCCGGCGTGGCATCCTTCACCTTGTTGGCGCTGGCCTTGATCTACCGCCCCCTGCTGCTGGAAAGCCTGGACCCGGTCTACCTGCGCGCCGTGGGCGCGCGCGGGGGGTTGTGGCACATGTTGTTCCTGATGCTGGTGGTGCTGAACCTGGTGGCGGGTTTCCAGGCGCTGGGCACCTTGATGGCGGTGGGACTGATGATGCTGCCGGCGATCACCGCCCGCTTGTGGACCGAGCGCATCGAGGCCTTGCTTGGCTTGTCGGTGGCCATTGCCTTTCTGGCCGGCTTGGGCGGCCTATTGCTGTCCTATCATTTCGAATTGCCCTCCGGGCCGGCCATCATTCTGCTGGCGGGCCTGGTCTATCTGTTGTCGCTGCTATTGGCGCCGGTGGGCGGGGCTTTGCCGCGTTACATCCGCGCCCGGCATCTGGAATCCTGAACCCTTGATAAGGAAGTCGCCGATGAAGAAATCAATCATGGCCCTGTTGTTGCTGGGCCTGCCCTTGTCCGCCTGGGCCAAGTTGCCGGTGGTCGCCAGCTTCAGCATTGTGGCCGATATGACGCGGGAAATCGGCGGGGATCGCGTCGAGGTGTCCTCGCTGGTAGGGCCGGATCAGGACGCCCATGTGTTCCAGCCGTCGCCGGCTGACGTCAAGAAAGTGGCGGGCGCCAAGCTGCTGGTCACCAACGGCCTGGGCATGGAGGGCTGGATGGTGCGGCTGAGCAAGGCCGCTCATTTCAAAGGCGTGCAAGTGGAGGCGGGCAAGGGCATCAAGACTCGCGAAGCGGAGGACGAGGATCATCATGGACATGATCACGGCCATGCCGGGCATGACCATGGAGCCATCGATCCGCACGCCTGGCACGATCCCAAGCGCGTGCTGACTTACATTCGCAACATCGAGGCCGGCCTGAGCCAGGCGGATCCTGCGGGCAAGCAGGAATACGCCCGCCGCGCCGCCGAGTACGCGGCCAAGGTGAAGGAAATGGACGCTTGGGCGGCCAAGGCCTTCGCCGCCGTGCCGGCTGCCAAGCGAAAGATGCTGACCTCGCACGACGCCTTCGCTTACCTGGGCGAGCGTTACCACCTGCAAGTGTTGGCCATTCAGGGGGTGAGCACCGAGTCCGAGGCATCGGCCAAGGCGGTGGCGCGTCTGGTGCGCCAAGTGCGGCAGGAGAAAGTGTCGGCGGTGTTCATCGAGAACATGACCGACAAGCGTCTGTTGGAGCAGTTGTCGCGCGAGGCCAAGGTGACGATAGGCGGCAAGCTGTACGCCGACGCGCTGTCCGGCCCGTCCGGCCCTGCGCCCAGCTACTTGGCGATGTTCCGCTACAATGTTGACACCATTCTGAAGTCGTTTAAATAAGCGCTCGCAGCAACTGCCAGGCGCCGATGCCCGCAACGACCAGTCCCGCCGTGAGGCGGACTGGTCGTTGTTGCATCCAGCGGCGCAGGCTGTCGGCAAAGGCGCCCATCAGTAAGAGATTGGGCAAGGAGCCGAGGCCGAAGGCCAACATGGCCAGCGCGCCGCCGGATGCGCTGCCGGTGGCCAGCGCCGACAGCGAAGCGCTGTAGACCAACCCACAGGGCAGCCAGCCCCAGACCATGCCGGCCAGCAAAGCCGATTGCGGCGAGCGGACCGGCAGCAGGCGTCCCAGCAGCGGCTGCAAGCGCCGCCAGATCGGCACGCCCAAGCGCTCGATCAGATTGACCGCTCCGGACAGGCCGGCCAGGTAGAGGCCCATGGCCACCAGCATCAGGTTGGCCAACAGCGCCAACGCCAGTTGAAGGCCGCGGATGTCCAGCAGGGCAAGGCCGGTGGCGGCCAGGCCGCCCAGCAGCGCGCCGATCAGCGCGTAGCTGCCGATGCGCCCCAGATTGTAGGCCAGCATGATGCGCCAGCGGCCGGTTTCGGGGGGCAGATTCAGTGTTAGCGCGGCGACGATGCCGCCGCACATGCCCATGCAGTGACCGCCGCCCAGCAAGCCCGCCAGAAACAATATCCACCCGCTCGTTTCAATCATGCCGCAACCTGTCTCAGAAAGCTCTATGGTAACAGAGTGGCGGCTTGGGCTTGCGCGCGCGGCGGTCATATTTGCTTTTGGCATTTATTGCCTTTATCAAAATATTACTTGGCATCCGCTTAAAGAAAGTTATAAAAAAAATGATGGTCTTGCTGATCGACTACTGGTCAAAAGGTCAGTTTGCAATGAGAATGCTGCTTTGGCTTCGGACCTATGCGCAATGGGTCCCCCGCTAAGGATCCAGGCGCTCGACCTGGTCAAAACATATGCATAAGCGATGTAATCCATGGGGATAGAGTGAGGAAAAATATGGCCAAGTATCTGACACTTGAGCGGCTGGGCCAGTCAGCGATCGTGACTCTCAAAAACGCGCCGGCGAATCTGCTGACCACGGAGAGCCTGAATGAGCTGGCTACGACGATGCGGTCGCTGGATGCGGATCCGGCTGTGCGTTCGGTGGTGCTGACCGGGGCGGGCGACGCGTTTTTTTCCGCCGGCGCCGATTTGAAGCAATTCGCTTCCGGCGATGTGGCCGAGGCCGACAAGGTATTCGACGCCTTCGCCGGTGCCTTGCGCAGTTTGCAGCAATACCGCGGCGTTACCGTGGCCGCGATCAACGGCTATGCTTTGGGCGGTGGATTGGAGTTGGCGCTGGGCTGTGATTACATGGTAGCCGAGCGCGGAGCCAGGCTCGGGTTGCCAGAGGCCAAGGTGGGCATCATTCCGGCGGCGGGCGGCACCAAGACGCTGGCGGACAAGGTGGGCGTCTCCTGGGCCAAGCGCATCATCCTGGGCGGCGAAGTGGTGACGGCCGAGAAGGCCTTGACCATCGGGCTGATCGAGGAGGTGGTGGATCAAGGCTTCGCCAAAATCGTGGCGATCAGCCTGGCCAACAAGGTGGCGAACCAAGCGCCGGGCGCGGTGGCCGCGGCTCGTCGTCTGATCGAGGAGAGCGGCAACCTGACGCTGGCCCAGCATCTGGAGCGCGAGCGCGCCGCGGTGCGTCAATTGATAGGCGGCGCGGAGCAGATCGAGGGCGTCAATGCCTTCATCGCCAAGCGCAGCCCCAGTTGGGTCGAGTCCGGCGATGATTGAACATCGCGCATCCCATGCAAAACCGCCTGTCGCCGTTTCGGCCGCAGGCGGTTTGTTTTGGTGCTCCGCTCGCGCGGTGTCAGTTGTAGCCTGAGAGATAGCTGACCTTGTCGTTGTTTGCGCGTCCGCTCCATTCCAGCTTGTCTCCCGCCTTGCCGCCGCCAAGCGGATACTGCGCCCAAAGGGCCTGCTAATGGATCCGGGGGCGCCGCCGGGGGAGCCGAACAGCAAGGCTCCCACCGTTTGCCGTCATTCGCTGAACCATGCCGGCATGTCGAATGGCTTGTAGGCGGCGATATAAGGTTCAAGCTGGGATTGCATCTGTTGCCGTTGTATTGGCTCTCTTTCCCCCGGATGGTGCGAATCAGCGTAGTTGGCGCAACAGGAAGGCGTATTCCATCGCCGCGATATCGGCCTCTTGCTGGTGGTTGGCGGCGGCGCCGTGCCCGCCCTCGGTACGTTCGAAATACTGCACCGGGGCGCCCATCGCCTGCATGGCCGCGAACATCTTGCGGGCATGGCCGGGATGGACCCGGTCATCCAGCGTCGAGGTCATGAACAGGGTGGCCGGGTAGCGCGCGTCCGGCTTCAGGTTCTGATAGGGCGAATAACGGCGGATATAGGCCCAGTCTTCCGGCAGGTCCGGGTTGCCGTACTCATCCATCCAGCTGGCCCCGGCCAGCAAGCGGTTGAAGCGGCGCATGTCCAGCAGCGGCACCTGGCAGACCACGGCGTTGAATAGTTCCGGCCGCTGGGTGAGCATCACTCCCATCAGCAGGCCGCCGTTGCTGCCTCCTTTGATCCCCAGATGGCGGGCGTTGGCCACGCCGCGCTTGGCCAGGTCCTCGGCGATGGCGGCGAAGTCGTCGTAGGCGTTCTGGCGCAAGTGTTTGCGCGCCGCCTCGTGCCAAGCCGGGCCGTATTCGCCGCCTCCGCGGATATTGGCCAGCGCGTAGACGCCGCCACGGTCCAGCCAGGCTTTGCCCAGCGCGCCGTTGTAGCGCGGGGTCAGCGACACTTCGAAGCCGCCGTAGCCGTACAGCAGCGTGGGGTTGGAGCCGTCAAGCTTGATGTCTTTGCGGCTGACCAGGAAGTAGGGTACCCGAGTGCCGTCGCGAGAGACGGCGAACCATTGTTGGATGCGGTAGGGGCTGGCGTCGAAAAAGCCGGGCTGTTGTTTCAGCGTCTGGCGTTGATCGCTGCCGGCCTCGGCCAGCGCCAGCGTCGGCGGCGTTAGAAAGTCGGTGAAGCTGTAGAAGTAGCGGTTGTCCCGATCAGGGTCGACCGCGCGCACGCTGATGCTGCCGAAGCTTGGGGTATCCACTGTGCGCGATTGCCACTGACCGGCCACGACCTTCCACTCCCGCAAGCGGCTGCCGACATTGTCTAGCGTGGTCAGCAGCAGGCTGTCGCGGGTGGACGTCTGTTCCGCCAGCGAGACGGTGGCGCTTGGCTCGAACAAAGGGGTGAAGTCGCGCGCTCCGGCCAGATAGGCTTCAACATCGATGGCCAGCAGGGAGCCGCCGCGCCAGGTTTTTGCGCCGATTTTCCAGTCCTGCTTGGGGGTTAGCAACAGCCAGTTGTCGAAAAAGTCGACGCCGACGTGGTCTGGCTTGTCCAGCCGTCGCCATTCTCCAGCAACCAGCAGGCGCGTTTCCGTGGTGAAGAAGGTGGGCGCGCGCGTGATCACGTCGTAGCGGCGGCCTTGGGCGTCAATCCGGGCCGCGTGCACGGCGACGTCGGCTTGCCGGCCTTCGAACACGGTTTGCGCCTGGGCCAGCGGCTGGCCGCGGTGCCAGGTTTTGACCACGCGGGGGTAGCCGGAATCAGTCAGCGATCCAGGGCCGAAGTCGCTCATTACATAAAGGGAGTCATGGTCCTGCCAGCTGACTTCGCTCTTGGCTTCCGGCAACTGGAAGCCGTCTTTGACGAAGGCTTTGGCGACCGGATCGAATTCTCGCACCACCGCGGCGTCACCGCCGCCGCGGCTCAGGCGCAGCAGGCAGCGCTCTTGATTGGGGCGCAGGCAGTCAGCACCTTGCCAAACCCAGTTTTCCCCTTCCTCCTTGGCCAGCCCATCCAGATCCAGCACCGTTTCCCATTGCGGCGCGGCCTTGCGGTATTCGTCCAAAGTGGTGCGCCGCCACACTCCGCGCGGGTGATCCTTGTCGCGCCAGAAGTTGTAGTACAGCCCGCCAATCTTCTCCACGGAGGGGATGCGGTCATTGGAGTCCAGGATGGTCAGCAGTTCGCGGCGCAGAGTCGGATAGTCGGCTTGCCGGCCGAGGTCCTGGCGCGTGTTCGCGTTTTGCTGGCTAACCCAGGCCAGCGCTTCTTTGCCTTGAATCTCCTCCAGCCATAGATACGGGTCTTGAGCGGCGCTTGCCGCGGCACTGAGCGCGAGCAGGGTGAGGGACAGGGTGGGGCCTAAGGTTTTCATCCGGACGGGTTCCCTTATTTCAGCCAATGGCTGTAGACAGTGAATTTGTTTTGATGTGTCCGAATACTGTAGCGCCCGTGAATTTGTTTGTCATCAACTGCCGCGCGGGCCGGCAAGCCAAACGGCGGCCATGATGAGACAGGACCGCCGTTGCGAGGAGGTAATGGACGTGAACTTAGAACCTGGTTGCGATCTTGCGAGCTAAAGCGAAAACGGCAGAGAAAGCGGAGCGTACACACGGTACATGAGCATTTCGAAGCCATACTCACCGTGTAACGCTCTACAACGCGCAGCGGATCGTGAGCAGGTTCTTAGCAGCCGTCCAGCCCGCACATCGGCGGCAGGTCGGCCAAGCCGGAACGGGAAGCGGCGCCGAGTTGCGCCAAGTGCTGGCTGAACATGTCCGGCTTGCCCAAGTAGGAACCTAGATCTAGGGCTTCGAAGCGGCCGTCCACTTCCAGCGCTGCGGATGGGAAGCCGCGCAGGCCCAAACGATTCATCAGGCGGCGGCTATGGTCTATATGTTCGACGCTGCGTGCCAGGCCGCCGGCGTAGGCATCGGCGAAGCGGCCGGCGGGCGCGCCCAATTCCGCTGCCAGCCGGGCAAGCACGGCGACATCGGCAATCTCCAGACCGTGCAGATAATGAGCGGCTTGCACATGGGCCAGCATGGCTTGCGGCGCAATGCCCAGTTCCGGCGCGGCCAGAACGGCGGCGATGGGCGGCGTCGAGTCCAGGCGCGCTTCGCTGTGCAACAAGCCGTCGAAGTAGGCGTCGCCGAAGGGCTGGCCGCTGAGGGCGGCGATGCGGTGATCGTGAGGCATCACATAGCCGCGCCATTCCAGGTTCACGCGCCGGTTGTGCGGCGCGCTCAGCATGCCGCCGCCGTGCAGCGCCAGTTCGACTTCCGGCCGCGCCGCGGCCGCCAGCAGCAGCGGCGAGGCGCCGTAGCACCAGCCGCACAGCGGGTCGTAAAAGTAGTGGAGTCGAATCTTGGTGGCGCTTACCATTTCATTTCGCCTTTGTTGACTTTGGCGCCGATCTCCAACGACATGTCTTCGCCCGCTTGCGGGAAGGCTTGCTTCATCGCCTGGATCAACTGGGCGCTATCGGCCGACTTGGCCAGATTCAATTCGAAGCGCTGCAAGTATTGGCGGGTGAAGCGCACGGCGCTCAGATCGGTTTTATCGCCAGCTTGCATGTGGCCGGGCACCACGATCGCCGGTTGCAGGCCTTCCATTTCATCCAACTGCTTGACCCAGGCCTGGCGTTCGGCTCGGCTCTGGGTGTCCGCGGTCCAGACGTGCATGCTGGGAGCGGTGACGCCGACATTGCCGACAATCGCGCGGATGGATGGAATCCACACATAGCCGCGGTGGGCGAGTACGCCGCGCGTGCCTTTGATTTCCAGCGTCTTGCCTTCCAGTTCCAGACGGTCACCTTTCAGCTCATCGGGCAGCAGCGCGGCGCTTGGCGCGTTCGCGCCCATTTTCGGGCCCCAATAGGCGATCTTGCCCTGAATATTGGCCTTGATCTTGGCCAGGGTCGGACCGTTGCTGAGGACTTGGGCCTGGGGGAAGATTTTCTTCAGTTCGGCGGCGCCGAAGTAGTAGTCAGGGTCTGCTTGGCTGATATAGATGGTTTTTAGTTGCTTGCCGCTGTCCAGCACCTTGGCGGCGATGCGGTGGGCGTCGGCGCGGGTGAAGCCGGTGTCGATCAGGATGGCGTCTTTTTCGCCGCTGACCAGCACCGAGCTGACATTGAAGCTATTGCCGTCGGCGTTGTAGATGGACAGCTTCAGCGGTTCGGCGGCGAAGGCGGCCGTTGCCGTCAGGGTCAAGGCGCCTGCGATGAGGATTTGACGGGGCATCGATTCATTCTCCATATGGCCCGACGTCTATCGCGGGCAGTGAGTGGTGGATTGCGACGCTCACTATAAAACGCACGCTTAATGGGAATAAACCATCTAAATCGCACTAAATTGTTGCTTATTTCGATCTAATTGGCGCTAAGACTGGGGGACGCCGTCTCCAGATAACCCCTTATGTGGAGGCGTGGCCGTATGAAATGCGGCTGGCGCATCGAAGGCGCGCGCCCCCGCGCCGGGGGTGTGTGGCGGCCGTTCTTAAGACAGTTGCAGCCAAGACGAATAGGATGGGCTATGTTTCAGCCATAAAATCGCGCAGCGAAGAATGTCGGATGGGCGCTGAGTGCGATGGTCTCATTCTTGCTTGATGTGCGATGTGTCGCGCCGTGCATTTTTTGTCAGCATCGGCCGTCTTTTTGGGAGATTGTATCCATTCGAATCACGAAAGCGAGCGAATGTTGTAATGCGAATTCTTTGGCGGATGTCTTTTCGAAATCGAACATATTTTGCGCCGAGACATGATCAAAATCTGAAAAACGAGCTGCTGACTCAGGGTTTGTCTTTATCCGGAGAAATTCAAAATTTCTTTGGCCGGTTTTGTCTTTTTTTTCAAAAAAATACATGAAAAACAATGTGTTAAATTGTTTTTAAATAGGCTTGATTTGGTGCCGTTTTAACCAATCTTTAAGATTGACAGTCGCTGGAATCCACCTACATAATCCGTTCGCCTGTCAGACAGAATCCAAATAATCAAGGCTCGTCCGGGCACTCAAGAACAGGCAGCAGCCAATAAGAGGGAAAGCCCCGCAAGCTGCCGGTCGTCAATACAAAGGAGATCTCCCAACGTGGACATTTTTCTGCAACAAATCCTGAACGGTCTCGTTCTGGGTAGCATTTATGCGTTGATCGCATTGGGCTATACCATGGTGTACGGGATCATGGGGCTTATCAACTTCGCTCACGGCGAAGTGGTGATGTTTGGCGCCATGGTCACCATATCCGTCATCAATGCCTTGTCCGGTTCCGGCTTGCCCGGTCCCGCTCTGGTGCTGATCGGCCTGCTGGTGGCGATTGCGGCCTGCATGCTGCTGGGCTTCACCGTAGAGCGCATCGCTTACCGCCCGCTGCGCGGCAAGCAAAGACTGGCGCCGCTGATCACCGCGATCGGCCTGTCCATCGTGCTGCAGCAGGTGGCTATCCTGATCTGGGGCCGCAACTACATTCCGTTTCCGCAAATCCTCGACCATGACGTGGTGTCCTTCTTCGGCGCCAGCATCACCAAGCTGCAAATCACCATCATCGTACTGTGTCTGGTGATCATGGCCGGTCTGCTGTTGATGGTGGAACGCACCAAGCTGGGTCGCGCGATGCGCGCCACCAGCCAGAACCCGGCGGTAGCCGGCCTGATGGGCGTCAACGTCAACACCATCATATCCGCCACCTTTGTCATAGGCTCCAGCCTGGGCGCGGTGGCCGGCGTGATGGTGGCCACCAACTATGAGCAGGCTCATTACTATATGGGCTTCATGATTGGTCTGAAGGCCTTCACCGCCGCGGTGCTGGGCGGCATCGGCAATTTGGGCGGCGCGGTGGCCGGCGGCTTGCTGCTGGGCATCATCGAAAGCCTTGGCGCCGGCTATATCGGCACGCTGACCGGAGGCTTCCTCGGTTCCAATTATCAGGACATCATCGCCTTCATGGTATTGATCATGGTGCTGATTTTCCGTCCGTCCGGCCTGCTGGGCGAAAAGATGGCCGACCGTGCCTGATCCTGGAGACGACATATCATGACCATGGCACTCAATATCAATAAGATGGACACCGGCAAGAAAGTCGGCCTGTTCGTGTTGTCCGCGGTGGCGATGGCGGTTCTGCCTTTCCTCGTGGGCGGCCTGCTGGGCAACTCCTGGGTCCGCATCGTCGACTTTGCCTTGCTCTACGTGATGCTGGCGCTGGGCCTGAACATCGTGGTGGGCTTCGCCGGTTTGCTGGATCTGGGTTTCATCGCCTTCTACGCTGTCGGCGCCTATACCTTCGCCTTGCTGGGCTCGCCGCATTTCGGCTTGCATCTGCCGTTCTACATCACCATCCCGCTGGGCGCGGTGCTGGCGGCTTTCTGCGGCATCTTGCTGGGCACGCCGGTATTGCGGCTCAAGGGCGACTATCTGGCCATCGTGACGCTGGGTTTCGGGGAGATCGTGCGCATCTTCATGAATAACCTGAACACGCCGGTCAACATCACCAACGGCCCGCAAGGCATCAATCTGATCGATCCGATCAAGGTGGGCGGCGTGTCGCTGGGCGATACCGTGGAGTTGTTCGGACTCAGCTTCCACAGCGTCTATCTGTACTACTACCTGTTCCTGGTATTGACCGTGGGCGTGGTGATCATGGCCTGGCGCTTGCAGCATTCGCGCATCGGCCGTGCCTGGGTGGCGCTGCGCGAGGACGATATCGCCGCCGCGGCGATGGGCATCAACATTCGCAATATCAAACTGCTGGCTTTCGCCTTGGGCGCCTTGTCCGGCGGCGTGGCCGGCGGCCTGTTCGCTTCCTTCCAGGGCTTTGTGTCGCCGGAATCGTTCAGCCTGCTTGAGTCCATCATGATTTTGGCGATGATCGTTCTGGGCGGCATGGGTCATATCCCGGGCGTGATTCTCGGCGCCGTGGTATTGACCATTGCGCCGGAAATCCTGCGCGACGTGATTGGCCCGCTGCAGATGAAAACCTTCGGCAAAATGCTGATCGACCCGGAAAACGCCCGCATGCTGTTGTTCGGCTTGGCGATGGTGGTGATGATGCTGGTGCGGCCGGAGGGCATGTGGCCGTCCAAGCGCCGTAAAGCCGAGTTCCGTGACGATAGAGAAGCCGCAGGGCAGAAAGGTTGAGCATGGCTGAAGTTTTGCTGAAGATAGAAGGCATCCATAAACGCTTTGGCGGCCTGCACGCGCTCAACAATGTGGCGCTGACCATCAACAAGGGCGAGATTTACGGCCTGATCGGCCCCAACGGCGCGGGCAAGACCACGCTGTTCAACGTGCTGACCGGCTTGTACGTGCCGGACGAGGGGGCGTTTGAGTTCGACGGCCACAATCTGTTCCAACAGAAGCCGCATGTGGTCGTGGCCGCCGGCATCGCGCGCACCTTTCAGAACATCCGCTTGTTCGCCGAAATGACGGCGCTGGAAAACGTCATGGTGGGGCGCCACATTCGCTCCAAGGCCGGAGCCTTGGGCGCGGTGTTGCGCGACAGGCGCACCATGGCCGAAGAAAAGGCGATTACCGACAAGGCATGGGAGCTGCTGGAATACGTGGGCATTGCCGACGTCGCGCACGAGCGCGCCCGCAATCTGTCCTACGGTCACCAGCGCCGCCTGGAAATCGCGCGCGCGCTGGCCACCGAACCCAAGCTCTTGGCCTTGGACGAGCCGGCCGCCGGCATGAACCCGCGTGAAACCGAGGAGTTGAAGGACTTGATGTCCAAAATCCGAGCCGGAGGCGTGACCGTGCTGCTGATTGAGCACGACGTCAAACTGATGATGGGCCTGTGCGACCGCATCGCGGTGCTGGACTACGGCAAGAAGATTGCCGAAGGCGTTCCCGAAGAGGTGCGCAAGAACCCGAAAGTGATCGAGGCTTACCTGGGAGCGGCACACGCATGAGCATTTTGGAAGTCAAAGACCTGCAAGTGGCCTATGGCGGCATTCAGGCGGTCAAGGGAATCGATTTTCACATCAAACAGGGTGAGTTGGTGACCCTGATCGGCGCCAACGGCGCCGGCAAGACCACCACGCTGAAAACCCTGGTGGGCATGGTGAAGAAATCCGGCGGCAGCATTCACTACGACGGCAAGGACATCTCCACTATCGCGCCGCACAACTTCGTGCGCCACGGTCTGGCCATGGTGCCGGAGGGCCGCGGGGTGTTCGCCAAGCTGACCGTGGAAGAGAACCTGCTGATGGGCGCTTACTATCGCGACGACAAGGCCGCGATTCTGAGCGAGGCCGAGCGGGTGTACGAGTTGTTTCCGCGCTTGAAGGAGCGGCAGAAGCAATTGGCGGGCACCTTGTCCGGCGGCGAACAGCAGATGGTGGCCATGGGCCGCGCCATGCTGTCCAAGCCCAAGCTGCTGCTGCTGGACGAACCGTCCATGGGTCTGGCCCCCATCATCGTGGAGAAGATCTTCGAGATTATCCAGATGGTGGCCAAGGAGGGCGTGACCATGCTGTTGGTGGAGCAGAACGCCAAGCTGGCGCTGGAAGTGTCGCAGCGCGGTTACGTAATGGAAAGCGGCCGCATCACCATGAGCGGCCCGGCCAAGGATCTGCTCAACGACGAACGCGTGCGCAACGCCTACCTGGGCGAATAAGCTAGCGTTGCACCCGCCAAACCCCGGACTTGTCCGGGGTTTTTCTTTTCAGTACGTGCTTACGATCTTGCGAGCTAAGGTGAGACAAGTCGAAAACGGCTGAGAAAGCGGAGTGTACACACGGTGCATGAGCATTTCGAAGCCGTACTCACCGTGGGCCGTCTCTCGACGCGCAGCAGATCGTAAACAGGTTCTCAGGGCGCGGCTTCTATGGCGGCTTGCAGCATGGCCTGCACGCCCGGATGCCGCAGCCGGCGACGGTTGGCGATGGCGTAATAATGTTCCCAGACGCCGTCGACCTCGCCCAGCGCCTGCGGCGCGTTCGCGTTGCCGTCGCTTGGCGCCGTGGTGGGAAACAGACCGAAGCCCTGGCGGCCGAAGGCGTCCAGCAAGGCGCCGTCGTCGAACTCCGCCACGATGTCCGGCTTGATCCTGCGTTCTTCAAACCATTGGTCCAGCTGGCTGCGCAGCACATGGTGGCGGCTGGGCAGTAACATTGGCGCTTGGTTCAGGCTGGCGGGGAATCCCGCGGCGTGGCGTCGCCATAATTCCGCCGCGCCGGCGATCTTTACCGGGCAGCGCATCAGCAGCCAGGATTGAAAGGGCTGCGATCCGCCAGCCGCCATTGGCCGGTCCGCCAATACCACGTCCAGCCGGTGGCGGGTCAAGTCGGCCAGCAATTCGTCGAAATCGCCTTCGCCGCATTGCAGCCTGACCTTGGCGTCCAGCCGCAGCGCCGGTTCCAACAGCTTGAGCGCAATGGCCTTGGGCAACACGTCCGAGATGCCCGCCGCCAGGCGGATGGTCTTGTCCAGCTGCGCGTCTTCCAGCGTTTCCTGCAATTCCTCGCCCAGCATGAAGATCTGGTCGGCGTAGCGCAGCGTTACATGGCCGGCTTCGGTCAGAACCAGCTGGCGCCCCTGTTGTCGGAACAAGGTTCGCTCCAGGCTCTGCTCAAGACGCGAAATCTGGCCGCTGACGGTTTGGGTGCTGACGCCCAATTGTTCCGCCGCTCGGGTGACGCCGCCGGCGTGGGCAACCGCCCAGAAGTAATGCAGATGCTTGAAGTTGATCCGTTCGGACATGATGGTTCGAAAAAACTTGATGTATTTTCTGATTATATTTGATTTTTTTCGAGGGACGCAGCGTCTAGAATGCACTGTGTCGGGCGTTCCACGGAATGCCGTCGAATTCAACGCAAGGGCCAACACCATGAAACGAGTCATTCTATTAATCGCCACCAACATCGCCGTGATGGTGGTGCTGAGCATTGTGGCCAGCTTGTTGGGGCTGAACCGCTACATGACGGGCAACGGCCTGAACCTGGGCACGCTGCTGGGCTTCGCCGCGGTAATGGGCTTTGGCGGCGCCTTCATTTCGCTGATGCTCTCCAAGACCATGGCTAAATGGAGCACTGGCGCGCGCGTGATTGAAACACCCAGCAACGATACCGAGCGCTGGCTGGTGTATACCGTGCAGAAGCTGGCCAGCCGCGCCAATCTACCGATGCCCGAGGTGGCGGTGTACGAGGGGGAGCCCAACGCCTTCGCCACTGGCCCGAGCAAATCCAATTCTCTGGTGGCGGTGTCCACCGGCTTGCTGGCCTCGATGACGGAAGAAGAAGTGGAGGCGGTGCTGGCGCACGAAGTCGCACACATTCAGAACGGCGACATGGTGACGCTGACGCTGATCCAGGGCGTGGTCAACACTTTCGTGTTCTTCCTGGCGCGCGTGGTCGGCTATCTGGTGGACAGCTTTCTGCGCCGCAACGACGAACAGTCCAGCGGTCCTGGCATCGGCTATATGGTCACCGTGATTGTCTGTGAGATCGTGTTCGGCATCCTGGCTTCCGCCATCGTGATGTACTTCTCGCGTCAGCGCGAATTCCGCGCCGATGCGGGCGCGGCCACGCTGCTGGGCGGCGCGCGTCCGATGGTCAACGCGCTGCGCCGTCTGGGCGGCGTTGCCGCCGGCGATCTGCCGCAGAACATGGCGGCGTCCGGCATCTCCGGCGGACGCGGCGGCCTGATGGCGCTGTTCTCTAGCCACCCCAGCATTGAGGAGCGCATCGGCGCGCTGGAACACGGCCGTTAAATCTTGATCCGCCTCCGCGGCAGCGGGGGCGGCGTTTGTGAATTCAGGCCCCGGGGCGGTTCGCTCGGCCCGGGGCCTTTCTATTGCCGAAAGGAATGCTTATGGAATGGTTGAGCGCTGGTTTTGCCGGCTACCCCTTGTGGGTGTGGCTGATGTTCATGGCCATCGTGCTGGCGCTGCTGGCTTTTGATCTGGGCGTGCTGCACAAGGAGGAAAAAGAGATCGGGGTCAAGGAAAGCCTGATGCTGTCGGCTTTCTACATCGGCGTCGGTCTGGCCTTCGGCGGCTGGATCTGGTGGTATCAGGGCGCGGACGCCGGCATGCAGTATCTGACCGGCTATGTGGTGGAGAAGTCGCTGTCCATGGACAACGTCTTCGTGATGTCGCTGATCTTCTCCAGCCTGGCGGTGCCGCGACTGTATCAGCACCGGGTGCTGTTCTGGGGGATTCTCGGCGTGATCGTGATGAGGGCCTTGATGATAGGCCTGGGCGCGGCGCTGGTGGCGCAGTTTCAGTGGGTGCTGGTCTTGTTCGGCCTGTTCCTGATCGCCACCGGGGTCAAGATGCTGTTTTCCGACGACGAGCACGCGCCCATCCAGGAAAACCGCATGTACCAGTGGCTGCGCGGCCATTTGCGGCTGACGCCGGACTTGCACGGCAAACAGTTCCTGGTGCGCGGTGAGAAGCATGGCTTGGCGCGTGGCTGGTGGGCGACGCCGCTGCTGTTGGCTTTGATCATGGTGGAGAGCGCGGATCTGGTGTTCGCGGTGGATAGCATCCCGGCCATCTTTGCGATTACCCAAGACCCGTTCCTAGTGTACACCTCCAACATCTTCGCGATTCTGGGCCTGCGCGCGCTGTACTTCGCGTTGGCTGCGATGGTGCATCGGTTCCATTACTTGAAGTACGCTTTGTCGCTGGTGTTGGTGTTGATAGGCGTCAAGGTGGGCCTGGTGTTCTTCAACGACGCGGGTTGGGTAACGTTCAAGATCCCCACTGCTTGGTCCCTGGCTGCGACACTGGGCTTGCTGCTGGCGGGCGTGCTGTATTCGCTGCACAAGACGCGAGACCAGAACCCCAACGATTGAGGTAGGCGCATCGTCAGCGCCGGAGCATGGCCCCGAGAGCGAAAGAGAAGCCGGTCACGCGCGATGCGCGTGGCCGGTTTTTTGTAAACCTTGTGTAAACCTTTCTCATTTGTCCACGATTTCTCCCTCAGCCCGGCGGGCGGGCGCGGTATCCTAATAACAAAACCGCAATGGAGAAAAGCTGTTATGACTGTCGATTTGCCAAGACTGCTGGTGGTGGATGACGACCCCGATCTGCGCGATCTGCTGCGCGACTACCTGGGCAAGCAGGGCTTTGCCGTCGACGTCGTCGGCGACGGCCAGGCCATGCATCAGGCGATTGCCGCGCAGAACTACAATATGTTGATCCTGGACCTGATGTTGCCGGGCGAGGATGGTTTGACCCTGTGCCGCAACTTGCGCGAACGTTCCTGCATGCCCATCCTGATGCTGACCGCGCGCGGCGACGAATTGGATCGCATTATCGGCCTGGAAATGGGCGCGGACGATTACCTGACCAAGCCGTTCAGTCCACGCGAGCTGCTGGCGCGGATCAAGAGCATTCTGCGCCGGGTATCGGATCAGCCTGCGAATACGGCCAGCGTGCGCCGGTTGCGCTTCGCCGGCTGGACGCTGGATCTGAACGCCCAGCATCTGCTGGACGAGGCCGGCGTGGTCACCCCGTTGTCCGGCGGAGAATTCAAGCTGTTGCAAGCCTTGGCGGAAAACGCCAACGCGGTGATGTCGCGCGACCAATTGATGGAGGCGATGAACGGCAAGGAGGCCGGACCATTCGACCGCACCGTCGATGTGATGATAGGACGGGTGCGCCGCCGGCTGGGCGAGGACGCGCGCGAGCCCATGCTGCTCAAGACCATACGCAGCGGCGGCTATATGCTGGCCTGCGAGGTGGAAGCCTTGCGATGAGGTGGTTGCCGCGCACATTGTATGGTCAGATTTTGCTGACGCTGGTGGGAGGCTTGCTGCTGGCCAACGCCTTGGGCATTTATTTCATCCTCAGTGACCGCGACCGCTTGAGCAACTCCTTGCGCGTGCAGTACACCGCGCAGCACATCGCCGACATCGTCAATCTATTGGACGAGTGCCCAAGCAAATACCGGGAACAAGTGATTTCAGCCTTGAACCAGCCCACGCTGCTGGTGCGCATGGACCGGTTCTGGGAGCGGCCGGAAAATCCGTTGAGCTTGCATGGCCGTTCGTTTCAGCAATTGATCAAGCGCGACCTGATCAAGCCTTACCCGCTGCAGGTGCTGTCCAAGCAGCCGGATTCGTCGGCAGGCGGTCGCGCGGCCTTGATCGAGAAGGTTGGGGGCCTGGGGTTGAAGAATTTCACGCCCACGCGGGACGCCGGCGTCGGCGGCTCCATTGTGAGCGAGGAGTTGACCGCGCTGGGCCCGCTGGCCGAGTTCAAGACCCACCTTGCAACAGTGCAAGCCCGGCTGAGCGACGGCACGGTGCTGACTTTCAACGCCTCTCGGCCGATTTCGCTGGCCGATCAACCCATCCGCATCCTGGCTTGGCTATTGTTGGTGGCCTTGACGGCTGCGATCCTGGGCGCCTGGGCCGTGCGGCAGTTGATTCGGCCGCTGGATCTGTTCGCGAGGGCGGCTCGTGGCCTGGCCAGCAATCTTAACCAGGCGCCCTTGCCGGAAACCGGTTCCGAAGAGGTGGCTGAAGCCGCTAGAACATTCAACCGGATGCAGACCGAGTTGCAGCGCTTGCTGAAAACCCGCAATCAGATGCTGGCCGGCGTATCGCATGACCTGCGCTTGCCCATCACGCGCATCCGCTTGCGTCTGGAAGGCTTGGCCGAATCGTCGGAAAAACAGGCGATCGAGCGCGACCTGCTGGAAATGGACCAACTGATCAATGATTCGCTGACCTATCTGCGCGGCGGCTGCGGCAGCGAGGGGGTGGTGAAGCTCAATCTCAACGCCTTGTTGGAAAGCGTGGTGGAGGATATGGAGGCTTTTGGCGCCGACATCCAGTTGCACAGCGAGCCGGTGGCGCCGGTGGCAGGCAAGGTCGGCGCCTTGCGCCGCTGCCTGGGCAATCTTCTGGAGAACGCTCGCCGCTATGGCGGCACGGCGATCGAGGTCAGCCTTCGGCAGCGGGAGGACTGGGTGGAGGTGCGCATCCAGGATCAGGGGCCGGGCATTGCCGAGGCCGATCTGGAGCGGGTCATGGAACCCTATGTGCGTCTGGAGGACTCCCGGGCGCGTCATACAGGAGGCAGCGGCCTGGGTCTGGCGATCGCGCGGGCGATTGCGCGCGACCACGGAGGCGATCTCAAGCTTAACAACCGGCCGCAAGGCGGCCTGTGCGTGCAACTGACTTTGCCGGCCGGGCATTGACGGCGTTGATCTTGCCGCCAGCCGCGCTAGCGCGGCTTTTTTCTTGTTTCCTTGCCGGGGCCATGCAGAGGCCGCATGGCCGTCCGGTGTCTTTGTATCCGCCGAATTCTCAAAATTTACGATGTGTTCACACTCTATTTACATTAAAGCCGTATTGTAAATGGACATTTACAAAGTGATTGATTACAATCAGTGTCAGAATTCACTGATGCAGATTCTTTTTCGATTCTTTGAGTTCGAGTCAAGTCTATCCAATCTTCTGCCCGCCGCGTGCGGGCATTTTTTTGCTCAAATGCTTGTGGTTAATGAATTTTAACAAGTTGAGAGTGAAACTTCGCCAGAGCGGTTCAGTCTGATTTCCTGAAGTCTGATGTTGTTTTTTTGACACTACTGTTGTTTAATGACCACAAGTTTGCATGGCTAGTTGCAAATGTGAAACACAGCAACTAGTATTCGCTCACTTCCTAAGTAAACAAGAAGGATAGCCACATCATGAAAAAAAGTCTGATCGCTCTGATGGTTGCCACTCTGCCGGCAGCCGCTTTCGCCGACGTAACCGTGTTCGGTACCATCAAAGGCGGCGTTGAATACGTCGACAGCAGCAAAGGCACCAAGCAAACCAATATCGACGACCTGGGTTCGCGTATCGGTTTCAAAGGCAATGAAGATCTGGGCAACGGCCTGAAGGCCATCTGGCAAGTTGAAACCGGCTTCGGCATCGACGGCCAGAGCCGCACCGGCGATAGCAGCGGTACTTTCGCCAGCCGCGAATCCTTCGTGGGCCTGTCCTCCAACTTCGGTACCTTCCGTCTGGGCCACCTGTCCACCTTCGGCGAGTCCGATATGGCTCAGGTTAACCCGTGGGAAAGCAGCAGCAACGCGCTGCAACTGAACGCCTTCACCCGCGACGACGGCTATGTTAAGAACGCCGTGCGTTTCGACACCCCGGAATTCGCCGGCTTCAAGGCTGCCTTCCTGTACGGCACCAAGGAAGACAAGCGTGGTTATGACGCTACTGTTGCCAAGCAGAACAACGACCGCGAAACCTACAACCTGGGTCTGTCCTACGAGAACAGCGGCTTCTTCGGCAAGTACCAGTTCATCCACGAAAGCCCGGTTACTGTTGGTCTGAACGCTGGCAGCAAGGCTAACAACAAGCACCGCATCGAAGCTGGCTACAACGCCAACAATATCTTCGTTGCTCTGGGCTACCGCAATGACAAGGGCGACGCTACTGTTACCCCGCAGTACTTCCTGGCTGACGCCGCAGTGGGTACTGATGGCAGCAAGTATGAATCGCAAGAGTATGCGCTGACCGCCGGCTACCAGATCGGCGCCTTCATGCCCAAGTTCACCTACGCGCAGTCCAAAGATGCTAAGGTTGATGGCGTGAAGCTGGATAACAGCGGCTACAAACAGTACCTGCTGGGTGTTGACTACAGCCTGTCCAAGCGCACCGTTATTGGCGCTCAGTACGGCGAAATCAAGGCTGACAGCGCTTACCTGAAGAGCAATGGTCAGTCCACCGACAAGATCAAGGCCTTCGGTCTGAACGTCGTACACAAGTTCTAAGCGTTACGGGCTAGACGTAAAGCTGCGAACAGTTTGAAATGCCGTCCCTGGCAACAGGGGCGGCATTTTTCATGTCCGGCGCGTGATATGGCTAGGCATGCGCGGCAATGAGGTCGGCGACGAAAGCCTGCAGAGTCGGATTGGGATGGCCACGCTTGCGGGTGACCAGCTGGAATTCGGCCCGATAGTGCCAGCGTGTTGGGTCCAGCGCACGCAGCAGGTCCTGCGTCACTAGCGGAGCGGCATAGTGTTCCGGCAAAAAGCCCAGGTGCCGGCCGGACAGGATCAGCGCGGCGATCGCCTCCATATTGTCGGCGCGGGCGCTGATGCGCCAATCCGCCACTGGCAGCCCGGTGTCCGGCAAGGGGTAGCTGCGCCAGGCCCAGTCGTGCGCGGCCAGATCGGCCGGACTCAGCGCTCCGGCTTGCGGAAACAGCGGATGGTCTCGGCCGCAGTAAGCCTGCTGCTGTTCGACGAACAGCGGCTGGTAATCCAGCTGTGGCGCGCGATGCCAGCAATAGCCGATACCCAAATGAATGCCGCCCGATAGCAAGGCCTCCTCCAGACCGCCCGGCGGCAGCATGGACAGAATCAATTCCACTGATTGTGGCCGCGCGCGAAAGCGTCGGATCGCTGCCGACAGCCGCGCGTTGGGACCCAGCGCGGTATGGCCGATCACGCCGATGCGCAGCTGCCCGACTAGTTGTCTGTCCAACTGGCGGGCTTCCTGGCAGAACACTTCAATCGACTCCAGCAGGTGCCGGCTGGCGACCAGCAGGCGCTCGCCCTTGGCGGTCAGCGCGAAGCCGCCGCGGCCGCGTTCGCACAGCCGATAGCCTAGCCGGGTTTCCAATGCCGCCAACTGATTGCTGATGGTGGACTGGCTGATGTTCAGCGTGCCCTGCGCGGCGGAAACGCCGCCGGCCTCGACCACGGCCTGAAACACGCGGATCAGCCGTAAATCCATGCTGCTCAAGGTATTGATCATGGGCCTCCGCGCCGCTTGGCGCTATGAACCTGATGACGATCTGTTGCGCTTCGTGAGACGCCGCACGGTGAGTACGGCTTCGAAATGCTCATGCGCCTCTTGTACATTCCGCTTTTTCGCTCGTTTTCGCCTTGTCTCGATCTTGCTCGCGAGGCTTTAAACAGGCTCTAAGGGTGGGAATAGACTGATTAATACATTCATTTTCATCCATGTAAACCGTGGCGTTTGGTGATGTTAGCCGCGCCCGCCGCCGCATAGACTGCTCCGACCCGATCAACTAAGGATGCAGGAGGCCCTATGTCCGCCACTTTGTTCAACCAGCCGCAGAGCGGCAATGCGATGCCGCGTTTCGGCGGCGTCGCCAGCATGATGCGCCTGCCTCTGCGCGACAGCGCCGCCGGCCTGGATGCCGCCTTCATCGGCCTGCCGCTGGATATCGGCACCTCCAACCGCAGCGGCACTCGTTTTGGTCCGCGTGAAATCCGCAGTCAGTCGGCGCTGCTGCGTCCCTACAACCTGGGCAGCGGCGCAGCGCCGTTCGAACGGTTGCAAGTGGCGGACCTAGGCGATGTCGCCACCAATCCCTATAACCTGGCGGATAGCGTGGCGCGAATCGAGGCCGCTTACGATCTGGCATTGCGGCACCCGGTGCGTTTGCTGGGCATGGGCGGCGACCACACCGTCACCTTGCCGGCGCTGCGCGCGTTGGCGCGCAAGCATGGTCCGCTGGGATTGGTGCACGTGGATGCCCACGCCGACGTCAACGACGAGATGTTCGGCGAGAAGATCGCGCATGGCACCACCTTCCGCCGCGCCTGGGAGGAGGGGCTGCTGGCCGAAGGGCGGGTGGTCCAGATCGGCCTGCGCGGCAGCGGCTACGGGGCAGCGGATTTCGACTGGTCGCGCCAACGCGGTTTTAGGGTGGTGACGGCGGAGCAGTGCTGGCATCGCTCGCTGGCGCCGCTGATGGCCGAAGTGCGCGCGCAAATGGGCGAGGCGCCGGTGTATCTGAGCTTCGATATCGACGGCATCGACCCGGCGTTCGCGCCCGGCACCGGCACGCCGGAAGTGGGAGGCCTGAGTTCGATGCAGGCGCTGGAGATTGTGCGCGGCTGCCGGGGCCTGGACCTGGTGGGCGGCGATCTGGTCGAGGTGTCGCCGCCGTATGACGCCAGCGGCAACACCGCCTTGCTGGGCGCCAATCTGTTGTTCGAAATGCTGTGCGTCTTGCCCGCGCCGGCGCGCTAAGCCGCGCGGATTCCATGCACGCGAGCGCCGGAGAATGCGCCGCGGACCCGAGAACAAGAGGAGAACGAGATGAGCCTGGATCTATTGATGGTGGCCGCCTATATCGGCGCCATGTTGTGGCTGGGGTGGCTGGGCATGCGCCGTGCCAGCGACCGGGAGCAGTATTTGGTGGCTGGGCGCAATCTGGGGCCGCTAATGTATATGGGCACCATGGCGGCCACGGTGCTAGGCGGCGCGTCCACCGTGGGCACGGTCCGGCTGGGCTATGTGTACGGTATTTCCGGCTTCTGGTTGTGCGCGGCGCTGGGCAGCGGCATTGTGGTGCTCAATCTGTTTCTGGCCAAGCCGTTGTTGCGCTTGCGTGTGTTCACGGTCACCCAAGTGTTGGAGCGCCGCTATCATCCGCTGGCGCGCAAAGCCAGCGCGCTGGTGATGCTGTCCTATGCCCTGATGATCTGCGTGACCTCGGTGCTGGCGATAGGCACGGTGATGCAAGTGCTGTTCGAATTGCCGTTCTGGCTGGCCGTCGTCATCGGCGGCGGAGTGGTAGTGGCTTACTCCACCATCGGCGGCATGTGGTCGCTGACGCTGACCGACATCGTGCAATTCGTCATCAAAACGGTTGGCCTGATGCTGGTGCTGCTGCCAATCTGTCTGTGGCGGGTGGGAGGCTGGGAACAATTGGCCGTCCGGCTGCCGGCGTCCGCGTTCAGTGTCGCGGGCCTGGGCTGGGGGACGGTGCTGACGTATTTTCTGATCTATTTTTTCGGCATCATCATCGGCCAGGACGTGTGGCAGCGGGTGTTTACCGCGCGCGACGGCAAGGTGGCGTCTTATGCCGGCAGCGCCGCCGGCTTGTATTGCCTGTTGTATGGGCTTGTTTGCGCGCTGATCGGCATGGCGGGGCGGGTGTTGTTGCCAGAATTGGAGAACCCGAACAACGCCTTCGCCGCTGTTGTCAAAGGCGTGTTGCCGGACGGCGTGCGCGGCCTGGTGATCGCAGCGGCGTTGGCGGCGATGATGTCCACCGCCAGCGCCGCCTTGCTGGCCGCGTCGACCACTCTGACCGAGGATTTGCTGCCGGGGGAGAGGGCCGGTTTGTGGCGCAACCGGGCGGCCACCTTGCTGGCCGGCGTCTTGGTGCTGGCGCTGGCGATGCTGGTGAATGACGTGATCCAGGCGCTGACTCTGGCCTACAACCTGCTGGTGGGCAGCATGCTGGTGCCGCTGCTGGCGGCGATTTGCTGGCCGCGGGCCACGACCGCCGGCGCGGTAAGCGCGATGCTGGGCGGCTTGGGCGTGGCGGTGTTCTTCATGCTGAGGGATGGCTTGGACGCCAATACGCCGATTTATTTCAGCTTGCTGACCAGTGCTGGCCTGATGCTGGTTCTGAGCCTGGCGGACGGCCGCGCGCGGCCGTATCCGGCACGGAAGTAGCCGCGGGCTTATCAGGCCAGCAGTTTGGCCACCGCGCTTATGGCCTTTGCAGTGAGTTTGATGGTGTCGCCCACGCGTTGCAGTTGCTGTCCGGCGTGGTCTGCGGCATCCGTCGCCGCCTGCAGCGCGACGATAGCGCGTTGGAAGTCTTCTGCATCGGCGTTCAAGTCCCGCGCGATCAACGCCAGGGTCTGGTTGGCCAATTCATCTTGCTGCGCCAGCAAGGTTCGGCTATCCGCGCCCTGGCTGGCGACTGCCAGGTTGTTGATGCGGGATGCCAGGCCGCTGGCAAGTTCGGTGACTCGGTGGCTGTCCATGTGCTGCCTCCTTTATTTGGCGGGCAGATCGCGATAAAAATTGCGTAGCCGCCTGGCTTCGGCGGCGAAGTCGCGCAGCGCTTGCAGTTTGGGTTGGGGCGAGTCCAGGCTCTGCAGCAATTGGCGGTTGGTGTCGGGAAAGCCTTGAATCGCTTTGTCGCTGGCCTGCAGAGCGGCCTCGATCAGTTCGAATTCTCGCAGCCGGTCGGCGATGGCGAGATCGAATTGGTAGCGTTCCCAGCTGCCGTAGGGCGGCCGGTTGAAATTGGCGTGGCGCAGCAGGCTGTCCCTGAGCACGCCTAGGTAGCTGGGCAGTGTGCCCAAGGTTCGGTGGCTGCCGGTGGCCAGCAGTTCCAGTCCGGGCTGGGCGGTGGACATGGTGTTCCGCAGTGCGTTCTTGCGTTGGGCCGTTGTGAGCTGGCGACCGAGCGCGTCTGCCGTGGTGGCCAGAATCTTGGCTGCGGTTGCGTCGCCGCCGCGTAGTTTGAGGTCCTGAATGCTGTCGGACAAGTCTTGGGCGGCTGCGTCGACCCTAGTGTCTGCCTCCCGGTCGCCAGCCAGGCTGCGCAAGGTCCGGGTGTATTTTTCCAGCGCGTCCAGCGTCGCCTGCAACTGTCCCAGGGCGGGGCCGAGATCGTAGCTGGCGCCGTTGCCGGTTTGCGGATGGAAGGTGTCCGTGCGCAAAGGGGCGTTGGGCGCGGTGAGCACCGCGTTGAGGCGCGTGCTCTGCTGGATCCGCGCCAGGGTGCCGGCGGAGCTTTGCGTGACGCTGCGGGCTGCGTCGTCGAAATCGGCGAATGGCTTGTCCGGAGCGTTGGCGCAGGCGGCCAGCAGCAGCGGCAGCAAGGGCAGCAGGCGATGAGCGGGGCGGACGGACATGGCGCGGCTCCATCGGCAAGCGGGCGCTGTCGCGACCGCGCAGTTTGAGGGATGTAACGGTGCGCGTACGCTATGGCGGGCGCATGTCGCGGTATAGGCGATTAGCCGTTGCCCCGAGCCTGTACCAAAGATACGGCAATGCAAAAGGGAGTCGCTAAGCCCCCTTTGGCTTAGCTGCTTCCGTCGTTCTTGTTAGGCCTGCCAGGAGGGCGACATGGGTGAACACGTCTAAGAACCTGTTCACGGTCTGCTGCGCTGCGGGGATACGGCGTTAAAAACTAGCTCAAAAGGCTCATGTGCCGCTGGACATTCCGCAGACAAGCCCCACAGGCAAGCCGACGGCCTGCGGCCCGATGGCAGCAGTGGTAAGTTCTGCCGTCCGGCGTGTTGCAGAAATGTCACCGGCGGCTATGCCGCAACTGGCTTGACCGCAGGCGATTCTGGATGACGGCGGCGCCGCTTGGTCTTCGGCAAAGGATTGGTCTTACTGGTAATACCAGTTGGACCAGTGTAGCGTGCCGTTTATGACTAATCATATTCTTGATCGCCTGCCCGTCATGTTCACTTCTTCA
Organism: Chromobacterium haemolyticum DSM 19808; assembly: GCF_000711885.1. Taxonomy (GTDB): domain Bacteria; phylum Pseudomonadota; class Gammaproteobacteria; order Burkholderiales; family Chromobacteriaceae; genus Chromobacterium; species Chromobacterium haemolyticum. The sequence goes on from NZ_JONK01000005.1 coordinate 83,934, forward strand.
AAACTGGGTGATGTTGCCGCTCGCAACATCCTTGATGCAATTAAGCGCGGTATTTGGCTGCCTGGAGAGATGCTGCCGTCGCAGCGGGATCTGGCCGAGCAGTTTGGCATCAGCCGCCCGCCGCTGCGTGAGGCGATTTCTGTGCTTGAGGCCTTGGGATTTGTCCGTTCTCATCCGGGTAAGGGTGTGTTTGTGGTCAGCGCCGATCCGCAGGGGGAGCCGTTTGCGCCGCCGACTGTGCGCCCGGAGGATGTGTTCCAACTTCGCCTGGCGCTGGAGCCATTCGTGGTGGGCTTGGTTGCGCAGTCGATCGCTTCCGAAGAACTGATGCAGTTGCGGCTGACGCTGTTGGATATGCGTGAGGCGTTGGAGGCCGGCGAAATGGCCGCGGCGGTGGAGGCGGACATCCTGTTCCACCGGCAGTTGGTGGGGTTTAGCCGTAATCCGGTGTTCAAACAGTCCATGGAGCAGGCCAGCGAGGCCATCGGTCACGCACGCGCCATCATGCTGGCGCGGCCGCAGGAGTTGCAGGCGGCGTTGATTGAGAAAGAGGCCATTTTGCGGGCCATCAAGGCGCATGACAGCGCGGCGGCCAGCGCCGCCATGCAACAGCACATCATTCATGCTTGCGAACGCTTGGGGATTCCGGTTCGTGGCACGTCTGTCGTCTGGTCACAACAAGGGGAGGGTGGTACCTAAGCCAGTTGGGTGTTGGAAGCCGTTTCCGGAAGGCCGCCGCGTCAACCGTTTTGGCCTGGATGACTTGTCTGGGCGGCTTCTCGCCATGCCTCCTCATTAGGAGAAAGGGAAGCTATGCTGCGTTTGACTAAGAAGTCGTTGTTTGTACGAGTCATGATCGGACTTGTCCTCGGCATCTGCGCCGGCTTGTTGTGGCCGGAACAGGCTCTACAGTTGAAACCGTTGGGCGATGGTTTTATCAAGCTGATCAAGATGCTGATTGCGCCGATTGTATTCTGTGTGGTGGTGAGCGGGATTACCGGCGCGGGTGACTTGAAAAAAGTGGGCCGGGTGGGGTTGAAGGCCATTGTCTATTTTGAGCTGGTCACGACTCTGGCGCTGGCTTTGGGCCTGCTGTTGGCTCTGCATAGCAGTATCGGTTTAGGGATGAATGTGGATGTCGGCTCCTTGGATACCCAGGCTATGGCTGCTTATGCCGACAGGGCCCAAGCTTTGCAGCATGGCAGCGCCTGGTCGTTTTTCATGAACTTGATTCCCGGCACGGTGTTTGGCGCGCTGGCCTCGGGCGATATCTTGCAGGTGTTGGTGTTTGCCTTATTGTTTGGTTGCGCCTTGAATCTAGTGCGCGATTCCGCTGGTGGAGTGATTCGGCTGGTGCATGAGGCGGGCCATGTGTTTTTCAAGCTGATCGGCCTGGTGGTGCAGCTGGCGCCGCTGGGGGTGTTCGGCTCCATTGCCTTTACCACCGCCAGTTACGGGGTGTCGTCCTTGCAGCAGCTAGGCGGTCTGGTGCTAATGTTTTATCTCACTTGCGCTTTGTTTGTGCTGGTGGTTTTGGGGACGATTTTGCAGTTGGCCGGCCTTAACATCATCGCGTTTTTGCGCTACCTGAAAGACGAGCTGTCTATCGTGATGGGGACGGCCTCATCGGATGCGGTGTTGCCACAGGTTATGCGCAAGCTTGAGCATCTGGGCATTGGCAACGCCACTGTGGGCCTGGTGATTCCGACGGGGTATTCGTTCAATCTTGATGGTTTTTCCATTTATCTGACACTGGCGGCAGTGTTTATCGCTCATGCCACCAATACGCCGCTGTCCAATTACGATTTATTGACCATTTTGGCGGTGTCGTTGGTGACCTCCAAGGGCGCGCATGGCGTTCCTGGCTCGGCCTTGGTGATTCTGGCGGCGACGTTGTCGGCGATACCGGCCATTCCGGTGATCGGGCTGGTACTGGTGTTGTCCGTGGACTGGTTCATGGGCATTGCTCGGGCCTTGACCAATTTGATCGGCAATTGCGTGGCCACGGTGGTGGTGGCGCGCTGGGAGCGGGATATGGACCTGGCGCGGGCGCGTAATGTGCTGGGGCGCAAGCAGGGCTATGAATATGTGGCACAGCCAGCTGTAAGTGCCGGTTCCCTGGCGGATCGTTGAGCCAGGTTCTTGCGGCTGGCGGCTTTGAGAATGTTCCCGCTTTAGTGGGGCGCCATGCGCGTTGAAGGCCATCGTACGGGGCCGAGGCATCTGGGCGTCTATCCTTGCCGGATGCGCGTAGAAAACGCCATAAAAAAAGCCTGATCATGAATGTGATCAGGCTTTTTTAAGTTTGGAGCTCAATGCCAGCCCGCGTTATTGGGCTGCCATTAAAATGTCACTTACACGCCGGCTTCGTGTGCCTGCACATCCGCGTGGTAGCTGGAACGCACCATCGCGCCTACCGCGGCGTGGACGAAGCCCATTTCATAGGCTTTTTTCTCGAACATCTTGAACACGTCCGGATGCACGTAGCGCAGTACCGGCAGGTGGCCGTCGGATGGCTGCAGGTACTGGCCTATGGTCAGCATGTCCACATTGTGGGCGCGCAGGTCGCGCATCACTTCCAGGATTTCCTCGTCGGTCTCGCCCAGGCCCACCATCAGGCCGGATTTGGTGCGGACATTGGGGTTCTTGGCCTTGTAGTCCTTCAGCAATTGCAGCGAGTGAGCGTAATCCGAGCCAGGGCGCGCCTGCTTGTACAGCCGGGGCACGGTTTCCAGGTTGTGGTTCATCACGTCCGGCGGCGTTTGGCTCAGGATGTCGACGGCCACGTCCAGGCGGCCGCGGAAGTCCGGCACCAGGGTCTCGATCTGGGTGTTGGGGGACATTTCGCGCACCGAGTTGATGCAGTCGGCGAAATGCTGGGCGCCGCCGTCGCGCAAATCGTCGCGGTCCACCGAGGTGATCACCACGTATTTCAGCTTCATCGCGGCCACGCTCTCAGCCAGGTGGCGTGGTTCGTCCGGGTCCAGCGGGTTGGGACGGCCGTGGCCCACGTCGCAGAACGGGCAGCGACGGGTGCAGATGTCGCCCATGATCATGAAGGTGGCGGTGCCTTTGCTGAAACATTCGCCAATGTTCGGGCAGGTGGCTTCCTCACAGACGGTGTGCAGCTTTTGTTCGCGCAGAATCTGTTTGATCTCGTGGAAGCGCTGACCGTTGGGCAGCTTGGCGCGGATCCATTCCGGTTTTTTCAGCTTTTCGTCCAGCGGGACGATCTTGATGGGGATGCGGGCGGTTTTGGCCGCGCCCTTGTGTTTGACCCCAGCCTGGTTTTCCGGCTTCATGTCAGTTCCTTGGTGCTGTTCAGGAGGCGCTCCAGATGCGGCAGCAGCGTATCGGCGGCGGCGGCAAGGCTCAGCTCCACTCCCAGTTGTTTCAGGTCGGTCACCTTGAGGTTGGCGTAACCGCAAGGGTTGATGGAATCGAAAGGCTCCAGGTCCATGTCCACATTGAAGCTGAGGCCATGGTAGACCGCGTGGTTCTTGATGCGCAGGCCCAGCGAGGCGATCTTGGCGCCGGCCACGTAAACGCCGGGCGCGTCCACATCGCCGTTGCCGTGAATGCCCAGCTCCGCCAGCGTGTCTATCACCGCCTGTTCGATGCGGCGCACCAGCTCGCGCACGCCTATGCCCATGCGCTTGAAGTCCACCAGCAGGTAAACCACCAACTGGCCGGGGCCGTGATAGGTAATCTGGCCGCCGCGGTCTGTTTTCACTACCGGGATGGCGGTGGCGTGCAGCAGGTGTTCCGGCTTGCCGGCCAGGCCCTGGGTGTAGACGGGCGGGTGTTCCACCACCCACAGTTCATCGGGGGTGTCTGCGTTGCGGGCGTCGGTGAACGCCTGCATGGCGCGCCAGGTTGGTTCGTAATCCACCCGGCCCAGATGTTTGACGATGCGCGACACGGCAATCTCCAGGCGCTTAGAGCACCATTTTCACCATCGGATGGCCGGTCAGCGACAGATAGATGTTGTCCAGCTGTTGACGCGAAGTAGCGGTGACGGTGACGGTCAGCGCGTAGAAGCGGCCATTGGAGCTTTCGCGCAGCGTGACGTCGTGGTCGGCCAGGTCTGGCGCGTTGACGCGCACAACCTCGGTGATGGTGAGGACGAAATCCTCGTGGCGCTCGCCCATCACCTTGATGGGGAAGCGACAGGGGAATTCCATGAGTTCCTGTTTTTCAGACATATTCAATCAAATCCGCTAACAACGTGTTTACGATTTCGCAGTCAAGAGCGAGACAAGGCGAAAACAGCTGAGAAAGCGGAGTGTACACACGGTACATGAGCATCTCGAAGGCGTTTTCAACGCTGTGTCGCCGAAGCGCAGCAGATCGTAAACAGGTTCTAAAGACGCCGCGCCCGAAACGGGCAAAGGCGCAGCAGCCAGTTGTACTGCAAACCGGGCCATCCGCGCCAATACATTTTACGGTCGTCTTTATTGCTAAAACGTCACATCATAATACAGCAGCGGCGTCCGGGCGATGCCCGGCGCCGCGATCAACGGCGGACGCCGTTTATTTCCAGCCCAGCATCAGCTTGATGCTGTCCCACAGCCGGCTGAAGAAGCCGCCTTCTTCCACTGCTTTCAAGGCCACCACCGGGCGTTCGAACAGCGGCTTGCCGTCCAGGGAAACCACCAGCTTGCCCACCACCTGGCCGGCTTTGACCGGGGCGATCAGCGGCTGCATCGTGGTCAGGTCTGCCTTGAGCTTGGCGGCCTGGCCCTTGGCCACGGTGGCGAAGACATCGTTGGCGAAGCCGACGGAAACGGTTTTGGCCGCGCCCTTGTAGATGGGCAGCTCGGACACCGGTTTGGCACCGCTATACAGTTTGGGCGTATCGTAAAACTGCAAGCCGTAGTTGAGCAGCTTGGAGCTTTCCACCGCGCGCGCCTCCGGGCTGGCGGTGCCCACCACCACCGAAATCACGCGACGGCCGTCGCGATGGCTGGTGGTGATCATGTTGTAGCCGGCGCTGTCGGTGTAGCCTGTTTTCATGCCGTCGACGTTGGGGTCGCGGTAGAGCAGCAGGTTGCGGTTGGGCTGCTTGATGTTGTTATAGGTGAAGGACTTGATCGAGTAGATCGGGTAGAACTCCGGAAAGTCGCGGATCAGCGCGCCGGCCAGAATGCCCAGATCGTGCACGGTAGTGTAGTGCTCCGGATTGGGCAGGCCGGTGGCGTTGCGGAACTGGGTGTTCTTCATGCCCAGCTTCTGTGCCTGCTGGGTCATCACTTGTGCGAACACTTCTTCGCTGCCGGCAATGGCTTCGGCCAGCGTCACGCAGGCGTCGTTGCCGGATTGCACGATCATGCCCTTGATCAGGTCATCGACTTTGGCCGGGACCTTGGGGTCCAGGAACATGCGCGAGCCTTCGGTCTTCCAGCCCTTTTGCGACACCGTCAGTGTTTGCTCCAGGGTCAGCCGCTTTTCCTTCAAGGCCTTGAAGGTGAGGTAGGCGGTCATCAGTTTGGTCAGCGAGGCCGGCTCCACGCGAGCGTCCGGGTCGCGCTCCGCCAGCACTTGTCCGCTGTTGAAGTCGGTCAGGTAATAGGCCTTGCCGGCGATCTCGGGCGCGGGCGGCAGGAAGGCGGCGGAAGCGAAAGAGACGGACGGCAGCGCGATCGCCGCTGCCGTGAGAATGCTGGTGAATGTTTTCATTGTTCCTATGGGCAACGCTGGGGGTTGAAGTCCAAATAGTAGCCGTTGATTATACACGCGGATTGCCGTCCGGTTGCCGCGAAGTGGCGATTTTCTGTGGGCGGGACGGCTGGGGCCGTTGCGATGCCGCAATGCAACAATCCAATATTATCAAGGCTTCCCGTTCAGTTGGAGTTCCTGCTACTCTGGCAGTTCAAGGAAAATAATGATCGGGACAAAGGCTTTGCCATGCAAGAGAAGCAAGACTATCTGGAACGCATCCTGACGTCGCGGGTTTACGACGTCGCCATCGAAACGCCGCTGGAGCTGGCGCCCAATCTGTCGCGCCGCTATCGCAACACGATTCTGCTCAAGCGCGAGGATCTGCAGCCGGTGTTCTCCTTCAAGCTGCGCGGCGCCTACAACAAGATGGCCAAGCTCAGCGCGGAGCAGCGCGCGCGCGGCGTGATCACCGCCAGCGCCGGCAACCATGCGCAGGGCGTGGCGCTGTCCGCCAGCAGGCTGGGTTGCGAAGCCACCATCGTGATGCCGGTGACCACCCCGCAGATCAAAATCGACGCGGTCAAGCAATACGGCGGCCTGGTGGTGTTGCATGGGGACTCTTTCAACGAGGCCTTTCTGCACGCATCCGAATTAGCCGCTCAAAACGGCATGACGTATATTCCTCCGTTCGACGATCCGGACGTGATCGCCGGCCAGGGCACCATAGGCATGGAGATTTTGCGTCAACATCCGGACGGCTTGAACGCGATCTTCGTCGCCATCGGCGGCGGCGGTTTGGCTGCCGGCATCGCCAGCTTCATCAAACGGCTGAAGCCGGACATCAAGGTGATTGGCGTGCAGCCGGTGGATTCCGACGCAATGCGTCAATCCATCGCCAAGGGCGAGCGGGTGGAGTTGAAGGACGTGGGCTTGTTCGCCGACGGGGTGGCGGTGAAGCTGGTGGGCGAGGAGACCTTCCGCATCTGTCGCGAATTGCTGGACGAGATCATCCTGGTGGACACCGACGCCATCTGCGCGGCGATCAAGGACATCTTCGAAGATACCCGCTCCATCGTGGAGCCGGCGGGCGCCTTGGCGGTGGCCGGCGCCAAGGCTTACGTGGAGCGCGAAGGCTGCGTGGATCAGACTCTGGTGGCGATCTCCTGTGGCGCGAATATGAATTTCGATCGCCTGCGCCATGTGTCCGAGCGTTCCGAGCTAGGCGAGCGGCGCGAGGCCATCATCGCGGTGACCATTCCGGAAAAACCGGGCAGCTTCAAGCGCTTCTGTACCGTGATCGGGGGCCGCAACATCACCGAGTTCAATTATCGCTTTGCCGATCCAGGCACCGCTCATGTCTTCGTCGGCGTGCAAATCAGCGGCAAGCAGGACCTGGAGGGCATACTCGCCAGCCTCAATGCTCACGAGCTGGAGAGCATTGACCTGACTGATAATGAGCTGGCCAAGCTGCATATTCGTCATTTGGTGGGCGGCCATGCGCCGCAGTTGAAGGACGAGCGGGTGCTGCGCTTCGAGTTTCCGGACCGTCCCGGCGCGCTGATGCGTTTCCTGGAAGCGATGAGCGTGGACTGGAACATCAGCTTGTTCCATTATCGCAATCACGGCGCGGATTACGGCCGCGTATTGGTGGGCGTTCAGGTGCCGGCCAGCGACGATGCCGAGTTCCAGCGTTTCCTCGATAATCTGGGCTATCCCTATGTCGAGGAAACCCAGAATCCGGCTTACAAGCTGTTTCTGGGCAAGACCATACGTTGAACCGGGCCGGCGGGCTGCTTATGGTCGGCAGCCTGACGTCGCGCTCCTTCATTGAAGCGAATCATGATCAAGGCAGTTCTATTCGATCTGGACGGCACCCTGGCCGACACCGCGCGTGATCTGGGCGCCGCGCTCAACCGCTTGTTGGCCGAGGAGGGCCTGCCGCCGCAGCCTTACGCGGCGGTGCGGCCCATCGCCAGCCATGGCGCGCGCGGGCTGGTCAGCCTGGGTTTCGGCATAGACCGTGAACACCCTCGTTTCGAGGAGTATCGTTTGCGCTTCTTGGATCATTACGAGCACAGCTTCGCCGACGAGACTGTATTGTTCGACGGCGTCAACGGCCTGATCCAGGGCTTGATGGACAAGGGGCTGACGTGGGGCATCATCACCAATAAGCCGATGCGCTTTACCGACCGCTTGGTGCCGTCGTTGCCTTTTATCACGGCGCCGGCGGTGACGGTCAGCGGCGACACCGTGGGCGTGCCCAAGCCGGACCCGAGGCCGATGCGTTATGCGGCCGATCAGATCGGCATCGCGCCCGAGCATTGCCTGTACGTGGGCGACGCCGAGCGCGACATCGCCGCCGGCCGCAGCGTGGGCATGAAAACGGTGTTGGCCAATTGGGGTTACATTGCCGACAGCGACCGGCCGGCGGAGTGGGGCGCCGACCTCGCCATCGATTATCCGCTGCAATTGCTCGACTACGTTTGAGCGGCGGCGGGAATGAAAAAAGCCACGGTGTCCCGTGGCTTTTTTGTTTTCGGCCTGATGGCTCTCAGGCGCGCAGGTTTTGCGCTATCGCATAGATGGGGGACAGGGCCGCCTCGCCTAGGCGCAGGCTGCGCTGTCCGCTCCAGCCGAAGTCGTCGTCCGGCAGATTGGCGTTGTCCTTGAACGGCATTTCCAGCGTGAAGGCGAGGCAGCCGAAGTTTTCGCACACCCAGTTGGTGGCGATGGTCATATTGGCCTTGCCCGGCGCGTTGCGCGGGTAGCCGTGCTCGGTCTGGTAGTCCGGGCTGGCCAGCAGCAAGTGGTGGCGGAACTGGTCGGCCAGGGTTTCCAGTCGCTCGTTCCACGACGGCACGCCCTCGGTGCCGGCCAGGAACACATAGGGGATGTTCTCATCGCCGTGGATGTCCAGGAACAGGTCCACGCCGGTTTCCTGCATCTTGTTGCGCACCGCCAGCACTTCCGGGCTGGTTTCCGCGCTGGGGTTGGCCCATTCACGATTGAGGTTGGCGCCCGCGGCGTTGGTGCGCAGGTTGCCTAGCACCGAGCCGTCCGGATTCATGTTCGGCACCACGTAGAAGGTGGCGCGGTCCAGCAGCGCGCGGCTGGTGGGGTCTTGCGGGTCCAGCAGGCGATTGAGCAGGCCCTCGATAAACCATTCCGCCATGGTTTCGCCGGGGTGTTGGCGGGCGATGATCCAGATTTTCAGATCCGATTCCACCTCGTGGCCTATGGTCAGCAGATTGATGTCGCGCTGCTGCACGGTAAAGCCCAGGTCGCTGACCTGACACAGGCCAGAGCCTTGCGCCTGGCCGATCAGGTTCAGATGCTGATCGTAGGAATAGGGTTCGAAATAGGCGTAATAGATGCTGCCGGACAACGGCACATGATCTATCGTCATCACCCCGTTTTCGTAGTGGGTGGGCACGCGGAACCAGTTGATGCGGTCGTAGGAGGCCACCGCCTGGTAGTCGATCCAGCCATCCGGATACGCGCTTTGGCCGGCGTTCAGAAAGTTGAAGGTGCAGTGCTGATAAGCGGCGCCTTGCACGCGGAAGTAAAACCACTGGGCAAATTCGGCCGCATTGTCGCGGCGGATGCGCAGTTGGATGTCTTCGTAGTTGTTGGCGGAGACGATCTCGATGCTGCCGGCGTCAAAGTTGCTGCTGATTTTCATGCGCTGAACCTATTGGTTTCCTGAAACGTGCTTAAGGCTGCGATTGTAAACCTGTCGTCGCTCACATGCCATCCTCCGGCGCAAGGCAAAGAAAAACCCCGTCGGCTGGACGGGGTTGTGCTTTAGCCTTAAAACTGCGCTTAGGCGGTGGGCGCGCGCTTGCTGGCGGTCTTCACGGCATCGGCGGTGGCGCTGGTGGCGGCCTTGACGCTGCTGTCGGTGAATTCCACCACTTGCTGGGCGGCTTTGCTGAAGGTGTTGACCGCGGCGGCGGCGGCGGCCACCGAGCTCTTCACCGCGTTCAGCGCGGCGTCGGAGCCGGCCGGAGCATTCTTGGCCGCGGACTCGATCGCGCCGATCAGCGACTTGTTGAAGCTGCCCAGGTTTTCTTCAGCCAGCTTGGTCAGTTCGCTTTGAGCGGAGGAAACGATGTCGTACAGATTGCGGGAGTTGGCCAGAGCGGTGTCGATGTTCTGGGTGGCCAGCTTGTTCAGATGGCTGACCGCTTCTTGCGGGTCGGTCACGCCGCTCAGTTGCTTGGCGATTTTGACGTTTTCTTCCAGCGACTGCTTGGAGATTTCCAGGTTCAGCTTGACCAGGCGCTCGGCGCTATCCAGAGTGATTTGCGAAAAGCGGAAAATAGTTTCCAGACCGTTGAGGGACAGCTTGTTCAGTTGCTCATTGCTGATGGACATAATGTATTCCTCCGCTGTGGGGTGAGGCCTTCTAAGGAGATAGTCTGAATCAAAAATTTTGCACTGCACAATGACGTCTAAATGTATCATGCAATGCAGCAAAATTGGGAGCATTGACTGAAGATTTACTCTAGCGTGTTGTATTTATGATAAATTGCCGGCACACGGCACACCGTAACAAAATAAACCGGGAGCGTTACATGAGTGTTGAAAAGCGGGTCATCAAAAAGTACCCGAACCGCCGGCTGTACGATACCGCCACCAGTTCCTACATCACCTTGGGGGATGTGAAGCAATTGGTGCTTGATAATGTGGATATTCAAGTCGTCGACGCCAAGAGCCAAGAGGACATCACCCGCAGTGTGCTGTTGCAGATCATCCTGGAGGAGGAGAACGGCGGCATGCCGATGTTCAGCTACGAGGTGCTGACCCAGTTCATCCGCTCTTACGGCCAGGCCATGCAAGGCATGATGGGGCCTTTCCTGGAGAACAATCTGCAACTGTTCGCCCAGCTGCAGCAGAAAATGCAGGAACAAACCCGCGCGATTTACGGCGACAACACCATGTTGAACGCTAATCTGTGGGGGGAGTTCATGAAATTTCAGGGGCCGGCGGTGCAGAACATGATGGCCAACTACATGGAACAGAGCACCAGCATGTTCCTGGACATGCAGAACCGGATGCAGGAACAGACCAAGCAACTGTTCGGCGGCTTCGCTTTCCCGGCATACAAGCAGGGCGGCGAGGACGACAAAGACCCGTCCTAAAAACCTGTTTACGATCTGCCGCGCTATGGCGATGCGGCGTGAAAAACGGCTTCGGAAAGCGGATGAGTTTTCCGAAGCTTCGCTAAGCGCAGCAAAGATTGAGCAGAGGCGGCCGGCTGGAGTGGCCGCCTGTCCGTTTCCATCTGCCGCTCCCTTGGAGGGCTTGCCATGCTTACCCCCGCATGCTGGATGCCGAGCGCCGTTGACGGCGTCTATTTCTCTCGAGCGGCGTTCGCCGCGTTTCGTTTTCCCCTGTTTTCATTAGACGATTCAAACCGGTTGAGCCGGCAAGGCGCCACGACATGTCCGCCGAGGACTTGAACGCTTGCTTGCGCGAGGCGCAGCGCAGTCATTTAGAGGGGGACTGGGCGGAGGCAGAACGGCGCTACCGCTCCTGCTTGCGCGATTGGCCGGCTTGCGCCGCCGCCAAATCCTTCCTGGCTTTCCTATTGCTGCAGACTCAGCGTCCGGGGGAGGCTGAATCTTTGTTGAGCGAGGCGATTTGCTCGGAAACAGGCCATGCGGACTGGCATTTCAGCTTGGGCATGGCGCAGGCGCGACAGGGGCGCTTGGGCGACGCGCGGCGGGCTTTCGCCGCGGCTGCGGAGCTGGACGGCGGACAGCCTATGTATTGGACCAACCTGGCCGCCGCCTGCGAGCAGGGCGATGATTTAGCCGCCGCGGAACAGGCTTGCCGGCAGGCGCTGGCAGTGGACGGAGCTTGCGCCGACGCGCACTTTCTGCTGGCCGGATTGTATTTGCGCCAGGAACGCCATGCCGAGGCGCGGCGGCACAACGCGTTGGGCATCGTGGCGCGGCCCGCCGAGCATGGGCCGATTGCGCGCATCGAGGCCTACTGCGAGTTGGACCGGCGCGAAGAAGCCTTGGCGCTGCTGCGCGGCTGGCTGGCGCAGGTGCCGGATGATCCGGTGGCCTTGCACCTGCTCGCCGCCTGCGGCGGCGCGGAGCCGCCGCCGCAATGTAGTCCCGAGTTCATCCGGCGGACTTTCGACGCCAACGCCGAGGCGTTTGACGCGACCCTGGCCAGCTTGCGCTACCAGGGGCCGCAGTGGCTGGCGCAATGCCTGAAGCGGTTGGGGCCGCCAACGGCCGCTCTGGAGGTCCTGGATCTGGGCTGCGGCACCGGGCTGGCCGGCGTTGCGCTGCGGCCGTACGCGCGTCGTTTGCAGGGGGTGGATATCAGCGGAGAGATGCTGGGGCGCGCCGCAGCCAAGAGCGTGTACGACGCCTTGACTCAAGGCGACATCATTGAATTTCTGGCGGAGCTGCCTCCGGCTAGCGATCTGATCTGCTGCCTGGACACCCTCAGCTATTTTGGCGATCTGGGACCGGCCTTAAACTGGATGGCGCGTGCGCTCAAGCCGGGCGGCCTGTTGCTGTTCAGCATTGAGCGCGCGCTGAGGGCCTTGCCCGAAGGCCACCTGCTGCAGCCCTGCGGGCGCTATCTGCATGATCCGGACCGGGTGGAGGCGCAACTGATGGCGTGCCGGCTGCGGCTGTTGGAACGGCAAGACATGATGTTGCGGGAGGAAGCGGGGTGCCCGGTGCCCGGCGCCTTTTTCTGCGCCGAACGTTTGGACTGAGCCCGCACGTTTGCGTTTTGTGAGCCAGGGCGAGACAAGGCGTTGCGCTTGACGAGGCGGAGGTGGAGGCGCCGGACTTGACTATCAAGCGAGGTTTGAAAGGGGATCGTTGCTTGCCGGCGTCCCTATCCTGCCCGGCGCGGGGCCGGCGAAAACGAATCGACAAGCCCCCGCGCTCCGAGTCCCTCGCAACGCTGCGCATCGCCTGTCAAATCGTTGTATACTCTCGCGTTTTTCTTCAGCAAGGCCATCATCATGGCAGACAAGATTCCAAGTATCGGCTTCGTGTCGCTGGGCTGTCCCAAAGCCTCTAGCGACTCCGAGCAGATCCTGACCCGCCTTCGCGCCGAAGGCTACGATATATCCGGCAGTTACGCCGGCGCCGACCTGGTGGTGGTCAACACCTGTGGTTTTATTGATTCCGCCGTGGCGGAGTCCCTGGATGCGATTGGCGAAGCCTTGAACGAGAACGGCAAGGTCATCGTCACCGGCTGTCTGGGGGCCAAGGGCGATGTGGTGCGGGACGCGCATCCGTCGGTCTTGGCCGTGACCGGCCCGCACGCCACCGACGAGGTGATGAGCGCGGTGCATGCCCATCTGCCCAAGCCACATGATCCCTTCGTCGATCTGGTGCCGGACATCGGCGTGCGGCTGACGCCCAAGCATTACGCGTATCTGAAGATTTCCGAAGGCTGCAATCACCGTTGCACCTTCTGCATCATTCCGTCCATGCGAGGGGATCTGGAAAGCCGGCCGATTCACGATGTGCTGCGCGAAGCGGAGAACCTGGCCAAGGCCGGGGTCAAGGAAATCCTGGTGATCTCGCAAGACACGTCGGCTTACGGGGTGGATACCAAGTACAAGCTGGGCTTCTACAATGGCCGCCCGGTGAAGACCCGGATGACCGAGCTGTGCGAGGAACTGGGCCGCCACGGCATCTGGGTGCGTTTGCACTACGTCTATCCTTATCCGCACGTGGATGAGGTGATTCCGCTGATGCGCGACGGCAAGATCCTGCCCTATCTGGACATCCCGTTCCAGCACGCCAGCCAGAAGGTGCTGAAGCTGATGAAGCGTCCGGCCAATAGCGACAATGTGCTGGCGCGTATCAAGAAGTGGCGCGAGATCTGCCCGGAGTTGGTGATTCGCTCCACCTTCATCGTCGGCTTCCCCGGCGAGACCGAGGAGGACTTCGAAGAGCTGTTGACCTTCATCCGCGAGGCGGAGCTGGACCGCGTAGGCTGTTTCACCTATTCGCCGGTGGAAGGGGCCACCGCCAACGATTTGCCGAATCCGGTGCCGGAAGAGGTGAAGGAAGCCCGCAAAGAGCGCTTCATGGCGGTGCAGGAAGAGATCAGCGCGCGTCGCCTGGAGCGCCGCGTCGGTCAGACGATGCAGGTATTGGTGGACGAGATCGACGACGAAGGCACGGCGATTTGTCGCAGCTACGCGGATGCGCCGGAGATCGATGGTCTGGTGTTCGTCGAGGATGCCGCGGACATGCGCGCGGGCGAGTTCTATTCGGTGAAGATTGTCGATTGCAGCGAGCACGATTTGTGGGGCGAGCGCTTACAGTCTTAAGACGCTGATTGGGCCGATCTTCGCGGCGCGTCGCCTTCGGGCGACGCGCCGTTTTCATTTCAGCTCCGGCGCAGCAGGCGCTGGCGGGCCACCCAGGCCTGGCCCAGGCTCAGGCCGCCGTCGTTGGGCGGCAGTTGTTCCGCTGTCAGCGGGCGCAGGCCGGCCTGTTCCAGCCGCGGCAGCAGTTGCGCCATCAGTTGGCGATTGCCGCAGCAGCCGCCGGCCAGCGCCACGATGCGGGTGCCGGTGGTGCGCGCCGCCTTGATGGCCCAGTCCGCCAGCGCGGCGGCCAGCGTGGCGTGCCACAGGCTGGCGATGGCTCGGTCGTCGTCCAGTTGGCACAGATGGCGCGCCAGCGGCGTCAGGTCCAGCAGATTGGCCTGGGTACGCCAGCCGCCGGCCAGCGGTTCGGCGGGCTCGGCCTGGGCTTCCAGCCTTTGCGCCGCTTCGCTCTCGAAGGTTTCCACCCCGCATTGGCGGGTCAGGCCGGCGACGGCGCCGAACCAGCGGCCCAAGCTGGTGCTGTCCTGGCAGTCTCGGCGGATAGAGAGCTGTTTCTCCAATTGTTGGGCGCCAGGCTGGGCCGCCAGCCGCGGCGGCAGCGGTCCCAGTTCCAGGGTTTGCCATAAAGCCACGGCCAGTTTCCAGGGCGGTAGCCGGCTGCGTCCCACGCCGGGCAGCGGCAACGGCGAGATGTGGCCGATGCGTTCGCAGCTGTCGCCGTCCACCAGCATCATTTCACCGCCCCAGGCGCCGTTGTTGTGACCCAGGCCATAGCCGTCCAGCGCCAAGCCCAAAGCCGGTTCCGCCACTCCGTGTTCGGCCAGCACCGCGCCCAGGTGGGCATGGTGGTGCTGAACCCGGATCAGCGGCACTTCCCATTGCTTGGACAGGTGTTCGGCCAGCATGCTGGAGTAAGTGCCGGTTTCCAGGTCGCAAGCCACTGCCTGCGGAGCGACGCCGGTGAGGTCGAGCAAGTGGTCGGCCGCTTGTTGCAGCGCCTCGCAGGTCAGAGGGTGGTTGAGCGCGCCGATGTACTGCGACACGAAGGCGTCCTTGCCGCGCAGCACGGTGGCGGTGGCCTTCATATAGGCGCCCAACGCCAGTACCGGCGGGCCGTCCAGCGTCAACGGCACCGGGTCCGGCACGAAGCCGCGAGCGCGGCGGAACAGCAGCGGCCGCCGCCGCTCCAGTGATACCACGCTGTCGTCGCAACGAGTGACGATGGCGCGGTTATGCAGCAGAAAGACGTCGGCTACCTGGTTCAGCCGTTCGCGGGCCTCTTGGTTGCCGGTGACGATGGGCTCGCCGGACAAGTTGGCGCTGCTCATCACCCATAGCCGCGAGCAGGGCTGGCGCAGCCAACTGGTCCCGGGCGGACGGCCCAGCGCTTCGTGGAACAGCAGCCATTGAAGCGGAGTGTAGGGCAGCATCACGCCCAGAGCCGACAGACCGGGTGCAATGTCCGGCAGCAGTTGGTCGGCTTCGGGTTTTTTGCTCAGCAGCACGATGGGGCGTTCCGGGCGTTGCAGCCAGGCGGCCTCTTCTTCGCTGACATGGCAGAGCGCGCGGATGGATTCCACGTTCAGCGCCATGATGGCCAGCGGTTTGCCGGGCCGGTGTTTGAGCCGGCGCAACCTCGCCACCGCCGCCGGGCTGGCCGCGTCGCAGACCAGATGGAAGCCGCCCAAGCCTTTCATCGCTATGCTGCGACCCATATTGAGGATTTGCACCGCGCCCACGATGGGGTCGCCGTTCAGGCTCTGGCCAAAGCGGTCGGTCAGTTGCAGCTTGGGGCCGCACACCGGGCAGGCGGTGGGTTCGGCGTGAAAGCGGCGGCTGTTCGGGTCAAGGTATTCTTGGCGGCAGACCGGACACAGCGGAAAGGCCAGCATGCTGGTGTTGGCGCGGTCGTAGGGCAGCCGGTGGGTGACGGTGTAGCGCGGCCCGCAATCGGTGCAGTTGATGAAGGGAAAGCGGTAGCGGCGGTCGCCGGGGGTGAACAGTTCCTCCACGCAACGCGGACAGGTGGCTACGTCGGCCGGCAACCGGGCGTGGGTGACCGCGCCGCTGCTTTCTTCTATTTGAAAGCGTTGTTCGGCATCGCGCAGCGGAATATCGCGCTCCTGCAGCGCGTCGATGTGCGCCAGCGGCGGCAGGCGGGTTCGCAGCGCCTGGCGGAAGGCGCTCAGCGCCTGCGGCTCGCCTTGCAGTTCCAGCGTGACGCCTTCGCCGCTGTTTCGGACAAAGCCGGTGAGGCCGCACTCGCTGGCCGTGCGCCAGATGAAAGGGCGGAAGCCGACGCCTTGTACCCGGCCTTGAACCGATAGGTGGATGCGTTGTTGGCTCATGGTGCTTGTGTCGCTGTATGGGTGGTTGGGCTGACCATGCGCATTGCCGCCGTTCCAACACGTGATTTTGCTGCGCTGCGCAATACCTTTGTCATTTCCATGGCGAGTTTAAATTCGCCGATTCTGTTGTCAGCCTAGCAGCCACGCTCCGCATCGCGCCTTGTCCTAGATCATGTATATGAGTATTTGACGATTTACTGAATGCAAAAGGAATGCTCCCTGCGGAGAAACCGGCGGGCTTGAGGAGTGACAAGAAGCCTCGATGCCGCTATGGAGCGGGGCTGTTGCAATCCGACTACATGACGGCGATTTGCATCGTTATAATGCCATTTGGAATTTTTCCGTGAATAGCCCGGGTTGGATTGTTAATGTATTGCTTAAAACAGTGTATAAAAGAAATCTCTACCCCGGATATCCTGGCGTGCGCGGCGGATACGTCGCTGGCGGAGGCGGCGCGGCGCATGTTGCTGGCGGGCTGTGGTTCCATCGTGGTGCAGGACGAGGCGGGACGGCCGTTAGGGATTTGGACCGAAGCCGACGCGTTGGCGCTGGACCGGTTGGATGGCGTGGTTGGCATGAGGCCGGTGGGCGGCGCGATGAGCACGCCCTTGGTGGTACTGCCGCACGATCTGCCGGTGAGCGAGGCGGTGGCCCTGTTCCGCCAGCGCGGCATCCGTCATGCGCTGGTGGAGCAGGCCGGCAAGATGTGCGGCGTGGTGTCGCTGACCGATATCGTGTTGAGCCAGGGCAGCGAATCCTTTCTAAGCGTGCGGCGGGTGGTGGCGGACCGCGCCGCGCCCTTATGTTTGCTGGGCGCTCAGGGCTCGCCTGAAGAGGCGCTGGCCTTGATGCGGCGTCACGGCGCCACGGCTTTGGCTGTCAGTTTCGATAACGGGGACTACGGCATCCTGACCCTGCGCGATCTGTTGCGGCTGTTGGCCGAGGGACGAGCGCCGGCGACGCTGGCCGAAGCCTGCTCCTGGCCGCTGCTGGGCGTGCGCGAGGGCAGCAGCCTGTTGCAGGCCAGGCAGTTGATCCTGCAGCACAAGATTCGGCACCTGGCGGTGTACGACGTCGATGGAACGCTGCTGCAGTTGCTGGGGTTCCGCGACATTATCCAGATGGTGGAGCAGGAGTTTTTGCAGGAATTGCATTCCGCCTTGCGCGAGCGCGACGACGCGCTGCTGCATTCTCGGCGCAGCCTGTTGTTGGCGGACAAGGTGTTCGAGTCAACGCTGGAGGGCATCTTGATCACCGACGGCAACGGGGTGATCCAGATGGTGAACCCGGCGTTCAGCCGCATCACTGGTTACAGCAGCCAGGAGGCTCTGGGCCGCACGCCCGCCTTGCTCAAATCCGGCCGGCAGCCGGCGGACTTTTATCAGAAGCTGTGGCAAAGCCTGAAAGAGAGCGGGGTCTGGCAGGGCGAGGTGGTCAACCGCCGCAAGGGCGGCCTGTTGTACACCGAGCATTTGAGCATTACCGCCATCCGCGACGCGGACGGAGAATGCCTGCATTACGTGGCGGTGTTTTCCGACATCACCCAGCGCAAGCAGTCCGAGGAGCGGTTGCACTTTCTGGCCAATCACGACGCCTTGACCGGCTTGCCCAACCGGACCCTGTTCCTGGAGCGGCTGCAAGAGGCGATAGAGCGGGCGCAGCCGACGCGGGCGCAGTTCGCGCTGCTGTTCGTCGACCTGGACCGCTTCAAGCTGGTCAACGACACGCTGGGTCATCATGCCGGCGACGAATTGCTGGTGCGTATCGCCTCGGTGTTGCTGCAGTATGCGCCGCCGCACTCCACCGTGGCCAGGTTGTCCGGGGACGAGTTCATCCTGTTGCTTCCGGCGGTGGAGCGTGTGACCCAGGTGGCCGCGCTGGCGCAGCAGTTGCTGGACGGCGTGACCGAACAGTCCGGCCTGACAGGCCACGAGCTGTTCATCTCCGCCAGCATTGGCATCAGCATGTATCCGGAGGACGGAGTCAGCGCGGATGCTTTGTTGGTGAACGCGGATTCCGCGATGTACCAAGCCAAAGAGCGCGGCAAGAACAATTTTCAGTTCTACACCTCGGACATGAACGCGCGGGCCATGGAACGGCTGAAACTGGAGTACAGCCTGCACCGCGCGCTGGCGCAGGAAGAGCTGGAAGTGTGGTATCAGCCCAAGGTGGAACTGGCCACGCAGCGGGTGGTGGGGGCGGAGGCTTTGCTGCGCTGGCGCCATCCCGAGCTGGGGCTGATGGCGCCCGCCAAGTTTATCCCGATCGCCGAGGACGGCTCGTTGATGGTGCCGATAGGCGAGTGGGTGCTGGACACCGCTTGCCGAGACTGGGCTCAGTGGCATGCGATGGGACTGGAGCCCGGTCGCATCGCGGTCAATGTGTCCGGCCGCCAGCTCAAGTACGGCAGCTTCGCCGACACGGTGGCGCGCACGTTGCGCCGGCATGGCCTGGATAGCGGCGAGTTGGAGCTGGAGATTACCGAAAGCGTGGCGATGGACGAGGATAGCGGCATGGTGGAGGCTTTGCAGCGCTTGCGCGAGTTGGGCGTTTATCTGTCCATCGACGATTTCGGCACCGGCTATTCCTCGCTGTCCTATTTGAAGCGGCTGCCGGTCAAGGGCTTGAAGATCGATCGTTCCTTCATCATGGACCTGCACCATGACGGCGACGACGCCGCCATCACCAGCGCCATCATTTCGATAGGCCGCAGCCTGGGGTTGGAACTGGTGGCCGAGGGCGTGGAACTGGAGTCGCAGCGTGATTTCCTGCTGCGGCAGGGCTGCCGGCTGGGCCAGGGCTATCTATTCAGCAAGCCGTTGCCGCGAGCCGAGTTCGAGGCGCTGCTGGCGGCGCGGATGTGAAAAACGGCGCCCGCGATGGGCGCCGTTGTCTTGTGTCGGTCTTAAGCCAGGCTTGAGTTTAACCGCCGATTTTGTCGCGGCCGCCAAAGTAAGGCCGCAGCACCGCCGGGATGGTCACGCTGCCATCGGCGTTCTGGTAGTTTTCCAGCACCGCCACCAGGGTGCGTCCCACCGCCAGACCGGAGCCGTTCAGCGTGTGCACCAGCTGGTTCTTGCCGCTTTCGTCCTTGTAGCGCGCCATCATGCGGCGCGCCTGGAAGGCTTCGCAGTTCGAGCAACTGGAAATTTCGCGATAGGTGTTCTGCGCCGGCAGCCAGACTTCCAGATCGTAGGTCTTGGCGGCGCCGAAGCCCATGTCGCCGGTGCACAGCGTGATCACGCGGTAGGGCAGTTCCAGCGCCTTTAGGATGTTCTCGGCGTGGCCGACCATTTCCTCCAGCGCGGCGTAGGAGTCTTCCGGCTTCTCGATGCGCACCATTTCCACCTTGTCGAACTGGTGCTGGCGGATCATGCCGCGGGTGTCGCGGCCGTAGCTGCCGGCTTCGGAACGGAAGCAGGGCGAATGCGCGGTCAGTTTCAGCGGCAGTTCCTCAGCCTTGAGGATGCTGTTGCTGACGGTGTTGGTCAGCGTGATTTCCGAGGTGGAGATCAGGTACTGGTCCACATTGCCTTCTTCGCCGCCCTTGGTCACCTTGAACATGTCCTCGGCGAACTTGGGTAGCTGGCCGGTGCCCAGCAGCGCGCTGTCGTTGACGATGTAGGGGGTGTAGTGCTCAACGTAGCCGTGATCGCCGGTATGGGTGTTCAGCATGAACTGGGCGATGGCGCGGTGCAGCCGGGCGATGTCGCCCTTGAGTACGGTGAAACGCGCGCCGGACAGCTTGGCGCCGGTGTCGAAGTCCAGGCCCAGCGGCGCGCCCACGTCGACGTGGTCTTTGACCTCGAAGTCGAACTGGCGCGGCACGCCCACGCGGCGCACTTCCACATTGTCGTTTTCGTCCTTGCCCGTCGGCACCGATTCGTGCGGCAGGTTGGGGATGGACATCAGCCAGGCGTCCAACTGCTTTTGCACCGCGTCGAAGCCTTGTTCGGCGGCTTTCAATTCATCGCCCAGCGTCGCCACTTCGGCCAGGATGGCTGACACGTCTTCGCCCTTGCCCTTGGCCACGCCGATCTGCTTGGAGGAGGCGTTGCGCTTGGCTTGCAGTTCCTGCATGCGCGTTTGCAGGGATTTGCGTTCGGACTCCAGCTGATTGAAGGCTGCGGTGTCCAGGGTATAGCCGCGGCCGGCCAGACGGGCGGCGACGGCTTCGATGTCGTTGCGAAGCAGATTGATGTCGAGCATGGTTAGGTTGGTCCTGTTTCTTTCACTTATTCGGAGTCTTGCCGGGCGTCGTCGTCGAGCTGACGCAGGAAATCCAGCTTGTCCCGTATTTTGCTTTCCAGTCCGCGCGGAGTCGGCTGATACCAGCGCATGTCCTCTATTCCTTCCGGCAGATAGGTCTCGCCGGCGGCGTAGGCATGGGGTTCGTCGTGGGCGTAGCGGTATTCGTGGCCATAGCCCAACTCTTTCATCAGCCGAGTGGGCGCATTGCGCAAGTGTACCGGCACCGGCCGGGATTTGTCCTGTTTGATGAAGGCGCGGGCCTCATTATACGCCTTGTAGCCGGCGTTGCTCTTGGCGGCCACGGCCAAATACAGCGCGGCTTGAGCCAGCGCAAGTTCGCCTTCCGGGCTGCCCAGCCGTTCATAGGTGGCGGCGGCGTCGTTGGCGATCTGCATCGCGCGCGGGTCGGCCAGGCCGATATCCTCCCAGGCCATGCGCACCAGCCGGCGCGCCAGGTAGCGCGCGTCGGCGCCGCCGTCCAGCATCCGCGTCAGCCAGTACAGCGCCGCGTCCGGATTGGAGCCGCGCACCGATTTGTGCAGCGCGGAGATCTGGTCGTAGAAATCGTCTCCGCCCTTGTCGAAGCGACGCGCGTTGACGGTCAGCACCTCGGACAGAAAGTCGCGGTCTATCTGGCCGGTCTTGCGGGCGTAGGCGGCGGTGCGGGTCTGCTCCAGCAGGTTGAGGAAGCGGCGGGCGTCGCCGTCGGCGTAGCCGGTCAGCGTATCGATGGCGGCATCGTCGAAGCTCAGCCCCTCCAGCGCGCCGTTGGCGGCGGCCCGTTCGAACAACTGGCGCAGTTCTCCTTCGTCCAGGCTGTTCAGCACATAGACCTGGGCGCGCGACAGCAGCGCGGAGTTGACCTCGAAGGAGGGGTTTTCCGTGGTGGCGCCGATGAAGGTGAGCAGGCCGGATTCGACAAAGGGCAGGAAGGCGTCCTGCTGGCTCTTGTTGAAGCGGTGCACTTCGTCGACGAACAGAATGGTGTGGCGGCCGGAGCGCTGCAGCGCGGCGTGCGCGCGCTCCACCGCCTCGCGGATGTCCTTGACGCCGGAGAACACTGCCGACAGCGGGATGAATTCGGCGTCGAAACTGGCGGCGAGAATGCGCGCCAGCGTGGTCTTGCCGACGCCGGGCGGGCCCCACAGAATCATCGAGTGCGGGGTGCGCGCCTCCACGGCCAGCCGCAGCGGTTTGCCAGGGCCGATCAAGTGCCGTTGGCCGATCACCTCGTCGAGGCGGCCGGGACGCAGCGCTTCGGCCAGCGGTTTTTTCGGTTCATGGGCAAACAGATCGTTCATGGCGGGGTTCTGCGGCGGGGGAAATCAAAGCGACAGTATATCAGCTGAGCCGCAGGGCGCGCCTGCCGCGCGGATTTGTTGCAGTGCAAAAAAATATGGCGTTGACGGATGATTGCTGGCAAATTGTTTCCATTGTCATGATATTGCAAACGGCTTGGGAGGCAGAAATGCAAGCAGTGGATACCGGCCGCATGATTTTGCGGCCTTTCAAGGAGGATGATCTGGACGCCTTTTACCGGCTTGGTACCGTGGCCGAGGCCATCCGCTATGTCGGCAACACGCCTTTTGGCTCGCCCGAGCAAGCTTTGCAGGCAATGCGCGACGGCCCGCTAGCGGATTATGAGCGGCATGGTTTTGGCCGAGTGGCCTGCGTGTGGAAGGATAGCGGCGAGGTAATAGGCTTCAGTGGCCTGAAATACATGGCGGCGGTGGACGCGGTGGAATTGGGCTATCGCTTTCTGCCGGAGTACTGGGGTTTGGGCCTGGCCACCGAGTCCGGCCGCGCCTGTCTGCGCCTGACGCGGGATGTTTACGCGCTGGACCGGCTGGTGGGCTTGGTGCATCCGGACAATGCCGGCTCCGCGCGCGTGTTGAGCAAGCTGGGCTTCGCGGTGGAGGGGCAGGTGCGTTTGGACTTCATTCCGGACACGCCGGTGGATTTGTTCGCCAGAGGGTTGTCGGCGGATGAGGCTTTGTAATATGTAAAGAGGGAAGCGCCTTGACCTAGCTGTCCGGCGTTCAACTCCGCCTGGCCTGACGGCTGTTTTTCTATTGTGTAACCCGCTATTTTGGCGGGTTTTTTCATGGAGCGCCGCGTTGGCGACGGGCGGCGGCCTGAACGAGTTTGACGCGCGTCAAATGCGCTCGTGGTTGCGCATGACATGGATGAGTGGTGATGCATAGAATCTCAACGTGATAATTTTTTTGTCATCGCCATGAAACTGCAACTTGACGCGGAAGTGCTCGCCGATTTCGTGTCGGCCCTGTTGGGGCCGGACAGCGAAGTGGCTGTGCACGATCTATCCGATCCCAGCGCCTCGCTCAAAATCATCCGCAATGGGCATGTGTCCGGCCGCAGCGTCGGCGCTCCGGCCACCGACCTTGCCTTGAGCATGGCGCGGGAGTGCTCCGTCAAGGGGGGCGAGAACTATCGGCTGAACTACCGCAGCAAGACCCGAGGCGGAGTGTCGCTGCGTTCGTCCACCCTGGTGATCAAGGACGAGACCGGCCGCGTGCAGGCCATGCTCTGCGTCAACTCCGACGACAGCCGCTACAAGCGCGCGCTGGAGGCGGTGCAGGCTCTGCTGCCGGCAGAACTGTCTCACGACTCGCATCAGGAAACCTTGTCGCTAGGCATCGATGATGTTGGCGTGGGGATTATGCAGGGCGTGCTGGAGCAATACGCGATTGATCCGACGCGCTTGTCAGGCGATGAAAAACTGGAGGTGATCAGGGAGCTGAATCAGCGGGGCTTGTTCTCTATCCGCGGATTCGTCGGCAAGGCTTCGCAGGCGTTGGAAATCTCCGAACCCACTCTTTACCGCTATCTGAAGCAGTGTCGCGACTGAGGGCTTCCGATACGCGTCCGAGAATCCCTTCACGCGCTGTTGGCGCAGCGCGGCGGGGAAACCCAAGCATCCGGTTGGCGCCGGAGGGCTTGAGACAGCAGATGAACCACTAAAGGAACAACGAGTATGGACATCACCCAAGTGGGCGTCAAGCCCAGGGCAAGCGCTGCCGAGCGCGCGGGCATGAGCGAAGCGGAGTGGCGGGAGGCGGTGCGTTTCGACGCTACCGACCGAGGTTGGGTCGTGATGAGCATCGGCATGGCGATAGGCGCCGGCATTGTTTTTCTGCCGGTCCAGGTGGGGTTGATGGGGCTGTGGGTGTTCTTGCTCTCCTCCGTTATCGGTTATCCGGCGATGTATTTGTTCCAGCGTCTGTTCATCAACACCTTGGCGGAGTCGCCGGAGTGCAAGGATTACCCCAGCGTGATCAGCGGCTATCTGGGCAAGAACTGGGGCATTCTGCTGGGGGCGCTCTACTTCATCATGCTGGTGATCTGGGTTTTTGTGTATTCAACCGCCATCACTAACGACAGCGCTTCCTTTCTGCACAGCTTCGGCGTGACCGAGACGCTGCTGTCCGCCAATCCCTTCTATGGCCTGGGGCTGATCTGCCTGCTGGTGGCGCTGGCTTCCCGTGGCGAGCAACTGCTGTTCAAGATTTCCACCGGCATGGTGCTGACCAAGCTGGGCGTGGTGGCGGTGCTGGGCCTGGCCATGGTTTCGGAATGGCGAATGGTCAATGTGGGCGCTTTCCCTTCGCTGGGCAGCCTGATCAAGGACGCCATCGTCATGCTGCCGTTCACGCTGACCTCCATCCTGTTCATTCAAAGCCTGAGCCCGATGGTGATTTCCTACCGCGCGCGGGAAAAGTCGCGGAAAGTGGCGCAGTACAAGGCAATGCGGGCGATGAACATCGCCTTCGGCATCCTCTTCGTTACCGTCTTTTTTTACGCGGTGTCCTTTACCTTGGCGATGGGGCACGAACAGGCGGTCAAGGCCTCGCATGAAAACATTTCCGCTTTGGCCATGGTGGCCAGCAGCATGCCGGGCGATATGGTGAAGCTGTTCAGCCTGATCCTGAATATTTTTGCGGTGATGACCGCGTATTTTGGCGTCTATCTGGGCTTCCGCGAGGCCTGCCAGGGCCTGGCGATGAATCTGCTGCGCCGGGTAATGCCGGAGGAGCGTATCCGGCCCGAGTGGGTGGCCAAGGGCATCATGGTGTTCACCGTCTTGTTGTCCTGGGGCGCCATCGTGCTGAACGCCCCGGTGCTGAGCTTCACTTCGATCTGCAGCCCGGTTTTTGGCTTGGTGGGCTGTTTGATCCCGGCCTATCTGGTTTACCAAGTGCCCTTCCTGCACAAATACAAGGGCGCCGCGCTCAAGATCATCATCGCCACCGGCCTGTTGCTCTGCGTGTCGCCGTTCCTGGCTTTCTCCTGATTTTCGCCGCCGGCCCGCCTTGTGGGCGGCGGCAAGGCATTTACTTGATTTGAAAGCGTAATCACTATGTGTACACCAACTCTCAACACCGATCTGTGGCCGAAGTTCGTCAAGGCGGCGCGCGCGGAAGTGGCGCCGGCGCTGGGTTGCACCGAGCCGATTTCATTGGCCCTGGCCTGTGCCATCGCCGCCAAGACGCTGGGCCGCGCGCCAGAGCGCATCGAAGCGCGGGTTTCGCCCAATCTGATGAAGAACGGCATGGGCGTGACGGTGCCGGGCACTGGCGCGGTGGGCCTGCAGATCGCCGCCGCGGTGGGCGCGCTAGGAGGCGACCCGGACGGCAAGCTGGAAGTGCTCAAGGGTTTGAGCGGCGAAGTGGTGGATGCCGCCAAACGCATGCTCGCGGAGCAGCGCGTGACGCTGAGCATCGCGGACGTGCCGAATATCCTGTATTCGGAAGCCCGAGTGTTCGCCGGCGGCGAGACGGCACGGGTCTGCATCGCGGACTCTCACACTAATGTGGTGCTGATCGAGCGCAATGGCGCGGCGGTGTTCCGCGCCGAACTCGAGAGCTCCGGCCAGGCCGGCGCCGCGTACGACTTTTCCGACGCGACCGCGCGGGATGTTTACGACTTCGCCACCCAGGCTCCGCTGGAGATGATGGATTTCATCCACGAGGCGGCCACGCTGAACGAGGCGCTGTCGCGAGCGGGCATGGGGGGGCAGTTTGGCCTGCACATTGGCGCAACCCTGCACAAGCAGGTGAGCGCCGGTTTGCTGTCGGACAATCTGTTGACCCGCATCCTCACCCGCACCACCGCGGCGTCCGACGCCCGCATGGGCGGCGCCACCCTGCCGGCGATGAGCAACTCCGGCTCCGGAAATCAGGGCATTGCCGCTACCATGCCGGTGGTGGTGGTGGCCGAGCATGTCGGCGCCGATCGCGAGGGGCTGACGCGGGCGCTGATGCTGTCGCACTTGATGGCCATTTATATTCACGCCCGGCTGCCCAAGCTGTCCGCGCTGTGCGCGGTCACCACCGCGTCCATGGGCGCGGCGGCGGGGATGGCCCAGTTGCTGGGTGGCGGCTACGCGGTGGCGGGCATGGCCATTTCCAGCATGATAGGCGACTTGGCCGGCATGATTTGCGACGGCGCGTCCAATAGCTGCGCGATGAAGGTGTCCACTTCGGCGGGGTCTGCTTACAAGGCGGTACTGATGGCGCTGGACGGCGTGTGCGTGGCGGGCAGCGACGGCATTGTGGAATGCGAGCTGGACGCCTCCATCGCCAACCTGGGCAAGCTGGCCAGCCAGGGCATGGTGCAGACTGATGCGCAGATTCTGAAAATCATGATGGACAAGCAAACCGCCGCCAGCGCTTGATTCCATCGCGCTAAATCCAACGCCCTCGACGCGTCTGCGTCTTCGAGGGCGTTTTTCATGGCGTGCGCTTGTGATCCGGGAGCGTGCTTGCGAGCTAAGGCTCAAGCGGCTGGGAAAGCAGAGTGTACAGACGAAGCATGAGCATGCTGAGCTTGTTTTAACGGCGTATCGCCGAAGCGCAGCAGGTTTTCAACAGGCTCTGAGGAAAAGTGTGGAGCGTGGGCGGGACAAAGATAATGCAAGATAAACGGAAAACAGCGTGTTGAGCCGAGCCGCTTTGCTATGGCGGGAGGACGCTTGGCCTAAGCGTTTTGGAGAGGTATGGCTGCAATCAGGGTTGGTGCGAAAGGAGAGACTTGAACTCGTCCTGGTCGACATGAATGTGTAAAAATTCCGATTTGATCTGACAGTCAGGTGCCATCAAAGCGGGAGAATTTCAGATCGGGTCCGAGCTTCTAAAATTCAGATTGGCTAGGGCAGGTTTTTGCGTCGTGTCAGGAAGATGGTATCGACTATTTTATCCTGCTGGCATTGCTTTCAATGGTTGTTCTCATTGATTGGTAAGGTGCTGGTTTTCTTGAGGATGACTTATTCAGATCATTTTTAACTAGGCATGCGCAGAGGGATGAGACTGTATGCGGCTGCTCGCTCTAATAGCTGACTTGTCGTGTTTACATCGAACTTTACATAAAGCCTATCGCTAATGGCTGTTTGCACCGCACGAATTGAAATGTCTTTGCCATGAATCGTTGATAATATTTTTGCGATCTCTTTTGGGGATTTGTAGATGGATAGATAGTAAATTATCTCCTGCTCTCTATTGCTTAGACTTATTTGTATTCTACTTTTTTTGCTATCGCCGTGATTTATGCCTAGACGCTGGTTAAGGATGGATAGTTTAGTGTGCTGTGCATCATTCATGAACTTGTCAACTAAGTTGGCAAGTTGTAAATGTAGTTTATCAACGCTGCGTTCACGCTCTATCTCTTGCAGTCTTCTTTCAATGGTGACGTCTTTACAAAATCCGACCAATCCCACGGTCTTGCCATCTTGTATGATTGGGTGCTTAATGGTTTCTGACCAAATGGAGTCGCCATTTCCAGAAGGTATTTGTTCGAGTCTAGAGACAGTCTGTCCTGTCTCTAAAACAAGCCTATCATCTTTTTCAAAGAGTTCCCAATTGTGTGCCCAAGGCAGATCTATATCTCGTTTTTTGATAAGGGTGTCTATATCCTCGACTTCAACCATATCAAGAAATTTTTGGTTGCACCCCATGAAGAATCGTTCCGCATTCTTCCAGAAAGTTGGGACGGGACTATAGTTTATTATCTGAAAATAATTGTCGCTCTTGTTCATACCGTTTTCCAATATCAGCTTCTTTCAGCCAAGTGGTAAAGTTTTTTACCTCGTGTTCGCCTTCGTCAGGTGCCCATTCGGCAAATGTACGATCTACTTCTGGCCGCCCATAAGTAAAGCTACAGTTCCGTACCTCAAGATATGCACAGTCGGATAAAGGGACATAGCTGTGATACAAATTTTGCGGTATCTCAATTACGCGGTTGCAGTACTGACTTATCTCAACCTTGTTCAGTATTTTGCCTGCATCATCAAAAATGATAACAAGCATTTCTCCAGATATCCAAGTTAACAGCTCCCATTGATTATCACTTTCATGCTTGTGCGGCTTGATGTAAGAGTCCGACGCCATGCAGTTCACGAAGCGTTGAGGGATCTCATCGTAGCTGCTATGGATGAGGATTGGCGTGCGTTTTCGAGGTGTGCTTTTGCTCTCTTCAATAACAGCTTCTATGCAGTCGTTGCTAATAAGCTTAGATGTGATTGGCTGCATTTGAATTGTTCTTTCTTGAACTATTTGTAAAATGTGTTAACTTTAGCATGTTTTTTTGCCGTCGTGAACAGTTGTTTTTGCGTCTTGAAATATCATCAAATCTTATAAAATCCCATCAGCTTTGCTTGATTGGAGTGCTTTGCCATGAATCCAGAAGAATATGCGTACAAACATCCTTCCTGTATGGGGTTGCTGTCATTTAAGAATTCATTTGCCCAAGTAGTGGCGCAACATGTTTTATCTTTGCCGGATAACGAGCTATCGCAGTTTGAACATTGCGCGAGGCAGCATGGCAAGATATCTGATATGGTTTGTATAGATGAGGTGTCTGTCAGTGATATGTTGGCCTCTCCATTTTATCGCCACCGAGCTGACATTATTGCTTACATTGACAGGAAGCCGGTCTTCTACTACACAGGGGTGGGCATCTATCAATGGAGCGATACCCTTGATAGAGAATGTCTGAGCTACTGGATCAGTTACCCGGAATTGCCTTTGGGTTGGGAGATAAACTAATAAATTTCGGTGGGGCTTATTAGAGGTGGGAATGTTTGCTATTTGAGCTTGCCATGATGACTATGTCTTTCACCTAACAAATTATCCAGACAAGCCGTGTCCATAAAGCTGTGCGTTTGAAGAAAAAATCTTCACTGGTAGTATCGTAGCAATTTACCGGGTGAAAACCATTTTTATTAACTAGAGCAACTGGACTGCGGATATATTATTTGGATACAGACGAGAGCTATGTTAATAGGCTTTGCCATTGTTTTTTAAAGGCAGTAGCTTAGAGGCATTCAGCTCTATTCTTTCGGGCTTGTTCCATGTGTTTACTATGAAATGGTGCTCTTGGGAAAGAGTGCCCCTGTCCTTTAGGATGGGGCCTTGCCAAACCTTGACCTATGTCGCTTGTTCCGTCACTGTTCATCCAAATAGAATGTTAGCACTCTCCATTCCGAACCAACACGACAAGACCACTTTGTATAAGTGGTTTTTCTTTGCGGACATTCTATTTCTATGGACATCAGCCAGCTGCTTGCCAGTTTTTCCAGTGCCTTCACGCAAAACAATCGCCTGCTTACGTTGTGCCTTGGGGATGGCAGCATCGCGGCTGAAACCTTGCTGCCTCAGACTCTGGAAGGCGAAGAAGGCGTTTCCGAGAGCTATCGCTATCAATTGACCTGCCTGTCTCCCAATGGCTCCATCGAACTGAAGTCTCTGCTAGGCGTGGCCGCGAAGATAGGCATTGCCGCAGCCTCCGGGGAAGAGCTGGTGCGCTGCGGGGTGGTGTCGGAGGTGAAGCAGCTGGGGGCGGATGGCGGTTTTGCTCAGTACGGTTTGACGGTGGAAGCTCCTTTTTCGCTGCTGCGCTATCGGCGGACTTCACGCGTGTTCCAGGACTTGACCGTGCCGGACATCATTAAGCAGATTCTGGCGGAGCACCAGGCGAATAATGCTCAGTTCGCACGGGTTCAGACCTTGGACATTCAAGTGGGTCCGGCTTCGCCGCGCAGCTACTGCCTACAGTACCGCGAGAGTGACTATGACTTTATCGTGCGCTTGATGCATGAAGAGGGTTACGGCTGGCGGTTTGCCCATTCTGAGAAAGACAAGCTGCCGCAAGTACAGCTGATCCTGTTTGATGATCCGTTTGGATTGCCCGCCGCCAACATGGAGCGCCTGCGCTTTCACCGTAGCGATGCGACGGAAGAAGAGGACGGCTTAACCGCTTGGGAGTCTTCCCGGCAAATCGTATCCGGCAATGTCGCGCTGGCGAGCTTCGATTACCAGCCGGTCACCAGCAATATGACGGGCGATGAAAGCCAAATCAATCAGGGCCAGAGCGGCAAGGCCTTACAGTCCACCTTGCAGGATTACGCGCCGCAGACGCTTTACTATGCGAGCGATGCGGAGCAATTTGGGCACTACGCGCAGCTGCGGCAGCAGGCGCATGATTTACAGGCCAAACAGTTCAGTGGCGGTGGCGCGGTCAGAGGGCTGCTGCCAGGCGAATGGTTCCGTCTGGACAACCATCCCAACCATGACGGGGACAGCAGCGAGCAACGTGAATTCGTGGTGACCAAACAGAACTTCATCGCTCATAACAACCTTCCCCAAGGACTGAAGCGGTTGCTTCAAACCGCCACGGGCAAAGAGCAAACTGAACCCGCGCCTTACCAAACCACCTTTACCGCTCAACGGCGCGGCATTCCGCTAACGCCGGCATATGCCTATACCCGGCACGCCAAGCCAACGAGTTTGGGCAGCCAGACCGCTACCGTGGTGGGGCCGGCCGGCGAAGAGGTGCATACGGATCAATTCGGACGCATCAAGGTGCAATTCCATTGGCAGCGCCCTGAAGAGCATCCCGGCATCGGCGCGGCGATGGATGATAAGTCCTCTTGTTGGATTCGAGTGGTGATGCCTAGTGCAGGAGCGGCTTGGGGGCATCAGTTCATTCCCCGCATCGGTCAGGAAGTCTTGGTGGATTTTCTGGAAGGAGACATCGACCGCCCGGTCGTTGTTGGCGTGCTCTATAACGGTAGCCACGCCACACCGGACTTTAGCGGTGCAGGGGCTTTACCGGCGAACAAGACCCTTTCCGGCATCAAGTCGAAAGAGCATCAAGGCGGCGGCTACAACGAACTGCTGTTTGATGACACTCCCGGCGAAGTCCGCGCCAAGCTTTCCAGTGAGCCTGGCAAGACCCAGTTGAACCAGGGCTTTTTGACGCATCCCCGCAAAGACGGGAAAGCGGAGCCACGCGGCAACGGCTTCGAGCTGCGAACGGATTTGTCAGGCGCGATCCGGGCCGCTCAAGGGGTTCTGGTCAGCGCCTATGCCCGTGAAGGCGCTGGCGGCAATCAACTGGACCGAGAGGAGTTGATCGGCCAGTTGGAGATGGCGCTATCCATTGCGAAGTCTCTCGCCAAGCAGGCCGAGGTGCATCACGCGGATGAGACCGACACCAAGCCGCAAGAGCAACTAACGCAAGACGTTAAACAATGGGAAGGTGGCAGCAATACCGCCAAGGAAGCCAAGGGTGGGCACAAAGCCATTCTGGCCCTCGGCGCACCGGAAGGCATTGCTCTGGCCAGCGAATCGAACATCTCGATGGCAACAGGCAGCACGCACGACTTGATTGCCGCCAAGGACAGCAACCAGAGCATAGGCCAGCATCTGCGCATGCGCGTGGGACAGTCTCTGTCCATCTTCGTGATGCAGTTGGGCATGAAGCTCATCTCCGCCTCTGGCGCGATTCGCATCCAAGCGCAGGATGACGACATTGAAATTATCGCCGCCAAGCGCTTACGTCTGGTGGGCTTGAAGGCTGTCAGCATTGAAGGGCCTCAGGTCAATATCACCGCGCAGAATGCCGGCGCGGAGTATGGGGGCGGGATCACCACGAAGACATCGGCCACGCATACCCAGCACGCCGCCAGCCACGCAATGACGGGACCGGCCAGTGTCAGCCCGCAAATGCTCAACCTGCCGCAAAGCGCCATTCAGACGAATGAACAGTTTGGCATAGCAGGCCGCTCCGGCAAGGCGCAATCCCAGATACAGCATGAAGTCCGCAATGGTCAGAACAAGCTGGAAAGCTCAGGCAGCACGGATGGCAGCGGCGCAACCTCTACGCTGACCGGCAAGGTCATTGATCAACTGAAAATGCATCTGAAACGGAACGGATAATGGCCGACGTATTAAGCACCGCAACCCGCCGCGTATCCTTGCAATTCGACAAGAAAGGCAACCCATATTTTGAATCCGTCAAAAGCCCGGACAGTTTCAAGCAGTGTGCTTTATGCGTAAAACCGCCGCATACCGTTATTCCGGTGATTTTTGTGCCGGGGATTATGGGAACGAATTTACGGTTACGGGATAAGAAGCAAATAAAAGCATGGGCTCCGCCTAATGGGAAGCTAGGCGGGATAGGAGCGGCTCTTAACGGAGCTAATCAATCGCCTGCGGAGCGTCAAATTTTATTTGACCCTAATAGTACCGAAGTTAACCCGGATGGCCCTTGCCAAGTTCCGGATAATTTGCATTGGGTCAGCACCGAAGAGGCTAGGCGACGTGGCTGGGGCGCATTGCATGCCGACAGTTACCACTTCATTTTGCAGCGCTTGGAAGTCATCCTCAATGACCAGTACAGCAGCCCAGGTCATCCTGAGGAGCGTGGTAATTTTCTGTTGCCGGAAATTGGTCTACTGGCCCATCTCAATGGCGGTAAGCAGACTGCTCCTCGCTCTGAGAAGGAACCGGACTATGTCAAGGCCGCAGCGGAGGCGGTAAAAGCTTGGAATTTGACCCCACAGGGACTGAGTCAAGACGAAGTACTGCGGTTGGATGATTATTACTATCCGGTATGGGCACATGGTTACAACTGGCTGCAAAGCAATGAAGAATCCGCGCAATCCCTGATTGAGAAGATTGATAAAATCATTGAGCATTACAAAAATACCAACTATTTCGATTGCGATGGCAAAGTTATTTTGGTCACCCATTCCATGGGGGGCTTGGTGGGGCGTAGGGCGGCTCAGATGGCTCCTGACAAGATATTGGGGGTAGTGCATGGTGTGCAGCCGGTAGCAGGCGCGCCAGTGGTCTATCGCCGTTTCCGCGCCGGGACTGAGGTAGGCGGCTTTTTAGATATTGAAGGCGCCGCCGTGGCAGCCATCATTGGTTGGAATGCTGGGGACATTACGCCGACTCTGGCATGTTCGCCTGGACCGTTGGAGTTGTTGCCGACCAAGCACTACTCACCGGGCTGGCTGAAAGTTGTTAAGAAAGGCGGTGGCGATGTGATTTTTAGCTTGCCGCAGGCTGATCCCTATGAGGAAATTTACAGCAAGACCACGGATGAGTGTTGGTGGGGGATGCTTGATCCTGAGTTGATTGATCCCGCCAATAAGTTAACTACAGCCGATAACACACCGCTTGAGGCGCATCGAAATGCTTTAGATAAATCGAGAGACTTTCACAATGTTCTCGGTCTTTACGCCCATCCACAAACATACGGCTATTATGGCATTGACGAAAAGAAGTTCCGAACTTTTGGCCATATCCATTGGCAGGCTTCAGGACGTATTCCAGAGGACGATGTCATGCCATTAATCTATCAAAAGGATAGTCAGCGAACCATGACGGGGAAAAGTACCGTTCCACTTTATCAAGATGAAGATTCGCCAAAAGTTAAATTCAAACTAAGCAATGAGCGTGACCAGGGAGGGGATGGCACGGTTCCTCTAGATTCTGGGAAAGTGCTAGCCCAGCTGCAACCAACACCCAAAGCGGTATTTAGCATGTCGGGGTTTGACCATCAAATGAGCTACAAAAACAAATATGCGATTCAAGCTACAGTCTATGGCATCGCCAAAATCGTTCAACAAGCCCCGCCGCCCAAGGCATACTAAAGGACTGTCACTATGAATCGACTTGCTTTATTGCTTGCCTTATTGATGGCCTGCCCTGCTATTTATGCTGCGGAGAATAAGATGTTTGACAAAATGAGAACTTACTGCTTTGGTCGTTACTTGGTTGATATTCCTTATGAAGCTGAACTGAAAGGCCAGGGTAATAATTACCAAGGGGCATCTATCAAGTCGGTGCGTGGAGGGGAGGGTCAATACAAGGGAATGATTGAAAAAAGAATTGGTGAATTGAAGGATGGAAAGTCTGCCTCTGGGCTATTTAAATTTGAAAAAGAGATCGGCTCAATTGCATCTGGAAATTTGTTGCTTGGGTATAAGGTGGCATTTGGTAGCCCGATGTACAGCATTGACTCATTTAAGTTAGATAAGGGGTGGATTTTTACCACCTCAAAGGCACCTTACAGTCCCGGAAAAATTAACTCAATATTGGAGAGGTTTGATGGCTATCTGAAAAATGTGCGCTATCGCTCGGATCGTGAGGCCCCGAAAGAGGCAGGATTTTGCATTGAAAATGGCTTTGTCTCCAATGATGGAAAATCGCCACAGTTTGAGATGGCTTCAATCACTTTCGCCTTGAAGAATAATCCGGATGTTTGGTTCAGCATAGACAGCTTCACACTGTCAAAACCAGAGCCATCCTTGCTGGAAAGGCAAAAGGCAGCGAAATTGGATGAGAGATTTCCTGGTAAGATAAAGGCGATCAGGAAGGGCGCTAGAACGGTAAATGGCATGCAGGGCGAGGAGTCTCTAAATGAGTTCCCCTCGGACAACGGCATGGGTGTTGCGCACAGTTTTATGTGGGAAGCTCAGGGCGGATTTGATGATCCTCTCAATCCAAAAGTCTCGATACAGCTTACCTCTGGTGAAGGCGTAGCCGGTGTTACGGGGGAGTCATCCTTAAATGCAACACAAATGCAACGCCTCTATGAAAGCGTGATTAAGTCCATCCGAGTTCGCCCGATAGCTCAATAAGTTTATGAGGCATAATAGGTGATGGCATCGATCAATCTGTGTCAATATGCATAACTCAAAATATACTACAGCCTTGTGCTGGGCGGTAGTTAAATAAGTTCGTTTTCGATCTTATAATCGATAGGGTTTGTTTGTCTATGATTAATCTTTCGAAGATTGCTGTCTGCTTTGGAGTCTTTCCTGCTGTGTTAATGGTGGTAGGCTGCGCTGTTAATAGGCCGCTTGAACCTGAGGCGATCCGCGCCGCGATGAAAGCGACTTATCAGTGTCATTCATCGCCAATAGAGAAAGTGGGGCAAGGCGAGCAAGGTGTAAATAAAGGCTGCTATTTTGTGCTGCATAGCCCGGAGACGGGGAGGGTGCTCAAAAATACTCCTTATCTACTTCAGGTCCATGATCCGAAGTCCAGCGGCGAAGCTCCTGCGATTTCATTGCAGGGACGGACGGATGGTCAAGGAAGAAGTCAATTTGTATCACCCCCTTTTGATATTGATGTGAATGCAGTGCGCTTTGTAGAAGTTGTGGGCAGCGGGAACTATCGGGCCAACTTTACCTTGGTTTCAAGAAGCGGAAAGCCATCTAGCGGGGCTGGATACAAGTTGTTGGCATGCGGGAAAGAAGTATATAAATCCCGTGCAGACTATCACGGTGAAACAGTGGTTTATCAAACGCAAGATCGCTGTGACTTTTCAATGCAACTTACAAGGTGAGCACGGAGCAGCTTTGCTCTAGGTTCAAGTAAATTCCTTTAAAAGATAGGCACTGATGCTACCTAACGAGGTGTAACTTCAGCGCCTGTCTTTGGTTTTTGTGCTATTGAACAGAGAAACACAATCGTGCTCAGTATGATCTTTGCCAAGAGATATGTGATAGTCCTATGTTTTTGAAATTTAATTGGCCGATTGCAACAAATAGTGGACTCAATGGGTAGGTTCCAGACCCATAGCTCCTAGATGTTGATGAGTTAGTGTGGCCGGTGAGGGCAGCGTGTGTTTCTTCATCTACCTCAGCTTCTCTGCATATGTCCTTGCAGTTATGCCGGAATGAGTGAAACACCATGCGCTTGTCTGTAATTCCTAATTGCTTCCTGCACCACTTTCCCCACCATTGTGACCATAGGGATGAACGCTTTCCATATTTGTCGGGCGTTAATTCTGGGAATAGGTATCCAGTGGGAGGCAGTGTCTCTAGGTAATTGCCAAATCCCATCCGTTCCAGTTCCGAATGAAGAGGAACTCGACGTCTCGACTCGTTGGTTTCCACTGAACCTTCATCATCTCTGTCCGTGATATGAATATGCCGCCCTTGGCTATCCTTCACAATGTCCGATACTTTGAGTTGAGCTAGTTCTTCTAGCCTTGCTCCGGTAAATAGGCCCAACAGCGGCAGCCAGAAAGCTGTTTCTCTCTTGCCAGCTACAGGCCGTGTATTTTGGGTGGCGTAGATCGGGCTGTTGAAGATAGCTTGGAGTGCCTTCAGGTCATAGGAGGTCCGCGACTCTTTTTGAACTTTTCCGACTACGACGCGGACGGATGCGATAGGATTTTGTTCGATGTAGTCATTTTGTGCAGCCCAATTCAGCAGCGTTTTCAAAAACGCTAGGTGCTTGGAATTGATTGTTTTGGCTGAGAGGCCCTTCTGCAAGAGGGCTTCCTTGTACTTGAGGCCATGTGCTTTAAGTATCTGCTTGACTGGTAGGGTGCCGATGCAATCATGAAAACGGTTAACCACTTGAAGCATATCGTCAAATGATTTGCTTTTCAGCTTCCGCTCGGTTTGGTATTTTTTGAGAATATCTACTAGAGTCGGGGCTCCCTTGCTGGCTATGGCCGCCCTAGCCTGTAAAGGGGCCAAAGAGGGCATGGGCACATCGTCGACTACTTCGCCCTCGTGGCGGGCTTTCAAGGCATCTACGGTGCGTTTGTATGCCTTGGATGCGGCTGAGACGAGCCTCTTGTAGTCGACAGAGCTTGTATCCAACTCGATGCCTTCAAAGCGGAGGCTGTCTTCAAGGGCATTTACAACTGACCAAGTGTCTCCTCGAGCGATGGCCGCACGTGCATCTTGATCCAGCCGGGAGAGATCGTCTCCTAGTTGTTCATATCTCGCGTTGTCCAGGCCCTGTGATCGTAACTCGCTATCGAACGTCATCATACGAGATTGGTGCATATGAACGATGCGGCTTATGTCATCGTCTGAGAGGGCTACGACTACAGTGGCCTTGTCCTTGGCGCGAAGTTCGGCAAACTGATCGTCCCACTCCACGCGTATTCTTGCGGCAAGGCGGTTCGCCTCCCGGAGGTCTCGTGTTTGCAGTGAGCACCACACGTCTTTTTTGCCGTTGAAATGGGGGCGTAAATCAGTAGGGATCGTGATGCGGAAGTAGTAGACTGAAGAGCCTGTGCGGCGGAGTACATTGGTATGCTTAGGCATGTCTGGTATGGGGCCAAGTGTAGCACACAACTGTAGCAGTTGGCCTGGAGTGGCCTTTGAAATCAGTAAGTTATTGAGGCTTAACAGATTTTAATGGTGCGAAAGGAGAGACTCGAACTCTCACGCCTTGCGGCGCTGGAACCTAAATCCAGTGCGTCTACCAATTCCGCCACTTTCGCTTTGATGCCGCTTGCAAATTAGAACAACCGTCCTCATTTGCAAGGGAGTGCAAGAATACCCGAAGCGTTTGCGCGACGCAAGCCGGGCCGCCGGGAAACTTATTGCCACAGCGGCTGTCACTGTCGGTACAATTTGATAAAAATCCCTTTGGAGAAAGGCTTACATTATGCACCCGAACCTTGAGACGGCCTATCAGACGACCGGTATGGCCGAGGTACGCCATAAGGTTCTTCGCAATACTTATGGTTTGCTGGGCTTGTCGATGATTCCCACGGTGATGGGAGCCATCGTCGGCACCAATATGAATTTCGGCTTCCTGGCCGGCAGCCCCATCATCGGCATGCTGGCGATCCTGGCCGTGTTCTACGGCTTGGTGTTCGCCATCGAGAAAAACCGCTACAGCTCGGCTGGCGTGTTTCTGATGCTGGGTTTCACTTTCCTGATGGGCTTGCTGTTGGGGCCCTTGCTGCAACTGGCGTTCAAGTTTTCCAACGGCGGCCAGCTGATTATGACCGCGGGCGCGGCCACCGCGCTGGTGTTCTTCGTGATGGCGGGTATCGCCACCACCACCAAGCGCGATCTGAGCGGCCTGGGCAACTTCCTCACCGTGGGCGCCATCGTGCTGATGGTGGCGGTGGTGGCCAACATCTTCCTGGGCATGCCGGCTTTCCATCTGATGATTTCCGCGGCTTTCGCGCTGTTCAGCTCGCTGATGATTCTGTGGCAGGTCAAGGTGGTGGTGGACGGCGGCGAGGACAGCTACATTTCCGCGGCGTTGTCGATCTACATCAGCATTTACAACCTGTTCACCAGCTTGTTGCAACTGTTGCTGGCTTTTGCCGGAGAACGCGACTAAACCTCGCGTCGGCATCGTCTTCCAATCCAAAACGCCCCGTCCGGGGCGTTTTTTATTTGTTCCTTTTTCTTCTCTTTCTTAGTGCTTCTGTCTGACAAATCATGACGTTCTTCTCTGGGCCTGGCTGTGTTTATGGGCGACTGGCCGCTGCGCCGTCGGCTACGGTAATTGTTGGATATTTCATGCTAAGCGGTTGATTTTTACACTATTTTTCTTGGTTTGTTGCTTCTGTTTGTCATATTTGCGAATGGGAATTATTGCATTTTGTATTATGAAGTTTTTATATACGATAAAAATAAATAAGACTTTGGCATTTTCGATTTTGATGGTTCACTGCTTGGGCGGACGCCGCTTGGGCCAGCCGGAGCGCGGTGATGGAGGCCGTCTCGGCGGCCCGGCGCGAGCGCCGACGCAGGTTTGCCGCATGGTGCCCGGATTAAGAATGGCTTGGCCTTTCGAAACCGGACGCCGGCGCAGGACCGAGGATTTCGCCGCCGCTGGCAGGCGGGGCGAATGGCCGAGAGCGATGGGGTGGCAGCCCCGGACTCGCGGCAGTTGTTCTCTATCGACAGCAGTTTCGACACTTAGGAGATGCAATGCGTATCCATATCACGGTGGGCGCGGTTTCGCTGGCCCTGGCGTCCTTGGCCGGTCAGGCCGCAACGCCCTTGCAAGCGGGAGATCCGCTGGTGTCCCAGCAATGGTTCCTGCAAAACACAGGGCAGAACGCGTTCTCGCAACGCGGCGGCGTGGCTGGCATCGATCTGAACCTGGCGCTCAGCCATTCGCGCAGCATCCACGGGCGCGGCGTGACGGTGACCGTCATCGACGACGGCCTGGAGATCCGCCACCCGGACTTGGCGGGCAATGTGGTGCCCGGTTCCAAGAACCTGGCGAACAATAGCGACGATCCGACTCCCAGTTTGGCCACCGACAGCCACGGCACCGCCGTGGCCGGCATTGCCGCCGCGGTGGGCTTCAACAATCTGGGCGGCCGCGGCGTGGCGCCGGCGGCCAGCCTGAACGGTTTTAACTGGTTGAAGGCGCAGACGACCGCCGGTTGGATGCTGTCGCACGGCAAATCGCCGAGCGACGGCGCCGGCCAGTCGTCCACCAGTTCCCGCGTGTTCAACCAGAGCTACGGCAGCTCGGCGATCCGCTCGATTCCGGGCAATCCCGATACTGATATGTCGTTGCGGGTGCGAGACGAAGCGCACGAGGATGTCAGCCTGCGCAGCAACGGCGGCAAGGGCGCGGTGTTCGTCAAGTCGGCGGGCAACGCCTACGTCAGCTTCCAGTCCGGCTCGGACAATGACGGCAAACCCACCTATGTACTGGCGAAGGCCGGCAACGACGGTCTGCCGATCCAGGATTCCAACCTGACCACCGACAACAGCAACTACTGGAACGTGGTGGTGTCGGCGCTGAACGCCGACGGCGTGCGCTCGTCCTACTCCTCGGTGGGCGCCAACGTGCTGCTGACCTCCCCTGGCGGCGAGTACGGCACCGCCAGCCCGGCGATGGTGACCACCGATCTGGTGGGTTGCGACCGCGGCTCCAACTCCACGTTGCGTCCGTCCACCAATCAGTTGCACGGCGGCACCGCGCTGGACCCTAATTGCGATTACCGCGGCACCATGAACGGCACTTCCGCCGCGGCGCCGGCGGCTTCCGGCTCGTTCGCGTTGCTGATGTCGGCTTATCCCAGCCTGAGCGCGCGCGATGTGCGCGATCTGTTGATCAAGTCGGCGCGCAAAGTGGACGCCAATCATGCCGGCGTGACCCTGGCCTTCAAGGACGCCAAGGGCGGCGCGCACAGCTACCAGGCTTTGCCGGGGTGGCAGAACAACGCCGCCGGTCTCGCCTTCCATCCGTTCTACGGCTTTGGCCTGATCGATGTGGACAAGGCGGTGGAACTGGGCCGCAATCACAAGCCGTTGGCTGCGCTGGAGAAGACGCGCTGGCAGACGGTGTCGGTGATGAAGGAGATTCCGGATGCCAGCGAAGCTGGACTGGACAGCGTGTACACCCATGCCGAGGATTTGACGGTGGAAGCCGTGCAGGTGCTGGTGGATGCTAAGCACGGCCGCGCCAACGATCTGGCGGTGGAATTGATTTCGCCGGCAGGCACTCGCTCGGTGCTGCTGTCGCCGCGCACCGGCCTGGTGAACGAGAGCTACGGCCTGAACCAGCAACGCTTGTTGTCCAACCACTTTTACGGCGAATCGGCGCGCGGTCAATGGCGGCTGCGCGTGATCGACACCAACGGCGCCGAGTACTATTACGACTACCGTGACGCTAAGGGCCAGCGCACGCTAAGCCTGCCCAACGCCACCGGCACCCTGCGGTCTTGGTCCATCCGCTTCATCGGCCACAAAGGAGCATAACGATGAAACATTCCCTGATTCTGGCCGGCCTGCTGGCCTTGGCCGCCGGCGCACAGGCCGCCGACGTTCCGTCCTTCAAGCAGAAGCCGGGCGGCCAGCCGCTGGTGATCAACGGCAAGACCTATTACAAGCAAGCGGCTCCGGCCGGCAAGCTGCCGCAGGGCGTCAGCGCCCGCTCGGCGGCGAGCGAGGGCGGTGTGACGCTGAAGCGCGGCGACGTGCTGCGTTCCGAAGGCGAGCTGGCTCCGTCCAGGGTCAGCGGCGTGGTGATGGTGAAGCTGGCTTCGCCGCGAGACGAGGCCGCGGTGGCGCGCGACCATAGCCTGAGCGTTCGTTACCGCACTCAGAGCGTGGTGGTGTTCGACGCGCCGGCCCAGGTCGAGTTGCTGTCCTTGCAACAGCGCCTGTCCGCGGACAAGCGGGTGAAGCAAGTGCAGTTGGAGGTATTCAGCAATAGCGAGTTGCCGCAATAAGGGCGTTCGCGGGCGAGAGCCTGTTCAAAGGACGACGCCGGCCCTGGGCCGGCGTTTTTCATGCCGTGGCGTTTTGCGTCTGAAGGTGGCGGGTGTTTTGGCCCAGATCCACCAACAAGCGGTCCAACCGGGCGATGGCGTCCGCGATGGCCTGGGTTTCGCCGGACAGGCTGCGGGTGGATTCGCCCACCGCGGTGATGTCGTTGGCGAACTGGGCGAAGCCGCGGTTTTGATTGGCTTCCGCCTGCGACATCTGGCTGAGCAAGCTGGCCAGCTCGCCGGTTTCGCCTATGATGCCGGACAGCTTGCGTTGGGCGTCTAGCGAGTTGTCGCGGCCCGCCTGCATCTGCTGATTGCCGTCCCGCATCGCGACGAGCGCCTGGTTGGTGCCGTCGACGATCAGCCGGATTTTCTGTTCTATGTCCAGAGTGGCGTTCTGGGTGCGCTCGGCTAGTTTGCGCACCTCGTCGGCCACCACCGCGAAGCCGCGGCCCAGCTCTCCGGCGCGCGCCGCCTCGATGGCGGCGTTGAGCGCCAGGAGGTTGGTTTGGTCGGCGATGTCGCGGATCAGTTGCACGATGCCGCTGACTTCTGCGCTGCGCTCGCCCAGCTGTTCCAGCCGGTTGGAGGCCAGCGCGATCACTTCGCCGGCCTTGCTCAACTGCCTGACCGCCTGGTCCATTGCTTCGCCGCCGCCCAAGGCGGCTTGGCCGGCGGTGTGCGCCAGCTGAGTGGCCGTCACCGATTGCTCGGCGTTCTGGCTGGTGACCACCGCCATTTGTTGGGCGATCACCACCATGTCTTCGGAGCGTTCGCGCTGGCTGGCCATGGTTTCGGCCATATTGCCGGTGCTGCCGGCGATATCGCGGCTGGCGCTGGAAGCGGCCTGGATGGACTCGGTCAACTGAGCCATCAGCTGCCGCATCGCCTGTTGAGCTTGTTCCGCCTCGCGCCGCGCGCCTTCCAGTTTCTCAAAGCTTTTGACCTTGGCCTTGTCGAAGGCCAGCGCCAGGGCCAGCACCACCAGCGACAAGCCTGCCAGCGATTTGGCCTGCAGCTTGGGAATTTCGGCGGGGGGAATCGGGTTGGCGGGCAGCAGTCCCTGGGCGCTCATCCACAAGAACAGGCCGATGGCGGCCACGGTCAGTCCCAGCCAGACCATGCCGGAGACGCGGGTGGCGACGAAGACGGCGGTGAAGGGAATGGCGGCGAACCAAACGATGCTGGTGGACTGGATGCCGCCGTTGACGTAGACCATCCAGCACACCATCGCGTACATGCAGCTGGTGATGAATTCAGCGCTGAAGCGCACCGCGCCGCTCAGTTTGAGCAGAAGCGGCCCCAGCAGCAGGCCCAGGCCGCCCAGCGCGATGCCGGCGGCCATCGCACGGTGGCCCAGTTGCAGGTATTCGATGGCGAACAGCGGCGCCACCAGGCCGGCCAGCAGGCCGACCCCGACGACGGTGCGGCCGCGGATAGCCTGTTCCGGAGATTGGCGTATGCGGTCCGGGATGAACCATTCGGTGATGGTTTGAATCGACATGGAGTGCCCCTCTGATGCGTTGTAGACGCGGCTGCGGACGCAGCTTGTTGTTGTGCGGCTTTTATGGCGCTCCAATGTAAAACAATTGTTTGAATTAACGCAATGGCATAGCCGGGCAGGGCCGAATAGGAGAGGAGAACTGTTGCGCGCAATGGCGAAACCGCCTGCCGGGAGGCGGGCGGTTGGATAGGGGGCTGGGCTTGAACGTGTTTACGATCTCGCGAGCTAAGGCGAGACAAGGCGAAAATGGCTGAGAAAGCGGAATGTACGTGTGGTACATGAGCATTTCGAAGCCGTTTTCAACGCCGTATCGCCGACGTGCAGCAGATCGTAAACAGGTTCTTAGATGGACTCGCCTTGCTCCGCCTGCAGCGCAGTCAAGGCGATGGTGTAGACAATGTCGTCCACCAGCGCGCCGCGCGACAGATCGTTGACCGGCTTGCGCAGGCCTTGCAGCATCGGGCCCACCGACACCACATTGGCTGAGCGCTGAACGGCCTTGTAAGTGGTGTTGCCGGTGTTGAGGTCCGGGAATACGAACACGGTGGCGCGGCCGGCCACTTCGCTGTCCGGCGCCTTCTGGCGGCCTACCGATTCCACGCTGGCGGCGTCGTACTGCATCGGGCCGTCTATCATCAGATCCGGGCGCTTTTCCTTGGCGATGCGGGTGGCTTCCCGGACTTTCTCCACGTCCGATCCGCTGCCGGAGGAGCCAGTGGAGTAGGAGATCATCGCCACACGCGGCGGAATGCCGAAAGCGGCGGCGGAGTCCGCCGACTGTATGGCGATGTCGGCCAACTGTTCGGCGTCAGGATCGGGGTTCACCGCGCAGTCGCCGTAGACCAGCACCTGCTCCGGCATCAGCATGAAGAACACGCTGGACACGATGCTGGCGCCCGGCGCGGTCTTGATCAGCTGCAGGGCGGGGCGGATGGTGTTGGCGGTGGTGTGCACCGCGCCGGACACCAGGCCGTCCACTTCGTCCAGCGCCAGCATCATGGTGCCCATCACCACATTGTCTTCCAATTGCTGTTCGGCCATCGGCGCGTTCAGACCCTTGCTCTTGCGCAGCTCCACCATGGGCGGCACATAGCGGCTGCGCACCTCGTTGGGATCAATGATTTCCACCGACTCCGGCAGCGTCACGCCCTGGGCTTCCGCCACTTGCAGGATTTCGGCGCGCTGGCCGATCAGCACGCAGCGGGCGATGCCCTTCTCGTGGCAGATGGCGGCGGCCTGGATGGTGCGCGGCTCGTTGCCTTCCGGCAGCACGATGCGTTTATTGGCCTTGCGCGCCTTTTCCATCAGCTGGTAACGGAAGGCAGGCGGCGGCAGGCGCAGTTCCTGAGGCGTGCCGATGTATTGTTTCAGCGGCGCCACGTTCAGGTGCTCGGCGACGAATTCGATCACGCGCTCCATGCGCTCGCGGTCGTCGGACGGCACTTGCAAGCTCATATTGTTGAGCGCGCTGCTGGTGTCGAAGGTGTTGGATTCGCTGGCCATCACCGGCATGCCGCCGGTAAAGGCCTGCTGGCACAGCAGCATGATGCGCGGGTCCGGCATCGAATCGCAGGTCAGCAACAGCCCGGCCAGCGGCACCCCGTTCATCGCCGCCATCGCGGTGGCCAGCACGATGTCCTCGCGGTCGCCGGGAGTGATGATCAGCGCGCCGGGCTTGAGCAGGTGCACGATATTAGGAACGGTGCGAGCGGTCACCACCATGGTGCGCACGCGGCGGCTGGTCAGTTGGCCGGCGTGCAACAGCCGCGCCTTCAGATGATTGGCCACGTCCAGGGTGCGCGGCGCCAGCAGTTCCGGCTCGTGCGGGATGGCGCCCAGCATCGGCAGCCGCGCCTTTTTCATCAAGCTGCCGCTTTCCAGCACCTCGGTGGCGATGTCCTGAGCGTTTTGGTCCTTGGGCACCCGGTTGAGGATGTAGCCGGCGATCTGGCCGCCCTGGCCGCCGCCAAAGGCCTGAATGCTCATTTCCAGCTGCTCGGCGATCTCGTGGCTGGCCAGGTTGTCGGCCGCGCTGACCAGGATGGTCTGCGCTTGCAGATTGCGCGCAATCTTGGTGTTTAGAAAGGTGGAGAACACCTGTTTCTGGTCCGGTACCAGGCCCTCCACCAGCACCACGTCCACCTGATTGGCCGCCTGTTGATACAGGCTGACCACTTCTTCCATCAATTGATCCACCTGGCCTTTGGACAGCAGGCGTTCCACCCGCTCCATCGGAATCGGCTCCGGCGGATTGAGCCGGCAGATGGCGCGGGCGAAGTGGGTGGAGCGTTCCGGCTCCTTGGGGTCCGCGCCCTGGGCGATGGGTTTGACGAA
Organism: Chromobacterium haemolyticum DSM 19808; assembly: GCF_000711885.1. Lineage (GTDB taxonomy): Bacteria > Pseudomonadota > Gammaproteobacteria > Burkholderiales > Chromobacteriaceae > Chromobacterium > Chromobacterium haemolyticum. The sequence continues at coordinate 128,680 of NZ_JONK01000005.1, forward strand.
GCCGACGCGCAGGCCGGCTTGCTCCAGGCTGTGGATGGCGCCCAGCGCCACCGAGGTCAGGCCGGCGTTGAAGCCGATGGGAGCGAGGAAAAAGGTTTGCATGTTTTCAGAGGCTTTCCTGTGACGCGCGGGGGGAATGGGCGCGAACGACGGTCCGGCACCGACCGAGCGGTGTCGCAGGCTGCAGGCGCGTGGCGCGATGAGTCGTAAAATTTGGCATTTAGGCAAAAATCAGCGGTTTTGTCGCCATGGATCCCAAGCTTGCGGTCGCGGCGGCGAGGGTGGGTTCTCGCTGTGGCGGGCACGGCTTTTCAATCGGTATAGCATTGCCGGAAGCTGGCGTCAGCGCTGCCACGCCACCAGCGAAAGCATGGCTGCGCCTGTATTTACGCGGCAGGCATTGTAACTGGCGGCATATCGGCTACAGTCCAGAAGGGGCCGTGGCTCAAAGCCGGACGGAGGCGATGACGGCGATTATAACATCATGAATTAAGCGACTCTAATATTGCATTGCAGCGTGAATGCTAAATCTTTGATTCCTATCAAAAATATTATTCTAAGTATGATTTGGGTACGGCAAGCTGATGTTTTTACGCCAAAAACCCGCTTCCGGTAGAGAGGAAAGGCTTGCCCCGGTGGGGGGGCGGGGGCATAATCCGCCCCTCTGTTGCAAGGTTCGGCCTTGTTTTTGTTGATTGTTTTTGATAGTCCCGCAAACTCGTTTTAAGCGAGATTCGGCTGGTCTTATATCTTCTACCGGAGGTGTGGGAATAATGTCTGATCTGGCTTCCGCGCAGTTGCTTCAAGCATCTGCTGCCCAGCTACCCGTCTATACCTATTTTGATCCTGCCTATTACGCTCAGGAACAGCGGCTGCTGTTTGGAGACGCGCCCATCTACTATGGCCATGAGCTGATGACGCCCAATGCCGGCGATTATCAGACTCTGGAATGGATGGGGCACGGCAAGATGCTCAAGAATATGGATGGCCGGATCAAGCTGATCTCCAATGTATGCCGTCACCGCCAGGCCATCATTTATAAGGGTCGCGGCAACGGCAATCATATCGTCTGCAATTTGCATGGCTGGACTTACGACGCCGAAGGCTCTTTGCTGGGCGCGCCGCATTTCCCGGAGACGCCGTGCTTGAACCTGAGCCAGACCGAACTGACGCGTTGGAACGGCTTGCTGTTCGACGCGCGCCGCAATGTGGCGCGCGACCTGGAAAACCTGGGCGTGGCCAAGCACATGAGCTTTGACGGTTACGCCTACCATTCCAGCCATCTGACGGAGTACGCCTTCAACTGGAAGACCTTCATCGAAGTGTATTCCGAGGACTACCACGTCGATCCCTTCCACCCCGGCCTCGGCAATTTCGTCGATTGCGACGATCTGAAGTGGGAGTGGGGCGCGCAATACCATGTACAAACCGTGGGCGTGAAGAACCAGCTGGCCACCTCGGGCTCCCGCGTCTACGGCAAATGGCACGAGGAAGTCCGCCGCCGCTATGCCGATCAGCAGCCGGAGTTCGGCGCCATTTGGCTGACGTATTACCCCAACATCATGGTGGAGTGGTATCCGCATGTGCTGGTGGTCAGCGTGGTGATGCCGCGCGGGCCGGAGCAGTGCACGGTGTTGACCGAGTTCTACTACCCGGAGGACGTGGTGTGGTTCGAGCCGGAGTTTATCGAGGCGGAGCAGGCGGCCTATTTTGAAACCGCCAAGGAAGACGACGAGATCTGCTACCGGATGCATGAAGGCCGCCGGGCCTTGTGGATGCGCGGCGAGAGCGAGGTGGGGCCTTATCAATCGCCCACCGAAGAAGGCATGCTGCACTTCCACGAGTTCTACCGACGCAAGATGGGCGAGGCGCTGACTGGTTAAGCGACGGCTTGCGGTGTCATAATGCAAAGGCGCGGACTTGTCCGCGCCTTTTTTACGAGCCTGTTCAAAGTTTGCCGCGCGTTGGAAGGCGTCACGCGGGAGGACCGCTGCAGAATGCTCATGTACCGTCAGCACATGCCGCTGCTTCCGCCGTTTTCGTCTTGTCTCGCTCGCCGGATTGTGAGCAGGCTCTTATCTGGTTTGCCCGATTCCATGCTCAAAACGCTTTTCCGCTGTTTGCCCTTGTCGCTGGCCTTGCTGGCTCCGTTGGCCCAGGCCGCTGTCTACACCGATGCCGTGAGCCGCGTGCGTTTCAATGTGCCGCCGGGCTGGAAGGTTCGTCCCAGCGTGGTGGACGGTCAACGCGTGCTGCGGGTGGTGCCGCCCAAAGCCGATCAGCGCGAGCGCGCCGCCATCGATGTGCAGGTGTTCTCGCGCAAGCCGGGGCGCGGCGACACCCTGGCCCGGCTGGCGCAAAAATACCGCCGGGAGGACGACAATCGCGAAGCCGCCAATTTCGCCCGCGTCAACAGCCGCAGCGGCCGGCTGGTGACCGAATACCGCGACGGCCGCTTCGTTTCCAATCGGCTGTGGATTGTCCGCCACAACCTGCATGTGTTTCAGTTGGGGGACAAAAAGCGCATGGCCGAGGCGCGCTGCGCCGCCAACGCTTCTGAATTCAAAACCTATCGTCGGCAGATGGAGGCCATCTGCCTGTCGCTTGAATTGTTGAAGCGATGACGCCGGCGTTGAGCGACGGCGCGCGGGCCATGGGACGGCGCTTGCGCCAAGGCCGGCTGGGTTCCGGCTGGATGGTGGTGGCGGCGCTGTGTTTCGCGCTGATGAGCATGTTCGTCAAGCTGGGCGCCGACGCCTTCGCTTCCACTGAGCTGCTGTTCTGGCGCACCGCCATCGGCGCGCTGGCTTTGGGCGCGGCGATGGCCTGGAAGCGCCAGTCGCCGTGGACGCCGCATTGGCGCGGGCACGTCAAGCGCAGCTTCGTGGGCTACGCGTCCATGGTGGCGCTGTTCTATGCGCTGACCCGGCTGCCCTTGTCCACGGCGGTCACGTTGAACTACACCTCCTCGCTGTTCTTCGCCTTGCTGTGTGTGATCAAGTTGAAAGACCGGCTGACGCCGCGCACCGGCCTGGCCCTATTGCTGGGCTTCGTCGGCATCGTTATCCTGCTGCGCCCCACTTTCAGCTCAGAGCAGTGGCTGGCCGGCTTGATTGGTCTGATGTCCGGCGTCAGCGCCGGCTTCGCGGTGTTTCAGGTGCGCGAGTTGGGGCAGATGGGGGAGCCGTCCTGGAAGGTGGTGTTCTGGTTTTTCGCCATTTCCAGCGTGTTTGGCGGCATCTGGCTGGCTTTGGGGCCGGGTTTCAGCGCGGTGACGGCGGACAATGTCTTGCCGCTGCTTGGTGTTGGCGTGTGCGGCATGTTGGGACAATTGGCGATGACCCGCGCTTACAAGGACGGACGCAAATATCTGGTGGCCAGCTTCGGCTATCTGACGGTGCTGTTTTCCGCGCTGCTGGGCGTAGTGTTGTGGGGCGATCCGCTGAGCGCCTGGTCGCTGGCGGCGATGGCGTTGATAGTGGGCTCCGGCCTGATGGCGGCCTTGCGTTGAAGCAGAGCTTGGGGGGCAACAAGAATGAATAAGGATAATGTGGTTTGACTAGTGGAAAGTGGCGCCTGGGTTCGGGCTGGATGGTGGTGGCGGCGGTGTTTTTCGGCCTGATGGGGGTGTTCGTCAAGCTGGGCGCCGAATATTTCTCCTCCACCGAGCTGGTGTTCTGGCGCACTCTTGTGGGCGCAGTCACGCTGGGCGCGGCGGCCTTGTGGCGGCGCGAGCGTTTCTCCACCCCCTTGCTGCGCTATCACGTGCAGCGCGGCCTGATCGGCTACGCTTCCTTATTGCTGTATTTCTACGCCATCGCTCATTTGCCCTTGTCCACGGCGGTGACGCTCAACTACACCTCGCCGATGTTCCTGGCGCTGCTGTCGGTGGCGCTGTTGCGCGAGCGCCTGCCCAAGCAGGCGCTGGCCGGCCTGGCGCTGGGCTTTGTCGGCGTGGTGCTGTTGCTGCGGCCCACCTTGTCCAGCGAGGCCTGGGTGGCCGGTTTGCTTGGCGTCGGCTCCGGCCTGCTGGCCGGCTGGTCCTATCTGCATGTGCGGGAGCTGGGCCGCCAGGGCGAGCCGGAATGGAAGGTCGTGTTCTATTTCGCGCTGATTTCCACGCTGGGCGGCCTGCTGTTGATGCTGTTTGAAACCTGGCATCCGGTGACGCTGGAGAACGCGTGGCTGCTGCTGGGCTTGGGCGCCACCGCCACCATCGCCCAATTGGCGATGACCCGCGCCTACAAGGTGGGGCGCAAGCTCTTGGCCGCCAATCTGTCTTACCTGACCGTGGTGTTTTCCACCTTGCTGGGCGTCGGCTTGTGGGGCGACCCGCTCAGCGCCGCCGGCCTGGCGGCGATGGGTTTGATCATCGTCAGCGGCATGTTGGCCAGCCGGCGTTAAGCTGCCACCATGGTCCGGCGTTTGACCGGACGCGGCGAGGGAACGGCGATGACGGTGCCTGTGGGCAAGGCCGCCTTGTTGGAGGCGATGAGGGACGAATACCGGCGCTTGAGCGCGGTGCTGGCGCGGGTGCCGCCGGAGCGCGCTTTCGCTCAGGAAATGGATGGGCACGCCAAGGGCAGCCGCATGAGCGCCGCGGACCTGATGGCCTATCTGCTGGGCTGGCAGGCGCTGGTGCTGAAGTGGCATCGATTGGAGCGGGATGGCTTGCCTATGGACTTTCCCGACATCGGCTACCGCTGGAATCAGTTGGGCTTGTTGGCGCGGAAGTTCTACCGCGATTACGGGGATGTCGACGACTGGGCGCGGCTGTGCGCGATGCTGGACGATAGCCAGCGTCAGGTAGAGGCGTTGGTGGAGAGCTATTCCGACGAGGCGCTTTACGGCGGCCCCTGGTACGACAAATGGACGCGCGGGCGGATGATTCAGTTCAATACCGCCTCGCCCTGCCGCAATGCCCGCGGGCGGCTAGCCGCCTGGCTCAAGACGCTGCCGGCCGGCTGAAAAAGCTTGCCGCGCCAGTGCGGCCAAGCCTTAAAATGAAAGCGACACCGCAAAGGAGAAGGACATGATCTCGATACGCGAACAACACTACGGCCTGGACGTGGCGCTGTACAACGAATTCACGCTGGCGGACTTCAAGCTGCTGGAGGAGGCCCTGCTCAAGCGCCAGTCCGAGCGTGCCAAGCCCGATCTGCTGCTGGACCTGACCGAGCTGAAGGACTTCACGCTGGACATGGCGCTGGAAGAGGTCAAATTCATGCGCGCCCATGAAAATCACGTCGGCCGCGTGGCGCTGGTGGTCAGCGATGTCTGGATCAAGCTGGCCGCCCACATCGCCGGGCTGCTGTCCAATACCCGCACTCAGTATTTCGATACCGCGGAAGAGGCCCAGGCCTGGCTGGAAAGCCCGGTGGCGGCGGGCACCTGACTTGTCCGGCGGCGCTGATTTCGGGACGTCCGACGCGGCGTCCCGGTTGATTTTGTCGGCGATGGCGGTACAGTAGCGGTTTTTGTTCAACTCGAAAGAATAAAAACCGATGTTGAAAAGCATTTCCAGCCGCCTGGCGGCCGAACTTTCCGTCCGCGAGGCGCAAGTCGCCGCCACCATCGACCTGATAGACGGCGGCGCCACCGTTCCCTTCATCGCCCGCTACCGTAAGGAAGCCACCGGCGGCCTGGACGACACCCAGCTGCGCACGCTGGCCGAGCGCTTGGTCTATCTGCGCGAGCTGGACGAGCGCCGCGTCAGCATCCTCGGCAGCATCTCCGAGCAAGGCAAACTGAGCCCCGAACTGGAAGCCGCGCTCTATGCCGCGGACAACAAGACCGCGCTGGAAGACCTTTACCTCCCCTACAAACCCAAGCGCCGCACCAAGGCGCAGATCGCGCGCGAAGCCGGGCTGGAGCCCTTGGCCGACGGTCTGTTGACCGATCCTAGCCAGGACCCCAACGTCGCCGCGGCAGCCTATGTCAACGCCGAAGCCGGCGTGGCCGACGCCAAGGCGGCGCTGGACGGCGCGCGCGCCATCCTGATCGAGCGCTTCGCCGAAGACGCTGAGCTCTTGGGCCAACTGCGCGAAAAGCTGTGGAACGAGGGCGAGCTGGTTGGCCAGGTCGTGGCTGGCAAGGAGAACGAGGGCGCCAAGTTTTCCGATTATTTCGAACACCGCGAAGCCATCCGCGCCACGCCCTCGCACCGCGCGCTGGCGTTATTGCGCGGCCGTAACGAGGGCGTGCTGAGTCTGACGCTGAAATACCAGCCGGACGAAACCCCGATCACCGAACGCTCCGCCTACGAGCAACTGATCGCCGCGCGCTTCGGCGTGCGCGACGTCGGCCGTCCGGCCGACAAATGGCTGCTGGACACCGTGCGTTTGTGCTGGCGCGCCAAGATTTTCCTGTCGCTGGAGCTGGAACTGGTGTCGCGGCTCAAGGACGCCGCCGACGCCGAGGCGATCAAGGTGTTCGCGGACAATCTGCATGATCTCTTGCTGGCGGCCCCGGCCGGCCAGCGCGCCACCTTGGGCCTGGACCCGGGCCTGCGCACCGGCTGCAAGGTGGCGGTGGTGGACGGCACCGGCAAGCTGCTGGACACCGCCACCATCTATCCGCACGAGCCGCGCCGCGATTGGGACCGTTCGCTGGCGGTGCTGGGCGCCTTGTGCGCGCGTCATCGCGTGGATCTGATCGCCATCGGCAACGGCACCGCCAGCCGGGAAACCGACAAGCTGGCGCAGGAGCTGATCCGCGCCTATCCGCAATTGGGCATGACCAAGATCGTGGTGTCCGAAGCCGGCGCTTCGGTATATTCGGCGTCGGAACTGGCGGCGCGGGAATTCCCGGACCTGGACGTGTCCCTGCGCGGCGCGGTGTCCATTGCCCGCCGTTTGCAGGACCCGCTGGCCGAACTGGTGAAAATCGATCCCAAGTCCATCGGCGTCGGCCAGTACCAGCACGACGTCAACCAGAGTCAATTGGCGCGCGCCTTGGACGCTGTGGTGGAGGATTGCGTCAACGCCGTCGGCGTGGACGTCAACACCGCCTCTGTGCCGCTGCTGACCCGCATCTCCGGCCTCAACGCCACACTGGCGGCCAATATCGTGTCCTACCGCGATCAGAACGGCGCCTTCCGCAGCCGCAAGCAATTGCTGAAAGTGCCGCGGCTGGGCGACAAAACCTTCGAACAGGCGGCCGGCTTCCTGCGCATCCGTGATGGCGATAACCCGCTGGACGGCTCCGCCGTGCATCCGGAAGCCTATCCGGTGGTGGAGCAGATTGTGCTCAAAACCGGCCGCGAGATGAAATCGCTGCTGGGCGATTCCGGCTTCCTCAAAACCGTGAAGGCGGTGGACTACACCGACGAACGCTTCGGCCTGCCCACGGTGATGGACATCCTGCGCGAGCTGGACAAGCCGGGCCGCGACCCGCGTCCGGAGTTCAAGACCGCCACCTTCCAGGACGGCGTCGAGGACATCAAGGACCTGCAGCCGGGCATGGTGTTGGAGGGCGTGGTCACCAATGTCGCCAACTTCGGCGCTTTCGTCGATATCGGCGTGCATCAGGATGGACTGGTTCACATCTCGGCCTTGTCCAACAAGTTCGTCGACGACCCGCGCAAGGTGGTCAAGGCCGGCGATGTGGTCAAGGTCAAGGTGATGGAGGTGGACGCGGCGCGCAAGCGCATCGCGCTGACCATGCGCTTGGACGACACGCCGGGCGCCGGCAATAGCCGCGGCCCGCGCAACGACGGCCCGCGCGCGCAGGACCGGCGCGGCGGCGATCGCCAGCGCGGCCAGCAACCGGCCGGCGATACCGCGATGGCGGCGGCGTTCGCCAAGCTCAAGCGCTGAGGCGGTTTTAAGAGCCTATTCAAAGTCTCGCGAGCTAGAGCGAGACAAGGCGAAAACAGCTGAGAAAGCGGAATGTACAAGCGGTACATGAGCATTTCGAAGCGGTACTCACCGTGCCAAGTTTCACGAAGCGCGGCAGACTTTGAACAAGTTCTAGAAGAACGGCGGGGGATTCCCCGCCGTTCTTCATTCCGGCACCGACGAGAGCGGCAGCTTCATCGTCTGCTTGATCGCGTTCAAGGCGATGGTGGATTTGACGCTGCGCACCAGCGATAGCCGCATCAGGCGGTTCATCACGAAGGTGGACAGCGAGGGCAGGTCCGGCACCACGATGCGTAGCAGGTAGTCCGCCTCGCCGGCGGCGGCGTAGCATTCCAGCACCTCCGGCAGTTCGTTGATGGCCTGGGCGAACTCCTGCAAGGCGCTTTCGCTGTGGCGCTCCAGGCTGACGTGGGCGAAAGCCATCACGGACAAGCCGACCTGTTCCGGCTTCAAGGCCACCTGATAGCCCTGTATCACGCCGTTTTCCTCCATGCGCTGGATGCGGCGGCCGATCTGGGACGCGGACAAGGCCACTTGCTGGGCCAGCTTCTGATGGGTGACGCGGGCGTCGTGTTGCAGCGCTTCCAGAATCTGGTAATCGAAGCGGTCTAATTCAATTTTGCGCATAGTGAGCGTTTCATGGCGGTTATATGCGGCAAGTGTGCAAAAAAAATCGCATGCAGGCAAATTTTGCGGTCTTCCCGCATGGCTCCGGGCCTAAACTAGAGTTATCCACCTAAATATCCGGACCCACCGCCATGAACGACCGAGCCGATTTCGTCGTGCCCGACATCACCACTCGCAAGAATGTCGGACTCAGCCACGACAGCGCGGATTTCACCCTGCCGCAACCGCTGGAGTGCTACACCGCCGCCGACCACGCCACCTGGGCCACGCTGTACCGCCGCCAGAGCGAGATGCTGCCGGGCCGCGCCTGCGACGAATTCTTGGAAGGTCTGGAGCGCCTGGGCGTGGACGCGGACCGGGTGCCGGATTTCGCCAAGCTGAACGAAAAACTGATGGCGGCCACCGGTTGGAAAATCGTGGCGGTGCCCGGACTGATTCCGGACGACGTGTTTTTCGAGCACCTGGCCAACCGACGTTTCCCGGTGACCTGGTGGCTGCGCGAGCCGCACCAGTTGGACTACCTGCAAGAACCCGATGTGTTTCATGACTTGTTCGGTCATGTGCCGCTGTTGATCAACCCGGTGTTCGCCGACTACCTGGAGGCTTACGGCAAGGGCGGCATGAAGGCCAAGGCGCTGGGTGCTTTGCCGATGCTGGCGCGCTTGTACTGGTACACGGTGGAGTTCGGCCTGATCACCACGCCCAAGGGCATGCGGATCTACGGCGCCGGCATCGTGTCCAGCAAGGGAGAGTCGGTGTACTGCCTGGACAGCGCCAGCCCCAACCGCGTCGGCTTCGATCTGGAACGCATCATGCGCACCCGCTATCGCATCGACACTTTCCAGAAAACCTATTTCGTCATCGACAGCTTCCAGCAGTTGTTCGACGCCACCGCGCCGGACTTCGCGCCTATCTACGCGCGGCTGGCGGCGGAGCCGACGCTGGGCGCCGGCGACGTGGCGCCGGAAGACAAGGTGTTCAATATCGGCGACCGCAGCGGCTGGGGCGATTCCGAAGATGTGTGAGGCCCGGGCGCGATAGCGCCGGGATGCAGCAAGAAGACCCGCCGCGGCGGGTTTTCTTATTTGTTTTGATTAAAACTAAGATGCGAGTGTTTACTAGATTGATAAGCATTCTCATTTTTGTTAGAGTCCGTTTACGATCTCGAGAGCTAGAGCGAGACAAGGCGAAAACGGCTGAGAAAGCGGAATGTACACACGGTACATGAGCATTTCGAAGGCGCACTCACCGTGTAACGCTCCACGCAGCGCAGCAGATCGTAAACAGGCTCTTAGATTGAGGCTCTGATTCCTATCGCTCAACCCAACAGGGGACACACCTTGAAAACGCACTTGATGCTTGCCGCCGTTCTGGCGGGGTTCGCCGGTCACGCCGTGGCGGAAGATGTAGTGGTTTACAGCGCTCGCGCCGAGCAGCTGCTCAAGCCCATCATCGAGGTTTACAAGAAGGAAACCGGCGTCAACATCAAGCTGGTGTCGGACAAGGAAGGCCCGCTGATGGAGCGCCTGCGCGCCGAGGGCAGCAACAGCCCGGCGGATCTGCTGTTGACCGTGGACGCCGGCAATCTGTGGCAGGCCTCCAAGATGGGTTTGTTCAAGCCGGTGAAGTCGCCGCTGCTGGACGCCAACATCCCGTCCTATCTGCGCGACCCCGGCCATGAATGGTACGGCCTGTCCATCCGCGCGCGCACCATTTTCTACAACACCCAGAAAGTGAAGCCGGGCCAGCTGTCCAGCTACGCCGACCTGGCCGACCCCAAGTGGAAGGGCAAGCTGTGTCTGCGCACGTCCAAGAAGGTCTACAATCAGTCGCTGGTGGCGATGATGCTGTCCGATCTGGGCCCGGTGAAGACGGAGAAAGTGGTCAAGGGCTGGGTGGATAATCTGGCCACTCGCGAATTCCCGGACGACACCAAGATGCTGGAAGCCATTGCCGCCGGCCAGTGCGAAGTGGGCATCGCCAATACCTATTACTACGGCCGCCTGATGGAAAAATCGCCGAATCTGCCGGTGGGCATCTTCTGGGCCGATCAGGCGGGCAAGGGCACCCATGTGAACATTTCCGGCGCCGGCGTGGTCAAGCACGCCAAGAACGAAAAGGGCGCGTTGAAGTTCCTGGAATGGCTGTCCAGCGCCAAGGCGCAGAATATGTTCGCCGATGTGAACATGGAATTCCCGGTCAACCCCAAGGTCAAGCCTGACGCGCGCGTCGCCGCCTGGGGCGATTTCAAGCACAGCTACATCAATGTCGCCAACGCCGGATCGCGCCAGGCGGAGGCGGTGAAGTTGATGGACCGCGTCGGTTATAAATAAACTTTGACGGGCCGACCCGGCCCGTATTTTTTTACAGCCTGTCGGGCACCAAAGCCCCGGCGGGCTGTCTTTGCTTGTTTCCCCGCGTTTTTGACATGGTTTCTCCGCCGATGATTCGTTCTCTGTCGCCCTGGCGCGGCCTGGCTTTTGGCGTCAGCCTGCTCACCGTCGCGCCCTTGCTGGTGATTTTATGGTCGCTGTTGGCGCCGGACTGGGAAGTGTGGCGGCATCTGTACGATTACACCTTGCCGGAGCTGCTGCTCAACACCGTGTATCTGACGGGCGGCGTCGGCGCCGGCGTGCTGCTGCTGGGCGTGCCGCTGGCCTGGCTGACCGCGGTGCATGACTTTCCTGGTCGTCGTTTCTTCCACTGGGCGTTGATGCTGCCGCTGGCGATGCCGGCCTATGTGCTGGCTTTTTCGCAGCTGGGCCTGTTCGATTTCACCGGGCCGGTGCAAACCTGGCTGCGCGAGCGTTTCGGCGATTCGTCCTGGGTGCCCAATATCCGTTCCACGCCGGGCGTGATCCTGGTGATGTCGCTGGCTTTTTATCCCTATGTCTACCTGCTGGCGCGCAACGCCTTCGCCACCATGGGCCGGCGCGCGCTGGAGGTGGGGCAGTCGCTGGGCTTGTCACGCTGGCAAGGCTTCCGCCGCGTGGCCTTGCCGATGGCGCGGCCGTGGATCGCCGGCGGCCTGATGCTGGCGCTGATGGAGACGCTGGCGGACTTCGGCACTGTGGCGATTTTCAATTTCGACGCTTTCACCTCGGCCATCTATAAAGCCTGGTTCAGCCTGTTCTCCTTGCCGGCGGCCAAACAGCTGGCCTCGCTGCTAGTGTTGATGGTGTTGCTGCTGCTATGGCTGGAGCAACGCTCGCGCGGGCGCCGCGCCTATACCCAGGCCGGCAAGGCGGCGCCGCAGCCGCGTTTGCGCCTGGAGGGCGCCGCCGGCTGGCTGGCCGCCGCCGCCTGCTCGCTGGTGCTGACGCTGGCCTTCGCGCTGCCCTTCGGTCAGTTGCTGGTTTGGGCCGGCGCTCATCTGGCCGAGGATCTGGACGCGGACTTTTTCGGCCATGTGGCCAACTCGTTGCTGTTGGCCTCGATGGCCGCGGTTCTGGTGGCCTTCATCGCCCTGCTGTTGAGTTACGCGACGCGGCGCGACCCGACGCGCTGGACCCGGCTGTGGAGCCGGTTGGCGACGCTGGGCTACGCGGTGCCGGGCACGGTGCTGGCGGTGGGTGTGTTCGTGCCGGTGGCCTGGTTCGACAATCTATTGCTGGACTGGCTGCGGCCGTGGCTGGCGGAGGACGCCAGCGCCGTGGTCAAGGGCACTTTGCTGGTGCTGATGCTGGCCTATGCGGCGCGTTTTTTGGCAGTGGGGCACTCCGCCGTGGATGCGGCCATGCATCGCATCAGCCGCAGCCAGGAAGAGGCGGCGCGCAATATGGGCTACAGCGGCCTGCGTTTGTTGGCGCGGCTGCATCTGCCGCTATTGCGCGGCGGCTTGTTCACCGCGGCGCTGATGGTGTTCGTCGATGTGATGAAGGAGATGCCGATCACCTTGATGACTCGGCCTTACGGTTGGGACACGCTGGCGGTGAGGATTTTCAATTTGACGACCGAGGGCGAATGGGAGCGCGCGGCCTTGCCGGCGGTGGCCATCGTGCTGGCCGGCTTGTTGCCGGTATGGGTGCTGTCGCGGCAGAAGGATGCGGTCTGAGATGAAGCGGATGGATATGCAAGCTTTGCTGGAGTTCGACCTGGTCAGCCAGAAGTACGGCGAGACTCGCGTGGTCGACAATATGAGTTTCGAATTGCAGGCGGGCGAGATCGCTTGCCTGTTGGGCAGCTCCGGCTGCGGCAAAACCACGGTGTTGCGCTGCATTGCCGGTTTCGAGAGCCTGCTGGGCGGGGAGATCCGGCTCAACGGGGAGGTGATCAGTTCTATCCGCGAGCAAGTGCCGGCGCATCAGCGCCGCATTGGCATGGTGTTCCAGGATTACGCGCTGTTCCCGCACCTGACCGTGGCCGGCAATGTCGGCTTCGGCCTGGACGCCTTGCCCAAGAGCCAGCGCGCGGCGCGGGTGCTGGAGGTGTTGGAGGTGGTGGGGCTGGCGGAGTGGGCGCGGCGTTACCCGCACGAGCTGTCCGGCGGCCAACAGCAGCGGGTGGCGCTGGCGCGCGCCTTGGCGCCCAAACCCAGCCTGCTGTTGCTGGACGAGCCGTTTTCCAACCTGGACGTGGATTTGCGCGAACGCCTCTCGCGGGAGGTGCGCGAGATTCTGAAAAGCCAGGGCGCCACCGCCATCATGGTGACCCATGACCAGCACGAGGCCTTCGCCATCGCGGACCGCGTCGGGGTAATGCAGCAGGGCCGGCTATTGCAGTGGGACGCGCCGTACCGGCTTTATCACGAGCCGGCCACCCGTTATGTCGCCGACTTCATCGGCCAGGGCGTGTTCCTGGACGGCAAGGTGACCGGGCCGCGTTGTGTGGAACTGGAGATAGGCGAATTCTGCGGCATTGTGCCCTTGCAGTTCGAAACCGGGGACGAGGTGGATGTGCTGGTGCGGCCCGACGATGTGCAGCACGACGACGCCAGCCCGACGCGAGCCCTGGTCTGCGCCAAGGTGTTCCGCGGGGCGGAGTTCCATTACACGCTGGCGCTGCCGTCCGGCCAGCGGGTGCTGGCTCAGGTGCCCAGCCATCACGACCACGCGGTGGGGGAGGCGATAGGCATCCGGCTGGAACTGGATCATTTGATCGCTTTTCCGCGCCAGGGCTAAGAACCTGTTCAAAGTCTGCTGAGCTTCGTGAGGCGCTCCACGGTGAGTACGGTTTCGTCTCGCCCCTTGCTCGCGAGCTCTTGGCTCGCGAGATCGTAAACACGCTCTTAGCGTTCCAGTATCGCCTTGCGATGGCGGCGGAACACCCACTTCTCCCACAGCAGGCGGGTGGCCTCGTCGAAGGCGCCGGCAATATCGGCGCGGATCAGGTAATTGCCGTTTTCGCCCGGCGTCACCGTGCTGATGCGGGCGGCGAGGAAGAGCAGCAGCGCGGAGTCTGGATTGGGGCATAAGGCCACTAGCACCGGCTCGCTGCCGTGGTTGGCGTGGTCCGAGATCCAGGCGATGCTGTCCAGGCCCAGCCGGCAGGGCGTCAGAGGCGGGCGTTCAGGGTGACGCGACAACAGCGACACTTCCAGCGCCAGATCCAGCTTGGCCTCCAGCCTGACCAGCATCGGGTCCGCCTCGGGCAGGGTTTCTGTGGGCGCGGCCAGCACCCGCAGCGCCAGCCGGGTTTCGCGCTCTTGGCGCGCCGGGCAGATCCCGCCAGGCAGGGGTTGGACCGAGAACGGCAATTCAGCGTCGAAGCTGGCGCTGTCCAGTTCAGGAAATAAGCTCATTGGTCGGCTCCCGCTGTGGCCGTTCAGTGGTACAGGTTCAGGATGCGGTCCAGGCCGCCGTGATTGACGGCGATGTCGGCCTGGGCGCGCACCACCGGCTTGGCGTGCACGGCCACGCCGACGCCGGCTTCGGCCAGCATCTGCAAATCGTTGGCGCCGTCTCCCATCGCCAGCACCTGTTCCGGCTTCAGCCCCAGCGCTTCGCGTTGCTGGATCAGCAAGCGCTTCTTGGCTGCGGCGTCGACGATGGGGCCGCGCACACGGCCGGTCAAGGCGCCGTTTTCGATCTCCAGCTGATTGGCGTAGGCGAAGTCCAGGCCCAGCTCGGCTTTCAGCCTGTCGGTGAAAAAGGTGAAGCCGCCGGACACCAGCATGAACTTGACGCCGTGGCGCTTGCAGGCGGTCAGCAGCGCCTCGGCGCCCGGCATCAACTTGACTCTTTCACGATAGACCTGTTCCAGCGCGCTTTCCGGCAGCCCGCGCAGCAGCGCCACCCGCTCGGTCAGCGAGGCGGCGAAATCCAGTTCGCCGCGCATCGAGCGCTCGGTGATGGCCGCCACCTGCGGCTTGAGGCCATTCATGTCCGCGATTTCGTCTATGCACTCGATGGTGATCAAGGTGGAATCCATATCCGACACCAGCAGGCCGAAATCGGCGAAGCTGCGGCCGGCTTCGACGTAAGCCCCGTCGTACCCCCATTGCTCGCACAGCGCCAGCGCAGCGGCCCGTTGCGCCGGCGCCGCGCCGCGCAGGCGCGCCACGCTGGGGCTGGGATGGTCCATATGGGTGGCCTCGACAAGGTGGGCCAGTTCATGCAGATGATGCGGGTCCAGCGTGTCGGCTTGGATCACCAGGGTATAGGCGAGGCTCATGGCGTGGCGGGTCAATGCGTGTTGGAGCGGACATTATGCCACGCCGCGTTGGCGGCTGGCTCAGTCCCGTGCCGCACAGCGTCCGGCCCAGCGCCGCAGCAGCGCGTCCACGGACAGCAGGCCGGGGCCGAAGGCGAGCACCACGGCGATCAACATGCCCCAGTAGTAATGGAATTCGCGCGTGGCTTCGGTCAGTCCCGGGTAGCTGATCACGGCCACCGCGTTGAGAATGAACAGGCCGGCGGCGGCGAACCGCCCGCCCAGGCCCAGCGCCAGCAGCGCGGACAGGCCCAGTTCGCCTGCGGCGGCCAAGGCCGCGGCGATGGCCGGCGGCAGCAGCGGCACGTGGTATTCCTCGGTGAACAGCAGGATGGTGGTATCCCAGTCGTCTATCTTGGTCAGGCCGGACTTGAAGAACACATTGGCGATCCACAGCCGGAACAGCAGCAAGAGCAGCGGCTGCAGCAGGTCGCCGCCGCGGATCAGCCAGCGGTACGGGGTGCTGAGGCGGGAGCAAGTCAAGGGGTTCATGGCGGGTGTCTCCTGTGTGTTGAGTATGGTTCAGCGGCGGCGCATGGCAAGCCGCGGGCGTGCGTATCCCCTCCATGCCCGCAAGCTTGGATGAGATTCGGTGCTTAGAACCTGTTTACGATCTGCTGCGCTGCGTGGAGCGTTACACGGTGAGTGCGCCTTCGAAATGCTCATGTACCACTCGTACATTCCGCTTTCTCAGCCGTTTTCGCCTTGTCTCGCTCTAGCTCGCGAGATCGTGAACAGGCTCTTAGGGTTTAAGCGTGTTTACAGTGTGACGTCTTGGATCAGGCGCTGCTGGAACAGCCGCAGCAGGCCGGTCTGCAGGTCGAAGTCCGCTTCGGCGACCAGCGCCTGTTCCACCGCGGCCTCCAGCGTTGCGCCGTCGCGAAAGGCCTGTAGCAGCGCGGCCAGGCCGGCGCCGACGATTTCGACCTGAACCCGGCCTTGTAGGCGGTAGATCAGCATCGCCTCCGGCTGGCTGTGCAGGTCCACGTTCAGTTCCACCGGTTGGCGCTGGTGGGCCAGCCAGATCGACGCCGCCGGCCAAGGGCTGAGCAGGGCGGCGACATCGGGCAGCGGCCGCAGCTTGAGTTCGCCCCAGCGCTGTTGCGGGAAGGCGGCGAGCGCGGCGCTGTCGGCCGGCGCGGCGTCGGCGGCGTAGTAGGCGCGGTGAACCCGCCATTCCAGCCGAGCGACGTCGGCCAGATAGGGCAGTTCGCGCGCGTGTTCGAAACCGGCGACGAAGTCGCCGAAGGCGGCGCCGTACAGGTGCAGATTGCCGCTGAGCGACGGGTGGCCGCCGATGAAGACGCGGGCCAGGCCGGTGAAGAAGTCCCCGCCCACCAGTTGGCGGCAGACCGGGTAGATGAAGGCCAGGGTGTCGATCAAGCCCACCCGGTAGTTGTTGCGGTAAACCGCGAGCCCGGCCGGGTTCAGCGCCGGCGCGGTTTCCGCCGAGAGAGACGGATCGGCGATCCGCTCCAGCAGCTCCGCCTGCCAATCAGACCAGTTCATGCGCGGCCTCCAGGATGGCTTGAGCCTTGGCGGCCTCGCCGCGCAAGGTGGCCAGCGGCGGAATCTCCAGGTCCCATTCGATCAAGGTGGGGCGCGGCCCCAGCCGGGCAATGGCCTCGCGGTACAGTTGCCAGACGCCGTCGTGCACTGGCTGGCTGTGGGTGTCCACCAGCATGCCTTCGCGTTCGCTGTAGCCGGCAAGGTGGATTTCGCCTATCGCCGCCGCCGGCAGCGCGTCCAGCACCGCGTCCGTGTCCACACCCAGATTGACGCGGTTGACGTAGAGATTATTGATGTCCAGCAGAATGCCGCAGCCGGTGCGGCGCACCAGTTCCGCCAGGAATTCGCCCTCGTGCATCTCGTTGCCGGGGAATTCCAGATAGCTGGACAGGTTTTCCAGCAGGATGGGGCGGCCCAGCGCGTCCTGGGTTTCCGCGACGTGGCCGGCGATCACCGCCAGCGATTCGCGGGTATAGGGAATGGGCAGCAGGTCGTTGACGAAGCGGCGTTCGGAATGGTTGAAGGACAGGTGTTCCGACACCGCCGCCGGCTGCACGGCGTCCACCAGCCGCTTGAGCGAGGCCAGATGGGCCGGGTCCGGACGCGCGGCCGAGCCCAGGCCCAGGCCGACGCCGTGCAGCGACAGCGGCCAACAGGCGGCCACTTCGCGCAGCATGCTCCAGGGCATGCCGCCGTCGAAGAAGTTCTCGCTGTGCACTTCCACCCAGCCCAGGTCCGGGCGCTTGTCCAGCGCTTCGCGATAGTGCGGGGCGCGCAGGCCGATGCCGCAGACCGCGGGAAGCTTGGTTTCCATCATCATTCCCCTCGGGTCGCCCGCCACGGCGGCAGCCCGGCGGCGCGATCAGGATTGTTTGGGCGGCGGCGTGGTGCGGCCGCCCAGGCTCTCGCATGTGCCCTTGGGCACGTTGTGCCACTCATTGGGATCATTGTCGACCTTGGCTTCGCCGGCGCAATAATGGGCTCCGTCGGCGGACGCGCAGTCGTTCTTGCCGGCCGGGGTGACGCCGTAGCATTTTTCCTTGGGCTGCGGCGCGTCCTCGGCCTGGGCAGAGGCGGCGACGCCCAGCGCGATGACGGCGCCGACGGCGGAGGCAAGCAGTTTGCGAGTGGTGTTCATGTCAGTCTCCTGTGAGGTAGGTGCGGGCCCGCCTTGGAGCGCATTTCCAGGCCGGCGGTTGGCAAACCTCGCTGAGACTACATGAATTTAAAATTCGTTCTTTCAGATTTCGTTCAGACTCCGTCCGGCGCGCGACGAAGGCCGCGCGCCGGACGGATCCGGCTTACTTCTTGGGAGCGGTGCTGCCGCCCATTTTCTCGCAGCTGCCTTTGGCTACGTATTTCCAGTCGCCGGGGTCCTTGTCCATCTTGGCCTGACCGGCGCAGGAGTGCGCGCCGGTGGCGGACGCGCAGTCGTTCTTGCCGGCCTGGGCGATGCCGTAGCATTTCTCTTTATCGGCGGCGGCCGCCGGAGCGGAGGCCAGCGCGCCGAGGGCGACGACGGCGCCGAGAGCGGATGCGATCAGGGTTTTGCTGGTACTCATGGTGTTTCTCCTGTTTAACGGCCGGAGGCCGAATCATGATGGGGTGATTATAAACGAGCCAGTCTGCCGGGCTCTCGCATTGAGAAAGCTTGCCGGGTCCGGACATTCATTAAGTCGGGGTCGTTTCCGGCTTCTTACACTGTAGTCGCGATTTTTTTTATCGCGGCGCCAGATGTGGTCGGCAGTCCTTCCTGGCCATGAGTCGATGTTGGCGAGGCCTTATTACAGCGGAGCGCGATATTTTTTGAGGGAGGAGCGAAGTGGAGCGGGGGAGGCGGATAAAGATTGGGCCCCGAAGGGCCCGGCAAGTTCAGCGGATATTGGTAACTTTATGTGTCTGAACCGACAGCCGCCAGCGCGGGTGCGCCATGCAGTAGGCGATGGCGGCGCGGGTGTTGGCCGCAAGGTTCGGGCCGTCCATGGGCTGCAGATAGAAGGTGTCGAAGTCCAGCTGTTCTACGGTTTCCGGCATCTGGGTCGCCTGCGGGTAGACCAGCTTGAGTTCGTTGCCGCTGCGCAGCAGCAGCTCCGCACCGGCCTTGGGGCTGACGCAGATCCAGTCCAGCCCCGGCGGCGCGGCCACCGTGCCGTTGGTTTCCACCGCCACTTCGAAGCCCCGCTGGTGCAGTTCGGCGATGAGCTGGGCGTCCAGCTGCAGCAGCGGCTCGCCGCCGGTGCACACCACATAGGGCGTGCCGCCCGCGCCGGCCGGCCATTCCGAGGCGATGCGCTCGGCCAGCGCCGCCGCGCTCTTGAACTTGCCGCCGTCCGGACCGACGCCGACGAAGTCGGTGTCGCAGAATTGGCAGACCGCCTTGGCGCGGTCCTCTTCGCGGCCGGACCACAGATTGCAGCCGGCAAAGCGGCAGAACACCGCAGCGCGGCCGGCCTGGCGGCCCTCGCCCTGCAGCGTATAGAAGATTTCCTTGACCGTGTAAGTCGTCACAGTGCGTTCTCTACATGAATGAGGTGGGCTTGGAGCGTGTGCATGATCTTGCGCGCTAAGGCGAGACAAGGCGAAAACGGCTGAGAAAGCGGAGTGCACATACGGTACATGAGCATTTCTGAAGACGTACTCACCGTGTAACGCTCCACGACGCGCAGCGGATCGTAAACAGGTTCTTACAGCAGCGGCCAGCGCATAGCGTCGCGGAACATCAGCGACACGCCGCGCAGCTCTTGCTCCATCAGATCGATGCGCGCCAGTTCCGGCACCAGCGGGGACAGGTGGGCGTGCACCCATTCCGCCACCGAGACGCTGTCGCCGCCGCGCACGCCGCTGAGCTGGTCCAGCGGATTGTGGTCCAGTTGGCGGTAGAGGGGCTTGAAGCGGTCTTTGACGTCGCCGAAGTCCAGCAGCCAGCCCATGGCCTGGTCCAGTTCGCCGCTGAGCATCAGCCGGACCAGGTAGCTGTGACCGGTGTAGGCGCCCTTGTCGTCGAAGGGCCTGGCGCTTTCGAAGCGCTGCTCTTTCCAGATGCGGAAGCGCTGGCCGTCGAACTGGCTGCCGGCGCTATGAGTTTCGCGCACCTCCACCCATGCCAGACCCGGCAGCGTGTCGGCCAGCCGCTGGTGCAGCCACTGCGCCAACACTTCGCTGGTGGGGTTGTCCAGGCCGGCGATGTCGTTGAGGTAGCGGTGATTGAGTTCCAGGAACAACGGCTTCCAGGCGGCTTCCAGCCGCGGGTGGCCGCTTAGCCTGGCGTCGGCGGCCAGGCGCACGCCGAAGCCGTGGCCGTGCAGACGGCCGCATTTGTGGCCAGCCGGCACATGGGGCAGTTGATGGGCGGCTTCGAACTGAACCTGTATCCAATTCAGAGCGGTGTCGCCGTCCAGAGCCACGCCGCGTTGCGGCGAGCTTTGCAGGCTCAGCGTCGCCGGGCAGGGCAGGGCGGCGCGCAGGTGGACGGCTAGCGCCAGATCGTCGCATTGGGCCAGCTGGCGGTTCAGGTCGGCGTAGTCCAGCGGCGCGACGGCGGCGTCCAAAGCCGCCTGCAGTTGTTCGTGGCCGGGGTATTGGGCATCGGCGCGGGCGATGACGCGGAAGCTGTGGCCGTGCGGGCGCGCGGTGAGATCGGACGCGCCGTTCACCTGCCGGGCGGCTTCGAAGCGGGCGCCGGCGATCAAGTTGGAGGTGTGCATCTTAGTCCTCCCGGCGAGTTTGGCAGCGGACGATCAGCGGGTCGGGCACGCCGGCTTCGGCGAAACCCTTGGCGCGCAACTCGCAAGACGCGCAATGGCCGCAAGGCGGCACCTGTCCGTTATAACAGGTGTGGCTCCAGGATAATGCGTCCATCGCGCCAACTTGTTGCGCCAAAGCGACGGTTTCCGCCTTGGACAGATACATCAGCGGCGCGTGCAGCTCCACTCGGCTGTCCATGCCCAGCCGCAAGGCCACTTCCAGCGCCTTGAGGGTGTTTTCGCGGCAATCGGGATAGCCGGAATAATCGGTCTGCGCGACGCCGGCGACCAGGTGGCGCGCGCCGCGGGTATAGGCCAGCGCGGCGGCGAAGGTCAGGAAGATCAGATTGCGGCCGGGCACGAAGGTGTTGGGCAGCGCGTCGTCGTCGCGGGCGCCGTCTTCCGGCGCAATGTCGGCGTCGGTCAGCGCGTTGCCGCCGATGGCGGCGAAGGTGTCGATGGGCAGCACGGTTTGGCGCACGCCGGCGAGCGCGGCGATCTTGCGCGCGCAGTCCAGCTCGACGCGATGGCGCTGGCCGTAGTCGAAGGTCACGGCCTCGACATTGCCATGGCCGAAGGTTTGCAAGGCCCAATACAGGCAGGTGGTGGAGTCCTGGCCGCCGGAAAGGACGACCAGAGCCTTTTCAGGTGTCTGATTCATTGTGTTCGCCATTCGATAAACAGTCGAAGGTTGAGTTGCGGAGCCGGGCGCGGCGCGGGCCTGCCGGCATGTCGCCTGCCTGGATCGGTCTCACCAAGCAGGGCAACCCAATACTTTAACCTAGAACAGGCTGTTTTATGAAGCGTGCCAAAAATCAGACAGCCGCCGATTCTGTGTCGGCAGGGGCGCTTTTCTTGATTGAAATCATGTCTTCGTCATGTAATTAATGACTTTCGCATTCGAAATATGTTTGCGATCCATTTTAATAAACACGTGATGACAAAGGGGTTGGGAGTGCGGGAAGCCTTGCCGGGCCACAAGCGCGGCGGGACTGGCCGGTGGTCCCACCAGGAGAAGATCAATGAAAAAATTGTTGCCGATTCCGTTGTTCGTGATGGCTTTGGGGAGCGGCCTGGTTCAGGCGCATGATCTGCAAGTGAGCGTGGCCAAGCAGCAGGCCTCGGTGGCGGCGGATCAGGATGTCGAGGTGGTGTTGAATTACCGCAATACCGGCAAGGAAACCTTGCGCATCTACAAGTGGTATGTGCCGGGGCAGGAACTGCAGGAACAGATTTTCGAGGTGAGCCGCGACGGCAAGCCGGTGAGCTATCTGGGACCGCGTTACAAGCGCGCTGTGCCCACCATCAAGGATACCGTGGCGCTGGCGCCGGGCGCTTCGCTGAGCGTCAAGGTCAAGGTGTCCGACTACTACGATATGTCGAAAAGCGGCCGTTTCGACGTGCGCTTTCTGGCGGCCAGCTCCCGCGTGTTGAACCGCTCCGCGCCGCAGCTTAACGCCAAGATCGCCTCCGGCGCGGACGCCGCGGTGGCCGACGAAGTATTGAGTTCCAACACCGCCAGCGTGTCGGTGGCCGGCCGCACCAGCAAGCTGCTGAAGCAGTCGCTGGACGCGCAACGCGAATGGTCCATTCTCAGCCGCAAGGCCGCCGCTTCCAGCGTCACTTACGCGGCCAATTGCTCGGTGACCCAGCAAAGCCAGACCAACGGCGGGGTCAGCGCGGCCATCAATATGGCCAACGATTCGGTCAGCTATTTGTCCGGTTCCCCGTCCGGGACTCCGCGCTACACCACATGGTTCGGCAATTACACGTTGGCCAACTGGAACACCGCCAAGTCCCACTACGTCAGCATCAAGGACGCGCTGGACACCAAACCGATCAGCATCGATTGCGGTTGCACCCAGGCCGGCACTTACGCCTACGTCTATCCTGCGCAACCGTACAAGATCTATCTGTGCGGCGCTTTCTGGACCGCGCCGACCAGCGGCACCGACTCCAAGGGCGGCACCCTGGTGCATGAGTTGTCTCACTTCACCGTGGTGGCGGGCACCAGCGATCACGTCTATGGTCAGACCGGCGCCAAGAACCTGGCCAAAACCAACCCGACCCAGGCCTTGAACAACGCGGACAGCCACGAATACTTCGCCGAAAACACCCCGGCTCAGCAGTAAGCTTTCCCTTGAGCAATGAGAAACGGCCGCCCGCGGGCGGCCGTCTTGTCTTTGTCGGGCGATGGGTTTAACGGCGTTTCAACGCCGTATCGCCGACGGGCAGCAGACTTTGAACAAGTTCTCAGGCCGGCACCAGCGCCAGCGTGCCCAGCACCACAATCACCAGGCCGACGATCACCGGCACCGAGGTGCGCTTGACGATCTCGAACGGCGACACCTGGCCCATGCCGGCGCAGGCTACCACCACGCCGGACACCGGCGACACGGTGCGGCCCAGATTGGACGCCTGAAGCATGGGGATGGCGAGGAAGGCGGGGTTGATGCCGGCTTCGGCCGCCAGCTTGGGGATTAGCTCCACAAAGGCGTAGAAGGGGGCGTTGCCGGAACCGGTGGTCAGCGCCGCCAGCGTGGTGATCGCCACCAGCACCAGCATCAACACCATGGCGCCGGAGCCGAAGGACTGCGCCAGGCCGATCAACTGATTGATGAAGCCCAGCGCGGACAGACCGTGGGCGAACACGCCAGCGGCCACGATCAGCATCACCACGCTGCTGAAGGCGTCGCCCATGCCTTTGTAAGCCACTTCCAGTCCGGCGAACACCGGCGCGGCGCGGCGATGGCGCAGGAACTCCACCAGCGCGGCCAGCGCGATACACAGGATCAATACGGTGACGATGTGCAGTTCCGGAGCCTGTTTGCCGTTGAACACCAGCACGCCGGCAATCGGCGTGAACGGCAGCAGGCAGTACAGCGCCGGCGCGTCGGTGACGATTTCGTGCACGTCCTGGCGCGTCAGCGGCAGGTTTTCCTTGCGGTCCAGGTAGCGCTGCCAGAAGAAGTGGGCGCAGCCTATGCCGGTGATGGCCAGCAGGGAAATGGGCAGCGTGGTCTTGAAGGCGAAGTCGATCAGCGGCATGCCGGAGGCTTGGGCGGCGATCACCACGTCACCGGAGGTGGGCGACAAGATCAACGCCGCCGGCGACGCGCAGATGGCCGCGGCCGCGCCGCGGCTGATGCCCATGTTCACCATGAGCGGGAACAAGGTGGCCATCAGCAATACGCCCAGGCCGGTGGCGGAAGACACCGCCAGCGACAGCAGACAGGCGACGAAGTAAGCCGCCACCATCAGCACGTAAGGGGACTTGATGCGGCTGAGCGGCTTGGAGGCCAGTTTGACCACCATGTCGTTGGCGCCGATATGGGTCATATAGCCGGCGAAGCCGCACAGCGCCATCACCATCAGGCCCAGGTCCGCGGCGCGGCTGCTGAGCAGGGATTTGACGAACTCGGCGATGTCGGTGGCGGCGTGACCGGTGGCGGCCACGTTTTTGGGCAATACCGGCAAGCCTTGCAAGGCGGTGGCGACCAGCAGCGCCAGGCCGCCCAGCATCAGCACGCCGGTGGCGGAGTAGCCTTTGAAAATAGCCCGGCCCACCAGCAGCGTGACTATCGTGCCTATCAGTAATTCCATATCCAGCTCAATGTAAATAACAAAATTATAATTTACTAAAAAATATGAATGAGCATATTTTTAGATGAATCAAGATTGATATGGGGCAAGAACGCGGCGCGCGGCTGTGCTTGGCAAAGATGGAAGAGGGGAGCTTGGTGTTTGCAGAAGGTGTGGGGCGTGCAGGGGTGAGCAACCCCCTAAGAACCTGTTTACGATCTGCTGCGCTTCGTGAAGCGTTGCGCGGTGAGTGCAAGCTCAAAATGCTCATGCACCGTGCGCACACTCCGCTTTTTCAGCCGCTTTCGCCTTGTCTCGCCTTAGCCCGAGAGATCGTAAGCACCTTTTAAGTCTCTTTCTGGACCGGGGGCTGACCGAAATTGATCAGCGCCACCGTCACCTGCTCTTTGGCCGAGACCAGGTCGTGGTAAGCGACATGAAGCATATTCATGCTTTCCAGCACCTGATGAGTTTCATTGAAGCCGCACTCCAGGCTTTGCCGCGCGACGGCCAGGAAGATGAACAGCTGTTGCATCGGCGATTGTTTGGGGTGTTGCTGCCGGTAGAGGGCGAACAGCTGGTAGAAGTCGCGCATGATCCGTTCCGCCGCGTAGCAGGGGTTGTGTTCCAGCCCCAGGCCGGTCAGCAGGTCCTTGCCCATTAGCGGCAGGTCCAGCGCGCAGCTGAGCGGGTCCATCACCGCGTGGTGGAATAAGTCCAGAAATTGCTTGTCGGCGGAAAAACGGCTGTCGGCGACGGGATTGGCCGAGGCGGGGGCGGGCTCGCGCTGGCGGCCGTGTTTTCCGCCATGCTCCTGTTGCGAGAGCGAGTGTCCGGCGGAACGGCCGGCCTGGGTCAGGGTAACAGGCAGGATGGGCATGACGGTCTCCTTGCGAGCATGCCGCCGGTCTGGCTGGCGGCGTTCGGCCGGAAACGCAGTCTGGGTCTGATTCGTTTCCCCGGCCATGCCTTATTTTCGGCAGGGCCGGCGGAAACTTTATTTTTAATTTAACAATATACGAAGTTTAAACAAATTATTGATTAAGACGCCGCTATCCATCAGCCGGCGTTGGAGTCGCTCTGTTGCTGGGGCTTCATGCTGGCGACGAAATCGTCGAAGCCTTTATTGACCAGATCGCGGGTTTTCTTGACCTCGTCGGCGATATTGCCGTTGAACACCTTGAGGCCGTTGAGGACGTCCACGGCCTCGGCATAGCCTTTTTCGAAGCCGCCGCGCACGATGTCGACGAAATTCTTGGCCTGCTCTTCCTGGCTCAGTTCCGGATGCTGCTTGGCGTAGGTGCTGAAGAAGCTGAGCGCGCCGGACAAGATGCGCTGGGACGTGCCTTCCGGCGAATTGTCCTCGCTCAACTTCTGCTGCAGGATGTTGGGCGTTTGCTGAGCGCCCTGGGCGCTTTGCGTGTTGTCGGCCCCGCTGCTGCCGCCGGCGGCGTTCAGTTGATCGGAGAGGATCTGATTGATGCTGTCGATCGCGGTGCGGTAGAGCAGGGACAGCGATTTGCCGTCGGTGTTGGTGGAAACGTCCAGATTGGCCACCAGTTGCGCGTTCAATTGATTGCGCGCGGTAGCGGAGCTGCTGCCTGTTGGCGCTGTGGCGGCGCTTTGGCCGCTTTGTTTCAGCGGCAGGTCGGCCCCGCTCTGGCCGTTCAAGGGATTAATGGACATGTTGCGCTCCTAAGCGATAAAGGGCGTGTAGGCACGGAAGCCATGCAGGCTTGTTGTTTGTCGCGCCAATGGGCGCAACGATGCGGAGGGATGCCAGTCCCTCAGTATGGCCATATTTTCGGCGCGGTCGGCGGAAACTTGAGGCTTATTTCGGTGTGTGCGATCGGCGGATTCTGGTTTTGAAAGCCGGCGGCCGCCGGCTTCCGGAGCCGCCGCTTAACGATGCTGTTTTTGACGGCGCAGGAAATTGACCGCCAGGTCCGGGAAGTCGCTGAAGGCGCCGTCCACCTGGGCGCGGTTGTACACCGCGTCCAGCAACTGGTCCATATTCTTGGCGTAGGCCGGCAGCGCGTCCTTGCGCAGGGTGTAGGGGTGGATCGCCAGGCCGTTGGCGTGCGCGGCGCGGCTCATGCCGGTGAGCTTGATCTTGCCCGGCGTCGAGACCTTGTCTATCAGCATCGGGTATTGCGGGCCGATGCCGTCGGCGTACTTGGCGATTTCCTTCATGCCTTCCGGACGGAACATCCAGTCATAGCTGTAGTTCACCCACTGGCCGGCGGCGTTCTGCTCGAAGGTTTCCTGCCAGTCGGTATAGGCGATCAGTTGCACCAGTTTGAGGTCCATGCCGGCCTTGGGCATCAACTCGGTCTTGATGCGCTTGAGTTCGTTGAAGTCGAAGCACTGCAGATAGACCTTGTCGTTCTTGCCGGTGTAGCCGTAGCGCTTCAGCACTTCCAGCGCCTTCACCGTGATGTCCTTGCCTTCCTGGCGGTGGAACCACGGCGCCTTGATCTCCGGGTACAGGCCGATGTCGCGGCCGGTGGAGTGGTTCAGGCCCTGGATGAATTCGATTTCCTCTTCAAAAGTGTGGATGCGGAAATCGGACTTGCCCATCGGGAAGCGGCCGGGGTAGGTCTGTCGCTTGACGCCCTTGTCGATGTCGAAGCCTTCGGTGAAGCGCAGCGATTTGATCTCGGCCAGGGTGAAGTCGATCGCGTAATAGCGGCCGTCCTTGCGCGCGCGCTCGGGAAAGCGTTCGGCCACGTCGGTGACGCGGTCCAGGTAATGATCGTGCAGCACGATCAGCCTGTCGTCCTTGGTCATTACCAGGTCTTGCTCCAGATAATCCGCCCCTTGGGCGTAGGCCAGCGCCTTGGACGGCAGCGTGTGTTCCGGCAGGTAGCCGCTGGCTCCGCGGTGGGCGATGACGATTTTGTCGGCGGCCTGGGCGGACGCGGCCAGGCCGATGGCCAGCGCGACGGCGGCGAGCAGGGGTTTGCAAGCGAATGACATGGATTCTCCTTTATATATAAGTTCGCAACGGACGTTGGCGCGACGCCATGATGGGATGCTCGGATGTCGGCGTGATGAAATCCGGTCAGTCCATCGGCATCGCCATGGTTTTGTTTTGATGAAAAGGAGTAGGACGATAGGGTATCGCCGCGCCGGCGACAAGCCCCTCCGGCGCGGTAGTTTTGAAGATGTTCACGCCCTTGCGGCGACCGCGAGGCAAGCGGTTTTTAACGCCGTATCGCTGAAGCGCAGCAGACCTTGAGCAGGTTCTTACAACTCCACCGCCTGCCGGGTCCTCAAGGCCTCGGTAATGGCCAGGCCGATGCGGGTGGCTTCGCGGGCGTCGGCCAGGCTCAGGGCCAGCGGCTGGTCCAGGCGCGCGGCATCGACGAAATGCTGCAACTCCAGCGCGAAGGCTTCAGCGAAACGCTGATAAAAGTCCGTTACGCACTCGTTGCGCACGCCGTGGCGGTCGCTGATCTCCACGCGGTTGGCGCGCGGGTTGGCGCCCACGCTCAGCCGGCCCTGGGTGGCGAAGATCTCGGTCAGCGTCTCGTGGCCGTGCGCCTGAGTGCGCGAGGCGTAGAAGCAAGCCAGCTTGCCGCCCTCGAACTCGCACATCGCCACGCCGTTGTCCACATCGCCGTATTGCGCCAACGCGCCGTGCACCGCGTTGACGCCGCTGGCCCACACCCGCAGCGGGCGCGGCGCGCCCAGCAGCCAGCGCGCCAGGTCGATGTCGTGGATGCTGCAATCCATGAAAATGCCGCCGCTGCTGGGCGCGAACTGCACGAAGAAGCCGCTGTCGTCGTTGAGGTCGCAAGTCTGCGAGCGCACCAGATAGGGCTGGCCCACCAGGCCTTGCGCCAGTTTGGCGGCGGCGTCCTGGTAACTGGGGTCGAAACGGCGGACGAAACCCACCATGGCCTTGAGTTCCGGGTGGCGGGCGGCGGCGCGCTCCACCCGCAGGCAATCGTCCAGGTTCAGCGCCAGCGGTTTTTCGCAGAACACATGTTTGCCGGCGTCCAGGCAGGCGATGATCTGCTCGGCGTGGAGGGCGGTGGGCGTGGCCAGCAGCACCGCGTCCAGCCCCGGTTCGGCCAGCAGGCCCTCCAGCGCGGCGTGGCCGGCGGCGTCGGGCAGCTCCCGCCGTGCCCAGTCCAGTTCCTCTCGCAGCGGCGAGCAGACGCCGATCACGCGCGCGCCGGCGATGCGATCGCGCAGATTGAGCGCGTGGCGGCGGCCCAGCCGGCCCAGGCCGGCGACGCCGAGGTTCAATGTAGACATGACAAGCCCCCCGGTTGAGTTAGACCTGATCCAGTTCGACAACCCGGCCCAGCCGCCAGGAGCGGGTGGCGGCGTCAGCCAGCTCCAGCGCGCGCACGCCGTCTTCCACCGTGGTGCGCGGCGCGGCGCCGTCGCGCATCACCTCCAGGAAGTGAGCCATCTCGGCGGCGTAGGCTTGGCGGTAGCGTTCCAGAAAGAAGGGCTCGGGCAGGTCTGAGGCCACGGCGCGCTCGCCGTAGGCGGTGACCTCGGTGGGGCTGTGGTTGCCGGCTTGCAGCATGCCGCGGCTGCCCAGCACTTCAAAGCGCTGGTCGTAGCCGTAGGCGGCGCGGCGGCTGGTGTTGATCTGGCACAGCCGGCCCTGGCGGGTGCGCAGCGTCACCGCCGTGCTGTCGGCGTCGCCGGCGGCGGCGATGGCCGGGTCGCTCAGCGCGCTGGCGCTGGCGTGCACGCTGACGACTTCGTCGTCCAGGATCCAGCGGCAGATGTCGAAGTCGTGGATCAGCATGTCCTTGAAGATGCCGCCTGAGCGGCGGATATAGTCCAGCGGCGGCGCGCCGGGGTCTCGGCTGGTGACGATGAGCATTTCCGGCGCGCCGATTTCGCCGGCTGCCAGCCGGGCCTTGAGCGCCGCGAACGTGGGGTCGTAGCGGCGCTGGAAGCCGATCAGGCAGGGCACGCCGGCCGTCGCCACCGCCCGCGCGCACTGGCGCGCGCGTTCCAGTTCCAGGTCCACCGGTTTTTCGCAGAAGATGGCTTTGCCGCGCGCGGCGGCGGCCAGGATCAGCTCGGCGTGGGTGTCGGTGCTGGAGGCGATGACCACGGCGCGGACTGCCGGATCGTCCAGCGCCTGTTCCGCGGAGCAGGCCTCGGCGCCGTGGACGGCGGCCAGTTCCCGCGCCGCCGGCGCATGGCTGTCCACCACGTATTTGAGCCGCATGCCCGGCAGGCGGGCGAGGTTGGCGGCGTGGATCTTGCCGATGCGGCCGGCCCCGAACAGCGCTGTGTCAATCATCGTATCCTCCAGTCTCCTTGGTTTCTTCTATGTTCAGCTCCAGCCGGCAGGCCAGCGCGATGAACAGCGCCTGGCACAGACAGATGGTGCTGGTCAGCGAACGGAAGGCGAAGGCGGAGCCTTCCCGGACCGTCAATACCGCGTCGGCCCCGCGCGCCAGTGGGCTGAGCTGGCTGTCGGTGATCACCAACTGCTTGGCCTTGTGCTGTGCCGCCACCCGCGCGCAATAGCGGCTTTCCTTGCCGTAGGGCTGGAAGCTGATGGCGATCAGCACGTCTTTTTCTCCAATGCTGCGGATCTGCTGCGGAAACATGCCGCCCAGGCCGGATAGCAAATGCACTTTTTTGGCGGTGTGCTGTAAGGCGTAGGCGATGTAGGAGGCGATGGGAAACATGCGCCGCACCCCGGCCACGTAGATGTTGTCGGCGTTCAATAGCAGCTCCACCGCTGCTTCCAGCTGCGCCTCGTCCAGCGAGGCGTCCAGCTCTTGCAGCCCTTGTTGGCAGGCGGCGATGAAGTCGCGGGTCATGCCGCCGGCTGAGCGCTGCTCGTCGCGGTTGGCGATCAGGCTCTGGATGCGCTGCCGGTAATTGGGTTGCGGCGCGCCCTTTGGCGTAAATGCGTCACGAAACAGCGCCTGCATGTCGGAAAAGCCGGCGAAGCCGAAGCGCTGGGCGAAGCGGACGATGGCGGAGGGCTGCACCTCGCAAGCCTGAGCGATGTCGGTAATGCGTTGCAGCATCAGCGTGCCCCGATGCTGCTCCACGTAAGCGGCAATTACTTTCAACTGCTTGCTCAGCGTGTCGTATTCGGCTGCGATGCGCTGCATCAATTCCTCCGCGGGGGCGGTATTGGCCATGAGCGGGCTTTCCTAAGGTTTTGGCCAGTATACGTTTTGTCCTTGTTTTCGAAAATAATTTTCTATTGAAAAACAATTTTGGAAAATTATTTGCAGAGTAGAGCGAAAGCTCTTAAGGTGATTTCACGCCCGGCGCCGACTGCGTCCGCGGCCGACACCATAGCGGGCTCCACGATGGGCCGGCGGAGAATAAGGAGGAGAGAGATGCAGCAGCGATCCTGGACTTGCAAGTGGAAGCGGGCTCTGCCCGCGGCGGCGCTGGCGCTTTGCGCGCTGGCTCAAGCCGCGCAGGCGGCCGACGCCCGCCTGGTACTGATCAGCCACGCGCCGGATTCCGACGCCTGGTGGAACACCATCAAGAACGCCATCAAGCAGGCCGGCGAGGATTTCAACGTGCAGGTGGATTACCGCAATCCGCCCAACGGCGACCTGGCCGACATGGCGCGGCTGATCGAGCAGGCGGCGGCGCGGCGTTACGACGGCGTGATCGCCAGCATTGCCGATTACGACGTGCTGAAGCGGCCGCTGGGCCAGGTGGTGGCCAAGAAAATCCCGCTGATTACCATCAATTCCGGCACCGTAAAGCAAAGCGAAAGCCTGGGCGCGGCCCTGCACGTCGGCCAGCCGGAATACGACGCCGGCTTCGATTCCGGCAAGCAGGCCAAGGCCGCGGGCATCAAGACCTTTCTCTGCGTCAACCATTACGCCACCAACCCGGCCTCTTTCGAGCGCTGCAAGGGCTTCGCCGACGCCATCGGCGCCGATGTGCGCAAATCCACGCTGGACGCCGGCGACGACCCCACCGGCATCGAGAGCAAGGTCAGCGCCTATCTGCGCAACAACCCCGGCACACAAGCGATGCTGACTTTGGGGCCAACCTCGGCCAGCCCCTCGATCAAGGCGGTGAAGAAGATGGGCCTGGCCGGCAAGCTTTACTTCGCCACCTTCGATCTGTCCGAGGACATCTCCAAGGCGATCAAGGACGGCACCATCAAGTTCGCCATCGACCAGCAGCCCTATCTGCAGGGCTATATCCCGGTAGCGGCCTTGGCCATCATGAAACGCGACAAGACCACGGACCCGGCCAAGGTGGAAGCCGCGCTCAAGGCCAGCCCCAAGTTCCAGGCCAGGCTGAAGGAGTACGGGCTGGCGCCCCTCTACAAGGGCCGCCACATCAACTCCGGCCCCGGTTTCGTCACCAAGGACAATATCGCCAAGGTGGAGAAGTACGCCGGGCAGTACCGCTAGCCGCCGTTTTCCGATGGATCTGACGCCCGGCGCCGCGACGGTTCCGAGGTGAGGAGCATAGCAATGAGCATGAGCAAGGCCAGCCCGGGCAAGGCCGCGGGCATCCGTATGGCGCCGCCCGGCGACGATGAAAGAGTGCGGCGGCTGTCGCTGTTCGATCGGCTGATGGGCCGGCCGGAATTCGCCGCCGTCGCCGGCGCGGTGCTGGTGTTCGTGGTGTTCGGCGTGGGCGCAGGCGGTTCCGGCATGTTCGCGGTGGACGGCATCGTCAACTGGTCGCAGGTGGCGGCCTATCTCGGCATCATCGCCATCGGCGCCTGCCTGCTGATGATAGCCGGCGAGTTCGATCTGAGCCTGGGCTCGATGATAGGCTTCGCCGGCATGATGGTGGCGATTCCGCCGCTGTACTTCGGCTGGCCGTTCTGGCTGGCCATCCTGTTCGCCTTCGCCGGCTCGCTGGCGGTGGGTTGGCTCAACGGCTATCTGGTGCTCAAGACCCGGTTGCCGTCCTTCATCGTCACCCTGGCGTTTCTCTTCATCCTGCGCGGCCTGACGCTGGCGCTGTCCATCCTGTTCGCCAACCGCACCATCGTCAGCGGCGTCGGCGACCTGGCGGCGGCGGACCCGCTGGCGCAATGGCTGTTCGTCGGCCATGTCGGCGCCGGCCTGTTCCACTGGCTGGCCGGCATCGGCGCCATCGCCTCCCTGCCGGACGGCGGCGCGGCGGCGGCCGGCGTGCCCAAGGTGCTGCTGTGGTGGCTGGGGCTGGCGGGGATTGCGGCCTTTGTGCTGGCGCGCACCCGGATCGGCAACTGGATCTTCGCCGCCGGCGGCGACGCCAACGCGGCCAAGAACGTGGGGGTGCCGGTCAAGCAGGTGAAGATAGGCCTGTTCATGTTCACCGCCTTTTGCGCCTGCTTGTTCGCGGTGCTGCAAGTGTGCGACGTGGGCTCCGCCGCCGCCGACCGCGGCCTGCAAAAGGAGTTCGAGGCCATCATCGCCGCGGTGATAGGCGGCTGTCTGCTCACCGGCGGCTACGGCTCGGTGGTGGGCGCCTGCGTCGGCGCGCTGATCTTCGGCGTGGTGCAGATCGGCATTACCTACACCAATATCAACTCCGACTGGTTCCGCGTCTTCCTCGGCCTGATGCTGCTGATGGCGGTGTTGTTCAATCACTATGTCAGACGCCGTGTGACGGAGGCCAAATGAGAGCCGGCCCTCGATCCGCTGCGCGTCATCGATACGGCGTTGGAAACCGCTTCGAAATGCTCATGTACCAACCGTACATTCCGCTTTCTCAGCCGTTTTCGCCTTGTCTCGCTCTAGCTCGCGAGCTCGTGAACCGGCTCTGGGTCACAACCGGCAAAATCCCTGCGGCCGCGTTGCGCTTCCTTGCCGTACTCGATGCACTGTCCGCGTCGGCGCGCCTTGCCGCGGCCGCAGCCCCGAACAACCCTGGCCAGCGGCCGCAAGGAGTCGAATATGAAATCGCGTGACGACTACATCCTGGAGCTGGATCAGGTCAGCAAGACCTTCGGCTCGGTGATCGCCTTGCAGAAGGTGGATCTGCAACTGCGCCGCGGCGAGGTGCATTGCCTGCTGGGCGACAACGGCGCCGGCAAGTCCACGCTGATCAAGACCCTGGCCGGCGTGCACCGGCCCAGCGGCGGCGAATACCGGGTGGACGGACAGCCGGTGCACTTCGAATCGCCGCGCCAGGCGCTGGATTTGGGTATTGCCACCGTCTACCAGGATCTGGCCCTGGTGCCGCTGATGTCGGTGGCGCGCAATTTCTTCCTGGGGCGGGAGCCATTGAAGAAGTGGCTGGGCTTGCTGCCGGTGCTGGACCTGGAACTGGCCGGCGAAGTGGCGCGCGACAAGCTGGCGGAAATGGGCATCCACATCCGCGATCCCCACCAGGCGATAGGCACTTTGTCCGGCGGCGAAAAGCAATGCCTGGCCATCGCCCGCGCCATTCACTTCGGCGCGAGGGTGCTGATCCTGGACGAGCCCACCGCCGCGCTGGGCGTCAAGCAGAGCGTCAATGTGCTCAAGCTGATTTCCAAGGCGCGCGAGAAGGGCATCTCGGTGATTTTCATCACCCACAACGTCAACCACGCTTATCCGATAGGCGACCGCTTCACCCTGCTCAACCGCGGCCGCTCGCTGGGCACTTACGCCAAGGACTCGGTCAGCAAGGAGGAAGTGCTGGACATGATGGCCGGCGGAGCGGAAATGCAGAAACTGATGGCCGAGCTGGACGGCGTCCATATCTGAAAGGTAGATCTAGCATGCAAAACACCACCCGTTTCGCCAGCGGCCGCGACCGCGACCTGGTCTGCCTGGGCCGGCTGGCGGTGGATCTGTACGCGCAGCAGTTGGGCGCGCCGCTGGAAGACGCGGCCAGCTTCGCCAAATACCTGGGCGGCTCCTCCGCCAACATCGCCTTCGGCGCGGCCCGGCTGGGCTTGAAGTCGGCGATGCTGTCCCGCGTCGGCGACGAACAGATGGGCCGCTTCCTGCTCAACACCCTGCGCGCCGAAGGCTGCGATGTCAGCCAGGTGAGGGTGGACCCGGAGCGGCTGACCGGCCTGACCCTGCTGGGCATCAAGGATCGCGACGCTTTTCCCTTGCTGTTTTACCGCGAAAACTGCGCCGACATGGCGCTCAGCGCCGATGACATCGACGAGGGCTTTATCGCAGGCAGCCGGGCTTTGCTGATCACCGGCACCCATTTGTCACGGCCCGGAGTGGAGGCGGCCAGCCGCCGCGCACTGCAATACGCGCGCCGCCACGACGCGCGCACGGTGCTGGACATCGACTACCGGCCGGTGCTGTGGGGCCTGGCCGGCCGCGGCGACGGCGAAACCCGCTACATCGCCAGCGCCGAGGTCAGCGCCCATTTGCAGAGCCTGCTCTCCGAGTTCGACCTCATCGTCGGCACTGTGGAGGAGTTCCTGATCGCCGGCGGCGAGGCCGAGCTGATGCCGGCCTTGGCCCGAGTGCGCGCGCTGAGCCAGGCGGTGCTGGTGGTCAAGCTGGGGCCCTTGGGTTGCGCGGTGATTCCCGGCGAAGTGCCGGCGCGCATCGAGGACGCCTTCAGCGTGGCCGGCGCGGAAGTGGACGTGATGAATGTATTGGGCGCCGGCGACGCCTTCCTGGCCGGTTTCCTGTCCGTCTGGCTGCGCGGCGGCGACTACGCAGAATGCTGCCGCCGAGCCAATGCCTGCGGCGCGCTGGTGGTGTCGCGCCACGGTTGCGCGCCGGCGATGCCGACCCCGGCCGAGCTGGAGCGCTTTCTCGCCGCGCCGACGCGGCGGCCGGGCGAGGACGCGGCCCTGAGCCGGCTGCACCGGGTCAGCGCGGCGCGGCCGCGTTGGGACGAGTTGTGCGTGTTCGCCTTCGACCATCGCAGTCAGTTCTTTGAGCTGGTGCGCGCGGCGGGCGCGGACGAGGCGCGGCTGCCGCGTTTGAAACAGCTGCTGGTGCAAGCGGTGGCCGGCGTGGAGCAGCGCTTGGGCCTGCGCGGGCGGGTGGGGGTGCTGATAGACGAGCGCTACGGCGCCGACGCGCTGTACGCCGCCACCGGCCGCGGTTGGTGGGTGGGCCGGCCGGTGGAGCTGCCAGGGTCCAATCCGCTGGTGTTCGAGCAAGGCCGAGCGATGGCCGGCGCGCTGGCCGCCTGGCCGCGCGAGCACGTGATCAAATGCCTGGTCCAGTACCACCCGGACGATGCGCTGGACAACCGGCTGGAACAGGAAGCGCAGATCCGCGCGCTCTACGACGCCGCCCAGGCCAGCGGACACGAACTGTTGCTGGAAATCATTCCGCCCAAGGATTTGCCGCGCGCGGACGACACCGTCTACCGCGCGCTCAAGCGCTTGTACAACCTGGGCATCTATCCGGACTGGTGGAAGCTGGAGCCGCCCGCCGCCGCGCAGTGGCCGGCGCTGGACGCGCTGATCGCCGAGCGCGACCCCTATTGCCGAGGCGTGGTGCTGCTGGGCTTGAACGCGCCCTTGGACGCGCTGCGCCGGGGCTTTGCCGCCGCGCGCGCCAGCCGCAGTTGCCGCGGCTTCATGGTGGGGCGCAGCCTGTTTCAGCGGCCGGCCGAGCGCTGGCTTGCGGGCGAGATCGACGACGCCGGCCTGGTGGCCGAGGCCGGAGCCCGATTCACTGAGCTGGTGGCGGTCTGGCGCGAGGAAC
The DNA here is from genome assembly GCF_000711885.1 of Chromobacterium haemolyticum DSM 19808. Classification (GTDB taxonomy): domain Bacteria; phylum Pseudomonadota; class Gammaproteobacteria; order Burkholderiales; family Chromobacteriaceae; genus Chromobacterium; species Chromobacterium haemolyticum. Next base: position 164,245 of record NZ_JONK01000005.1, read on the forward strand.
GCGGCACGGCCGGCCGCGCGCTCAGCGAGGAGGGCGCGCGATGAGCACGATTCGCTTAACCATGGCCCAGGCGCTGGTGCGCTACCTGGCCGCGCAGCGGGTGGAGCTGGACGGCGAGGAGCTGCCGCTGTTCGCCGGGGTGTGGGCCATCTTCGGCCACGGCAACGTCGCCGGCCTGGGCGAGGCGCTGCAGCAGGCCGGCGACAGCCTGCCCACCTGGCGTGCCCACAATGAGCAAGGCATGGCTCATGCGGCCATCGCCTACGCCAAAGCCCATTTCCGCCGCCGGATGATGGCGGTGACCAGCTCCATCGGCCCCGGCGCCACCAACTTGGTCACCGCCGCGGCGCTGGCCCACGTCAACCGGCTGCCGCTGCTGCTCTTGCCCGGCGATGTGTTCGTGTCGCGCGCGCCGGACCCGGTGCTGCAGCAATTGGAAGCGCCGCAGGATGGCACCTTGTCGGTCAACGACTGCCTGCGGCCGGTGTCGCGCTATTTCGACCGCATCGTCCACCCGGCGCAGCTGCTCACGGCATTGCCGCGCGCGCTGGCGGTGCTGACCGACCCGGCGCAGTGCGGGCCGGCCACGCTGGCGCTGCCGCAGGACGTGCAGACCATGGCTTGGGACTATCCGACGGACTGGTTCCGGCCGAGGCGGTGGCGCATCGCCGCGCCGCCGCCGGAAACGGATGCGCTGGAGCGGGCTGCGCGGGCGCTGGCCGCCGCGCGGCGGCCGCTGATCGTGGCCGGCGGCGGCGTGCTCTACAGCGTCGGCGGCGCGGCGGCCTTGCGCGCCTTCGCCGAGCGCCACGGCGCGCCGGTGGCCGAAACCCAGGCCGGCAAGAGCGCCTTGCCCTGGGACCACCCGCTGCAACTGGGCGCGATCGGCGTCACCGGCTCGCCGGCCGCCAACCGGCTGGCGGAACAGGCAGATCTGGTGCTGGCCCTGGGCACCCGCTTGCAGGATTTCAGCACCGGCTCCGGGCAGTTGTTTCGTCAGGCGCGGCTGCTCAGCGTCAACGTCAACGTGCTGGACGGGATCAAGGCCGACGCCTTGGCTTTGACCGGCGACGCCGCCTTGTGCCTGGAGGCGCTGTCGGCGCGGCTGGACGGCTGGCGCGCAGACGCCGGCTGGAGCGCCGAGGCGCGCGCGCTGGCCGAGGACTGGCGCGCGGAGACGGCGCGCGTCACCGGCCAGCGACAGCCTCACGGCCTGCCTTACGATGGCGAGGTGATCGGCGCCGTGCAGCGCCACCCCGGCTCCGAGCGCGACGATATCGTGGTCTGCGCCGCCGGCACCCTGCCGGCAGAACTGCACAAGCTGTGGCGCGCGGCGACGCCGGGCGGCTACCACCTGGAATACGGCTATTCCTGCATGGGCTATGAAATCGCCGGCGGTTTGGGCGTGAAGATGGCGCGGCCGGAGCGCGAAGTCATCGTGATGGTGGGGGACGGCAGTTATCTGATGATGAACAGCGAATTGGCGACCTCGGTCATGCTGGACCGGAAGCTGATCGTGGTGGTGCTGGACAACCGAGGCTACGGCTGCATCAACCGCTTGCAGCAAGCCTGCGGGGGCGCGCCGTTCAACAATCTGCTGGAGGACTGCCGCCAGGGCCGCCACGGCGCGCCGAGGGTGGACTTTGCCGCTCACGCGCGTGCTTTGGGAGCCGAGGCCGAGCGTGTGGCCGACATCGCCGGCCTGGAGGCGGCGCTGGTCCGTGCCCGCGCCGCCGAGCGCAGCTATCTGATCGTGATCGACACCGATCCGGCGCGCACCACCGAGGCCGGCGGCTGCTGGTGGGAGGTGGCGGTGCCGGAGGTGTCGGAACGGGCCGAGGTCCGCGCCGCGCGCCAGGCTTATGAAGACCGGCTGCGCCGGCGTCAATACGAATAGCGGGGAACAAGGCAATGCATGCATTCGATGTGAAAATCGGCATCAATCCGATCTCCTGGAGCAATGACGACCTGCCGTCGCTGGGCGGCGAGATTTCGCTGGAGCAGGCGCTGGCCGAAGGCGCGGCCATAGGCTACCGAGGTTTTGAACTGGGCAATAAATTCCCGCGTCAGCCGGAGGCGCTGGCGGCGGCGCTGGCGCCGCACGGCCTGCAATGCGTGTCCGGCTGGCATTCCGGCCGGCTGGCCGAGCGCGGCGTGGACGCGGAAATCGCCGCGGCGGAGCCGCATGTGCGTTTGCTGGCCGCCAGCGGCTGCCGGGTGATGGTCTACGGCGAGGTGGCGCAGGCGATACAGGGCCAGCCGAGGCCCTTGAACCAGCGGCCGCGCTTTGGCTCGGAGCGGCAATGGCGGGATTACGGCGAGCGGTTGAACGCCTTCGGTCGCCATCTGCAAAGCCACGGCCTGACGCTGGCTTACCACCACCATATGGGCGCTTACGTCGAAACCCCGGACGATGTGGACGCGCTGATGGCGGTCACCGGCCCGGAAGTGGGCCTGCTGTTCGACAGCGGCCACATCGCCTTCGCCGGGGGCGAACCGTTGGCGGTGCTGCGCCGTCATATCGGCCGCGTGGTCCACGTTCATTGCAAGGACATCCGTCCGCAGGTGGCGCGGTTGGCGCGCAACCGCGGTTGGAGCTTTCTGGAAGCGGTGCTCAACGGCGTGTTCACCGTGCCCGGCGACGGCGTCATCGATTTCGAAGCCCTGCTGCGCGCGCTGGCCGAGCACGGCTATCGCGGCTGGCTGGTGGTGGAGGCGGAACAGGACCCGGTGGTGGCGCCCAGCTACCGCTACGCCGAGCTGGGCTTTCGCACCCTGGCCGGCCTGGTGGCCGCCATCCGCGCCGGCGCGCCGGAAAGGAGCTGCGCATGAATCAGCCTGATTTGCGGGTTAGAGCGGCGGCCGGCCGTGTCGCCGCCGATGTGACGCCGGCCTCCGCCGGCTGGCGACATGTCGGTTTCCGCGCCTTGCGCCTGTCCGACGGCGAGTCCGAGGACTGGCTGCAAGCGGAGCGGGAGTGCTGCGTGGTGGTGCTGGCCGGCGTGGTCGACCTCGTCGCCGGCGACCAGCGCTGGCCAGGCGTGGGGGGGCGCGCCGACGTATTCGACGGGCAAGCGCCGTGGGCGGCCTACATCCCCGCCGGCTGCCCGCTGCGCGTCGTCGCCCGCGGGGCGGCCGAAGTAGCGTTGTGCTCGGCGCCGGGCCGCCCGCTCAGCCGTCCGCCGCGGCTGATCCCGCCCCAGGACATGGCGCAGAGCGTGCGCGGGCAGGGCGCCAACACTCGCTACGTCACCGACATCCTGCCGCAGCAGGCCGAGGCGGACAGCCTGCTGGTGGTGGAAGTGCGCACCCCGTCCGGCCATTCATCCAGCTATCCGCCGCACAAGCACGACCGCGACGCGCTGCCGGCGGAGAGCCAACTGGAGGAAACCTATTACCACCGGGTAAGCCCGGCGCAGGGCTTTGTGTTCCAGCGCGTCTACACCGACGAGCGGGATCTGGATCAGTCCCACGCGGTGGAGGACGGCGATGTGGTGCTGGTGCCGCGCGGCTACCACCCGGTGTGCGTGCCCCACGGCTACGAATCCTACTACCTCAACGTGATGGCCGGGCCGCGCCGCGAATGGCGCTTCCACAACGACCCGGCGCATGAGTGGATGCTGTCCACCGCCACTTGAAGCGCGGCGGCGGGGCTTGGGTTGGCGCGGGCGGCGGTGTAAACTGCCGCATTTACGACCGCGCCGGTCTCTTGCCTGGATTCCGCCATGCCCACGCCTCATGCCGCCCGCCGCGCCCGCCTGCTGTCCGCCCTGGGCGACGCCGTCGCGGTGCTGCCCACCGCGCCGGAAGCGGTGCGCAACGCCGATAATTTCTATCCCTATCGCCCAGACAGCCATTTCCTGTACCTGACCGGCTTCCCCGAACCGGAAGCGGTGCTGGTCCTGGACGGCCGCAGCGGCAAGTCCATCCTGTTCTGCCGCGACAAGAATCCGGACATGGAAATCTGGGAAGGCTTCCGCCACGGGCCGCAGGCTGCGGCCGAGGCTTTCGGCTTCGACGAGGCTTATCCCGTCGCAGAGCTGGACGCGCGGATGCTGGAGCTGCTGTCCGGCTGCGGCCGGCTGTGCTGGAGCCTGGGCCGCGACGCCAAGTTCGACGCGCGCGTCAACGGCTGGCTGGACAGCCTGCGCCAGCGCGCCTACCACGGCGCGCCCGCGCCCAGCTGCTATGGCGACGTGCACGCGCTGCTGGACGAGATGCGCTTGATCAAGGACGACAGCGAGATTGCGCTGCTGCGCCGCGCCGGCGAGATTTCCGCCGCCGGCCATGTGCAGGCGATGCGCGCCACCCGGCCCGGCCTGCATGAATACCAGATCGAGGCCGAAATCCTGCACGCCTTCGTCAGCCGCGGCGCGCGCCAGCCCTCCTACGAGAGCATCGTCGCCGGCGGCGCCAATGCCTGCACTCTGCATTACTGCGCCAACAACGGCCTGCTGCGCGATGGCGAGATGCTGTTGATCGACGCCGGCTGCGAGCTGGAAGGCTACGCCGGCGACATCACCCGCAGCTTCCCGATCAACGGCCGCTTCAGCGGCCCGCAGCGCGACGTCTACGAAGTGGTGCTGGCGGCGCAGACGGCGGCCATCGCCGCGCTGGGCCCCAATGTGCCCTGGAACGCGTCCGGCGACGCCGCGCTGGCGGTGCTGGCTCAGGGCATGCTGGACCTGGGGCTGCTGCAAGGCAGCGTGGACGGGGTGATCGAATCCGGCGCTTACCGTCAGTTCTACATGCACGGCATCGGGCATTTGATCGGCCTGGACGTGCACGATGTGGGCGCGCGCAAGCGCAACGGCCTGTGGCGCGCTTACCAGCCCGGCATGTGCGTGACGGTGGAGCCGGGCTTGTACATCCGCCCGGCGGACGGCGTGCCGGCGGCCTTGCACAATATCGGCGTGCGCATAGAGGACGATGTGCTGATTACCGAGCAGGGCTGCGAGGTCTATACCGGCGGTGTGCCCAAGCAAATTGATCAGATCGAAGCGCTGATGAACGAGAATTGAGTATCCGGAGCCTGGATCCCGAGGAAACAGGAAGGAAGCAGACATGCAGCAACAGACAAATGAACATGCGGACGTGGTGATCATAGGCGGCGGTCCGGTGGGGGCGCTGGCCGCGCTGCGGCTGGCGCGCGCCGGCCGCGAGGTGACGCTGGTGGAGGCCCGAGGCCGCGACGAGGCGGTGCGCGACGCGCGCGCGCTGGCGCTGTCCTGGCACAGCCGCGAGCTGCTGCGCGAAGCCGGCGCCTGGCCGGAGGATTTGCCGGCGTCCTTGATCGACAGCGTGCACGTGTCGCAGCAAGGCGCTTGCGGCCGCACCCTGTTGCAAGGCGAGGATGTGGGCCTGCCGCACTTGGGCGCGGTGGTGGACTATCCGGCGCTGGTGGCGGCGCTGGGCGGCGCGCTGGAGCGCGCCGGCGTGCGCGTGCTGTGGCGCCACCGGGTACGGACGGTCAAGAGCCTCAGTCATTACGCGGTGGTGACGGTGACGTCCGACGCCGGCGAGAGCGTGTTGACCTGCCGGCTGGCGGTGATGGCCGAAGGCGGCGCGCTGGCGGAAAGCCTGCCCGGCGTCAAGCGCCTGAGCCACGATTACCGCCAGTGCGCGGTGCTGGCCGAGGTGCGCACTGAATTGCCGCCCAAGGGCGTGGCCTATGAGCGCTTCGCCCATGACGGGCCGTTGGCCCTGTTGCCTCACGGCGACGCTTATATGTTGGTGTGGACCCGCAGCGCTGAGGACGCCGACCGCTTGCAGGCGGCGGACGACGCCGAGGTGGCCGCTGCTTTGCAGCACGCCTTCGGCGAGCGCCAGGGCCGCATTCTGAGCGTGGGGCCGCGCGCGGCGTTCCCGCTGACGCTGAAGCAGCTCAACCGCGTGGTTAGCGGCCGGGTGGCGATGATAGGCAACGCCGCGCAAACCATGCACCCGGTGGCGGCGCAGGGCTTGAATCTGGGCCTGCGCGACGCCGCCGGCCTCAGCGAGGCGCTGGCGGGCGCGGCCGACCCCGGCGACGCCGCCGCGCTGGCGGCCTACGCCGCGTCGCGACGGGTGGACAGCCACGCGGTGGTGGGTTTCACCCATGGTTTGATTAAATTATTCGATGGCCATCATCCGGTGGTCAGCGCCATGCGCAGCGTCGGCCTCAGCGCGCTGGACGCGCTGCCGCCGCTGCGGCGCAAGTTCGCCAGCCATCTCGTGTTCGGCGTGTGATGGGAGAGCGAGCGTGAAAGCATGGCAGTACGATGTGATCGTCGTGGGCGGCGGCCTGGTGGGCGCCAGCCTGGCGCTGGCCTTGGACCGCGCCGGCAAGCGAGTGGCCTTGCTCGAAGGGCGGCCGCCTCGGCTCGATGGGCTGGAGCAGGGCTGGGACGCGCGCATCTACGCGGTAAGCCCGGCTAACCGCCGCTTCCTGGAGAGCCTGGACGCCTGGCCCGGCGCCGAGCGCCTGGGGGCGATTGAAGCGATGGACGTGCGGGGCGACGCCGGCGGCCGCATCCAGTTTGCCGCCAGCGACGCCGGCGAGCCGGCGCTGGCCTGGATTGCCGAAAACCGCTGGCTGCTGGCCGCGCTGTGGCGGCGTCTGGCGGCGTCCGGCGTTGATTGTCTGCCGGGGCTTAAGCCGCAGGCGCTGAGCGCCGCCGCGCTTAGCGCGGCATTGACGCTGGACGACGGCCGCCGGCTGAGCGCCGCGCTGCTGGTCGGCGCCGACGGCGCCAACTCCTGGGTGCGAGAGCAGGCCGGCCTGGCCGCCAGCGTCAAGCCTTACGGCCAGAGCGGGGTGGTGGCCAATTTCGACTGCGAACGCCCGCACGGCGGCGTGGCGCGGCAGTGGTTCACCGGCGGCGACATCCTGGCCTGGCTGCCCATGGCCGGGAACCGAATTTCCATGGTGTGGTCAAGCTCTGATCCCGCGCGTTTGCTGGAGCTGCCTCCGGAGCAACTGGCGGAGACAGTGGCCGCCGCCGGAGGACGGGCGCTGGGCGAATTGGCCGTCATCACCCCCGCGGCGGCGTTCCCGTTGCGCTTGATCCAGCCGGAGCGAGTGGCGGCGGAGCGGGTGGTGCTGGTGGGCGACGCCGCCCACACGGTGCACCCCCTGGCCGGCCAGGGGGTGAATCTGGGCTTCCAGGACGCGGCGCAATTGGCCGCCTTGCTGGTCGGCGAGCGCGACGCCGGAGACTGGATGCTGCTGCGTCGTTACGAGCGCCAGCGGCGCGAAGCGGTAAAAACCATGCAGCTAGGCTGCGATGGCCTGTTTCAGCTGTTCCAGGCCAAGGCGCCCGGTTTGTCCTGGCTGCGCAATACCGGCTTGAACCTGACCAATTCCCTGAAGCCTTTGAAGCGGCAATTCGCTCGCCAGGCAATTGGCTACTGAACCTTCCCTTGAGGATAAAGATTGATGAAGAAGAACCTGAAGTCCCTGGCGCTGGGCGCCTCCCTGATGATGGCGCTGGCCGCTTGCTCGCAAGCCGCCGGCAGCGGCAATGCCGGCGATGTGAAGAAGGCGTTTGAAGGCCGCTTCCCCGGCAAACCGGTCAAGGCGGTGACCGCCACGCCGGTGAAGGGCATCTACGAGGTGGTGGTGGACAATAAGCAGGTGGTGTACACCAATGCGGACGCCAGCTATCTCTTCGTCGGCGATCTGATCGATGCGGTGAAGAAGGAAAGCCTGACCGAGAAGAAAATGGCCGAGCTGAACAAAGTGGACTTCAAGGCTCTGCCGTTCGAATACGCGTTGAAGGAAGTGCGCGGCAAGGGCGAGCGCAAGCTGGCGGTGTTCTCCGACCCGGACTGCCCGTTCTGCAAGAAGCTGGAGCGCGAAGGCCTGAAGAATCTGGACAACGTCACCATCTACACCTTCCTCTACCCCTTGACCCAACTGCACCCGGACGCGATGCGCAAGTCCAAGCAGATCTGGTGCTCGCCCGACAAAGTGGCGGCCTGGTCCGGCTTCATGCGCGATGGCAAGCCACTGACTGGTCCGGACAATTGCGACACTCCGCTGGAAAAGATTCAGCAACTGGGCGAGAAGCTCGGCATCACCGGCACGCCGGGCCTGATCTTCGCCAACGGCCAGCTGGTGCCGGGCGCGATAGATGCCGACGATATCGAGAAGCTGCTCAACGCCAAGTGAGCGCATGAAGACATGCGCCGCTAAGCGATTTGCCACGGCCTGTTCCTGCGTCCACGCGACGCCGGCTCAGGCCGTTGCCGCGCCTGGAGCGCGGCGATGACGGCGCGGCTGGGCTGGGAGGCGCGCTGGCGGGGCCTGTCCAACGGCGACCGCGTCTTGCTGGGCCTGTCGTTTTCGCTGGCCGTGCATAGCCTGGCTTTTTTCGTTCCGTGGCCGGTGGGCGGCGCGCACGGCGAACCGGCGGGACTGAGCGTGCGCCTGACGGCGGGGAAGCCGGCGGACAGGCCGCCGCCGCGGCTGGAGCCGGCCGCCGCGCCGCCGGCATGGACCGCGCCGCGGGCGGAGCAGACCTTGCCGGAGGCGGCGCTTGAGGCGGAACCAGAGCCGGCGCCTAGACCGAGTGCCTCGGCGCCCGCCGCCGAGCTTCCCGCCGCGGCGTCGGCGCCCCTTGCGGAAGCCGCGCAGCCGGGGGACGAACTGCCGCAGCGTCTGGGCTTGGACCTGTACTATCCGGCCAGCCAGCTGGAGCAACTGGCCGTGCCGCTGCAGCCGATCGAACTGCCTGAACTGGCCGATTTGACGGGGGGGGCGATCCGGATCGAATTGCGCGTCTATATCAATGAACGGGGCGAAGTGGATGCGGTGCAATGGGTCAGCGCCCAGCCGGCCGGCAGCGAACAGCCCTTGCTCAAGCATTTTAGTCAGGCGGTGTTTTCACCCGCGCGCAAGGACGGCATCGCGGTGAAGAGCTATAAACGTATTTTGATCGAGTCCGAATCTGGCGACGGAACGGCTTCGCCGCCGCAGCCTGGACAGCGCTGACGGCGTGGGCCTGCGGGCTGACCGCAGCGCGGGTTCGTGGTAAATTCCGCTCTCCGGCACTGGCTGCCGGCGGCTAACATCTCCAATCAGGGGCGCACCAACGTCCCGGTCTTCAACAAAGGAATTCCCATGTCTGATCTACAGACTCTGTTCACCCAGGCCCAGGCCGATGTCAAGACCCTGTCCGAGCGTCCGGACAACCAGACTCTGTTGCAACTGTACGCGCTGTTCAAACAGGCGACCGAAGGCGACGCTACCGGTGAACGCCCGGGCATGATGGACTTCATCAACCGCGCCAAGTTCGACGCCTGGGAAAAGCTGAAGGGCAAGGGCAGCGACGAGGCCAAGCAGGAATACGTGGACGTGGTGAAGCGCCTGCTGGAAGAGTAAGCCGGCCGCGGCCGACCCCTGCCGCCGAAACGGCGCGCCTGCGGGCGGCGCCGTTTTCGGCGGCGAACCGGCACCAAACTAGCGTGCCGATTTTTTTAGAACCTGTTCAAAGTCTGCAGAGCGTTGCCGATACGGCGAGCGTGTTTTCGAAACGCTCATGCGCCGTCGGCGCAATCCGCTATTTCCGCCGCAGCGCCTTGTCTCGCCCTTGCCCGCGAGGCTTTGAACAGGCTCTATAGTTGTCTGACTGTTGATGAGCAGTGCGGCGGTATGGTTTTTCAATCAAGTGAAGCGTTGGCCAAGATGAAGAGAGTCTTTTGCTTGCTGGTTTTCGTCCTGCTGGCGCAAGCGTGCCGGGCGGGCGACGACCCGGTTTTGCTGGTGGTGTCGGGCAAGATCAGCCATTTCACCGATTCGGCGCGCGGCGTGTACGAATTCCGCGAAAGCGCGCTGATGGCCTTGCCGCAAACCTCGCTGGTCACCGCCACCAGCTGGACGCCCAAGGCGACTTTCAGCGGGCCGCTGGTGCGGGACATCCTCAATAAAGTGGGCGCCTACGGCCATCAGGCCCAGTTTGTGGCGCTCAACGACTATACCTATTCCATTCCTATCGGCGAGCTGGTCAAGTACCGCGCCATCCTCGCGCGCCGCTTCAACCAGCAGCCGATGAACGTGGCCCGTTACGGCCCGTTGTGGCTGATGTATCCGCTGGAGCAGATGCCGGATTCGGCCAAGGGGCCGGCCTTGGACGCCAAGCTGATCTGGCAGATAGACGGTTTGGTGGTGAACTGATGAACCAGGACAATCAAGCGTCGTCCGGCGTGGAGCCGGGCTGGGCCGGCCGCCTGCGGCGGCTCATTTCCGGATGGGGCGGCTGGCCGGAAGGCCGGCGCATGCTGTGGGTGGGCCTGCTGGTGCTGATCACCGCCGCCGGCGGCATGTATTACAGCATCAGCCAGCTGGGCAAGGTCAACTCGGTGGCCAACAGCAGCGAGGATTTGTATTGGTCGGTGGCGCAATTCCAGCTGGAAATGGAGCGCGCCAAGTCCGCGCTGGTGGGTTTCCAGGCCGGTCGCATCACGCAAGACGAGCTGTTGCGGCGCTTGGAAGTGGCCAGCAGTCGTTTCCATGTGTTTTCCGAACCGGCGCCGGTGCGGGTGCAGATGTTGCTGCGCCAGGTGAAGGGTTTCGACACCCTGGTGGCGGATTACCAGCAATTGTTCAACGACCCTGCTTTCAGCCACCCCGCGCTGGCCTCGGTGCCGGCGCTGCTGGAACGCATCGACCTGCTGCGGCCGCAACTGATGGCCTTCGCGGTGGAGGCGAGGGTGGCGGAGGTGAAAAGCCGCACCGAGCGGCTAGAGGACCTGGACCGACAGCGCAGCAATGTGCTGTATCTGCAGTCGGTGTTGTGGGGCGTGATCTGCGCGGTGATTCTGCTGCTGTCGCGCTACAGCTCGGTCAAGCGTCTGGCCAGCGCCAAGCAGGCCTTGCTGGAGAAGGAGCAGTCCGCGCACCAGGCCACGGTGGCGATGGAACTGGACCGCACCACCTTCCTGGCCACGCTGAGCCATGAGATCCGTTCCCCCTTGCAGTCGATGCAGGTATGCATCGAATTGCTGGAGCCGGTGGCGGACGGCCAGAAAACCGCGCGCACCGCCCTGCAGCGCTTGAAGACCAGCGTGTCGCATTTATCCGCCCAGGTGCACGACATCATGGATATCAGCGCCATCCGCAATATGAAGCTGCGGATGAATCCGCAGCCGATGCCGCTGGCCGAGGTGCTGCAAGCCACCATGGACGTGATGCGGCCCTTGGCCGACGCCAAGGGGCTGGCGCTGAATTACCAGGCCGGCCCGCTGCCGGCGACGGTGCTGCTGGACGAGGTGAGGCTGCGTCAGGTCGTGGGCAATCTGGTGTCCAACGCCATCCGCTACACCGATAGCGGCTCGGTCACGGTCAGCGTGTCCTGCCTGCGCGCCACCGGGCATCACGAGCTGGTGCTGCAAGTGCGCGACACCGGGGTGGGCATTCCGCCGGAGTACCAGCAGCGTATTTTTCAGCCTTTCATCCAGGGCAAGCATAGACGCGCCGGCAGCTGCGGGCTGGGTCTGTCCATCGTCAAGGAGCTGGTCAATCTGTTTGGCGGCTGCATCGCGCTGGACAGCGCCGAGGGCAAGGGCGCCTGCTTCACCGTGCGCATACCGGTGCAGGCGGCGGAGACGCCGGGCTCGCAGTCGGTGCTGATCGTGGACGACGACGCCGACATTCGCGACACCCTGGCCGAGTTGCTGCAGCGCGACGGCTATCAGGTGGCCACCGCGGAGACGGCGGCCTTGGCGGAACGGGCGCTGGAGCAAGCCGATTTCGACGCTGTGCTGCTAGACATGCACCTGGGGGCGGATAGCGGCTACCAGGTGGCGGAGCGGGCCTGGAACGGCCAACGCGCCGAGCATACCGCCGTTGTCGGGATGAGCGCTTATCCGGAGGCCTTTGACGATCCGCGCGCGAGCCGCTTCGCCGGCATCCTGGCCAAGCCCTTCGACGCCGGTCAATTGCGGCAGATGCTGGCCGTGGTCAGCAAGCGGGCCTGACCCGCGTCGCGCAAAAAAGCCCTGGATGACCTCCAGGGCTTTTTCAATGCCGCGCCGCGGCGATAGTGAACCGCTGCCTATTCAACATCTCGCGAGCCAAGGCGAGACAAGCGAAAACCGCTGAGAAAGCGGAGTGTGCACACGGTACATGAGCATTTTGAGCTTGTACTCACCGCGCAACGCTTCACGACGCGCAGCAAACTTT
>NZ_JONK01000005.1:176417-328321 GCF_000711885.1 Chromobacterium haemolyticum DSM 19808
GGTACATGAGCATTTTGAGCTTGTACTCACCGCGCAACGCTTCACGACGCGCAGCAAACTTTGAACTAGTTCTTAGAGCCTGTTCACGATCTCGCGAGCAAGAGCGAGACAAGGCGAAAACGAGCGAAAAAGCGGAATGGTCGAGTGGTACATGAGCATTTTGAGCTTGTACTCACCGCGCAACGCTTCACGACGCGCAGCAAACTTTAAACAGGTTCTCAGACTTCCAGGTCGTGGGCGGCGGTGACCACATTGGTGATCTGCAGCGCCAGGATGGAGCCCGGGGTCGGCTTGCCGATGTAGTAGACGCCCTGGATGCGCAAGGCCTGCTGCAGCGCGGATTCGTATTCCTCGGCGTGGCCGGTCAGCACGATGATGGGCACGGTGGACGAGCGCTGGCGTATGGTCTCGATGACCTTCATGCAGTCCTCGTCGCCCAGCACCCAGTCCAGCACGAAAGCGTCGAACTCTTCGTGCGGCAGCGCGGCCAGCAGTTCGGACGGGGATTCGTAGGGCAGGGCGAACAGGCCCTGGCGCACCAGCACCGCGGCTAGGATGTCGGCGTCCATATCGTCCAGCACCGCCACCAGCAAGCGCTTGTTGTTGGCGCGCTTGGGCGGCTGCACCGCCAGATAGGTGACTTCGTGGCCGTTGATGCAGCGGTCGTGGCTGCCTGGATACACGTGCCAGCTGTCGCCCTGACGACGCGCCAGCAGCAGCGGCGAGATGGAATCGTCCTGCACCACGTCGCCCAGCTGTATCCAGCAATGAGCTTCCTCGGTGTGGTCGGTCAGGTGGAGGATGGCGGGGATCAGGTCGGCGTCCGGCACCCGTACCGGCCGGCGGTTGTCCTGAGACACCAGCAGTTCGGACGTGGGCAGGCCCAGATATTGGGCCAGCTTCTCCAATTGACCCAACTGCCACTGGCTGCTGCCGTTGAGCTTGCGGTAGGTTTGCGACGCGCTCAGGCCCAGCACTTCTTCGATCAGGCTGACCTGTTGAGACTCCGCCAGGCCGCGCTGTTCCAGGTGCGTGCGGATATTGGCGTTGATGATTTCCGTGGTTGGCTTGTTCTGTGTCATTTGCATATCTTTGGAGTAGGGCGACTATCGGGTCGTTCTGGTCCGCAGCTTGCCGTCGGCGTGGGCGGAGGGCTGCTGTCTTTGTTCATTATCGGCGGCGGCGAGCGGAAGGCGGATGGCCTTCCGGGCAGGGGTGGGCATGTCGACGCTTTGGTTTATGTTTTAGCCGATATTAGTCAGTTTTTGCAAAATTTGCGAAAAATTTCGCTAAAAGTGCAAAAAAGTTTTCATTTTAAAAGTAGTCATACAGATTGAAACCTGTTCCTTGGTACAGATTGGGGCTGGATTATGCCTTTGCGTTATCGTGTTGGGTTTGAAATTTTTTGGCTAAATAATTGATTGTTTTTGGGTATTCGGGAAATGAGGACGACGGCGGGCGCAGGGGGTGGAGTGTTGTAATTTCGCATATCATGCGAAGGGCGCGCGGGCGCGGCGACGCGCGCCCACACGCCCCGCGGCCTTGGGGCGGCGGATCAGCCCAGGGTGCCGGTGAGGCTGACCTCTCGGGTTTCCGGCACTTCGTTGTAGGACAGCACGTGCAGGCCGGGCGCGAACAAGCGCGCGTAGCGCGCCAGCAGCGGGCGGATCTGCGGCATCACCAGCAGGATGGGCGCGTGGCCCAGTTGCTTCATCTGATCGCGCACCACCGGCATATTGGCCTGCAGCTGCTGCAGCACATTGGGGTCGATGGGGAAGCTGTCCAGCTGCGGCTTGCCGGTTTGCTGCGCCTGGCTCAGCGCGCCCAGCAGCAGGTTTTCCAGATCCGCGGACAGGTTGAAGGCCTTCATCTCGCCGCGCGGACCCAGGATGGACTGCACGATCTGGCGCTTCAGCGCGCAACGCACTTCAGCCGCCAGCATGATGGGGTCCTTGCTGCTTTCGCTGGCGTCCAGCAGGGCGTTGGCGATGGGGGCGATGTCTTTCAGCGACACATTGTCGGTCAGCAGTTGGCGGTAGGCCTTGAGCTGCAAGGGCGCAGGCAACGCCTGGTTCAGCGCGGAAGCGAGCTTGGGCGCCAGCGCGGACAGCCGCTCGTTGATGGCGGCCACGTCGTCGTGGCGGAACAGCTCGGACAAGTGCTCGCGCATCACCTTGTTCAGATGGGTGGCCACCACGCTGGCGCAGTCCACGACTTGGTAGCCCAGGCCCAGCGCCTTGCTCTTGTCGTCCGGCAGGATCCAGGTCACCGGCATGGCGTAGGCCGGGTCCACGCCGGGCATGCCGTCCACTTCGCCGTACAGTTCCGGCGAGGGTATGGCCATCAGCCGGTCGGCGTAGACCTCGCCTTCGGCCACGGTGTTGCCGCTGAGCAGGATGGCGTACTGCGAGGGCTTGAGGCGCAGATCGTCGCGCAGATTCACTTGCGGCATCAGTACGCCCATGCTCTCGCTCAGGCTTTGACGCACGCCGCGCACGCGCTTGGCCAGCGGCGCGCCCTGGCTCTTGTCCAGCAGCGACACCAGTTTGTAGCCCAGGTTGACGCCCAGGGTGTCCACATAGGGCAGGGCGGCCCATTCCAGTTCGATGTCGGCGTCGCCGGCCAGCGCGCTTTTCGCCAGCGCCGGGTCCGGCAGGTTGGGCAGCACCTGCTGGCGCTGGTGCAGCCGCCAGGCGACGAAGCCCAGCAGCAGCGCGAAGCCGAGGAAGGTGGGCCAGGGCATGCCGGGGATGGCTGCCAGCACCAACATCATGCCGGCGGCGCTCATCAGCACGGTGGGAGAAGCCAGCATCTGCTTGCCCACTTGTTCCTGCATGTCGCCGCCGTCGCTGATGCGGGTGACGATGATGGCGGCGGCGGAGGACAGCAGCAGCGCCGGAATCTGCGCCACCAGGCCGTCGCCTATGGTCATCAGCGCGTACTGGCGGAAAGCGTCGCCGGCGGACAGGCCGTGCATCAGCGCGCCGATGGCCACGCCGCCGAACAGATTGATGATCAGGATCAGGATGCCGGCGATGGCGTCTCCGCGCACGAACTTGGAGGCGCCGTCCATCGCGCCGTAGAAATCGGCCTCGGTGGCGATGTCGCGGCGGCGCTGCTGCGCCTGCTCTTGGTTGATCAGGCCGGCGTTGAGGTCGGCGTCGATGGCCATCTGTTTGCCGGGCAGCGCGTCCAGGGTGAAGCGGGCGGAGACTTCCGAGATCCGTTCCGCGCCCTTGGTCACCACCATGAAGTTGATGATCATCAGGATGACGAACACCACCATGCCGACAACGAAGTTGCCGCCTATCACCACCTGGCCGAAGGCCTCGATCACCCGGCCGGCGGCGTGGGTGCCTTCATGGCCGTGCAGCAGCACCACCCGGGTGGAGGCCACGTTCAGCGACAGCCTGAGCAGGGTGGTGGCCAGAATGATGGTGGGGAAGGCGGAGAAGTCCAGCGGCCGCTTGGCGGAGACGCTGACCAGGATGACGATGATGGCCAGCACGATGTTGAAGGTGAACAGCATGTCCAGCGCCATCGGCGGCAGCGGCAGCATCACCATGGCCAGTATGGCCAGCAAAAACAGCGGGGCGGCGATCTTGTGGCGGCCGATGTCGGCCAGCAGTCGGGTGAAAGCGTTCATGGTGCGGTTCTGGGATCGGCCATGTCGCGCGGGATCGGCAAATCGTCCGGCAGCCGCGGCTGGCTGCGGCGCGATCCGTTGCGGAAGGCCTTGAGTTGCATGACATAGGTCAGGACTTGCGCCACCGCTCGGTACAGGGGCGCGGGAATTTGCTGGTTGACCTGAGTGGTGTGGTAGACGGCGCGCGCCAGCGGCGGCAGCGGCACGATGTCCACCTGGTGCTCCTGAGCCACCTGACGGATGTAGAGCGCCATCTCGTCCAAGCCCTTGGCGATGATGAACGGCGCTTCCGCGCGTTCCTCATCGTATTTCAACGCCACCGCGTAGTGCTCCGGGTTGACGATGACCACGTCCGCGGTGGGCACGGCCTTGCGCACGCCGCGCTGGGCCATCTGCATCTGGATCTGCCGGATGCGCTGCTTGATCTCCGGCCGGCCCTCGGTGCTTTTGTACTCTTCCTTGATCTCCTGCTTGCTCATCTTCTGCTGCTTCATGAACAGCAGGATTTGCAGCGGCAGGTCGATCAGCGCGAACAACATGAACACCGCGGTCAGCGTCAGCAAGGCGTTGATCAGCAGCTCCGCGCTGCCGGCCAGCGCGGTGGCGAAGGGCGCGCCCTGCAAGGCGAAAAAATCCTCCAGCGCGCTCTGGCTCAGCCGGTACAGCACCCAGCCCAGCAGCAGCGCCTTGGCGATGGATTTGCCGATTTCGCTGGCGTGGCGCGCCGAGGCGATGCGGCCGAAATGGGCCAGCGGGTTGAAGCGCTCCAGCTTGGGCTGCAGATGGTTGAAGCTGAAGACCCAGCCGCCGGGGTAGAGCGAAACCACGATCATGCACAGCGGAATCACCGCCAGCGGCAGCACCATCTTGACCAGCAGCAGCAAGGTGCCGGCAAACAGCTTGGACCAGCTGTTGTCCAGCGCGCCGCTGCCGGAGAGCGGGGCGAAGGCCAGGGCGAACAGCTGCCGGAACTCGTCCAGCCACTGCGGCATCATCCAGAAAGCCAGTTTCAGCGCCAACAGCAGGCCCAGCGCGGCGGCCAGATCGCGCGAGCGCGGCACCTGGCCTTGCTTGCGCGCCTGCCGCAGCTTGTGCGGCGTGGCCTTTTCGGTTTTATCGCCGCCGCGCCCCTCAGCCATGACCGGCCCTCAGCATGCCGCCCAGCAGGCGCAGCATCTGTTCGTTCAGGTTCAGGTATTGCTGCGGGATGAAGCGCGCCACCAGGCCCAGCGTGCCCAGGCCGAACAGAGTAATCAGCGGGAAGCCCAGCGAAAACAGGTTCAGCGACGGTGCCACCCGGTTGATCATGCCGACGCCGGCTTGCACCACAAAGGTGGCGAACACCGCCGGCAGCGCCAGCAGCATGGCGGCGGACAGCACCCAGGCCACGCCGCCGGCCAGCATGGACAGCGAGGCCGCCGGCACGCCGCCGCCCACCGGCCAGGCCTGGAAGCTGGCGTAAACCACCTGGATCAGCAGCAAATGGCCGTCCAGCGAGAAGAAGATCATGGCGCCCAGCAGGTAGAGCAGGCTGGACACCACGTCGGAGGAGTTGCCGTTGCCGGGGTCGTTCATCACCGCCATGGACAGCGCCATCTGCGAGGACACCAGGAAGCCGAGCACGGCCAGCACGGCCAGCACCAGCTGAAAGGCGAGGCCGAAGACGAGGCCGATCACCGCCTGCTCGATGCTGGCGGCGACGCCGGCCAGCGAGAACAGGTCCAGCTTGGGCAGCGGCAGGGTGGCCGGCAGCGTGGCGGCGGACAGCGCCAGCGCCAGGCCGATGCGCACCCGCACCGGCACCATGCCCTCGCCGATGAAGGGCGCGACGCTGAAGGCGGCCATCAGCCGGCAAAACGGCCACCAGAAGGCCGGAATCAACTCCAGCAGTTGGGCGTAGAGGCCGGTCACGGCTATCCGACCAAACCGGCGGCGCGCTGGAACATCGCCACGCAGAAATCCATCAGAAAACCGGTGATCCAGTGGCCGGCGATGGCGATGGTCAGCAGGGTCACCAGCAGCCGCGGCAGGAAGGACAGCGTCTGCTCGTTGATCTGGGTGGCGGCCTGAATCAGGCTGACGATGACGCCGACGATCAGGCTGGGCAGGATCAGCAGCACCACCAGGGTGACGACGACGCGCAAGCTGTCGTTGACGATGTCGACGGCGATGTCGGGGGTCAGCATGGCAAGTCCATTCTCAAAAGCGCGCTCAATAAGCCTGTATCGAGGTGACCAGGGTGTTCACCGTCAGCGACCAGCCGTCCACCAGCACGAACAGCAGCAGCTTGAGCGGCAGCGAAATCACCAGCGGCGACAGCATCATCATGCCCATCGCCATCAGCACGCTGGACACCACCAGGTCTATCACCAGGAAGGGGATGAACAGCATGCAGCCGATCTGGAACGCGGTTTTCAATTCCGACAGCACGAAAGCCGCGAGCTTGACCGCGAAGGCGTGATCCTGCGGATTGCTGATCTTTTCCTCGCCGGACAGCCTGGCGATCTGCGCCAGCGCGGTTTTGCTGGTTTGCGCCAGCATGAAGCGGCTGATGGGCTTCTGCGCGATCTCCAGCGCCTGCTGCATGGTGATCTTGTCCTGATCGAAGGGCTGCAAGGCCTGGTTCCACACCTCCAGCCCCACCGGCCGCATCACCAGCAGGGTCAGGATCAAGGACACGCCGGTGACGATGCGGTTGGGCAGGCCCTGTTGCAGGCCCAGCGCCTGGCGCAGCAGCGAGAGCACGATGATGAAGCGGGTGAAGCTGGTCATCATCAGCACCAGAACGGGCAAGAGCCCGAGCAGGGTCATCAGGATCAGGATCTGGGTCTTGATGGTGAAATCCACCGGCGTGCCGCCAGCGTTGGCCGACAGCAGTTTCAGCGGTTCGGCCTGACAGGCGGCGGCCAGCGCCCAAAGCCCCGCAGCGATGAGGCTGGGTTGCAGCAGCGGGCGCAGCTTCTTCAAGGCTTCCATCAGGTCAGGCTGTCCAGTTCCAGATCGTTGAGCTCCACCACCCGCAGGCCGTAGTTCTCGCCGGCCACCACCACCTCGCCGCGGCCGATCACAGTGCCGTTGACCTTGATGTCCAGCGGTTCGCCGGCCAGCTTGTCCAGCTCCACCACCGAACCGTTCTCGATATTGACCAGATCGGCCAGCGAGATGTCGGCGCCGCCCACTTCCAGCGTCAGCCGGACCGGGATCTTGCGCAGGAACTGGGTCATGTCGCGCTGCGGCCGGCGCGCCGCGCCGTCGTCTGCCGGCTTGGCGTCCGCGTCGTTTTGGCCGTCCAGGCCGTCCAGCACGCCGCCCAGATCGAAATCGTCGTTCAAGTCCATGCTCATCCTTGCTTGTTCTGTGTTTGTAGAGTTATTCGCTGACGACAAAGCCGGTCAGGCACAGCTTGCCGTGCTGCTCGGCCACCTCGGCCTCGAACAGCCGCGAAGCGCCGACCAGCACTTCGCTTCTGGCCTGCAGCGTCACCGGCAGCACGCTGCCGGGGCGCAGGTCCATGATGTCGCCCAGCGCCATTTCGCGGTCCAGCAAGCGCGCTTGCAAGCGCACCCGCAGCCGGTCGCGGAAGGTCTCCGCCGGCGCGGCTTGGGCGTCGGCGCTGTCGCGGCGGCCGGACAGGTTTTTCAGCAGACGTTCGAAGCAGGCGGCGTCCAATTGCAGACGCAGCGCGCCGACGGCGTGTTCGCCGTCGCCGATGTCCAGGCGGATTTCCCAGACCCCGGTGCCGGGCGGCACGAAAGGCAGCAGCGCGCAGTCGGCGGGGCCGGGCGGCAGGCCGCCGGCCTGACGGTCCAGCCGCAATACGCATTGCAGCAGGCGGGGCAGCAAGCGCTCGGCCAAGCTGCGCGCCAAGCGGCGCTCGGTTTCGGTTTCCGCCGGCGCGCCGGCGTCGGCGTCCGGCTGCGTTGCCGGCGCGCCGAAGCGGTAATCCAGCAAGCGCAGCAACAGCGGCCGTTCGATATGGCTGCCCAGCTGGCAGCCGTCCAGCGCGTGCCACAGCCAGCGGCGCTCGTCGGCGGCCGGCTGCGCCTGCTCAAGCGCGCGGATATGGAAGCGCGCGTGGTAGCGGCGGTTCAGCTCTTGCTGCAGGAAATCCGCCAGCTCTTCTTGCAGCGCTTTGCCGAAGACGGGCAGCAGATGGAACGGCCGTCCCAGCGTGCGCAGGTCGAGAGCCGGCAACTGGGCGCCGTCATGCTGCGAAATGATTCTGGCTCTTGGCATCTCGATTCTCGGTGAAGGCGTGGGCGTGGCGCCGCCGGCGTCTGCGCGCCCGGCCGGCGCGCGCGGGCGACGGAAAGGGCGCGGTTCTTAAGCCGCGGCGGCCTGGTGTACATCAAGGCCGGCCTTCTGCGACGCCGGATGCGAAATGTACTAGAAGGTACTAAATTCGCGGCTCGCGGACGGAGGCAAACGGCAGGCTAAACCTTATGGAGTGTGCATCTTACTGGCTGCCGCCGCTGGGTAAAGGGGGAAAATTCACGTCACACTTTGTGAAAATTCACGGCTGTTGGTTTAAGCATAAAGTTTAAAATCGCCGCTCGTATCCTGGCGTCAGGATGATGGCATGGTTACAAGTCCTCATCTCGGGGCTGCCGCTTCGATACGCTCGCCGCCGCAGGGCGGCGGGCCGCAGACGTGAAACCGGCCTTGATTGGCCAGTCAATAATAACGGGCTCCGCCCGACAAGGATTTCCGATGGCGACCAACCTGGGTTTGATGATTCATGCCGACCGCAAGCAGATGCTCGGCGAAATGGCCGGGATGGCGCGCAGCGCGCCGATTGCGCCGCCGCAGCACAGCGAAGAACCCGCCACCACAGCCAGCTTCTCCGACGCCATGGGCGCGGCCATCCGCGACGTGGACGCGCAGAACCGCGCGGCTTCCGAAAAAATGGCCGACGTGGACAGTGGCAAAAGCGACGACCTGGTCGGCGCCATGCTGATGAGCCAGGAAGCCAGCCTGTCGTTCTCCATGCTGATGCAAGTGCGCAATAAGGTAGTGGGCGCCGTGGACGACTTGATCAAGATGCAGCTGTAAGCCGCGAGGACCATGCCCGTGTTGAATCGTTTTCGCAGCGGCGTCGCGGCCGTGCAAACCCGTCTGGGCGGCCGTTGGCCCGTTTCCGGAGACTCCTTGCGCCTGGCGCTGCCCATCGTCGCGCTGGCCATAGGCGTCACCGTCATGATCAGCCTGTGGCTGTGGCGCGACGACGCCAGCTACAAGCCGGTGTTCGGCGCACAGGAAAAAGTGGTGGCCGCCGACATGATGGCGGTGCTCGACGCCGAAAAAATTCCTTATCGCATCCATCCGCAAACCGGCCAGGTGTTGGTGCCGGACAGCCAACTGGGCCGCGTGCGCATGCAGCTGGCGGCCAAGGGCGTGGTGGCGCAGCTGCCGTCCGGCCTGGAGCTGTTGGACAAGAACGACCCGCTGGGCGTCAGCCAGTTTGTGCAGGACGTGCGTTTCCGCCGCGGACTGGAAGGCGAACTGGTGCAAAGCATTCTGGCGCTGGAGCCGGTGTCCGCGGCGCGCGTGCATCTGTCGCTGCCGCGCGCCACGTCCTTCGTCGGCGCCGCCAACGACAAGGGCTCCGCCTCGGTGGTGGTGACCCTCAAGCCCGGCCAGCAACTGAACAACGAGCAAGTGGCCGCGGTGATCAAGCTGGTGGCCGGCAGCGTGTCCACGCTGTCGCCGTCTCAGGTCACTCTGGTGGACCAGGCAGGCAATCTGCTGTCTTCCCGCGTGGACTTGAGCGACGACGGCATGCTGGGGGGCAATGAGAGCGACGCCGCGCGACGCTTCCGCGAGGAAGCGCTGCAAAACGTTCGCGACCTGCTGACCCCGGTGTTGGGCAAGGACAATTTCAAGGTGAGCGTCACCGCCGACGTGGACAACGACCGCGTAGAGGAAACCCGCGAGAAATACGGCGAAGCGCCCAAGGTCACCAACGAGGCCTCCCGCGAGGAAACCTCCACCGAGAAAATGGCCTTGGGCGTGCCCGGCTCGCTGAGCAACCGTCCGGTCAACACCGACGCCTCCGGCTCCGCCTCGGAAAAAGCCGGCAACAGCAAGAACGCCGTCACCCGCCAATACGCTTACGACCGCAGCGTCACCCAGATCAAGAAGGCGCGCGGCACGCTGCGCCGCCTGAGCGTGGCCGTGGTGTTGAACCAGGCCGCCGCGCCGGCCAAGGGCGGCTGGAAGCCGGCCGAGCTGGCCAATGTGGACAAGGTGCTGCGCAACGGCCTGGGCATCCACGCCGAGCGCGGCGACACCCTGGCGGTGTCCACGCTCAACTTCTCCGCGCTGTCCGAGCCGGAGCCGATCTGGATGCAGCAAGACACCTGGTTCGAAGCCGCGCGCTGGGCCGTCTACGCCTTCGGCGTGCTGCTGGCCTACCTGTTGCTGGCGCGTCCGCTGCTGAAGATGCTGCGCCAGCTGACCGACCGCCAACTGCGCGAATACCAGCAGCCGGAAGCGCTGGAATTGAAATCCGATCCGTTGATGGACGGCGCCGATCTGCGCGCCGCGCGTCAGGCTCAGCTGTCCTCCGCGCCGCAACCGGCAGCCTTGGCCGCCGCGGCCGGCGCAGGCGGAAGCCCGGTGGTGCCGCTGCTGGAAAACTACGATCTGCCGCCGGCCGGCTCCAGCGTTGATGTGTTGGTGGACCATCTGAAGGGCTTGGCCGCCAAAGAGCCGGAACGCGTCGCCGAAGTCGTCAAACAATGGGTGCAGAAAAATGGACGAAACCAATAACGCCGTAGCGCCGGCCCTGCCGCCGGCCGCCGCCGCGCCCGCCGCAGATGCGATGAACACCATCGAGCAGGCCGCCGTGCTGCTGTTGTGCATGGGCGAAGAGCCCGCCGCCGCCGTGCTGCGCTGTCTGAGCCGCGAAGAACTGCTGCAAGTGACCCAGGCGATGTCCGGCATGAGCGGCATCAAGGTGGACGCGGTCAAGACCACGATTCAGAAATTCTTCGACGAATACCGCGAGCAGAGCGGGGTGCACGGCGCCAGCCGCGCCTTCCTCAAGCGCTCGCTGGACCTGGCGCTGGGCAGCGACATCGCCAACAGCGTGCTGGACACCATCTACGGCGACGCCATCCGGCCCAAGATGGCGCGGCTGCAATGGGTGTCGCCGCAATGGCTGGCGGACCGCATCGCCGGCGAACACGTGCGCATGCAGGCGGTGTTCCTCGCCTTCCTGCCGCCGGCGCTGGCCGGCCAGGTGGTGGACGCGCTGCCGGCGGACAGCCGCGACAGCGTGCTGGTCAACGTGGCCCGGCTCAAGGACGTGGACCGCGAACTCTTGGAAGAACTGGAAGAACTGGTCAACCGCTGTCTGGAAAGCCTGCACACCCAGAGCACCGCGGTGGAAGGCATGCAGCAGACCGCCGACATCCTCAACCGCCTGCCGGGCGACCGCCAGCGCATGATGGAACTGCTGCGCGCCCACGATCCGGACATCGTCGAGGAAATCGAAACCCGCATGTACGACTTCTTCATCCTGTCGCGCCAGACCGAAGCCGTGCTGATGCGCATCAGCGAAGACATTCCGCTGGAGCAATGGGCCATCGCGCTCAAGGGCGCGGAGCCGGCGGTGCGCGAAGCCATCGTCCAGACCATGCCGCGCCGTCAGGCGCAGAACTTCGACGCCATGATGCGCCGTTCCGGCCCGGTACCGCTCAGCCGCGTGGAAGAAGTGCGCGCGGACATCATGGCCCAGGTCAAACAGCTGGCCCAGGCCGGCGAAATCGACCTGCAGCTATTCCCCGAGGAAGTGGTCGAGTGAAGGCCTGGCGCCCCTTCCGCTTCCCGCCGCTGATCCACAGCGCGCTGGACCTGCCGCTGGACGCGCAGGATTCCGCCCAGATCCAGGCCTCCGCCGCCGATGGTTTCCGTCAGGGCATGGACGCCGGTTACAACGAAGGCCTGGCCAGCGGCGAAGCCGCCGGCCGAGAGGCCGGCTATGCCGCGGGCCTGGAACAGGGCCGCCAGGAAGGGCTGGCGGCGGCGCGCCGCGAAGCCCGGGCGGAACTGGCCGATCTGGGCCGGCCGCTGGAAGCCGCGCTGGCCGAGCTGCGCCGCGTCAGCGAGGAGTACCAGGCGGCGATGCGCGACGAAGTGGTGGAACTGGTGGCCAAAGTGGCGCGCCAGGTCATCCGCTGCGAGTTGGCGCTCAAGCCGGTGCAGATCCTCGACCTGGTGGACGAAACCCTGGCCGCCTTGCCGCCTGGCCAATACCAGCAGGACGAGGTGGAAATCCTGCTCAACGCCGAGGAGTGCCAGCGCATCCGCGAACTGGCGCCGGAGCGCGCCGCGCGCTGGCGTTTGGTGGCCGACGCGCAGCTGCCGCACGGCGAGTGCCGGATCCGCACGCCGGAGTCCGAGGCCGACGCCGGCTGCCAGCAGCGGCTGGAAGCCTGCATCGCCACCGTGCGCGAACAATTGCAAAGCGACGCCGTCGAGCCGGCGGCGGAACAGGCGGAGGCTTAAGCCATGTTGCGTCAGGCGCTGGGACGACTGGAATTGCCGGAGGTGCCGGTGGCCACCGTCAGCGGCCGCCTGGTGGGCGCGTCCGGCCTGCTGCTGGAAAGCGTAGGCTGCCCGTTGGAAACCGGCCAGCGCTGCGTGATTGAAACCACCGGCGGCGGTTGGCTGCAAGCCCAGGTGGTGGGCTTCAAGCGCGAAGTCTCCTATCTGATGCCGTTCAAGAAACCGGTGGGCCTGACCACCGGCGCGCGGGTGTTGCCGGCCGCAGACGGCGGCGGCCTGATGATAGGCCCGTCCTGGCTGGGCCGCATCGTCAACGGTCTGGGCGAGCCGCTGGACGGCCTGGGCCGCCTGGGCGGCGAACAGCCGCTGGCCGCCCATCCGCCGCAGGTCAATCCTTTGAAGAAACAACCGGTGTCCGCGCCGCTGGACGTGGGCGTGCGCGCGATCAACAGCCTGCTCACCATTGGGCGCGGCCAGCGCGTCGGCCTGTTCGCCGGCTCCGGCGTCGGCAAGAGCGTCTTGCTGGGCATGATCACCCGCCATACCGAGGCCGACGTGGTGGTGGTGGGCCTGATCGGCGAGCGCGGCCGCGAAGTGCGGGAGTTCGTCGAGCACTCGCTGGGCGAAGCCGGCCTGGCCAAGGCGGTGCTGGTGGTGGCGCCGGCCGACGAATCGCCGCTGATGCGGCTCAAGGCCACCGAACTGACCCACACCATCGCCGCCCACTTCCGCGACCAGGGCCGCAATGTGCTGCTGCTGGTGGATTCGCTGACCCGCTATGCGATGGCGCAGCGCGAAGTGGCGCTGGCGCTGGGCGAGCCGCCGGCCACCCGAGGCTATCCGCCCTCGGTGTTCGGCCTCTTGCCCTCGCTGGCGGAGAGCGCCGGCAACGGCGAGGGCGGGGCAGGCAGCATGAGCGCCATCTACACCGTGCTGGCCGAGGGCGACGACCAGCAAGACCCGGTGGTGGACACCGCGCGGGCCATTCTGGACGGCCACATCGTGCTGTCGCGCGAACTGGCCGAGCGCGGCCACTATCCGGCCATCGACATCGGCCGCTCGGTCAGCCGCTGCATGAGCCAGCTCACCGAGGCGGAACACGCGGAGGCGGCGCGCGGCGCGCGCGGCGCCTGGTCCCGCTACCAGGAAGTGCGCAGCCTGATTCCCTTGGGCGGCTATGTGGCCGGCGCAGACGCCGAAACCGACCGCGCGGTGCGGCTGATGCCCCGGCTGGAGGCTTTCCTGCGCCAGGGCGCGGCCGAGGCCGCGAGCTATGAAGACAGCCGGAACGGTTTGATGGAGATGATAGCGACATGAACCAGCCCGAAGACGTGCGCCGCCTGGGCCTGATGGTCCAATTGCGGCAACAGGATGTGGACCGCCTGCAAAGCGAGGTGGAAGGGAAGCGCCAGTTGCAGGAGCGCTACCGCCGCAACATTTTGCGCATGGGCGAGCTGTGCGGGCAGAGCGGCGCCAGCGCCGACGCCGGCCATCCGGCTTTGGCGCGCAATTGCGCCGACTACAAGGGCGCGCTGCTGGGGCTGATGGCCTCGCAGCAGCAGGATCTGCAACTGGCCGAGGCGGACGCCGCCGTCAGTCAGCGCGCGCTGCTGCAAGCCAGCCTGCGCCGGGAAGTGATGGTCCAGGTGCGCGATCAGGCGGCGGAAAGCCTGCTGCGTCTGCGGCTGAAGAAAGAACAGAAACAAACCGATGAACTGGCCGGGCAAGCCTGGCTGCGGGGAGCGTGATTATTCACGGCGGCTCAAGAAAAGCCGGACGGCGGTCGCACTGAACAGTCACTACCATCCATCTTCCGCCCGGACGCCGATCCGGCCCGCGCACAGCGAAAGGATTCCAAATGGCTATCGATTTCAGCAAGACCCCGCCCTCGGCGCTGGCTCAAAACGCCGCCAGCCTGTACCTGCAAGACGCCCAGAACCAGCTGGACACCCAGAACAAGGCGGCGCAGGCGCGCGGCGACGCGCTGAACAAGCTGCAAAAAGCCTTGCAGGACTATCGCAGCGCGCTGTCCGGCATCACCAGCAAGAAAAGCCTGGTGGCGATGAACGCCAGCATCAGTCAGGAAGGCTTCGGCAGCGTCAGCGCCAAGGGCAATGCCCAGCCGGGCAACTACTCGCTGTTCATCGAACAAGTGGCCACCGCTCACCAGATGTCTTTTGGCAGCCTGTCCGGCGCCAAGGCTCAAGCCGGCGACAAGATCACCATCCGCCAGGGCAGCGACAGCTTTGAAGTGGACCTCAGCAGCGCGGACCGCGACGGCGACGGCAATCTGTCCCCGTCGGAACTGGCCTTGGCCATCAACCGCGCCAGCGGCAACAGCGGCAAGGTCAACGCCATGGTGTTGAACAACGGCGGCACCAGCCAGCTGGTGATGTCCTCCGGCAAGACCGGCGAGAGCGGCGCCATCACGCTGGACCTGAGCCAAGTCAGCGACGCCGGCCTCAAGACCGGCCTGGCCAATCCCAAGGAACTGACCAAGGGTCAGGACGCCATCGTCTGGCTGGGCAATAAGGACACCGGCGTGCAAATGAAGCAGGCGTCCAACACCTTCGAAAGCATAGACGGCGTCAGCCTGACCATCAGCAAGGCGATGAAGCCTGGCGACACCCCGTTGCAGCTATCGGTATCGCGCAACGACGCCGACACCGTGAGCAATGTGCAAGGCTTTGTCGACAGCTACAACAAGCTGGCCAGCGCCATCGCCGACCTGTCCGCGCCGGGCAAGGAAGGCAAGGCCGGCGGTCCCTTCGCCAGCGACTCCGGCATCCGCAGTTTGAAAGACGGCATCAACAGCCTGCTGCGTCAGCCCTACGACGGCATCACTTTGAACCAGCTGGGCATCAAGGCCAACCGCGACGGCAGCTTGAGCCTGGACAGCAAGAAACTGAACGAAACGCTGAAGGATAAGCCGGACGCGCTGGACCGTTTCGTCAACGGCGACAACAAGAACGGCGTGGTCAAGCAAAGCAGCGACTACCTGGACAAATGGCTGAACGGCAGCAGCGGCCTGCTCAAGCTGCGCAAGGACTCCGAGGCGCGCATCCAGAAAGACCTGGACAGCCGCCAGACGCGGCTGAAAGCCCAGTACGACCAGAGCTACAAGCGATACCTGACGCAGTTCACCCAGCTGCAGAAGATGCAGGAAGACATGCAGAAGACGGTGGACATGCTGTCTTTCTAAGCATGCGCGAGATTGTGAATAGGCTCTGAATCCGTCGCCGGATTGGCTTGGCCGCATTGAATTCGGCGGGAGGGACAACCTCCCGCCTATTGATTTAGAACAGGAGCACGACAACGTGGATTACGACGCCTACCGCAGCTATCACGCGGTCAATCTGGAAGCGCAGACCCACTCCGCCTCGCCGGTGCAGTTGGTGCTGGTGCTGTTCGACGGCCTTCTGGAAGAAATGGCGCGCGCGCGCGGCCATCTGGAAAACCAGCGCTACGAGCAAAAGGGCGAGAGCATCAGCAAGTGCATCAACATCCTCAACGGCCTGTCCAGCGCGCTGGACTTCGACTCCGGCGGCGAGGTGGTCACCAATCTGGCGCGGCTTTACGACTACTGCGCCTACCGGCTCTACCACGCCAGCGTGAACTTGGACGTGGCGGCGCTGGACGAGGCCGAGCAGCTGCTGATCAAGCTCAAGGGCGGTTGGATAGGCGTGCGGGACCAGCATGAAGCCGCCTGAGCCGGCCGCGCTGGAAGCCGCCATCCGCCGCGCCTGCGCCGAGCGCGACTGGGAGCGCCTGGCCGCGCTGGACCAACTATTGGCGGAACTGCTGCGCACCCAGCCTCAGGCGCTGGACGCGGCCGCGCGCGCCGCCTTGCGCGCCGCCTACCGCGACGCGCTGGAGGTCTGCCGCGCAGACTCCGCGGAACTGCAAGAAAAAATCGCCGCGCTGAGCCATCAGCGCGAAGCGCAAATCGCCTACGCCGAAGTCAGTGACTGGAATCAAGCATGAACGTATCCTTGCCCCCCAATCTTCTTGCCGGCGGCGCGTCAACGTCCGCCGACGCCGCGCCGGCCGATCCCTTGCTGGACCCGAACGCGGCGGCGCCGGATTCCGGCGGCGATTTCGCCAGCGCCTTGCTGGCCAGCCTGATGGACGGGCAAAGCGCCGCGCAGGCGGTCGACGCCGACGCCGAGGCCCCCGCGGGCGACGAAGCCAAGGCGGAGAAGCCGGCCGCGCAGCCCGGCGTCCTCGTCGCCCAGCCTCTGCCGCTGATGCCGGCTGCGCCGCAGCCGCCGGCCCTTGCGCCTCAGGCCGGAGCGCCGGCGCAAGCCGGCGTGGATGCGGCCGCGCGCGTCGCCACGGCGGCGACGTCGCGTCAAACCGCAGAGGCGGCGATGCCGTCGGACGCCTTGTCCGCCGCGATCAATACCCTGGCGCCGCTGCCGGCCAAGCCGGCCGGCGAGCCCCAGGCCGGCCGCGAACTCCCGACGCCGGCGCAACCCGCTTCGCCGCTATTGGCCGCCATTGCGCCGCAGCCGCAGGACAAGGCCGGCGCGCCGCTGCCGGAATGGGCGCCGATCAAGCTGCCGACGGAGCAGCCGGCCAAGTGGGGCGACAAACTCAGCGCCGCGCTGGGCGAACGTCTGCAAGTGCAAAGCAGCCACGGCATGGACCGCGCCCTGATCCGCCTGGACCCGCCGTCGCTGGGCTCCCTGGAAATTTCCATCCGTCACGAAGCCGGCGCGCTGCAAGTGCAGTTGACCGCCTCGCACGGTGAAGTGGTGCGGCAGCTGCAAGCCATCGGCGACGCGCTGCGCCAGGATCTGTCCAACCGCCAATACACGCAGGTGGCGGTGGACGTGCGCGAAGGCGCGCCGGGGCAGGGCGGCCACGGCCAGCAGCGTCAGGAACGCCAGGGGCAACAGCAGCCGCAACGCGCGCCGGGCCGGGCGCTGGCGGAAGCGGGGCAGGGTGATGGACAAGGCTTCTGGCTGGGCCAGAGCTGAGCAGCGGAAGCACAAGCATGAACAGAAACATCGTAGTGATTTTGATCGTGGCCATCGCGGCGGCTTTGGCCGCCGGCGGCGGCGCTTGGTGGTGGCTGAGCGCCCGCGCGCCGCAGGCCGCGGCGGCGCCCAAGCCGGCGGCGGCGCCGGATGCGCGCTTCGTCAGCATGGACAAGGTGATCGTAATGCTGCGCGGCGGCGAATCCGCCACCCGCTTCATGGCGGTGGACCTGGTGTTCCGCAGCAATGAAAAGCAGGAGTCCGAAGTCAAAGCCCAACTGCCCTTCCTGAAAAGCATCGCTGTGCGCGCGCTCTCGGAGCTGCCGGCGGACAAGGCGCTGGCGATGAGCATAGACGACTACCAGCGCTTGCTGGCCAAGGCCTATGCCGGCGGCTTCCTGCGCGAGCGCCGCGACGCGCCGTTCAGCGAGGTGATGGTTAGCAAGTTGATCATCGAGTAAGCCGCTATGTACGCCTGTTACGACGAGGCCCCGGTCAGCGCCGGCGGCGAAGCCGAGGCGCTGCGCCAGTACGCCCACCTGGTCAAGCGGGTGGCGCGTCAGCTGTCGTCCCAGGCCGGCGGCGTGTTTGATCGCGAAGATATGGAGCAGGTGGGGCTGATGGCCTTGCTGGAGAGCCTGCGCCGCTATGGCGAGCCGGACGACAAGTTCGCCGGCTTCGCCATTTTGCGCATCCGCGGCGCCATTCTCGACGAACTGCGCCGGCTGGACTGGCGGCCGCGCTCGGTGCGGCAGGAAGCGCACCGCGTGCGCGACGGCCTGCGCCTGCTCAGCCGCAAGCTGGGGCGCGAACCCAGCGAGGCGGAGGCGATGCAGCTGTTGGGACTCAGCGCCGAGGCCTATCAGGAAGCGCTGCTGGCGGACAACGCCGAAGCGCTGTCCAGCTTCGACGAACTGATGGCCCAGGGGCTGGAGCCGGCGGCGGAAGACAATCCGGAGCGGCGGCTGGCGCTGAAAAACGCGTTGACCGTGGCCTTGCAGGCGCTGACCCCGCGCGAGCAGCAAGTGATCCAGCTGTATTACGAATTTGAACTGAGTCTCAAGGAGATCGCGGCGGTGCTGGCGCTGACCGAAGCCCGCGTCTGCCAGATCAACAAGAGCGCTCTCAAAAAAATGCAGGCTCGCCTACAAGCGGCCTGAGTCCGAGGAAAGAAAACATGCAGCAATTATTCGGCATTCTGATCGTGCTGGTTTGTGTCTTTGGCGGCTTCATGCTGCATGGCGGCATCATGTCGGTGATCTGGCAGCCGGTGGAGCTGCTGATCATTTGCGGCGCCGCCGTCGGCGCCATCGTGCTGGGCAACCCGCAGCACGTGCTCACGGAAATGGGCGGCCAGATCAAACGCGTCGGCATGCGCAAGAAATACGACGCGGAATTCCAGCGCCAGCTGCTGCTGCTGATGTACGAATTGCTGATTACCGCCAGCCAGGGCCTGAAAGCGCTGGACGAACACGTGGAGGCCCCGCGTCAAAGCCCCTTGTTCAATCGCTACCCGCTGGTGCTGGAGGAACCCAAGCTGCTGGCCTTCATCGTGGACAACTTCCGGCTGATGGCGATGGGCAAGATCAACGCCCACGAACTGGAAAGCGTGCTGGATCAGGAACTGGACGCGATTCATGAAGAACTGAACCAGCCATCCAAGTCGCTGCACAAGATCGCCGAGGCGATGCCGGGCTTCGGCATCCTGGCCGCGGTGCTAGGCATCGTGATGGCGATGAACAGCGTCAGCCAGGGCGCCACCGCGGGCGAGATCAGCGAGAAAGTGGCCGCCGCCATGGTGGGCACCTTCATCGGCATCTTCTTCTGCTACGGCGTGCTGGACCCGCTGTCCAACATGATGCACCAGCTGGTCAAACAGGAGCTGTCCAACTACGAATCGGTGAAAGTGGTGTTGACCACCCACGTATCCGGCAAGCCGCCGCTGCTGGCCATCGACGCCGGCCGCCGCCTGGTGCAACTGAACACCAAGCCCAGCTTCTCTCAGCTGGAAACCTGGATCAACGCGCTGGAAGGCGTGAACTAATCGGATGGCGGGCATGGCGAATAAACCCAATCGTGAGCATGAAGCCGCGGTGATCAAGAAGGTGTCGCGCCGCCAGGATTCCGAAGGGCACGGCGGCGCCTGGAAAGTGGCGTTCGCTGACTTCGTGCTGGCGCTGATGTGCTTGTTCCTGGTGTTGTGGGTGCTGGCCGCGCGCGATCAGGAAAACCTGCAGCAATTGCTGACCGCGGGCGGTGGCAGCCCGCTGAAGGCAGGCGGCTCGCGCAGCATCGAACACACCGGCACCCCGCCGGGCAGCCTGATCCCGCGCGATCCGATTCCGGGCCAGCCCACCACCACCACCAAGGCGGACTCCATGCTGCAGGAGAGCAACAAGGTGGCCAAAAAGACCTTCGACGGCCAAGGTCAGCGCAGCCTGGACAGCGTGGCGGACCTGGAAAAGCTGGCCGGCTTGCTGGCCAAAATGAGCCAGGACGCCGGCTTGGCAAGCAATCTGCAGACCGTGGTCACGCCTTATGGTTTACGGGTGATGCTGCACGATACCGACAATCAGGGCATGTTCGAGCGCGGCAGCGCCATCGTAGAGCCGCGCTTCAAGCGGCTGCTGCATGAAATGGGCGATATGTTCAGCCATATCGACAATCAATTGCTGATTGTCGGACATACGGACGCCGCGCAATACCGTACCGCCGGCTTCGGTTCGTTTTCGAACTGGGGCTTGTCCAGCAACCGCGCGATGGCGGCGCGGCTGCACTTGCTGGAAGGCGGCATGAACGCCGCGGGCATCCTGCAAGTGGTGGGCATGGCGGACCGGGCGCCGCTGGACGCCACGCATCCCTTGGCCGCTTACAACCGCCGCATCGAGCTCTTGGTGATGACCAGCAAGCAAGCGCAGGCGGTGGTGGCCATGTTCGGGCCGCCGGGGCAGAGCGGCAATCGCGAGGCCAGTGTTGTAAGTTCGCCACTACAGAAATCCGATCTGGATAGCGCGCTGCAAGATAGCCTAACTACCCGATGAACTTTTATTTTTTTGGGTTCGAAACAAAAGCCTGATTCGTTTCAGGCTTTTTTTATGTGTGTTTTTTCACACTTTTGTTAACCGCTAATATTATAATCCGCACCTGATTAATAAAAATTCGAGCGAAAGACTCGGATGATGTTGACAAAAAAAGACGCCAAAAGGCGGCAAACATCTGCGGGAAAGTCGATTCAATCGCAAGACTATCGGGGACGACGTGGTCATGAATGAAAACCACAATATCAAAGCCTTGTTAAGAGGCACACATTTGTTCGGACATCTGGACAATGACAAGCTGGACAAAGCGCTGGAGCTGGCCGAAAGCCGCCGCTTGAGCAAGGGCGAGGTGCTGTACAACGAAGGCGACAGCGCCAACGAGGTCTACCTGCTGGCCAGCGGCTGCATGCAAGTCTTTGTTTCGGATGGGCTCAGCAAAAAATATATTCTGCAAATCTGCGCCTCCGGAGAGCTGATCGGCATGGTCGGCTTCATCGACAGCGGCGAGCGCAGCTCTAATTGCGCGGCGGACGAGGACAGCCACCTGCTGGTGTTCAGCCGCGAGAGCCTGATGCAGCTTTTCGACACCGAAGACGGCCTGCCGCACAGCCCGGAGGCCCGCACCCGCATCATGTGCCATCTGGTGCAAGTGGTGCGCCGTATGTCCAACAAGGCCAAGAACCTGGCACTGATGGACGTGTACGGC
The DNA here is from genome assembly GCF_000711885.1 of Chromobacterium haemolyticum DSM 19808. Taxonomy (GTDB): domain Bacteria; phylum Pseudomonadota; class Gammaproteobacteria; order Burkholderiales; family Chromobacteriaceae; genus Chromobacterium; species Chromobacterium haemolyticum. The sequence continues at coordinate 197,301 of NZ_JONK01000005.1, forward strand.
CGCGTGCGCATCCTGATCAATCAAATGCTGGAAGAGCAGGACGGCGACGAGATGGTGCTGAAAAAGCAGCTGACCCAGCAGGAAATCGCCGACCAGATCGGCTCTTCCCGCGAGATGGTGGCGCGCATCCTGAAGGAACTGGTGTTTGGCCGATATATCCGTCTGGAAAACCGCCGCATTGTCGTTCTGAAAATGTTACCGGTAAATTTTTAAGTTTTTTTCCAGACTGTCGCCTTGAAGGGGTGAGGGCGGGCCGCAAAGCCCGCCCCGAGCGGCCGCGCAACGCGGCATCAAGCGCCCCAGCCGCTCGCACAGCCAACCCAGACGGATTTCAAACTATGCAAATCAACTCGACCTCGTCGCAACGCCGCGAACTGGCGGTCGGCGGCCAGAGCGCCGCCGCGGAAACGCCGGCCCGCGCGCCCGCGGCCGCCGCCACGCCCGCCGCGAGCCAGGACATGGCGCCGGCGGTGGCGGAGCTGCGCGCGCTGCCGGACATCGACATGAAACGGGTGGAAGAAGTGCGCGCCGCGCTGGCGCGCGGCGAAGTGCGCTTCGACGCCGCCCGGCTGGCCGACCTGGTGGAGCAATATCACCGGAGCCGCTGAATGAATCGCGAGCAAGCCTTCAAACAACTGCTGGCCACTGTGGGGCAGGACCTGCAAGGCTACGGCCGCTTGGAACAACTGCTGGAACAGCAGTTCGCCGCGGCGCTGGAGCACCAGGCCGAAGCGCTGCGACAACTGGGCTCGGACATCGTCGCCCAGTGCGACGCCCTGCAGGCCAGCCGCGATCAGCGGCTGCAACTGGCCGGCCAATTGCTGGGCGCGGGTCGTGCCGCCTCGATGGACGCGGTGCTCAAGCTCTTGCCCGCCGCCGCGGAGCAAGCCTGCCGTCAGCGCTGGAATGCGCTGGTGGAGCAGATCCGCCTGTGCCAGACCCTGAATCTGCGCAATGGCCAACTGCTGCAACAGCAGCAGGACCTGATGAACCGCGTGCTGAATGGAGACAGCGATGTTTACTGTGCGCAATGACATCAGCGCCGGGCCGGACTTCGGCGCCGATACCGTCGCCTTGCCGCTGATGGGCCAGGGCGGCGGGGGCGGCGAGCGTTTCGCCGACCAATGGAGCAGCCAGCTGCACGGCGAGGTGCGCGACTTCATCGAAAACGGTTCGGACAGCTGGGCCAGCCTGTCGCCGGAAGGCGCTTGGGCGCGTCAGCGCGTCCAGGACGCCACGCTGGGCGGCAGCATGCCCTACGGTGCGGATCGGGAAGCCTTTCTCGACAGCATCGCGCCTTACGCGCAGCAAGCCGCCGCCAAGCTGGGCGTGGCGCCGGAGTTGGTGTCCGCGCACGCGGCGCTGGAGTCCGGCTGGGGTCAGCATCCGCTGCTCCGCGCCGACGGCGGCAGCAATCACAATCTGTTTGGCATCAAGGCCGGCAAGGGCTGGCAGGGCGAAGTCACCCGCGCCTTGACCACCGAGCATGTGGATGGCCGTGATGTGAAGCGGACCGAAAGCTTCCGCGCGTATTCCGGCTTGCAGGACGCATTCGCCGATTACGCGCAGTTGCTGGCCGGCAACCCGCGTTACCGCGGCGCGTTGGGCGTGGGCGGCAACGCCCAGGCTTTTGCCCAGGCGCTGGCTCAAGGCGGTTACGCCACGGATCCGGGCTATGCGGACAAGCTGCGGAAAGTGGCGGCGGGCATTCAGGCGCGCAAATAGCCCTGAACGCGGACTCACGCAACAGAAACCCCTGAACGCGCAGCATGCTTCAGGGGTTTTTTATATTTGCCGCGCGCGGCCGGTTGTGCGGCGAATAAAGACCACTGACGATGTTTAATACCAATTCAATGCCAGTTTGAATTTCGGTATTTACTCCAAACGATTGTTTGAATTAAGTCGGCCAGGGGTGGTGGATTAAATGCCCTATTAACAAAGCGGTCTAGACTAGAGTATTTATGTCTAAATAAAAAAATCAAAACCAGTAATATTTAAAACCGCCGCCCATGCTGGAGGAGAGACCAAGCAGAGATGGATTCCACTAGAACTATCAGCCTCCGGCGGGCAAGGAGGCGCAACGCAGGATCAGGGGTTTTGTTAGCGGGTCTAAGAGCCTGTTCAAAGTCTCGCGAGCAAGGACGAGACAAGGCGAAAACGAGCGAAAAAGCGGAATGTACACAGTGGTACATGAGCATTTTGAGCTTGTTTTTAACGCCGTATCGCTGAAGCGCAGCAGACTTTGCACAGGTTCTAAGGGCAGGACGGGCCTTTCAGCTCCACCACATTGCCTTCCGGATCCTGCAGGTATAGCGAGGGGCTCTCGCCTTCGGCGCCGTAGCGCTGAGCGGTTTCCCCTGCGCTCAGGCCGTGCCGGGCCAAGTGGGCGCGTATCGCATCCTCATCGAAGGGGTCCACGCGGAAGCAGAAGTGATCCAGGTTACGGCCTTCCGCGGAAGGCGCGCGGCCGCCTGCCCGTCCCAGAGGCCCATCCACCGGCACCAGGTCCAGCAGCGAATGGCCGGCGCGCAGTTGCACCAGCCCCAAGTCCTCGCGCCGACGTTCCACGGTGCAGCCCAGCACCTCGCCGTAAAAGCGTTCCATCTTCGCCAAGTTGCTGACCCGCAGCACGATATGATCAATTTCCCGAATGACGATCATGACAATTCCTTAGTTAAACGGCATTTTGTTTTGTATTTGTCATGATTTGTCCGGCCGGCGAATTTGCAAGCCGATGCCGAAATTGTATTTCTCAATGCCGGCGATAGGTTTGAAACCTGTTCAAAGCCTTGAGAGTCCGGGCAGGATGGGGCGCACTTACCGTGTGAGGTTGGGTTTTGAGCCGCCTTCAGGAAGGGTTGGCGCTTGCCGGCCGCAAGCCCGGTCCGAAGGGCAGCAACAACAGCGCGCCGGCCAGGGTCAAAAGCCCGGTGGCGGCGCAGAACCAGGCGATGGGTCTCGGCTCGCTGCTCAGGCCCAGCAGCAGGGAAGCTGAAAAAATGCCCAGGTTCAGCAAGCTGGCGTGATAAGAATTGAGGGTGCCGCGATAGCGTTCGGACAGCGTGCTGAGGCGCGCGTGGTGCAAGGGCCCGGCGCAGCCGTAGCCGAAGGCCCAAAGACTGCCGGCCAGCGCCAACTGCCACAAAGCGGCGAGGGGCAGCAGGAAGGACAAGATGCCCAGCGCGGCCGCCAGCGCCGCCGCCGGCAAGGCCGCCTCGCCCAGCCGCCGTTGCAGCGGGGGGCCGCACAGATTCCCCAGCACAACCACCAGGCCGAAGCCGCCGGCGAGCAGACCGCCGCCGGTGGAGCTGAGGGTGAGTTTGCGCGCGGCCACCTCGGCCACTACGGCGCCGAAGCCGGCCACCCAGCCCAGCCACAGATAGCTGACGCACAGCCGCCGCCGCGCGCCGGGTGTGCGCCAGGCGCCGGCCAAGGTGGACAGAAAGCCGCTGTCCGCCGTCAGGCGGCCGCCGTCGGCGCGGAACAGCCGCCGCACCGCGGCCCATGCCAGCAAACCGGCCGTGGCCAGCGCGTAATAGCTTGCCTGCCAACCCGCGGTATCCGCCAGCCTTCCGGCCAGCGCCGGGGTCAGCACGAAGGCCAGCATCAAGCCGATGAAGACTTGGCCCAGCCTTTGGCCAAGCTGGGCGCGAGGGGCCAGGTCCGCCACCAGCGCCAGCGCGTTGGGCTGGATCACCGCCGCGCACAGGCCGCTCAGCGCGGACAGCGCGACGGCCGCGTTCAGGTTGGGCGCGACGGGCAGCAGCGCGCAGCACAAGGCGAAGCCGAGCAGGCCCAGTTGCAACGGGGGTTTGCGGCCGACGCGGTCGGACAGCGGGCCGGCCACCAGCGCGAACACGCCGTAGCACAGTCCGTAAGCGGCGGGCAGATAGGCTATGGCGCTGGAAGGCACGCCGAAATGGCGGCCCATCAAGGCCATCATCGGGCCGGCCGCTACTTCGGCCGAGCCGATGATGAACATGCAGCAGAACAAGGCGCCCAGTTGGGGGCGGCTTATGCTGACCATGCGCGCCCGGAAGAATCAGAAGAAATGAATCTCAAGCCGGATATCCTCGATATATTGCCAATCTATGCCGTACCGGCGGTAGGCGTCCGGATCATAGACGCCGTCATCGTAAGCGTCGTTGGGATCAATGGACAAGCCGGCGCAAATGTAGCGGCGCAGATAGTCGTGGTCGCTGGGCACGATGGCGGCCTTGCCGCCGCTCGACACGTCGAGAATATAGTTGATGTCGCCCACCTGATAACGCTGAATCAGGGCCTCCGCCTGGCTAAAGCCGATGTCGGCCAGCAGGTCGGCGGCAAAGCGGTTGGCCCCCACCTCGAAGGACACCCGGTCCTTGCGTTTCTGCGCCGTCATCGGCGGCGGCTGATCCAGGCCGCTGCCCTGTCCTGCGGTTTCGTAATAGTGCAGCGCCGTCTGCACCCCGCGCAGATCGTAAATATAGTCGTAGCGCTTGATGTTCTTGCGCTTGGCCGCGCAGATGAAAATATAATGCCCCAGGCTGTGCAGGATCATGAAGGCGCGCGAGGCCGGCGACACCCCGCGCGAAAAGCGGATCTCGCGTCCCTTGATGATGGTTTTGATATTGAACGGATGAGCGTCGGTTTCGGAATACTCCAACTGATACCGCTGTTGCAACTTGGCTTGCAGCCGTTGCAACTCCTGGGTGGACATCATGGCCAGCACTTTTTCGATCTGAGCGTCGATGTTTTCGACGACAGGATCTTCCAGTACGGCTTGGTCTAGATTCATGGCGAGGCTCCTTCGCAAGTTGGGGTCGATCAAAGAGCGAGCCTGTGCCGCTCGGCGCGCAGGCGCGGCGGCTGAATATTTGTCCTGTCGCATTATGACGAAGCCTGGCTGATAAGGCGCCGGCCGAAAGGCTAGTTTCAACACCGTTTTCACTCCCTCCCGCCACCGCTCTCGGATGATGCGCGCAAGGCAATGCAGGGCTTCTTCTCCGGCGATAGCCCGCACATCCCGGCGGCTTTTAGCCTTCGCCTGCCGGCATGAATATCTGGGCCCGTCCCGGGGCTCCGCCCGCATATCGACTTTCTATTGGCGAGCTATCTTCTAGAATGGAGTGCGGTCTTCCGCTCTACACAATAAAGCGCGACCCGGTCCACTCGCTTGCAGGCGTGGGGCCGGTCCCCTCATTTCTGGTGCTCGTGATGAATGTGATACCCCCGCCGTCTATCGATATGCAGGGCTTCAGCCTGCGTCCAATGGAAATGCTGGATATTCCTGACTGGTACGATTATCTGCGCCTGCCGGAGGTGGCGCAGCATCTGCGCTGGGTGCTGCAGTCGGCGGCGGATCTGGCGCCCTTGGTGCAGGCCTATCGTTCCGATGAACCGGGCGCGCCGTTGCGGCTGGCCATTGTGGACGATGATCTGGGATGCTTGGCCGGCTCCATTGGTTTTGACGCCGTCTGGCCGGCGGACCGCAGCGCGGAAATCGATTTCGATCTGGCGCCGGCCTATTGGGGGCGCGGGCTGGGCCTGGCGGCCTGCAAGGCGGTTACGGCTTGGGCGTTTGGCGGTTGTCGCTTGTACCGGGTGCAGGCGGTGTCGCGCGACGGCAACCGGCGCGCCGAGCAATTGCTGCGCGGCTGTGGTTTCCAGTACGAGGGGCTGCTGCGCGCATATCGTCAGGTACGAGGCGAGCCGTGCGATTTCAGGATGTTCTCGCGGCTGGCCACCGATCCGGATGCGCAGGGCTGAGCGACTAGCCTGGTTTTTCCTCCTGCCGCCGCCGAAAGGCGGCTTGTTTTTTTGTGAAGCCCCGGCATTTTGGCTACCGAGGCGTGGTAAGTGTTTTTACGGTTTGACATTGGCATGGGTGGTTTTGTAAATAAAAGTGTGGGGGACGAGCGCTGACGGTAAGAACTAAGACTCGAGCGGAAGGGTTGCTGCATGTTCAATATGGCCTTGAAACGCAAATTGCAGGACACGGTGGCGGAGCTGCATAAGCAGCAAGGCGTGTTGCAGGCGATTGACCGTTCAATGGCGGTGATAGAGTTTTCTCCGGACGGCGTGGTGCGCTCCGCCAACGCCAATTTCGAAGCGGTGATGGGCTACCGCGCCAGCGAGGTGATAGGCCAGCATCACCGGCTGTTTTGTCCGGCGGAGTTTGTGAGCAGCCCTGAGTACGGCAACTTTTGGAGCCGGCTGCGGCAGGGGCATTTCGTCAGCGACCGCTTCAAGCGCGTGACCAAGAACGGGGATATCGTGTGGTTGGAGGCCAGCTACAACCCGGTTCGCGACGAAGCCGGCCAGGTGACGGCGGTGGTCAAGTTCGCGCTGGACGTGACCAAGTCGGTGCAGGCGGAACTGGAAGCGCGCAATACGATGAAGGCGGTTAGCCGTTCGATGGCGGTGATCGAGTTCTCCGTCGACGGCATTGTGCTGCGCGCCAACAGCAATTTCCTGAACACGGTGGGCTATAGCGAGCAGGAAATCATAGGTCAGCATCACCGGGCTTTCTGTCCGCCTGAATACGTGCACAGTCCTGCCTATGCCGAGTTGTGGCAGCGGCTGAACCAGGGCATCTTCATCGCCGGCAAGTTTGAACGCCGCGACAAGCAGGGCCGGCCCATCTGGCTGGAGGCCAGCTACAACCCCATCGTCAACGACGAGGGGCAAGTCTACAAAGTGATCAAGTTCGCGCTGGACATCACTGAGGAAGAAGAGGCCGCGCAGCGCGACCAGCACCTGGTGAAAGAGGCGCACCGCTTGTCCGCCGCGTCGGACGCGGCCTCGTCCGACGGCTTGGCGGTGATCAAGGACACCATAGGCGAGATGAGTCTGATCGCCAACAGCGCAGAGCGCTCGGTCAAGATCATCGAGGATCTTGACTCCAAGACTTTGCGCATTACCTCCATCGTCAACACCATTCACGAGATTGCCGACCAGACCAATCTGCTGGCCTTGAACGCGGCGATCGAGGCGGCGCGTGCCGGGGAGCAGGGCCGCGGCTTCGCGGTGGTGGCGGACGAGGTGCGCAAGCTGGCCGAGCGCACCAACGCCTCCACCAAGGAAGTGGCCGGCATGATAGACGACATCCGCAACGGCACCTCGTCCGCCAGCGAGAGCATCCATGAAATGCAGGTCAAGGCGCGGATGGGCGAGGAGCACGCCGGCGTGGCCAGTACCTCCATTGATCAGATTCGCAGCAGCACCGCCCAGTTGAGCGAGGTGGTAAGTCATTTTTCGGCGGTGCAGGGACAGAAAACACTTTAAGAATCTGTTCAAGGGCTATCTTGCTTAGCCGTTATCAAGGTTGGTAGAGCAGGCGGGAAGCCTTGGAGCACAGGCTGCGCTCAATGCCAATGGTCTGTTTTGGAATCGTTGTGGGCCGGACTTGATCAAGGTCTATTAGCCGATGCTGTTAATCCCCTATAACAGCGGAAAACAATGGCTAATAGGGACAAGATCATGTGGGTTTTCTGGATACAATTCGCGCTGCTGCTGACGGCGATACTGATGGGCATACGCCGAGGCGGCGTGGCCTTGGGCATGATAGGCGGGCTGGGCGTGGCGGTGCTGTGTTTCGTGTTCCGCGTGGCGCCGGCGGAGCCGCCCATCACCGTGATGCTGATCATTCTGGCGGTGGTCACCGCCTCGGCCACGTTGCAAGTGGCCGGCGGCCTGGATTTCCTGGTGCAGCAGGCGGAGCGGCTGATGCGCCGCCATCCGCAGCAAATCACCTTTCTGGCGCCGCTGTCCACCTTCCTGCTCACCATGTGCGTGGGCACCGGTCACGCGGTGTATTCGCTGCTGCCGGTGATCGCCGACGTTTCTCTCAAAACCCGCATCCGCCCGGAACGGCCGATGGCCATGGCCAGCGTGGCCTCGCAAATGGGCATCACCGCCAGCCCGGCGGCGGCGGCGGTGACCTCGCTGCTGGCGATGACCGCCCATAGCGGCCAGCCGCTGACCCTGTGGCAAATCCTGATGGTGACCGCGCCGGCCGGCCTACTGGGCGTGTTGGCAGCCGCATGCTGGAGCCTGCGCCGCGGCGTGGAGCTGGACCGCGATCCGGAATTCCTGGCTCGGATGCAAGATCCGAACTTCCGCGCCTCGGTGGAACAATCCGTCACTACCCTGGACAAGACGCTGCCGGCGGCGGCGCGGCAATCGGTGGCGCTGTTCTTCGCCGGCATCTTCGTCATCGTGCTGCTGGCGTTGTTTCCGCAATGGCTGCCGGTGAGCCAGGGCAAGCCGGTGCCCATGACCACGGTGGTGCAGTTCGTGATGCTGGCCTTCGGCGCCTTTATCCTATTCCGTTCCAACGCCAAGGCGGCGGTCATCGCCCGCTCCGAGGTCTTCACCGCCGGCATGATCGCCGTGGTGTCCATCTTCGGCATCGCCTGGATGAGCGATACCTTCGTCAAGGCCAACGAGCCGCTGCTGGTGGCCAATATCAAGGCCATGGTGGCCTACGCGCCGTGGACCTTCGCGCTGGCGATGTTCGCGGTGTCCGCCTTCGTCAAAAGCCAGGCCGCCACGCTCACCATCATGGTGCCCTTCGGTCTGGCGCTGGGCCTGAGCCCGCACCAGCTGCTGGCCATCATGCCCTCCTGCTACGCCTATTTCTTCTTCGCCTTTTATCCCAGCGACCTGGCGGCCATCAATATGGACCGCAGCGGCACCACCCGCATCGGCAAGTATCTGCTCAACCACAGCTTCATGATGCCGGGGCTGATAGGAGTGGGGGTGTCCACGCTGGCGGCGTACGGATTGACGCATTTGTACTTCTAAGTGAGGAAAGCTTGTGGAAACTTACCAAGCAGACATTGTGATCGTGGGAGCGGGAGGCGCGGGCTTGCGCGCCGCCATCGCCGCCGCCCAGGCGGACCCGGAGCTGCGCATCGCGCTGGTGTCCAAGGTCTATCCGATGCGGAGCCACACCGTGGCGGCCGAAGGCGGCTCCGCCGGGGTCAAGCAGGCACACGACAGCTTCGATGCCCATTTCAACGACACCGTGTCCGGCGGCGACTGGCTGTGCGAGCAGGACGTGGTGGAATACTTCGTGGCTCAATGCCCTGAGGAAATGGTGCAGCTGGAACACTGGGGCTGCCCGTGGAGCCGCAAGGAGGACGGCAGCGTCAATGTGCGCGCCTTTGGCGGCATGAAGATAGAGCGCACCTGGTTCGCCGCCGACAAAACCGGCTTCCACATGCTGCACACCCTGTTCCAGACCTCCATCCGCTTCCCGTCCATCCGCCGCTTCGACGAATACTTCTGCGCGGATCTGATCGTGGAGGACGGCGAGGCGCGTGGCGTGCTGGCCATCGACATCGCCAGCGGCGACAGTCTGCTGATCGAAGCCGGCGCGGTGGTGATGGCCACCGGCGGCGCCGGCCGGGTGTTCCGCGAGAACACCAACGGCGGCATCGTCACCGGCGACGGCATGGCGCTGGCCTACCGCCACGGCGTGCCGCTGCGCGATATGGAATTCGTCCAATACCACCCCACCTGCATGCCCGGCACCGGCCTGTTGTTCACCGAGGCCTGCCGCGGCGAAGGCGGCCTGCTGGTCAACAAGGACGGCTACCGCTATCTGCAGGATTACGGCCTGGGGCCGGCGGAGGACAAGCCGCGCAACAAATTCATGGAGCTGGGCCCGCGCGACCGCCTGAGCCAGGCCTTCTGGTACGAGCAGCAACAGGGCCGTACCGTGGAAGGCCCATGGGGCTCCGCGGTGTATCTGGACCTGCGCCACCTGGGCCACGCCAAGCTGCGCGAACGGCTGCCGCAAATCTGCGAGCTGGCGGAGGAATTCCTGGGCATAGACCCGGCCAAGGCGCCGATTCCGGTGCGCCCGGCGGTGCACTACACCATGGGCGGCATCCTGGTGGACGGCCGCTGCGCCGCGCCCATGCCCGGCCTGTTCGCCGCCGGCGAATGCTCCAGCGTGGGCATCCACGGCGCCAACCGCCTGGGCTCCAACTCGCTGGCGGAGCTGTCGGTGTTCGGCAAAGTGGCCGGCGAAGAAGCCGCTCGCTGCGCGCGATCGCGCCGTCCCGCGCGGCGCGAAGCGCTGCAAAAGCAGGCCGAGGCCGCCGAGGCGCGCCTTCACGCGCTGCGCGCGCGCGAAGGGGGCGAACGCATCGCCGAACTGCGCCGCGAAATGGCGGAAACCATGGAAGCCGGCTGCGGCATCTACCGTTTGGAAGCCTCGATGCAGGCCACCTGCGACAAGCTGGCGGAGCTGAAACAGCGCTTCCGCAATGTGCACGTGGAAGACAAATCCAGCGTCTGGAACAGCGACTGGCTGCTGGCCATCGAGCTGGGCTATCAGCTGGACGTGGCCGAGGCGATGGCGCATTCCGCGCTGCAACGCCGCGAATCGCGCGGCGCCCATCAGCGGCTGGACGGCTGCGAACAGCGCGACGACCTCAACTTCCTCAAGCACAGCCTCGCCGTCTACCAGGGCGCGGACGCGCCGCGCATAGACTACGGCGCGGTGAAGATCACCAAATCGCAGCCGGCGGTGCGCGCCTACGGCGCAGCCGGCCTGGCGGCGGAAGCCGCGGCCAAGGAGGGCAAGGCATGAGCGAACACACCATGACCAGACACACGATGACCGCTCAGACCAAGACCATCGCGGTGATGCGCTACCGGCCGGAGCAGGACAGCGAGCCGTGGCTGCAACACTTTGAAGTGCCGTACCGCGACGACATGTCCGTGCTGCAGGCGCTGCAATACATCCGCGATTACCTGGACGGCGGCCTGGCCTTCCGCTGGTCCTGTCGCCAGGCGATTTGCGGCAGCTGCGGCATGATGGTGAACGGCGTGCCCAAGCTGGCCTGCAAGACCTTTCTGCGCGACTACCCGGGCGTGGTGCGCATTGAGGCGCTGAACCACTTCCCGATAGAGCGCGATCTGGTGGTGGTGCTGGACGACTTCATCGCCAAGCTGGAAAGCATCCAGCCCTATATCGTGCCCAAGGAAGACAAGCCGCTGTCCGACGGCGAATACCTGCAAACCCCGGCGCAGATGGATTGGTACGCCCAGTTCAGCAGCTGCATCAACTGCCTGCTGTGCTATGCCGCCTGCCCGCAATACGGCTTGGACGACAAGTTTCTGGGGCCTGGCGCCATCGCGCTGCTGCACCGCTACAACATGGACAGCCGCGACGGCGCGGCCGAAGAGCGGATGGAACTGTTGGCCGCGCAGGAGGGCGTGTTCAACTGCACCGCGGTGGGCTATTGCTCCGAGGTCTGCCCCAAGATGGTGGACCCGGCCAATGCGGTGAACCTCAACAAGACAGCGGTAGCCAGGGATTACTTCCTGCGCTTCGCCCGGCCCAAAGGAGCTTGTAAATGAACAAGCGAAAACCGTATGTCCGGCCAATGGAAGGCTGGTGGCGCAAGAACCCTTACTTCATCGAGTACATGGTGCATGAAGGCACGGCGCTCTTCGTCGCCGGCTACGCGCTGACCCTGCTGTGCGGGCTGTGGCGGCTGAGCCAGGGGGAGGCGGCCTGGAACGGCTTTGTCGCCGCGCTGCAAAGCGCGCCGGCCCTGCTGCTGCACGCGGCGGCGCTGCTGATGATCGCCTACCACAGCTACACCTGGTTCAAGATCATGCCGCGCACGCTGCCGCCGTTGATGCTGGCCGGGCGGCGGGTATCCGCGCTGGCCATCACCGCCGGCGGCCTGGCCGCCGCCGTGGTGTGCTGTGCCGCTTTGTTGATGCTGGTATGGGGGATGACGGCATGAAACCGGGACTGAAACGCTCTCACGCGCCCATCTTCTGGGGCTTGTTTGGCGCCGGCGGCATGCTGGCCGCCTTGTTCGGGCCGATGCTGGTATTCATCACCGGCATCGCCGCGCCGTTGGGCTGGCTGCCTGACGGCGCCGCTGATTACGATACCCTGCGCGCGTTGGCGCAAAGCCTGATCGGCAAGGCGGTGCTGTTTGGCCTGATCGCTCTGCTGCTGTGGCACGCGGCGCACCGCATCTACCACAGCCTGCACGATGTCGGCGTCCACGGCGGACCGTTGGCCAAGGCCTGCACCTATGGGGTGGCGGCGCTGGGCACGCTGGCGGCGGCGGGGTTGTTGTTGGCGGTGGGGTTCTGAGCTCTCATTGTTTTGAGTTGAAACCACCTTGGCAGGGAGGCGCTTGGCGGTGTCGCCCATGCCTGGGGTGGGAGTTAGCGCACCGAGATCAAGAGCATCCAGAACAGGGGAAACAGCAAAAACAACAGCGTGAGCCCGAACTGGGCTCCGGCCGTGCGCCGGCGCAGCAGCCAGAACACCAAGCAAGTCAGCGCCAGCCAGAATGCGATGGCGAACAGTGCCAGATTGACCATGAAGGCGCCCATGCTGCCCATATCGGCCAGACAGAATTCGGACAAGAGCAAAAGGGCGGGCAGGAGCGAGGCAGCGCGGAGGTAGGACATTCGAGTGGCTTCTTGGGGGTGACGCGGGCATTTTGCATCAAGGTCGCCATTTTGCCCACCGTTCCGCGCGTGCCGGCATGAACGCGGTGCCCAGTGCCGGAGCAATGACCGGGACGTCCGCTAGCCCGCCACCTCGCGCTCGCGCAAAAAATCGATAAAGGCCCGTACCTTGGCCGGCAGGTGGCGGGTACGCGGGTAGAGCGCGTGAATGCCTTGCTGCGGGAATGTGTGATCGGGCAACAAGCGGCATAGCCGGCCGGCCCGCAGATCGGCGTTGACCAGCCAGTCCGGCAGCAGGGCGACGCCGAGGCCGGCCAATGCGTAGGCGCGCAGGATGGACGCGCTGTCCGAGCTCAGCCGCGCCGGGTGCGGCGGGAGCCAGGATGTCTGGCTCCCGTCCGGCGTGTCCACCAGCCAGGGCGGGGCGTGCTTGAGCCGGCTGTGTCCCAGCCAGGGCAGCCGGCCCAGCGCGGCCAGGTCGCCGGGCTGTTCTTGTGTCAGCAAGGCCGGCGCCGCCACCGGGAAAATATCGAAGCGGGCCAAGGGCACCGCGTGCAGCTCGGCCTCGGGCAAGCTGCCCAGGCGGATGGCAATGTCGAAGCGCTCGGCGATCAGATCTGCATGCAGCGAGGACGTGGACAGCTGCACCTGTAGCGCCGGGTGCAGCTGGGCGAAGGCCTGAATCGCCGGCGCGATCTTGGCCAGGCCGTATTCCAGCGTGGCGGTGACGCGCAGCGCGCCGCTGAGCTCTCCATGTTCGGCGCGGGCGTCGTCTATCGCCAGCCGCGCCTGCTCCAGCATATCGGCGCAGCGCTGGTAAAAGCGCGCGCCGGCGTCGGTCAAGGCCAGGCTGCGGGTGTTGCGGATCAATAGCGCGACGCCGACTTCCTGCTCCAGGCGCTTGATATTGAAGCTGACCACGGCGCGGCTCTGGCCCAGCGCCGCGGCGGCGGCGGTGAAGGAGCCGGCGTCCACCACGGCCTTGAAGGTTTCGAAACGGTCCAGACTGACCATGGCATTGCCTGTTATTGTCAAAAATAGTTTGACAGTTTAGGCGGGATTGGCGGGTTTTTCCATGTGCTGGCGCTGACTATACTCGGCCGCTTTACCGTGGAGGCCGCCGATGCCGCTCCGTTTGAAACTGACCCTGGTGTACCTGCTCGGCTTTGCGCTGGACCTGATCAATATGTTCATCGTCAGCGTCGCCTATCCCGACATCGGCCGCGATTTGCAGGCCTCGCTGGCGCAACTGGCCTGGGTGGGCAACGCCTATATGCTGGGCCTGACCCTGGTGATTCCGCTCAGCGTCTGGCTGGCCGGCGCGTATGGCGAACGGCGGGTGATGCTGCTGTCCCTGGCGCTGTTCATGACGGCCAGCGCGCTGGCGGGCAGTGCCGGGTCGATCGAGGCCTTGATAGGCTGGCGCGCGCTGCAGGGCCTGGGCGGCGGCCTGCTGATTCCTATCGGCCAGGCCATGGTTTACCGGCACTACCCGCCGGCGCAGCGCGCTCGGCTCACCGCCTGGATCATGAGCGTGGCGCTGATCGTGCCGGCGTTGTCGCCAGCGCTGGGCGGCCTGCTGGTGGACATGCTGTCCTGGCGCTGGGCACTGCTGGCCAGCCTGCCGCTGGCCTTGCTGACTTTGCTGTTGGCGGCCGCCTGGCTGCCGCGCGGGGACGTGGCGGCGCGGAGCGGCGCCTTGGACGGCTCCGGCCTGATGCTGGTGGCGCTTGGCATGAGCGCGCTGCTGCTGGCCTTAGGCTGGTTGGGCGAAGGCGGCCATGGGCCGCGCGGCGTCGTCGCGTTGGCATTGGCGGCGCTGGCCCTGGCGGCCTATGCGCGCGGAGCCGCCGGCAAGGCCGAGCCGGTGCTGAAGCTGGCGCTGCTGCGCGGGCGTTTGCTGCGCACCGCCATGCTGGTGTATCTGTTCGTGCCCGGCGTGTTCATGGGCGTCAGCCTGGCGGCGATGTTGTATCTGCAGGAGGTGCTCAAGCTGGGCGCGGCGCGGACCGGCGCGCTGATGTTGCCCTGGGCGCTGGCCTCGGCGCTGGCCATTAGCCTGACCCGTCTCGCTTTCAACCGTCACGGCCCCAAGCCCTTGCTGCTGCTGGGCATGGCGGTGCAGAGCGCCGGCATTCTGCTGTTGGCAGTGGGCGCCAGCCGCTATGGCGGGCTGATGGCCGCTTACGGCCTGATGGGTTTCGGCGGCAGCTTGTGCAGCAGCGCCGCGCAAAGCGCCGCCTTTCTGGATGTGGCTGAGACCGAACTGCGGCAGGCCAGCGCGCTGTGGAACATCAACCGCCAATTCAGCTTCGGCCTGGGCGTGGCCGCAATCAGCATGCTGTTGAACGCCTTGGGCGGCGGCGCCTCCGTGGCCGTCGTCCAGGCCTACCAAGCCTGTTTCTTCATTGCCGCCGGCCTGACCCTGGCGCCGGCGGTGTTCGTGCTGCGCATCCACACCCCGGCGGTGCTGGCCCTGCTGCGGCGCCCCCACTCAGAGAGAACGTCATGACCGACCAAAATCCTTATTTCGACGAAGTGATTGCCGCGCATATCGCTATCCGGCAATGGTTTGCCGGCCCGGCGGACGCCGCCGCGCTGGCGGCCTTGATGGCGCGTTTCTCGCCGCGCTTCACCATGGTGGCGCCCAGCGGCGCGTCATTGGACCTGGACGCGCTGAGGCGGCTGTTCGCCGCAGCCGGCGGCGGCAAGCCCGGCCTGGATATCGTGGTGGATCAACTGGCGCTGCTGGACTGGCACGCCGGCGGCGCGACGGTGGCTTATCGCGAAGCGCAATATCAGGGCGGCTGGTTAAGCAGCCTGCGGCTTGCCACCGCGGTGTTTGAACACGATGAGGCCGGGGCGCCGCGCTGGCGGCATTTGCAGGAAACCCTTTGCCCCGGCTGAGCGCGGTCAATCGCGGCAGGCACTGGCATGGCCCAGGTATTCCCAGTCCCCGTTGCTGGACTGATTGGTGGGGAAATACCAATAGCCGCCGCTCTTGCGGCTGCGGAAATAGTCCACCGTCTTGGAGTAGGGGTTGTCGTAGCGGTAGATGTCGCCCAGAGTGGCGCGGTCACCCGCGCTCCAGCGTTTGCAGGTTTTCAGATTGAGCTGGATCAGCGTGTCGATCAGCCCCGGCCCCGGAAAATCGGCCATCACCATCCCCGCGTAAGCCGGACGCTGGCGCTGGATGTATTCCTGGGTCAGCACATTGCTGCCTTCAAAGGCGATGGTGCAGATGCCGATGAAGCAATTGACGCGAGGGAAATCAGGATAGCTGTTTTTCCAGCCCGGGGTTGTCAGGCCGGTGGCCAGCCGCGGCGCGCCGGTGGCCGGGTTGGAATGGCCGCTGGCGATGAAATAGGGAAAGGAGCCGCCGGAGGCTGTCAGATAATTGATGTAGCCGTTGCCGCGTGGACCCGTATTGGCCTGGTTCAGGTGGGCCTTGATCTTCTCCCATTTGCCGTACAAGTCCCAGTTGGTGGAAACGCTGTACTGGTCCTGGATGTTGTAGGCGCCGTAGGAAATGCCGTAACGCTTGCTGCTGGAGAAGTTCTGCAAGAACACGATTTTGCCGCGCACCTCGCGCAAGCTGGGATTGTTGCTGGCGGGAATGGCGATGTAGCCGCTGTAGCGATTGTAGTAGGACTCGAAAATCTGCTGGAAGGACATTGAGCTGTTTTCCGGCGTGTGTTCTTCCTTGACCCGGACGAAGAGGGTCTCGCTGGGGTTGGCGCGCAGGAAGGCGCTCATGTCGTTGAGCACATCGCCGAACATCGCCTGCTGGAATACCGGGCCGTGATGGATGGCGAAGCTGTTGGCTATGGAACGCAGGCGGATATCGAAAGCGCGCACGCCGGCGTCCAGCTGGGTGCGCAAGGGCAGGGTTTGGGTGGCGACGCTGTCGCCGCCGTAGCGGCTCATGGTGTCGTGAGTGCCGGGCAGCGACAGCTGGCTGACCGTGAGGCCATCGTCCAGCAGGCCCATCCACTTGGGATGGCGGTAGCTGAAGTTGCTGTCGTGGGAATACGCCGAATGGGCATGGGCGAGGACGGCCGGACTGCTTGCGGCCAGGCTGAGCGAAAGCGCGGCGAAAAGAGTTTTCATGATCGGGTCCCAAGTGAAAGGAAGGGCCGGCGTACGGATGCCGGCTGGCCGACCTTACGACGAGATCATGTTATGCCGATTGCGATTTTTGCTCATTGCGCCCATGCCGTTTCCCCGCTTGCCCGGCCTTGTGTGGTTTTTTTGCGCCGGTGCGCAGTCTCGCGGGCAAGAACGAGACTAGGCGTATGGCGGGGAAAGCGGGCGCAGGCGCTAGCGTGGCAGGCATTGAACAGGCTTTTAATCCGTGGCGACGGACTGGATGAAACCGTCGACCAGGGCCGACTCCTGCTGCTTGCGCCAGATGAAGTGAATATCGCTGATCGCCAGGTCCGGCAGCGCGAAGCCGCGGCCCCAGTCCTGGGTGACGGGGTGGCGCGCGAGGCGGAGCGGATGAAGCACGGCCGCACCGTGATCGCCTTTTTGCAGGACCCGGATGGTTACAAGGTGGAATTGATCCAGAAGGGCACCCAGTACGACTGAGCGTGGAGAAGGGCGGGCTCGAGCTTGCCGGGCCCCCCTCGTTTGAAACCGCTTTTTAGAGACGGAAGCGCGCGGTCACGCCCTGCAGGTTTTGCGCCAGCGCGTTGAGCTGGCTGGAGGTGGTGGCCAGTTCTTCCACCGTGGCGCTGTTTTCCTCCGCCATCTGAGATACCCGCTCCATGCTCTGCGCCAGGTTCAGGCTGGCGGTGCGCTGTTCGCTCAGCGCGCTGGTGATGTTGCCGATGGAGTGCACGATGGAGTGAGTGCTGCCTTCAATCTCCTGCATGGAGTCGGTGGCCTGGCTGGCGCCGTCGGACACCGTGCCCACGCTGGACAGGCTCTGCTCCATGCTGCCCACCACCCGGTTGGCGCTGCCTTGGATGGAGCCGATCATCTGAGTGATTTCCTGGGCGGAACTGGCGGTGCGTTCCGCCAGCTTGCGCACCTCGTCCGCCACCACCGCGAAGCCGCGCCCCATCTCGCCGGCGCGCGCCGCCTCGATCGCCGCGTTCAAGGCCAGCAAGTTGGTCTGGTCCGCCACGTCGCGGATCACCGTGACGATATTGCCTATCTTCTGCACTTCCTGAGTCAGGCCCTTCATCTGGTCCGAAGTGGCCGCCACCGAGGACGACACCGATTCGATATTGCCCACCGACGCCTTCACCGCATGGCCGCCGCGGCTGGCCAGATCGCCGGCCATCGCCGCCTGACGGGAAGCTTCGTTGGAGTTGTCCGCCACATGGTTGATGCTGACCGTCAGTTCCTCGATGGTGGCGGCGGCTTCGGACGTGGCCTCGGATTGGCGCTGAGCGCCGTGGGCCACTTGCTCGGACATGCTGGCCAGCTCGTGAGCGGAGTCCGACACCTCGTTGGCGTTTTTCTGGATGCTGGCCACCACCTCGCGCAAGCCCTGGCGCATCTCCTGGATATCCTTGGCCATGGCAATGGCTTCGTCGCGCGCGTCGGGAATCCGCTCATCGTGGCCGGACAGATCGCCCTGCTTGATATTGCGCACCAACTGCGCGGATTTCTTCAGCGGCACCGTCACCAGGTTGGCAATGAACATCGCAATCGACATCGCGGCGATCAAGGCGATCACCGCCACGGTAAGCAGCACCGTCACCGCCTCGCTTTGAGCGGTTTTGCTGGCCTCAATCGACTTTTGCATCAAGTCTTCCTGAAAGTCCGACATCTCTTTCAGCGACTTCAAAAACGCGTTGTTGGCCGGCGCAAAGGTTTTCATCAGAAAGGTTTTGGCTTCCTCATTCTTATTGGCGCGCGCCAAGGCGTACAAGGGTTCAAACTGAGCGCCCAGATGAGTGCTGGCGGCCTTGAGCTTATCAAACAGCTCCTTCCCCTTGGGCGTGGACAGCAGTTTTTCCATCTGGTCCAGATTGGATGCGTTGGCGGCGCGGAGCTCCTCCACCTTCTTGAGATGGGTCTCTGTCTCTTCCGGCGTTTGCACGATGATGGCGTTGCGGATGGAGCGGCCCACGTCCAGCGTGGTGACGCTGATCTTGTTGGCCAGCATGATCTTGGGGTAGCGGTCCTCGGTCACATCGCGGATCTTGTCCCCGATAGTGTTGAACTTCATTATCGCCACCGCCACGATGATGGCGATCAGGACGATCAACAGGCCGAAGCCGGCCAGCAGTTTTTGCTTGACGGTCAACTGGTGCAGCATGGAGCGCTCCCCCGGACAGATATTGTGCCTAATAGTGCCGCGACGCGCCCTGCCAGAGCCGCGGCCTCTTGATGAAACATAGTTGCCGGAATGGGCTAGATCAAACCATGCTTATCGCGCTTATCAATTTTTTGCTGGGGAAGAATGGGGGAGGTCGAAGAGGGCGAGTGGGCGGCGGTGTCATGCCAAGTGAATGGTGTTGGCGGAGGTTTTTGAATCACCCCGCCATTGAAAAATTAGCGGGTTTTTATCAAGTAAATTGGCTGAACAATGAGGCTGATGAAAGTCAAATGTGCAATGAAATAGAACATCATGGCATGGCAAGACGCCAGAAGTGAATAAAGTATCGCGTTGCTAGCTGCTGCTGGAATGATATGACTGCCGGACTCAAGGTTGGATCCGTCAAAATAAGTGATGTACACCATGAAGGCGAGCATTCCACCGATGAGCGCCAGAGAAAGAAAAAATCGTTTCCAATTGGGGGTGTTTAAGTTTTTTATATATAAGTGGAAGTCTTTTTTGAATGCATAAATAAAACCAAGAAAATAGAATGGCGTGCTAAACCTGATGTAAGAAAAAATGACCGTGGCGGTATTGGTGAGTGTTTTGGATTGCATGCCACCCTGGCTGACTAAGCCGATATCAGATAGCCAAGCTCGAGCCGGAGCCAAGAAAGCATCACCCATTTGTTGGGAGATGATGCCGATAAGTAATATGGGGGTTAAGCTGAAAATAATTAAAGGGTGAAAAGTGTGAGTGTATTGGGCTTTTTTTTCCAAGTCTTGCATGATGGTCTTGAGGGTTGAACCGTAAGGTTAAAAGAAGGGTCCGCTACAGGAGTGAATGGTATTTTGCTTAATCGTTATTGTGCTTGCTTGAGTACGGTATGATTGATGGTATGGGGTGGTAAAAAAAGGAGGGCAAGCCCTCCTTTTTGTCAAAATCAACTAGTATTTTTAAATCTGCTCCTGATTGTTGTCAATTGAAAACAACATTATTGATGTTGTCCATCCTCTCCGGAGTAAAGTAAGTGGCGGCAGCCAGATAAGCGGCAATAAGGGTGATGGTGCCGGCGCCTGAAAGGGCAAAGGCTCCTGCTGCCAGAGAGTAAGCAAATGAGAGTGCGTACGCGGCGGCGGCGCTAGCGGCCATGCTTTCAAATTCCAATAGCAGCGGCTTCCAGTCGCCGGTATCAATGCCGCTAAGAATTTTGTCATGAATGGAATCTATTTGCAATGCTTTGCCAGCGTAGCCAAAACCTTTGGACATTTTTTGCATTCTATCGCCAATATCCTTGTAGTCAATGGAACGTACCGCCTTCTTGATGGCATCGAGTTCATGAGGCGCAATTTTCATTTGCGGGTAGTTTTGCATTTTACCCAGCGTTTTCATCGCTTGGTCAAATGGAATTGCGTTTGCATTTTTAATATTGCTACGCAAGATTTTTGATAGGCTGTTGAAGTGCTTTCCAAATTCTCTGGAAGTAATGTCGCCGGCGGTGGCAATGTATTGCAATGAGGCCTTGAGCTCTTGCGCATCCGGCGATACTTGACCGATTCGAGATTGTGCGGCGTAAAAGGTGTTAAATATTTTCAGGTCCCGCTCGGAGAGGTCCATCTGTTTTGCAAACGCCAGTGCGGCAAGGTCATAGCGTTTGTGCTTGCAGTGCGTTGCAATGTCGGGGTTGCTCTTCAGGCCTTTTGAAGATTTGTCCGCATTTAGTGCGTGCAGGCACATTCTTAAGTCGTGCTCAAGTTTGTTCGTGACATTGATGTCTTGAGGAGGCGGTTGTCGCGAGGTACGGTTGGGGGTTGGGTCTATGAGCTGTCTATTGATGGCTAGATCATCCCGGTAGACTTTTGAGATCAAGCCACGGGTGATTTGATCGCCATTTATTTCGTAGTTTTTTAAAAGAAGCTTGGAAAATTGATCAAAACTATCGTAATTGGATTTTGCGATTTTAGGAAAATTTGGCCCGCTCAAGGCCAATAATTTTCTTTCATCTCGGCCTTGATTGAGATGCTTGGCGGTGTTGCTGAATATCACGCACCGTATTTTGCCGCACTCCGGGCAAACGCCTTGATTATCCTGATAGTCACGGACATAGTCCGCGAAGCATGCTGGAATGGTGTAGCCATATGAAGAAGCAGGGGCGGCTTCTCTGAAATCTACAGAGTCTAAAAGCAATATGGGTGGGGTGATAAAATCGTCTTGCATTTTTCTCTTTTCGAAATTGCTGTTTGGAAATTGTTATCTTGGCCAAGACAGAATGATTTTAAACAAACCGCTGTTAATTGACGCGGTGAACTGTTTCAGTTTTATTTTGTGCTTGGTATTTCGAAAAGCAGCTGCGATTTAGTTGCTTAGATTTTTTTTGGAAGTGACTTTTCACGGAATAGGGCTTGCTGCAATGATTGAGGTGGGTGGGTTTTGTGAGATGAGAGGGATGGATTTTGGGGGGAGGGAAGGTAGGAAGGATGCTGCCTGGGGGCTAAGAGCCGCTAACAAAAGCTCGCAGAGAACCTGAGCCAAGGCGCGCCGACACAGAAAACGAAGTTTCTGCGAAGCTACAGTACGAGTCGTACGACAAGGAGGTGCAACGCAGGATCAGGGGTTTTGTTAGCGGGTCTTAATGCTTCACCCTGCGGCGCACTCCTAATGAGGCTAGAGCGTAAGGTTAAATTCCATTGACATTAATTGGTGCTGCATGGTTTGACATTGTTTTTTGATGATCTATAAAAATGCATAAGGCATTTATTTTGTGCTTTCGAATGCACATCGGCAGTTTGCCTGACCTACTTGTCTGGCGGTCCGGGCTTCAAGCCGCTTCATCCATCAACAGGAGAAACCCCATGCGCCAAATCACTAGCAAACCCCTGGTCCGCTTGTCCGCCGCCGCAGCCTTGCTAATCGCCGCCGGCCTGCCCAGTCTGGCCCACGCCGTAGAATGTCGGGCCATCCCCAGCGTCAAGACCAGCGGTGTGTCCGCCAACAACAACGCCGCGGGCGGCCACCTCAACCAGCACATCTACGGCGCCACCCCGCCGGCCGGCACCAGCCAGGTGGGCAAGACTCTGTTCACCAGCGTGGAGGAATACACCGGCTTCTGGAACAACTACGTGGATCCCAAGAAGTACACCGGCGCCGCGGTACAGTGTTCCGGCAACCACGCCCGCCAGAGCGTCACCGTCTACAGCGTGCTGAAGAAGGACAAGATAGGCGGCTATAGCTGCACCGCGGCGGACGCGGCGGGCAGGTGCACCGCGCAGACCCGCTCGCAGTTCTCCAGCGTGCAGCTGGATTTTGAGGTGGTGAAGGGCAGCTGGGTTTTGCTGACGGCCTATCCGGTGAACTGAGCAGTCTGGCTGGGCTAGTCTGCTAAGAGTGGCTAACAAATTCCTGATGCTGCGTTGCGCCGACTTGCCATACTCAAGTACTGCCTGCGCCGGCGCGTCTTGCCTCAGCCGTAACACTGATTTTTGTTAGCCGCTCTAATCGCGCCGGCTGGCCGCCGCCAAGGCGGGGAAAGCGGCGCTTGCCGCCGCGCTCCGTCCAATCGCCCGGGCAACCAGGGCCGCGCCGGCGGCCAGCGCCAGGCCGAACAGCAGCAAGGCCATGGGTGCGCCCAGGCGGTCCACTAGCAAGCCGGTGAAGATCACCGGCAGGCTGAAGCCTATATAAGCCAGCAGGAAGAAACCGGCGCTGGCGCGTGGTTTTTCCGCGCCGGCCAGCGCGTTTACCGCGGACCAGCCGCCCAGATAAGTGAAGCCATAGCAGGAGCTGCTCGCGCCCAGCGCGCCCAAGAGCACCGCCGCCAGCGAACCCTGAGTCGCGCCCCACGCCAGCAAGGCGTAGCTGGGCGGCAGCACCAACATGCCCAGGCGGGCGGCCCGGCAGGGGGGCATCGTGCGGGCCAGCGGCTGGAACAACAAGCCGCAGCTGATCACGGTGAAGGTGGAAAAACCGGACCAGCGCGCCAGCCCATGCGCGGCCAATACCGACGGCAATAAGGCGATCACCAGCCCCACCGCGGCCCAGGCCAACAGGATGGCGCAGCCGAAAGGCAGGCTGCCGGCCGGGAAATAGGGCGGGCGCAGCATGGGCGTATGGCGGCCGCGCGGCGCCGGGTCCGGCAGCCCGGCCACCGCCAGCAGGGCCGTTCCGGCCAACGCCAAGTGCAGCCAGAAGCTGGCCGGCGTCAGCGTGCTCTGCCACAGCAGGCACAAGCTGGTCAGCGCCGCGCCCAAGCCAAAGCCCAGCGACGTGCTGGCCGTCACCCACAGCGTGGCGCGGCGGCCGTCCGGCTCCGCCATCAATTCCCCCATATAAGCGGCGCCGGCGGCGGAAGCCAGCGCGGTGCCGCAGCCCAGCAGAAAGCGCGCCACGGCCAAGGCTTCCAGCCGCGGCCACAGCGCCATGACGGCGGTGGCTAGCATCGCCAGCGTTAGCGCAGCCAGGATCAAAGGTTTGCGCCCCAGCCGGTCCGGCAGGCCGCCCAGCGCCAGCAGCACCGGCAACACCCCCAGCACGTAGGCGGAAAACGCGGTGGCGGTGGCCGCCGCGCCCTGGCCGGCTAGCTGCGCGTAAGCGGTGTACAGCGGCGCTTGCAGGTTCACCGCGCACGTGATCAGGCACAGGCCGAAGGCCAGCCGGGCAGGGTGGCGCGTGTTCATATCGCCTCCGGGAATAAAAAAGACACGGGGGGACAATCAGTGTGGGCGAACAGTGGAACAGTCATAAGCTATGGCCTGGCGATGAAAAGGGTGCGACACGCCACTATCCGGCCCACCCATGACGACAACAAGTGACAGCGGCGGCCATTTGCGCTTAACTGTTTGCTCATTATCAGCAAACAGTGAGCCCGCCATGCGGCTAGAACCCGACCGCGCCAGCCGGCAGCCGCTAGCGCAGCAAATCGCCGATCAACTGCGCGCCTGGATACGGCGAAGCCGCGTCCGTCCCGGCACCCGGCTACCCTCCATCCGCCAGCTGGCCAAGGAGCAACAGCTTAGCCAGTCCTGCGTGATCGACGCCTACGACCGGCTGGTGGCGCTGGGCCTGCTGGAATCGCGCCACGGCGCCGGCTTCTTCGTGGCCGCGCCGCCGGGCCGCGAAGAAAGCGAATGGCGGGAAACCATGGAGCCGGCCTGGGGCCAGTTCAGCGACAGCGGCGAGCAACTGAAACTGGGCTGCGGCTGGGTGCCGGACAGCTGGGGCGACCAGGAAGAACTGGGCTACGCCATACGCCACATCACCCGCTGCCAGCCGGCGGACCTGTTCGACTACAGCACCCCGCTGGGCCTGCCGGCCTTGCGCCGGCAACTACAGCAGCGGCTGCGCCAGATCGACATCCATGTGGAGCAGGAGCAAATCCTCACCACCAACGGCGGCAGCCACGCGCTGGACCTGCTGGCGCGCGCGCTGCTCAAGCCCGGCGACACCGTGCTAGTGGAAAGCCCCGGCTACTACAATCTGTTCAACCTGCTGAAATTCCACGGCGTAGAAATGCTGGCGGTGCCGCGCGCCGGCAACGGACCGGACCTGGCGGCGCTGGAGGCCATCCTGGCCCGGCACCGGCCCAAATGCCTGTTCATCAACAGCCTGTTCCACAACCCCACCGGCACCTGTTTGACGCCGGCGGTGGCGCACCGCCTGCTGCAACTGGCGGAGGCCCACGATTTCCTGATTGTGGAAGACGATATCTACGCGGATTTCCAGAACCACCCCGGCGTGCGCCTGGCGGCGCTGGATTCGCTGCGGCGGGTGATCTACGTGTCCAGCTTCTCCAAAACCCTCAGCTGCTCGCTGCGCGTCGGCTATGTGCTGGCCCAGCCGCAACTGATCCGCCAGCTAGCCAATATCAAGATGTACACCGGCATCGGCACCCAGCGCTTTGCGGAATGCGTGGTGGCCCAGCTCTTGTCCAGCGGCGCTTACCGCAAGCTGACGCAAAGGCTGCGGCTGCGGCTGAACCGGCAAATGGCCGCCACGCTGCAAACGCTGGAAGCCAACGGCTGGCAAGTGTTCGCGGAGCCGCAGGGCGGCATGTTCGTCTGGGCGCGCACCGGCCGCCACAGCTTTAAGGAAATGCAGGCGGAAGCCGCCAAGCGCGGAATCCTGTTGTCGCCGGGCAGCGGCTTCATGCCCGGCGGCGAGGATAACGATTGGCTGCGGATCAATGTGGCTTATGCCGGCGATGCGCGGGCGCTTGGGTTTTTTGAGGGGATGGAGAGCCCGCAGGCTGGATGATGATTTGGAAGGTTAGTTACGTTTCTTGGCCGGAGCAGTCACATGAAAAGTACGTTGGCATCGATGGCTGCTTGTGAATAAGCCGTCTGATCTAACTGTCCTTAGAACCTGTTTACGATCTCGCGAGCTAAGGCGAGACAAGGCGAAAACGAGCGAAAAAGCGGAATGTACAGGTGGTACATGAGCATTTTGAGTTGGTACTCACCGTGCAACGCTTCACGACGCGCAGCAGATCGTAAACAGATTCTTAGGCCAGGGGCAGCCCAGTGTCGCGCCGTCTGGCTTCACATGGTCTACTAGGTTTTGTCGCCGGTTCATATTGTCTACAGCACATGTCCTATGCTGAATTGTTGGTGCTTGGGAGCATGAGATGTCGAAGATATTGGCGATGTGGCTGTTGGTTTGCATGTCTGCCATCGCCTATGCCGAGCAGGTGAGGGTGGCCGCTGCCAGCAATACGGAACCGGCTTTGGGCGAGATCATCAGGCGCTTCTCCGCGGAAACGGGCGTCGGTGTCGATGTCACATATGGCCCGTCGGTGGCGCTGGCCTCGCAAATCGCCAATGGCGCGGAATTTGAGATTTATCTGTCGTCGAGCGAGGAATACACGCGGCGGCTGAGGGCGCTGGGCCGTTGTTTGAGCGAGCCGCGCATTTATGCTTTGGGATCGTTGGTGCTGTGGTCATTGGATGCGGATTTTCACAGCGACCATTGGCTGGAGTGGCTGCGAGATGGTCATGGCACAATCGTGTTACCTGATCCGGAGGCTAGTATTTATGGCCAGACCGTCTTGTATAGTTTGAACCACTATCAATTGGCCGAACGGCTGCGGCCGCGCTTCGTCCGAGTACCGGATGTGGCGCACGCAGCGGAGTGGGTTGCATCCGGCAAGGCCTCGGGCGGTTTTGTCTCAAAATCCCAAGTGCTGAAGTATTCCAATCTGGGCAAGGGGCACTGGGTGGAAATCACGGCAGAGACCTACCCTCCGATCAAACAGACCGCCGCGTTGCTGACACCTGCGGCCAACCATCCAGCGGCCAGAAAACTGTACGAGCAACTGTTCGATCCGGGGTCGCAGAAAATTTGGAGTAAGTACGGGTATGGTAAGCCATGATGTGCCGGGTATCGCTTCGAGCGGCTAACAAAACCTGTCGATAAATCGTAGACAGACCATTGAGAAAGCCAGCTTGAGCAAGCCGTAATGCGCATCGCGCAAACGCAGAAGCGTTACCGCAAGCGAGGCCGGGGCCGCTAGCGCGGCGGAGTCGCCCATGAGGAACGGCCCATAGGGGCCGTTTTCGTTTCATGTTCTAAGAACCTGTTTACGATCTGCTGCGCGTCGGCGATACGGCGTTGAAAACCGTTTCGAAATGCTCATGTACCGCTTGTACATTCCTCTTTCTCAGCGGTTTTCGCCTTGTCTCGCCCTAGCTAGCGAGATCGTAAACACGTTCTAGGTGGCTTAAAACGCGAAGTGCTCGTCCTGCAGCTCCATCAAGGGCTTGGCGCCGGCCTTGAGCTTGGCCAGCAGGCTGTGCACTTCCGGGAACAGCTTAGCCATATAGAAGCGGCCGGTCAGGATCTTGGCCTGGTAGAAGCCGTCTTCGCCGCCGCCCAGCTTGGAATGAGCCACTTCCGCCATTTGCGCCCACAGCCAGGCGTAGCTGAGGTGGCCGATCAGGCGTAGGTAGTCGGTGGCGGCCGCGCCGGCTTCGTCGCGGTTCTGCATGCCGGCCATGCCGATGCCCATGGTCACTTCGCCCACGTCTTTCAGCAGCTTGGACAGCGGGGCCACGTAGTCGGCCAGTTTGTCGTTGCCTTCATTGGCCTGACAGAACTTATGGATTTGCTTGGTGAACTTGCGCAGCTTCTGGCCTTGATCCATCAGCACTTTGCGGCCCAAGAGGTCGATGGCCTGGATGCCGTTGGTGCCTTCGTAGATCTGGGAGATGCGGCAATCGCGCACCAGTTGTTCCATGCCCCATTCGCGGATGTAGCCGTGGCCGCCGAACACTTGCATGCCCAGGTTGGCGGCTTCGTAGCCGTTGTCGGTCATGAAGGCCTTGGCCACCGGGGTGAGCAGGGCCACGAGGTCGGCGGCGTCCTGGCGGGCGTCGGCGTCCGGGTGTTTGTCTTCGATGTCCAGTTGCAGCGCCAGCAGGGTGGTCAGCGCGCGGCCGGCTTCGGTGTAGGCTTTCTGGGTGAGCAGCATGCGGCGCACGTCCGGGTGGACGATGATGGGGTCCGCCGGCTTGTCCGGGCATTTGTCGCCGGTCAGCGAGCGCATTTGCAGGCGTTCGCGCGCATAGGCCAGCGCGCCCTGGAAGGAGGCTTCGCCTATGCCCAGGCCTTGCATGCCGCAGCCCAGGCGGGCGGCGTTCATCATGGTGAACATGCAGGACAGGCCCTTGTTGGGTTCGCCAATCAGATAGCCCTTGGCGCCGTCCAGGTTGATCACCGCGGTGGCGTTGGCCTTGATGCCCATTTTGTGTTCCAGGCTGCCGCAGGCCACGGCGTTGCGGCTGCCGTCGTCATGAAATTTGGGCACGATGAACAGAGAGATGCCCTTCACGTCCTTGGGCGAGTCCGGCAGGCGGGCCAGCACCAGGTGAATGATGTTGTCGGACATATCATGTTCACCGGCGGAGATGAAAATCTTGGTGCCGGTGATGCTGTAGCTGCCGTCGCCGTTGGGTTCGGCGCGGGTTTTGAGCAGGCCCAGGTCGGTGCCGCAGTGCGGTTCGGTCAGGCACATGGTGCCGGTCCAGCTGCCGTCCACCAGTTTGGGCAGGTAGGCCGCTTTTTGCGCTTCGGTTCCGTGGGCATGAATGGCAGAATACGCGCCGTGGGACAGGCCGGGGTACATGGACCAGGCCACGTTGCTGGAGCACTGCATTTCCATGATGGGGAAGCTCAGCGCCTTGGGCATGCCCTGGCCGCCGTAGGCCGGGTCGCAGTCCAGCGTGGGGAAACCCAGTTCACAGTATTGTTGGTAGGCTTCCTTGAAGCCGGGCGGGGTGGTGACGGATTTGGTGGAGCTGTCGTAGTGACAGCCTTCTTCGTCGCCCTGGCGGTTCAGGGGCGCCAGTTCGCTTTCACAGAACTGGGCGGCGGCTTCCAGGTAGGAGCGGAAGATGTCCTGGGTGGCTTCTTCGTAGCCGGGCAGGGTGGGGATGATGTCCTGTACCTTGATCAGCTCGTGGAGCACGAAATCGAAATCCCGCAGCGGGGCTTGGTATGCAGGCATGGGTCTCTCCTGTTGGTTTTGCGCGGCCTGGTCTATCCGGCCAGGTCTGTCGTGTTTGGGTGCGCCCTGCGCTTGGGCGAACAATTCAAACGCTTGTTTAAATTATCGACGTGGCTTTGACAAGCTTTTCGCGTTTTCCCCGCCGCCGAGTGTGGTTTAACGGCAACGAGCGCGCACAAGGATCAAAAAATTCCAGATGACTTGGTTTAGACGCAAGGTACGCAAATGGGTTGCCTACCGGCACCATTGGTTTCAAAAGCCGGGCCTGCGCCGGCTGGCGCCTTACCTGGACCGGCCGGCGTATTGGTCGTTGAACCGCCGCAAGGTGGCGATGGGGGTGGGGGTGGGTTTGTTCGCCGGCCTGATGCCCGGCCCCACGCAAAAGGTGACGGCGGTGGCGCTGGCGTTGTTGATGCGGGTGAATCTGCCGGTGGCGGTGTTGTTCACGCTGTACACTAACCCTTTGACCGTATTGCCGCTGTATTTTCTGGCTTATGCTTATGGCAAGCTTTTACTGGGCAATCCGGCTGCGGGTACAATGACGCCGCCGCCCAATTGGGACCGGATGAGCTTGCCGGATTGGTGGCACGCCTGCCTGAATTGGCTGGCGGAGCTGGGCTGGCCCTTGCTGGTGGGGTTGCCGGCGCTGGGCCTGACCTTTGCCGTGATCGGCTACGCGTTGACGCGGCTGCTGTGGCGCTGGGCGGTGATCAGCGCCTGGAAAAGCAGGCATTGCAGAACACTTTAAGGGGTCATTGTGGATCTGGTTGAAAAGCAGTTGTCGACGGAGCTGGTGTATCAGGGCGGTTTTCTCAAGGTGCATAAAGACGAGGTGGCGCTGCCGGACGGCGCGGCGTCCACGCGCGAATACATTCTGCACCCCGGCGCGGTGGCGGTGCTAGCGCTGACCCCGGACGGCAAGCTGGTGCTGGAGCGCCAGTACCGTTACCCGGCCGGCCGCGAGTTCGTGGAGATTCCCGCCGGCAAGATCGACCCGGACGAGGTGCCGGCGGCCACGGCAAGGCGGGAGCTGCTGGAGGAAACCGGCTACACGGCGGAGCGCTGGACGTATCTGGGCACCGCGTATCCGTGCATTGGCTATTCCAACGAGCGCATCAGTTATTACCTGGCGGAGGGGCTGAGCCAGCAGGGCAGCCGGCTGGACGAGGGCGAATTCCTGGAGGTGCTGGCAGTGCCGGTGGCGCAGGCGATGGAGATGACGCTGAGCGGGGAGATCTGCGACAGCAAGTCCATCGTGGGGCTGCACTGGTTGGCGGCGCATCAGGCCGGGAGGATGCCGGGTGTCGCCGTTTGATCCTTACCGGGATCGACGGCGCGGGCGCCGCATCAGCATGGGCTGCAAGGCCCGCATCCGTTCTTTGATCAGCGGCGAAACCCATTACGGCGAGTGCGTGGATCTGTCGGTGGACGGCATGGCGCTGCGCTCCTCCTTTGTGCCGCAGTTTGGCGAGCGCTTGTCCGTGATTGTGCTGGCGCCGGGCGTGGGCGGCATGCCGGGCAAGCCGCTGGAGGCGGTGGTGGAGGTGAAGCGCTGCAACGAGGTACAGCGCGGCCGCATCTATGAAATCGGCGTGCGCATCGTGCAGCGCAAAGGCTGATCGCCGCCGTCCGCGCCGGGGCTCCGGCACGTTTTATATTCCCTTCTCTTTTATTCGTCAGGCGGTTTGGTCTAAATCTTCCGATGGCCCCGCAGGAAACGATTGATTACCAAGGCCTTTTTTTAGGGCCGATTTCCGTTTACCCCCGCTTACACGCCGCTCGTCTTCCGTTACAAAAAAAAGCTGGCGGAATTCACCATCCATTTCAAATACTTGTATTGAATCTGGCTCACGATCTCATATTTTGTGTGCAGGCGCGGTTTTGCCCTGCCAAGCTGTGCGTTATGCTATACCCAGAAAAAGAAAGCCGGAAACAATGTGAATACTCTAATTCAGCAAGGGGAGCAGCGGATGCCGCGTGCATGTCGTTTGCGCCTCTGCTACCTGCCAGGAGAGAGCCATGCACCCGGATATCTTCAGTCACTACGCTGCTCGTTACGACAAGACTCGTGAGGAGGAGTACACCATCCAGGAGTACCTGGAGCTCTGCAAGAAAGACCCCGGCGCTTACGCCACCGCCGCAGAGCGCATGCTGGCCGCCATTGGCGAGCCGGAGCTGGTGGACACTCGACATGATTCGCGTCTGTCCCGCATTTTTTCCAACAAAGTCATCAAGGTCTATCCCGCGTTCCGTGATTTCTACGGCACCGAGGAGGTGATCGAACAGGTGGTGTCCTACTTCCGCCACGCCGCGCAAGGCCTGGAAGAGAAGAAGCAGATCCTCTATTTGCTGGGCCCGGTGGGCGGCGGCAAATCGTCCATTGCCGAGAAGCTGAAAGAGCTGATGGAGCTGGTGCCGTTCTATTGCCTGAAAGGCAGCCCGGTCAACGAGTCTCCGCTGGCGCTGTTCAACTACGACGAGGACGGGGCGCTGCTGGAAGAGGAATACGGCATTCCGCGCCGTTATCTGAAGAGCATCCCCAGCCCGTGGGCGGTGAAGCGGCTGCATGAGTTCAACGGCGATATCGGCCAGTTCCGCGTGGTCAAGCGCTATCCGTCCGTGCTCAAGCAGATCGCGGTGGCCAAGACCGAGCCGGGCGACGAGAACAATCAGGACATCTCGTCCCTGGTGGGCAAGGTGGATATCCGCAAGCTGGAGAAATACGCGCAGGACGACCCGGACGCTTACAGCTACTCCGGCGGCTTGTGCCTGGCCAACCAGGGCTTGCTGGAGTTCGTGGAGATGTTCAAGGCGCCGATCAAGGTCTTGCACCCGCTGCTGACGGCTACCCAGGAAGGCAACTTCAAGGGCACCGAGGGCTTTGGCGCGATTCCGTTTGAAGGCGTGATCCTGGCTCACTCCAACGAGTCCGAGTGGAAGCAGTTCCGCAACAACAAGAACAACGAGGCCTTCCTCGACCGGATTTACATCGTCAAGGTGCCGTATTGCCTGCGCGTGTCGGACGAGATCAAGATCTACGACAAGCTGATCCGCAACTCTTCGCTGGGCCGCGCGCCGTGCGCGCCGGGCACGCTGAAGATGATGGCGCAGTTCGCGGTTCTGTCGCGGCTGAAAGAGCCGGAAAACTCCAGCCTGTTCAGCAAGATGCAGGTGTACGACGGGGACAACCTGAAAGACACGGATCCCAAGGCCAAATCCATCCAGGAATACCGCGATTACGCGGGGGTGGACGAGGGCATGAGCGGCTTGTCCACGCGCTTCGCCTACAAGATCCTGTCCAAGGTGTTCAACTTCGATCACAGCGAAGTGGCCGCCAACCCGGTGCATCTCCTGTACGTGATCGAGCAACAGGTTGAGCGCGAGCAGTTCCCGGCGGAAACGGAGCAGAAGTATCTGACCTTCCTGAAGGAGTACCTGGCGCCCAAGTACGTGGAATTCATCGGCAAGGAGATTCAAACCGCTTACCTCGAAAGCTACTCCGAGTACGGCCAGAACATCTTCGACCGCTACGTCAGCTTCGCGGACTTCTGGATTCAGGATCAGGAGTATCGCGATCAGGACACCGGCGAGATCTTCGACCGCACTTCCTTGAACGCGGAGCTGGAGAAAATCGAGAAGCCGGCCGGGATTTCCAACCCGAAAGACTTCCGCAACGAGATCGTCAACTTCGTGTTGCGGGCGCGGGCCAACAACGGCGGCAAGAACCCCACCTGGACCAGCTACGAGAAGCTGCGCACGGTCATCGAGAAGAAGATGTTCTCCAACACCGAGGAGCTGTTGCCGGTGATCTCCTTCAACGCCAAGGCCAGCGCCGAGGATGCGAAGAAGCACGAGGACTTCGTCAACCGCATGGTGGAAAAAGGCTACACCGCCAAGCAAGTGCGTCTGTTGTGCGAATGGTATCTGCGAGTGCGCAAGTCCTCGTAAGCCATCGCTGATCCGGCGCCGTCCAGGCGGCGCCGGCAATCGCCCAAGCGGCCGCTGTCGCCGCCGGGCGGTGAATAATATAACAACAGCAAGTCAGGCGGCGGCCGCCAGCGCGCGGCCGCCGCCGGCACAGGCAAAGCGAGGTGCTTATGTCCCACATCATCGATCGGCGCCTCAACGGCAAGAACAAGTCCGCGGTCAACCGCGAACGGTTTCTGCGCCGTTTCAAGGCCCAAATCAAGGAAGCCGTCGCCAAGGCGGTCAAGGGGCGCAGCATTACCGACATCGAGAGCGGAGAGAAGGTCTCGATTCCGGTAAAGGATATTTCCGAACCTGTTTTCCATCATGGCAAGGGCGGCATGACGGAAAACGTGCATCCCGGCAATGAGGAGTTCGTCAAAGGCGACCGCTTGCCGCGGCCGCAAGGCGGCGGGGGAGGCGGCGGCAGCAAGGCCAGCCAGGACGGCGAGGGCGAGGACGATTTTGTGTTTCAGCTGTCGCGCGAAGAGTTCATGAACGTGTTCTTCGACGACCTGGCGCTGCCCAATCTGATCAAGACCCAACTAATGGGCATTGAGGAGATGAAGACGGTGCGCGCCGGCTACACCAACGACGGCACGCCGGCCAACATCAATATCGTGCGCTCGCTGCGCGGCGCGCTGGCGCGGCGAGTGGCGATGGCCGCGCCGACGATGGCCACGCTGGGCGACGCGGAGGAGGAACTCGACACCCTGATGGAGGATGACGAGGACAACACGCTGGAAATCCGCGAAAAACGGCAGAGCATCCATCGGCTGCGCGAGCGCATTGCCAGCATCCCGTGGATAGACCCGTTCGACCTGCGCTACAACAACCGGGTCAAGCAGCCCAAACCCACCAGCCAGGCGGTGATGTTCTGCATCATGGACGTGTCCGGCTCCATGGACGAGCAGAAGAAGGACATGGCCAAGCGCTTCTTCATCCTGCTTTACCTGTTCCTGCAGCGCAATTACGAGAAGATAGAGGTGGTGTTCATCCGCCACCATACCAGCGCGGTGGAGGTGAGCGAGGAGGATTTCTTCCACTCGCGCGAATCCGGCGGCACCGTGGTGTCTTCGGCGCTCAACCTGATGGCGGAGATCGTCAAGAAGCGCTACGCCGGCAGCGAATGGAACATCTACGCCGCCCAGGCGTCCGACGGCGACAACTGGGACAGCGATTCCGCCAACTGCGGCCGCATCATGGAGGAGGATTTGCTGCCTTACTGCCAGTACTTCGCCTACATTGAGATCACCGAAGGGGAGCCGCAAAACCTCTGGTACGAATACCTGAAGGTACAGGAACGCAACCGCCAGTTCGCAATGCAGAAAATTCGTTCGGCTTCCGACATCTACCCGGTTTTCCGGGAACTGTTCAAGCGTCAGCCGGCCAATAGCCGTGCCGCCACCGCCTGAGAACGTGTTTATGATCTCGCAAGCTAAGGCGAGACAAGGCGGAAACGAGCGAAAAAGCGGAATGTACACATGGTACATGAGCATTTTGAGCTTGGTTTCAACGCCGTTTCGCCGATGCGCAGCAGATCGTAAACAGGTTCTGAGCGGTCTTGCCAAGGGGGCAGCAACATGACACCCATTTCTACCGGGTCCGAATGGACCTTTGACCTGGTCAACGAGTATGACCGGCAGATACGCGCCATCGCGGTGGATGAATTCAAGCTGGATGTCTATCCCAATCAGCTGGAGGTCATCACCGCTGAGCAGATGATGGACGCCTACGCTTCGGTGGGCATGCCGGTCAATTATCACCACTGGAGCTACGGCAAGCATTTCGTCGCCACCGAGAAAAGCTATAAGCGCGGCCAGATGGGGCTGGCTTATGAAATCGTGATCAATTCCAACCCCTGCATCGCTTATCTGATGGAAGAAAACTCCATGACGATGCAGGCGCTGGTGATCGCCCACGCCGCCTACGGCCACAACAGCTTTTTCAAGGGCAACTACCTGTTCCGAGCCTGGACCGACGCCTCGGCCATCATCGATTACCTGGTGTTCGCCAAGAGCTACATCACCAAGTGCGAGGAGCGCTACGGCATAGACGCGGTGGAAGAGTTGCTGGATAGCTGCCACGCGCTGATGAACTACGGCGTGGACCGCTACAAGCGTCCGCAGAAGCTGTCTTTGGCCAAGGAGCAGGCGCGCCAGGAAGAACGCGAGCAGTATCTGCAAATGCAGGTCAACGACCTGTGGCGCACCATTCCCAAGCGCGACAAGGACGGCAGCGACAAGGCGCCGCCGCGCTTTCCGCCGGAGCCGCAGGAAAACCTGCTCTACTTCATCGAAAAATCCGCGCCGCTGCTAGAGCCCTGGCAGCGCGAGGTGGTGCGGATCGTGCGCAAGGTGGCGCAGTATTTCTACCCGCAGCGTCAGACTCAGGTGATGAACGAGGGCTGGGCCACGTTCTGGCACTACACCATCCTCAATCGTCTGTACGATAAAGGCATGGTCACCGATGGTTTCATGATGGAGTTTTTGCAGAGCCACACCAATGTGGTGTATCAGCCGCCGGTGACGGCGCGTTGGTACAACGGCATCAACCCGTATGCGCTGGGCTTTTCCATGTATCAGGACATCAAGCGCATCTGTGAAGCCCCCACCGATGAAGACCGCGCCTGGTTTCCAGACCTGGCCGGCACGCCGTGGCGCGAGTCCCTGGAGTTCGCGATGAAGAACTTCAAGGACGAGAGCTTCATTTCGCAGTATCTGTCGCCCAAGCTGATTCGCGATTTCCGCCTGTTCTCCATCCGCGACGACGACCACGACGACAAGCTGGAAGTGTCCGCCATCCACGACGATATGGGCTACCGCGACATTCGCGGCAAGCTGGCCGAGCAGTACAACCTGGGTTCGCGCGAGCCCAATATTCAGGTGTGGTCGGTCAATGTGCGCGGCGACCGCAGCCTGGTGCTGCGCCACACCATGCACAACCGGCGCCCGCTGGACGACAACAGCGCCAACGAAGTGCTCAAGCACGTGTGCCGGTTGTGGGGCTTCGATGTGAGGCTGGAGAGCGTGGACGGCAATGGCGATGTCAAGCAGAGCTATGAGATGAAATCCAATCTGGAAGGCGCGCGCGTGTAGCGGCGGCGGCCTGTGATATAGTCGCAAACCCGGGGCCGGCGTCGCCGCCCCGGGTTTTTCATGCCGCCGGCGGATGCAACTTTCCCGCCGGGCCGCCCTCGAATTCCTATTTCGATTGAAGCCGCCGCCCAAGAGCCGGCTCAAATTTGCGGGCCGGTTTTCGTTGCGCCATGCGCCGCCGGCGCGCAGCGGACGTTGAATCAGCGGTCACAAGGGAGACGATATGGACCATCAGCATTGCGATCATCCAGCGCCGGAGCGCGAACCCAAAGTGGGCGTGGAGCGGTTACGGCCGTTCGACAAGGAGGCGTTTGAGCGCGCGGTGACCGATTTGCTGACCGCGTGCGGCTTTCAGCCGCAAGGCGATCCGCATCTGGGCAGGACCGCGGAGCGGGTCAGCGCGTTCTGGCGGGACCGCTTGCTGGACGGCTACGCCGCTGATCCCAGCGAGGTGCTGGGCTGCGGCTTTGAAGACAACTCCCGCGAGATGGTCATCATCAGCAATATCTCCATCCACAGCCTGTGTCCGCATCACCTGGTGCCGTTCGAGGGCATTGCCCACGTGGCCTACATTCCCGGCGGGCGGCTGCACGGTTTCGGCCGCATCGCGCGCTTGATCGACGTGATCTCGCACCGTTTGAATTATCAGGAATGGATTTGCCAGGAGGTGGCGGACGCCTTGGTGCGGCACGGCATGGCCAAGGGCGCGGCCTGCGTGATCCAGGCCAAGCAGATGTGCTTGCAGCTGGGGGAAAACCGGCGCGGCGCGGAGGCGGTGATCACTCAGGGCTTTGCCGGAGAAGTGAGCGAGGCCGACCGCGCGCGTTTTCTCAGCGAGTGCAAGCAGGCCCCGCACCGCTGAGCGTTTAGTCTGGGTGCGGGTGGGGCAAGGGCACGAAAGCCCGCAAGGCATGCTCTTGGCTGCTCAGCTCCGCCAGCCGCACGCCGTAAACCGCTTCCAGTGTTTCCCGCCGCATGATCTGCGCCGTGGGCCCGAAGCCTGCGGCGCGTCCTTCGTTCAATAGCAGCACATTGTCGGCATGGCGCAGCGCCAGGTTCAGATCGTGCACCACCGCCAGCGCGCCGATATTCAGTTCGCGGCAGATGCGGGCCACTTGCGCCAGCAGCGCGTCCGCCATCGCGAAGTCCAGCGCGGCGGTGGGTTCGTCCAGCAGGAGATAGCGTTCCGCGTCCGTAGAAGCCAACAGCTGGCACAGCGCGCGCGCCAGGTGAGCGCGTTGCTGTTCGCCGCCGGACAGCGTGCGCGCCTGGCGTTGCGCCAGTTCCTCTGTACAGCTCAGTTCCATAGCCCGGCGGCAGGCGTCGGCGGCATCGCCTAGCAGGTAGGCGCCGGACTGAATCAGCTCCAGCGTGCTCCAGCCCGCCGGCGTCAACGGGTTTTGCTCCACCACCGCGCGTTGGCGCGCCAGTTCCGCTGCGGATTGGCCGCGCAGCGCCCGCCCGGCCATCCACACCTCGCCGGCGCTGGGGGCGTACAAGCCGGCCAGCATGCCCAGCAAGCTGCTTTTGCCGGCCCCGTTGGGGCCTAGCACTATATTGAGTTCGCCCGGCGCCACGCGCAGGGAAACCGACTCCACCAAGAGGCGGCCCTGGCGGGAGAGGCTGACGGCGCGCGCTTCAAGCATGGCTGTCCTTTTCCGCGCTTTGCCGCAGCAGCCACAGGAAGAACGGCGCGCCTATCAGGCTGGTGATCACGCCCACCGGCAGCTCGCTGGGCGCCAGCAGGCTGCGCGCCAGCCAGTCCGAGGCGATGGCCAGCAGCGCGCCCAGCATGGGCGCTATCCACAGCAACCGGCGCGCGTTGCCGCCCACCAATTGGCGAGCCAGGTGAGGGCCCATCAAGCCGATGAAGCCTATCATGCCGCAGGCGGACACCACCAAGCCGGCGGCCAGGGCGGCGAGAACCACCACCTGCCATTCGCGGCGGCGGACTTCGAAGCCCAGGTGAAAGGCGGCGGTTTCGCCCAATTGCAGCGCGTTGAGAAAACGCCATTGCCGGTGCAGCGCCAGCCAGACCAGCGGCGCGGCTGCGCACAGCAAGAGGGTTTGCGGCCAGTCCACGCTGGCGAAGCTGCCCATCAGCCAGAAAATCACCACGCGCAAGGAGCCGTCGGGCAGGGTGGTGATCAGCAAGGTCAGCAAGCTGCCCAGCAAGGAACTGATGGCCAGGCCGCTGAGGATCAGCCGGCTGCCGCCTTGTTGAGTCTGGCCCAGCAGGCGGATCAGCAATAAGGAAGACAGGCCGCCGACAAAGGCGGACGCGGACACCGCGTAGAGGCCGGCGCCCAGGCTCAGCGCCGCGGCGGCGGCCAGCGCCGCGCCGCTGTTGATGCCGATCAGGCCGGGCTCGGCCAGCGGATTGCGGAAACGCGCTTGCACCGCCGCGCCGGCGCTGGCTAGCAAGGCGCCGGCGCTGGCGCTGGCCAGCAGGCGAGGCAGGCGCAATTCCAGCAGCAGCTGCCATTCCAGTTCCGGCGGCGGATGGCCGGCCAGCAAAAGGGAGGCGTCCATGCCGCTGCCGTGCAGCAGTGAAACCAAGGAGAGCAGGATCAGGCCGACGGAGAGGCCCAGGGTCAGCGGAAGGAGGCGCATGGGAAGGGGGCGGGGAGCGGGCTCCCCGCCGGCGCTCAGCGCAGGCCCAGCACGTCCTGCATATCGAACAGGCCGTGCGGTTTGTCGGCCAGCCAGCGTGCGGCGCGCACCGCGCCGTTGGCGAAGGTGGCGCGGCTGGAAGCCTTGTGGCTGATTTCGACGCGCTCGCCGATGGCGGCGAACAAGGCGGTGTGGTCGCCGACCACGTCGCCGCCGCGCACGGTGGCGAAGCCTATGGTTTGCGGGTCGCGTTCGCCGGTCACGCCTTCGCGGCCGTAGACGGCGCACTCGTTCAAATCGCGGCCCAGCGCGTCGGCGATCACCTCGCCCATGCGCAGGGCGGTGCCGGACGGCGCGTCCACTTTATGGCGGTGGTGGGCTTCGATGATTTCGATGTCGTAGCCGTCGTTCAGCACCCGCGCAGCCATGTCCAGCAGCTTGAAGGTGAGGTTGACGCCCACGCTGAAATTAGCGGCGAATACAATGCCGATCTTGTCGCCGGCGGCGCGGATAGCCGCCTTGCCGGCCTCGTCGAAGCCGGTGGTGCCGATGATCATCCGCACGCCGCGCTCGGCGCAGGCCGCCAGGTGTTCCAGCGTGCCTTCCGGTCGGGTGAAGTCGATGACGGCGTCGGCCCCTTCCAGCGCCTGGAGGAAGTCGCCGCTGATCTTGACGCCGGTGTGCCGGCCGATGAACAGGCCGGCGTCCTGGCCGATGAATTCCGAACCGGGGCGGTCCACCGCGGCGTGCAGCGCCACGCCCGGCGCGGCCAGCGTCGCTTCTATCAGGGTCTTGCCCATGCGACCGCCGGCGCCGACGATCACCAGTTTCAGCGGGTTGGCGCTCATGGCTTGGCTTCCTGGGCGGGAGCGGAGGCGGTCAGCGGCGGGCGTTCGGCCGGCTGCGCCTGGCCTTCCACGCGCTCCAGCATGTCGCCGTTGAAGTAGACGGTCAGCAGGCGGTTGCTGCTTTTGTCCAGCTTGCCCTGCTTGATGTCGCTGTAGGTGTAGTCCCAGCGGTTGGCGTGAAACGCGTCGGCCAGTAGCGGAGAACCCAACAGGAAACGCACCTGCGAGCGGGTCATGCCCGGTTTAAGTTTGGCTACGGCATCCTCTGTGACATAATTGCCCTGCTGGATTTCCATCTTGTGCGGGCTGAGCCAGTTCAGGGGGTTCATCGAACTGCAGCCGGAGAGGGCAATGACGGCGGCAAAAATCAGGGCGCGCATGATACTCCGTGACCGAAAAGTTATGAGGCGGTAATTAGGCAAAGCCGTGAAAAGGCTTTATCATGATCTGAAATCGACCCACTTTATATCACGATGAGCAAAGCCAGTCACCTTAAAGATATCGGCCTCAAGGCCACCGGCCCGCGTTTGAAAATCCTCGATCTGTTTGAGGAAGAGCACGCTGGCCACATGTCGGCGGAAGATGTCTATCGCAAGCTGCTTGCGGAAAATATCGACATCGGCCTTGCCACCATTTACCGCGTGCTGACGCAGTTCGAGCAAGCGGGCATTTTGGTGCGCCACCATTTTGAAACCGGCAAAGCCGTGTACGAGCTGAACCAGGGCGGCCATCATGATCATATGGTGTGCGTCAGCTGCGGCAAGGTGGTCGAGTTCTTCGATCCGGAGATTGAAGCGCTGCAAGACCGCATCGCGGAGCAGCACGGCTTCCGCATCGTCGATCACGCGCTGTACATGTACGGCGAGTGCCCGGACTGCCTCAACGCCAAAAAGGCATGATTCCCTGGCTCGGTCCTGAGCCGGTTTTCCCTCCGGTGCGGCTGGCTCTGCGCGAACCCAACGGTTTGCTGGCCGCTGGAGGCGATTTATCCCCGCAGCGCATCCTGGCTGCTTACTCCCAAGGCATCTTTCCCTGGTTTTCCGAAGGCGAGCCTATCTTGTGGTGGTCTCCGGCGCCGCGCATGGTGCTGTGCCCGGACGAACTGAAAGTCAGCCGGTCCATGGATAAAGTGCTGCGCAACCAGCGTTATGAAATCCGCGTGGACACCGCGTTTCGCGAGGTGATGTCGGCCTGCGCCGAACCTAGAACCCAGCAGCAGGGCACCTGGATCGTGCCGGAGATGGTGGACGCGTATTGCCGTTTGCACCGCTTGGGCTACGCGCATTCCTTCGAGACCTGGATAGACGGCGAACTGGCCGGCGGCCTGTACGGCATTGGTCTGGGCTTGATGTTCTATGGCGAATCCATGTTTTCCCGTCGCAGCAACGCGTCCAAACTGGCCTTCATCCACATGGTGCGTCATTTGCGCGAGCAGGGGGTGACAATGATAGATTGTCAGATGCACACCCGTCATTTGCAGAGCTTGGGCGCCAAGCTGGTTTCGCGTCAGACATTTCTTGCTACTCTGAAAGAGAATGCCCGACGGGCGCAGCCCGCCGCGATGTGGAACTACCGGTATACCAATGAGCCATCGTGATCCCGGCCCGACAGTGGCCATCCATTTTTACGCCACCGCGCCCTATCCGTGCAGCTATCTGGCGGGGCGTCAGGCGCGCTCGCAAGTGGCGATCCCGGCGGAGGCGATCGATGGCGAGGTTTACAGCCAACTGGTGAAGCTGGGGTTTCGCCGCAGCGGCCTGTATACCTACCGTCCTTATTGCGACAGCTGCCAGGCGTGCGTGCCGGTGAGGATTCCGGTGGAGCGCTTCGCGCCCAGCCGTACTCAGCGCAAGGTGGCGCGCAGGCTGGAGGCGATGCAGGTGCGTTTGCTGCCGTTGGAGTTCAACGCCGAGCACTACGCCTTGTACCGCTGGTATCAGCAGTCGCGGCACGCTGGCGGCGGCATGTCGGACGACGATCCGCAACAGTACTCGGAGTTCATTCTTAAAAGCGGGGTGGACAGCATGCTGGCGGAGTTTCGCCTGGACGGGGAATTGAAGATGGTCAGCCTGATCGATCGTCTGTCCGACGGGCTGTCCGCAGTGTACACCTTCTACGATCCGGACGACGCCAAGTCCAGCCTGGGCGTGTTCAACGTGCTGTGGCAGGCGGAGCTGACGCAGCGGCTGGGGCTGCCGCACTTGTATCTGGGCTATTGGATACGCGAATGCCAGAAGATGTCCTACAAGGCGATGTATCAGCCCTTGCAGGCTTTGATGGATGGGCGCTGGGTGGAGCTGCCCAGGCCGCGGGACGAGTGAGACCTGTTCAAGGTCTGCTGCGCTTCAGCGATGCGGTCTTGAAAACGAGCTCAAAATGCTCATGCATCGCTCGGCCATTCCGCTTTTCGTTCGTTTTCGCCTTGTCTCGCCCTTGCTCGCGAGATCGTAAACACGTTCTGAGAGAAGCTATGTGAAAAAAGCCGGCGCGAACGCCGGCTTTTTTATTGCGGACACCGTCCGCCTTAGAGCCCGTTCGGCGCCGTGTCGCAGGCGCGCATCGGGTTCTCGTGCCGTTGCTTAGAACGGCACCACGCGGTCGTTGCCGCCGCCGGTCAGCACGCGCACGCGCTGGTTGGCGGTGAACGGAATGTCGGCTTCCTGAACGATGGAGATCATGCGGCCGGAACCGTCCAGCTTGACGGTGATTTCCAGCGCGTTCTTGCTCAGGCCGCGTTGAGCGGCCTGGGCGCCGAAGCCGCCGGCCAGCGCGCCTACGATGCCGCCGGCGATCTGGCCTTTGCCGCCGCCGATATTGCTGCCGGCCAGGCCGCCCAGCGCGGCGCCGCCCAGGGTCAGCAGCTCATTGTTGCTGCCTTCCATTTTCACGTTCTGAACCGACACCACGGTGCCCAGCTGCACGGTCTGAGCCTGGCGCATCTGGCCCTTGGAATAGACGGCCGCGGAGTCGGAGGTGGCGCAGCCGGTGAGCACGCCGGCGCTCAGCAGCGCGATGGCGGAAAGACGAATCAGTTTTTTGGCGTTCATAAGAGTGAGTCCCATGTTTATATAAGCGAGCCGGTTTGCCCCGGGATTGTCGCCGCGGGCCTGTCGCCGGGTTTCCGGTGTCGGAGCGCCCGTGCGCGGCCGCGCATGCTGTTGTTTAGGGTTTGGCGCGCGCTGCGATCGCATTCGCGCATTCGGCCACCAGCGCCGGGCCTCGGTAGATCAGGCCGCTGTAGACTTGAACCAGACTGGCGCCGGCATCCAGTTTTTCCACGGCGTCCCGCCCGGACAGGATGCCGCCAACTCCTATGATAGGCAGAGCGCCGTCAAGTTCCTTGGCTAATTTGCGAATAACTGTTGTCGAACGGTCTTTGACCGGCGCGCCGGACAGGCCGCCGGCTTGATCCGCCAGCGGATGGCCGGCCACCGCCTCGCGCGACAGCGTGGTGTTGGTGGCGATGACGCCGTCGATGCGATGTTCGGTCAACAGGCGGGCGATGGCAATGACTTGATCGTCGTCCAGATCCGG
Source organism: Chromobacterium haemolyticum DSM 19808 (assembly GCF_000711885.1). GTDB lineage: Bacteria > Pseudomonadota > Gammaproteobacteria > Burkholderiales > Chromobacteriaceae > Chromobacterium > Chromobacterium haemolyticum. Next base: position 239,568 of record NZ_JONK01000005.1, read on the forward strand.
GGCGATTTTCAGCGCCAGCGGCACGTGGCGGCCGTGTTTGTCGGCCAGCGCTTGCTGGCGTTGCTTCAATTGCGCCAGCAGCCGGCCCAGTTCGTCGCCCTCCTGCAATTGGCGCAGGTTCTTGGTATTGGGCGAGGAGATGTTGACGGCGACATAGCTGGCGTAAGCGTAGACTTTGTCGAGACAAGCCAGGTAGTCGTCAGCGGCGTTTTCTATCGGGGTGGCGGCGTTCTTGCCGATATTGATGCCGAGCACGCCTTGGAATTTGCAGCGGCGCACATTGTCCAGCAGGGTGTCCACGCCCAGGTTGTTGAAGCCCATGCGGTTGATGATGGCTTGGTGTTCCGGCAGACGGAACAGCCGCGGCTTGGGGTTGCCCGGCTGGGGCCTTGGGGTGACGGTGCCGATTTCGATGAAGCCGAAGCCCCGCGCGGCCAAAGCGTCGATATGCGCTCCATTCTTGTCCAGCCCGGCGGCGAGCCCCACCGCGTTGGGGAAGGTCAGGCCCATGGCTTGCACCGGTTTGCGAGCGGCGCTTTGGCAGGTCAGCGCGCTCAGGCGCAGCTTGTGCGCCTGGTCCAGCATGGCCAGCGTCTGTTCATGGGCGGTCTCTGCGTCAAAGCGGAACAGCAGCGGGCGCAGAAGCGAATAGAGCATCTTGATTCTCCAGGCAGCAAAATGCCCGGCATTATAACCGGGCATGCGTGAGGGGGGATTAAAGAATCTGGCAGGCTTCGTCGAACTCGAAGCGCGGCGAACGCGGGTAGAGCTTGTCGGCGGCGCCGTAGCCCAGGTTGACCAGGAAGTTGGACTTGAAGCGTCCGTCCGGGAAGAAGGCCTGGTCCACCGCGGCGTTGTCGAAGCCGGACATCGGGCCGCAGTCCAGCCCCAAGGAGCGAGCGGCCAGCAGCAGGTAGCCGCCTTGCAGGCTGCTGTTGCGCGCGGCGGTGGCCTGGATCGCCGCGTCGTTGCCTTCAAACCAGCTTCTGGCGTCGGCGTGCGGGTAGAGTTTGGGCAGGTGTTCGTAGAAGCGCATGTCCTGGGCCACGATCACGCATACCGGCGCGGCCATGGTTTTTTCGACGTTGCCTTCGGCCAGGCAGGGCTTGAGCTTGGCCTTGGCGGCGTCGCTTTGCACAAAGATGAAGCGAGCCGGCGAGCAGTTGGCGCTGGTGGGCGCCATTTTCAGCAGGTCGAACAGCTGGTGCAGCGTTTCGGCGCTGACCGGACGGTCTTGCCAGTGGCTGTGGGTGCGGGCGTTGAGGAACAGCTGTTCCAGCGCGGAATGATGAATCGGGGTGCTCATATCGTGCTCCTCTTGAGAAACAGGGGTGTTAGCGGCCATTGGCCATGGATGCGTCTTGCGGCGACAACACTTCGGCGTCGCTCAGCCCGCTCGCCAATACGGTGATGGCGACGCGGCGGTTGCTGGCGCGGCCGTCGGCGGTGGCGTTGTCGCCCACCGGGAGGTTGGCTCCGCGGCCCACCGCCACCAATCGTTCCGGCTTGATGCCGTTTTCCTGGAACAGGCGCACCACGCTGCCGGCTCGCGAGGCGGACAGCTCCCAGTTGGATGGGAAATAGGAGTTGCGGATGGGCACGGTGTCCGTGAAGCCTTCCACCCGGATCGGGTTGTCCACCTTGGCCAGTTGCAGCGCCATATTGGCCATCAGTTGGCGGGACTGTTCGTTGGGCTGCGCCTGTCCCGTGGGAAAGAGCGCGGTGTCGCGGATGTCGATGGTGACGCCCTTGCTGCTGTGCGTGATGGTGACCTGGCCGCTCTTCACCAGCGGGTCCATGACTTTGGCCAGATCCTGTGTCAGGTTGGCGAGCCGGGTTTTTTCATCGCCCTGGGCCGAGCCGGTATTGGCTTTTTTCTCGGCCTGATGTTCTCCCTTGACCGCCTTGGCTATTGGCTTGGTCTCGGGGATTTCTATCATGGTGTTGGCCCCGCCGCTGGGCGGGGTGGTGTTGACGCTGATGGTGGAGCCTGAACGGAAGGCGTCCACGATGGCGGAGGAGAGCACGCGGTATTTGCCCTCGTTGACCGAGGAGATCGCGTACATCACCACGAAGAAGGCGAACAGCAGGGTGATGAAGTCAGCATAGGAAACCAGCCAACGTTCATGGTTCTCGTGTTCTTCTTCTTGCCGTTTTCTTCTGCGCGCCATGGTGTGCCTTGCCGATTGATCAGAACAGCTTGGTGTCGAACAGACTCTTCACGCCGCCGGCGAACTCCACGCCAATCTTGCGCGCCACGCGGCTGGACAGGTCGTCTTGCTGAGTATAGTCGACGGTTTTCTCCGCCTTGATCACGTCGCGCGCCACCGAGCGCACCGTGCCCAAGCCGTCGGCCAGGCCCAGCGGAATGCTTTTCTCTCCCAGCCACACCATGCCGGAGAACAGCTGCAGATCGTTGGCCAGGCGCTGCCCGCGTCCGGTTTTGACCGCCGCGATGAATTGCTGATGGATGTCGTCCAGCAATTGTTGACGGATGGCTTCTTGCTTGGGGTTGACCGGGGAGAAGGGGTCGCCCATCGCCTTATTCTCGCCGGAGGTGCGCAGGCGGCGGTCCACGCCCAGTTTTTCCATGGCGCCGGTGAAGCCGAAGCCGTCGGACAGCACGCCGATGGAGCCTACGATGCTGGCTTTGTCGACGAAGATCTTGTCGGCGGCGGAGGCGATGTAATAGCAGCCGGACGCGCAGACCTCGCTGACCACCACGTAGACCGGGACCGCCGGATGCAGCTTCTTCTGGCGGCGGATCTCGTCATAAGCCATGCCGGACAGCACCGGACTGCCGCCGGGGCTGTTGGCGTCGATAATGATGCCCTTGGTGCTCTTGTCGCCGTAGGCGTCCGTCAGCGCCTGGCTCAGCTTGTTGGCGGTGTCGCTCTGGCTGTCGATCACGCCTTCCAGCGTGATGACGGCGGTGTGTCCGGCGCCGGAGAGGCCGGCCGCGGCCTTGTCCTCGTTGCGCATGAACAGGCTGAACAGCACGAAGCCGATGATGATCAGCCAGATCATGCGGAAGAAAATCTTCCATTGGCGGGCGCGGCGTTGTTCCACCAGCGCGGCGCTGGCCAGTTTTTCCAGCAATTGGCGTTCCCAATGGTTGGAGGTGTCGCTCATGTGTGGTGCTCCCTGAATAATTCCAGGAGTCTAGCAAAGTTCACGACGGCATGACATTGATGCAGATATTGCCGTCCTGCTCGAAGACGGGCACGGCGATCAGCCGCTGGCCGCGGCAAGGGCCGGACACGCAATAGCCGGTGTGCGCTTCGTAGCAGGCGCCGTGCATGCTGCATACCAGATAACGGCCGCTGAGGTCGAAGACTTCGCCGTCGCGCAAATCCAGCTCCACCGGGATGTGGCGGCAGGCGTTGACGTAAGCGTAGACCTTGCCGCGGTAGCGCACGGCGAAGGCGGACAGCGGGGGCGCGCCGTCCGCCTGTTCGATCTCGAAGCGCCAGGCGCGGCCGCCGTCCTGAAGCTCGGCCGCGGCGCAGATTACCCGAGTTTCGGCAGCAGCCATGTCTGCAGCTCGGGGTAGGAATGGAACAGCGCCAGCGGTCCGCAGCTTTCCAGGTGTTCGCTGTCGTGGGCGCCGAAGCTGACCCCCACGCTATGGCAGCCGGCGTTGCCGGCCATCAGCAAGTCGTGGCTGGTGTCGCCTATCATCAGCGTGCGGCGAGGGTCCGCGCCCAGCATCTCGGTCAGCGACAGCAGCATGTCCGGGTGCGGCTTGGAATGGCATTCGTCCACCGTGCGGGTGGCGTGGAACAGCGGGCCGAGTCCGGTTTGCTCCAGCAGGCGGTTGAGGCCGGCGCGGCTGTTGCCGGTGGCCACCGCCAGAAAAACGCCGCTGTCCGCGACGGCGTTCAGGCACTCCACAGCGCCGTCGAACAAGGTCACTTGATGCTGGTTGGCGTGGTAATGATGGCGGAAGGCTTCGGTCAGGCGCGGCAACTGCTCGGCGGTGGCGGCCGGGCAGGCTTGTTGCAGCGCCTCGGCCAGCCGCAGGCCGATGACATGGCTGGCCTGTTCGCGGCTGGGAACGGGCAGGGACAGGTCGGCGCAAGCCTGCTGGATGGACTGGCTGATGTGGGCGGTGGAGTCCATCAAGGTGCCGTCCCAGTCGAAGACGACCAGATCGAAGCGAGTGTTCATCTCATGACCTCAAGATTTTCAGGAAGCGCTCCAGTTCCGGCGGCAGCGGCGCTTCCAGTTTCAAGGGTTCGCCGGTCAGCGGGTGGGGCAGGGACAGGCTGCGCGCGTGCAGGAACATGCGTTTCAGGCCGCGCTTGGCCAGTTCCTTGTTGAGCGCGAAGTCGCCGTATTTCTCGTCGCCGGCGATCGCGCAGCCGTTGGCCTGCATGTGCACGCGGATCTGGTGGGTGCGGCCGGTGCGCAGGTGCGCTTCCACCAGCGTGAATTCCGCAAAGCGTTCCTTGATCGCGAAATTAGTGTGCGCGTACTGGCCGTTTTCGGCGTCGCTGACCCGCACGCGGCGTTCGCCGTCCGGGGTGTGGAACTTGAACAGGGGCAGCTTGACCTGGCGGGCGTCCTCCGGCCACTGGCCTATGCCCAGCGCCAGGTAGCGTTTGTCCGGCACGTTGGCGCGCATCATGTCGTGCAGCTTGGTCAGCGCGGAGCGCTTTTTGGCCAGCATCAAGAGGCCGGAAGTTTCGCGGTCCAGCCGGTGCACCAGCTCCAGGTAGCGCCAGTCCGGGTGGGCCTGGCGCAGCTGCTCGATCACGCCGAAGGACACGCCGCTGCCACCGTGCACCGCCACGCCGGCCGGTTTGTCTATCACCAGCAGCGCGTTGTCTTCGTAGACCACCGGAAAGGTGGCGGCCGGCACGTTCTTTTCCGCGCGTTCGGCCACGCGGATGGGCGGAATGCGCAACTCGTCGCCGGCCTGCACGCGGTAGGCGGCGTCGATGCGGCCCTTGTTCACCCTCACCTCGCCGGAGCGCAGGATGCGGTAGATATGGCTTTTGGGCACGCCCTTGAGCAAACGCACCAGATAGTTGTCGATGCGTTGGCCGGCGTCGCCGTCGTCCACTTGGACGAAGGAGACGGAATCTTTGCGAATGTCTGTCATATTGCTTATACTTCTGGCGCTGTCCCAAGGTGTGTTGCACCAAGATGACGGCGAAATGTCAAGCCAAGGTCACGGCATGTTGCGTGGCGCTGCTGCAAGAGGTTAGAGACGGCCGGCAGGGGTTTACAGACCCTGACCTGATGCCGCTCGCGACGTTTGCAGCCAAGGTTAACTCGCTCACCGAAAAGCAGCGATGGTAATGCATTTGTACGCATAACGCACTCACGAGTATTCCATTTCCTGATGCTAAGCCAGTCAGGAAATTTTGCAGCGAAGTTTGACCCGGCATGCTAGCCCCCCTGCACTGTATGTCCTGCCCTTTGAGGCAGGCCGGCGATCCCGGAGCGCCAATTGCGCACATGAGTCAGGTCTGCGTGTGATCGATTTTCAGGAAGTAGGCTTGTCAAAACTGTTTTTTTCGATCTTTACATCGACACTTCTTTCGGAAAGCGCCCATCAATAGTCACTGGGCCGTCAAATACTGGCTGCATCCCTTGCGTGAGTGCCGCGCAAGGAATGTAAATGAAACGCATGTTGTTCAACGCAACGCAGGCTGAAGAGCTGCGCGTTGCCATTGTCGACGGGCAGAAGCTCGTCGACCTCGATATCGAGACTGTAGGCAAAGAGCAGCGCAAGGGGAATATCTATAAGGGTGTGATTACCCGTATCGAGCCCTCCCTTGAGGCTTGTTTTGTCGATTACGGCACCGAACGCCACGGCTTCCTGCCGTTCAAAGAGGTGTCCCGTTCCTATTTCCAGGGCTATGACGGCGGCCGTCCGCGCATTCAGGACGTGCTGCGCGAAGGCATGGAAGTCATCGTGCAGGTGGAGAAGGACGAACGCGGCAACAAGGGCGCGGCGCTGACCACCTATATCAGCCTGGCCGGCCGTTACCTGGTGCTGATGCCCAACAACCCGCGCGGCGGCGGCGTATCGCGCCGCATCGAGGGCGAGGAGCGTCAGGAACTGAAGGACCTGCTGTCGCAGCTGGAAGTGCCGCATGGCATGAGCCTGATCGCCCGCACCGCCGGCATTGGCCGCAACCTGGAAGAACTGCAGTGGGACCTGGGTTACCTGATGCAGCTGTGGCGCGCGATTGAAGGCGCGGCCGGCGCTCAGAACGGGCCGTTCCTGATTCTGCAGGAAGGCAGCCTGGTGATCCGCGCGATCCGCGACTATTTCCATCCGGACATCGGTGAAGTGCTGATCGACACCGAGGAAATCTACGATCAGGCCCGTCAGTTCATGAGCCATGTGATGCCCAACATGCTGTCGCGTGTGAAGCTGTACAAGGATCATGTGCCGCTGTTCTCCCGTTTCCAGATCGAGCACCAGATCGAAACCGCCTTTTCGCGCAGCGTGCAGCTGCCGTCCGGCGGCGCCATCGTGATCGATCACACCGAAGCGCTGGTGTCCATCGACGTCAACTCCGCGCGCGCCACCAAGGGCGCCGACATCGAAGACACCGCGGTCAAGACCAACCTGGAGGCGGCCGAGGAAATCGCCCGCCAGCTGCGCTTGCGCGACCTGGGCGGCCTGGTGGTGATCGACTTCATCGATATGGAAAGCGCCAAGAACCAGCGCGACGTGGAAAACCGTTTGCGCGACGTGCTGAAGCACGACCGCGCTCGCGTACAGATGGGCAAGCTGTCCCGCTTTGGCCTGCTGGAGCTCTCGCGTCAGCGTCTGCAGCCCAGCCTGGGCGAAACCAGCCATGAAACCTGCCCGCGCTGCCACGGCATCGGCTTCATCCGCGGCACCGAGTCCTCCGCTCTGCACATCCTGCGCATCATCCAGGAAGAGGCGATGAAGGAGAATACCGGCGCGGTTCACGCGCAGGTGCCGGTGGACGTGGCCACCTTCTTGCTCAACGAAAAGCGTTCCGAAATCCATTCGATCGAAGAGCGTCTGGACGTGGACGTGGTGCTGATCCCGAACATTCATCTGGAAACCCCGCATTACAAGATCGTGCGCGTGCGCCACGACGATGTGGCCGAAGCCGGCGAAGCGCCGAGCTACAAGCGGGTGGAAGTGCAGGAAGAAGACGTGATCACCAACTTCGGCCTTGAAAAGCCGAAGCTGGAGCGCCAGGAAGCCGCGGTCAAAGGCATTACCCCGCAACAGCCGGCGCCGTCGGTGGCGGCCAAGGTGGCTGAGCCGGAGCCTGGGCTGTTCGGCAAGTTGGGCGCTTGGGTCAAGAGCCTGTTCGCCGAGCCGGAAGCGGCCGCTCAACCGGCCGAGAAGAAAAAGCCGGCAGCGCAGCCGCAGCAGCGCGGCAACCGCCAGCGTAACGCCGAACGCCGCCCGGGTGGCCAGGCGCGTCGTGAACACGAGCAGCGCCGTCAGGGCGCCGACGAGGCCAAGCCGCGTCGTCCGGAGCGCGCCGAACGCGGCGAGCGTCAGGACGGCGAGCGTCAGGAGCGTCCGGAACGCAAGGAGCAGCCGCAACGCGAAGAGCGCCAGGAGCGCGGCGAGCAGCCGCGCAACAGTCGCCGCCGCGAGCGCGAAAACGGCCGCGAAGGTGGTCGTGAAAGCCGCGAGCCCCGCGAACTGAAGGACGCGCAGCGTCAGCAGCCGGCGCGCGAAGAAGCGCCGCAAGAGCGTCCTGAGAAGTTGGAAAAGCAGGAGCGTCCGCAGCAGGAGCCGCGCCGTCGTCAGGCGCCGCAGGCGGAAGAGCAGGCTTTGGAGCTGAACAAGCCGGCGGCCGACGAGGTTCGCGCCGAGGGCGACGCCGAGCAGCAGGAGCGCAATGAGCGTCGCCGCCGTCGCAGTCGTCGTGATCGTCGTCGCGACGATCCGTCCGCTGCGCCGCAGGAAGAGGGTGCTGCTCTGCCGGCGGCGGAAGCTGCGCCGGTTGCGGCAGTGGCCGCAGTTGTTGTCGGCGCGGTAGCGGCGGAAGTCGCCGTGGACGCGGTGGCGGAAACGGTTCCGGCCGCGGCGCCTGAAGCCCCTGTGCTTGAGCCGGTGGTTGAGCCCGTTGTTGTCGAAACGGCGCAGCCGGTGCGGGAAGCGTTCGAAGCAGTGGCTGCGGCCCCCGTGCTTGAGTCCGCTGCGGCGGCTGAACCGGAATTGCCGGTAGTTGAAGCGGCCGCGGCGGCTGAGGCTGCTCCGGTTGTTGAGACGGCTCCGGTTGAAGTGGCTGTTGTGGTGGAGGCTGTCGAAGCGTTTGCCGCGGCGGAGCCGACGCTTGCGCCGGAACCGGTTGCCCTGGCCGCGCAAAGCGAGCCGGAGCAGGCGGAGCCGGAAGTCGAGGCGCCGGTGGTGATTGAAACCCGCGCCGTGGCCGCGTCTGAACCGGTAAGCCTGGGCGGCTTGGTGATGGTGTCCACCAAGTCGGTGGTCGAGGCGCCCGCTGCGCAAGAGCCGGTGGTGCCGGCTGGGCCGCGTCGTCGCGACGTGACTCGTCAGGCTCAGCAAGAGGTTGCTCCGGCGGAGCTGGTGCAGGTGGAAACCCGCAATCCTTGAGCGCGGTTTGAGATCCGGGGCGCAGGCATTTTGCGCTCCGGGTATTGACGCTGCCTTGGTGCTTGGTTAATATACCCCTCTCTCGCAAGAGATGTTCCCTGATAGCTCAGTTGGTAGAGCGACGGACTGTTAATCCGCAGGTCGCAGGTTCGAGCCCTGCTCGGGGAGCCAAAATTCAAAGGCCACGCATTGCGTGGCCTTTTCCATTTCCGCGCGTTCGTCGCGGCCTTTTCTCTGTTTCTCGCCGCTCCGGCGCGTTCCCCGATTGATTGCGCTAAGCAATTCTAACAGTTTGCTTCCCATTCCATACGTCATATAACACAAGCTAATGGCGGCTTGACTGTCTTGCTGGCCGCTTGAGCGCGGCCATTCGGGGTTGTGCGGGGCGTTGAGCGGCGCGGCGCGAGGAGGCTGGGTGACGGAATCTCTGGTGGGTGAAGACGGTGTGCTGGATGACGCGGAACGGCTATTGTCCGATGTGCTGGAGGCCGTCCCGGTGGGGCTGGCGCTGATTGACGGCCAGATGCGCTATCGGCTGCTCAACCAGCGTTTGGCGGAAGCCAATGGCTTGCCGCGTTCTGCTCATTTGGGGCGACGCGTGGCGGAAATGTTGCCGCGGATCGGCGAATATTTGGAATCGTTGCTGAGGCGGGTGATTGAGAGCGGAGAGCCGGTGCTCGATTTCTGCGTCAACTCCAAGGTGGGGCTGGACGACGGAGAGGTGCTGAGGGAGTGGCAGGTCAGTTATTTGCCGTATCGCGAATCGACGGGCGAGGTGGTGGGGGTGGTGGCCGTGGTTCGGGATGTGGCGGCGGAGCGGCGTGCCGAGCGTCTGCGCGGCGAGGGCGAGGCCCGCTTGCGCATGGTGGTGGACTCCGCCTTGGACGGGCTGGTGATGATAAATCAGAGCGGGCGCATCTTGATGGCCAATCATCGGGCGGAGGCGATGTTCGATTATCTGGGGGTCGGCATGGAGGGTCTCATGATTTCCAGTCTGGTGCCGGTGCGGTATCGCGATGGCCATGGGCGGCTGATCGAGAATTACATGAGCCGTCCGGAGGCGCGAGAGATGGCGCGCCAGCAGGAGATTTTCGGGCTGCGGCGCGATGGAGGCGAATTCCCGGCGGAAATCGGTCTGACCCCGGTGCGCGACGGCGGGGAGTTGCAGGTGTTGGCCACCATTACCGACATCAGCGCCCGCAAGGCGGCGCAGGCCAGTCTGGAGCGGGCGCTGAAGGAGAAGACCGCGCTGCTCAACGAGGTGCACCACCGGGTCAAGAACAATCTGCAAGTCATTTCCAGTCTGCTCAATCTGCAAACGCGCTCGGCGCCGCCGGAGGCGGTGGCGGTGCTGACCGAGTGTCAGAATCATGTGCGCGCAATGGCGTTGATCCATCAATTGCTGTACGAGTACGGCGATTTTTCTCGTATCCACGTGGGTGTTTATCTGGAGAGGTTGACCCAGTTGCTGGGCGGCAGCATATCGGATGCCGGGGTGCGCTTGCGATGTCGCGGCATGGACGCCGTGGTGCACCTGGGTATGCAGCGGGCGATTCCCTGTGGCCTGCTGGTGAACGAGTTGGTGACCAATGCGCTCAAGCACGCTTTTCCCGGTGGGCGCGGCACGGTGGAGGTGGCGCTGGAGCGGGAAGAAGATGGGCGTTGCCGGATTCTGGTCTCGGACGACGGGGTTGGCATTCCCGAGTCAGTGAAGCTGGGGGAGGTGAGTTCGCTGGGTTTTCGCCTGATTCCCACTTTGGTGGGGCAGTTGAAAGGCGTGGCCAGGCTATTGCGGCCCGAGGCGGGCGGTGCTTGTGTGGAAATCGTGTTCAGCGACGAGTCGGAGAACGCGGAATGAATATGGGCAACGGTTTGTTGATTGTAGAGGACGAAGGAGTGGTGGCGCTGGACTTGCAGACCAGCCTGGAGTCTTTGGGGTACCGGGTGCTGGGCGTGTGCGCCAATGCGGATGACGCGGTGCGACGGGCGGAGGCGGATCAGCCGGATCTGGTGTTGATGGATATTCACCTGGACGGCGATGTGCCGGGAACCGAGGCGGCGCGCGTGATACGCGAGCGCTTCCAGATTCCATCCATCTTTCTGACGGCTTACGCCGAGGACGATATGCTGCGCAACGCGGAAGTCAGCGCGCCGTACGGCTATTTGCTGAAGCCTTATCAGTTGCGCGAACTGAATGCCTCGGTGCGTATGGGGTTGGCGCGGCGCAGGGCGGTGGAGGCGGCCCGTTTGGGGGTGTGGGAATGGGGTGGCCGGCGCGGCGAGATGGTGTGGGCGGAGGAGTTTCTGGACGCGTTTCCATTCTCCGTCGCGAAGAACGGGCGGCCTGCCCTGCTGGGCATGGCGGAGGCCGAGGCCGCCGAGCTGGCTCGGGATCTGGGGTCGGGGCGGGCCTTGCAGAAAACGTTGAAAATCAACGCGGAGGGCGCGGTAAGGTGGGTTGAGTTGTGCGGGCGCAACTTTGCCGCGGAGGGGGAGTCGGCGCGTTGGGTGGGCGTGGCGCGGGACGTGACGGAGGCGTATCTGAGCGAAGTCAGGCTGAGGCAGGCCAGTGTGGTGTTCCAGGCCAGCGCGGAAGGCATTCTCGTGTTGGACCACGCGCGCCGCATTGTGTCTGCGAACGAGTCCTTTTACCGTTTGACGGATTTGAGCGCGGAGGAGGCCTTGGGGGAGGATCCGGACGTCTGCCTGCATGTGGAGCCGCACGGAGAGGCTTTTTACCGCCGTTTGGAAGGCGAGAGGTATTTTTGGCAGGGCGAGGTGATGTGCCGTCGCCGGAATGAGGTCTTTCCCTGTTGGCAGCATGCGTCGGTGGTGAGGGACGTTGAGGGAAGGGTGAGCCACTATGTGCTGGCGATCTCCGATATTTCGGCGATCCGCGCGGCGGAGGCGCATATTCACTTTCTGGCCTATCACGATCAGTTGACCGGCCTGGGCAATCGCCACTTTCTACAGGTGGAGCTGGAGAAGGAGATCATCAGAGCCAAGCGCCGTAATGAATGCATTGCGTTGCTGTTTATCGATCTGGATGGTTTCAAGGCGGTGAACGACGGCTGGGGGCACGAGGCGGGCGACGCGCTGCTGGTGGCGATGGCCGAGCGTCTGCGGCAGCATGTGCGCGGGGAGGATTTGGTGGTGAGGCTGGGTGGGGATGAGTTTCTGGTGGTGGCGCCCGGTCTGGATCGAGAGGAGGCGTGCGGCGTCATGGTGAGGCGGTTGTTGTCGGTATTGGCGCAGCCGGTGGCTCTGGATGGCGGCGAATGCTCGGTGTCGGCCAGCATTGGCGTGGCGTTTTTTCCGGAAAACGGCGGCGATCTGGGTGGTTTGCTGCATGCGGCCGACAGGGCGATGTACGAGGCCAAGCGAGCGGGGAAAAACGAGTTCAGGATGGCGGCTGAATAGTATTTTCCGCCGGAAAGAATAAAAGCCGAAATCGGTTGATTTCGGCTTTTATATTTGGTGGAGATAAGCGGGATCGAACCGCTGACCTCTTGCATGCCATGCAAGCGCTCTCCCAGCTGAGCTATACCCCCACGTATTGCCTTGTTCCTTCCCGGCTATTCGCCCGGTCGGTCTCGACAGGAAGCGAACTATACCTAGGCTTTTCAGGCTGCGCAAGGCTTTTCTAAAAATATTTTCCCAGACGGCGGTGGGCTGTGAAAGAAGTCAAAGGAGGGAGGGGGCCGGTCTTTCGTGCCATGGGTTTGGATGGGGGCGGCGCGCGCGCTGACGATGCCATGCCCGCGAGCGGCAAAGGCGTGATTTCCTAGGAAAAATCAGTTTTTTCCTATTCCAAGCCATTGGGGTGCTGGCGATAGAATATTCAAAGAAAAACAATTTGTGTGCCGCATTAGCGTAAAGCGTTAATACCGGATGATATGAAAACCTGGGGCAAATCGACAGCTAATGATGGATGGCATAGACATGAAAATTGAGCGACAACGGTTGGCCGGCGTTTGGAACAGAAACGAAAATCCGGCAAAGCTTTAGGAGGCGTGTATGCATAAAAAAGTGTTGATCAACGAGGAGTTGCTGGATTCCTGCTCGGACCAGGCGCTGAAGGACGCGGCGGTTTTTCTGTTGAATACGCTTACCGACCGCATTCAACTGCGCCAACAAAAAGGGATAGAGGAAATTGAGCGGCTAGCGATGGCTTACGGCTTGATTCTGCCCAAGCTCTACGCCAAGAACGGCGTAACGCCAAAGTACCAGAACCCGGCGATGCCGCACCAGACATGGTCCGGACGAGGCCGGCCGCCAGTGTGGTTGGTGGAGGCTGAAGCGAGGGGGGAGAACCGGGAGCGCTTTGTGATTAAGAGTCAGAAGAAGTTGCAGGTCTAGCAAGGCGGAGAGCCGGCCGTTGTCGCACTGAGCCTATGCCGGCGCCCGCCGGCGGGCTCATGCGCCGGTTCAGCGTTTCGCCAGCTGCGGCGAGACAAGGTGAAAACGGCTGAGAACGCGGAATGGTCAAGTGGCGCATGAGCATTTCGAAGCCGGTTTCAACGCCCTTTATCCATCCATCCCGCCGCCGCGCAGCAGACCATGAACAGGTTCTAAGAGCGGCTAACAAAAATCAGTTTTACGGCTGAGGCAAGGCGCGCCGACGCAGGCAGTACTTGAGTACGGCAAGTTGGCGCAACGCAGCATCAGGACTATTGTTAGCCGCTCTAAGCGCAGCAGATTTTGCCCTGGCGCTAAGGGTCCAGATGCTCCAAACGCATGCGCGCCCGCGCATCGCGTTCCGCTTGCCGCCGCCGGCTTTGCAGCGTGGTGGCGACAAAGTCCAGATGTTGTTCCACCGCTTGCTGCGCGGCGTCCGGCCGTTTGTCGCGGATGGCTTCCCAGATGGCCAGATGCTGTGCGCGCAAGGCGTCCGCCACCTCCCCCACGGCGAACAGATCCGCGATATTGTCTTTGACGTGCCGGTGCAGCATGGCAAGCAGGCTGCCGCTCAAATGCGCGAACAGCACATTGTGCGAGGCTTCCGCCACGGCTTGGTGAAAGCGCACGTCGGCCTGGGCCTGTTGAGTCAGGTCTCCTCCGTCGTAGGCGTCCTGCAATTGGCTCACGCAATGCTCCAGCCTCAGCAAGTCCGCCGGCGTGGCCCGGCTGGCCGCGCCGCGCGCCGCCGCGCCTTCCAGCACCCGACGGAATTCCAGCAAATCGCCGTGCAAATCCTGATGTTGGTTCAGCAGTTTTTCCCAAGGGTCTGAAAACGCGGTTTCCAGCCGGTCCGTCACCCAGGTGCCGCCACCCTGGCGGCTGCTGAGCAGGCCGCGTGACGCCAGTTGCTGTATCGCTTCGCGAAGCGAGGGGCGGGACACGCCGAACTCCTCGGCCAGCTGCCGTTCCGGCGGCAGGCGGTCCCCCGGCTTGAGCACGCCGTCCAGGATGCGTTTTTCCAGTTGTTCGACGATGACGTCGGAGAGTTTGGGGATGTTCAGTTTGGGATAGGCCATGGCGCCGGGCTTGTTCGTTCAGCGAAAGTGGTCAGACCAGAGTGAGTGCAGCTTACCACAGCCGAATGGGGAATCCGCTATCGTCATATTGACGGAGTCAAGCAATCACTCTAGAGTTATTTTAATAAAAATAATTGGTCTTACCAATTTACAAAGGAAATCGGATGAAGCCTGCCAACGTCTATCTGTTTGGCACCTGTCTGCTCGACCTGTTTTTGCCGCAGGCCGGCGTGGACGCCATCGCCCTGCTGGAAGGGCTGGGCTTGCGGGTGCACTTTCCCCAGCGTCAGAGCTGTTGCGGCCAGCCGGCTTATACCAGCGGCCACCCGGCGGAAGCGCTGGCGGTGGCGAGGGCGCAGCTGGACTGCTTTGCCGAGGATTGGCCCATCGTGGTGCCCTCCGGTTCCTGCGGCGGCATGATCAAGCACCATTGGCCCAAGCTGTTCGCCGGCCAGCCGGACGAGGCGCGGGCCTGCGCGGTGGCCGCGCGGGTGGTGGAGTTCAGCGACTTCCTGCTCAACCGCCTGGACTGGCGGCCTGAGGATCTGGGGCCGAAGGTGAAGGTGGCGGTGCATACTTCCTGTTCCGCCCGCCGCGAGATGAATGTGCACCTGTCCTGTTGGGCCTTGCTGGAGCGTCTGGCCAATGTCGAGAGGGTGACGCACGACCATGAGTCCGAGTGCTGTGGTTTTGGCGGCACGTTTTCGATCAAGCACCCGGATATCGCCGGGGCGATGGTGGCGGACAAGGCCGCCGCCTTGCAGGACAGCGGCGCGGTGGAGTTCATCACCGCGGACGGCGGCTGCCTGCTCAATATCAACGGCAAGCTGGCCAAGGAGGGCAGGGCGTTTCAAGGCCGGCACCTGGCCAGTTTTCTGTTGGAGCGCGTGGGAGGCAAGGCATGAGCGCCCGCGACGCCATCCTGGCCAAGCTGCGCGCCGCGCCGCGCCAAGAACTGCCGCGGCCGGAGCTGGACGCGCATTTCCGGCGCTTTGCGCCGCCGCAGCACAGCCTGGCCGCTTTGCGGGGCTGGGCGCAGGCGATGCGGGCGGTGAAGACCGAAGTGTTGTGGGTGCGCGCCGACGATTGGCACACCCGCTTGGCGGTATGGATCGCGCAGCGGCGTCCGGCGTCCTTGCTGCTGTCCGACACCGCGCACGGCCGCCGCGCCGAGGCGGCACTGCAACACTTGCCGACGCCGCCGGCTTTACGTTTCTTCGACCGCGAGGTGGATGGCTGGAAGGCCGAGTTATTCGAGATCGAGGCCGCGTTCACCACGGCGCGTTGCGGCATCGCCGCCACCGGCACGCTGGTGCTGTGGCCGGACGCGCAGGAGCCGCGGACCATGAGCCTGGTGCCGCCGCTGCACATTGTCTTGTTCGACACCGCCACGCTCTACCCTGACTTCTACAGCGCGATGCGCGTTGAAAACTGGCAGGACGGCATGCCCGCCAACGCTTTGCTGATTTCCGGGCCGTCCAAGACCGCGGACATCCAACTGACACTGGCCTACGGCGCGCATGGGCCGCGCGAACTGCTGGTGCTGGCGCAATTGCCCGAGCACATCGATCCGGCGCAGCTGGAGCAGGAGGAGGCCCGGCCATGAGCGAGCACAAGATCGAACTCTATCCATCGCGCCAATTCAAGCAGCAGGCGCGCGCGGCGCTGGCCGACGGCGAGCTGCGCCACAGCCTGCGCGGGGCGATGGATTTTCTGATGGCCAAGCGCTTGTCGGCCTTTGACGACCCGGCGGAGCTGGACGCCTTGCGCGCCTTGGGTGAGGCCATCCGTCAGCGCTGCCTGTCGCGCTTGCCGGACTTGCTGGAGCAACTGGAGGCGCGGCTGAGCGCCAACGGCGTGCAAGTGCACTGGGCCGAGACCGCCGACGAGGCCAACCGCATCATCCACGGTTTGGTAGAGGCGCGTTCCGGCCGCTTGATGGTCAAGGGCAAGTCCATGGTCAGCGAGGAGATTGAACTCAACCATTATCTGGGAGCGCGCGGCGTTACCGCGGTGGAAAGCGATATGGGCGAGTACATCGTGCAGCTGGCCGGAGAAAAGCCCACCCACATCATCATGCCGGCGATACACAAGACCAAGGCCGACATCGCGCGCTTATTCCACGACAAGTTGCCGGACACGCCGTACACCGAGGACGTGGACGAGTTGATCCAGATAGGCCGCGGCGCGCTGCGCCGGCATTATCTGGACGCCGACGTGGGCCTGTCCGGCGTCAATTTCGCGGTGGCGGAAACCGGCACCTTGTGCCTGGTGGAGAACGAAGGCAACGGCCGCATGTGCACCACGGTGCCGGACTTGCACATCGCCATCACCGGCATAGAGAAAGTAGTGGAGAAGCTGGCCGACGTGCCGCCCTTGTACAGCCTGCTGACCCGTTCCGCCATCGGCCAGCCCATCACCACCTATTTCAATATGATCAGCGGGCCGCGCCGCGCCGGCGAAAAAGACGGCCCGCGCGAGGTGCACCTGGTGCTGCTGGACAACGGCCGCAGCCAGGCCTACGCCGACGCGCAGTTGCGCAAGACTCTGCAATGCATACGCTGCGGCGCTTGCATGAACCATTGCCCGGTCTACGCCCGCATCGGCGGCCACGCTTACGGCACCACTTATCCGGGGCCGATAGGCGAGATCATTTCGCCGCACCTGCTGGGCCTGGAAAACACCCGAGACCTGCCCACGGCTTCCAGCCTGTGCGGCGCTTGCGGCGAAGTCTGCCCGGTGAAGATTCCCATTCCCGAGATGCTGATGCGGCTGCGCGAAGAAAGCCAGCGTCCGGCCGACGAGGCGGTCAGCCATCCCTTGCGCGGCCAGGGCGCGGCGGCGAGCGCGGCGGAGCGGCTGGCCTGGAAGGGCTGGCGGCAGGTCCATGCCTCGCCGCGGCTATACCGCTGGTTTGGCTGGGGGGCCACCCGGCTGCGCAAGCTCGCGCTTGGCGGTCAACTGGGCTGGACCCAAAACCACGCGCCGCTGACGCCGGCGCCCAAGACCCTGCACGAGCTGGTGCGCGAACGCGAAGCGCGTCGCGGCGGCGGGGAGCGGCCATGAGCATGAGTCCAGCGCATCAGGCTTTCCATCGGGATCTGCTTCAAATCATGCCGGCGGCGCGCATCCACACCGATCCGCTGTCCACGCTGGCTTACGGCACCGATGCCAGCTTCTACCGGCTGCGGCCGCAAATCGTCGCCCGCGTCGACTGCGAGTCGGAAGTGGCGGCCATCCTCGCGCTGGCGCGCCGCCACCGGGTGGCGCTGACTTTCCGCGCCGCCGGCACCAGCTTGTCCGGCCAGGCGGTCAGCGATTCGGTGCTGGTCTTGCTGGGCGACGGCTTCAACCACGGCCAGGTGCTGGACGGGGGCGCGCGCATCCGGCTGGGGCCGGCGATGATAGGCAGCCACGCCAACGCCTTGCTGGCGCCTTACGGCCGCAAGATCGGCCCGGACCCGGCGTCGATCAACAGCGCCAAGATCGGCGGCATCGCCGCCAACAACTCCAGCGGCATGTGTTGCGGCACCCGCGACAACAGTTATCACACCTTGGCGGCGATGCGTTTGTTGTTGTTGGACGGCGCCGTGCTGGACACCGGCGACGCCGCCAGCGTGGCGGCTTTTCGCCAGTCCCACGCCGCGCTGCTGGCCGGCTTGTCCGGCCTGGCCGCCGAACTGCGCGCCGACGAGGCGCTGGCCGAGCGCGTGCGCCGCAAATACCGGCTGAAGAACACCACCGGCTACGGCATCAACGCCTTGCTGGATTTCGACGACCCGGTGGACATGCTCAGCCATGTGTTGATCGGCTCCGAGGGCACGCTGGGCTTTATCAGCGAAATCACCTTCCACAGCGTGGTGGAACATCCGCACAAAGCTTCGGCTTTGCTGCTATTCGACGCGCTGGAGCCCTGTTGCCGCGCGGTGTCGGCGCTGAGCGCGGCCGCGGCCGCCCACGGCGTGGCGGCGGTGGAACTGATAGACAGCCGCAGCCTGCGCGCCTTGCACGGCAAGCCGGGGCTGCCAGATTTTCTGGCGCGGCCGTTTGGCCCGGACGAGGCTTGTCTGTTGATTGAGGCGCGGGCCGGTTCCGAGGCGGAACTGGAGCGCCATTGCGCGGAGATAGAGGGTTTGCTGGCCGGTTTCGCGCCGCGCTTGTCCAGCGGCTTCAGCCGCGAGGCCGCGGTATGCGACAGCTATTGGGCCTTGCGCAAGGGCTTGTTCCCGGCGGTGGGCGCGGTGCGGCCGCTGGGCAGCACCGTGGTGATCGAGGATGTGGCTTTTCCGATTCCGCTGCTGGCCGACGGCGTGGCCAGGCTGACCGCCTTGTTCGACCGCCACGGCTATCACGAGGCGCTGTTGTTCGGCCACGCGCTGGACGGCAATCTGCATTTCGTGTTCGCGCCCAGCTTCGACAATGAGCGCGAGGTGGCGCGCTACGACGCCTTCATGCAGGACGTGAGCGCGCTGGTGGCCGGCGAATACGACGGCTCGTTGAAAGCCGAGCACGGCACCGGCCGCAATGTCGCGCCCTTTGTGCGTCAGGAATGGGGCGACGCCGCCTGGAACATCATGTGCCGCATCAAGGCCTTGTTCGATCCGGACGGCCTGCTCAATCCCGGCGTGATCATCACCGACAACGACCGGCTGCACCTGGAAAACCTCAAACCCCTGCCGGCGGCCGATCCCATCGTCGACCGCTGCATCGAGTGCGGCTTTTGCGAGGCGGCCTGCCCGTCGCATGGGCTGACGCTGAGCCCGCGCCAGCGCATCGTCGCCTGGCGACGCATCCAGCAGTTGAACCGCGACGGCGACGCGGGGGAAGAGTTGGCCGCGCTGCGCGCCGATTTCCGCTACCGCGCCATCGATACCTGCGCCGCCACCGGCATGTGCGCCACGCGCTGCCCGGTGGGCATCAATACCGGCGAACTGATGAAACGGCTGCAAGGCCCGTCGCCGCGGCCCCGCGCCGCCCGCTTTGCAGCCCGCCACATCGGCGGAGCCGCCGCCGCCGTTCGCGCCGGCCTGAGGCTGGCGCATCTATTCGGTCCGGAGCGGCTGCATCGCATCAGCCAGCGGCTGCGCCGCCGCCATAAGGTGATTCCCCTGATTCCGGCGCACTTGCCGCGTCCGGCCGGCCGTCTGCCCGCCGCCGTTGGCGGCGACGGCGAGCCGGTGGTGCTTTTTCTCAGCTGCGTCAACCGAACGCTGGCCGTCGACGCCGCCGGCGGCAACGCGGCCGCGCCCACCTTGGCGCTGTTGCGCCGCGCCGGCTTCAACCCCCGCTATCCGCCCGGCCACGACGGCCTGTGCTGCGGCCAGCCTTTCGCCTCGTCCAATGCCGCCGAGGCGCTTGACATCAGCCAGAACGCCTTGAACCGGGCGCTGCTGACGGCCAGCGAAGACGGCCGGCATCCGGTGTATCTGGACAACGGGCCGTGCGCGGCGCGCATCCTGTCCGCCCAACGTCAAGGCCGGCTGGACGCTAGGCTTCGGCTGTTCGACGCGGCCCGATTTCTGGAGGCTTTCGTCGCGCCGCGGCTGGCGGTGACGCGCAAGCTGGAGCAGTTGGCGCTGCACATTCCCTGCAGCGCCGCCGAGATGGGCGCGGCGGAGGCGCTCACGCGGCTGGCCGGCCTTTGCGCCGAGCGGCTGACGGTGCCGGACATCGCCTGTTGTGGCTTTGCCGGAGACAAGGGCTTCACCGTGCCGGAACTGAACGCGCACAGCTTGCGGCGCTTGCCGCCGGCCTTGCCCCCCGGCTGCCGCCACGGCGTGTCGATGAGCCGAACCTGTCAGATCGGCCTGAGCGAACACGCCGGCTTCGAGTACCGCAGTATCGAGGCGCTGCTGGATTTTTGCACCACCCCAAAAAGCGGCCCGCTATGAAGGCCGCATCGTTGGCGCCGCCGTCCGGGAGGACGGCCGGCTCCGAGTTGAAACGCCCGTAAACATCCTTCCCTGAGCGCATTCCGTCCACACGGCCGCGGCTAGCCCGCCGCCGCGCGGCGTCCCGTGCGCGCAAGGAGAAGGAGAGACTACAGAGGAGACATCATGGTCTGGACCCAAAACTACTTTCCGTCCGGCGGCATGGCGCTGTCGGCGCTGATGGCGGCACTGCCGATTATTTTCTTTTTCCTGGCGCTGGCGGTGTTCCGGCTCAAGGGCCATGTCGCCGGCAGCCTGACCGTGCTGCTGGCCTTGCTGGTGGCCACGCTGTTCTACGGCATGCCGGCGGACATGGCGTTGGCCGCCGCCGGTTTCGGCTTCGCCTACGGCCTGTGGCCCATCGCCTGGATCATCATCGCCGCGGTGTTTCTGTACAAGATCACCGTCAAGACCGGGCAGTTCGACATCATCCGCGCCTCGGTGTTGTCGGTGACCGAGGATCAGCGTCTGCAGATGCTGCTGGTGGGCTTTTCCTTCGGCGCCTTTCTGGAGGGCGCCGCCGGCTTTGGCGCGCCGGTGGCCATTACCGCCGCGTTGCTGGTGGGGCTGGGCTTTAATCCCTTGTACGCGGCTGGCCTGTGTCTGATCGCCAATACCGCGCCAGTGGCTTTCGGCGCGATGGGCATCCCCATTATCGTGGCCGGCCAGGTGACCGGGCTGGACCCTTTCGCCATCGGCGCCAAGGCCGGCCATCAGTTGCCCTTCTTGTCGGTGCTGGTGCCGTTCTGGCTGGTGATGATGATGGACGGCCTCAAGGGTGTGCGCCAAACCTGGCCGGCGGTGCTGGTGGCGGGGGGCTCTTTCGCCGTCACCCAGTATTTCACCTCCAATTACATTGGGCCGGAACTGCCGGACATCACTTCGGCGCTGGTGAGCCTGGTGTGCCTGACGCTGTTCCTGAAAGTATGGCAGCCGCGCGAGATCTTCACCTTCGCCGGCCGCCGCGCGCCCAGCCCGCGCCAGGCTTCCGGCTTTAGTCTGGGACGGATCGCCCGCGCTTGGGGGCCGTTCCTGATCCTGACCGCGCTAGTGACCTTGTGGAGCCTGAAGCCGTTCAAGGCGCTGTTCGCCAAGGGGGGCGCGCTGGAGCATTGGGTGTTGAAGTTCCACGTGCCGCATCTGGATAATCTGGTGATCAAGACCGCGCCGATCGTGGCCGTGGACAAGCCTTACGAGGCGCTGTACAAGCTGGACCTGCTGTCGGCGGTGGGCACCGCTATCTTCGTCGCGGCATTGCTGTCCATTGTGCTGCTGCGTTTCCGGCCGGCGCAGGCTGTCGCCGCCTTCGGTGAAACCCTGGCCGAACTGAGGCGGCCCATCTTGTCCATCGGCATGGTGCTGGCCTTCGCTTTCGTCGCCAATTATTCCGGCATGTCCAGCACGTTGGCGCTGTGCCTGGCCAATACCGGAAAGGCCTTTCCTTTCTTCTCGCCTTTCCTTGGATGGCTGGGGGTGTTCCTGACCGGCTCCGACACCTCGTCCAATGCCTTGTTCTCGGCCTTGCAGGCTTCCACCGCGCATCAATTGGGCGTGTCCGACATCCTGCTGGTGGCGGCCAACACCACTGGCGGCGTCACCGGCAAGATGATTTCGCCGCAATCCATCGCCGTGGCCTGCGCGGCGGTGGGCTTGGTGGGCAAGGAGGCGGACCTGTTCCGCTTTACCCTCAAGCACAGCCTGATCTTCTGCAGCCTGGTGGGGGCGATGACTTACGCGATGGCCTATTTCTGACAGACAGGCTCAAGACCCGGCGGGCCGGTGGTGCCGACCCCGCCGGGTTGAGGCCTGGTTTGCCGTGAGAGCCTGTTTACGATCCGCTGCGCTTCGTGAGACGTGACACGGTGAGTACCGTTTCGAAATGCTCATGTACCACATGACCATTCCGCTTTCTCCGTGGTTTTCGCCTTGTCTCGCCCTCGCTCGCGAGGTCGTAAACAGGCTCTTTAGAGAATTTCCTGGTTTTCGCAGAAAAAGCTGATCGAGTCGAAATTGACTTGGGTGACATGGTTGGTGACCGGCACCATATTGATCAGGTGGCGGGTGCCGATGTCGAAAATGTGGTACTCGCTGGCTAGGCTGCCGTATTCGGACGGCGACTTGGTCTTTTTAACGATGGTGACCGCGTTGGCTTCTCCGTTCCACCCGTAGCTGGTTTTGAACTGCAGCAGGCGGTTGATGTAATCGCCGGTGGGCGAATGCAGGAAGAAGTGGATGGTCTCGTTCTTCATGTCCAGGTCGATGAAGCCGCTGGTGGTGGCGACTTCGCCGCTGTGGCGCGGGAAGCGCAGCTCGGAGATGCGAGCGGTGCAGATGGTGCGGCTGTCCATGATGTAGTTGCGGCTGGCATAGCCCAGGTAGAGCGCGACCAGAAACAATCCGAGAGCGATCAGAAAACGATTTTGTTTTTGCAATTGAGATCGCTCCCGTATTTCTTGTCGCACAGATAGCTCGCCGTGCACTTGCCGCTTTTGATGTAGAAGGCGTCGCCGCCGCTTTCCGGCAGCTTGGGCGCGTCGCGGTAGACATTGCCCACCACGAACAGGCTGCGCGCGCCGTCGCGCATTTTATGAATATTCATTTGCGGAATCCACCAAGAGGCATGCCAGCCCAGCAGCAGGCCTAGGGCGATGATGGCCAGCGCGGCCAGCGCCTGGCGGCGATCAATGCGGGCCGGCAAACGCCAGCGGGCTTTGCGTCGTTGTGGCGCGGGCGCGGGGCGGGTCTCCTGCGGGCCGGCTTCCGTCGCCGGCGATGGGCTATCGGCGTCCGCCTGCGGTTCCAGCAGGACGAAGGCGCCGACGAATTGGCAGCCGCGTCTTGGAATGGTCTTGATGATCTTGGGGTCCAGCCCGCTTTTCTCAAGTTGTGCGCGCAGATCGAACACCAGCTTGTGGTAGCTGGAGTCTGTGACGATGGTTTTCCCCCATACGTTTTCAATCAGCTCGTTTTTTTCGAACAGCCCGGAGAGCAAGAGCTTGAGCAGCAACGCTTCGTTGTACTTCAAGATGATCTTGTCTTGATCCCAGGGCAGCAGGCTGCCTTCATCAGGGTCGAAGACGACTTTGTCTTCAATATGGAATCTCATTTTTATAATCTTTCTGTCCACGCGAAGGCCGGTATTGGAAAATTTGATATTACGGCCAATGCGGGGTCGGCGATATTTTAAATTACCCCATAGGTAATTTGCTCTAAATCGATTATAGATAGCAATACCCAACTGCCAAGCTGGCCTTGCCAAGTGGTGCTGCGGGGGAGCCGAAAGGTAAGCGGAAATGACAAGAGCGCCAGGGGCGCTCTTGGTTTGACGTGAAATATTTTCCAACAAAATCCGCTTCTTTTCAAGAGGATGGCCGCTGCCGCCGCATGGGGCGCAGGCGCGGGCGCGCGGCGAAATCTGCTGGAACTCAGGCCTGTTGGGCATTGCCGCCGGGATGGCGGCGCCGGGGAGTCATGCGTATTCGACGTGGCCTGTTCGCAACGAAAACCATGAATTTGGCAAAAGGCCAGAGTAGGGGGCGATGACTACGGAATTGTAGCGTCCCGATTACAGCGCTCCGGCGCGGTAGCGGGGCGGAAAAGGTCCGTATTGGTCAATCCGGCGAGCGCAGTGTTTGAAAATCTGGGGCAGAAAACCGTCAATGAAGATAGGCGGGCGCTATCTAACTAGGATTGGATGGAATAGACGGGGCAGTGAAATGGCGGAGCCGGCTTGTTGAGCCAGCGCCGCCTTTTTTTTAATGAGTGGATTTAAGCTGTTTGATTTCTTGTTGCGCCAGAAGCAGCTCTTGCTCTATCGCGTTAATTCTTTTATCTCTGCTGTTAAGTTCGTTTAACAGTTGCTCGCTCAGCAATTGGGCCTGGTCCAGGCATAGGATCAGAGCGGAGAGTTTCGCGCTGTTGGCGAGTTGCTCCATTAGCGGAGCGCCGGCGTTGTCGTGGTCTTTGTTTTTATATTGCATGCTGATTAATGTGGTGTCGTTATTCAATACATTTAGGCTGACGAAATCGGATTTCGTGCCCACGGAACAGAGTGCAGATCATAGCATGCAGTTTGGATGGGTGGGGGCGCAAGGCTTGAGAATTAAGCTTTTTGCCAGGGGTGGTAAGGAATGATAATGATTGCTGAGGCTGTTCCGGCCCTGTGCTTGGGACTGTATTGGACATTTCCGGTTCTTTCAGGACCGCTATAACGATAATCATTTCTAATGGCTGATAATAAATTGTACTGATTAAGATAAAGACATTTAGTATCAATGGGGTTAAGCTGGCCGCTCATGTTTTTGGGAGGCAAGTAGCCATGTTAATAGCGAGAAATGAAAAGGTATTGGAGGGGTTGGCCCGAGAGCGGCAGATGATTTGGCGGCAAGATCTGGAGAGCTTGACGGTGTATATAGAAAACCTGATCAGAAAAACCAGCGCCATGGGCGCGGTGGTGCCAGGTCTATATCGCGCCTTGAGAATATGCAGCTTCGCATTACAAAGGCGGCGGTGTGGGCGGTAAAGTGTATCTGACGCGTAAAGAGCGATTAGATATTTATTGGGCGGTAAAATCAGAATCCTTTTCAATTTGATTTTTGGTCAGTAGTGGCGTGTATTTTTGGATTGGGAAATCAACAGTGTCGCTGATCGGCTTTGTATGTTATCGGGTATTTAGCATTGCTTTGTTCTGGTGCGGAATGAAAGCGCTGGGCATTGGCGTGTTGATGCTGCTCTTGCATATTGGCAAGGAGAAAGCGTTGAATGCGCCGTTGCGGCGCGAGTGAGCGCCTGCGCCTGGTTTGTGGCAGCAAAGTCAGGCGCGGGTTTCTTCTCGCCTTGCCGGAGCGGGTGTAAGTAGACATTTTCGGATTGAAATGAAATAGGGCCGCGTTGTGATAACGCGGCCCTTTTGGCGTGAGGAGAATCCGGCCAGAGCAAGGCGGCGTCGCCTAGCGCAGCGGATCGTAAACCGGTTCTCAGAGCCTGTTCAACGCCGTATCTCCGACGCACGGCAGACTTTGAAGATTCTCAGAGCCTATTCAACGTCTCGCGAGCAAGAGCGAGACAAGGCGAAAACGGCCGAAAAAGCGGAGTGTACAGAGGGTACATGAGCATTTTGAGGGTGTTTTCAACGCCGTATCGCCGAAGCGCAGCAGACTTTGAACAGGTTCTCAGAATACGCGTTGGCCGGCGCTCCATACCTGGCGCACCAGCGGGATGCCGTCCCGTTCGCGCGCCTGAACCAGATCCGCGCGCTGGCCTACGGCGACGGCGCCGCGGTCCGCCAGGCCCACCGCTCGCGCCGGGTTGCGCGTGATGGTGGCTATTGCGCGGTGCAGATTCCAGCCCGGCTGGCGGCCCAGCAGATAGGCGGCGTGCAGCAGGCTGGCGGGCACGTAGTCGGAGGACAGGATGTCCAGCAGGCCGTGGCCGGCCAGCTCCAAGGCGGCGACGTTGCCGGAGTGGGAGCCGCCGCGGACGATATTGGGCGCTCCCATCACCGTCATCAGTCCTTGGTCGCGCGCGGCGCGGGCGGCGGCCAAGGTGGTGGGAAATTCGGACATGGCCACGCCGTCGCGCACCGCC
The DNA here is from genome assembly GCF_000711885.1 of Chromobacterium haemolyticum DSM 19808. Classification (GTDB taxonomy): domain Bacteria; phylum Pseudomonadota; class Gammaproteobacteria; order Burkholderiales; family Chromobacteriaceae; genus Chromobacterium; species Chromobacterium haemolyticum. Next base: position 265,133 of record NZ_JONK01000005.1, read on the forward strand.
TCGTCGATATGACTGAGTTCGGTGTCGTCGTGGCTGGCCAGCGCGACGCCGCGGGCGCGGGCCAGCTCCACCACCGCCTGGCGGTGACGGCCGGCGTATTGCCGCTGCTTGAGTTTGCGCTGTTCCACCGCGGCGAGGAAGGTGTCGTCGTTCCAGCTGACGTTTTTCTTGGCGTAGTACTTCTTGTATTGCGCCAAGTCGCGGTATTGGCGCTGGCCGGGGGTATGGTCCATCAAGGACACCAGGCGCACCGCCGGGTGGCCGATCAAGGGCGACAGAGCGTCCAGCAATTGGGGATAGGCCAGTTCGCAGCGCAAGTGGAACAGATGCTCGGCGCGGAATACGCGCTGGCGCATGCCGGCGTCTATCGCCTCGAAGGCGCTTTGCAGGGTGTCCAGCCGTACGCTGTCGCCTTCCAGATCGCCCACCGACAGGGCGTCCAGCACTGTGGTGATGCCGGCGGCCACGCATTGCGCGTCGTGGGCGACCACGGCCGGCAGGGTGGGCCACAGCACGCCGTTGCGCGGCATCAGGTGTTTCTCCAGATTGTCGGTATGCACTTCCACCAAACCCGGCAACAGGTCGTCGCCGTTCAGGTCCTCGCTATGCGGCGGCGGCGCGCTCAGCGGCCGCGAGTGGATGGCGACGATGACGCCGTTGTCGATCTCCAGCGCGCCGCGCTCAAGAATGTCGTCGGCCAGGATCAGCCTGGCGTTGTTCAAGATCCGTTTCATGCTAAGGCTTCCGGTTTGTTTGCCAGCGGTACTTCAAACACGCGGTGGGCGACGGCGTCGCGGGTGGCCTCGTCGTGGAAGATGCCCACCAGCGCCGCGCCGCGCGCCAGCGCTTCGCGCATCAAGTCGACGACCACCGCGCGATTGGCCGCGTCCAGAGAGGCGGTGGGCTCGTCCAGCAGCAGGATGGGCCGCGGCGCGATCATGCCGCGCGCGATATTGACCCGCTGTTGTTCGCCGCCGGAGAAGGTGGCCGGCGGCAACCGCCACAGCCGCTCCGGGATGTTTAGCCGCGCCAGCAAAGCGCCTGCCTCGCGCCGCGCCTCGTTGGCGTCCACGCCCCATTCGCACAACGGTTCGGCGACGATGTCCAGCGCCGGCACCCGCGGAATGGCGCGCAGGAACTGGCTGACGTAGCCCAGGGTGTGGCGGCGGGCGTCGGCGATCTCGTGCGGCAGCGCGGCGGCCATGTCCAGCCAGTTTCCGCGATGGCGGATGCGGATGCTGCCGCGCTCAACCAGATAATTGGCGTACAGCGCCTTGAGCAGCGTGCTCTTGCCGGCGCCGGAAGGGCCGGCCAGCGCCACGCATTCGCCGGCGGCCGCTTGCAGCGAGACTTGGTCGAGCACCGGCAGCGTCAGGCCGCCTTGCTGGTGCAGGGTGAAAGTTTTGCTGATTTGCCTTGCGTCTATCAATACGTTCATGGCTTCAGGCCTGCAGGATGGAGGATACCAGCAGCTGGGTGTACGGATGCTGCGGGTCGTCCAGAATTTGATCGGTGAGGCCGGCTTCCACTACGCGGCCGCCTTGCATCACCAGCGTGCGCTGCGCCAGCAGCCGGGCCACTGCCAGGTCGTGGGTGACCATGATGACGGCGATGCCGCTGTCGCGCACCAGTCTTCGGGTCAGGTCCAGGAAACGGGCTTGCACCGAGACGTCCAGGCCGCCGGTGGGTTCGTCCATGAACACCAGCCGCGGATGGGTGGCCAGGCTGCGGGCGATCTGCAGCCGCTGCTGCATGCCGCCGGAGAAGGCGCTGGGCGGGTCGTCCAAGCGCGCGCGGCCGATTTCCACCCGCTCCAGCCAGTCGCCGGCGGTTTGGCGCAGTTGGCCGTAGTGGCGCTGGCCCAGGGCCATTAGCCGCTCGCCGATATTGGCGCCGGCGGAGACGTTCATGCGCAGGCCGTCGCGGGCGTGTTGGGACACGAAGCCCCATTCGCTGCGCGCCAGCCGGCGGCGCTCGGATTCGGCGATGGCGGTGAGTTCGTGTTCGCGGCCGTCGCGTTCGCGAAAGCGCGCGCTGCCGGCGTCGGCGGCCAGCTTGCCGGCCAGCGCGGCCAGCAGCGTGGATTTGCCGGAGCCGGATTCTCCGACCACGCAGAGCACTTCGCCGGCGTAGAGGTCGAAGTCCACGTTGAAGCAGCCGTTGCCGTTGCCGTAGTCCTTGCCGAGGCCGCGGACGCTGAGGAGGGGCGGGGTCATTGCGGATTGTCCTGTGTGTCGCGGCGTTGCCGGCAGTGATCGCTGTCGGAGCAGACGTATTGGCGCGCGCCGGCGTCGTCGGTGATGATTTCGTCCAGGTAGCTGTCGCGTGCGCCGCACAGCGCGCAGGCTTGTTCCCAGCTTTGCGTCTGGAAGGGGTGATCGTCGAAAGCCAAGCTTTCCACTTGGGTGTGAGGCGGGATCGCGTACAGCCGTTTTTCACGGCCGGCGCCAAACAGCATCAGGGCCGGGCTTTTGTCCAGCTTGGGGTTGTCGAACTTGGGGATCGGCGATGGCGAGGCCAGGTAGCGGCCGTTGACCATGACCGGGTAGTCGTAGCTGGCGGCGATGTGGCCGTAGCGGGCGATGTCCTCGTACAGCTTGACGTGCATCAGGCCGTAATCCTGATGGGCGTGCAGCTTTCGGGTTTCCTGTTCGCTGGCCTCCAGCGTGCGCAGCGGTTCCGGTTCCGGCACTTGGAACACCATGATCTGGCCGGCGCGCAGCGGGGTTTCCGGAATGCGGTGACGGGTCTGGATCAGGCTGGCCTCGGCGGTGCGGGTGGTGGTGGCCACGCCGGCGACGCGGGCGAAGAAGCGGCGGATGTTGACCGCGTTCGTGGTGTCGTCGGCGCCCTGGTCTATGACCTTGAGCACGTCGTCGCGGCCGATCACGCAGGCGGTCACTTGAATGCCGCCGGTGCCCCAGCCGTAGGGCAGCGGCATTTCGCGGCCGCCGAAGGGCACTTGGCAGCCGGGCACGGCCACGGCTTTGAGCAGGGCCCGGCGCAGCATGCGCTTGGTGTTTTCATCGAGGAAGCCGAAGTTGTACGCCCATGGCGCGGCGGTGTTCATGCTTGTTGCTCCTTGGCGGCGTGTTCGCTGCGAAGTTGGCGGATCAGCGACAGCTCGGCCTGGAAGTCGACGTAATGCGGCAGCTTGAGGTGCTGGACGAAGCCGGACGCTTCGACGTTGTCGCTGTGGCACAGCGCGAATTCCGGCTGCTGAGCCGGCGCGTGCGCGGGCTCGCCCAGCTCGGCGGCACGCAGGCTGCGGTCCACCAGCGCCATCGCCATCGCCTTGCGCTCGGCTTCGCCGAAGCTCAGACCGTAGCCGCGGGTGAATTGCGGCGGCGCGCTGCGGCTGCCGGCGAACTGGTTGATCATCTGGCATTCGGTCAGAGTGATTTCGCCGATGTCGATGTCGAAGCCCAGTTCCTCCGGGCAGACCAAGACGCTGACTTCGCCCATGCGGATTTCGCCGGCGAAGGGATGGCTTTCGGCGTAGCCGCGCTGGGTGGAGTAAGCCAGGCCCAGCAGCCAGCCTTCGTCGCCGCGCGCCAGGTTTTGCAGCCGGGCGGCGCGGCCGGCGGGGAACAGCAAGGGCTCTCGGGTCAGGTCGACGGGCTCCGGGTCGCCCGGCGGCGGCGTTTCCGGCTCTATCAAGCCTTCTTGCGCCAGGGCGTCCAGCACGCAGGGCAGCCGTTCCGGCAGCGGCAAGTCAGACAGAGCAGGAGCGGGCGGTTCGCTGGCCTGGGCCAGATCGAAGTCCAGCAGCCGCTGAGTGTAATCGGCGGTGGGGCCCAGCACCTGGCCGCCGGGCACGTCTTTGAAGGTGCCGGACACGCGGCGGCGCACCCGCATCGCCGCGGTGTCCAGTGGACGGCTGGCGGCGAAGCGCGGCAGGGTGGTGCGGAAGGCGCGCAGCAGGAACACGGCTTCCACGCAGTCGCCGGCCGCTTGTTTCAGCGCCAGCGCCGCCAGCTCCTCGTCGTACAGTGAGCCTTCCTGCATGACTCTGGCCAGCGCCAGCCGCAATTGGCCGCGGATCTGGGCCAGGCTCAGCTCCGGCGTCGCCGCGTCGCCGCGGCGCTTGGCGGCCAGCAGGTCCCAGGAGCGGGCGATGGCGGTTTCTCCGCCTTTGACGGCTACGTACATATCAACCCTCCTTGACGCGGGTGCTGCGCGGCAGGCCGGCCACGCGCTCGCCGCTGATCAGCAAGATGTCCACGCCCAGCGGGAAGCGGGCGTGATTGTCCCGCCATTGCCGCCAGAAACCGTCCGGCGCGCCGTCTATGCCGAAACGGCGCGGCGCGGCGAAGCCCGGTCCGCCGGCTTCCACTTGCTCGGCGTTGAAGCCGGCGGTTTCCAGCAGCACGGTGGCGGACCGGTCCGGGTATTCGGGCTCGCCGGCCTTGAGCGCGGCCAGCGGCGGCAGCGGCGCGCCCAGCGGCAGCACCACAAAGTCGGCTTGTTCCGGCGCGGCGGCCAGGCGCAGGCCGGTATGGAAGCGCAGGCTGGCCAGGGTGTCAGCCGGCAGCGGCGGCAGCCAGACGCCGACATCCTGGTCCAGCAGGGTGTAGAGCAGGGCGGCGGTGGCCGGCATCAGGCCGGGCAGCTCCGGCGGCAAGGCCGGCAGCGTTTGCGGCAGCAAGGGTTCGGCCAGCGCGGCCAGCGCGGCGCGGAAGCAGCGCTGGCTGTCGTGGACCGGATCGGCGAAGGCGGCGCGCATCTCATTTCCCCCTGACCAGGGTGAAAAACTCCACCTTGCTGGCGGCGGCTTCGCGCGCGGCGTGGTCGCGGCGCGCGGCGCGTTCGGCGCGCAAGGGCGCGATCCATAACGCCAGCAGCTGGTCTTGGCGCGCCGGATCCTGCAGCAAGGCGTCGGCCTGGGCGATCAACTCGGCGTGTTCGCCGTTGCTGCCCAGCGCCCAACCGTGGCCCAGGCAGCCTGCTATCCGGCAACTGGCGCGGCTGACGCTGGCTTCGCCCAGATTGAAGCGGGCGCCGCCGCCGCCGGCGCGGGCCTGTAGCATGACGAGCCCGGTTTCAGCGCGGCGCAGCCATTCCACTTGCGGCGCCGGCGGCAGTTGCGGGCTTAGCAGCCGGCGCAGCCGCGGCGGCGGAGTGTGGGCCAGCACGCTGAGCCAGTTTTGTCTGGTCGAGGTTTCCATATCGGGTATTCCCCTGTGCGGTTTCAATAAAAATTCATATAAACGTATAGACGTATCCATGATAATGGCCGGCGACAAAGCGCAAACAGCATGCGGCGATGAAGGTTTTGTGACGGTTTGGTGGCGGGGCTAGACCTAGGCCGCCTCGGGGGGAGAAAGGATTTGAACGATGATTGAACGCGGTTCCGGCGTCGCCGTTTGGCGGCAGATAGAAAACAGCCTGGCGGAGGAGATCGCCAGCGGGGCGATCCGCGCCGGCGAGCAATTGGCCACCGAGTTGCAATTGGCTCAGCGCTTTCGCGTCAACCGCCACACCATACGGCGAGCGGTGGCCACCTTGGTGGAGCGCGGCTTGCTGCGGGTGGAGCAGGGCCGCGGCACCTTCGTTCAGGACAACGCGATTGATTACGCGATCAGCAAGCGCACCCGCTTTTCCCAAAACATGGCCAGCCAGAATTTGAGTTCGGATATCGACGTCCTGGCCAGCGACACGGTGCCGGCCAACGCGGAGCTGGCCGAGCTGCTGCAAGTGGCGGTGGGCGAGCCGCTGTTGCGCATCAAAACCCTGAGCCGGGTGGAGCTGCGGGTGGTGGATTGGGCGACGCTGTTCTTCCCGGCGGCGCGCTTCCCCGGCTTGCCGGAGATCTACCGAAGAGAGCGCTCCGTGACGCGCGCGCTGGCGCATTTCGGCGTGGACGATTACACCCGGCGCTTCACCCGCGTCAGCGCGCGGCTGCCGGACAGCGAGACGGTGGACTACCTGGGCCTGCCCAAAAACCGCCCGGTATTGCACGTGAAGTCCTTGAACGTGGACACCCAGGGGCGGCCGGTGCAGTACGGGATCACCTGTTTCAACGGTGATTTGGTGCAGTTGGTGATGGAGGATCTTTGATGCGTTACGCGCTGTATTATGCCCCGAGGCCGGACAGCGCCTTCTGGCGCGCCGGCAGCGGCTGGCTGGGACAGGATGCGCACAGCGGCCTGCAAGTGTTGCCGCCGCACGCGCCGGGCCTGGACGCCGAAGCCTGGGCGGAGCTGACCGCGGTCCCGGCTCGTTACGGCTGGCATGCCACTTTGAAAGCGCCGTTTTCCCTGCGCGCCGGGGTGGACCAAGCGGCGCTGTTGGCGCGGACAGCCGCTTTGGCGCGCCGTTTCCAGCCCTTTGAGCTGAGTTTGGAAGTGGCCTGGCTGGCGGATTTTTTGGCGCTGCGGCCGATGGCGCCGCCGCCGGATCTGGCCGAACTGGCCGCCGCTTGCGTGATTGAGCTGGAAGCGCTGGCTGATCGCGAATCGCCGTGGAAGACGCGCGGCGGCCTGGACGCGCGTCAAGAACAGCTGCAGCGGCGCTGGGGCTATCCCTATGTGTTCGAACAATACCGCTTTCACCTGACGCTGAGCGGCCGGCTGACGCCGGACAGCGCGGAGGGGCGGGCGCTGGAGCAGGCGGCGCGCCGGCACTTCGCCGCTTTCGCCCGCGCAAGGGTGGATGGCGTGGCGGTATTCGTCGAAGCGGCGGCGGGGGAGCCCTTCCGCTACCTGGCGCATTGCGGCTTTGACGGCCAGGCGGCGCGTTATGAAGCCTGAACCCGGCGCGCTGTGGTATGTGATTGGCCCATCCGGCGCCGGCAAGGACAGCCTGCTGGCCTACGCGCGGGCGCGGCTGCCGCCTTCTGGCCGGCTGGTGTTCGCTCACCGCTACATCACACGGCCGGCGGACGCCGGCGGCGAGAACCACGTGGCCTTGAGCCTGGAGGAGTTCGAACAGCGCGAGCGCAGCGGCTGTTTCGCCTTGAGCTGGCGGCGGCACGGCCTGGCTTACGGCCTGGGGATGGAGGTGGCGCTGTGGCTGGATCAGGGCCTGGACGTGGTGGTTAACGGTTCGCGTTCGGCCTTGCCGCTGGCGGCGCGGCGTTTTCCCGGCCTGAGGCCGGTATGGATCGTCGCCAGTTCGGAGGCGCTGGCAGCTCGGCTGGCCGGACGCGGCCGCGAGTCCGCCGAACGCGTGGCTCAGCGGCTGGAAGAGGCCGCCGCGCTGACGCCGCCGCCGGGCGCGGCGGTGTTGCGCAACGATGGCGAACTGGCCGAGGCCGGAGAACGGCTGCTGCGTTTGCTGAGCAAGGATTTGGACCGGTACTGTCCTTAATGTCTGGAAAACCGGGCTGGCGAGGCCGCGGCCGCTTGCTATAACCGGGGCAGCTCGCCGGCAGCGTGGCGGCGAGCCGCGCGCCGCTTCCGGCTGGCGGGACGCCGGAGAACGTGTTTACGATTTCGCGAGCTAAGGCGAGACAAGGCGAAAACCGCTGAGAAAGCGGAATGTACAGGTGGTACATGAGCATTTCGAAGTGGTTTTCAACGCTGTATCGCCGACGCGAAGCAGATCGTAAATAGGTTCTGAGCGGTGCGCATGCAATGGTCGTCCCGCCATTGGCAGGAGTAATGGACATGGCTTTGCAATCGAGAAACTGGCATGCCTGGCTGAACGCGATGCCGGGCCACCCCAAGAGTTTGCATGTGGCGGGCGATGTGGTGGTGGCCAACCCCGGCGTGGAAGCGGTGCTGACCATGCGCGAGCCGCAGGGCATCAACCCGGCCATCCTGATGCTGGATTTGCACCTGGTGCAGAAGCCCGGCATGTGGCCGCAGGTGCTGGCGGTGGCGAACGCCCGCTACGACCGGGTGTTGCCGCCGGGCGCGCCCAAGTATACGGCGGTGGAAGTGCTGCACAATAACGAGCGGGTGGCTTATATCGAGCCTATTCCCGAGATAGTGTAGACAGCGGCGGCGGCCTGGCAGGGCCGCCGCATGCTTAGAGCCTGTTCAAAGTCTCGCGAGCAAGAGCGAGACAAGGCGAAAACGGCTGTGAAAGCGGAATGTGCGCGTGGTGAGCATTTCGAAGCGGTACTCACCGTGGGGCGCATCACGAAGCGCGGCAGATCGTAAACAGGCTCTTACAGCGTGATGCTTTCGCAGCCGCTAAGGCCGGATTTCTTGGCCCGGTACATGGCTTGGTCGGCCGCCTGCAACAGGCTGTCCGGGCTGCTCTCGCCGTTGCCCAGCGCGATGCCGACGGAAATGCCCAGCAGGCGCTGTTCGCCGCCGATGTCGAACGGCGTCTGCATCGTCTCTATGCACTTGGTCGCTACGATGCGCGCCACCTCCTCGGCGTCCTCGCCCAGATCGCCGATCAACAGCACGAACTCGTCGCCGCCGATGCGCGCCAGGGTGTCGGTCTGGCGCACGATGCCGCTCAGGCGCTGCGCCGCCTGCCACAGCACCTTGTCGCCGGCCTTGTGGCCGTAGTTGTCGTTGATCTGCTTGAAGCCGTCCAGGTCCAGAAACAGCAGGCCCAGCTTGCCTTTCTTGCGCTGGGCGCGGGCCAGCGCCATGTTCAGGCGGTCCGCCAGCAGCGCGCGATTGGGCAGGCCGGTCAGGGCGTCGTGGTGGGCCATGCGGGCCAACTCCGCCTGGTGTTGGTTCAGTTTGCTCAAGAGCCGGTTGAAGGCGGCCAGCAAATGTCCCACTTCATCGTTGCGCTTGACCGGCAGCGGCTCCAGCGGCAACTCGCCGCGGGTCATGCGGTCCGCGTGGCTGGCGGCGCGGAACAGCGGGCGGAACAGCAGGTACAGGCCCGCGCCCGCGGCCAGGGCGAACACCAGAATGGCGAGCGCCGCGTTTTTCAGTAAAAAGGTTTGCACCCGGTCCACGGTGGCGAAGGCCTCGCTGCTGGGCAGCCGGGCCACCACGAACCAGCCGGTGCTGGGCACGGAGGCGATGGCGGACACTTCCTCGTCCCCTTGGGCGTTGACGGTGATGCCGACGCCACGAAAGCCGGCCATCGCCCGGTCGTGCAGGGGGTTGATGCCTGTCGGCGGCGTGGGCTTGAGCACCATGTCAGGCTGGGAGGAGGCGATGAACATCTGGTCTTGCGGAGAGATCAGCAAGAAGCCGCTGTTCGGCCCGCCGATGCGTGAGGCCAGCAGCAAGTCCAGAAAGCCCGGCGCGGCCAGCGCGGTGACGCCGGCCAGCGCGCCTTGCGGCTGTCCGTGGCGCCAGGGCAGGGCCGCGGCCATCGGCAGCACCGGTTTTTTGCTGACGCGGCCGACGATGGGCCGGCCGATGGCGGTGCGGTCAAGATTGGGCGGGCTGGACAGCGCGATGCGGATGTAGTCGCGGTCGGAAAAGTTTCGGCCGGCGCGGCCCGGCATCTGCGGGTAGTCGGCAACGGCGCGGCCATCCGGCGTCACTACGTAGAGGCCTTGCGAGAACGGACATTGGAAGTCGCAATGCAGGCGCAGCCAGGCTTGCAGTTCGGCCGGGCGTTGCAGCAGATCCAGGGGAAGTTCGGCGGCCAGCCGGCGCAGCAACGCCTGACGCTGCTGAATCTTGAAGTCCACGTCGCGAGCGACATAGCTGGCCAGCGCCATCTGCTGGTTTTGCACCACCTTGCTCAAGTCTTCGCGCAGAAACTGGCTGACCGCGTAGTAGCGCGCCACCGTGCCGGTGACCACGATGCCCAGCGCCAGCAGCAGCAAGCGGGTAACGATGCTATCAAGGACGCGGCGCAGGCTCATGGCGGCAAACAGAGTTGTCTTCCAGATAGTTTAGTCAAGGTTTTGTGCCTTGTATGCCCAAGGCCCGGCGGGACGGCTCAGCGCGGCAGCAGCCCGGCGCAGCACAGCGCCACCGCGGCGTGGATGCGTTCGCCGGGATCGTGGTCCGGCAGCGGCGGGATCAGGCCCAAGGCCATTTGGCGCAGCGGCTCGGCTATCGTCATCGCCAGCAGCAGTTCGGCGGTTTGCGCCGGTTGCGGGCAGTGGATCAGGCCTTGTTCCGCCTGGCGTTCCAACCAGCCGGCCAAGAGCGCGGCGCAGCGTTGCACGCCGTGTTCCGCGTATTGCGCCAGCGCCTGTTCGCGGCCGGGAAAGTCCCCTATCAGCAGGCGGAACAGCCCCACCGCCTCACGCGTCAGCACCTTGGCCGCCACTGTGTTCAGCAAGGCCTCCAGCGCCTGGGGCAGGTGGGCGGAGGCCGTCAGCGGCTCGCTCATCGGCGCGACGAAGGCGTCGGTCCAGCCGTGAATGACCGCGCCCAGCAATTGCTCGCTGTTGTCGGCGAAGCGGTACACCGTTTTCTTGGCCACGCCCGCCCGCTGCGCCACCGCCGCCATGGTGGCGGCCTGATAACCCTGGCTCAGCAAGAGTTCGGTGGCGGCGTCCAGCACCTGTTGACGCAACTCCCGTTCCGGCATGGCGGGGCGGCCGCGTGCGCGCGGCTCTTGATCCTGGCTTGACATCTGGATATGGCTTCCTCATTATGGAAACGTGATGCGTTTCCAAATTAATGGAAGCCGCGCATCCCGCCCTGTCATTCTTCACGCCAAGGAGTGTACTGTGAATTCTCTCTATGAAACATCTTACGACGAGCTGTTGCAGCCCGGCCCGCTCATGCTGGAAACCGGCGTGCGCCGCCTGGACGATGGCCGGCTGCTGGTGGCCGCGCGAACCGAGTTGCCCGGCTGCGCAGGCCGCATGTTCGATTGGTGGTTTACTTTCTTTGATTCCACCCAGCACATCCGCTGGTGGCATCCGCACGACCATGTGGAACTGCGGAGTTGGGATGGACGCCGCTCCACCGGCCGCGGCTATGTGGGCGCCACCGTGCGCGCGGTGGAGGCGTTGGGCGAGGTCCCGCCGGTGCCGGCGGTGTTGAAATTTCACCCGCCGGAAACCTTCTTCGGGGCCGGCCGGCTCAGCGCAGCGCTGGCGCGCGGCGACGTCTCGGCCGCGGTGTGCGCGCGCATTGCCTTTGGAGAGGAGCCTCGCCTCAGCGCCGACGGCGACCCGCTGGACGGCGAGATGGTGCACCTGACGCGGGACACCGCCCATGGCGCGGTGCTGCGCAGCCGCTTTCTGCTGGGCGCGGCCGACGGCGTCGGCGAACCGGTGCCGGAACGCCTGGGCCTGGAATTGATGCGCCACTGCTACAACGAGTTCAGCTGCCTGGCGCGGCTATTGCCCTCGCTGTATTACGGTGAGCACGCCAACGGCGAGAAAGGGCCGCTGGCCTGGTAGGCCGCTCTCCGGCGGGAAGACATCCAGCCGCGCAAGACAAGCTTCACCCGGCCGTCACCGCGCTGTCATCGGCGCGTCGTAAGGTGGCGGCTGATTGAAGGACGGCGCATGGGCCATGAGGTCTATACGTCTAAACCCATTGGAGCGATGTCGATGAAACAGCTGATTGCCTTGGCCGCCGGCCTGGCCCTGTCCGGCCTGACGGCCCCTCTGGCGCAGGCCGCCACCACCCTGACCGTGTACACCGCGCTGGAGGCGGATCAGGTCAAGGAGTACAAGGAGGCTTTCGAAAAGGCCAACCCGGACATCGAAATCCGCTTCGTGCGCGAATCCACCGGCATCATCACCGCCAAACTGCTGTCCGAGAAAAACAATCCCCAAGCCGACGCGGTATGGGGCCTGGCCGCCACCAGCCTGATGGTTCTGGACCAGCAGGGCATGCTGCAGCCTTACGCGCCCAAGGGCGTGGACAAGCTGAGCCCGCAATTCGTCGACAAGGCCAAGCCGCCCAAATGGACCGGCATGAATGTGTGGGCCGCCACCATCTGTTTCAACACCGTGGAAGCGGCCAAGAAAAACCTGCCCAAACCCGAGAGCTGGGCCGACCTCGCCAAGCCGGTTTACAAGGGCCAGATCGTGATGCCGCACCCGGCGTCCTCCGGCACCGGCTATCTGGACGTGTCCGCCTGGTTGCAGATGATGGGCGAAAAAAAGGGCTGGGATTATATGGACAAGCTGCACGTCAATATGGCGCAGTACGTCCACTCCGGCTCCAAACCGTGCAAGATGGCCGCCGCCGGCGAGTATCCGATAGGCATCTCCTTCGAATACCGAGGCGCCCAGCTGAAAGAGAAGGGCGCGCCCATCGACCTGATTTACCCGAAGGAAGGCCTGGGTTGGGATCTGGAGGCCACCGCCATCATCAAGGGCAGCAAGAAGCTGGCCGCCGCGCAGAAGCTGGCGGACTTCTCGGTCAGCCTGCCGGCGATGCGTTTGTATGAAAAGAACTATGCGGTGCTGGCCATGCCCGGCGTGGCCAAACCCAACCCCTTCATCCCCGCCGACCACGCCCAGCGCCTGAGCAAGAACAACTTCGCCTGGGCCGCCAAACAGCGCGAGGCCATCCTGCGCGAATGGTCGCGCCGCTATGAAAGCAAGGCCGAGCCCAAGAGCTGAGCCGGTTCCCGCCATTACGCCGCCCGCCGGGCGGCGTCGTTTCATTTCAAGACACCCTGGAGTTGCGCATGAAACCGGCCGATAGTTTGGACGGCTTGTCCGAACACCTGTCCGTCCGCGGCCTCAGCCGCCGTTTTGGCGGCTTCACCGCCTTGGACGAGGTGTCCTTGTCCATCCGCAAGGGTGAATTTGTCTGCCTGCTGGGCCCGTCCGGCTGCGGCAAGACCACCTTGTTGCGCCTGATCGCCGGGCTGGACCAGCCGGACGCCGGCAGCGTCCATTTGCTGGAGCGCGACATCACTCGCGAACCGCCGGCCCGCCGCGACTACGGCATCGTGTTCCAGAGCTACGCCTTGTTCCCCAATCTCAATGTCGCGGACAACATCGCTTACGGCCTCAAGCCGCGCGGCGGCGGCGCGCGCCACGCCCGCCGCGTGCGGGAGCTGCTCGACCTGGTGGGCTTGCCCGGCGCCGAGGAAAAATACCCCGCCCAGCTGTCCGGCGGCCAGCAGCAACGCGTGGCGCTGGCGCGCGCGCTGGCCACCTCGCCCGGCCTGCTGCTGCTGGACGAGCCGCTGTCCGCGCTGGACGCGCGGGTGCGCGACAAGCTGCGCGACGAACTCAAGGGCCTGCAAAAACGCTTGGGCGTCACCACGCTGATGGTGACCCACGACCAGGCCGAGGCGCTGGCCATCGCGGACCGGGTGGTGGTGATGAACGCAGGCGGCATCGAGCAGATCGGCACGCCGGCCGAGATCTACCGCCGTCCCGCCAGCCGCTTCGTCGCGGAATTCGTCGGCGCCGCCAACTGGCTGCCGGCGCGGCGGCTGGACGGCCACGAGGCCGCCGTCGGCAACTGCCTGCTGCGCTTGGACGCGCCCTTGCCGCAGAGCGAGGCGCTGACCCTGTTCCTGCGGCCGGAAGACATCATCGTCAAGGCTCGCTGGGACGGCGCGCCCAACACCTTGCTGGCGCGGGTGGCCGACATCAGCTTCGGCGGCGCGATGACCCGGCTGCGGCTGCAGCCGGAAGCCATGCCCGGCCTGGCGTTGCAAGCGGAAATCTGTCCGTCCATGCTGCAGCGCCAGCCGCTGACGCCGGGCGAGGTGGTGCCGGTGGAGTTGCCGGCCGCGCTGCTGCGCGCCTATGCCGGGGAGGGCGCATGCTGAGCCGCGCGCTGAACGGCTGGCGCGCCGCGCCGGCCTGCGGCGAGCGCCGGGCCGCCGCCGCGCTGGTGTGGACGCTGACGGCGCTGCTGGCTTTGGCGCTTGGCCTGCCGCTGCTGTTCATCTTCGGCAAATCGGTATTGGACATGGACGGCGGCTTTGTCGGCCTGGCCAATTTCGCTCAGGTATTGGACAGCCCCGGCCTGATGCGCGCCGCGCGGCACAGCCTGTGGCTGGCGCTGACCGTCACCGCGCTGGTGTTGCCGCTGGCCTTCGCCTTTGCCTGGGGGCTGAGCCGCAGCCGCGTTTGGGGCCGCGGGGTGTTCCGCCAGATCGCCTTGTCGCCGCTCTTGGCGCCGTCGCTGATGCCGGCCATCTCGCTGGTGTATTTGTTCGGCAACCAGGGCCTGCTCAAATCCTGGCTGGACGGCGGCAGCGTCTACGGCTTTTGGGGCGTGGTGCTGGGCGAGGCTTTCTATACCTTTCCGCATGCGCTGCTGATCCTGCTGACCGCGTTGTCGGCCTCGGACGCGCGTTTGTACGAGGCCGGCCGCGCGCTGGGCGCGGGCGCGCTGCGTCGTTTCCTCACCATCACCCTGCCGGGCGCGCGCTATGGCCTGGCCTCGGCGGGCCTGGTGGTATTCACCCTGGTGATCACCGATTTCGGCGTACCCAAGGTGGTGGGCGGCGACTACAACGTGCTGGCGGTGGAAGCCTTCAAACAGGTGGTGGGCCAGCAACACTTCCCGCGCGGCGCGGTGGTGGGGCTGATGCTGCTGCTGCCGGCGGTGTTTTCCTTCTTTATCGAGCGGCGCATGGCGCGCCGCCAGCAGGCGGCGCTGGGGGCGCGCGCGGTGCCGTTTTCGCCGGGGCGCGGGCCATGGCGCGACGCGGCCGCCGGGCTGTTGTTGGCGATGATCTCGGTGCCGCTGTTGGCCTTGCTGGGCGTGGGCGTCGTGGCTTCCTTCATCAAATACTGGCCTTACGACTTAAGCCTGACGCTGGCGCACTACCAGTTCGACAGTGTGGACGGCGGCGGCTGGAGCGCTTATTTCAATAGTTTGAAGCTGGCTTGCATCACCGCCGGCGCGGGCAGCCTGCTGGTGTTCGCCGGCGCCTACGCCTGCGAGAAGCTGCCGGCCGCGCCGCTGGGCCGCGCGCTGTTGCGCTTTTTCGCCATGCTGCCGATGGCGGTGCCCGGCCTGGTGCTGGGTCTGGGCTATGTGTTCTTCTTCAACCATCCGGACAATCCGCTGCATGGGCTCTACGGCGGCATGACCTTGATGGCCGCCTGCACTATCGCCCACTTCTACACCACCGGCCACCTGACCATGAGCACCGCGCTCAAGCAACTGGACGGCGAGTTCGAAGCGGTGGCCGCCTCGCTCAAAGTGCCGTTCTGGGTGACGTTGCGGCGGGTGACGCTGCCGGTGTGCCTGCCGGCGCTGCTGGACGTGATGCGCTATCTGTTCGTGTCCGCGATGACCACGTTGTCGGCGCTGATCTTCATCGCCAGTCCGGACAATAGCCTGGCCGCGGTGGCCATCGTCACCATGGACGACGCCGGCGACACCGCGGCGGCGGCGGCGATGGCCACGCTGATCGCGCTGAGCTCGGCCGGGGTGTCGTTGTTGTTGCTGGGGCTGGAGCGAGTCTTGACCCGGCGCGGCCAGGGCTGGCGCGGCCGCGCTTGACGATGGCTCGCTTTGGCGTGACGATGTCATGTATTGGCCCGCCGGAGTGAGGAAACGCGCATGGGATGTCCGCAAGTGTGCATGGGCGCGATGCTGCAATGCAGCTTCGGCGTCGCCCCCAACAGCCTGATGGTGTTGCCCGCCAACCGGGTGATGGCCGGCGGCGTGCCGGCCGCCAATATCATGGACCATGTGCCCATGCTCAACGTCATGCCCTTCGGCATGTGTCAAAGCCCGGCCAACCCAATGGTGGCGGCCGCCACCGCCGCCGCCATGGGCGTGCTGACGCCCATGCCCTGCATCCCGGTCACCGCCGCGCCGTGGACGCCGGGTGCGCCCACGGTGCTGATTGGCAATATGCCGGCGCTGGACAGCAACAGCATGCTGATGTGCAACTGGGGCGGGGTGATCAAGATCAACTCGCCTGGTCAGTTCACGGTGATGATTCCCTGAGAACCTGTTCACGATCTGCTGCGCTGCGGCGATACGGCGTTAAAAACAAGCTCAAAATGCTCATGTACCACGTGTACATTCCGCTTTTTCGCTCGTTTTCGCCTTGTCTCGCTTTTGCTCGCGAGATCGTGAACAGGCTCTGAGAACCTGTTTACGATCTGCTACGCGTCGTGAAACGTGGCTCGGTGAGTACACCTTCAAAATGCTCATGTACCGAGTGTACACTCCGCCTTTTCAGCTGTTTTCGCCTTGTCTCGCTCTTGCTGCGAGACTTTGAACAGGTTCCGCTCTGGAAGCCTGTTTGCCTTTGAGCGACCGGATTTTGGCGCCGACAGCTGGCGCTTGTTCATCAGCCTATAGGTCAGGCAGCCGACGGACGGCGGCTTGATGAAAATCAAACGATTAATTTAAATGGCATTTTAATTTATGGGCTTCTTGCCAATTGGCATGAATCAACCTTCTCAAGCAAGGAGCCGTCATGAGCTTTTCCCATTGTCTCGCCGCCGCTGCACTCAGCCTGGTCGCCGTTTCCGCCTTCGCCGTCACCATCACCCCGCCGGGCCCCGGCGGCGCGGCCATGCCGTTTTCCGCGGTGGGGCCGGCCAAGGTGGGCAAGCTGGGCATTGATCTGGATTGCAAGGCGGTGTTCAGCGGCACCGTGGACGGTTACGGCAATGTGGCCATCACCAGCGCCTCGTTCAGCGGCGGCGCGCTGTGCAAGCTGATCAAGCCCACCGCCTCGGTCGCCTCGCCGTGGACCGGTCACGTGGACACCGCGACTCAACTGACTTTGGATAATGTGTCGGTGAATGTGAAATCGCCGATCGCCGGCGGCCTGTGCGGTCCCACCAAGATTGTGGGCAGCGTGGCCGACAACGGCAGCGAAACCGTGATCGGCCTGGATGCGGCCAAGTTGTCCGGCGGCTGTTCCATTACCGCGACGTTGAACACTACGCCGTATATGCGGGTTACGCCCTAGAACCTGTTTACGATCTGCTGCGCTGCGTGAGGCGTGACACGGTGAGTACCGCTTCGAAATGCTCATGTACCCTATGTACATTCCGCTTTCTCAGCCGTTTTCGCCTTGTCTCGCCCTTGCTCGCGAGACTTGAACAGGCTCTTGGCGATCGGCATTGAAAACGCCTTAATGGACCCCTGACGCGCCGCATGGCGGCTTCAGGGGTTTTGTTTATGCGGGCGGGAGCCGGCGGCCTCTATTCAACGGGCCGGCGTCTGGAGAAAATGCTCGACGATGCGTTCGGTTTCGCCGGACTGCTTCATCGCCTGCAAGGCCGTGCTCAGCTTGCCGGCCAGAGAGGCCGGGTCCAGCCGTTGCGGGTAGTTATCCGGGCTTAGCGGCTGGTCGGCGCGGTAATCCGGGTTGGGCAGCGCCCGGTAAAAGCGCGAATGCTTGGAAAAGCCCATATGCATTGCCTGCCAGGGCTCCAGCGACGGGTGCAGCGTCAGCCCGGCCGGCCGCAGCCGTTCCCAGTAGAAGCGCAGCGTGAGTTCGTCATAGATGTAGAAATCCGCCTTGCCGGCGCTGATCAGGCGGAAGGCGCGTTCGACATCCAGCTCCGGCACTTGCAGCACCTTGGTGCGCGCTTGCCAGGGAGGGGGAAGCAGGTCCGGGTTGCCCAGGCTGCGCAACTCAACATTATTGTCCAGATCGGCGTAGCCGCGTACGGGCGCGTGTTTGGCGCGGGTAATGATGACATGGCGCTCACGCAGGCCGTTGGCCACAAACAGGACGATTGGTTCGCGCTCCGCGTTGTAGGTGTAGCCGGGGTAGAAGTCCACCTCGCCCTGCGCCAGCGCTTGCAACACCCGCTTCTTTGGCAGACGCACCACTTTCAGCGTGCAGCCGATGCGCTGGCAGGCGCGGCTGTACAGGGTTTTATAGATGCCGTCGTCGCTCTCGTCCTCGATATAGGGACGCCGCTCATTGGTGCGGTAGCCCATCACCAGCTCGGGGTCTTGCGCCCAAGCGGGGAAGGCCTGGGCCGCAATGGCGGTGATGAGAAGGCAAAGCGCGAGACGCATGACGGTCCCTCCGGTCGTTCGTTTTCAGCTTATGTCATTCCCGTCGCCAGCGCGCGGCGGAGACAAATACATGATAGAAATAGATAGGTTTCCGCAAAATTCATCGCTTTTTCAAATGTATGTCCACTTGCACAATGCTGACCGCAGCCATGTGGCTGGAAACCGGTCTTGGAGACGCGGCGATGAGTACGAGACGACACTTCCTGGGCGCTAGCCTGTTGACGGCGGGGAGCCTGCTGGCCGCCCGCGGCTGGAGCGGCGCGCCGAGCGCGCCCGGCTACCGCATGCCGGACGAGGGCGAACGCCACGCGGCCACCTGGATGGCCTTTGGTCCCAGCCTGGAGGTGTGGGGCGATGACTTGCTGCCGGTGGTGCGGCGCGATCTGGCGCGGGTGGCTCAGGCCATCGCCGCCCACGAGCCGGTGCGCATGCTGGCGCGCGCCGAGGACATGGAACTGGCGGCCAAGCTGTGCGGCCCCAAGGTGGAGCTGCTGGAGCAACCGCTGGACGATTTGTGGATACGCGACAGCGGCCCGGTCTTCGTCAAGGGCGAAGGCGGGGCGCCGGCGGCGGTGGATTTCAACTTCAACGGCTGGGGCGGCAAGCAGGCGCACCGTCGGGACGCCAAAGTGGCCGCCGCGGTGGCGGCCAAGAGCGGGGCGCCGGCCGTGAGGACCTCGTTGGTGCTGGAGGGCGGCGGCATTGAAGTGGACGGCGAGGGAACCGCCATCATCACGGAAAGCTGCGTGCTCAACCCCAACCGCAACCCCGGCTGGAACAAGGCGCGGTGCGAGCGCGAACTGCGCCGGCTGCTGGGCGTGGACAAGGTAATCTGGCTGCCCGGCATCGCCGGCCGCGACATCACCGACGGTCATACCGATTTCTACGCCCGTTTCGTCCGCCCCGGCGTGGTGGTGGCCGGCTTGGACACGGATCCGCAGTCCTACGATTACGCTGTGACCCGTCGCCACCTGGCCTTGCTGCGTCAGGCGCGGGACGCGCGCGGCCGTAAGCTGGAGGTGGTGGTCTTGCCGGGGCCCGAGCGGGTGCGGCCCGAGTACGAGGGGCATGAGATGGCGGCCGGCTACATCAATTTCTATGTCTGCAACGGCGCGGTGATTGCGCCGGAGTTCGGCGACGCCAAGGCGGACCGCAACGCGCGGGCGGCGCTGCGCGAGTTGTTTCCGCAGCGCGAAGTGGTGCAGTTGAACATCGACGGCATCGCAGCCGGCGGCGGCGGCATTCATTGCGCCACCCAGCAGCAGCCGGCCTGAGAACCCGTTTACACGCTGGCGCGCGTTGGCGATACGGCGTTGAAAACGAGCTCACAATGCTCATGCACCGCCTGTACATTCCGCTTTCTCAGCCGCTGCGCCTTCTTCTTGCTTGTGGGATGTTGAGCAGGTTCTCAGCTCGCGGGATCGTAAACATGTTCTAATCGGGCGGCGTAGAAGGCAATATCGCCGCCACGCCGGCCCAGGCCGGAAACCAAGAGGACATATCCGGATGGATAGAGGCAGTAACAGCGGCGGGCCTAAGGCGGGCGAGTGGGAAGACCAGGCAACCGGCGAGCTTGGCCGCCTGCCGTCGCTGCGGCTGCTGACCGGTTTCGAAGCCGCCGCGCGCCTGGGCAGCGTCTCCCGCGCCGCCGAGGCGCTGCACCTGTCGCAGTCCGCGGTCAGTCACCAGATTCAACAGTTGGAAGCCTTTGTCGGTCAGCCCTTGTTCCAGCGCGTGGGCCGCGGCATCGAACTCACCTTTGCCGGCGAAATGCTGCAGCAGAGCGTGCGACGCGCGCTGGACACGCTGCGGCGCGGGCTGGACCGCATCGCGGTGTACACCGATCCGGGCCTGGTGGTGCTGGTGGGGCCGGCTTTTTTGCTGCACGGCTGGCTGCAGGGGCGCCTGGACCGCCTGCGCGCAGCCCACCCCGACATCGTGCCGCTGCTGTCCACGGATGAAGAACCGGGTCAGGCCGATGAGATCGACGTCGACATCGTCATCGGCCGGCAGCCGCTGGCGATGGCCGGCTGGGAAGACGCGGCCTGGCTGCGCGAGGACTGGCGTTTTGTCGCCGCGCCGGCCTTGGCGGAACGGCTGGCGGCGCTGCCGGCCGAGCGTCATCCGCAACTGACGCGCTTGATCTGCCTGGAAAAAGCCAGCATGCCGGAGGCGGCCGCCGCCGCGATGCAGTCCATGCTGCCGCGCTTCGGCATCGCCGCCGCCTACGACGCGCCGCAGTTGGCGCTGGACGCGGCCTTGCGCGGCCACGGCATCGCCTGCCTGCCGTCGATGGCCTTGGAAGAAGCGCTGGCAGAAGGCCGGCTGCGCGAACTGGCCGGCTACCCGCGCCAGCCGGGCGCGCAATGGTGGTTGTCCCGGCCGCGGGACGCTCTGCGCAGCGAGGCGATGGCGCGTATGTTCGATTGGTTGCGGAAAGAGGGCGGCTGCGAGTAGGCGGCGCCTCAGAGCCTGCTCAAAATCTGCTGAGCGTTGGCGGTACGGCGTTGAAAACGTCCTCGAAATGCTCATGCCCCGTGTGTGCACTTTGCTTTTTCAGCCGTTTTCGCCTTGTCTCGCCCTTGCTCTCGAGATCGTAAACAGGTTCTTAGTCCGTCAGTTGTTCCCGTCGCGGCAGGTCCGGCCCTCGCCGCGCGCAGGTCAGGGCTGCTGCGCGCGTTGCGAAGCGGACCAGATCCTCGGTTTCCGCCCGGCTCAGCGCCGCCAGCCCGTCCGGGCTCAGCCGGTCCAGCTCGGCCAGCCGGCACAGCAGCGCGGCCTGGAAGCTATCGCCGGCGCCCACGGTGTCCACAACCTGAACGGCGGCGGCTGGATGTTCCCATTCGCCGTGACGGCGGCTGAAGACGCGAACGCCTTGTTCGCCGCGGGTGAGCAGCAGCAACTGGCATGGCGGGGCGAGCCAGCGGCGGGCGCAGGCTTCGACCTCCTGCCCCGGATACAGCAGGGTCAGATCCTCGACGCTCACCTTGATCAGATGGGCGTGGCGGCGATGGATGTCCAGGCATTGCCGCCAGCGCGCTCGTTCCGGCTCCACGTTCAGCCGCAGATTGGGGTCCAGCGAGATCAGACGCCGGCCGCTTTCGCGTGCCGCCAGCGCTTGCAACGCCTCGCTGCCGGGGCGGCTCACCAAGGCGTAGGAGCCGAAGTGCACGGCGGCGATTTCGTCTTCCAGCGTCGGCAGTTCTTCAGGACGTAGGCTGGCCTCCGGCGCGCGCTCGCCATAAAAGCCGTACTGCGGCTGGCCGCCTTCGTCCACGCCCACCATCGCCAGCGTGGTGGGCAGATCGCGCGGCAGCAGATAGCGGCTGTCCACTCCCTCCTGTTCCAACAGCCGCCGCAGCTGTGCGCCCAGATAATCGTTTGACAAGGGCGTCAGCAGGGCCGAGTGCCGGCCCAGCCGCGCCAGGCCCCGAGCCACATTGAACGGCGAACCGCCGGGCACGGCGCGGTAGTTCAGTTGCGGCCATTCCGCCGCGCCGGGTTCCAGGAAAAAATCGTACAGGGCTTCGCCGCAGCACAGAATCATATGGGGGTCTCCGCAAGTGAGGGGGGGCGCGCCTGGTAGAGCGCGCGAAAGTGACGCAGACGAGCTTGCAAGGCCTGAAGCCGGGCGGGGTCCGGGGCGTGGAGCGCTCGCGGCGACGGTTTGACGCAGACGGCGCCGAGGTCGCCGCCGTCCGCCAGCCAGCCCAGGCGAGCCGCGCCCAGCGCAGCACAGGCTTCGCCGCCCTGATGGGTGAGAATCTCGGTGTTCAGCGCGTCGGCCAGCAATTGCGCCCAGAACGGGCTGCGCGCGCCGCCGCCCACCAGGGACAAGGCTCGCGGAGCGGCGCCGGCGGCGCGCAGCGCGTCCAGCCCGTCCGCCATGCCGAAGGCGACGCCCTCCAGCACCGCGTAGCCCAGCGCGGCGCGGCAGTGTGCCTGGCTCAGGCCCCAAAAGGCGCCGGGGGCGAAGGGGTCGTTGTGCGGTGTGCGCTCGCCGGACAAATAGGGCAGGAATACCGGCGCGGCGGCTTGCTCCGCCGGGCTCAGCCGCTCTATTTCCGTCAGCAGAGTGGCCTCGTCCACGCTGGCCAGGCGGCAGAACCAGCGCAGGCAGCTGGCGGCGGACAGCATCACGCTCATCAGGCTCCAGCGAAGGGGCAGCGCGTGGCAGAAGGCGTGCAGCGCCTGCGCCGGGTTGGGGCGGAAACGATCGTCGACGACGAAGATCACCCCAGAGGTGCCCAGAGACAGGAAGCCGTCGCCCGGGGCGATCGCGCCGATGCCGACGGCGCTGGCCGCGCCATCCCCGGCGCCGCCGGCGATCAGAGGCGGCTGAGCGATGCCCCAGGCGGTCGCGGCTGCCTGGCTCAGCCTCCCGGCCGAAGCCAGTCCTTCCACCAGCCGCGGCATCTGACGACGCGAAAGTCCGCCGGCCTCCAGCAACTCGTCGGACCAGTCGCGGCGGCCCACGTCCAGCCACAAGGTGCCGGAGGCGTCCGAGGTGTCGGTGATCTTGTCGCCGCACAGGCGCAGGCGCAGATAGTCCTTGGGCAGTAGCACGGTGGCGACGGCGCGGAAGGCGTCCGGTTCATGCCGCGCCAGCCAGCGCAACTTGGGCGCGGTGAAACCCGGCATGGCCAGGTTGCCGGCGACGGCGTGGAGCCTCGGCGCGGCGGCGGTCAGCTCGGCGCACTCGGCCACGCTGCGCAGGTCGTTCCACAAGATAGCCGGCCGCAGAACCCGGTCCCGGTTGTCTAGCAGCACCGCGCCGTGCATCTGGCCGGACAGGCCCACGGCGCGGGTGGCGGCCAGCGCGGCCGGCGCCTGTTCGCGCAGCTTGGCGACCGCCGCGCAGGCGGCGCGCCACCAATCTTCCGGGTCTTGTTCGGCCCAGCCCGGCCGCGGCCGCGAGACGTCCAGCGCCGCGCCGGCGCTGGCGAGCGGGCGGTTGTCGCCGTCCAGCAGCACGGCCTTGATTTCCGACGTGCCCAGATCAATGCCTAGATACATGGTTTTGTCCTTGGATGGAGTAGCGGACGGCCGGGTGGCGGCGCTCTCGCGCAGTCTATCCCCGTCCGCGGCTTTCCAGCCAGCTGTCCACCCGCGCCAGCGCTGCGCGCAAGGGCGCGGCCAACGCCGGGGCGCCGGCCAAGGGGCCCCATAGCCCTGGGTCCGCGCAGAAGGCGGCCACCGGGTCGGCGGCCGCCAACATGCGATGGCAGGCGGCGATGTCCATGCTGCCGTCCTGGTAGGCGTAAGCCAGCCGGCCGGCGCGCCAGCGTTGCAAAAAGCGTAGGAACAGCGCCGGCAGCATGGCGCAGGCGTCCGGCCTGCGGCCGGCGGCGATGGATTCCCGCAGCGTGGGCGCAATGAAGCCGGGCAGCTTGGCGTAGCCGTCCGCCGCCACGCGCTGATTGCTGTCGCACAGCGCCGGATTGCCGAAGCGCTCCAGTACGCTGTCGCGGTAGCCGGCCAGATCCAGCGGGCTGGGGCTAAGGCAGGGGATTACATCCTGGCTGACGTAGTCGTAAGCCAGCCGCCGGATGTCCGGGTCCGCCGCCCCCTGATGGATGAAGTCCAGGCCAAGCAGGCTGCCGGCCCAGGCGATGCCGCTGTGGCTGGCGTTGAGGATGCGGATCTTGGCTTCCTCATAGGGTTGGACGTCGGCCACCAGCTGCGCGCCGACGCGCTCCAGCGCCGGGCGGCCGGCGGCGAAGCGATCCTCTATCACCCACTGGGTGAAGGATTCGGCGGTGATCGCGCAAGGGTCGCGCCAGCCGGTGGCGACGGCCACCCGTTCCGCCAGTTCCGGCGGCGGTCGCGGGGTGATGCGGTCCACCATGGCGTTGGGGCAACTGCTGTGGCGGCGCGTCCACGCTAGCAGCTCGTGTTCCTGGCGCAGGGTCAGAAACTGTTCCAGGCCCTGGCGGAAGCGTTCGCCGTTGTGGCGCAGATTGTCGCAATTGAGCAAGGTGAGCGCGCCGCCGCCGCGCGCCGCGCGCGCGCGCAAAATCGCGGCAACCGCGCCGTACAAGGTATTGAGCCCGCCGTGCAAATCGTCCGCCAGCTCCGGATTGGCGGTGTCCAGCGCCTGCTCCTGGTTCAGGTAGTAGCCGGCTTCGGTGACGGTGAAGGAGATCACCCGGGTGGCCGGGTGCGCGCCTTCGTCTATCAGCGCGCTCAGCCGGCGGTTCCAGGGCAGCACCGCGTCAATGGCGCGGATGCGCCGGTAGAGGCGCTCGCCGGCCGGACTGACCGTTTCCAGCGTGTACTGGCCTTGTTGCGCCGCCAACTGCTCCAGTAGCGGGTTCTGGTCGGCGCGGATATTGCCGACGGCCAGCCGCCAGGGCTCGGCGCCGGCGCCGGCCAGTTGGTCCAGATAGGCGGCTTGGTGGGCTCGGTGGAAGGCGCCGGCGCCGATGTGCAGCCAGCGCGGCGGGGGTGAGGTGAGAGTCATCGTTTGGCTCCGTGGTGGCTTAGGGCTGCGGCGAGGCGGTTTGGCGTGGCAGGGCCTGGCCGTTTTCGCGGAACAGGTGGCAGTGCCGCGGCAGGGCGTTGAAGCCCGTTTCGTCGCCGGCGGCGAAGTTCTGCGCGTCAGAGATTCTGCTGATCAGCGGCTCGTCGGAGTCCGGCGTCTCGGCGTACAGATAGGCGCAGTCGCCCAGACTTTCCACCGCGGCCACGCGTGCGCGTAGCGCCGCTGGCGCGGCGGAGGCCGGCTGCAGGTGTTCTGGGCGGATGCCGACGGTGACGACGTCGCCGAGCGTCAGGTTTTGCGCTTCCACCGCCGCCAGCAGTTCGCCACCGCCGTCCAGGCGCACGGCCACGCCTTCCGGCAGGATGCTCTGCACGCGGGCCGGCAGAAAATTCATCCGGGGCGAGCCGATGAAGCCGGCGACGAAGCGGTTGGCCGGATGGTGGTACAGCGCGCGCGGCGCGCCCACTTGTTCTACGCGGCCGGCCGACAGCACCACGATCTTGTCCGCCAGCGTCATCGCTTCGACTTGGTCGTGGGTCACGTAGATCATGGTGGTTTTCAGCTGCTGGTGAAGGCGGGCGAACTCCAGCCGCATTTTGACCCGTAGCGCCGCGTCCAGATTGGACAGGGGCTCGTCGAACAAGAACACCTTGGGTTGGCGGGTGATGGCGCGGCCTATGGCCACCCGTTGGCGCTGTCCGCCGGACAGAGCCTTGGGCTTGCGTTCCAGCAGGTGGTCAATGTGCAGGATGGAGGCGGCGCGGCGCACCGCTGCGTCGATCTCGGCGCGGCTCTTGCCGGCCAGCTTGAGGCCGAAGGCCATATTGTCGTACAAGCTCATATGCGGGTAGAGCGCGTAGGACTGGAACACCATGGCGATGCCGCGCTTGGCCGCGGGCACCTCGTTCATGCGTTCGCCGCCTATCTCCAGCTCGCCGGCGCTGATCTCCTCCAGGCCGGCGATCATGCGCAACAGCGTGGACTTGCCGCAGCCGGACGGGCCGACGAAGACGACAAACTCGCCGTCGTCGATGTGCAGTTGAATATCGGACATCACTTCCGGACCGTCGCCGTAGCGTTTGCCCACATTGCGCAATTGGACGCTTGCCATGCGTTTTCTCCTTACTCGTATTTCAGAACGGACGGGCTTGCAGCCGGCGCACCAGCTCCGGCAGCCGCCGCATATCGTCGAAGACCTGGCCGGCACCGGCTGCCAGCAGCCGCTCCGCGTGGCCGGCGGCGATGTGGCCGGCGCCCGCGAAGCCCAGCACGCGCAGGCCGGCGGCGCGGGCGGCGGTGACGCCGGTAACGCTGTCCTCCAGCGCCAGGCAGTGATCCGGCGCGGCGCGCAGCGAGCGGCAGGCCGCCAGGTAGACATCCGGCGCCGGCTTGGCCGCGCCCACCTCGTCGGCGCAATGCACGCGGCCCTGGAACAAGGGCCACAGTCCGGTGCGGCGCAGGGCCGCGCGCACCCGCGCCCCGGCGCTGTTGCTGGCCACCGCCTTGGGCAAGGGAATGGCCCGCAAGGCGGCGGCCACGCCGGGGACGGCCCGCAGCCGCGACGCCACCTCGGCGTCCACCGCGCGGCGGATGCGCGCGATCTCGTCCGGCGTCAGCGGCAAGGGGTGCTGGCCGGCGATGTCGGCCAACAGCGCCTCCAGCGTCATGCCCAGCCGCGGCTGGATCACGGCGGCCGCGTCCACCCCGGGCGGCAAGCGCGCCGCCAGTTGTATTTGCAGTGCCCGCTGGGCGGCGGCCTCGCTGTCCAGCAGCACCCCATCGCAGTCGCAGACCAGATGGGCGACGGCGCCGCTCATTTGACCGCACCGAATGTCAGGCCGCGCACCAACTGCTTTTGCGTCAGCCAGCCCAGCGCCAGGATAGGCGCCACCGCCAGCAGGGAGGCGGCGGACAGCTTGGCCCAGAACAGGCCCTCCGGGCTGGAGTAGGAGGCGATGAACACCGTCAGCGGCGCGGCGTGCGCGCTGGACAGATTGATGCTCCAGAAAGCCTCGTTCCAGCTCAGAATCAACAGCAGCAAGCTGGTGGAGGCCAGGCCGGGCAGCGCCATCGGCAGCAGCAGGTGGACGATCTCCTGCCACAGGCCCGCGCCGTCTATGCGCGCGGCCTCCAGTATTTCGCGCGGGACTTCGCAGAAATAGGTGTAGGCCATCCATACCGCGATCGGCAGATTGGCCAGCGCGTAGACCAGCGCCAGTCCGGTCACGGTATCCAGCAGGCCGCCCTGTTTCAACAGCAGATAGACCGGCAGCAGCACGCCCACCGAAGGCAGCATCTTGGTGGACAGCATCCATAGCAATAGCGGCTGCGCGCGCGCGCCGGGATGGAAAGCCAGGCGGTACGCTGCCGGCACCGCCAGCAGCAGGCTGAGCGCGGTGGCGCCAAAGGACACGGCGATGGAATGGCCGGCAAAGGCCAGGTAGTCGCTGCGGGCGAATACCTCGCGAAAGCTGTCCAGCGTGGGCTGAAACCACAGGCTGAGTTGGTAGGCCTGGGCCTCGGTCTTGAAGGCGGTCAGCAGCATCCACAAGATGGGGAAGAACAGCAGCAGCGCGATCAGCCAGGCCGAGGCGGAGGTGGCGGCGTAGCGCCAGGACAGGGTCGGTTTACCATTCATGCTTGCCTCTCCTCCTTGAAGTTTTGCGCCAACATGCGGATCAGGAACACCGCCACGATATTGGCCAGCACCACCGCCAGCACGCCGCCGGTGGAAGCCAGGCCGACATCGAACTGCTGCAGGCCCACCGCGTAGATCAAAAAGGACAGCGTGGTGGTGGCGGTGCCGGGGCCGCCGCCGGTGGTGGCGTAGATCTCCGCGAACACTGACAGCAGAAAGATGGTTTCAATCATCACCACCACGCCGATGGGCCGCCTCAGGTGAGGCAGGATGATGTGGAAAAACATGGCCAGCGGGCCGGCGCCGTCGATCTGGGCCGCCTCTTTCTGTTCCGGGTCCAGTGACTGGATGGCGGTGAGCAGGATCAAGAAGGCGAAGGGCAGCCATTGCCAGCTGACGATCAGGATGAGCGAGAACATCGGGTATTGGCCCAGCCAGTCCACCGGCGGCAGGCCCAGCGCTTGCGCGGCGGCGGCGAACAGGCCGTAGACCGGGTGCAGCAGCATATTTTTCCAGATCAGCGCGCCCACGGTGGGCATTACGAAGAAGGGCGCAATGGCCAGCAGCCGGGCCGGGCCGCGGCCGAAACAGGGCTGGTCGAACAGCACCGCCATTAGCACGCCGCCGACGACGGAGATCAGCAGCACCGCGCCGGTCAGCAGCAAGGTGTTGGCGATGGAGGGAAAAAAGGCCGGGTCGCTCCACAGAAAGCGGTAATTGTCCAGGCCGGCGAAGCCGGATTCGTCCGGGCTCAGCAGGCTGTAGCGGTTGACCGAGAAATACAAGGTCATCGCCAGCGGCACCAGCGACCACAGCAACAGGCTGAGCACCGCCGGCGCCAGCAGCCAGCGCTGCGCGCCGCCGCGGCGTGTCCTGGCGGGCGGAGCCGCGCCGGCGGCGGCGCGCAAAGTATGAGCGGGAGAGGGCATGGGGTTTCCTCCGGACCGCCGTAGCGGCGGTCGTGGGTGGATGGGGGCGGCAAAGCGCTGGGAACAGGCTCTTGGGTTCTTATGCTTACGGCTTTTGATAGCCGCCCTGCCGCACCGCCCGGTCCGCCGCTGCCTGGCCGGCTTTCAGCGCGGCGTCCACGCTGCTTTGACCGGCTAGCGCGCCGGAAACGGCCTGGCCCACCACGGTGCCGAAGGACTGGAACTCCGGGATGCCGACATACTGGATGCCGGTGTAGGGCACTTTTTTCAGCGCCGGGTCGTTGGGATTGGCCTGCTGGATCGCTGCCAGCACGAATTTGGCGAAGGGCGCGGCCTTCAGATATTCCGGCTGTTGGTAAGTGGACAGGCGGGTGCGGGGCGGCACCGAAGTCCAGCCCTGATCCTTGGCCACCAGCCGGATGTAGTCCTTGGAGGTGGCCCATTGGGCAAACTGTTTGGCCGCCGCTTGCTGACGCGAGGATTGGGGCACCGCCAGTGCCCAGGACCACAGCCAGCTGGAGCCCTTGGGCGTCACCCCCGTCGGCGCCTGGGCGAAGCCCACTTTATCCGCCACCTGAGACTCCTTGGGATTGAACAACAGCCCTGCGGCCACGGTGGCGTCTATCCAGATACCGCATTTGCCGCTGGCGAACAGGGTCAGGTTCTCGTTGAAACCGTTGGTGCTGGCGCCGGGCGGGCCGTAGCGGCGCATCAGGTCCACGTAGAAGTTCAGCGACTGCTTCCACTCCGGGCTGTCTATCGTCGGGCGCCATTGCTCGTCGAACCAACGGCCGCCGTTGGTGTGCACTAAGGTGGACAGATAGGCCATGTTCTCGCCCCAGCCGGCCTTGCCGCGCAGGCAGATGCCGTACACCCCGCCTTTTTCCTTCAGCGTTTTGGCGAAACCGGCGATCTGCTGGTAAGTGGGCCGCTCCGGCATGTTCAGCCCCAGCTTGGCGAACAAGTCCTTGCGGTAATAAGTCATCGAGCTTTCCACGTAGAAGGGCAGCGCGTATAGCTGGCCCTTGTAGGACAGCGCGTCGCGTGCGGTCTTGACCACATCGGCCAGCTCATAGCCGGGCGCCAGTTGATCCATAGGCTGCAACCAGCCTTTTTTGGCCCAGATCGGCGCTTCGTACGTGCCTATCGTCATCAGATCGAATTTGCCGCTCTTGGTGGCGATATCGGTGGTGACGCGTTGGCGCAGCATGTTTTCTTCCAGCACCACCCAGTTGAGCTTGATGCCGGGGTTTTGGGCCTCGAAGGCCGGGGACAGCTTTTTCAGCGTGATCATGTCCGGGTTGTTCAGCGTGGCGATGGTGAGGGTGGCGGCGTGGGCGGAGCCGGCCAGCAGCAGAGCGGCGGCCAGCGGGAAGCGGTAGGGTCTGGTCATGGCGTTTCTCCTTGCTTGAAGCGTTGCGGACAAAGCTGGTGCGGCCGGCTTGCCGTGTGTGATGCGGCGGCCCGGCTTGGGCTGTGTCAACGGTTTTGGGTCGGGTCTTGCAGCGTGGGACAGGGTGGTTTGCTGGCGCGGGCGCGGCGGCTCAGCTCATCCAGTTGCCGCCGTCCACGTTCAGCGTCTGGGCGGTGATGTAGTCCGCGTCGGCGGAGGCGAGAAACACCGCCGCGCCGCATAAATCCTCCGGCCTGCCCATGCGGCCCAGCGGCACCGCCGCGCCCACGCGTCGTTTTTTCTCGCCGGGGGCGAGGCCCTCGTAACGGGCGAACTGCGCGTCCACCTGCTCCCACATCGGCGTGTCCACCACGCCGGGCGCGATGGCGTTGACGTTGATGCCGTGCGGAGCCAGCGCCAAGGCGGCTGACTGGGTGTAGCTGATCACAGCCGCCTTGGTGGCGCAGTAATGGGCCACTAGCGCCTCGCCGCGGCGGCCGGCCTGGGACGACAGATTGATGATCTTGCCGCCCTCGCCCTGGGCCACCATTTGCCGCGCCGCCGCCTGCATCAGAAAGAACATGCCCTGGACATTGACCGCGAACAGCCGCTGATAGCTGTCCCAACTGGCTTCCAGCAGCGGGGCCAGATCAAACAGCGCCGCGTTGTTGTAGAGGATGTCGACGCGGCCGAAGCGCTCGATCGCGGCGCGGACGATGTGTCCGATATCGTCGCGCTTGCTAATGTCGGCGGCCAGCAAGGCCGTGTTGTCCGCATCCGGCCCGTCGGCAAGGGCTTGCAGCTCAGGGCTCAGCCGCAGGTCCACCAGTAAGCAGCGAGCGCCTTCGGCCAGGTAGCGGCGCGCCACCGCCAGCCCGATGCCGCTGGCCGCGCCGGTGACGATGGCCACCTTGTGTTTCAACTTCATGATTTCTCCTCCAGATAATTTTTGAGCATTTGCTCTTTTTGTGGGCAAATATTCGATAAAATGCAGGAGGCTGTCAAGCGCGGAGAACGAAAAAGAAGTGCTGCATAGCAGCATGATTTTAAAAGGCTATTTCTTCGCTTTCGCGGCAAATGAAGCGCGATGCGCCAATCGTTTAGAATGCGTGTCTCCGCGTTGCGGACGCGGGCGGGGCCACATCAAGCGAGGAGGGTGTTTTGTCCAAACAGCAGGAAAAGCTGGACCAGGCGGCGCGGGCCGCCTGGCTGTATTACGTGGCGGGCAAGACCCAGAACGAGATCGCCGAGCAGTTGCAAGTGTCGCGCCAGGTGGCGCAGCGGCTGGTGGCGGCGGCGGTGGACCAGGGCCTGGTCAAGGTGACGGTGGCGCATCCGGTGGCGGCCTGCCTGGCATTGGCGGAAGCCTTGCGCCAGCGTTTTGGTCTGCAGCTGTGCGAGGTGGTGCCGGCCGACGGCGACGCCCCGGCCGAATTGCGCAAGAAGCTGGCGGTGGCCGGCGCGCGCGTGTTCGAGAGCTATTTGCAGCAGCCGCGCCCGCTGGTGGTGGCCCTGGGGTCCGGCCGCACGCTCAAGGCCGTGATCGACGAACTGGGCGACATTCACAGCCCGCAGCACCGGCTGGTGTCGCTGATCGGCACCATCGCCCACGACGGCTGTTCCAACCGCTACGACGTGGCCTTGCCGGCGGCGCAGAAAACCCAGAGCCGCTACTACCTGCTGCCGGCGCCTTTGTACGCCGACAGCGCCGACGACCGCGCGCAATGGTGCAACCACCGGCTGTACCGCGCGGTGGAGGCGCTGGGCGCGGAGGCCGACGTGGCCTTCATCGGCATCGGCGCCATTGCGCCGGGCTGCCCCTTGCAGGAGGACGGCTTCCTGGATCCGCAGGAGATTGCCGGGCTGATGGCGCGTGAAGCGGTGGCGGAGCTGCTGGGCCGGCCGATGGACAGCGCCGGCCGGCTGGTGGGCGAAACGGTGCAGGAGCGGGTAACCAGCCTGGCCTTGAGGCCGCGGCCGGCCAAACCGGTGATCGCCTTCGCCGGTGGCGAGGACAAGGCGGCCGCCATCCTGGCGGCGCTGCGCGGCGAATGGCTGTCCGGCCTGGTTACCGACGAGGCCTGCGCGCGGCGGATATTGGAGGGATGAGGGGCGCCCGCCGCGTGTATCTCCCATGGCGCCAGCGCAGCCCAAGCATCAGGCAATGCGGGCCGATGGGCGTTCAGGACGTTACCGCCTCCAGCTTGGCCGCTGCCAGCTGCAAACGTTGTTGCAAAGGCTCCAGCAAGGCCCACAGCGCCTTGCCGCGCAGTTGCGCGTTTTCCGTGTGGCGCAGCATCAGCAGCAGCGCGCTCAGCGCCTCGCAGCATTGGCGCAGTTCGTCGGCGATGTCGTCGTAGTGTTCGCAGCAGCGGGACAGATAGGCCAGTTCAAGGTCGATGGCGGCGAGGGCGGGGTTGTCGCTGCGCTGCGCGTGCAACTGCTGGACGGTCTTGATCAGGCGGGCGGGCGGTTTGGCCGGCGGCGGTTTGGCGAATCGGGCGAGGAGGTTGCGTATCGGCATGGAGGCTCCTGGAAGTCCGTTATGGGCTGGCGCGGGGCGTGGTCCGCTGGGCGGAAGCCGGACCGGCTGGATTCGCGATTTCGAGATGAGCGGCTTAGAATGCACGAATCGCGTCGGAACTCCGGTTCCGCCTTGACCCAAGGGCGGCCTGGCGGGTGGCCGCGGGGCTTATCCGCTGACTGGTTTGGCTGGCCTTGGCGGCGTTAGCCTGTTGAGTCATTGGCGTGACGCTATCTGACCACGATCGCGGTTAATTGCAAATGCGAGCGTGGTTCGCAATTTTAAAATATAAACATATTCAATAAAATCAACTCATTGCAGTGGCCGTGAATGTGGTTTTTCCGTCTATCCGCTTCGTTCCTTGTTGAAGCTGAGAGCCTGTTCAGGGCGCTGGGGGGCTCAAGCGGTACAAGGTGTTGCGGCTGAGGCAGCGGAATGGCGGCGCGGTACAAGGCGCCATGAAGCGCAGCAGACTTTGAACCGATTCTGAGGGGGTGGATATTGGAATCTCTTGGCAAACGATTGAGGTTTATCCGCGACACGGTGCTGAAAGAAGCGCGCGACGTCACTGCGCAGAAACTGGGCATATCGCTGGTGTCACTGCAGAACTACGAAGGCGGCACGCGCAAACCGTCCGCCGTGCTGGTAGCCAAGTTTTCGCGGCTGACCGGCGCGCGGCTGGATTGGCTGCTGTTTGGCGAAGGGGAAGCCTTGCCGGGGGCGACGGGGCCGCGCACCGGCGAACCCTTGGCGCCGTATGCGCCGCAAGGCGCGCATGTGGAGGTGCCGTGTTACGGCGACGGCGCGGCTCTGCCGCTGGCGCTGGGCTGGCTGGAATCCCGGCTCAAGTTGCCGGCCGGCCAGCTTGCGGCGGTGGCGGTGGCGGGCGATGCGATGGACGGCGTGTTGAACGATGGCGACCTGGCCCTGATCAACCGGGCGGAAACCCAGCCGGGCAGCGGCTTGTACGCGCTGGAGCTGGACGGCGAAGTGGTGGTGCGCCGGGCGCAGAGGCTGCCGGGCGGCAAGCTGGGTTTGTCCAGCGCCAATGAGGCTTATCCGCCGTTTGAGGTGGACCTGGCCGCGCCGCCGGCGGATTTCTCGGTGTTGGGGCGGGTGGTGTGGCTGGGGCGGCAGGTGTAGCGCTCACCCCATCATTTTTTGCCACCACCAGCGCCAGCGCGCCATCGGTTTGCCGTCGGCGTTCAGCGGCCGGCCGTCGTCGGCGAAGCGTTCCGGCGGCCCCAGCGGTTTGCCCTCGATGAAGTTCTGCCGTTCCGCCAACGCGCCGTTGGGGTGGTAGCGCTGTTGCAGGCCGTGCTTGAGGCCGTTGCGGTAGACCGCCAGCTCCGCCGCCTGGCCGTTGGGAAACAGGGTGCGGGTTTCGCCGTGCGGCAGGCCGTGGCGGTAATGAGCCTGGCGTTGCAGCGCGCCCTCCGGCGACCAATACTGCGCGGCGCCGTGCAGCTGGCCGCATTGGTAATGCAGCTGGGCCGAGGGCTGGCCGCTGGGGTGCAGCAGGGTGGCCGGGCCGTGCAGCTGGCCGTCCTGGTAGTGGAAGCGCGCCAGCGGCGCGCCGGCCTGCTCGATGCGCGCCGGGCCTTGCAGCTTGCCGTCGCCCAGCTGGCCGACGAAGCGCTGCTGGTCTTGCTGGATGTCTATCGGTTCCGCCATCGCATCAGTTCTGCTGGATCAGCCCGCCCTTGAGGGTGAGCATGCCGCCGCCGTCCACCGTCTGGCTGGCGCTGGCCTTGTTGGTTAGCGACACCCCGGCGTCGTTGGTCAGCGTGGTGCCGGCTTTATTGGTCAGCTCGGTGCCCGCCTGGTTGGTGAGTCCGGTGCCGGCCTTGTTGGTAAGACTGGTGCCGGCCTGGGCGGTGTAGGCGGCGTCGCTCTTGGCGGTGAAGGCGCCGCCGCTTTGCAGGGTGAGGGTGCCGCTGACCTTGATGGTGAGGTTGCCGTCCACGGTCAGCGTGTAGTTGCCGCTGACCTTGTGTTCGTGATTGCCGCCGGTGCTGTGGCTCTGGTCGCCCTCCACCTTGACGGTGCGCTTGCCCTTGACGTTGAGGGTTTCATTGCCGGTTTTCACTTCCACCGTGCGGTTGCCCTTGTCCACGCTGAGGCTGTCGTTGCCCTCGGTGACGCTGCGCTTGCGCTCGTTCTTCACCACCAGGGTTTCATCGTGGCCCACGTCGGCGGCCACGTCGTTGAGCACTTTCACTGTGTAGTTCTTCTGGGCCTGGAAGAACACTTCCTCCTTGTCTTTGCTGTCGTCGAAGCGCAATTCGTTGAAGCCGCCGCCGCCTTTTGTCGAGTTGGTCTTGAGGCCGGACTGCGCCTGCTTGGCCGGCAGTTCGTAGGGCAGCGCGTTGTCGCCGTTGTAGACGCAGCCGCTGACCAGCGGCTTGTCCGGGTCGCCGTCGATGAAGCTGACAATCACCTCCTGGCCGATGCGCGGGATGAACTGCATGCCAAAGCCCTTGCCGCTCCACGGCTGCATCACCCGCAGCCAGCAGGAGCTGGATTCGTCGTCCTTGCCGTCGCGGTCCCAGGGGAATTGCACTTTGACGCGGCCGTATTTATCGGTCCAGATCTCCTCGCCGGCCTTGCCCACCACCTTGGCCACCTGCGGGTGCATCACCGGCTTGGGGGTGAGCCGCGGCGGGCGGTAGGGGGTGGCCTTGGGGATGGCGGCGAAGCGGTTGCGGTAATGCTGCTGGCCGGCCTCGTGGCTGACGCGGGTTATTACCCAGGCGATATTGCAGGCTGGGTCCGGGTGGCCGCTCAGGGTGAAGCAGTGGCCGGGAATCAGCCAGCGGCAGTCGCTGTCGCCCACCAGTTCCACTTCCTCGGCGCGCAGGCCGTCGCTGCGCTGCTTGGCCAGCGCGTCGCCGTCGGCCTTCTTGGCGTAGCCGCCCGGGTATTGGTAGAGATTGGGCAGGTCGGATTTGGCCAGCGCCTGCGCGTACAGCGAGGCGCTGGCGGTGGTGAATTCGTAATCGCCGGCGCGGTAGCCGCCGGCCACCGCCTGGCGGCTGATGCCGGCGCTGCGCACGCCTTCCAGCTCGCGCCCGCCCAGGTCCTGGCCCAGGTAGGGGATTTTGGCGTTATTGGGGCAGTCCGGGAAATGGCTGTTGCCGTCCGCCAGCACCAGGGTGTGCTTGCCGTCGGCGTGGGTGAAGAACCAGAAGATGCCGGCGTCTTCCAGCAGCCGCATCACAAAATTGAGATCGCTTTCGCCAAATTGCACGCAGTACTCGCGCTTGGGGTAAGTCGCATCCAGTTTCAGCTGGTAATCGCTGAAGCCGTGGCCGGCGAACACCGCTTTTACGATGTCCGGCACGCTCTGGTTCTGGAAGATGCGGTTGTTGCCGGCCAGGCTCAGCCACCACAGCCAGGGCCGTAGCGTTACGCTGTAGTGGTCCGCGGTGGCGTCGCCCGGCAGCTGGCGTATCGCCGCGCACAGGCCGTCTAGCGGCCGGGTGTCGTCGTCGCGGCGCAGGCTCAGCGTCAGGTGGGAGGCCACCGCTTTGTCCAGCGTCAGCGCGCTGTCGCTGAAGCCGGCCAGGGTGAAGCTGCCCAGCGCGTTCAGCGCCTCGTCGCCGGACAGGCTGTCCGGGTACAGCTCTTTCAGCGCGGAGGTGCTCAGCGAGAGCGGGGTGGTTTTGTCGGAGGGGCGGGGCATGGTGGTTTAGTGAGTTGCGTTCATTTTATGGGTGAAGGGGCAAGCCCAACGTTAAGTCGCTTTTGGATGGCGAGTAGTAAATGTCGGGCTTCATTGCATTCAGCCCAGCCTACGGCCCTGTCATCTGTGATATCGGTACATTCTTGATATCCCTTGATCCGCTGGGCGTGGCGAGCACACCTTGACAGTGAAAAGGTAGATTTATTTTTGGTAAACTAGTGTGTAATTAAATAAATTTGCCACTTTCTTATTTGTTCGTTTTCCAAATCAACCCGGGTAATAAGAGGGGGTGCAAATGTAAGGATGTCAACAAATAAATCGGTTATCTCCTTCCGGGTTATTTGATAGGTGGTCGTGTCTGGTTCGACATATAAGGTCACCAAAAATTAAGCAGCGACAGAATTAAAGTTGATAATTGAAGAGTTATGGCCAAACTTTTATGCCTGGGCAAATAGTGGGGAAAATGTTTGTAAGCCAATACTGAATGGCTTCCAGCGTATGACTGTTAAGAAAATTCTTGGCCCCTCCGCTCGTGGTTTTGCCTCCTGTTAAAGAAATTAGATGTTCGGCCAAGGTATTTCTGTTTTTCGCGTATTTTTTGAGATGCAGAGCAGAAACTCCAATTATGTCCTTCAGTTCATCACCTGGGCCTGCATGTAAGTCGCCTATGGGGCCGTGAGAGTGGAAGGCCCAATAAAATTTATAGTTTGAAAAAGAGCGGAATAAATTTGCGCTAGCGGTCATCACAAACGTTCCCTTACTTTCTTCTTTTAGTTCTCTAATTATTGTCTGTTTGTCGTTTTCTCTTATATTTTGTCGCCCACCAAATAGACAAGGCATTCCTGGGTATTCTTTCCATGTGTCCGATTTTACACCGAAATATATAATTCCGTCGTCATCATCAATTTTTTCGAACAGGAGCACATAACATCGTGTAACTATTACTAGTGATATGTCCTCTTCATATTGATGGAACTTATTTTTTTTGCCGCCAGATAATATCATTGGGTGCTCCTTACTTGGATTAGGTTTTAAATATATGGCTCATTAACGTAATTTGGTGTGGCGCTCACTCCAACACCCACTCCGCCAACTTCCCCGTCACCTGTGCCATCAACACGTTCTCGATATCCCGCGCGCCGGCAGAGCTGCATTTAGCCAAAACCGCTTTCACAATGGCCGGATCGAAATCGAATTGTTTCCCTGTTGCCGCCTTATAGCGGGCCTGGAGTTTTTCCAGCTTGTTGATCACGATGTTTTCCAATGTTCGTTCCGCCAGCGGCGGGTAGGGCACCACGGTCATGCGGGCGAGGAAGGCGGGGCGGAAGGTTTGTAACAGCGTCTTGCGCAGGCGCTCGTCGAACAGCTGGGTGGCGAGTTGTTCGCCTGGCGTGGTTTGCAATAGCTCCGCCCCCACATTGCTGGTGGCCAGGATGATGGTGTTGTTGAAGTCCACCGTCAGGCCGGTGCCGTCTTCCATGACTCCCTTGTCGAACAGGTTGTAGAAGGCTTCCAGCACGTCCGGGTGGGCTTTTTCGATTTCGTCCAGCAGCACCACGCTGTAGGGCTTGCGGCGTACCGCCTCGGTCAGCACGCCGCCCTGGCCGTAGCCGACATAGCCGGGCGGCGCGCCCTTGAGCTGGCTGACGCTGTGGGCTTCCTGGTATTCCGCAAGGTTGACCACGATCAGATTGCGTTCGCCTCCGTAGAGCGCGTCGGCCAGCGCGTAGGCAGTTTCGGTCTTGCCCACGCCGGTGGGGCCGAGCAGCAGGAACACGCCCACCGGTTTGCCGGGGTCGGTCAGGCCGGCGCGGTAGGCCTGGATGCGTTGGGCGATCTTGCCCAGCGCGGCCGGCTGGCCGATCACGCGCTGGCCCATGCGCTGGGCCAGGGTGCGGATGGCGTAGGCTTCGTCGGCCAGCATCTTGCCCACCGGGATGCCGGTCCAGCCGGCGATGACGGCGGCCACCGCCTTGGAGTCCACATGTTCCGGCACCAGCGGGTCGTCCTGGCGCAGCGCGTCCAGGCCGGCTTCCAGCCGCGCCAGTTGTTCCGCCAGCCGCAGCGCCGGGTCCGCGGCTTCGTCCTCGTCGGCGGTCGCGGTCCCGTCTTCGGCTTCTTCCAGCAGCAGCGGCGGTTCGCCGGCGGGCAGCTCGGGTTCGCTGGCCAGGAAGTCCAGCAGTTGCTGGCGGGTGCGCAGGATTTCGCGCACCGCGCGCAGCTCGTCCTGCCAGCGCACGGTCAGTTCGCGCATGGCTTGCAGCTGGCGCGCGCTGTCTTGGCGCAGCGCGGCGATGCGGGCGGCGTGGTCCAGGCCGGTGGCCTGTTCGTTCAGCAGCCGCTCCAGTTCCTCGTCCAGCATGGCCTGGCGGTGGCGCAGGTTTTCCAGCTGCGGCGGCTGGTCGTGCTGGGCCAGCGCCACGCGGGCGCAGGCGGTGTCCAGCACGCTGATGGCCTTGTCCGGCAGCTGGCGGCCGGAGATGTAGCGGTGGGACAGTTTGACCGCGTCGTGGATGGCGGCGTCCAGGATGCGCACGCCGTGGTGCTGTTCCAGCCGGGCGGCGACGCCGCGCAGCATGGCCACGGCGCTGTCTTCGTCCGGTTCTTCCACTTGCACCGGCTGGAAGCGCCGCGCCAGCGCCGGGTCGCGCTCGAAGTATTTCTTGTATTCCTGCCAGGTGGTGGCGGCCACGGTGCGCAGTTCGCCGCGCGCCAGCGCCGGCTTGAGCAGGTTGGCGGCGTCGCTGTGGCCCTCGGCCGCGCCGGCGCCCACCAGGGTGTGGGCTTCGTCGATGAACAGGATGATGGGCCGGGCGGCGGCGCGGATGTCGTCCATCACGCTTTGCAGCCTTTGTTCGAATTCGCCCTTGAGCCCGGCGCCGGCTTGCAGCAGGCCCAGGTCCAGCGCCAGCAGGCCGACGCCGGCCAGCGCCGGCGGCACTTCCTCATGGGCGATGCGCAGCGCCAGGCCTTCCGCCACCGCGGTTTTGCCCACGCCGGGCGCGCCCACCAGGATGGGGTTGTTCTGGCGGCGGCGCAGCAGGATGTCCAGGCATTGGCGGATTTCGCCGTCGCGGCCCACGATGGGGTCGATGCGGCCGGCGCGGGCGTCGGCCACCAGGTCGTGGGTGAAGCGCGCCAGCGCGCCGGCGGGTTCCGCCGCGGCGGCGGACGGGGCTTCGCGCGAGGCGGCGGCCCAGGCGTCCAGTTGTTCGCTCAGGGGCTGGCGCGGCGCGCGCAGCAGGCAGGGCGCGCCGATCAGCAGCAGATTGCGCAGTTCGTCGCGCTCCAGCAGGGTGAGCAGCAGCAGGCCGGAGCGGATGCTGGCCTGCTGGCGCAGCGTGGCCAGCAGCAGCGCTTCCTTGAGCCAGGCCACGGTGTGGCTGGAGAAGGCCGGGGCGCGGGTTTCGCCGCGCTTGAACTGGTCCAGGCTGCGGCGCAGCTCCGCGCTCAGTTGGTCTGTGCTCAGGCCCAGCTTGGGCAGCAGCAGCGGCAGGTCGCCGTTGGGCAGTTCCAGCAGCTCCAGCAGCACGTGTTCGATTTCCACGTAGTAGTGGCTTTGCTGCAGGCAGCGCTGGGCGGCCAGCTCCAGCGCCTTGCGGCAGCTGGGGTTGAGGCGGGCCACCAGTTCGGACAGTTCGGCGCTCATGCCGGGTCCTCGCCGGCCGGGGGCGGCCGTTGCAGCCGGGTGTCCAGCTGTCGCGCTCCGCCGGGGCCGCCCAGCCAGCTGTCCCAGCTCAGCCGCGGCGCGGCGCGGGCTTGCAGCTTGAGCGCGGCGGCTGGCGCTTGCCACAGCAGGCTGAGCTGGATGTCCAGGTCCGGGCCGAAGTAGAAGTCCGCCAGCGCGGCCAACGCGCGGTGGCGTTCGCCGCCGGGCAGGAAGGCGCGGTAGCCGGCCGGGTCCAGCGGGCCCACGATCAGGCGGATGCCAGCGTGTTCGTCCCAGGCGCGGCGGCCGGTCAGCGCGCCCTGGCCCAGCGCGGCGTTGCGGCCGTTGGGGCCGATGCGGGTGCGGCTGGCCGGCGGGATCTCGCGCCAGCCGCCGGCGTAGGGGCTGGCCTGCACCGGCGCGGCCAGGTGGCGGCTGGCCAAGGCGGCGAAGCCGGCCAGCGAGCGGCGGCGGTCCGCCAGCAGGGCGGCGCGGGCCAGCAGCGCGGCGTCCGGCACCGCCTGGCGTTGTTGCAGGCCGGCGGGCAGCAGGCCGCACAGGCTGAGCAGCAGCGGCCGCGCCGGGCTGAGCCGCGGCGCGGCGAAGCTGGGCGCCAGCCGGTATTTGCGCTGGGCGCGGTAGAGCAGGGCCAGCAGCCGGTGCTGGAACAGTTGCAGGAATTCCGCCGGCGCGTGGTCTTTGTCCTGGCGGCGTTGTTGCAGCCATTCCTGATAGGCGTAGGGCAGCGGGCCGTCCGGGCCGCCCAGGCCGAAGGATTCGACATCGAGCGCCGGCTGGCCGTCCCGCGCGTCGCCGCCCAGCGCGCCCGGTTCCAGCGCGCTCAGTTCGCTGGCGGCGAAGGCGGGCAGCAGCGGGCCGCGCAGCCGCAGCGCCTCGCGCGCCGGGTCCGCGCCCTGGCCCAGCGGCGCGGCTTGCGGCGTCAGCCGTTCCAGCAGCATCACCGCTTGGGCGAATTCAAAGCCCTGCGGCCGCGTCAGCAGCCGTTCGGCTACAGAACCAGGCTGGGGCCGGGCGGCGGCTGCCATGTCTGGATCTCCTGTTGCTGGTGGACGAGTCGGGTGCGCACGAAGCGGTTGGCGTGGGCGTAGAGGGCGAAGAAGTGGGCGAGCACGGCGGCGAACAGCACGCGGCTGCCGCCGGCGAAGCAGGTCGGGTCCAGCTCCAGCGTCAGCAGCAGGCCGTTGCGCCAGCCGCGCCAGGCGTCGGCGCCGACATGGTCGACGATGCGTTCGCTGCCGAGCGCGGCGATGCCTTCGATCTGGCGGCGCGCGGCCGGCTGTTCGCCCAGATTGTGCAGCGCCAGCATTTCGCGCAGCGCGGCCAGCGCTTGCGGGCCTTCGCTCAGCGACAGGTGGTTGAGGCTGAGCTGGGACACCAGTTTCCAGCGCGAGGCGCCGTCCAGCGCGGCTTCGGTTTGCGGCCGCGGCGGGCGCAGCAGCCGCGCCTGGCCCACCGGGCCGGGCAGTTCGAACATCAGCGGCGCGCCGGCCGGCAGTTGCTCGGCCAGGTGGCGGTTGGTGCACAGCAGTTCGGCGGTGAGGCTGAGTTCGCTGGCGGCCAGCGGGTCGAAATCGGCGTCCACCAGGGTGAGCAGCATGTCGCTGCCGGGGCGCAGGCGGTTGAGGCCGCGCACGCGGCGCGCGTGCCAGTAGCGGCCGTCGCCGCCTTCGCCGTGGCTGCAGGCGAAGTAGGGGGCGATGCGGCGCGCGCCGTCCGGGCCGGCGGCGCGCAGCTGGCGGATGGAGTGGATTTCCACGCTGTGGTCGCGGTGGGCGTCGGCCACCAGCAGGTATTCGCTGCGGCTGCCGTCCGGGCGCAGCGGCTCCGAGGTGTGCGGAAACAGATTGATCACCGGCGCGCAGCCCAGCGCGATGTCGCCGTGCTGGATGCCCAGGCGGCCGGTCGGCGCGCGTTCGAAGGCGATGACGATTTCCAGCTGCCGCTCAGCCTGGCGCGGCAGGCTGAGCGGCAGGTCGAAGAAGGCGAATTTTTCCGGGCAGGCGAAGTATTCCGCCAGCAGCGCGTGCGCCGGGTGCACGCCGTCCTCGGCCGGCAGCAGCGCTTCGTCGGCGCCGAAGCCGCAGGCGCGCGGCAGCGCGCCGGGGCGGATG
This sequence comes from Chromobacterium haemolyticum DSM 19808, assembly GCF_000711885.1. Lineage (GTDB taxonomy): Bacteria > Pseudomonadota > Gammaproteobacteria > Burkholderiales > Chromobacteriaceae > Chromobacterium > Chromobacterium haemolyticum. The sequence goes on from NZ_JONK01000005.1 coordinate 306,338, forward strand.
GAGGGCGCGAGGCCGGGCCGCTCCGGCAGCCGGCAGCTGATTTGCAGGCTGTGGGCGGACAGCAGGTCGTAGAGCGCGGCGGCGTTGAGCGGGGAGCCGGCCAGGTGGATGCGCAGGCTGTTCAGCGGCAGCGCGCCCAGCGGCTCCGGCCCCAGTTTTTCCAGCCGCAGCACCAGGGCGGCGCGGGCCTGGGCCAGGCCGCTGGCGGCCTGGGCTTCGTCCTCGGTCAGCAGGCTGGCGGCGGCGAGCCGCAGCGGCCACAGGGTGACGGCGGCGCTGGTGCGAAAGCGCAGGCTGTCGCCGGCGGTGGTGGCCACGAACAGCGGGGTGCCGCGCTCGATGCGGTAGCCGGCGTCCAGCTTGCCCTTGTCCGGGTCCGGCTCGAAGCGGGCGATGGCGCAGGAGGGCATGGGCCGCAGCGCGTGCGGGTAGAGCTGTTCCAGCAGCGCGTCGGTGAGTTCTGAGTAGTCGTCGTCCAGCCGGCGTTGCAGCCGCGCGCACAGCAGGGCGAAGCCTTCCAGCAGCCGTTCCACTTGCGGGTCCGGGCATTCGCCGTCGCTCAGTTGCAGGCGGTGGGCCACCTTGGGGTAGCGGTGGGCGAATTCGCCGCCGGCGTGGCGCAGGTAGGCGAGTTCGCGTTGGTAGTAGTCCAGCAGGCGCGGGTCCAGCGATTCCATCAGCCGGCGTCCTCGCAGGCGGTCAGCCGCGCGCCGGACGGGTCCAGTTCGGCGACGAAGGCGGCCGGCCAGCGGCTGCCCTCGGCCTGGAGTTCGCCGTCTATGCGCACGCTAAGGAGCAGGCCGCGGCCCGGCACGGTGTCCACGCTGACGCGCGGCGCGGCCAGCCGGGGTTCGAAGCTGCGTATCGCCTGGCGGATCTCGCGCGCCAGGCGCTGGCGGTCTTCGGCGCGTTCAGGGTGCAGCGCGCTCCAGTCCGCCACGCCGTAGTCGATGACGCTGAGTTCGGGCAGGTAGGGCTGTTCGGCGCGGCGGCTGGACAGCAGCCGCGCCAGTTCCGCCCGCACCGATTCCTGCAGCCGGCGGCGGTCCACCCGCAGCAGCGGCTCGGCCTCCAGCCGCTGGCGCGGTTCGGCGTCGGCCAGCAGTTCGAACAGACCCGGGCGGAACTGGGCGGGCTGGCGCATGGTTTACTTGGAGTACTTGTTGGCGGCCAGGTCCCACACCGCGGCGGCGTTGCCGTCCTTGGCGCCGGTGTCTTTCTGGGTGGTCAGCTCCCACTTGATCTTGGTGAAGTTGAGCGAGAGGTTTTCCACCGGCTTGCCGCCGGTGCCGCCGCTTACGCTGACGTTGGACAGGATGGCGTTGGTCAGGGTGTAGACGATGTAGGGCAGGATCTTGCCGCTGCTGTCGGCGGCGTTGCGGCCTATGGTGATCTTGACCTCGGGGATGTTCTTGCCCTGGCAGCAGTAGGCGTTGAGTTCCGGCGTGGATTTGTCGGTGAACTTGGTCAGGCTGAATTCGCCGATATGCGGCTTGCCGGAGGTGCGTTCGGTGTTGCTGACATCGTTGGTCACCTGCATGGCCACGTTGTGGCTGTAGGACAGCACTTCGATCTTGTCGGTGTAGCCTTCCAGCTTGCACTCGCCCTTGATGTCGCTGCCCAGGTCCAGAATGATGGCGTCCATTGCTTTGCTTGCTCCTTGGAGGGTATTGGTTCAGGCCCGCCGCGCGGCGGGCCCTTGGTGTGGCGTCAGGCGGCGGCCGGCGGCGGCAGCTCAGCCACCAGGCGGATGGACGCGGTCAGCTCTTCCAGCTGGAAGTGCGGGCGCAGGAAGACGGTGGCGCGGTAGGCGCCGGGCTTGCCCGGCACTTCGGTCACGTCCACCCGTGCTTCGCGCAGCGGGTACTGGGCCTTCACTTCCTGCGGCGCGTTGTCGTTGACCAGCACGTAGTCCGCTATCCAGTTGTTCAGATAGGTTTCCACGTTGTCGCGGGTCAGGAAGCTGCCGATCTTGTCGCGCATGATCACCTTGATGTAGTGAGCGAAGCGCGAGGCGGCCAGCACATAGGGCAGCATCGCGGAGATGCGGGCGTTGGCGTTGGCGGCGTTGGTGTTGTAGACCTTGGGCTGGTTGGCGCTCTGGCCGCCGAAGAACACCGCCAGATCGGTGTTTTTCTTGTGGCACAGCGCGATGAAGCCCAGTCCGTCCAGCTCTTTCTCGCGGCGGTCGGTGATGGCGATCTCGGTGGGGCATTTGAGCGCGATGTCGCCGGACACGGTGCCGAAGGTGTGGGCCGGCAGGCCTTCCACCGCGCCGCCGCCTTCCACGCCGCGGATGGCCGCGCACCAGCCGTATTTGGCGAAGGCGTCGGTGATGCGCTGGCCCAGCGCGTAGGCGGCGTTGCCCCACAGGTATTTGCTATGGTCGGTGCCGTTGACGTCTTCCACGTAGTTCATGCCTTCGGTGGGCTTGGTGTCCGGGCCGTAGGGCAGGCGCAGCAGGATGTGCGGCAGCACCAGGCTGACGTAGCGGGAATCCTCGCTGGCGCGGAAGGAGCGCCATTTAATCAGTTCGGCGCTTTCAAAGGCCTTGGCCAGGTCGCGCGGCACCGCCAGTTCGGTGAAGCTGCTCATGTCGAACAGGCGCGGGCTGGCGGCGGAGATCAGCGGCGCGTGCGCGGCGGCGGCCACATTGGACAGCTTTTCCAGCAGCGCCACGTCTTGCGGATGGCGGCCAAACTCGTAATCGCCGATCAGCAGGCTGATGGGGTGGCCGCCAAAGGTGCCGTATTCTTCCTCGTAAATCTTCTTGAACAGCGCGCTCTGGTCGAATTCCACCGCCTTTTCCAGGTCGTTCTGCAGTTCGTCCTTGGTGGCGTTGAGCAGGCGCAGCTTCAGGCGGGTGCTGGTTTCGGTGTTCATCACCAGGAAGTGCAGGCCGCGCCAGGAGGCTTCCATCTTCTGCACGTCCGGGTGGTGCAGGATGTTGTTGAGCTGCTTGCTCAGCAATTGGTCGATGATGGCGATGCGGTGGTTGATCATCGCCACGGTGTCTTTGTCGATGGCCATGCCTTCGTCAAGCACTTGGGTGGCGAATTCGGACAGCAGGTCCTTGGCGTATTCCTGCTGGATGTCGTCGTGGGCCATGCGGCCTTCCTGGATGATGCGGTCCAGCAGCGACAGCGAGGCGGCGTCGCCGCTGGGGGCTTCGGCTTGGGTCTTGGCCATGAGGTGTCTCCGGTATCAGGTGGTCGAGCGGGGCGTCAGGCGGCCGGCGGCGCGTCCGGCGCCGGGGCGGCTTCTGCCGCGGCCGGGGCCTCGGGGCGGGCGCTCTTGATCTTTTGCAGTTCCTCGGTGTTGGCCACCACGTCCTGCAACAGCTTGTCCAGTTCGTCGTTGCCGTCCAGCTTGGTCAGCAGGTCGCGCAGTTTTTGGCGCGCCTCGTACAGCCGGCGCAGCGGGGTGACTTGCTTGACGATGTTGACCGGGTCGAAATCGTCGAAGTGATTGAACTTCAGCTCCACGTTGAGCTTGCTGCCGTCGTCGGACAGCGCGTTGTCTACCTGGGCGGTGACGCGCGGCGCCAGAGAGGCCAGCACCGCGTTGAAGTTGTCGCGGTCTATTTCCACGAAGCGGCGTTCGCTCAGCTTGGGCAGCGGCTGCTCCTGCTTGCCCGCCAGGTCCGCCATGATGCCTACCACCAGCGGCAGCTCCCGTTTTTCCAGGGCGTTGCCGATTTCCACGTCATATGTGATTTGCACGCGCGGCGGACGAATCCGGTCCAGCTTGTGCTGTGTGCTCTCTGCCATAACAGACCTCGATCGGTTGGGAAGCTAACGACGCCGGCTGCGGGCCGCGTATCCGGTCCGCTTTGGCGTGATTGCATGATTGTCAGACCATTGTTGCCCGGCCGGGCCTGGTCGCTCTTTTCCATTGAAGCCGGCCATGGCCGCTGCATGGAAGCCTTATTTGCTGACAAATGCTTGCAATTTGCATTTTTCAATGACCATGGCTTAACAATTCCTATAGAACTATCGACATTTTTTTGCCAATATTATTTGCAATGGATAATGGCGTTTGGGTGATGCGGATGCGCAACGGGTATCTGGCTGGGCTGTGCTGCTGTTTGGCGCTGGGCGTGGGCGGATGCTCGTCGCTGGGCTTCGGCCCTTCGGTCAAATTGCAGGCGGCCACGCTGGACGTGGTCAGCATGGCCAACGACGACACGCCGTTGGCGGTGGATTTCGTCGCCGCCAAGGACCCGGAGCTATACAAGCTGTTGCTGGGGCTGCCGGCGGCCAAGTGGTTTGAACAGCGCGAGCAGTTGCTGCGCGATTACCCGGCGGATCTCAAGGTGTGGGAGCTGGAGCTGGTGCCGGGCCAGCACCTGGAAACCGAGGATGTGCCGATACGCGGAGAATCCGCGGCCGGCCTGCTGGTGTACGCCGGCTACGCCGGGCCGGGCATGCACCGGCTGAGCCTGGATACGCGCAAGAAGGTCTGGCTGCGTTTTGAAAGCAAGAATATGCGGCTGATGGAGCCGTAGCGGGGGGAGAGCGGTTTGAAAGCAGTGCCACAGGCAGTGTGTTGGTACGAGGGGATGCAGTTGCTGCCCCAGCATTTTCAATGGCAGGCGCTGAGGTCGGACGCGGTGTCCGCGGTGCTGGCGGCGGCGGCCCAGCCGCTGTATTGGGGCGTGCTGGAGCTGGAGCTGGACGAGGCGGCGCTGGCCGGCGGCGTGGCGCGGGTGTCCGCGCTGGAGGCGGTGCTGCCGGACGGCCTGCCGCTGCGCTTTGACGCCGGCGACGGCGCGGAGCTCCGCTGCGACGTGACGGCGGCCGCGGCGGAAGCGCCGGGCCGCACGGTGACGGTCTATCTGGCGCTGCCGCCCTTGTGGCGCGCCGGCCGGCTGGATCCCGCCGCCGGGCGTTTTCGCTCGGAAAACAGTGAGGCGGTGCCGGATTTGAGCAGCGGGGAAAACCCGGCCAGCCTGACGCTGTGGCGGCCGGACATCCGCCTGGTCACCGAGGCCGAACGCGCCGACATGATTTGCTTGCCGCTGTTGCGCATCGCCCAGCAAGGCGGCGGCTTCTCCCGCCGCGCCTACGCGCCGCCGTCGCCGCGGCTGCTGCCGGACAGCCTGCTGGGGCGCAAGGTGGCGGCGCTGTGCGCCAAGGCGCGCGAGAAGTGCGTGTTCCTGAGTGGCCGTCTGCGCCAGGCCAAGGAGGCCGGCAAGGACGACGATATCGACGAAATCCGCCGCCAGTTGGCGGCGCTGTGGGCGCGGCTGCCGGAAGTGGAAGCCGCGCTGGGCAGCCGCGCCGCCCATCCCGCCGCCTTGTTCGGCTTGCTGGCCGGCATGGCCGGCTCGCTGACCGCGCTGGACCCGGGCGCCGGCGCGCCGGTGTTCCCCGCCTTCAATTACCAGGAACTGCTGGCCAGCTACGAGCCGCTGCTGAACTGGTTGTCCGCCGCGCTGGACCGGGTGCGCGCCGGCTACCGCAGCCTGCCGTTCAACCGCGACGCCGAGGGCTTCTGGATTTCGCTGCCGGAGGCCGCGCGCGACAGCGGGCGCTTGATCGTTGGCCTGCGCATGCCCGGCGGCGCGCCGGACTCCGCCGCCCAGCAATGGTTGGCCCAGGCCATCATCGCCTCGGAACCGCACGTGGCCACGCTGGCGCGCCAGCGCATGCGCGGCTTGTCCTTCCAGCCCTTGGACCGCGCGGAGCAAGTGGCGTACAGCGTGGGCGACGACACCCGGCTGTTCGCCTTGCTGGCCAGCGGGGACTGGCTGCAGCCGGAGCTGCCGCTGCGCATGACGCTGCCGGCCGGCGGCGCGGCGCTGGAGCCGTGGGAGGCGCTGCTTTTCGTCGCCGATCCGCGCGACGAGGCCGATGGAGAACGCCATGCTGGATAGCGCGCTGTCCCAGCCGCTGGGGGCGCTGGCGCAAGCGCCGCTGAGCGCCACTTTTGAAGACGCCTACGCCGAATGGCTGCAAGTGTTCCGGGAATTGGCCGGCGGCGGCCACAAAGCCGAAATCGCCGCCGAACTGGCGGCCGAGCAGGGCGGCTTGCTGGCGCGGCGTTTGAGCCGCGCCGCAGGCGCGCGCGTGGGCGCGGCCGGGCAAAGCCAGATCGAGGCATTGCAGTATCTGTTCGTTGCCCTGATAGACGAACGCCTGCTGTTTGAGGAGTGGCCGGGGCAGAGCCTGTGGCAGGCCACGCCGCTGGAGCAGCGGCTGTTTGGCAGCCGCGCCGCCGGCGACAAGGTGCCGGCGCTGATAGAGCGGGTGTTGCGCGAGCGCGATCCGGCCAGCCGGGACTTGGCCAACGTCTGCCTGCAAACGCTGACGCTGGGTTTCTACGGCCGGCTGCGGGGACAGGGCGGGCTGGCCCAGCACGAGGAATGGCGGCGCGAGCTGTTCGCTTTCGCTTACCAGCGCGACGCCGACATCCGCAGCCTGGCGCCGGCGCTGGAGCGCAGCAGCAATGTGCCGCCGCTGCGGCTGACGGTGCGGCGCATGCTGCCGGACGGCTTCCGGCTGGCGCTGGGCGTGGCGGCCATCCTGGTGGGCATGTCGGTGGTGGGGCACGTGTTTTGGCATGACATCGTATCGAGAGTGGAGCCCATGCTGTACCGGGGGGCGGACGGGGACGGGCAAAGCAAATGACGATACAGACCATAGTGGGCATTGTATTGCTGACCCTGTTGATCCTGCTGGCCTTGGCGGCGTTGATCTGGTGGTTGCGGCGCGAGGCCGATCCGGCGCGGCGCAGCTTCCGCGGCTCGGTGCGCCGTTTCGAGCGCGAGATCGGCGCGGAAGACCGCTACCAGACCCCCTGGGTGCTGGCGGTGGGAGACAGGGTGCGTAATGTGGAGGCGCTGTGCGCCTCGCTGCAGCTGAAGAGCGAGGGCGAGGTCAATTGGTTTGGCCGCTGGTGGTACGGCGGCGACGGCGCGGTGTTGGTGATCCCGGACGATATGTTCAGTCATCCGGAAGGCGCGTTGGCGCCGCTGTCCGCCTGGCGGCGGCTCTTGGGCGTGCTGTTGCGCAGCCGCGCCGCGCGGCCGCTGGACGCGCTGATCTGGACCGTGTCCGCCAGCCAGCTGTGGAGCGAGCACCTGGCGGTGAGCGCCGGCCTGGCCGCCGCCAAGAAGTTTGCCGATCTGCAAAGACGGCTGGGTCTGAGCCTGCCCATCTATCTGGTGGTGACCGAGACCGAACAGGCTCCGGGCTTCCTGGAGCTGGCGCAGGCGTTGCCGCGCGAAGCGCGCGACGCGATGCTTGGGTGGTCCTCGCCCTACGCCGCCAGCGCCGCCTATCAATCCGACTGGATAGAACAGGCCTTGACGCGGCTGCGGCTGACGCTGAGCGAAACCATCGCCGAATTCGGCGCCCTGCAAGGCGGGATGTCCACGGATTTGTACCTGCTGCCGCGCAGCTTTGAGGCGGTGCGGGCCAATTTGCAAGCCTTGTGCGACCCGGTGTTCCGAGGCAACGCGCTGGGCGAGGCGCCGCAATTGCGCGGCATCTATTTCACCGGCGCCCAGGCCGCGCCGGAAGGCGATCTGGAAGACACCGCCGCGCCGCCGGCGCTGCCCCTGTTCGCCGGCCGGCTGCTGCGCCAGCGAGTGCTGGCGGAGCAGGGCCTAGCCCAGCCGGTGCCGCGCATCTTGCGGCTGCGCCAGCGCTGGCATCGCTGGACACTGATCGGCATGGGCCTGTTCGCCGCCTTGTGGCTGGCCGGCATCAGCTGGTATTGGCATACGGCCACCGACGACGCCGACGCGCTAGGCCGCCAACTGCGCATTCTGCAACTGGACCGGGGCGGGCCGCGGCCGGAGCTGGGCAACGACGCCGCGGCGCGCCAAAGCGTCGTCGCCTTCTGGCGCGCGCTCAAGGACGCGCCGTCGCGTCGTTTCGGCACCTTGCTGCTGCCCACCTCGCTGATGTCCCCGGTGGACGGCCGCATCGACGAAACCATCGAATACGCGTTGCGCCGCGCGGTGATGCTGCCCTTGCAACAGCGGCTGCTGCGCGACGCCGAACAACTGCGGCGGCTGGGCGAAGCCGGCGCGGACAGCGTCAGCGACGACACCGCCGCGCCGGAAAAATGGCCGGCCTATCTGCTGGCGCGGCAATTGACCGGCGACGCGACCAAGCTGGAACAGCGCGTCAGCCAGTTCAACCATGCGGTGCACGACGGCAACGCCACGCTGGACGAGGCGGCGGAGCTGGCCAACGGCCTGTTCGGCCTCAGCCTGCGCGCGCCGCAGAACGCCCAGCGCGACAATCTGCGCCGCATCCTGCTGTCCAGCGATCAACTGGTGGCCGCGCCCATCGACCTTGCCAAGATCCGCCCGCAAGTAGGCGATCACTTCAGCGCGCTGATGCAAGCCTGGCTTGGCCAGCTCTACACCAATCAAACCTTCGACCTTACCGCCCAGCAATTACAGAAACAGCTGTTGATGCTGGAATCCGGCCAGGGCAACTCCTTGCCGGAACTGGACAGCGTGGCCGGTCACATCGGCCTGCTGCAAAGCCTGGTCAACGCCACCAACAGCGCCTGGAGCCGCGCCGCCGGCCAAGACCTGGTGCCCGGCTACAGCGCGATGCTGGACGGCGCGCGCCGTTCCAGCCTGATAGGCCGCGACGCGGTGGCGCGGGTAGCGGACTACTCCGCGGTGGCGCGCCAGGAATTCCGCAAGCGCTGGCTGGGCGGCGTGGGGGCGACTTCGGCGCTGCTGGCGCAAGGGCCGGCCGGCGGCCTGGAGCTGCAGGATCAGGTGCTCAAGCTGAACGTGACCCTGGCCTCGCTCTTGAAGCAAGACTTCGTCGCCAGCGCGCGGGCGCAGGGCGAGAGCGGCCCGACGGCGAGCGGGCTGGCGAATATGGACGCCGAGGCGATGGCGGCGGCGCTGCGCCATTACGACGGTTACCAGAAATACGTGGCCGGCAGCGCCGGCCTGATGCCGCCCGCCTACCGCAAGGGCCTGGAGCGCGCCTTGCAGGACAGCGCGGCGCGGGCGATGTGGAGCGCCTTGAGCGGCCGCCGAGCCGAGCCGTCGGTGGGTTTGAATGGCGGATCCATAGACGAGGGCAACGCCTTCGACGCACAGGCCAAGGCGGCCACCCCGGTATTGGCGGCGTTGGATGAACTAGCCCAACCCGCTTTCCGCGACAGCGTGCTGCGCGAGATGGACCGGCGCGCGCTGCAATCCTTGCGTCACGCGGAACGCAGCCTGCAAGGGCTGGCGGTGTACCAGCCGCTGCAAGGCAGCTTCCGCTGGTGGGACGGCTCGCGCAACGCCGGGGCCCGCGCCTTCCGCGCCGGCGGCGCGCGGGAATTGCAGCAATACCTGGGCTCTCAGCTTGAGCTGGTGGGCAATCTGGTCCAGGCCCAGGCTCCGGCGCTGAGCTGGCTGGCCTCGCACAAGTCCTCGATGTCGGTGAGCGATCAGCAACTGCAGCAACGCTGGCAAAGCGCCGCCGTCGAACTGCGCCACTACAAGGAAAAAGCCGCAAACAGCGCGCCGGCGGTGCTGGAAACCATGATCTCCAAGGATTTCAACGAGATGGACGTGGGCAATTGCCGCGCGGTGCTGGACCAGGTGGAACTGCCGGCCGCCGGCAACGTTTTCTCAGACCGCGCCCAGACCCTGGTCAGCCTGGCCAGCGACCGCTGCGGCGCTTTGCGCACCCAGGCGGGGGCCGCCGCTTACCAGAAGCTGAGCGCCTTCTTCAATCAATACCTGGCCAACCGCTTCCCCTTCGCCGCCAAGCTGAGCGCGCCGGACGCCGCGCCGGATCGGGTGGCGGAATTCATGCGGCTGATGGACGACAGCGGCGGGCTGGCCGCCGCGGGGCTGCAGGACCTCAAGTCCGGCCAGGCCCAGGCGGCGCGGCGCTTCCTGGACGCGGCCAAGGCGGCGCGTGGCTGGCTGGGCCCGATGTTCGCCCGCGAGGGCGGCGGGCCGTGGCAGGGCGTGGACGTGGAGGTGCGCTGGCGCACCGACCGCGAGCACGAGCAGGCGGCGGACCAGGTGATCGAATGGACACTGGCCAGCGGCGGCCAGCGCTTGCGCTACCCCGGCGGCGATGGTCAGCGCCTGCACTGGAACATCGGCCAGCCGGTGACGGCGACCCTGCGCTGGGCCAAGGAGTCGCAGCAGGCGCCGGAGGAGGATTCAACGCAAAGCGGGCTGACCGTGTTCGACCGGCTGGCCAGCTGGAACTACGGCGGTCAATGGGGCTTGCTGCGCTTGCTGCGCGAGAACAACTCGCCGCTGCGCGTCAACAACGCGGAGGGCTTCAACGACGTGGGCCTGATGCTGGCTCTGCCGGTGCGCAACCCGGCGCTGCAAGGCAGCGGCAACGCGCAAATGTTCATGAGGCTGACGCTGCAAGCGCCGGGAGGCAAGAGCGGCCTGGCCGTGGCCAGCCTGCCTTACACCGCGCCGCCCTCGCCGTTCCGCACGGCAGCCAACCCGCGGCTGGCCGCGATAGAGGGCAGTTGATGCGCGCTTTGAACACCATGAGGAAACGGCCATGAGCGCCACCTTGCGTCTGGATACCCTGTTGCAACCCATTGCCGCGGACAGCCCCGGCGGCGAAGCGCTGCGCTACGCGCCGGAATACGACCAACTGCGCGAACTGCGGCGCGAGGACGACCCCAGCCTGCCCGCCGGCATCTGGGAAAGCGATTTGAAGCGGGCGGACTGGCCCGGCGTGGAACGCGTCGCCTCCGCGCTCTTGGCCGAGCGCAGCAAGGATTTGATGGTGGCGGCCTGGCTGGGCGAATCCTGGCTGCACCTGTTGGGCTTGCCCGGCTTGGAAGCGGCGCTGGCGCTGAGCGCGCAGTGTTGCGAACAGTTTTGGGACAGCCTGCATCCCTTGCCGCAGCAAGGCGATCTGAGCTTTCGCACCGGCCCGCTGGAATGGCTGGCCAAGACCTACGCCGCCACGCTGGCGGCCCAAGTGCCGCTGCTGGACGCGCCGCCGCCGCAGGAGCGGCAGCCGCTGACCCTGCGGCAATGGCAGGACCTGAACCGCCGGCTGCTGGCCGGCGGCGACGAGGGCAAGCTGGAGCGCGAGCAGGCGCGCCACGAGCAGCAGAAGCTGAACGACTGGGTGCGCGCGCTGCCGCCGGCTGTGCTGGAAGATAGCCGCGGCGCGCTGGCGCGCAGCCGGCAATGGCTGGCGCGGCTGCAGGCCTGGTGCGACGAACGCATGGGCGCGGACGCGCCGTCCTACGCGCCGCTGAACCAGGCGCTGGAGCAGGCGGCGCAGGCCTTGCAGGAGCTGGCCGTGCTGCATCCCGGCCCGCCGTCGGAACTGGATAACGCCGCCATCCACCACGCCGAAACCGCCGCGCCGCCGGCCGCTGTCGAAGCCGGCAACAGCGCGCCGCCGCCCGTTGCGGCCGCGCCGATGTTCACCCAGCGCGAGCCGCAGGGGCGGGAAGACGCTTACCGCCAGCTACGCGGCATCGCCGACTACCTGGCGCGCACCGAACCGCACAGCCCGGTGCCCTATTTGATCTACCGAGCAGTGGAGTGGGGAGAAAAGCCGCTGCGCGAACTGCTGGCGGAACTGATAGACAGCGACGCCGAGGCGCGGCGGCTGTGGTCCTTGCTGGGGGTGTTGCCTTAGAACCTGTTTGCGATCTGCTGCGCGTCGGCGATACGGCGTTGAAAACGTCTTCGAAATGCTCATGTACCACGCGTACATTCCGCTTTTTCGCTCGTTTTCGCCTTGTCTCGCTCTAGCTCGCTAGATGGTAAACAGGCTCTTAGGCGGGCAAGCCGAGGGCCGCCCGCTTTTCCGGATGAGGCGGGCTCAGTCCAGCGTATCCATATAGTCCTTGCTGCGCAGCCGCCCGGTTTGCGCCCAGGGCAATGGCTGGCCGGCGGCCAGCGGGCGGATGTCCACGCGCATGCTTTCGCGATGGCGGCCGTCCTGCGAGCGGGACTCCACCCGCAGCGGCAGCGCCCAGCGCGTGCTCCATTGCAATTGCTTGCTGTGGCCGTTGGCGGTTTTGCGATACCAGCGGCTGCCGTCCGCGCCGGGGCCGACGGTAAAGCCTTTCAGTTTTTCAATGTCCACCAGCTGGCTGGCCAGGGTCCAGGAGCCGTCGAAGCCCACGTCGCTCCATTCGCGCTGGCCCACCTGCACCAGCAGCCGCTGTTGCGGCACGGCGAATTCCAGCCGCGGCTGGCCTTTGGCGTCCAGCCACACGTGGCGGCTGGCGGCGGCGTAGTCGATATGATCGTGGCCGTCTTCCGCGCCATGATCGTGGTCATGGCCGCCGGCGCGCGCGTTCAGCCGTTCGCGCCAGACGTGTTTGCCCTGGCGGGTCAGTTTTTCCCGATAGCGTATGGTTTTTTCCACGCCGTCGTTGCCGATGGTGACGGTTTCGTAGCTGATGGTGGCCACCAGGTCCGGCACGGCGGCGCGCAGGACCGGGGGCAGGGCCAGCAAGGCTAGCGGCAGCAGGATTTTCATCGTGGTCTTTCGTCATTCGTAAAAGGAGGCTTGCCCGAGGGCAAGCCGAATGGAGTGAATCCGTGACGGCCGCGCCGGGCCTGGAGCGGCGCCGGCGCGGGGGCGAGGGTTTAGAGCCTGTTTACGATTTCGCGAGCTAGAGCGAGACAAGGCGAAAACGATTGAAAAAGCGGAATGTACGCGTGGTACATGAGCATTTTGAGCTTGTACTCACCGTGTAACGCTCCACGACGCGCAGCAGATCGTAAACAGGTTCTTACAAGCCCAGCGCGCTTTTCACCAGGCCAAACACCTTGGTGTTGTCCATCACGCCCTTGAAGCCCTTGGAGCCGGCGCCGCCGGACATCAGCATCACGTCGCCGCCGCCGTGGGTTTCGCTGGACAGGCGGATGCCGGTTTCCTGTTGGTAGTCGTCGCCCATCGCGGTGGCGGAGTCCACCGATACGCGGGTGGCCTTGCGGTTGGGGCCGTTGCCGAATACCAGCGCGGTGTAGGTGGCGCCGTCCGCGTCCTTGGATTCCTTGCCGTCGGCGTAGCCGCGCACGATGTCGTGAATGGGGTTGCCGCGCTTGGCGTAGCCGTTGATGGTCATGGTGTGGTCGTGGTCCGCGGTGACCACGATCAGGGTGTTGTTGAGGTCCACCTTGGCCAGTGCGGTCTTGATGGCGTTGTCGAAGGCGATGGTGTCTTCCAGCGCGCGCTTGGCGTTGGTGCCGTGCAGCGCGTGGTCGATGCGGCCGCCTTCCACCATCAGCACATAGCCGTTGCCGTTGCGGGACAGGGTGTCGATGGCCTTGGCGGTCATATCGGCCAGGCTGGGCTGGTTAAGATTGTTCTTCACCCGGTCCAGCTCGTAGTCCATGTGGTCTTTGTTGAAGATGCCCAGCAGTTTGCTGCCGGACTGCGGATTGAAGGCGGCCAGCTCGCTGCCGCTGCTGACCAGGGTGTAGCCCTTGGCTTGCATCTCGGTCAGCAGGTTGCGGCCGTCCGGGCGTTTGCCGCCGGAGGCGGTGGGCAGGAAGAATTTGCTGCCGCCGCCCATCAGCACGTCCAGGCCGGCGCCCAGCTTGGCGTTGTAGCCGGCGCCGCCCGGAACCGCCTGGGCGGCGATGTCGGATTCGGCGTCGCGGTGGCAGACGTGGGCGTAAGTGGCGGCCGGGGTGGCGTGGGTGACGCGGGTGGTGGTCACCGCGCCTATGGCCTTGCCCTTGGCCTTGGCCAGCTCCAGCAGGGTGGTGGCCGCTTGGCCGTTGCCGACGCCGCAATTGCCGGTGCCGTTGCTGTTGGGGTCGATGGCGCGGGTGTCGGCGGACATGGAGATGACTTCGTTGTTCATCTTCACGCCGGTCATATAGGCGGACATGGACGGCGCGCTGTCGGTGGTTTGCGCGTCGTTGGAGAAGGTTTTGACGCGGGCGGTGCGGGACAGCTGTTCCATGTTCAGCTTGCCGGCTTCGCCGTATTTGTAGATGCGGGAGGCGGTGACGGTGGTGGGGCCCATGCCGTCGCCCAGGAAGAAGATCACGTTCTTGGCTTCGCCCGCGGCCTGGGCCGGGAGCGCGTGCAGGGCGGCGGCCAGCGCGGCAACGCTCAGCAGCGGTTTCATCATCGGTTTCATTGCGGTTCTCTTGTATGGATATTTGCGTAGCGTTTGGGGGCGGCGCGGCTCAAAGCGCTGCGGCTTTCTTCACCAGGCCAAACACGTCGATATTCTCCAGGAAGCCCTGGAAGGCGTCCGAACCCTGGCCGATGGCGCCAATGAAGACATCGGTGCCGCCGTGGGTCTCGCCGCCGGCCGGCATGCGCACCGCGGCTTCCTGGTGGTAGTCGTTGGCGGAGACCGCGGCGTCGGTCAGCGCGGTAGCGGCGTTGCGGTTGCCGTTGACGCGATTTTCGCCGTTGCCGAAGCCGATGATGGAGTAGGGCATGCCGTCGGCGTCGGTGGCCACGCTGCCGTTGCTGTAGTTTTTCACCAGGCCCAGCACGCCGGGATTGCTGGGGGTGGTCTTGCCGGTGCGTTGGGCGTAGCCGTTGAGCACCAGGGTGTGGTCGTGGTCCGCGGTGACCACGATCAGGGTGTTTTTCAGGTCCGGATCGCGCTGTTTCATCGCGTCGATGGCGGTCTTGATCGCCTGGTCGAAGGCCACGGTGTCCTGCAAGGCTTTCTTGGCGGTGGTTTCATGCAGCGCGTGGTCGATGCGGCCGCCTTCCACCATCAGGAAAAAGCCCTGCTTGTCCTTGCGGTCCGCCAGCATGGAGATGGCCTTGGCGGTCATCTCGGCCAGACTGGGTTCCTTGGCGGCGTCTCGGTCCAGGTCGTAGCTCATGTGGCTGCTGGTGAACAGGCCCACTGCGCGGTTGGTCTTGGCCGGGTCCAGCGCGTTGAAGCCGGTTTTGTCCGCGGCGTAGCCGTAGCCCTTGGCTTTCAGCTCCGCCACCAGGTCGCGGCCGTCGGCGCGTTTGCCGCCGGCGGCCTTGGGCAGGAAGAACTGGCGGCCGCCGCCAAACACCACGTCCACGCCGTCTTGCAGCTTGGCGTTGTATAGCGCGCCGCCCGGCACCAGTTGGGCGGCGATGTCGGATTCGGCGTCGCGGTGGCAGACGTGGGCGTAAGTGGCGGCCGGGGTGGCGTGGGTGACGCGGGTGGTGGTGACCACGCCGGTGGCCTTGCCGCCGGCCTTGGCCAGCTCCAGCAGGGTGCTGACCGGCTGGCCGTTGCCGCTGCCGCAGTTGGAGGTGAAGTCCGCGTTGGGGGATTTGGCCTGGGTGTTGGTGGACATGGAGATGACTTCGTTGTTCATCTTCACGCCGGTCATGTAGGCGGACATGGACGGCGCGCTGTCGGTGACTTGAGCGTCGTTGGAGAAGGTTTTGACGAAGCCGCTTTCCGGCAGCGTGTCCATGGTCAGTTCGCCGTCTTCGCCCACGGAGTAGATGCGGGCGGCGGTGGTGGTGTTGATGCCCATGCCGTCGCCCAGGAAGAAGATTACGTTTTTGGCGACGGGGCGTAGGCCCTGGTTATTGTTGGCGGAGCCGCTGGCGGGGCCGCCGTTGCTGCCGCAGGCGGCCAGGCCGATGGCGGCCGTCACGGCCAGGGTCAGGCTAAGGATGCGCATGATGTTATGTTCCGGGCATGAAAAAATCCGGCACAGCATAGTGGGCGCATGTTTCGGACAGGAGAGGTTTTGATGAAGCTTTTGTTGCCGAGTCAACCGGGAGGGGGCTTGGGCGTTGGCGGGCTGCGCTTAGAACCTATTTATGATCTGCTGCGCGTCGGCGATACGGCGTTGAAACCGGCTTCGAAATGCTCATGTACCATTTGTACATTCCGCTTTCTCAGCCGTTTTCGCCTTGTCTCGCCTTAGCTCGCGAGATCGTAAACAGGCTCTTAGCGTTGCTTGGCGCACAGGGGCAGCAGCCGTTGATAGGCGGCGTTGATTTCCTTGCTTTTGCGTTCCGCCAGCTCGCGCAGCTCCAGGCCCAGGGCGCTGACCTTGTCCGGATGGTATTCCGCCATCCGCGCCCGGTAAGCCGCTTTGAGCTCCTCCGCGGAGCAGGGCCAGGCGATTTGCAGCACCTGGCAGGCGCGTTCGGTGTCGGAGACGGGGCGGGCCGGCGGCGTCTCCGGTCGCGAAGGACTCAGCGCCCGGCGGATCAGCCAGTAGGCCAGCAGGGCAAACAACAGCAGCGCAATCAATCGCATCGATACGGCTCCTTGGCAGAGGGCCGCCCGCGCTTGCGGACGGAATAGCAATATGGAGCGGCGGGCCGGCCGCGGGTTCCCGGCGCGGGGCCGCTGCCGGCGAAACTTTGCCGCCGGCGGGCGGTCCCATTCGGCCCGGCTATGTTCTTTTAAGAGTAGCTAACAACAGTCAGTGTTACGGCTGAGGCAAGGCGCGCCGACGCAGGCAGTACTTGAGTACGGCCAGTCGGCGCAACGCGGCATCAGGACTATTGTTAGCCGCTCGTAATCTAGCGGCGCCCGCCTATCCGGGGAGGAGGCGGCCCGCAAGGAAGCGTATGAGTTCCACCATCCGTCTGGCCGTCCGGGCCGACATCGCCGCGCTGTTCGATATCCGCACCAGCGTCCGGCAAAACCACCTTTCCATCGAGCAACTGGCCGGCCTTGGCATCACGCCGGAGACTATCGCCGAAACCATCGCCGCCGCGCCCTGCGCCTGGATCGCGGAGCAGGACGGCCAGCCGGCCGGCTTCGCCATGGCGGACCTGGACGCCGGCGAAGTGTTCGCCTTGTTCATCAAGCCGGAGTTCGAGGGCTTGGGCCTGGGCCGGCAACTGCTGCGCCAGGCGGAGACCGCGCTGTTTCAGCGCCATTTGGTGATCCGGCTGACCACCGACGGCGACGAAGCCATCCGCGCCAACGGCTTTTACCAGCGTCAGGGGTGGCGGCAAGCCGGCTTGGCAGAGGGCGGAGATGTGGTGTACGAGAAGCGGCGCGGGGGCTGAACGAGGCGCGCCTCCGGCGACGAGGCTGATGAGCCGGGGGCGTGCCGGATACGCGGGCTCCCGAGCGTTTGGAGGCGCGCCGCTTGCAGGTAAAGAGGGAGCGCTTCTTCTTTAAGCGCATAAGCATAAGCCAATATGCCACTACAGCCGCGCCGGCTTTTATATTATGATGCCGGCTCTGCGTTGTTTGCCGCCCCTGTCCGCAATACCCAGTTCCCTGTTTCATGCCAAGACGCCGCGTTTCGCGCGCGCCTTCGTCGTCGACTGTTTTCGGGTGGCCGCGCCAAGTCATAGATGATAGCCGTCCTGGAGTTTTGAATGAGTTTCACCACCTTGTTGCTATATATCGTCGCCGTCAGCGCCGTGATGATCACCCCCGGTCCGTCCATGCTGCTGGCGCTCAACAACGGCGCCAGCCACGGCATGCGCATCGCCAGCTACGGCTTTGCCGGCGCGGTGTTGTCCGATCTGCTGTTGATCGCGGCCGTGGGCTGCGGCCTGGGCGCGCTGTTGCAAGCGTCGGAACAATTGTTTTCCATCGTCAAATGGGGCGGAGCCGCCTATCTGGTCTATCTGGCCTGGATGATGTGGCGCGCGCCCACTCAGGCGCTGGCGGCCAGCGCACAGAACGGCGAGGCCAGCGGGCGCGGCACGTTTTTGCGTTCGCTGGTGGTGGGCCTGTCCAATCCCAAGGGGCTGCTGTTTTTTACCGCCTTCCTGCCGCAGTTCATCCGCCAGGACCAGCCGGCGGTGCCGCAATACATGATTCTGGCCGTGGTCACCGCCAGCGTGGATTGCGTGATGATGTTCATCTACGCCTACGGCGGCCGCCATGCGATGCGCACCTTCTCCGCCCGCGTCATGGGCTGGATCAACCGCAGTTGCGCCGGCATGCTGGCGGTGTTGGCCATCGGCCTCAGCCTGTACCGCCGCAGCGATATGAGCTGAGCGCGTCGCCGCTGCGCAAGAACAAGCCCGCCGGGATCGGCGGGCTTTTTTATTTCGGTGGTGGTTTCAATAAAACCATTTCGCCAAATCAACAATTTTTGCAAGTCCGGATTACCAGAGGTTCTTTAAGCTGCGTCCTTATAAAAGCTACGGTGCCAGACCGCGCGTCATCCGCCAAGCCCGCCTCATTTGCTCTGGAATTCGCGTAGTTGTGAATTAAGCGCCTCACAACGCATTTCACCCAGACTAGTTGAACGACGAATCTGGGCAAACGAATAGAGCGCCGCCCGTAGACCCCGCACCTTATCCGCGATCCGAAAGTCTGCAAATATGATGATTTCCTCCAAGCTGTCGCGCCTGGCCGCGCCCCAAAGTCTGGTTCATGCCCAGGGCCAGGCCGAAGCCCCGCAGGGTAAAACCACCTTGGCTTACTATCCCTCGCTGCTGCGTGAAACGGAAAAACTGCGCGATATCCGCCAATGGGACCATGACAGCGCCGCACTGCTCAAAATGGCGGCTGGAAAACTGCATTCGGAACAGCAGCTGCTGTCCCCACATTGGGATAACGACCGAATGTTGGCGGAGCTGAACGCTTACGATTGGCGGAGCGGGGGGCAGGGCGCGCCGGCGTATTTGCAGCAGTTCGCCCAAAAGGTAATTCAGGAAGTGGAGTTGCACCCGCAAGCCTATCTGGCGGCTTTTCCCTGTGCGGACGAGACGGCGTCGTCAGAACCCCGGCATAGCCTGGCCGTGGCCGGCATGCTGTCGGACATGTCGAGGAATGTCATTCACAAGGTGCTTGAAAAACTCATCCTCGAGGCGATCCCGCTGCCGCAACTTCGCGCGTTCAAGGACAGCTACCAAGAGTTGCGTGAGATCTGCAAGGGCAATTACAGCCCTCAGCGTAAACTGGAAGAACTGGCTGCGGCGCTGGACCGGCTTGGCCGGCAGTTGGCCAGCGGTAAAGGCGTGGGGGCTCAGGAAGGCCGGAAATTGAGAGCCTATCTCGACGCCGTGGGGCCTTGGTTGAAAAGCGCCAGCGGGCAGTGGGCGTCATTGGAGCACAGCTTGTTGGAGTTGAAGGATCAGCCTTCCGTGCTGGGCAGGACCTTGGAACTGACGGCCGCCGCGGAGAAGCTTTTGACAGATCCGCAGTTGAAGCGAGCGCTGGATGAAGATTGGCTGGACGGCATGGCCCAGAGCCTGGGCGCGGTGAGGCAGACCCTGGGCCAGGTGCGGTTGTGGCAAGCCCTGCCCCAGGAGGCTGGTTTGGGCGATTACCTGGGGATTCTGACGGACAATCCGCTGCTGGAACAGCAGCTCGCCCCATCTTTACTGAGCTTGGGCAAGGCGCTGGCTCAGACGCAAAAGACCGTGCCTTATCCGGTCAATGGGTCGCTTGCGGAGCGATTGGGCTGGTTGGCCGAAACCCTGGCCCGACCGGAGCTGCGGGAGTCGTTGCGACCGCATCTGGAAATGTTGCTGGGCGGCTCCGCTCAGGCGGAGCAATTGCTGGCGGCCTTTCAGTTTGCCGATCAACTGGGCCGCTGCCCGGCGGACAGCGGCTTGGGCGAACAGGCATTGTGGCTGTTGAGCGCTTTGGGCCAAGCCAGCTCGGAGAGTCCGGCATGGTCTTGGACCCGCCAGTTTCAGAGCGCGCTGGGGGCGGATGCGGACACGGTCGCCTTGTTGAATCGCCTGCTGACGTTGAACCGGAGTCCGGAATCCTGGGCGTTGTTGATGCGGGATCTTGGCAAGGCCGCCGCGCCCAGCCTAGGCCTTTGGGCCGGCGCTCATATCGCCGGCCGCTGGTTGCCGGCTCATGCGGCGCAGGAGCTGGAAAAGTTCTACCGCGAAAGCTCGGCTTCCGAAAGCTGGGCCGGCATGTTTCAGCGCATGGCCGGCAGCTTCGTGGCGGTGGCAAAACCTTATCTGGTGGAAAAGCTGATGGGCGATCCGTTGGCCGCGGCCACCGTGCAGTATGCGGAAGCCCTGCAAAACCACACGAGTTGGGAGCAGACGCTGCAATGGTTTGTCGCCCATGATCAAAGCCAGAACCAGACCCTGCAGTTCGCCTACAGCCAATACCTGAACGCCAGGCTGGCTTATCAGGTTTGCCTGGCCTTCAACAGCCAGGACCCGGTGGAAACCGAGGACCGCTTGCGGCTGCTGGCGCGCCAGCTCAAGGATTATCAGGTGGTGCGGCATTATCCACAGTTGGAAAAACTGGTGGATCTGATTCCCTTGCTGCCGGCGTTGAGAGAGGCCGGTCAAACCGTGGGAGCGCAGCCGGTTGCCGACTCCTGGCTGGCCTGGGGCAATCAATGGCTGGACGCGCTGGCCGACAGTAAGAGCGAGAGTGTGCGGGACTTGCGCGAACAACTATCCCGGCGCATGGAAAACTGGCTGGCGGACGCCGTCATGTCCGCTTGCGATGCGTTGGTGCAGCAGCCCTGGAGTCTGCTGCCCGGCGTCGACGCCGCCAGCGCGGCGCGGCCGGCCACCGCGCAGCCGGCCGCGCCGTCCTGGCTGGCCGCCAATTGGCAATTGGCCGGCGGCATCAGCCTGGAAGCCCTGGGCTTGGCCGCCGTGGGCTATGCCTTGTGGCGCGCGCGTCAGGACGCGCCAGCACCGTTGCCGGCGGAGATAGAGCTGAAGGAAATACTGGTGCATTCTGCCCCGGCAGCGCCTCAGGACGAAAGTAGTCCGTTCCAGCTGCCCGTGGCCGAGCAGGCGCCGGCAACCGGCGGATCCGCGTTATGGGAACAGAAAGCGCCGCTTCTGCTCGGCATTGCCGCCATGGCCGCGGGCGGGGCCTTGCTTTATGGCTGGGCGCGCCAAGACGGGGCGCGGCCAAACCCGGCCAACGACGAAGCCTTGCGGCTGGCGCATGAAATCATCACGCAGCTGGATGTGGATGATCTGCATTTTGTGTTTGATCAACCGCAGTTCGCCGTGGAGCTGGAAGGGGAAGAAGGGGGGCCTCTGCACCGGGCGGCCAGGAGTTTGCCAAGTGAAAAAGTAGACGATGAGGAGGACTTGCCGTTTCAGATTGATCAGGTGCTGCACAATCTGGACATGAGCAGGGCGATCCGCACCGAGTTCAACCGCCTTTTTGAAAAGGCGGATCAGGCAGGCGAAGTACGGGAGCTGCCTCCGGGTAAAGAGCGCGATATCCGGAGGCTGCTCAAGACCATTGAGCTGACCAGCGCTTTCATAGACGACATCAAGGACAAGCCTAGCCTCAACGAGTTTCGCGAGTTTGGCCAAGTCATCTTGAAAGACTTGTCCGCGCTTGCTGATGCTCAGACGGATGATTTAAGCAAATCCATCGTTGAGCGTTACCGACAGGGCTTCGCCGTGCAAAGCGCTCAGTTGACAGGAGCGGCCGCACCGACCGACGCGCCGCCAAGCACCGACCAAGCGCTGGCGCAAGCGTTTCAGCTTCAGGGCGAGCAAAGCCTGGAGCGGGTGGAGCGGCTGTATCAGCCGATACTGAATCCCGCCTCATATATTGACGACTATATCCGCAAGGGGATCAGCGCCTTTGAACAGCGCAAGGGAAGCAAGACGCAGTTGCGGCCGGACAGCAAGATACGGGTCGATTACTATCCCAGGGTCCATCCCAACCCTAATTTGCAAGGCCCGAAAGCGCCGCTGCCCGCTAGCCGCTACTTTACGCTGACGGAAATCGTCACCGGCCAGTACCTGTATGAAAGCAAACGCCTGAAGGACTCCTCAGGACGAGAATACCGCGTGACCGGCATGCAGCATCAGGAACTAGTGGATGCGCTGACTAAGACCCGCTAACAAAACCTCTTGATGTCAGATGCGTATGCCCGCATTTGGCGAAGATGAAACGGAAAGTCGTCAGTCAGAAGCTCTGGAAGTCATTGCAACCACTACTTCCTCCACCACCGCGTTCCCGCCGGGGTGGGCGGCCGCGGTTGGATGATTTTGCCGCCCTCAACGGCATCTTGTTTGTTCTCACTACCGGCATTCCTTGGGAGGACCTCCCACAGGAACTCGGTTTTGGCAGCGGTATGACCTGCTGGCGAAGACTGCGCGATTGGCAAGCGCTAGGCATTTGGGACCGCCTACA
>NZ_JONK01000006.1 GCF_000711885.1 Chromobacterium haemolyticum DSM 19808
CGGCTCCAATCAATTTGATCGTGTTGGCGCAGTTGTATCAGCAGGGCTAGGTGTAGGCGGTCCCAAATGCCTAGCGCTTGCCAATCGCGCAGTCTTCGCCAGCAGGTCATACCGCTGCCAAAACCGAGTTCCTGTGGGAGGTCCTCCCAAGGAATGCCGGTAGTGAGAACAAACAAGATGCCGTTGAGGGCGGCAAAATCATCCAACCGCGGCCGCCCACCCCGGCGGGAACGCGGTGGTGGAGGAAGTAGTGGTTGCAATGACTTCCAGAGCTTCTGACTGACGACTTTCCGTTTCATCTTCGCCAAATGCGGGCATACGCATCTGACATCAAGAGGTTTTGTTAGCGGGTCTAAGGCGGCTAACAAACCCCTGATGCTGCGTTGCGCCGACTTGCCGTACTCAAGTACTGCCTGCGTCGGCGCGCCTTGCCCCAGCCCTAAAACTGATTTTTGTTAGCCGCTCTAGAGAGCCTGTTCAAAGCCTGCTGCGCTTCGTGGAGCGTTGCACGGTGAGTACAAGCTCAACATGCTCATGTACCACTCGACTATTCCGCTTTTTTGCTCGTTTTCGCCTTGTCTCGCTCTTGCTCGCGAGACTTTGAACAGGCTCTAAACCGCCGCAATAGCGAAACGCGCGCTTTTTCTGTCTTTGTAGCCACACCCGTATCTGCCATTGACTTAATTTTAAACACATTAAATTAACTGCAAATACAATATATTGGAAATATCATGCTAGAAGATAAATCAATCTGCCCGCTGAGCGCCGCTCAGCAAGAAGTCTGCCTGGCCATCGCTCAAGAAGGCCGCAACCTTCATTACCACCTGTGCGATGTGATCGAATTCAACGGCGATTTGCAAACGCCCTTGCTGGAACAAGCCATCAGAACCGTGTGCCAACAGGTGGACACCCTGCGCGCCACTTTCGAAACGGACCCGTCCACCGGGCAATACCGGCAACGCCTCCGCCCCCAATTGCACGACGACTATTTTTCCTGGCACGACCTGTCCGCCAAACCGGATCCGGAGCAGGCCTACTCGGCCATGCTGGAAGAACTGCTGGCCGACGATATGGACCTGGCCGGGCAACCGCTGATCCGCTATCTGATCGTCAAGCTGGCCGACCGTCGTCATCGCATGATAGAGCTGGGCTCCCACCTGGTGGTGGACGGTTTCGGCCACGCCATCTTGTTCAAACACATTACCGACGGCTATGTCCGGCTGGCGCGCGGAGAAGCCATCGAGCCGCTGCCGGCGCAGCCGCTAAGTCAGGTGTTCGAAGCGGAGCAGGCCTATCGCCAGAGCGAGTCCTATCTCAAGGACCAATCCTATTGGCGCCAGTACTGCCTGGATCTTCCCGACCCCACCCAGCTGGTGCCGGGCGAAGCTCCCCTACGCAAGCTGAACCGGCTACGCAAGGTCTTCTCCGGCGCGGCGGTGAACGGACTGCGGGAAACCGCTTCCCTGCATCGGCTCCGCCTGTCCAGCGTGCTGCTGGCGGCCTGCGCCACCTATCTTCACAGAATGACCGGACAAAGCGAGCTGGCGGTGGGCATGCCGGTGGCCGCCCGCCAATTGAAAGCCTTGCGCGAGATTCCGGCCATGGTGGCCAACATCCTGCCGCTGCGCATCTCGTTTACGCCGGAATCCACGGTGTTGTCCATCGCGGCGGACATCCAACGCCAGTTGCGGCGTCATCTGTTGCATCAGGGCTACCGCTCGGAAGCCATGATCCGCGACCTGTACGCGGAGCGCGGCCACAAGCCGCTGTTCAACACTCTGCTCAATATCGTGGCCTATGACCAGGAAGTGGACTTCGACGGCTGCGAAGCCACGGTTCAGAACGTCGCCAACGGCCCCGCCGACCATCTCGGCATAGACATCTTCGACCGCAACGCCGACGGCCGGCTGGAGATAGGCTTCAACGCCAACGCCGATCTTTACCCGCTCGAGGCGCTGGAGCTGCATTACGCGCGGATGACTTTATTGCTGGAGCGTTTCGTCGACGCGCCGGAAACCTTCGCCTCAGACTACCAACTGCTGCTGCCCGGCGAGCTCGAGCGCTGCTATCCGCTGCCGGCGCGCGCCGACGCGCCGCCTGTCTTCGCCGACGCCTTCGCCGCCTCCGCGCGGAGCCACGGCCACCTGCCGGCCCTGCGCCAGGGCGAACGCGAACTCAGCTACGCCGAGCTGGACGACCGCGCCGACCGTCTGGCCAGCCTGCTGCTGACGCGCGGCGTGCGACCCGGCGACGACGTCGCCGTCATCGTATCGCGCAGCATCGAATGGGCGGTTGCGGCGGTGGCGCTGTTCAAACTCGGCGCCGGTTATGTGCCGGTTGACCCCGATCTGCCGGAAGCCCGCATCGAATACATTCTGGCCGACGCCTCGCCGGCCGCGGTCATCGTCGCCGCCGGCGGCGCCGTCAAAACCGAGCTTGCGCCGGAGAAGCTGCTCTATCTGGACGCCGATGCGCTGGACGCGCTGCCGCCTGCCGCTCTCCCGCTCCCTCGCGTGCCCCCCTCCGCGCCGGGCTATCTGATCTACACATCGGGCTCCACCGGCAAGCCCAAGGGCGTGGAAGTGACTCACCGCAACCTGGTGCCCATCGCGGATACCGCCATCCGGGCGGCGGGGTTGCAAGCCGGCCAGCGCGTGCTGCAATTCATCGCGGCCGGTTTCGACATGTCGGTTCTGGAAATCATGATGACGCTGCTGGCCGGCGCCACCCTGGTCCTCTGCGATAAAGTCTCCAGCGCGCCCGGCAAGCCGCTAGCCGCGCTGGTGAAACGGGAAAACATCAAACTGCTGGTGATGACGCCCAGCCTGCTGGCCTATCACCAGACCGAGGACTTCCCCCGGGACACCGTCCTGATGCTAGGCGGAGAGCCGTGCACCCCGGCGCTGCTGGCGCGCTTCTCCCACTGCCGTCTGCTCAATGTCTACGGTCCGACCGAAACCTCCTTCGCCACCTCGATCAACGCCGACTACGGCGACGGCGACCTGTCCATCGGCCCCGCTACCGCCAACACCCGGCTCTACGTGGTGGACCCGCGGCAACGGCTGTTGCCGCCCGGCGCCTGGGGAGACTTGTTCATCGGCGGCCCCGGCGTGGCCCGCGGTTACCGCAACAGTCCGGAGCTGACGGCCAAAGGCTTCGTCCCCGATCTGCTGGACCCCGCCGACACCATGTACCGAGCCGGCGACCGCATATTCTTTGACCACGCTGGCCGCATTCACTATCAGGGCCGCCAGGACAACCAGATCAAGCTGCGCGGGCTGCGCATCGAGCTGGACGAGATCAAAAACGCCTTGCTAGGCTGCGGTGGCGTAGAGGACGCCGTGGCCTTGCTGCGCGATCTGCCGCACGGCCCGGCCATCGTCGGCTATGTGGCCAACCAGCAGTTGGAGCTGGACAGCGAGGGGCTGAAACAGGCGCTAAGCCGTCAATTGCCCCATCACATGATCCCCAGCGTCATCATGGTGGTGCCGGCCTTTCCGCTCACGCCCAACGGCAAGCTGGCCACCAGCGAACTGCCCACGCCGACGCTGCAGGACGACGGCGAGCAAGCGCCGCCGCGCACCCCGGAAGAAGAAATCATGTGCCGGCTGTTCGCGACAGCGCTGGAATGCGGGGAGGTCTACGCCAATCAGAATTTCTTCGCGCTGGGCGGGCATTCGCTGCTGGGTCTGCAGCTGATCAACACTATCAGGGAAACCTTCGGCGTCTCTCTGGGCATCGCCGACTTCCTGGCAGCCCCCACTCCGCGCCAACTGGCTCAGCGGCTGGAGCGGCCAGCCGCTTTCAGCGATCCCTTCGACGCCATGTTGCCGCTGCGCGTTCAGGGCGGCCGGCCCCCGCTGTTCTGCATCCATCCGGGCGGCGGCATCGCCTGGCCCTATGCCGGCCTGCTGCCCTTCCTGCCGGAGGATCAGCCGCTATACGCCATCCAGTCGCCGATACTGCGCGACCCGGACCGTGTCATTGAATCGCTGGATGAGTTGGCGGAGGAATACCGGCAGCGCATCCAGGCGGTGCAGCCGCGCGGGCCGTACCAACTGGCCGGCTGGTCGGTGGGCGGCAACCTGGCGCTGCGCCTGGCCGCCATGCTGCAGGCCGACGGCCATGAGGTCAGCTTCCTGTGCATGTTCGACAGCTACCCGCTGCAAGGCGGGCCGGCTTCTCTGAAGCTGGACGACGCCACCATCATCACCCGGATGACGCGCGCCATCGTCGGCGCGCCGCGCGCCGGCATCAAGGGGCTGAAGAGCGCCATGGAGGAAGTGCTGGGCGGCAGCCAGGTTGGCGATGAGTTTCTGACCCGCCTGGTGAACGACTCCAAGCTGATGCTGGAGCTGCTCGCCCGCTGCCGCTATCAACGCTACGACGGCGACTTGATCTTCATCCGCGCCACCACCGACATCCTGCGCCCCGAGGATCAGCAGCCGTCGCTGTGGCAGCCTTACATCTCCGGCAAGCTGATCGAGTATGAAGTGAACGCGCCGCATGAATGTCTGCTGCAGCGCCAGTATCTG
Source organism: Chromobacterium haemolyticum DSM 19808 (assembly GCF_000711885.1). Lineage (GTDB taxonomy): Bacteria > Pseudomonadota > Gammaproteobacteria > Burkholderiales > Chromobacteriaceae > Chromobacterium > Chromobacterium haemolyticum. Next base: position 4,536 of record NZ_JONK01000006.1, read on the forward strand.
GAACAGTTCGGCGCTCAATTCGCCGCCGAACTACAACGGCGGACCTCGCTCGGCGTCGGCCAGGCTCAGGCGCAGCCGGCGTAGTCCCCCAGTATCAGCCTTGGCCCGCGGCTTGCCGCGGGCTTTTTCATTCCAACGAGGGCAGGGCGCCGCGTGCGGGGAACGGCTGCTAGCCGCCTGCGCGCTTCACCGTCCAACCGCGCTGCTTGAGCAGCCCAACCACCTGTTCGCAGTGATCGCCCTGGATCTCGATCACACCGTCCTTGACCGTGCCGCCGCTGCCGCAGGCGTTTTTCAGCTGCTTGCCCAGTTGCGCCAACTCCAGCGCGTTCAGCGGCGCGCCCTGGATCACGGTGACCGCCTTGCCGTTGCGGCCCTTGGTTTCTCTGCGCACCCGCACCACGCCGTCGCCGGCCGGCGTCTCTTGCTTGCCGCATTGGCATTCGGCAACGGCGAAGCCGCACTGCGGACACATGCGGCCGTGTTCGGTGGAGTACACCAAGCCGCCGGAAACATTGCGCGATTTCATGATTTCAAACCCTGGGCCATTGACGAAACGGCCTGCATCGTCGCGGTTTTGCCCGGTTTTGGCAAGCCCGTGCCGCTACCCCCTGCATCAAAAGCGCTGGCAAACGCATCAGTCTTTTGGCATATTTAAAATTCACCCCAGCCCCTCCCAGACCATGGACCAACTCTACCGCGACCCGGCGCCGGAACGCGCCCAACTGGATGCCCAGCCCGGCGTCACCGTGCTGGAATTCGGCGCGCCCTGGTGCGGCCATTGCCAGGCGGCCCAGCCCTTGATTCAACAAGCGTTGGCGGAATGCCCCGGCGTCCGTCATCTGCAAATCGAAGACGGGCCGGGCCGCCGCTTGGGGCGCAGCTACCGCGTCAAGCTGTGGCCTACGCTGATTTTCCTGCGCCACGGCCAGGAAGCCGCCCGGTTGACCCGGCCCGCCACCGCGGCGGCCGTCAGCGACGCGCTGCGGCAATGCTTGCCGCCCGAAGCGCCTGTTTACGATATCGGGAGCTAAGAGCCTGTTCAAAGTCTCGCAAGCAAGGGCGAGACAAGGCGAAAACGGCTGAGAAAGCAGAGTGTATATGAGCATTTCAAAGATACGGTTCAACGCCGTATCGCCGACGCGCAGCAGATCGTGAACAGGTTCTGAAGCAAAGCCGGCCTCTCCCCCACCACCAGGAGTCTCTCTGATGAAAACCCTGCTGCCCTACATCAACTTCCACGGCCAGTGCGAACAGGCGCTGGCCTTCTACCGCCAATGCTTCAACGGCGAGATTGTGGCGCTGATGCGCTTCGGCGACGCGGACTTCCCCAGCCCGGACGAAGCCAAGAACAAGATTCTTCACGCGGAGTTCAAAGCCGAAGGCGTTCATTTCATGGCCTCCGACGGCATGCCGGGCCGCACGCCCGTTCTGGGAGAAAACATCACGCTGAACTTCATGCTGGACAGCGAAGCGGAGCAGACGGCGATCTTCGAAGCCCTGGCTCAAGGCGGCCAGATCAACGAACCGCTGCACGACGCCTTCTGGGGGGCCCGCTTCGGCATGCTGGTCGACCGCTTCGGCATACGCTGGATGAGCAACTGTCCGAAGCCGAGTTAAGCCTCCGCTCAATGCGGGCCGCGAGGCGGCAAGCACGGCCCTTCGAACGTGTTTACGATCTCGCGAGCCAGAGCGAGACAAGGAGAAAACGGCTGAGAAAGCGGAGTGTATGCACAGTACATGAGCATTTCGAAGCGGGACTCACCCTGTCACGTCTCACAACGCGCAGCAGATCGTAAACAGGTTCTTAAGCCGCTCGGCAACCATCCTCGCGCGGCTCCCTCCGCATTTATCTATATAAACATAGCTATGCTAAAATAGCGGAATGCCACACCTGACCGTCACACCGGAAGCCGCTTCCCGGCTGCGCCTGCAACTGATGGCCTTGACGCGCCGGCTGCGCCTGGAAGCGCAGGACGACGAACTGCCCTTCGCCCAACTCTCATTGCTCGCCTGCATCGAACGTGCCGACGGCGCAGCAACGCCGTCGGCGCTGGCTCGCGCGGAAAAGCTGCGCAGCTCCAATCTGGCCAGCCTGCTGCGCGAGCTCGAGACCGGGGGGCTGATTCTGCGCGCGGCCGATCCCGAAGACGGCCGCAAGGTCCGGATCCGTCTGAGCGAAGCCGGCCACAGCGTCCTTGAGGCTCACCGCCTGCGCAAAGACGATTGGCTGCGCGCCGCGCTGGCCGGGCTGCCGCCGCAACGCCTGGAGCTGCTGCTTGCCGCCGGCGAGGTACTGGCGGAGTTGGCCGCCGCTGAACCGCCGACCGCGCGCCAGCCTTGATCAATACGTAATTAGAGCCGCTAACAAAACCTCACAGAGAACCTGAGCCAAAGCGCGCCGACGCAGAAAACGAAGTTTCTGCGAAGCTACAGTACAAGTCGTACGACAAGGAGGCGCAACGCAGGATCAGGGGTTTTGTTAGCGGGTCTTAAGGAGCTCAGCGATGAACACCGCTTTTATTGGTTTGGACTACATCCACGACATCATGGTAGACGGCGGCAAGGTTGCCCGCTGCGCCGAGCACGCACGCCAACGCGGCGTCATCGCCGCCGCCAACCAGGCCATTGCCGAGGCGCGCCGCCGCGGCTGGCTGGTGGTACAGGTGAAAGTGGGCTTCTCGCCCTCCTATGTGGAGCAAGCCAAAAACTCGCCGCTGTTTGGCCGCGCGCACGAATTCGGCGCGCTGGACCTGTCCGGCCCCGGCACCGCCTTCCATCCGGATCTGGACGTGAGGCCGGAAGACGCCATCGTGATCAAGCCCCGCGTCAGCGCGTTTTACGCCACCTCGCTGGAAGCCGTGCTGCGCGCCCACCGCATTGAACGCCTGATCCTGTCCGGGGTCAGCAGTACCTGGGCGGTGCAGGCCGCCGCGCGCGACGCTCACGACCGCGATTATCAGGTACTAGTGCTGGAAGACGGCTGCGCCGCCGCCAGCGAAGAAGAGCATCGAACCTCGATGCGTCAGTTGGAGACGATAGCGCGCATCATTCGCCTGGATGAGCTGGCCGCGCTATAAGAGCCTGTTCAAAGTCCCGCGAGCCAGAGCGAGACAAGGCGAAAACGAGCGAAAAAGCGGAATGGTCAAGGGGTAGATGAGCATTTTGAGGGTGTACTCACCGTGTAACGCTCCGCAACGCGCAGCTGATCGTAAACAGGCTCCAAGTCCCGATCAATACAAATAAATGCCCTGCTGCTCCGGCGCCGGCGCGGCCACGTCCTCGCCCTGCATCTCGCGCAGCGAGGCCTCAATGCCGTGGCACAGCGCGGACAACGGCAGGTCGTTGCCCTCCTTGCCAAACGGCTCTTCCAGCTCCTCGCCTATCACTTCCAAGGCCAGATAGGTGTAGGCGATGAAGACGGCGATCGCCGGCGTCAGCCAGCCTATGCTGGTGACCAGGCCGGCCGGCAGCAACAAGCTGTACACGGTGACGGTGCGGTTGAGCAACACCCGGTAAGTGAAAGGGATGGGCGTGGAGGCGATGCGCTCGCAGCCGCCCAGCACTTCGGACAAGGAGTTCAGATTGCGGTCCAGCGCATGCCATTGCATATCGCTCAACGCGCCGTCGCGGCGCATGCGCGCGGTCAATTGTCCCAACCAGGCCAGGATCAACGCCGGCTTGAAGCGTCCCGCCAACGCCTTGTCCAGGATCTCCTCCGGCAGCAACCGCCGCAAATGCGCGTCGGCGTCGTCGCCGCGCAGCTGCGCCTTCAGCGCGTAAGCGAAGGCGCAACAGCCGTCTATCAAGCGCCGCGCGTCGGCGTTGTCCGGCGCCAGCGACAAGGCCTGCCGCGCCAGCGAGCGGTTGACGATCAGTAAGCTGCCCCATAGCTTGCGCGCTTCCCAGAAACGTTCGTAGCTGACCGAGTTGCGAAAGCCCAGGAAGATGGCCAGCGACACCCCCATCAGGGTGAAGGCGGGAATGCTGAGCGCCGAATCCGCGTGCTCGCTCAACCACCAGCCGCGCACAGCGGCGGCGGCGATGGAAATGAAGAAAACCAGCAACAGGCGCGGCATGATGCGCGGCAACACCGAACCGTGCCAGACAAACAGCAAGCGCAGCCAGGAAGAGGTGGATCTAACAATCATGGTGGGAATATGACGAAGTAAGAACGTGTTTACGATCTCGCGAGCTAAGGCGAGACAAGGCGAAAACCGCTGAGAAAGCGGAATGTACACACGGTGCATGAGCATTTCGAAGGGGTTTTCAACGCCGTATCGCCAACGCGCAGCTGATCGTAAACAGGTTCTAAAATGGTTGACCGGCCTACATGATAGGGCAGCTTGCCCCTGCGCCGCCATGTTTGCGCCGGATTCAGAGCAAGTGGGGCGCCAGCGCCTCCGCCAGCCAATCCATGAATATCCGTGCGCGGCGCGGCAGGTTGCGTCGATGGGCATACAGCAAGGTCACCGGCATCGGCGCGGCGCGGAATTCCGGCAAAACTTCCACCAGTTCGCCTCTGTCCAGCAAATGACGCACTCCTGACTCCGGCGCCTGGATCAGTCCCAAGCCGGCCAGGCAGGCCGCCTGGTAGGCGTCGGCGTTGTTGACGATGACGCTGCCGCTCATGGCCAGCCAATGGCTGCCGCTATCGTCCCGCCATTCCCAGCCGGCCGGGCGCGCCCCCAGGGTGGAGACATAATGGACCAACCTGTGCCGCGCCAGGTCCTCCAGGCCGGCCGGCGTGCCATGGCGCGCCAGATAAGCCGGGCTGGCGCAATTGAGCTGCCGGAAGCGTCCCAGCGGCCGCGCCACCAGGCTGGAGTCGCTAAGCTCCCCCACCCGCAACACGCAATCGAAGCCCTCGCGCACGATGTCCACCTTGCGATCGGTGCTGCTCAACTCCAGCTCCAGCCTCGGGTGGCGTTGCAGAAACTCGTCCAGGCGCGGCAACACCTGGTAACGCGCCACGCCGCTGGGCATATCCACCCGCAGCCGCCCGCTCAGCGCCTCTTCGCCGCGCTGAAACATGCCCTGCAGCTCGTCCATCTCCGCCAGCACATCCTTGCAGCGTTCGTAAAAAGCCTGGCCGTCCTGGGTCATCTGCACTTTGCGCGTGGTCCGATGCAACAAGCGCGCGCCCAGCCAGGCTTCAGTCTGTTTAACCGCCACCGAGATGCTGGCCTTGGGCAGGCCCAGGCTGTCCGCCGCCTGGGTGAAGCTGGATAGCTCGGCTACCCGGACAAAAATCTGCATTGCTTCCAGCTTGTTCATCTTCACCGCCAATTGTTATGAATATACGAACACTATAATTAAATAACCCATATTTGTTTATTGAAAACCACACAATAAACTGAGCTCATCGGGTCCAAACCTGCACCCGCCCCTACAGGAGATTCCCATGAGCAAGAAGATCGCAGTCATCACCGGCGGCAGCCGCGGCCTGGGCAAAAGCGCGGCTCTGCACCTGGCGCGCCAGGGCGTGGACGTAGTCCTCACTTATCAAAGCCGCGCCGCCGACGCCGAGGCGGTGGTTGCCGAAATCCGGGCCTTGGGCGGCAACGCCGCCGCGCTGCCGCTGGACGTCGGCCAGAGCGCAAGCTTCGGCGCCTTTGCCGCCCAGTTGCGCCAGACGCTGAGCGAACAATGGCAGCGCGCCGACTTCGACTTTCTGGTCAACAATGCCGGCATCGGCATTCACGCCGCCTTCGCCGACACCAGCGAGGCGCAGTTCGACCAATTGATGAACATCCAGCTCAAAGGACCGTTCTTCCTGACCCAGACACTGCTGCCGCTGATCGCCGACGGCGGCCGCATTCTCAACGTCTCCACCGGCCTGACCCGCTTCGCCCTGCCCGGCTACGCCGCCTACGCGGCGATGAAGGGCGGCGTGGAAGTGCTGACCCGCTACCTGGCCAAGGAACTGGGTCCTCGCGGCATCGCGGTCAACGTCATCGCCCCCGGCGCGATTGAAACCGATTTCGGCGGCGGCCTGGTGCGCGACAACGAGCAGGTCAATGCCCATATCGCCGCGCAAACCGCGCTGGGCCGCGTCGGCCGGCCAGACGACATCGGCGGCGCCATCGCCACCCTGCTCAGCGACGGCGCGGCCTGGGTCAACGGCCAACGCGTGGAAGCTTCCGGCGGCATGTTTCTGTAAAAGTCCGCCCCATATCGGCGCATGCCAAACGGCGGCGTCAGGTTTTGTCAGTCGGCCAAGTGGAAGTACTTAGCGCGCGATCCATCCCCCCGCGCAAGCCTTGCCAGACAAGGCTTGTGCGGGGGGACGCCGCGGCACGCCAACCCCGCATTACGCATTCGACATGGCGGCGGCTTGCCCCCTTCTCCGGCAGGAACTAATTTTCGATTATTCCCTGTCCCGGAAAGTAGCCGCCACATGCGCGCAGGCCTAAACCGCACTCTGTCCGCCGTCAGCGGGCTGGGCCTGCGAACTCAATTACTGCTGTTCGCACTGGCCTGCCTCCTTCCCGCCGCCGTGCTGATTGGCATCGGCGCCTATGAATCCGCCCGCGATCTGCGCGACGCCGCGCAAATGCAAACCCGCATCGTGGCCAACCAAGTGGATCAAACCCTGGCGGACAAGATCGTCGAACTGGAACGGCTGCTGGCGCAGCTGAGCCAACGGCCGCCGCTGCGCCGGCTCAACCCCGCCGAATGCGCCGACGCCTATCACGATCTCACGCTGAGTTTTCCCTCCATCACCCAGCTAACGCTCAGCAACGCCGCGGGGCAGCCGGTCTGCCGCCATGCGCAAAACCCCGCCATGCATGCGCCCCCGCCCAACCATGGATGGTTCTCCCGCGCGCTGGACGCCCCAGGGCTGATGCTCAGCGAACCGCTGCAAGAGCCCGCTACCCGGCGCTGGATCATCATGCCCAGTTATCCAGTTCGCGATGAACAAGGCCGCCGCGTGGGGCTGCTGACACTGCAACTGGATCTGCTGGCGCTGCAGTCGCACGTGCTGCCGGCCACGCTGGACCGCAAACTGACCATCGCGGTGCTCAGTTCGCAAGCGGCCTTTTTGCTGCGCTATCCGGACCCCTCGCTCTGGCACGGCAAAACCTCGTCCAATGTCGTCCGCACCATCTCGCGCATCCGCGGCAACGCCTCCGGCTTCGAACTGGGCGTCGGACGCGACGGCGTGTCGCGCCTCTACTCCTATCGCAAGTTCTCCCAAGCCGACTGGCTGATCATCGCCGCCTTGCCGGAACAGGATGTCTTCGCGTCTTACTACAACCGCCTGCGCTGGGGCGCCGCCAGCAGCATCGCCACCTTGCTGCTCTGCGGCTTGCTGGCGCAAAGCTTCAGCCGCGCGCTGACCCGCCCTGCAAGACAGCTGGCGGAGACGGCGCAAGCCGTGGCCAGCGGCGCCTCGCAGGCGCGGGCGCAGGAACTGGGGCCACGCGAACTACGCACGGTGTCTCGCCAGTTCAATCACATGCTGGACCAGCTGCAAGCTCACGAAGCCGCCATCCGCCTCAGCGAAATGCAACGCGCCGGCATCATCGACACTGCGATGGACGCCATCGTCACCATCGACGCCGATTTGAACATCATCTTGTTCAATCCCGCCGCGGAACGAGCCTTCGGCTACCGAGCCGAGCAAGTGCTTGGTCAACGGGTCGACATGCTGGTGCCGGAATCCTTTCGTTCCCACCACGCGCGGCTGATCCGCGATTTCGGCCGGAACGGCCCGATCAGCCGCCGTCTTGCGCCGGCCGGCGGGATACGCGGCCTGCGCGCCGACGGCAGCGAGTTCTATGCGGAAGCCTCGGTATCCCAGCTTGAGGTGGGCGGCCAGAAATACTACACCGCCATCATGCGCGACATCACCGAGCGCCTGAAAACGGAACAGAAGCTCAAACGCCACAGCCAACAACTGGAGTCGCTGCGCGATATGGGGCTCACCCTGCTGTCCGCCGCCAGCCCGAAGCAAACCGCGCAGGAAGCGCTGCGCATGCTGGCGCGACTGGTGCCGTTCTGGGGCGCGTCAGCCACGGTGTTCGACTGGCGACACGAGGAGATCATCTTTTTGGCGTTGGAATGCGACGCCAAAGACGAAATCCCGATCGACAGCCGCTTCCCCTTCTCCAGCTTTGGTTTAAGCGACCTGGAGCAGCTCAAACGCGGCGAGCCCAGCTTCATGCACGACATCGCCACGCAGGCGCAACCGCCCGCGCTGGTCAAATGGCTGCGCAGCCACGGCGTGCGCGCCTATCTGCGGCTGCCGCTGATGGCGGAAGGACAGTTGCTGGGGTCCCTGAACCTCGCTTTTCAGACCATCGCCCGCCACGACTTTGAACATCTGGAGGTTTCGCGGGCCTTCGCCCAACAACTAGCCATCACCCTGCAGCACTCCTTGCTGCGGCTGCGCATAGAACGGCTCAACCGCGTCTACGCCATCCTCAGCGGCATCAATATGCTGATCGTGCGCTGCCACGACCGCCAGGAACTGTTCCAGGAAACCTGCCGCATCGCCACCCATAGCGGCGCGTTCAAAATGGTCTGGATCAGCTTGATGGACCAGAGCGACGGCCAACACCGCCTCGCCGCGCTGCAAGGGCAAGCGGAACCGTCGCCCGACCCAGAGGCGCTGCTGCAGTTGTCCGCCGTCGCCATCAACAGCGGCGGCAACCTCGTCTGCAATCAGCTTGGCGCGCCGCTGCCCTACACGGCGCGCGAACAATTGCTGGCGCAAGGCATCCGTTCGCTGGCCTGCCTGCCCTTGCCGCTGCCCGGACAACACGCCGCCTCGTTAACGCTGTGCTCCAACGAGGCCAACGTCTTCGATCACGAAGAAATGCAGCTGCTATCCGAACTGGCCGGCGACATCGCTTTCGCGCTGGACCACATCGAAAAAGAGGAACGGCTGCATTTCCTGTCCTACTACGACGAGTTGACCGGCCTGGCCAACCGCAGCCTGTTCCACGAGCGCCTGGCGCAGCAAATCAGCTCCAGCCATCATGAACAACGCCGTCTGGCGGTGATCTTCCTCGACATTGAGCACTTCAAATCCATCAACGACGTCTATGGCCGCTGGGCCGGCGACCAAGTGCTGCGCCTGCTGGCGGCGCGGCTGGAATCGTTTACCGAGGAAGCCCGGCTGCTGGCCTGCGTCAAGATAGACCGTTTCGCGCTGATGATCCCCGAGGTCAAAAGCGAGGAGGACATCGCGCGACAAGTCATGCAATTGCAAGAACGCTGCGTCGCCCAGCCCATCGCCATCCTGGACAAGCAGCTGCGCGTTTCCGCCAAATTCGGCATCGCCACCTTTCCGGAAGACGGCGACAACGCGGAAAGCCTGCTGGAGAAGGCGGAAGCCGCGCTCAAACTGGCGCAAAACACCAATGAGCGCTATTTGTTCTACCGCCAGGAGATGAGCGAACGCGCCGCCGTGACGCTGGAGCTGGAAAATCGGCTGCGTTTGGCGCTGGAGCGACAGGAGTTCGTGCTTCACTACCAGCCCAAAGTGGACGCGGTGTCGCGGCAGATCATAGGCGTGGAAGCGCTGTTGCGCTGGCAGAGCCCGGAGCGCGGCCTGGTATCGCCGGCGCAGTTCATCCCCTTGCTGGAAGAAACCGGCCTGATCCTGGAGGTGGGCGCCTGGGCGCTGCGGCAAGCCGCGCGCGACCATCTGCGCTGGCAGCAAACCGGCTATCCGGCGCCGCGCATCGCGGTCAATGTTTCGCCGCTGCAATTACGGCAGGCAGACTTCTCCGAACAGCTGCAAAAAGCCCTGAGCGCAGGCGCCGCCGTGCCGGGCATCGACATCGAAATCACTGAAACCGTGGTGCTGGACAACCTGGATACTTGCGGCGAAACGCTGCGCCGCATCCGCGACATGCTGGTGGGCATTTCCATCGACGATTTCGGCACCGGCTACTCCTCGCTGTCCTACCTGGCCAAGCTGCCAACCCAGGAACTGAAGATCGACCAGTCCTTCGTGCGCGCAATGCTGGAAGATCCGGACGCGATGACTTTGACCGGCGCCATCATTGCGCTGGCCCATTCCCTGCAGCTCAAAGTGGTGGCGGAAGGCGTGGAAACCGATGAACAAGCCACCGCCTTGACTTATATGTTCTGCGATACCCTGCAAGGGTACCTATTTTGCAGGCCTCTGCCGGCCGCGGAATTGGAGCGCCGCTTCTGGCTGGAGCGGCCCGACCCGCGCGCGCCGCTGCTCAATATCGTGCAGGAGCCCGCCGTCACCCCGGCCGCCGGCTAAGAACCTGTTTACAATCTGCTGCGCGTCGGCGATACCGGGGTAAAAACCGCTTCGAAATGCTCATGTACCCTGTGCACGCTCTGCTTTTTCAGCCGTTTTCGTCTTGTCTCGCCCTTGCTCGCGAGATCGTAAACAGCTTCTAAGCACGCAAAAAAGGGAGGCCTCGGCCTCCCTTCATCCCCGTTTGGGCCGCGCTGCGCGCGCCCTCGTTCTTCAGCTTACTTGGCTGCGGAAGCCGCGGCTTTCTTGTGGGTTTTCTTGGCGGCGTGCTGCTTGTGCTGAGCCGGCTTCTTGGCGGCCTTGGCCGGAGCGGAGGCTTCCGCCTTGGCGGCTTGAGCCTTTTGAGCCGGAGCCGAAGCAGCCTGCTTGTGGGCTTTCTTGGCGGCGTGCTTCTTGTGCTGAGCCGGCTTCTTGGCGGCCTTGGCCGGGGCGGAGGCTTCCGCCTTGGCGGCTTGCGCTTTCTGCGCCGGGGCGGAAGCGTGCTTCTTCACGGCCTTGTGCTGCGCTTTCTTGGCGGCGGGCGCGGCTTTGGCAACCGGGGCGGAAGCCGGCTTGGCGGCTTCGGCGGCGAAGCCGGCGGCGGAGCTCAGGGCGAAAGCGGCGGACAGTACGATCAGGCTCAGTTTTTTCATGGTGACATTCTCCAGTCGGGTCAGGGGGGCGTCCGTCTGCTCAAGTGCTGCCGTGACGCCGGGGCTTTGGTGTTTCCTTGCTGCGTATCCTAGGCGTCCCGGCTCGCCCCCGTCTGTGAGTCAGTTGTAAAGGCATGTAACGCAAAGTAGCCTTCCTACTGAGTCTGCACCTCAAGCTCGCTGATCCGATACTCTCCATCCAGCCAGGCCACCACCTCCCGCGCGCAGGGATGATCCACCGCCGCGTAACGCGCGCGCAGCGCTACGGCGCGCTCGCCCAGCTGATCCAGCCCCACGTCTTGCAAGGTCAGCAAATCCCGCCACAACATGTCGGCCAGTTCCTCCCCAGCCACCACCTGGGCGGCGCGGCGCATCGAAGCGCCGTATTGATAGCGCGGCCCCAGCCTGTAGCTGTCCGCCAGCGTCAACGCGGGAATCAGGCTGAGCGCGGCTTGCTGCGCCGGATTGATCCCGTGCGCCGCCAGCAGCTCGGCGTTGGCCGCGGACCGGCCGGTGAAACCGCGCACATGCAGGTATTGCGACATCCGCGCGCCGTCGTTCACCGGGTAGTTGTCCCACAGCACCGGCTTGCGACCCAGCCATTTGCCCACTTGCAGCAAATGTCCAGGCGAGATTTCACGGGAGCACACCTCCTCGCCGGTCCAGAAAATGTCGATGTCCGGCGCTAGCCACTGGCCCAGTTGCTGCAGATAACCGGCGGGACGCTGGCCGAACACCCGGTCCAGTACCGGGTCGCTGGAGTAGTAGCTGGGGCAAACCAGCAAGCGTTCCACTTCACAGCGCTGGCGCACCCAGGCGACGATCTCCGCCTGGCGCTCCGCCAGATCAGGCAGATCGCCGCGCATATCGTCGAACAGGATGGCCAATTGGCGGATGCCGATGCGCTGCATTTGCTCCAGCTTGCGCGCCAGCGCCCGGCCGGCCTCGTCGTTGAAGTTCAGATACGCTTCGTAGGGGCTGAGCCCCATGCCGAAGCTGACTTCCTGCCGCTGGCAATGAACGGCGAACGCCGCTAACCGCGCCTCCTGCTCCGCCGGGTAGTCCTGTTGCCACTCGCGGCGCAGATACGCGTCCGCTTTCGGCGCGTACAGATAGAAACGATAGCCGTGCGCCGCCAGCGTGGTGACCAACAGCTCGCGCTGCGCCCAATTCCATGGCTTGCCGTAGAAGCCTTCGATAATGCCTAAAGGGATATTCATTTAGTGAAACCTTCCGCGTCCTCGATGCATCGGGGCCAGGCTGGCTCTTCGCGCCCGACCGGCAGCCGGGCTGGCCCGCCAGTCATCGGAAAATGATGACTTCATGCTATTGATTGACTCAATAAGCAGCGTCAAGTTGCATTAAAAGTCGAGAACATGCCTCGCTTATGCCATAGCCGGCAATGCGTCCAATGCCGCGCACAAGGCGGTCAGTTCGCGGCCCAAGGTCTGGATGCGGGCCGGGGTCGCGTCTTCGGCCCGCCCTTGTCTCAAAGCGGCTTCCAGCGCGGCGGCCTCGGCCTGAACGCGGATCAGCCCCAAGGACCCTGCGGCCCCTTTCAGCGAGTGGGCGATGCGGCACGCCTCCTCGCTTTCTTCCGCGCGCGCCGCGTCCTCCAACTTGGCCGCGTCGTGGCGATGAAGGTCCGCGAACTTGCGCAGCAAACGTTCAAAACGCTCCAGATCGTTCCCAACGGTGCGCAGGCCCGCCGCCAGATCCACACCGGGCAGGCCCATCAACTGCTCGCGTCGCCCGGCGACCGGCGGCGGATCGGGCGGCATGATCCCAGGCGGCGCAAGCGACGGCAGCCATTTCAACAGCAATCCGAACAGTTGCTCCGGGTCCACCGGCTTTGCCACGAAGTCATTCATGCCGGCAGCCAGACAGCGTTGGCGGTCCTCTTCGAAAGCGTTGGCGGTCATGCCCAGGATAGGGATGTGCTCCCAGCGCGGCAAAGCCCGGATCCGACGCGTCGCCTCCAATCCGTCCAGTTCCGGCATCTGCACGTCCATCAGCACCAGATCGTATACTCCGGCGGCGGCGCGCTCCACGGCCTCCCGGCCGTTGCGCGCCAGCTCGGCCTTCAGACCAACGCTGTCCAACAGCCAGAGCGCCACTTCCTGATTGATAAGGTCGTCCTCCACTACCAGCACCCTCGCGTCCGCGCGCAGCCGTAATTCGGCCTCAACCTTGTCAGGCTCCACGCCGGCCGGCTCGGCGGCAACGCTATCCCCCTCCGTCAGCCAGGCGGTCAGCCAAAACACGCTGCCGTGCCCCTCTTGGCTTTCCGCGCCCACTTCGCCGCCCATCAACGCGGCCAGGCGCTGGGTAATCGCCAAACCCAGGCCGGTGCCGCCGTATTTGCGGGTGGTGGAATCGTCCGCCTGCTGAAACGCCTGAAACAGGCTGGCCAGTTTGTCGGCGGGAATGCCGATGCCGGTGTCGCGCACCTCGAAACGCAGCAGCAGGCGCTCGCCTTCGCTCCGCAACAGCCGCGCACGCATGGTGATCGTTCCCCGCTCGGTGAATTTGACCGCGTTGCCCGCGTAATTGAGCAAAGCCTGGCGCAAGCGGGTGGAATCGCCACGCAGACACGGCGGCACGCCCGCGTAATCGATCTCCACGCGCAAACCCTTGGCCTGCGCCGGCTCGTCGATCAGGGAACGCACGTGATCGAACAGCGCGCCGATGGAAAAGTCGGTCCGCTCCAGCGACAACTTGCCGGCTTCGATCTTGGACAGGTCCAGAATGTCGTTGATGATGCCAAGCAGATGCCCGCTGGCCACCAGCACTTTTTCCAGCTTGGCCTGCTGCTCCGGCCGCGGCTGAGTGCGCATCAGCAAATGGGTGAAACCGATGATGGCGTTCAAGGGCGTGCGGATTTCATGGCTCATATTGGCGACGAAGGCGCTCTTGGCCAGATTGGCCGCCTCCGCGTCTTCCTTGGCGCGCACCAGGGCCTGCTCGGTCTCCTTGCGCCGGGTGATGTCGGTGACGAAGCCGATGATTTTGTCCGAGCCCCCCGGCCTGTCCGGCAGGTAATACGCCGTCATTTCCACTGCCACCAGCCGCCCGTCCCGGGTTCGTTGCTGGGTTTCGAACTGCGCCCGGCTTTGCTGCCGCAGGCGCTCCACGGTGTGCGCGTAGATTTCGGGCGTGGTATTGGGCACGATGTCCGATACGTTCAGGCTCAACATCTCATCGACGCCGTAGCCCAGCAGCTCCGCCGCGTAACGGTTGACGTAGATCAGCCGCCCGCTCGCCGCATCCACCCAGTGGATGCCGATGCCCACGCTGTCCATGGCGAACTGGGTGGTTTGCAGCTTGGCGCTGGTGGCGCGCACCTCCGCGGTGCGCACCGCCACCAGTTCTTCCAGGTGATGACGGTGCTGATCCAGCTCCATGGCCAGCCGCTTTTTCTGGGTGATATCCTCTTGCAAGGACAGGTAATGACTGATCCTGCCGTCCGGTTGACGGATAGGCGAGATGTGGGCGAAGTCGACGTAATCGCTGCCGTCCTTGCGCCGGTTGAACAGCTCGCCTTTCCATGGCTGACCGGCCCGCAGCGCGCTCCACAGCTCCGCATAGGTGTCCGCTGGAGTCAGGCCGGACTTGAGCAGATTGGGCGTCTGCCCCATCACCTCTTCCCGGCTGTAACCGGTATTGCGGACAAACGCTTCGTTGACGTATTCAATCCGCGTTTCCAGATCGGTGATGACGATGCTCTCCGGGCTCTGCTCCACCGCCATGGACAGCTGGCGAATCCGCTCCGCCGCCTGCCGCCGCAAGGTAATGTCGCGGAAAGCGCCGTAGACGCCGCCATCCGGCAGGCGGATCGCGTTCACCTCCACCGGCACCTCGGCGCCGTCCTTGCGCCGCAGCAGCATCTCGGCGCTCAACTGCTCGTTGGACAGCAAGCGCTGGAACAAAGACTGCGCATTATCCGCCGCGGAGCCCGCGCTGAAATCGCCCACCCGCATCGCCAGGATTTCCGGCTCGTCATAACCCAGCAACTGACAGGCCTGCAGGTTGGCGTATTGATAGCGCCCCTCCGCATCCGCCACCAACACGGCATCTGCGGCATGATCCAACACGCTGCGATAGCGCGCTTCGGCGCTGGCCAAGGCCTGGGTTTTTTCGCGCAGCGGCCGCAAATCGTTATAGGTGCCGAAAAAGCCGCAGAACGTGCCGGACAGATCGTGCATGGCGGTGACGCAGGCGTAAACCGGAATGATTTCGCCGTTGCTGGCGACCCGCGCCTGCTCGCCGGTCCAGCGTCCCTGCTGTTTCACCTGCTGCTCCAGCGCCGCCCGCTCCTCCCGGCTAACCGGATCGTCCGGAATGAAGCGTGAGATCGAGGTGCCCAGCAGTTCGCCGATCGAATACCCCATCAACTCGCCAAACGCGGCGTTGACGTACAGGATATTCTTGGATGCATCGGTCATCACCACCGGCTGCGCCGACTGATCCAGCGCCTCCGCCAACTGGTGACGCTCTTCTTCAACGGATTTGCGCGCGGAGATGTCCTCGGTGAAGATCACAATCCCCCCGATGGCGCCGTCTCGCGCGTGCCATGGCCGCACTTCCCAACACAGCCACTGCGCCGCGCCGTTCTGACGCAGAAAGCGGTCTTCCTCTTCGCGCACCACCTCCCCGGCCAGCGCCCGGCGATGAATTTCCCGCCAAGCGTCGGGGATCTCCGGGAATACCTCGTAGTGGGATCGGCCGATGATGTCCTGGCCGTCCAGTTGGTAATCGTCCAGCCAGCGACGGCTGGCCGCCAGATAACGCATATTGCGATCGAACATCGCCAGCGCCGCCGGGGCGTGTTCGATGAACAGCGATAGTCTTTCCTCGCTTTCCAACAGAGCGGTTTCCATGGCTTTTCGGTCGGACACGTCCTGCATTGCGCCCCGCACCGACACCACCTTGCCGCCCGCCAACACCGGTCTCCCGGACACTCTCACCCACTTGCGCCGGCCGGTGGCGCTGAGCAATTGCAGCTCCAGATCATAGGGCTCGGCCTCCGTCACGACGCGGCGCACCGCTTCCTCTATCCGCCGGCGATCCTCCCCATGGAAAAAATCCAACCCAATGCAGGTGTTGGCCGGAGCATCGGCCGGCAGGTCATGGATGCGGGCCACTTCCGAGGTCCAGCCGCAGTCCCCGCTTGCGGGATCAAACCACCAGCCGCCCACCCGGGCGATGGCGCTCATTTCCTGCAGCAATTGCTCGCGCTTCCCCTGCTCCGCTTCGGCGCGCTTGCGCGCGCTGATGTCCGACGCGATGCCGCACACCGCGTAGGCGCGCCCCTCGGCGTCGAACAAGGGAAATTTGTACACCAAGTAAGTATGCGGGCCATCGTCGTGCGGCACGGTTTCCTCGTATTCGCGCGCCTGACCGGTGTTCAGCACTTCCAGATCGGCCTCGCGCAACTTGGCCACCACATCGGGCGGGAACAAGTCCTCGTCGCGCAGACCGCGCATGGCCTCTACGCTGATATGGAACAAATCCGGATAGCGTTGATTGACCAGCAGATAGCGGCCATGCATGTCCTTGACGAAGATGACCGCGGTGGAGTTGTTGATGATGGCGTGCAATAAAGCTTGCTGGCGCGCCAGTTCATTCTCCGCCCAACGCGAGCGGCGACTGATGAGACGCTGGCTGAACAGGCTAAACATCAAGCCGCACAAGGCGAACAAGGCAATTGAGGCGGCATCGGACGTCCGGATAATGACGAAGCTCCACTGCGGGGGCATGAACAGATACCAGACCAGCAAAGTCGACAAGACGGTGGCGACCAGACCGCCAGTCAGCCCGCCCAGCATGGCGGATACGAAGACCGCGGGATAGAACAGGAACCAGACGTATGGGTGGATCCAGTCCCAAAACCACCACTGCGCGGCCAAGGCCAGCAAGGGCACCAGAACCCCCCCCCCCCACGCGCGCCATGGCAGGGAGGCGAGGAAAGCCCGGAATCGAGCTTTTCCCGCCTCTTGTTTAAAATCCGTCAATTCTGGGCCTCGACTCGAAAGCTGGCTTGGTTTTGTCAGTTCTCACGATAGACCATGCCCCCTACGCCGGACAAACCGCCTACTGCCGACGCAAGCGTCTGGTCTCCCCCTCGGCGTCGCGCCATTGCAGCGTTCAGCCCTCAATCAACAGAGTCTCCGGCAGCACGGCGCTGCGCGCCAGTTGCGGCGTCTGCGCCTCCACGGTCAGCGGATAGGCGATTGGCACGCCGTAACGGCGCGGGCTGCGCGCATAGCAGCCGTGCTCGTTGTAAAACAACTCCATCCAAGCGCCATCTCCACTCTCATAACGCCCCGGAACGAACAACTGCTCGTCCGGCTGCTGCCGCCCCGGCGCCGGCAGGGCTTCCCACTCCTCTCCGCTGGCGATGCGGGCCAAATCCCGTCCCAGGCGCTCCACCGGCGAGCCGAAGGCATTGGCCAACACCACCACGCCGCCCCCGCCGGGCAAGACGCTCATGAAGGAGAAAAAGCCGTTGACGTCGCCAAAGTGCTGGGCCAGCCGCAACTGGCGGCCGGCCAGCACCCAGTCCTCCCCGTAAAACCCGTAGGCGTACTCCAGAGCGCTCACGTCCAGCATCAGCGAGGCCAGCCTGGCCGGCAAGGCCTCGCCCCGCTGCAGCGCCTCCAGCCAACGGCACAGATCACCCGCGCTGGAGGCCAGATCGTAGACGCCCCACGCCACCGACATGTCCATCGGCTCCGCGTAGCGCCACGGCGCTCCGGGATGCAGGCCGCGCGCGGCCTGCGGCAGAATGACGCGGCCATCGTCGACGAAAGTGCGCTCCAGACCCAGCGGCCGAAACAGGTACTGCTGCCGATAGCTGGAGAAATCCTGATCCGCCACCCGCTCCACAATGGCCGCCAATAATAAATAGCCGGTATTGCTGTATGCGTGGGCAATGCCGGGCGGGCAAGCCGGCGGCAAAGCGTGCGCCCAATCAAGCAGTTCCTGCGGCCGATGCGCCAACCGCATCCGCGTGGGCCAATACTCCGCCGCGCTGGTGAAGTTGGCGGTGCCGGCGCTGTGATTCAGCAATTGATGCAGGCTGATGCCCGCCGCATTGGGAAAGTCGGGAAAAAACCGCTCCAGGCTGTCGCTCAGTTCCAGCCGCCCCTGGGCCACCTGCTGCAGTACCGCGGCGGCGGTAAAGCTCTTGCTCAACGAGCCGATGCGAAACACCGTGTCCGGCTCGTTGGCCACCGCCAAACCCGGATCGGCCATGCCGCCGGCCACCGCCACCCGCTCGCCGTCGGCCAGGCAGACGGCGGCCACGCCGTGCAGGCAGCCCGCCGCGTTCCAGGAACGCAGATACGTTTGCAACGCGGCCACCGTGCTCATGCCCATGCCCACCCCCTCTGTTCAGGATCGTTTCGACGACAAGCAGCGTCTCTCCGCCTCATCATCACTATGGTTTGTTTCCCCGCCGCTCGCCATGCGATCCGCGCCGCGACAGCCGCCTCCAAGCCGGCTCACGACCTCAGTAAAAGTAGTCGACCAGCAATTGCCAGACCCGCCGCGCCGGGCTCGCGCCGTAACGGCTGTCCGGCGCTCCGTCAAAACGCTGCCACTGCAAGGCCAGGTCCGCCGCGCCCAGGTGATAGCGGACCTCGGCCCAATTCATGCCGCTATGATCCACCAGGTCGAAACTGCGCATCGCGGTCAGATCCAGGTCATCCACCAGCGCATCCTGCCAATGCGCTCGCAGCAAGGCGGCACGCCGGGTGGGCAGGCCGCCGCTTGCGCCGACTCCAGCCCGATAAGCGCCATAGAGCGCCGGCTTCTCGCGCAGCGCGCGCCATTCATCGCCATCCGGTGCCGCGCCGTCCTGCTGCCCCTCCAAGGTCAGGCTCAGTTTGTTGGCGCCGGTCCAGGTCAGGCCCCCGGCCAGACGATTGCGCCAAGCAGAATCCGGCAGCCCCAGGCTTTGCCTCCAAGTAGTCTGCTGCCGCCCGCCGGCCCATTCCAGATAAACCACGGTGGCGTTGCCAAGCACGCGCGACACATTGAAGCCCAGTTGCGGAGAACGGCCTTGCTCTTGCAGCAACAGCCATTGCGGATTCAGGTTTTCAGCGAAGCGATAGCTGCCGGCCAGCAGCAGCCGCTGTCGGGGATTGCTGGCGCCCCAGTCCAGGCTGGCGCCGTCCGGATTAGGCCCCGAACCCAGCTTTGGCGACCAGATCGCGGTCAAGGAAGCCCGATCCCACAGCCGCTGCCAGCGCAACATGGCGTTGCCGAGACGGTTCTGACGCAGGCTGTCCGGGTCCGCCGACACCACCGAGCGCACGGTGCCGGCGCCGAGAAAATCAGTGGGGTTGTAGCCCACGGCCACGCCGTAGCGGGTATTGACGCGCCCCAAGTCCAGCATCGCGTCGACGCCGAACTCGCGGCTCAGATAGGCCTCCTTCAGGGTATTGACGCCGTGGTCCCGCTGCGGCGAGCCGGCAAAGCGCCAATCCAGCCGGTTGGCCAGCACGCCGCGCCAGGCCGGGCTCAGGCGGCCGTCCCAGCGCAAATCGAAAGACAGCCGCTGGCTATCGTCTCCCGGCCGCGGCGACAACGCGGACGCCTCCAGTTGAAGCTTCAGATCACGCGGCTTCTCTTCCTCCATCCGGGTTTGATCGGCCAAGCGCAACGCTTCCTCGTCCAGCGGCGCGTCGGCGCCCCGCGCGGCCGCGCACGCCAGCAGCAACCACCCAAGCGCCAGCTTCCGCATCGTCATTCGGCCCGAAAACGCGGCAGATAGTCGCGTTGCAACCAAGCTTCCGGCACCTCGCGCCAAGCGAACTGGCTGTTGCGCAACACCGTTATCCAGCGCGGATTGAGGCCGTCTATGATCACGGTTTCCGTCGGGCGCTCTCGTCCCAACACTGGCTGATACGCGCGGTAGTACGCGGTCTTCAGCAGGCTTCCGCTCTCTGCATAGAATTGCGCCTTGCGGCTGCGATAGCCATCGCGGTCCACCCACAGATCAATCGCGTGGTAGGTGACGCCGGGATTGCGCGCGCTGAGCCGCAGCTTGTAGCAAAACCGCGTCTGGCGGTCCCCGTCCTGTATCGTCTCCTCGCCGGCCAGCACCGCTTGATAATCCAGCGCCAGGTTGACAGTGACCACGTCGCCGTTGGCCGCCTGGCCCAACAGCCGCTGCTGCGGCGAAATCGGCACGCTGGCCTTGCTCGCCGGATCGAAAAACCACAGATCGTTGCCGCTTTTGAGCATCAGCTTGCCGGCGTCCCGCTTAGGGTTGATGAAACGCAGCAGGCTGCGGAACTGGCCGCTTTTCGGATCGGCGCGCGAATACACCGCCAGCGCGCTGGCCTCGTTCTGCTTGCCGTCCTTATAACTGACCAAGGACACCACCAGCCCGAAGGAGCGCTCCGGATTGCGCACCGCGTCGCTATTGGCCAGGATGGTCTGCGCGTCGGGCGCCGCCAGCGTCGTCGTCGCCCACAAGGCAACGCTCAACGCGGCCCAGCGTACCGTTCTCACTCTCTTGAAAATTCCAAGCCTGTCACGCATGACGCAAAGCCTCCACGATATTGGCCGCGGCCGCGCGCCGCGCCGGCCACCACGACGATAGCAGCGCCATTGCCATCAAACCGCCGGCGGTCACCGCCATCATCCGCCACTCGCCCCATACCCGCACCAGGATGGGGCTGGGGTCCACCTGCCCCGGCGGCAGCCAGGTCAGCCCGGCGTGATTGATCAGCCAGGCGAGCAACAACGCCAGCGCGATGCCCAGCACCCCGCCGCCAAGGCCCAGCAGACAACCCTCGCACAGGAACAGCCGCTGGATGCCGCGGCGGCGCAACCCCATTGCTCGCAGAGTGCCGATCTCCACTGTCCGCTCCAGCACCACCATATTCATGGTGTTGCCTATGGTGAACAGCGCCACGCAGGCGATCAACACCGCCAGAAAGCCGAAAATGGTGCCGAACATGCCGGTGATTTGGCCGTATTGCGGCTGCAGCGTGGCAAAGTCGTGCGCCGCCAGCGGCTGGCCGCGCAAGCGGGTGGCGAACAGCTGGCGCAAACGCGCCTCGGCCGCCGGAATCTGCGCGGTGTGCCTGAGCTGCAGCACGATGGCGGTGGCCATCGGCTCGCCCTGGCCGTACACCAGCTGCTGAGCCTGGCGCAGATGCAGGCCGACATACATATCGTCCAGCTCCTTGATGCCTTGGCTCTCCACCTTGGCCACTTGCAAGCGGGCCACATTGGGCGCACCGGCGGCGGTGGCGGCCAAAAGCTCGATCTGATCGTCGCGGCCGACGGCCGGCGGCGCCGCCGCGGACAAGGCCGCCAGATCGGCCGGCAAATCGTCGCCGCCGGCCGGAACCGGCGGCGGCGCGCAATCCTTGAGCTTGAACGCCGCGCACAATTGCAGCACTCGCGCCACACCGGTGCCGATCACCGCCGCGTTCGGCGCGGTGCCGGTCAGCGCCACCGGTTTGCGCTTATCGTTGAAGCCATAATCGTCCCAACGCCGCAGCCGGTTCTGCGCGTCCACTTCGCTGCCGCGGGCGATCACCGTTCGAGAGGCGCCGGCCGCGTAATGGCCGGCAATGCCGCCCAAGCTCAACGTGGGGGTCACCACCGTCAACATCGGCCGCAGCACCGGGTCGTTCTCGATCTGCCGCATCACGGTCCGGTAATCGCGGATGCCATAAGCGGCGGGGTTGCCGCTGCCGTACAGGAAATAATCCCGATGCTGCACCTGCAGATGGCCGCCGGCGCGCACCATGCCGGTTTGCAGCCCATATTGCACCGTGCGGTTGTAACCGCCGAACAGCAACACCGCCACCAAGCCGATAATCATCGTGGACAAGGTCGCCAAGGTGCGGCGGCGATTACGCAGCAGATTGCGCCAGGCCAGCTTCAAGGTATTCACGCCAAGGCCTCCTCTGCGTTCAGCGCGCCGACCCGGCCATCGCTGACCAGGTAGCGGTCATCCGCCGCCGCGATCACTTGCGGATCATGCGAGGAGAACACCACCGCCACCCGGCGTTCGCGCTGCAATTGGCGCAACAAGGCCAGAATGGACGCCCCGGTCTGGCTGTCCAGATTGGCGGTGGGTTCGTCTGCCAGCACCAAGGCCGGCTCGTGCACCAGCGCGCGCGCAATCGCCACCCGCTGCCGCTGACCGCCGGACAGCTGGCCGGGCCGGTTCGCAGCCTTGTCCGCCAATCCCACCGCCGCCAGCATCTCCAATACCCGCTCGCGTCGCCGCCGCGCCGGCACCCCCTGCAATTGCAACGGGTACTCGACGTTCTCAAACGCCGACAGCACCGGCATCAGATTGAAATTCTGGAAGATGAAACCGATGTGACGCGCGCGAAAATCGCTGAGCGCGTCGTCGCTCAAGCCACCCAAATCCTGATCCGCCACCATGATCTTTCCGGCATCGGCGCGGTCTATGCCGCCGATCAGGTTCAGCAAAGTGGTCTTGCCGCTGCCGGACTGGCCGGACAGCACGGTGAAGCGCGCCGAGGAGATTTTGAGGCTGACCTCCGCCAGCGCCGGCACGCGCACCTGCTCCATCCAATAACTCTTCGACACCCCGTTCAACTCCACCGCCCACATAGCTCCCCCCATCGCTCAAATCCAACGGCATCAATATGCATGAAATCGGCATAAAAAGCTTTGCCTTGCGACAAAACGCCCATGACGGGCGCCAAATGCGTGCCATCCGAGCCAAGCAATGCGCATCGACACCGGTTTTCCATGGGAGTAGCATGGTTTTATCCCCCGCAAAGGAGCTTGCATGACACAAGACAAAACCCCGCCCCAAGCCCCCCTGCCCTCGGAAGCCGTCGCCGACGCCCCCCCGCCGGCCGTCAAGCCGCCGCCGCGTCGAGCCGCCGCCCACCGCCGCACCAATGTGGAACGCGCCCACCAGGAATCGGTGCAAGCCATCGAAACCGTCAGCCAACAGCCGGTGGCCTTGCAAGTGGCCGCCGCGCCGCAGGGCAGCGCTGAGGACAGCGTCAGCGCCGAGCTGCCGGCCAGCTATCCTTACCGCACGCGGATGCGCCGCCCGGAGTACGAGCAGCAGAAACAGGCGCTGCAGATCGAGCTGCTTAAAGTGCAGAACTGGGTCAAAGAAAGCGGCCAGAAAATCGTGATCCTGTTCGAAGGCCGCGACGCCGCTGGCAAGGGCGGCACCATCAAACGCTATATGGAACACCTGAACCCGCGCGGCGCGCGCGTGGTGGCGCTGGAAAAGCCTTCGGACCGCGAGCGCGGCCAGTGGTACTTCCAACGCTATATCGAACACCTGCCCACCGCGGGCGAGATCGTGTTCTTCGACCGCTCCTGGTACAACCGCGCCGGCGTGGAGCGGGTCATGGGCTTTTGCCATCCGCACGAGTATCTGGAATTCATGCGCCAGACGCCGCAGCTGGAGCGCATGCTGGTCAACAGCGGCATCCGCCTGTTCAAGTTCTGGTTCTCGGTCAGCCGCGAAGAGCAGCTGCGCCGCTTCATCTCGCGCCGCGACGACCCGCTGAAACACTGGAAACTGTCGCCTATCGACATACAGTCGCTGGACAAATGGGACGACTACACCGCGGCCAAGGAAGCGACCTTCTTCCACACCCATACCGGCGACGCGCCGTGGACGGTGGTGAAGTCCGATGACAAGAAGCGCGCGCGCCTCAACTGCATCCGCCACTTCCTGTCCCGGCTGGACTACCCAGGCAAGGACGCGCACGTCGCCAGAGCGGCGGACCCGCTATTGGTGGGCGAACCGCACAACATGGACGCCGAGGACGGCGACGCGCCACTGCGGATTTGAATGGCCGGCGCCACTCACTCCACCCTGAAGCGCGGCAGATAATCCCGCTGCAGCCAGGCCTCGGGCACCTCGCGCCAAGCGAAGCCGCTCTTGCGCATCACCGTCACCCACTGCGGATTAAGACCATCGATGATGACGGTTTCCGTGGGGCGGTCCCGGCCCAGCGCCTGGCGATAACCGCGGTAATAAGCGGTTTTCAGCAGCTCACCGCTGGCGGCGTAGAACTGTGCCTTGCGGCTGCGATAACCGTCACGATCCACCCATAGCTCAATGGCGTGGTAAGTCACATCCGAGCGCCGCGCACTCAGCCGCAGCTTGTAGCTGGCGCGCGGCTTGCGATCACCATCGATCACGGTCTCCTCCGCCACAAGCGTGGCCAGATAGTCCAGGGCCCAGTTCACTGTCACCACATCGCCGTTCGCCGCCTGGCCCAACAGCCGCTGCTGCGGCGAAATCGGCACGCTGGCCTGGCTCGCGGGGTCAAACACCCATAAATCCTTGCCGCTTTTCAGGGTCAATTTGCCCGCGTCGCGGCTGGGGCTGACAAAGCGCAACAGGCTGCGAAACTCGCCGCGCCGCGGATCGGCCCGTGAATACAACACCAAGGAGCTGGCGTCGCTGGGCTTGCCTTGCTTGTAGCTGAGCAAATCCACCGTCAGGCTGAAAGACTTGCCGGGATTGCGCACCTCGTCGCTCCAGGCCAGTATCTGCTGCGCGTCCGGCGCCGCCCGGGCCACCCCCAGCCAAACAAACGCGATCACCCCCAAAATGTGCGGGCACTTCATGCTCCGTTCCCCTCCCTCTTCCGCCATACCGGCTCAGGCCTGCCTCAAGGCGTCTACGATGTTCCAACGCGCCGCCCGGCGCGACGGCCACCAGGACGACAGCAGCGCCACGGCCATCCCTCCCCCCATGCACGCGGCCACCATGCGCGTCTCGCCCCAGACCCTGATCAAAATCGGACTGGGCTCCACCACTCCGGGAGGCAGCCAACTCAGACCCGCGCGGTTGATCAGCCAAGCCAGCCCCAGCGATAGCAGCAGGCCGCTCAGGCCTCCAATCGCCCCCAGCAAGGCGCCCTCGCATAGAAACAGCCGCTGGATACCGCTGCGTCGCACGCCGATGGAACGCAGCGAGCCGATTTCGCGGGTGCGCTCCACCACCGCCATATTCATGGTGTTCCCAGTGGTGAATAGCGTTACGCTGGCAATGAGCGTCGCCATAAAACCGAAGATGGCACCGAACATGTCAACGATCCGCTGGTACAGCGGCTGCAGAGCGGCGAAATCGTGCGCCGTCAGCGGCTGCTCGCTCAGACCGGATTGAAACAACTGTTGCAGCCGCTGGCGCGCCGCCCCAATCTGCCCGCTGTTCTTCAACTGCAGCAGGATCGCCGTCACCATCGGCTCCCCCTCCCCATACAGCAGCCGCTGTGCCTGAGCCAAATGCAAGCCCACATAGACATCGTCCCACTCCCGAGCACCCTGCCGCTCCACCCCCAGCACCTGCAAACGAGCGACATTGGGCGCGCCGGCAGCCGTGGCCGTCAGCAGTTCGATCCGCTTGCCGTCGTCGGTTCGCGCAGGCCCAGTCAAGGCGGCCAGGTCCGGCGGCAGTCGCTCGCTCTCCACAACGGCCGCCGTGCAGCCGCGGTCGCCACCGGATAGGCACAGCCCCAGGGTTCTGGCAACGCCGCTGCCCAATACCACCGCATTGGGGCTGCTGCCGGTCAGCGCCATCGGCTTGGCCGCCTGCCGAAGGCCGTGGGCGTCCCAGCGCCGCAAACGATCCTGGCCTGCCGGCTCGCTGCCTTGCGCCAACACCGTGCGCGACGCGCCGGTAGCGTAATAGCCGGCAATGCCGCCCAGGGTCAGGGTCGGTGTGACTGTCACCAACATGCCCGCCAATACCGAATCCGACTCGATCATGCGCTGGATGCGCCGATAGTCGCGGATGCCATAGGCAGCCGGATTGCCGCTGCCGTATTGCAAATAATCACTGTGCTGCACCTGCAAATGGCCGAGCTCGCGAACGAAAGCCGTTTCCAAACCGTACTGGACCGCTCTCTGATAGCCGCCGAACAACAACACACCCGCCATGCCCACCGCCATGGTCAGGACGCTTGCCCAAGTTCGCCGACGGTTGCGCAACAGATTGCGCCACGCCAGTTGCAGGACGTTCATGCCAGCGCCTCTCCCTCCGCCAGTGCGCGGACTCTTCCGTCACGGACTTGGTAGCATTCGTCCGCCGCCGCGATCACCAGCGGATCGTGCGAGGAGAACACCACCGCCACGCCGCGCTCGCCTTGCAAGCGCCGCAGCAGCGCCAGGATGGAGGCTCCGGTGCCGCTGTCCAGATTGGCGGTGGGTTCGTCGGCCAACACCAGCGCCGGCTTGTGCACCAGCGCACGCGCAATCGCCACCCGTTGACGCTGACCGCCGGACAGCTGCCCGGGCCGATGCGCCGCCTGTTTCAACAAGCCCACCTCGGCCAGCATCTCCAGCGCGCGCGCCTTACGGCGCCCCGCCGATTCGCCTTGCAAGTGCAGCGGGTATTCCACGTTCTCCAGCGCGGACAGCACCGGCAGCAAGTTGAAACTTTGAAACACAAAACCCAAATGGCGGGCGCGGAAATCGCTAAGTTCGTCATCACTCAAGGCGGCTATGCTTTGTCCAGCAATAACGATATCCCCGCTGTCGGGGCGATCCATGCCGCCCAGCAAATGCAGGATCGTGCTTTTTCCGCTGCCGGAGGGGCCGGCCAAGACGGTGAATCTGGCTGCGGCCACTTTCAAATTCACATTCAACAAAGCCGGCACCTTTATTTGATCTAGCCAGTATTGTTTAAATACGCCACGCATTTCCGCCCCCATGAATACGCTCCATAAAAATTGGCGCCACCCATTGATGATCCAAAGCCAAGCAGCCCACCTTCCAAACGAATATATCTTAAAAAACACCACGTTTTCACCAAGGAAAAACAAAGCAATAAATCAGTAATTTAACGGTAAAATCAAATAATTAAAATCTTAAATAAAATTACAATTAATATTAAAAATTAAATAAATCATCAGACAAAAGCCGGGGAGTGGATTGACGAGCAGCGCCAAGCCGGCAGCCGCTGGCCGGCTCAAAAAGACAATGCCTCAATAAGTATTGAGGCATTGCATACGACGCTTGGGATTGCCGGGAGTCAGGAACGCTGCCGCTTCCACTCGCGCCGCGCGTCGCAGGCGGCGCGCAAAGGCGTGGACGACAGGCTGGTGGCGGCGAAATGCCCCACTTGGCGTGAAACCTTGGACAAGGCGGAACCGGACAGGCTGCCCACCTGCCAGGCATGCCGCAGCGGGTGCAGCGAGGGCGAATCGTCGCTGGCCGCGTCCAGACGCGCCTGCACATCACGGTTTACCTCGGACAGCCAGCGCTCGGTCAGCAGCATCCAGTCGCGCTGAGTATCCGCTTGCGCTTGCAACAGATTGGCGCCCACCAACAAGGTGTCATCCAGCCGGCGCTCCAGATCACCCTGCGATATCGGATAAGCCGGCGCAAAAGCCGACCACCAGCCGACACAGGCTTCGTGCTGCGCTTCCAACAAGCGCTGCTGGCCGCGCTCCACCGCGTTGCGGTAGCTCTCCATCGCGCCGATCAACCAACTACGGGTCATTGCCACTCCTTCGGTCAAACCAGGCGGCCAGCGCGCTTTCGCGCGGCAACCGCCTCAGGAGCCTGCTTACGGTGACAAAGCGTTGCGGCTGAAAAAAGACACGCAGCGTCGTAAACAGGTTCTAAGCCGCAACAGCGGGCAAACGCCACACTTGCAGCAATTCTTGCAACAAGGTTTCCAGCACCGGGTCGCCCCCCCGGTCCGATGGGTAAACAAATTGCAACTCAGCCAATTTGCGCACATCCGGCAGTACTGTCAACCTGCCTGCGTCCCGCCAGGCTTGCGCCGCCTCTTCCCGCGCCAGCGCCACCCCCACTCCGGAGGCCACCAGTTCCAGGATAGCGTCGAGATGATCGCACTCCGCTACCTTCTTAGGCGAAATGTTAAGTTCCCGCCACAACTCCGCGGTGATTTTGGAAAGGCTGGAGAATTGCGAAATGCCTATCCACGGCAATTTGCCCAATTCCTTCAAACCGCCGGCCAAACGCGGCGCCCAGGCGGCGGGCAAAACGATTCGGAACGGCAATTCCGCCAACTTGACCGTAGAGACGTTCACATAAGGGTTCTTGCCCAGGTAGAAGCCGGCGTCCAGCTCCTTCTTGCGGACCAGGTTCAGCACATCCACCGTCACGCCGTGACGCAGTTGGATGTCCAGCAAGGGATAGCGCTCCACCAAACCGGCCACCCAAGGCCCGATTTTCAGCGTGTCCGGCGTCAGCGTGATGCCTATCCGCGCCTTGCCGGACAACTGGCCCTTCAATTGTTTGGCATGGTTGATGATGCCGCTGGCCGCGCCCAGTATCGCCTGCGCCTGCGGCAACAGCTCCTGTCCGATGCGAGTGAGCGACACGCCTCCCGCGCTGCGCTCAAACAACTGCATGCCCACTTCTTCTTCCAGCGCCTTGATTTGCGCGGTGACCGCCGGCTGCGACAGATGCAGCAATTCCGCGGCCTGTGTCAGGTGCCCTTGCTGAGCGACGGTGACAAAGGTGCGCAACTGATAGATTTCCATGTTCTCCCCTGACTTGGATGCCAGACGGCGGACCGGATCGCCGCGTGCCGGTCATGGGCGGCATGACGGCGGGGCTCCGACGCCCGTTTGAGCACTACCGCGCAACGCGGCGGCATGGCGGCCTGAGCAAAGCTTGGCCGATGGCGGGTTTTTCTTGTGCGAGCCATTTTCAGCGTAATGCCGGCTAAATAACAAGCGTTTTGTGCCTCGCCACCGCCCTGTCCAAGCATTTGCGCAAAGGCGTTCGGCCGCCAAGGCAACCAGGACAAACCCCGGTCGCACTGACAACAGGACAACAATTTCACACCAGACAAAGAGTAAAAATTCTAATATAAATACTTGATTTTACTTGATTTTTGCATCGCAACATCGGTCTGAATAATTTTACGCATCAAAAAAAGCGATTAGATTCGCCGCCACAGCCTCCCTTATGTTTTTAGCAGCGGCACTCTAAGCCGCGATCACAAAGGAGGATGCAATGAACGAGGACATACTCAAGAAAGTGCAGTCCAATCCCAAATTCAAGGAACTGGTGCACAAGAAAACCAGCCTGGGTTGGCAGCTCACTTTGATCATGCTGGCCATCTATTACGGTTTCATCCTGGTGCTGGCATTCTCGCCGGCCACGCTGGGCCATCCGATCAGCGCCGGCGCCACCATGACCATAGGCATTCCCATCGGCGTGCTGATCATCATCTCGGCCTTCGTGTTGACCGGCATCTACGTCCGCCGCGCCAACACCGAATTCGACCTGCTCAACCAGCAAATCGTCGAGGAGTCCAAACAATGAAGCAACGCGTCTTGCAACTGGCCTGCGTCGCCGGCGTTCTACTGCCCTCCTTGGCCATGGCGGCCGGGGCCATTGAGGGCGATGTCAAACAACAGGCCACCAACTGGCACGCCATCATCATGTTCCTGCTGTTTGTGGCGTTTACGCTGTGTGTCACCTATTGGGCGGCTCGCCGCACCAAGTCCGCCAGCGACTTCTACGCGGCCGGCGGCGGCATCACCGGTTTTCAAAACGGCCTGGCGATCGCCGGCGACTACATGTCCGCCGCGTCCTTCCTCGGCATTTCCGCCATGGTGTTCGAAAAAGGCTACGACGGCCTGATCTACTCGATGGGCTTCCTGGTCGGCTGGCCGGTGATCCTGTTCCTGGTGGCCGAACGCCTGCGCAATCTGGGCAAATACACTTTCGCCGACGTCGCCTCCTACCGGCTGCAACAAACGCCGGTGCGCAGCTTCGCCGCCACCTCCACACTGGTGGTGGTAGCCATCTACCTGATTGCGCAGATGGTGGGGGCTGGCAAGTTGATCCAGCTCTTGTTTGGCATGAGCTACACCTCCGCGGTGCTGATGGTGGGCGTGCTGATGGTGTGCTACGTGCTGTTCGGCGGCATGCTGGCCACCACTTGGGTGCAAATCATCAAGGCGGTGCTGCTGTTGTCCGGCGCCACCTTCATGGCCATCATGGTGCTGGCCACCGTGGGTTTCAGCCCGGAACTGATGTTTGAAAAAGCGGTGGCCGCGCATAGCAAGGGCGTCGCCATCATGGCGCCGGGCAAAACGGATCCCATCGACTCGATCTCGCTGGGTCTGGCGCTGATGTTCGGCACCGCCGGCCTGCCCCACATCCTGATGCGCTTCTTCACCGTGTCCGACGCCAAAGAGGCGCGCAAATCGGTGTTCTTCGCCACCGGCTTCATCGGTTACTTCTACATCCTCACCTTCATCATCGGCTTCGGCGCCATCATGCTGGTGCTGAACCAACCGGGCATGATGGAAACCGTGGTCAAAAACGGCAAATCCGTCACTCAGCTGATCGGCGGCAACAATATGGCGGCGGTGCACCTGGCCGAGGCCGTGGGCGGCGACATGTTCCTGGGCTTCATCTCCGCGGTGGCCTTCGCCACCATCCTGGCGGTGGTGGCCGGCCTGGCGCTGTCCGGCGCCTCCGCGGTGTCGCACGACCTGTACGCCAGCGTGATCAAAAAGGGCAAAGCCAACGAGGCCGACGAAATCCGCGTGTCCAAAATCACCACCGTGGTGCTGGGCGTGGTGGCCATCGTGCTGGGCCTGGTATTCGAGAAGCAGAACATCGCCTTCATGGTGGGCCTGGCCTTCTCCATTGCCGCCTCGGCCAACTTCCCGGTGCTGTTCCTGTCCATGTTCTGGAAAGGACTGACCACGCGCGGCGCGGTGATCGGCGGCTTCATCGGCCTGCTGTCCGCGGTGGTGCTGATCGTTCTGGGGCCGACGGTCTGGGTGGAGGTGCTCAAGCACGAACACGCGGTGTTCCCGTACAAGAACCCGGCCATCTTCTCGATGACCCTGGCCTTCGTTTCCACCTGGCTGATCTCGGTGCTGGACAAATCCCGTCAGGCCGATGAGGAAAAAGCCAAATTCGAAGCTCAGTTCGTGCGCGCGATGACCGGCATCGGCGCATCCGGGGCCTCCAAGCATTGACATTGACATAAGGCCGGGCCGAGGATGTCGGCCTGCCTTAAATACCCCACCGCGCCGCTCCAGCGGTTCCGGAGCGGCGGCATGACAACAAAGCTAATCCAGGAGAAGTTTATGTCCACGCTAGAATCCGTCCTCAAGGAAACCCGCAGCTTTCCGCCTTCCGACGATTTCCGCCAGAAAGCGGCAATCTCCGGAATGGAGGCGTACAACACGCTCTGCGAGCAGGCGGACACAGATTACCTGTCGTTCTGGGGCGACCTGGCGCGCGACCTGATCACCTGGAAAAAACCGTTCACCCGCGTGTTGGACGACAGCCAAGCGCCGTTCTTCAAATGGTTCGACGATGGCGTGCTGAACATCTCCTACAACTGCCTGGACCGCCACCTGGCGGTCAACGCCAATCGCATCGCGCTGATTTTCGAGGCCGACGACGGCGCGGTCACCCGCGTCACCTACGCCGAATTGCACCGCCGCGTCTGCCAGTTCGCCAACGGCCTGAAGAGCCTGGGCGTGTCCAAGGGCGACCGCGTGGTGATTTACATGCCCATGGTGATCGAAGCCATCGTGGCGATGCAGGCTTGCGCGCGCATCGGCGCCATCCACTCCGTGGTGTTTGGCGGCTTTTCCGCCGGGGCGGTGCGCGACCGCGTCCAGGACGCCGGCGCCAAACTGGTGATCACCGCCAACGAAGGCCTGCGCGGCGGCAAGAGCGTGCCGCTGAAAGCCACGGTGGATGAAGCGCTGGCGATGGGCGGCTGCGACAGCGTCAAACACGTGATCGCTTATCAGCGCACCCAAAACGCGGTCGCCTGGAGCGAGGGCCGCGACGTATGGTGGCACCAGCTGACCAGCGGCCAGCCGGAGCAATGCGAACCGGAATGGATGAACGCCGAGGATCCGCTGTTCATCCTTTACACCTCTGGCTCCACCGGCAAGCCCAAGGGCATTCAGCACAGCAGCGCCGGCTATCTGCTGGGCGCCGCCAACAGCTTCCGCTGGGTATTCGACTACAAACCCAACGACGTGTTCTGGTGCACCGCCGACGTGGGCTGGATCACCGGCCACAGCTATATTTGCTACGGCCCTTTGGCCAACGGCGCCACTCAGGTGATCTTCGAAGGCGTGCCCACCTATCCGGACGCCTCACGCTTCTGGCGCATGATAGAGCAGCACAAGGTCAGCATTTTCTACACCGCGCCCACCGCCATCCGCTCGTTGATCAAGCTGGGCGCGGACCTGCCCAAGCAGCACGACCTGTCCAGCCTGCGCCTGCTCGGCACCGTGGGCGAGCCGATCAACCCCGAAGCCTGGATCTGGTATCACGAAACCGTGGGCGGCGGCCGCTGCCCCATCGTGGACACCTGGTGGCAGACCGAAACCGGCTCCATCCAGATTTCGCCGCTGCCCGGCGCGGTGGCCACCAAGCCCGGCTCGTGCACGCTGCCGCTGCCCGGCATCATGGCCGACATCGTCGATGAATCCGGCGCCCAGGTGGACCCTGGCCGCGGCGGTTTCCTGGTGATCAAGAAGCCCTTCCCCAGCCTGGTGCGCACCATCTGGAACGATCCGGAGCGCTTCAAGAAAACCTATTTCCCGGAAGAGTTCAACGGTCAGTACTACCTTGCCGGCGATTCCGCCAACCGCGACGAGAACGGCTATTTCTGGATCATGGGCCGCATCGACGACGTGCTGAACGTGTCCGGCCACCGCCTGGGCACCATGGAGATCGAATCCGCGCTGGTGGCCAACCCGCTGGTGGCCGAGGCCGCCGTGGTCGGCAAGCCGCACGAGGTCAAGGGCGAGGCGGTGGTGGCCTTCGTCGTGCTCAAAGGCGCGCGCCCGCAGGGCGAGGAAGCCAAGAAAGTGGCGGCCGAGCTGAAAAACTGGGTGGCGCACGAGATTGGCAAGATCGCCCAGCCGGACGACATCCGCTTCGGCGAAAACCTGCCCAAGACCCGCTCCGGCAAGATCATGCGCCGCCTGCTGCGCTCCATCGCCAAGGGCGAAGAGATCACCCAAGACGTGTCCACGCTGGAAAACCCGCAGATTCTGGAGCAGCTGCAACATCCGCTGTGATCAAGCCATCGTCCGCCGCACCCGCAGGAGCCGTCGCGCAAGCGACGGCTTTTTCACTCCTTCCGCGCCCTCATCCGCCATCCGGGAGTTGAAGCCATTCGCCGTAGCGTCGATAATTAGCGGTTTTTCAAGTGGAATCCGACAGCATGCCCGTTATCCCCCTGGTCGAAAGGATCGACGCCCTGCTGCCCCAGACCCAATGCGGACAATGCAGCCACGCCGGCTGCCGACCGTATGCGGAGGCGCTGGCGGAAGGCCGCGACCCGATCAACCGCTGCCCGCCGGGCGGCGACGACGGCATCCGGGCGCTGGCGGAGCTGCTGGGCCGGGACGTCATTCCCTTCGCCCCCGACGGCCCGCAGCCCAAACCGCGGGCGCTGGCCGTGATACGCGAAGACAGCTGCATAGGTTGTACCCTATGCATCCAGGCCTGTCCGGTGGACGCCATCGTAGGCGCCGCCAAGCAGATGCACACCGTCATCGCCTCCGAATGCACCGGCTGCGAGCTATGCCTCGCGCCCTGTCCGGTGGACTGCATCGACTTGGTTCCGGTGGCCGACCCGGCCGACGGCGAGCGCGCCCGCGTGATGGCGCGCGCCGCCCAGGCCCGCATGCGCTACGAACGACGCCAAGCGCGCAAAACGCGCGAACAAGAAGACAAGGCCAGACGCCTGGCCGAACGCGCCGCGGTAAGCGCCGCGTCGCCGCCTCCGGCCGCAGCGCCGGTCGCCGCGGCCGCTTCCGCGCCGGCGGCCGACAAAAACGAATTGATCCGCAAGGCGATGGAACGCGCCGCCGCGATGCGCGCCGCCCGCGAACAAGCAGACAAGGACAAGCCGTGAACGCCGTCAAACGCAAAGAAATATTCGCCCGTCTGCGCGACGCCAACCCGCACCCCACCACCGAACTGGAGTACAGCAGCCCGTTCGAACTGCTGATCTCGGTGCTGCTGTCGGCGCAAGCCACCGACGTCAGCGTCAACAAGGCCACGCGCCGCCTCTACCCCGTGGCCAACACCCCGGCGGCCATGCTGGCGCTGGGAGAAGAATCGCTGGCGGACTTCATCAAGACCATAGGCTTGTACAAGACCAAGGCCAGAAACGTGATCGCCACCTGTCGTCTGCTGCTGGAAAAGCACGGCGGCGAAGTGCCGCAAACCCGCGAGGCCTTGGAGGCGCTGCCCGGCGTCGGCCGCAAAACGGCCAACGTGGTGCTGAACACTGCTTTCGGTCAGCCTACCATCGCGGTGGACACCCATATTTTCAGGGTCGCCAACCGCACCCGGATCGCGCCCGGCAAAGACGTGCGAGAAGTTGAGGATAAGCTGGTAAAATACATCCCCGACGAATTCAAAATCGACGCGCACCACTGGCTGATCCTGCTCGGACGCTATGTCTGTAAAGCCAGAAAGCCTGAATGCGAGCGTTGCGTCATCGCCGATCTCTGCGAATATCCGGCAAAAACCGTTATGATTAAAGACAACTGAATCAAATACTGGAAAAACTCCGGTTCCGCCCTTATTTTCCGCATAGACATCAACCTAAAAGGATAGCCTGTGACAACGTATCTGCGCACCCTGGTTGGCGCCTTGCTCGCAGCCTCGTTGCTGTCCGGCTGCGACAAGGTCGAGCGCTTCTTCAAAGGCAACTCCCAACCCGCGCCGGTCGCCATTCCCGCACAACAGGATGGCCGCGTCGCCATGCTGCTGCCGGACTTCACTCAATTGGTCACCCGCGACGGACCGGCGGTGGTGAACATCCAGGCCAGCCGCGAAGAAAGCGGCGGCGCCCAAGCCAGCAACCTCCCGATTCCCGTACCGGAAGACGATCCGCTGTACGACTTCTTCCGCCGCTTCATCCCCAATCATCCGCCTCAGCGCGAACAGCCGCAGGAAGAAAGCGTCTCCTTCGGCTCCGGTTTCATCATCAGCGCCGACGGCTACATCCTGACCAACGCCCACGTAGTGGCGGACAGCCAGCAGGTCAAAGTCATGCTGACCGACAAGCGCGAGCTGCGCGCCAAGCTGGTGGGCGTGGACAAGCGCACCGACGTGGCGCTGCTGAAAGTGGCGGCGGCGGACCTGCCGGTGGTCAAGATAGGCAGCCCGGCGGACTTGAAGGTCGGCGAATGGGTAGCCGCCATCGGCGCGCCGTTCGGCTTCGACAACACCGTCACGGCCGGCATCGTTTCCGCCAAGGGCCGCAGCCTGCCGGACGAGAACTTCGTCCCCTTCATCCAGACCGACGTGGCGATCAACCCCGGCAACTCCGGCGGCCCGCTGTTCAACCTGCGCGGCGAAGTAGTGGGCATCAACTCGCAGATTTACAGCCGTTCCGGCGGCTTCATGGGCATTTCCTTCGCCATCCCCATCGACTTGGCGATGAGCGTGGTCGATCAGCTCAAGGCCAAGGGCAAGGTCAGCCGCGGCCAGTTGGGCATCAACATCCAGGAAGTCACCCAGGAACTGGCGCAGTCCTTTGGCCTTCAGCGCCCCAGCGGCGCGCTGGTGGTGCGCGTCGATCCCAAGGGACCGGCCTCTCGCGCCGGCCTGCAAGCCGGCGACATCATCCTGAAGCTGGACGGCAAAGCGATAGAAAGCTCCAAGGATCTCCCGGTGCAGGTTGGTTCCTTGCAACCGGGCACCAAGATCAAGCTGACGGTGTGGCGCAAGGGCGTGGAGAAGGAGCTGGAAGCCACGCTGGCGGAACTCGCTCAGGACGCGCCAAGCACGCAGCAGCCTCAGGAGGAAAACACGCCGCAGGGCTTCCAGTTTGGCAAACTGGGGCTGACGCTGAGCGAACTGACGCCTAATCAGCGTTCGGAGCTGGGCGTGCGCGGCGGCTTGCTGATCCAGAAAGCGCAAGGCCCCGCCGCCCGCTCCGGCCTGCAGGCGGGCGATGTGATCCTGGGCTTGAACCAGGTGGAGGTGTCCACCATCGCCCACTTCGAAAAAGCATTGGCCAGCGCCAAAGGCCATATCGCCCTGCTGGTGCGGCGCAACGAGGCCGTATTGTTCGTGCCTCTGCGGCTGGAATAACCCCCACCTCAATACGCAACGCCCAAAGCCGCCGCCAGGCGGCTTTTTCATTTCTCCGGCATATCGCCCGCGCGCTCGCGCTGCTAGGATTAAGCTTTCGCCATCCGCCCACAGGAGAGCCGCCATGGACTTTCACACAGCCGATCTATGCGATCAGTTCGACGAGCAACTACAGGTGTTGACGCCCGCGCTGCAACGCTACGGCGGGCAGACCCGCTTTTACGGCCGCATCGAAACCCTGAAGCTGTTTGAGGACAACAGCCTGGTGCGGGAAGCGCTGAGTCAGAACGGAGCCGGCAAAGTGCTGGTGGTGGACGGCGGCGGCTCGCTGCGCTGCGCGTTGCTGGGCGATCAACTGGGCGTGCTGGCGGTGGCCAACGGCTGGGCCGGCGTGGTGATCAATGGTTGCATTCGCGACTCCGCCGCCTTGAACAAGCTGGCGCTGGGCATACGCGCGCTAGGCGTCCATCCGCGAAAATCGGTGAAGCGCGGCGAAGGCCAGCGCAATCTGAGCGTGGAGTTCGGCCAGGTGCGCTTCAGCCCCGGCCACTGGTTGTACGCAGACGAGGACGGGGTGGTCGTCGCGCCGGGCGCGCTGCACCCCGCGCCGTGACGCGAGGGCTCCTTCAGCCCTCTTCGCTCTTGTTCGCAGGAGCGTAAACGCGCGGTTCAAGCCTCGCTGCGTTGATAGATGGGCAGTTCTTGCTGCGCGGCGGGGCTGCCCCAGGGCAGGTGATGCTCCCACCAGATATGTCCGGCCGGCGCCACCCGTTCCGGATGGTCCAGCGAAGACACGGTGATATCGAGCTCCTCCGGGTCCGATTCGTGGCGGTAAGTCAGGGTGGAGCCGC
The DNA here is from genome assembly GCF_000711885.1 of Chromobacterium haemolyticum DSM 19808. Lineage (GTDB taxonomy): Bacteria > Pseudomonadota > Gammaproteobacteria > Burkholderiales > Chromobacteriaceae > Chromobacterium > Chromobacterium haemolyticum. The sequence goes on from NZ_JONK01000006.1 coordinate 41,348, forward strand.
AATGCGGGCAGAACCCCCGGCTGACCGCCGCCGAGGAGTGATACAGCACCGGTTTTTCACCGCGCCAGTCCAGATCGGCCACGCGAACGGTGAACCAGGTCACGAAGGCCGCGCCGCTGGCTCGGCGGCAGCTTTTGCAATGGCAGTGCACCACATCGTAAGGCTCGGCGCGCAAACGGTAACGCACCGCGCCGCACAGACAACCTCCAGTCAGATTCTGGCTCGCGCTCATGATGCCTCCCTCGCTGCTGGGTTGACGATGGATTAAGAAACGGCCGTCCCCGCCAGCCCAAACCGGCAGTCAGACACCTCCGCTTTTTAAATATGATTCACCGCCGCCGCCAACGACAAGCTTAACCGCCAAATTAAGCGGGCCGCCGCCGCCAAGCTGATGCTGTGCCGCAACAAAACACAACGGCCGCCCTGAGGCGGCCGCTAATGGGCGAAACCGGAGACGGATCAGGCCGCCTGCGTCGGGGTTGCGCCCTTGACCTCGGTCATCTGGTTGTCGGCGTCGACGAATACCAGCTTGGGCTGATGATTCTTCAGCTCCGCGGCCTCGTACTGGGCGAAGGAGGCGATGATCAGCAGATCTCCCGGCGCGGCGCGGCGCGCGGCGGAACCGTTGACCGAGATGGTCCCGGAACCGCGCTCGGCCTTGATCGCGTAGGTGGCGAAACGCTCGCCGTTGGTGACGTTCCAGATCTGCACTTCTTCGTACTCCAGAATATCCGCCGCTTCCAGCAGGTTCTCGTCAATCGCGCAGGAACCGATATAGTGCAACTCGCTGTGCGTGGTGGTTACACGGTGGAGCTTGGATTTGAGCATATTGCGCTGCATGATTGCATCCTTCGTCCGCTGATCAGCGGAACACTTCGATGTTGTCGATCAGGCGGGTGCGCCCCAGTCGGGCGGCCGCCAGCACGACCAGGCGTTTTTCGCCGGCGTGCGCCACCGCCAGGGTGTCGGCCTGGCGAATTTCCACGTAATCCACTATCCAGCCGGCTTGGGCCAGATCGTCGCGCGCGGCCTGTTCCAGCGCCGCGTAGTCATGATCGCCATCCTGCAGCCGCTGCCGTATCTGCTCCAGATTGCGGTACAAACGCGGCGCTTCGGCGCGCTCTTCCGCGCTCAGATAACCATTGCGCGAGGATAGCGCCAGGCCGTCGTCGGCGCGGCCTGTGTCCACCGGCACGATCTCAATCGGCGAATTCAGGTCGTCCACCATTGCTCGGATCACATGCAGCTGCTGGAAGTCTTTCTTGCCGAAGCAGGCCAGATCCGGCTGCACGATGTTGAACAGCTTGGTCACCACGGTGGCGACACCGCGGAAGTGGCCGGGGCGGAAAGCGCCGCACAGCTCGTTCTGAATATTCGGCGGCTCCACGTTGAAGTCCTGACGCACGCGCGGATACAGCTCCTGCTCCTCGGGGAAGAACAAGGCATCCACGCCGGCAGCGCGCAGCTTATCGCAATCGGCGTCGAAGGTGCGCGGATAGGCGCCGAAGTCCTCGCCCTGGCCAAATTGCAGCCGATTGACGAAGATGCTGACCACGACCTTGTCGGCGCGTTCACGCGCCGCCTTGACCAGGGCCAGATGGCCTGCGTGCAGATTGCCCATGGTGGGCACGAAGGCGAGCTTGCCCGCCTGGCGACGCCAGGCGCGCATCTCCGCCACGGTACGAATGATTTCCATTATTTGATGTCCTGGGCAGAGCCGATCAGAAAGTATGTTCCGCCGCCGGGAAGGACTTATCCTTCACCGCCTGCACATAGGACTGCACCGCGCCTTGGATGCTGCCGGCCTCAGCCATGAAGTCCTTGACGAAACGCGCCTTCTTGCCGGGGTACACGCCCAGCATGTCGTGCAGCACCAGCACCTGGCCGGACACATCGACGCCGGCGCCAATGCCTATGGTGGGCACGGAAATCGACTCGGTGATCTCGCGCGCCAGTTCCGCCGGCACGCACTCCATCAGCACCAGACTGGCGCCGGCTGCGGCGTGCGCCTTCGCGTCGTTGACGATGCGGCGCGCATCCTCCTCGCTCTTGCCCTGCACTCGATAGCCGCCGAAAGTGTTGACGAACTGCGGCGTCAGGCCAATGTGGGCGCACACCGGCACGCCGCGCTCCACCAGGAAGCGTGTGGTATCGGCCATATAAGCGCCGCCTTCCAGCTTCACCATGTGCGCGCCGGCCTGGATGATGCGGGCGGCGTGGGCGAAGGCCTGCTGCGGGCTTTCCTGATAAGCGCCGAAAGTCATGTCGCCCAGCACCATGGCCTGCTTGGCGCCGCGCGCCACGCAACGCACGTGGTAGAGCATTTCTTCTTCGGCCACCGGCAGCGTGGAGTCTATGCCCTGTACCACCATGCCCAGCGAATCCCCTACCAACAGAATTTCCACCCCGGCTTGCTCCAGCAAGGTGGCGAAGCTGGCGTCGTAACAGGTCAGCATGGCGATCTTTTGCTCTTCCTGAGCCATTTTCTGCAGGGTGTTGACGGTAATTTTCATGCCCGTTCTTCCTCGTTCAGTCGTCCATATCAACCGGCGGGGCGCTTAAAGCCTGTTTACGATCTGCTGCTCATCAGCGATACGGCGTTGAAAACGGTGACGCACCCTTTGTACATTCCGTTTTCTCGGCCGCAAGGCCTTGTCTCACTCTAGCTCGCTAGATCGGCAAACAGGCTCTGAGCGCGCGGCGGCTCAGACGCTCTTGTTGAAATAGTTACGCTGGCCTCGCGCTTCGCTGATGCAGCGGATCAGCAGTTCGAAGTCCTCGTCTCCATCGACCAGATTCAGGTGATCGGTATTGACGATCAGCAGCGGCGCGGCCTCGTACTGATGGAAAAATTCGCTGTAGGCCTGATGCACGCGCTTCAGATAGCCTTCGGGGAAATTGACTTCGTACTCCGCCGCCCGCGCGGCCACCCGGCTCAACAGGTTTTCCTCGGACGCCTGCAAATAGATCACCAGATCCGGCACCGGATGTTCCGGCATCGCCAGCGACGCCAGGCGCTTGTACAGCGCCAATTCGGCCTCGTCCAGATTGATCTTTGCGAACAGCGCGTCCTTCTCGAACAGGAAGTCCGACACCAGCGGGCTGGCCAGCAGTTCGCCGTTCAGCATGCTCTTGGCCATATCGGCGCGTTGCAACATGAAGGACAGTTGGGTGGACAGGCCGTGAGCCGGCAGGTTGCGGTAGAAGCGCGGCAGGAAAGGATTGGCGGCGGGGTCTTCCGCCAGCATGCGCACGCCCCAGTATTCCGACAGCCGGCGCGCCAGAGAGGATTTGCCCGCGCCGATCGGCCCTTCGACCACGACATAACGCAATTGACTCATCGCTCGCTTCCTCTTAGCTAGTTGTTTCGAGACGCTCCACGCCTTGATCGGCGAGTCCGGCGGCCAGTTCGCCGGCCGTGCCCAGCTCCGGCAGCGTCAGATCAGGAGCGATCTCCGCCAGCGGGATCATGACGAAGCCGCGCAAATGCATGCGCGGATGCGGCAGGGTCAAGTCTTCGTCGCTCTGGGCGACGCCGCTGTAATACAGCAGATCCAGATCCAACACCCGCGGCGCATTGCGGAAAGTGCGCACCCGGCCAAACTCGGCCTCGATCGCCAGCAGCCTGCGCAGTAATTCGCGCGGAGCCAACGCGGTGCCCACTTCCGCAACGGCGTTGATGAAGTCCGGTTGATCGGCATAGCCCACCGGCGCGGTGCGGTACAAGGCGGACTGCCGCGTCAACTCGGTATCGGGCAAGGCGGCGATGGCGGCCAGCGCGGCGCGGATTTGCGCCGCCGGCTGTTCAAGGTTGCTGCCCAGCGCGATGAAAGCCTGCGCCACTTAGGCCTCTCCGCCGGATTCGCCCGCGGCTTTGCGGCGATTGGCGGGACGGCGGCGGCGGCGTTTCTTGGCCGGATCCGGCTCGCCGCTGGCCTTGGCGATTTCCAGCAGTTGCTCGCGCTCTTCCTCGTCGGCGCGCTGGAAGTCGTTCCACCAGCCCACCAACTTCATGTCCACCTCGCCGGCCTCTCCGCGCAGCGCGAAGAAATCGTAAGCGGCGCGGAAGCGCGGCTGCTCCAGGAAGCGATAAGCGCGCTGGCCGCTGCGGCTGTCGAAACGCGACTGCAACATCCAGATTTCGCGCATGGTCACGCTGAAGCGGCGCGGAATGGCAAAATCGTTGTCCTGCTCGGACTCCACGTCGGCAATCGCTTGCGCCAGCGCGTACACCGCGCGGTCGCCGGCGTTCAAACGCTTCTGCCAACGCTGATACACCTGCTTCCACAACAGGGTGGCCAGCAGGAAACCCACCGACACGGGCTTGTCGGCGCGGATGCGCTGATCGGTGCTCTCCAGACCCAGCTTCAAGAACAAATCGTCGCCCTTGTCGTCCAGCACTGCGTCCAACAGTGGAAACACACCGCGCGCCATGCCTTCCTCGCGCAGCTTCTTCAGGCAGCCGTAGGCTTGGCCGGACATCAGCAGCTTGAGCATTTCATCGAACAGGCGCGCCGGCGGCTCCTTCTTCAGCAGATAAGCGTGGGTGCGGATGGGCTTGCGGGTGGCGTCGTCGATCTCGAAACCCAGCTTGGCCGCCAGGCGAACCGCGCGCAGCATGCGCACCGGGTCTTCCTGATAACGGCGGGCCGGCTGGCCTATCATCACCAGCTTGCGGGCGCGCAAGTCCTTGACGCCGTGGTGATAGTCGATGACGGTTTCGTCGGACGGATCGTAGAACAGCGCGTTCACGGTGAAGTCGCGACGGTGGGCGTCCTCTTCCTGGCTGCCGAAACTGTTGTCGGCCATGATGCGGCCGGTTTCATTAGTGTCGTCCACAGAGCCGCCGCGGAAGGTGGTCACCTCGATGGTTTCCGGCCCCATCATCACGTGGACGATGCGGAAACGCCGGCCAATGATGCGGGAACGGCGGAACACCCGGTGCACTTCCTCCGGCGTTGCGTTGGTGGCAACGTCGAAATCCTTCGGTGACACGCCCAACATCAAGTCGCGCACGGCTCCGCCCACCACATAGGCGGAAAAACCGGCCTCCTGCAGTCGGGTGGTGACTTTCAGCGCAGCGGAGCTGAGCTGGTCTCGGCGGATGCCGTGTTGCGGCAGAGGAATCACGCGCGCCTTGGTGCGGCGCTTGCCCATGCCGGCGGGCAGGTCCAGTACTTTACGGATAAACTTGCGGATCATTATGAGAAAGATAGTCGACTTGGAATGCCAGGATTCGCAAGACTAGTAGGTAGTCAAGCCGGCGATTATATCCCTATTCTTTGCAGAAAATACAATTCGCCGCCATATCCCGCCCCATGGCCGCCTCCACGGCCGCCAATTGCCCCCTATCGATGATAGGCATACAATCGCTGCCGATTCGCCGACTCCGACAAGACCCCTCCCGTGCGCCCTACTCTCAGCTTTCATCTCCAGACCATTCCCAACGTGCCCGCCATCCGCCAGCTTTATGAGCTGGATGGCGAAATCGGGGAGGCCGACGTCGCCGATTTCGTGCTGCAGCGCTGCCGCGCCCAAAGCAGCACCGACTTCATTCCCTTCCATTTGCACCGCGTGGTTGCCATCGCCGGCGTACTACAACAGGATGGGCACACCCGTCTCGTCCAGCGGCTTGCCGTCGATGCCGGCGACGAAGCCGCGATGCTGGCGGACTGGCTCACCCTGCTGCGCGACAGCCGGGCGCAGTTGATCAGTTGGGACGGCTCTCGGCTGGACTTGCCGGTGTTGCTCCATCGCGCGCTGGCCTTGGGCTTGCAACTGCCGGAACAGCTCCGCGCCGGCCGGACGCCGGACGCGCATTGCGCGCTAAGCGAGATCCTGAGCGGCGGCCATGCCGAACTGGCCACTCCGTTGGGCGAGCTGGCCCGTCTGTGCGGCCTGCCTGGAGAAGCCGAACTCAACGGCCCTCGGCGCTGGGAACTGTATCGAGCCGGCAACGCCGACGCGCTCGCCGAACACAATGCCCGCCAGGCCGCCAGCTGCCACCTGCTGTGGCTGCGCCAGCAATGGGTGGAAGGCGCGCTGACCCCGGCCACTCATCAGGCCTGTAGACAAAGCTTGCGCGCCGTCATCGCTGCGCAACCGGAGCCGCACTGGCGCGGCTGGCTGGCCGAGTGGCGCGAGGAGGCCGCGCAAGGGGATTGACAGCCAAAAGCCAAAAGCATAGGCTGACATGCATGCGCCGATTTGACACAGCTTGCGGGCGCTTAACAAATGCCAGCTAAAGCGTCAAACCGGTGAACCCGCTTGCGCTCTTAGTCGTAGGCGGGTTTTCTTTTACCCGTACAGGCAGTTAAGCAGACCAATCGCTTCGGATCGATGCATGAGCCGCGCCCCGTTTCCGTTTCGGGCATGCGCGGCAGGCGCCGAGTTAATGACAACTTGCAGGGCGCCCAAAAATCCTGCTAAAGCGTCGCCGGCGAAACCCAGAACCGGCGCGCCAACTGCGACCGAACCCTCTGGAGAACCGCCATGTACGACTGCCTGCAAGATAGCTATACCGATTTCTCTTTTGCCAATTTCGACGCTGTGGGAAGACCTCGCCCCCTTTGCGGCAGCCTGAGCGCCTCTCCGCTCACGCCGGCCGACACCCCCGCCCTGCAACAGCTGGCGGATTTCGCCCATGAGCTGGGCTATGAACTGGAACGCAACGGCGAACAGCTAACCGTACAGGACATTTCGCTGGCGGACGCGCTCAGCATCAACGCACGCTTTGGCGGCGAGTTGCTGATCAGTTGCGATCTGCGCCGCGACCCGCCTGCGCGCTTCTGATCTGGAGGCACCGCGCTCCCGCTTCGCCGGGGGCGCTTCCGCGCGTCCGTCTTACTCTTGCCGCCCCATTGTCATGGCGCGGCAAAGACAAGGCAGCCCCGCAGCCGGTATAATGGCCAGTTCTCCGAGCCATCCCGCCCTACTCCCATGCTGTTTGAAATCAATCGCGCCCCGCGCGGGGCCGTGCTGCTGGAAGCCCGTCAAATCAGCCGGCTGGCCTTGCCGATGATGATCGCTCAGATCGCGCAGGTGGCCACCGCCTTCGTCGACACCGTGATGGCGGGCCGCGTCAGCACCGACGACCTGGCCGCCGTCTCCCTAGGCGCCAGCGTTTTCATCACCTTCTACGTCACGCTGATGGGCATCGTCACCGCGCTCAACCCCATACTGGCCCACCAGCTGGGGGCCGGCGAGCACGACAAATTCAAGGACACCGCGCGCCAGGGGCTGTGGTTCGGCCTTCTGATCGGCCTCTTGGGCGCGGCGATGATGGTGGCGCTGGAGCCGGCGCTGCGGCTGTGGCTGCACCTGCCGCCGGAAGTGACCGACAAGGTGATGCTGTTCATCACCGGCGCCGCGGTGGGCATGCCGGCGGCGATGACCCACCGCGCGCTGCACGCCTACGCATCCAGCCTGGGCCGCCCCAAGGCCATCATGGTGGTCAGCCTGTTGGCGCTGGCGCTGAACATTCCGCTCAACTATATCCTGATCCACGGCCTCTTCGGCCTGCCCAAACTGGGCGGCGCCGGTTGCGGCTGGGCCACCGGCATCGTGTTCTGGTTCAACTGCCTGGCCCTGCTCGCCTATGTCAGCTGGCATCGCAATTTCCGCCAGTTCCGCCTGCTGGAGCGACTGCGCGGTCCGGATTGGCGCATGTACCGCGGCTTCCTCAAGCTGGGCGTGCCAATCGGCCTGTCCTTCTTCGTGGAAGTCAGCCTGTTCTCCTTCATCGCGCTGCTGATCGCCGAACTGGGCACCGTGGTGGTCGCCACCCATCAATCCGTGCTCAATTTTTCCAGCATCATCTACATGTTGCCGCAAAGCGTGGCCACGGCGATGTCCGTGCGCGTCGGCCATCATGTCGGCGCCGGCGATTACCGCGCCGCACGCTTCAGTTCCGGTGTAGGCCTGCTGCTGGGCTTGAGCATGGCCTTTTGCGCGATGCTCGCGGTGTTGCTGTTCCGCGAACCCATCATGCGCATGTACACGCCAGACCCGCGCGTGATCGCGATGGGCTCCACCCTCTTGCTGTTCGCGGCGGTCTACCAGTTGACCGACGCCGCCCAAACCATCGCCTCCGGCGCCTTGCGCGGCTACAAGCTGACCACGGTGCCGATGATTATTCACATCCTGTCGTTCTGGTGCGTTGGCCTGGGTCTGGGCATCACCCTGGGCCTGACCGACTGGCTGACCAAGAAGCCCATGGGCGTGTTCGGCTTCTGGACCGCTCTCGTCATCAGCCTGAGCGTGGCCGCGCTGTTCCTGACCCGCTATCTGGCGAGCGAAAGCCGCCGCCGCCTGTATCGACAACTTCAACCGGAACCGGCGCAATGAGCCTGACCTTCAGCCACCACTATCCGCTCAAACCGCTGAACACCTTCGGCATGGATGCGCGCGCGCGCGACTTCTGCCAGCTGGACTCGCTCTCTGATCTGCCGGCGCTACTGGAAAGCCCGGCCTACCGCGCCGGCCCCGTGCTGTGGCTGGGCGGCGGCAGCAATCTGCTGTTCACCCGCGACTATTCCGGCCTGGTGGTCAAACTGGGGCTGCGCGGCATCCGCCTGCTGGAAGAAAGCGGCGACGATGTGATTGTCGAAGCGGCCGCCGGCGAAAACTGGCACGGCTTCGTGCTCCACACCCTGAGCCAGGGCTGGTACGGACTGGAAAATCTGAGCCTGATCCCCGGCACCGTTGGCGCCAGCCCAATCCAAAACATCGGCGCCTACGGCGTCGAGGCCAAGGACCACATCCATCAAGTGGTCTGCGCCGACCTCGATCATGGCGGCGCCGCACTGACGCTGGACAAGGCCGACTGCCGCTTCGGGTATCGTGACAGCGTGTTCAAACACGATGCCGCCGGCCGACTGCTGGTCACCGCGGTGCGTTTCCGCTTATCGCGCACGGCTCGGCTGCGCACCGGCTACGGCGATATCCAGCAAGAACTGAACGCCGCCGGCATCGCCGCGCCCACGCCCCAAGACGTCAGCGACGCGGTGATTCGCATCCGTTCCAGCAAACTGCCCAACCCGGCCGAACTGGGCAATGCCGGCAGCTTCTTCAAAAACCCGGTTCTGCCGGCGGAGCAGGCGCAAGCGCTGCTGGCGCTCCATCCCGCGTTGCCGCACTACCCGGCAGCCGACGGCAAGGTCAAGCTGGCCGCCGGCTGGCTGATCGACCAATGCGGACTGAAAGGCTATCGCGACGGCGACGCCGGCGTGCACGCGCGCCAGGCGCTGGTGCTGGTCAATCACGGCGCAGCCAGCGGCGACCAGATGCGCGCGCTGGCCGACAAGGTGCGCGCCGAGGTCCGTCAACGCTTTGGCGTGGAGCTGGAGCCGGAGCCCATCATTCTCTAAACAGCTGGCGCGAAACCCTCGCGCTCTCGACAAAAGGCGAAACGATGAATTCAAGCGTAGATGTGCTGGTATTCGATCTGGGCGGAGTATTGGTGGACTGGAACGGCATCGATCCGCTGGTGCGGCTTTCTCAGGGCAAGCTGAACCCGGAACAGGCCCGACGCTTCTGGATGGAAACGCCGTGGATCGCCGAACTCGACACCGGCGCCTGCACGCCGGAAGCGTTCAGCGCCGCGATGGCGGAACACCTGGGACTGGACATCGACGCGATGGAAATGACCGCGCAACTGGACAGCTGGCTGCGCGGCGCCTTCCCCGGCGCGGCGGAGATGCTGGCCCAGCTTGGCGCGCGCCATCGCCTGGCCGTGCTCAGCAACAACAACGCGCTGCACTGGGACAAAATCGAACGTGAATTCGATCTGCTGCACCGTTTCGACCGGCTATTCGCCTCCCATCTGATCGGCCTTCGCAAGCCGGATGACGAGGTATACCGTCATGTACAGCAAGAGTTGGACGTCCCCCCTCACCGCATCGCCTTTTTCGACGACAACATAGAATGCGTGGACGCCGCCCGCCGCGCCGGCTGGCAAGCGTTTCACACCAAGGGCTTGGACCAGGTGCAGGCCGCTCTGCGCGCCAACGGCTGGCTGGACGCCGTCTAGCGCTAGAACAGGCCGCCGGCCTTGCAGAAGATCGCCACCACCGTCAGCAGCCCAATCAGCCAAGACAATGAGCGCAAGCTGGCCTGATCAGCCAGGTACAACAAGCCGTGCGCAACCCGCGCCGCGATGAAGACTGCGGCGGCGGCATTCAGAAATGCCAGCGGCACATGCATTCCCCACCCCACCAGCACCGCGGCGGCGAAGGTTGGGAACGCCTCCCAGGCGTTCTGCTGCGCCCAATTAGCCCGCTGCCGATAACCGCTGGCCTGGGCCATCGCCTCACGCGGCTTGTGGTTGTCCACCCGCGAACCGGCCTTGGCCACCCCGGCCCAGATCAATGGCAGCAGAGCGGCCAGCAAAAGGCTCCATAACGCGAACGGCATATCATTCTCCTATGTTGATCCAGCCTCGAACAAAAGCTGCTTAAGAAATTGCGAGTTAAGCGAGACAAGGCCTTGCGCCCAAGGACACGGAATACGCGGTTGGCTCATCGGCAGAATGAAGCATGCTCGCCGCCCTCAAGGCGAAACGGATGATAAACAGCTTCTCACGGCGCGCGGCGCCTATGTCCCAGATAGCGCCCGTCGTCAAAGGTGGCCACCCATTCCGGCCGGTAAACCACCAGCACCGCAGCCAGCAAACCCGTGGTGAAAGCCTCCGACCATGACAATAAAAAATAGAACGGAAGCGTCTCTTCAAGCAACTGGTCCCAGGGATAGGCGCCAGCCAGCCCCAAGGCCAACAAGCCGGACAGGCCAGCGGCGAACATGCCGGCTCCGCCGGCGAGGAAGCCGTTGACGAAGACATAAACGAACAGATTACTGGGCAAGACGCGCTGACTCAAGCGTAGCGCCGCGGCGGACAGCGCCACCGGCGGCGCAATCATGCTCAAATAATTCAGACCCAGCGCCAGCGGATCGGCTTGTCCGCTCAAAGCCAGCGCCAGCAAGGGCAGCGCCAGCGCCAGCAAGGCCAGCCAGGGCCCCATCATCAGGGTGAACAAGCCGGCGCCCAGCAAATGGAAAGACAAGCCAGGCGCCACGCCGCCTCGCAACAGCCACAGGGCCAGCGCCAACACACAGGCGCCCATCCAGGCATTGCAGGCAGGCAAGGGCAAAGCGCGCCAGGCCACCTGCCGCGCCGCCAGCGCCAGCAAAGACAAAGCCCCGCCATTGCTCAGCCAAAGCGCGACGTCGGGAAAAAATGATGCGGGCAAATCCATGACCTACCTACTGGCTTTATTATCCATTTCGAATGATACCAGAGGGTGCGCACCAACCCGTCTCCATTGGGTACAATGACGTTTTATTGGAGAGTTCCGCATGCCCGCTTTGCCCGCCCCCCACCTGATCGCCCAGCACGTCGCCGCCGCCCTGACCGAAGACATCGGCCGTTGCGACTGGACCGCCCTGCTGATTCCCGAACACAGCGCCGGCGCGGCGCGGGTGGTCGCGCGCGAAGCGGCTACCTTGTGCGGTCAGGCCTGGTTCGACGAATGCTTCCGCCAGGTTGACCCTGATTGCCAGGTGGAATGGCTGGCCGCCGAAGGTGAGCAAGTCGCCGCCGGCGCCGTGCTGTGCAATATCTCCGGCCCGGCGCGCGCGCTGCTAAGCGCGGAGCGCTCCGCGCTCAACTTCCTGCAAACCCTATCCGCGGTCGCCAGCGAAACCCGCCGCTACGTCGACGCCGTGGCAGGCACCCGCGCCCGGATTCTGGACACGCGCAAGACCATGCCCGGACTGCGACTGGCGCAGAAATACGCGGTGACGGTGGGCGGCGGCGACAATCAGCGCATTGGCCTGTTCGACGGCATCCTGATCAAGGAAAACCACATCATGGCCGCCGGCGGCATCGCCGCCGCGCTGCGGGCCGCGCAACAGCTGGCCCCCGCCGACGTCAGCCTGCAGATCGAGGTGGAAACGCTGGAACAACTGGAGGAAGCGCTGCGCCATGGCGCCAAGCTGGCGCTGCTGGACAATATGTCGCTGGAGCAAATGCGCGAGGCGGTGCGCTTGACCGCCGGCCGCGCTCTGTTGGAGGCCTCCGGCGGCGTGGACTTCGACACCGTGCGCGCGATTGCTGAAACCGGGGTCGACCGCATTTCCGTGGGCAAGCTGACCAAGGATATCCAAGCCGTCGATCTCTCGATGCGATTCACCACGGCCTGACGCCCCCGGACCCGCCCGCTGGTGCGGGTTCCTGTCATACTTCGCCGCCTAGCGCTATAACTGGTTCATAACCCCCAATAACGAGCGTCATGGACTTCAACCTCCGCAAACGGAACAAACGCCCGGCACGCTATGCGATCTGGGGCTCCATTTTCTTCCTGCTAGCGACTCTGGCGTTGGTGGCTCTGGAACTGCTCAACACCTACCAACAGGAAGAGGAAAACGCGCTGCGACAGGCTAACGGCCTCAGTCAATTGCTGGCCGAGCGGCTGGCCGCCGGCGTCAGCGAAGCCGGGCTGATCCTGCAAAACACGAGTCAACTGCCCCAAGTCCAAACCCTGCTGCACACCGGCAAAAGCAGTGAAGACGGACAACAAAAACTGTATCAACAGCTGCAACAGCAACTGCAGCTGGCGCCCTATCTGAGCCGAATCGAAATCATAGACAGCGCCTGTCAGGCCATCTTCACCAGCCGCCAGGCCGCCATCGTGCGGCAGCCGCACAATGAATTCTGCCGCTGGCTGCATAGAAACGAAGACCCGGAAAACAGTTACACCGCCGCCCAACACAACCCCGAGCAACACGGCATCGTTCTGGCCAGCAAGCTGCGCGACGACAGCGGAAATGTCATAGGCATGGCCGCCGGCGTCATCGCCAACAATTTTTTCCAGGACGAAGTCTCTCGCGTCACCGTGGGTGAACACGGGGAAATCCTGGTGCTGGACCAACGCCAGCTGATGGTGGCGCGCTGGCCCAAACCGCCCAAGGGGCTGGAACGGCAGTTCCGGCCGCTCCAGCCGGCCAAACTACTCAGCCGCGACGGTAATCAGGCGCAATTCAGCGCGCCGTCCAATATCGACGGCGTCACCCGCTTGTACAGCCAAAGCCAGACGGGACGCTACCCGTTTCAAGTGGCGGTGGGCATCGCCCGCAAGGATTTCACCCGCTCCGTGCAGGAAAAGGCGACGCTGGCGCTGCTGGGCTGGCTGTTCATCGCCGGCATGACGCTGCTGGCCTTGCGCAATTATCTTTCCAATCTGCGTCAGCACACGCTGCTGAGCCGTAGCACGGACCTGATCCGGCAAAGCGAGGAAGAAGCCAAGCTGATTCTGGACACCGCGCCGCTGGCGCTGCTGTTGGTCAATCCCAAAACACGCCGCATTCAGCGCGCCAACGCGCTGGCGCGAGCCATGCTTCAGTTGCCGCCGCGCGCGCCAGGGACCAAGGAAGATTCGGACATTCTCAACCTGCCTTTTCGGCTGCAGCCGCTGGAACAGTGGCTGGAAGCCGGCCAGGAAATCGAGAGTCAGGAAATGGAGCTGGAACTGGAGGACCACAGCCGGCTCTGGGTCATTGTCTCCCTGCGTCCCTTGGGCGAGCGCACCCCGCCGTCCACCTTAGTGGCGCTCTACGACATCTCCAGCCGCAAAGAGCTGGAAGAGCAATTACAGGAAAGCAACCAGCAGCTGAGCGAAATGGCGGCCACCGACCCGCTGACCCATCTATACAATCGGCGCTACGCCGACATGATGCTCAAAGACGAAATCAGCCGCTGCGAACGCTATGGACAGTCATTGACCATCGCGGTATTCGACATTGATCACTTCAAGCAATTCAACGACCGGCACGGCCATCAGGCCGGGGACAATGTGCTGGTGGCCGTGGCCAACGCGCTGACAGACACCACGCGCAACACCGACATCAGCGCCCGGGTGGGCGGTGAGGAATTTCTAGTGATTTTCCCCTGCACCCGGCTGCGCGACGCGCAAAAAGTGATGGAACGGGTGCAAGTGGTGTTGAGTCAGACACGCTTCCCGCTGGTGGATCAGAGCGTGACCTTCAGCGGCGGATTAACCGACTGGAGGCCTCACGACACGCCGGAACTGATGCTGGCGCGCGCCGACCGCCTGCTTTACGAAGCCAAGGTCGCCGGCCGCAACATTCTGTTCAATGATCTGGACATGACCTGAACGGCGCCCCATCCTGCCCCGCGACGCCCAAGGCGTCGGACAGCAGCCACAGCATCGCCGCGGTGGCGCCCCAGATGCGGTGGCTCTGCCAGTCCAGCGACAGATAAGCTCGCAGCTGGCCGTCGTCCCCCTGATGGCTGTGGCGCTGATAGGCCCCGGTATCCATCAAAAGCGGCAGCGGCGCCTCGAACACCTCCGCCACCTCTCCCGGTTCCGGGCTGAGCTCGAACGGCGGCAGCACCAATCCCACCACCGGCGTCACCACAAAGCCGGTAATCGTCACATAGTCCGGCAAACGTCCCAGCAGCCGGACATGGCTCTCCGCCAGCCCGGTCTCCTCTCGCGTTTCGCGCAGCGCGGCGCGCTCGGCGGAACCGTCGTCCCGCTCCAGCTTGCCGCCCGGAAAGCTGACCTGGCCGGCATGCGCCGGCAGATTTTCAGCGCGCCGGGTCAACAACACCGTCGGCCCCTCGCTATGCCACACCAGCGGCACCAGCACCGCCGCCGGCCGCAGCCCGCCATCGGCCTGCCGGAAACTGAAATCGCCCACCCTGCCGGTAAAGTCATAAGCCGAAAGCCGACCGGCGATCCAGTCGGCCGCTTCTCCCGCCTCCATCGACCACATATTATTGTCCCCTGCCGTCATCCACTCGCCGGGCCAACACGCCAGCGGCATCCTTGCTCCATCTTAGGCCAAATCACGACCTCTCTGTCGGCGCCGCCATGGCTATTAACAAAAAACCCGCGCGCCAAGCACCTGAACGGCGCCGGCGGACGCGGGCAAAAAAAATGCCAGGCGGCGAGCCTGGCACATGGCTGAGCATTTCTGCTTGAAACACTCTTAGAGTCTGTTCTTCATCTGCTGCGCTTCGTGATACGCCCCACGGTGAGTACCGCTTCGAAATGCTCATGTACCACATGACCATTCCGCTTTCTCAGCGGTTTTCGCCTTGTCTCGCTCTTGCTCGCTAGATTTTGAACTGGCTCTTAGCGGCGCATCGAGTCGAAGAACTGCTGGTTCGACTTGGTGGCCTTGATCTTGTCCTGCAGGAATTCCATCGCTTCCAGATCGTCCATCGGGTAGAGCAACTTGCGCAGCACCCAGATCCGCTGCAACTGATCCTGCGGAATCAGCAGTTCTTCGCGGCGAGTGCCTGAGCGGTTGATGTTCAGCGCCGGGAAAATGCGCTTCTCCGCCATGCGGCGCTCCAGATGGATTTCGCTGTTGCCGGTGCCCTTGAATTCTTCGTAGATCACATCGTCCATGCGGCTGCCGGTATCAATCAGCGCGGTGGCGATGATGGTCAGGCTGCCGCCCTCTTCCACATTACGCGCAGCGCCGAAGAAACGCTTGGGGCGCTGCAGCGCGTTGGCGTCCACGCCGCCGGTCAGCACCTTGCCGGAAGCCGGCACCACGGTGTTGTAGGCGCGAGCCAGGCGGGTAATGGAATCCAGCAGAATCACCACGTCCTTCTTGTGCTCCACCAGGCGCTTGGCCTTCTCGATCACCATCTCGGCCACTTGCACGTGGCGGGTGGCGGGCTCGTCGAAGGTGGAAGACACCACCTCGCCCTTGACCGAACGCTGCATCTCGGTCACTTCTTCCGGACGCTCGTCGATCAACAGCACGATCAGCACCGCTTCCGGATGGTTGGCGGTGATGGCGTGAGCGATGTGCTGCAGCATCACGGTCTTGCCGGACTTCGGCGGGGCCACCAGCAGGCCGCGCTGACCCTTGCCGATCGGCGAGATCAGATCAATGATGCGGCCAGTGATGTTCTCTTCGGCGCGGATGTCGCGCTCCAGCTTGAATTGCTCGGTGGGAAACAGCGGCGTCAGATTCTCGAACAGAATCTTATGCTTGGAGTTTTCCGGCGCTTCGCCGTTGACCTTGTCCACCTTGACCAGCGCGAAATAGCGCTCGCCGTCCTTCGGAGTGCGGATCTCGCCTTCGATCGAATCGCCGGTATGCAGGTTGAAGCGACGAATCTGCGACGGGCTGACATAGATGTCGTCCGGGCCGGCCAGATAGGAGGTGTCTGGGCTGCGCAGGAAACCAAAACCGTCCGGCAGCACTTCCAGGGTACCTTCGCCGAAAATGCTCTCGCCTTTTTTGGCCTGGTTTTTCAGCAAGGCGAAAATCAAGTCCTGCTTGCGCAGTCGATTGGCCCCGTCGATCTCGTTGGAAATGGCCATTTCAACGAGCTCGGAAACATGAAGATGTTTTAGATCAGATAAGTGCATAGCAGCCGTAGGTCGACTCGGTAACGATTTAGCGGAACGCTGAATTCGGAGGGTGGCGTAAAAATGGAACGGGCAACGCGTCAATCGCTACCCGTTTTGAGATTTTGCTGGAGAATAGACGCTTTACAGTTGGCTGTCAATGAAGGCGGTCAACTGGCTCTTGGCCAGCGCGCCCACCTTGGTGGCGGCAACCTGGCCGTCTTTGAAAATCATCAGCGTCGGGATGCCGCGAATGCCGAATTTCGGCGGCGTCAGTTCGTTTTGGTCGATGTTCAGCTTGACTACTTTCAGGCGGCCTTCGTATTCCTTGGCCACTTCGTCCAGGATGGGAGCGATCATCTTGCACGGACCACACCACTCGGCCCAGTAATCGACCAGCACCGGCAGGTCGGCTTTCAGAACATCGGTATCGAAACTGTCATCGCTTACGTGGTGGATGAGATCGCTCATGGTTTCCTCGCTAAATATTTTGGTGGTGCATCTACTGCAATTGATGTGTGATGGTAGCAAGCGCGGAGTGCCGGAGCAACCGGAAATCCGGAGCGCGCCGCCGGGTTCGCGCTTCACTCTTCCCTTATATACCACCTGGAACCACTTGGCCTGGCCGACAATGCCGCTGCTGAAACCTCCAGGCTTCGGTATAATGCGCAGCTGTTTATTCCGAGAAGGACTCCAAATGGGCTTTCTGCAAGGCAAAAAGATTCTGATTACCGGCATGATCTCCAACCGCTCCATCGCTTACGGCATTGCCCAGGCCTGTCATCGCGAAGGCGCGGAACTGGCGTTCACCTATGTGGTGGACAAGCTGGAAGACCGCGTGCGCGAAATGGCCGCGGATTTCGGTTCCAAGCTGGTTTTCCGCTGCGACGTGCAGAATGACGAAGAAATCAATAAATTGTTCGCTGATCTCGGCAAGGAATGGGACGGTCTGGACGGTTTGGTGCACGCCATCGCCTTTGCCCCGCGCGAATCGCTGGAAGGCGACTTTTTGGATGCGCTGAGCCGCGAAGCCTTCCAGACCTCGCACGACGTGTCCGCCTATAGTTTCCCGGCGCTGGCCAAGGCCGCGCGCCCGATGATGCAAGGCCGCAACGCCGCTCTGCTGACCCTGTCCTACTTGGGCGCGGTGCGAGCCATCCCGAATTACAACGTGATGGGCCTGGCCAAAGCCAGCCTGGAAGCTTCGGTGCGCTTCATGGCCGCCAGCCTGGGCAAGGACGGCATCCGCGTCAACGGCATTTCCGCGGGCCCGATCAAGACCCTGGCCGCCGCCGGCATTTCCGGCTTCTCCAAACTGCTGGCCATGGCTGCCGGACAATCCTGTCTGCGCCGTAACGTCACCACCGAGGAAGTGGGCAATACCGCCGCTTTCCTGTTGTCCAATCTGTCCTCCGGCATTACCGGCGAAATCACTTATGTCGACGCCGGCTTCAGCATCAACTCGCTGAACGTTCCGGAAGCCTGATTCAATCGCCGCCATATCGAAATGGACCCGTCGGGTCCATTTTTTTATCCTCGCCGATAAACCGCCACACCGTCATTTGCTCCAAGATTAATCTCATTGAAAATAGATGAGCGGAGCGATATTGCATTCAAAACAATGTGGCTGATATTCAAGGGACGCCAACGCCTGATTATAAAGTCATGCGGCCAAGTCACATTGAATATCGATGATCCGCTCCGCAATGGGCCAGGCCGTCATAAGCCCGGCCCAACCCCTCGTCAGCAACGAGAACCCAGATCTCTATCCCCTGCCGCCCCATCCAGCATATGGGTTAGTTCATCGCAGGCGCGCACCATGCCGTCGCGTACACGGAACTCGGCGATGACCAGCATCCGCACCTGACCGCCGTCCCGCTTGTCCGCGGTAACCAAATGGCGGGTGAACAGCCGCTCTCCCTGCTCCGCCCAGCTCAGGATTTCAAGGCCGACCCGGCTGCACTCCCGCTTCAAATGGCGCAAATGCCTGACGAAAGCGGGGTAATCCAGATTGCGGCCGTCCGCCTGCTGCCGGTAGTCCGGATGCACCAGTCGGGCCAAGCGGCTTTCGTCTAGTTCCGGGCTTAGCAATGCGCATTCGAATAGTTCCCTCACCACAGTGATAGCGGTGTCTTGCATGGTTTTGCTCCTTAGTACCGGTTTACGATCTGCCTCGCGTAGACGATGCGGCGTTGAAACCAGCATTCAAAATGCTCATGCACCACCTGTACATTCCGCTTTCTCAGCCGTTGTCGCCTTGTCTCGCTGGGTCGTAAACACATTCTTAGAGTGGCTAACAAAACTCAGTTTCACGGCTGAGGCAAAGCGCGCCGACGCAGACAGTACATTGAGTACGGCAAGTCCGGACAACGCAGCATCAGGGGTTTTGCTAGCCGCTCTTAGTAGGGACAGATGTCGATAAAGGGCGACGCGGCCCATGCCTCGCCGCCACCGTGGCCAGTATCACGCCCCGCGGCGGCGGCGCGTTATCGCTATAATGCCAACGGATAGCTCAAACAGGCCAAGACCATGCTGATCGCCGCCAACCGCATCCATCACGACGCCGCCGACCCCGACGCCTGGCACAGCCATGACAGCGGCCAGCTGAGCTTGTTGCGCCACGGCGTGCTAAGCATCGCCACCGACGACGGCCGGCTCTGGCTGCCGCCCGGCCACTTGGTCTGGATTCCTCCCGGCGTGCGCCACGCCTCGCATCGTCACGGCCTGATAGACGGCATCAGCCTCCTCCTTGCCGCAGCGGCCTGCGACCGGCTTCCCGCCTACGCGCAAGCCATCGCCTGCGATGCGCTGCTCCCCGCCATCATGCGGCGCGCGCTGGACTTCGCCGTTCCGCCTCTTCCCAGAGAACAGCGGCTGCTGGAGGTCTTGCTGGACGAATTGGAGCAATGTCCATCCTTGAGCCTGAGCCTGCCGCTGCCGCAAGACCGGCGCGCCCGCCGCGTCGCCGACGCCTTGACGGAAGCGCCTGATGACCCCCGCTCGCGCGACGACTGGGCGCAATGGGCCGGCCTCAGCGGGCGCAGCCTGAGCCGCCTGTTTCCAGAACAAACCGGGCTCAGCTTCCAGGCCTGGCGCCGCCGGTTGCGGCTATTGAAGTCCCTGGAATATTTATCGGCCGGCCAAGCCGTCGGCGTCGCGGCCTGGCGCTGCGGCTACGACAGCCCCAGCGCCTTCATCGCCGCCTTCCGCCAGGCCTTCGGCCACACGCCAACCCAGTTATTGGGCTGGTCCGCGGACGCCTTCAGCGAAAACTCAAGCTCTTGAACCCACTGAACAGCACAGCCAACGCCTCGATCAACACCCCACCCTGAGAGCCTGTTCACGATCTCGCGAGCAAGGGCGAGACCACAAGAAGTGCGTCGCGACATGAGCGGCGGCCATATCGCATGCCCGCCTTCAAGCCAGCAGCGACTCCAGCGCCGCGGCCAACTTGCCCGCGCTCCGCCGAGCCCATGCGGGCGCGGAGCCTCCGGCGCACAGCCTCTCCTCCAGCGCGTAGGCGCTGCGCACCAGATGATAGCCAAGCCATGGAACCGGTTCCGGAGCCCAACGGCGCACCCGCTCCAAACGCCCTTCAGACATGACCCAGGGCATGGAGGTCAAATCGCCGTCTCGCTCCAGGATCAATTCCGCCAGCGTGCGCCCCATCAAGTTAGACGCCCCCACGCCCTCGCCGCCGTAACCGCCGGCCATGGCGATGCCGGCCCGCCGGTCATACAGCGCATAGGGCGTGAAAGCGCGCGCCACGCCCAAGGTGCCGCCCCAGCGGTACTCAACCTCCGTAGCGCCCAGCGCCGGCAACAATTGACGCAGCAGACGCTCGCGCCAAGCGAACTCATCGCTGCCCGGATCAAAGTTCCATCGTTCACGGCCGCCCAACCGGTAGCCCCCGCGCGCGCCAAACACCAGGCGGCCGTCCGCGCTGCGTTGCCCGTAAGTCACCATCCGGCTCAAATCGCCGAAAGCCTGACGATCAGCCAGGCCAATCTCATCCCATTGAGCAGACGACAACGGCTCAGTGGCCAACAGCAGGCTCTGCACCGGCAGCAGACAACGCGCCAAGCGGGAAAACTGCCCGGCCGCGCCTTCCAGCGCCGGCACGATGACGTCGGCGCACAACTCGCAGCCGTCCAACCCCGCCACGCCGGGAGCGAGCCGGCGCACCGGGCTGCGCTCATGAATCCGCACCCCCAGCCGCGCCGCGGCCCGCGCAAGGCCTTGCGCCAGCCTGGCCGGCTGAATCACCGCGCAATGCGGCGAGAACACCCCGCCGCGCACATCGCGCGCACCCAACTGCTCTTGTGCCTCTTTGCGGTCCAGCCATCGAAAGTCGGCTTCGCCGTGCCCCGCCCGTCGCAACTCCCGCAGCCAGTTCCGTCCCATTGCCTCCTGCTCCGGATAGCGCGCCGCCGCGTACAACACCCCGCCATGGGCAAAGTCGCAATCGATGCCCTCCCGCGCCAAGATCTCGGCCACCTCGTCGACAATGCCGAACAACCGCCGCCGCGCTTGTTCACGCCGCTCGCCGTCCAGCCTGAGCAAATGGGCATCCTGATTGGCCAGCCCTCCGATCAGCCAGCCTCCGTTGCGCCCAGACGCGCCATAGCCGCAAGTTTCGGCTTCCAGCACCGCCACATCCAGCTCCGGCGCCATGCGCTTGAGGTAGTAAGCCGTCCAAAGGCCGGTATAGCCGCCGCCGATTACCGCCACATCGCAGCGCGCCGATTGCGTCAACGGCGGCCAATGCGGCTCGGCGGGGCTTTGATCCAGCCATAGACAGGCTTGAGTCAGTGAGGACATGCGCTCTCCTTGTTGCGGCCAACCGGCTAAGAACCTGTTTACGATATCGCGAGCAAGGGCGAGATCTTAAACAGGTTCTTAGGCTCGGCCCTGCCGCCAACGCTGTTATCATGAAGGTCGACCATACCCGTCCATTGCGAGAAGAACCAGCTTATGGAAATTCTGATTTTTCCCGAAGCGGAAGTGCCCGCCGAACTACGCATGCAAGTTCTCGAGCTGCAAAACCTGGCCTGGCCTGGCGAACCGCCAACCCGCCCCGACCCCATCCACGATGCCGCACTACGGCCGCTGTCGCTGTTGCTGGTGGAGAACCATCGGGTGCTGTCGGCGCTGGACATCCTCAGCAAGCAGCTAAGCCATGCGGACGAGGACTTCCAGGCCAGCGGCATCAGCTGCATGGTCACTCAGCCCGAGGATCGCAGCCGCGGCTTGGGGCGATTGCTCGCCGCCTCCGCTCGCGAAACCATGCAAGCCAACGGCGCAGATCTCGGCATCTTCACTTGCGACCGTCCCCTGCGGCGCTTTTACCAAAGTTGCGGCTGGAGCGAACTGCCTGGCGCCGTCTTGATAGGCGGCACGCCGGCCTCGCCGTTTCCCAGCAGCCAATTCGACAAAGCGACGATGGCCGGCTTTTTCAGCGACAAGGCCAAGCGCATGGCCGCGCGCTTCGAGCATTGCGAGATTGCGCTCTACCCGGGGGACATCGACAAGCTTTGGTGAACCGCGTGACGCCGTCGGGCCGAAGCCAACGAGTATCCGGCGCGATCAAAACACCAATGCGGAGCGGTAGAATCATTCCTTCCGCGACAAACGCCAGCCTCTGCCCCAACCGGCGCTCTGCTCCGCCAATCCGCAAGCGACCCACCCACCATGATCGAAACGCCCGACATCATCGAAATCGAGTTATCCGCGCCCTACCGAGTCCAGGGCGAAGCCGCCCGCGGTCAGTCCGTTTGGTTGTTGGCCCGTCTCTGGCATGCCTACCATTTTGGCGACGGCGCGGTGTCCGCCGCCGCCTTGCGGCTCGGCTTCCCTGGCCAAAACAATATCCGCATGCTGATCTCGCGCGCTTTCGCCGATTTCGCGCGTTGGGGTGTGCAAGCGGGCTGGGGAGCCGCTCACGGCCAGCCCATCTCCACCCTACCGTTGAACGGGCGCAGCCGCGGTCCATTCTGGCTGACGGCCGACATGGCCTCGCGACTGCGTTTCAGCGCCGGCGGCGTAGAGGTGGAGCGGGATTGGCTGGAACACTTTCTGGGCCTGCGCAGGGAGCGGCCGGAAAACCCGGCCGGCGATCTGTCCTACCTGATGCGCGACATGCGCTTCTGGCAGCAGATGGCGCAAGCGATCCGCGATGAATACGACGGTTTCGGACGCCGCCCCAGCCGTCAGGTAGCGGAATCCTTCCACGTTGCGCGCCAGTTCGCCGACGACGATTTTCAACAGGCGCTGGCTTTGATGAAGGAAAGCCTGGCCTGGCGCCGCAGCGCCCAGTTGGACGGCAGCCGCAGCGCGCTGAAACGGCTGGACCGAGTGCTGGACGCCGGCAGCGTGCATCACGCCCACCCTACTTTCGCCGCCATGGCTTGCATCGTCAGAGCCTGGGAACGCTACACGCATGGCGATGCCGAAGCGGCTCAGACCATGCTGGAGCATCTGCAAACCTCGCCGGAGCTGCAACCGGTATTCCGCTACAACCCGCGGGTACGCTTCGAATGTCTGAATCTGATGGCGCTGTTGCACAAGCACGCCGCCACCAGCGGCGCGGGCATAGCGCGCCAGCAAGACCAGGCCGGCGCGGCTCTGCAAGCGCTGAGCGGCGCGCTGGAGGCGGCTTACGAGGCGGATTCGATCGACGCCGCCCAACATGTGGCCGCCAATATCGGTTGGTGCTTGTGGCTGTTCTGGCAGCAAGGTTTGATCGACCCGGAACGAGAACAGCAGGTGAGCGCGGTGCAACTGCAAGCAATGCGCTGGCTTGGCCTATCCGAATGGATTTGCGACCGTTTCGGCTACGGCAGCGGCTCCGCCTGGAACCTGATCTTCATCCTGCGCATCGCACGCGGCAACTGTCCGCCCCCGCGCTCGCGCAGCTTGGCCGCTTTCCGCGCACAACAGCCGCTGGCGCTGGAAACCGCCATCGCCGCCCTGCATCCCTTGCACGCCTCCTTGTCCCCGGCCAAGGGCTTTAGCCGCTGGTCCTCGGCGGCGGTCCTTGCTCTGGACGAGCAGATAGCCGGCAACGCCGCCTTCCCGCCCTTGCAACAAGCCAATCTATTGCTGGAGGCCGCATGGTTTCTGCTGCATGAGCAGGGGGCCGGACGGGAAGCCGCCGACGCGCTCTCCCGCCTCCAAGCCTTGCTTCCCTCCTTGCGCCGCAGCGAGCGCAGCTTTTTTAACGGAGAGTTGCAACGGCTGCCCATAGAAGCGCCGTTAGCCGAGCCCTGCCCAAAAAAATAGCCGGCAAAGCCGGCTGAACGCGGGTCGGCCGGTCTAGACCGGGTTCAACACATGCACGGACAGTCCGGCCACCGCGCCCTCGGTCGCGGCGATGAAGCCCCGCAGCGCCGGCGCGTCCAGATGCCGATCCAGCGCGGCCTTGCTTGCCCATTTTTCCATTACCACCAAACTGTCCGCCCCAAACGGCTGCGGAGAATCCGCATGGTCCAGAGCCGGGCCGTATTCAATGCAACCCTCTTCCTCGCGCACCAGGGGCACGATCGCATTCAGCTCTTGCAAGATTACGGCGCGCTGCCCCGGTTTGGCGGTAATCACGGCAACTACATGCAACATGGCAATCCTTACATAAAGTCGACGACACGCCGCCGCGCGCATTCGCGGCGGCCACTGAAATACGGCAAGCGCCAAGACAAATGGTTCGGCTCCGCCTCAATCGATAAAAACATATAGACGGAATAACCGGCTGAGTTAGGCCGATTCGTTGCGCCTAACCTGCCGAGTTTGATGTTACTGGAGGAATTTCTAAATTTCGGAGGGGAAAATAAAAAAAGCTCTGCAGATGCAGAGCTTTAAATATTTGATACTTTTGGAATTCTTTGGTCGGGGCGAGAAGATTCGAACTTCCGACCCCCTGC
This sequence comes from Chromobacterium haemolyticum DSM 19808, assembly GCF_000711885.1. Lineage (GTDB taxonomy): Bacteria > Pseudomonadota > Gammaproteobacteria > Burkholderiales > Chromobacteriaceae > Chromobacterium > Chromobacterium haemolyticum. Next base: position 65,655 of record NZ_JONK01000006.1, read on the forward strand.
ACCCCATGCAGGTGCGCTACCAGGCTGCGCTACGCCCCGACTCGAGAGAAACGTATTCTAAACTGCTTTTTAATTTTTGCCAAGCCCTGAATCGAGCCATTCTAAAATCGCCTCCAACTCGGTTCTCACCTCCTGGGCCGTTGCCGGACGCACTTCCTGGCCGTCCGCGCCCAATCGCTGGCGGGCTCCGTGAATGGTAAAACCATCGTCATATAACAAACCGCGAATGCGTCTGACCAATAACACTTCGTGATGTTGGTAGTAGCGGCGGTTGCCACGGCGCTTCACCTGACGCAGCTGGGAGAACTCCTGCTCCCAATAGCGCAGCACATGCGGCTTGACGCCGGTGAGCTCGCTCACTTCGCTGATGGTGAAGTAACGCTTGGACGGTATCGACGGCAGATCAGCCTTGCTTGTTGGCATGGAATTGCTCGACCATTCCCTTGAGTTTCTGGCTAGCATGGAACGTTACCACACGTCGCGCGGTGATGGGAATCTCTTCCCCTGTCTTGGGGTTGCGACCCGGACGCTGCGGCTTGTCGCGCAACTGGAAATTACCGAAACCGGATAATTTGACGGAATCTCCGGACTCCAAGGCCTGGCGAATTTCTTCAAAAAACGATTCAACCATGTCCTTGGCTTCACGCTTGTTCAGACCCACTTGATCAAACAGCATGTCGGCCAGCTCAGCCTTGGTCAAAGTCATGTCACCCTCTCACACATCAATATTTCTAATCATTCAAAAGCCCGCCGACAAGCCGGCGGGCTCCACGCCTTGTGCTCAGCGCAGCTGAGCGCCCAGCTCGGCGGCAACGCCGTCCAGCAGGGCTTTAAGCGCCGGCTCCACATCTTCGTCGGTCAGCGTGCGGCTATTGTCCTGCAACATCACGCGGAAGGCCAGACTCTTCTTGCCTTCTTCCACGCCTTTGCCGCGATAAACGTCAAACAAAGCCACTTCGCTGACAATGGCGGCACCGTGCTTGGCGAAGCAGGCCAGCAATTGCTCCGTTTCCACCGCCTCGTCCACCACCAGCGCCAGATCACGGCGCACCGCCTGGAACTTGCTCACCGGTTGCGCCTTGATAGGCTGCCGAGCTTCCACAGCGGCCAGATCCAATTCAAACAACACCGGAGCGCTGGACAAATCATATTGCTGCGCCCACTTGGGATGCAGTTCGCCAATCACGCCCACCGCCAGGCCATTCACCAGCACCTCGGCGCAGCGGCCCGGATGGAAGGCAGGGTGCTCTGCCTTGCGGAAGCTGGCTTGCTGCGGATGCAGCAGGGCTTCGACATCGGCTTTGACATCGAAGAAGTCGACTCGCTCCGCCTTGACCCCCCACTGCTCGGGCAAGCGCGGCCCCCAGGCGAGGCCGGCCACTTTTTCCGGCTGGTCGAACCAGTCGGCGGATTTCTTGAATACGCGCGCCACTTCGAACACGCGCACGCGCGGCTGCTTGCGGTTGATGTTGCCGACCAACACATCCACCAAGCCGCCGATCAAGGTGGAGCGCATCACGCTCATCTGCGAGGCGATCGGATTGATCAGACGCACCGGCTGCTCGTTAGCGGCGAAATCACGCTCCCAGGCTTCGTCGACGAAGGCGTAGCTGACGATTTCCTGATAGTCGCGGGCCGCCAGCAGATGGCGGATTTGATCGCGCGGCCGCAGCTCTTCCCGCTGCGCCAGCATGCGCATGCCGGAACGCGGCGCGTCTGCAGGAATCGCGTCGTAGCCGTAAACCCGCGCCACCTCCTCAATCAAATCTTCCTCAATCGCGATGTCGAAGCGGAAAGACGGCGCCTCCACGGTGAAAACCTCGCCGTCCAGGCGGTGAGTCAAACCCAGCCGGCTCAGAATTTCACCGATCTGTTCGCTGCTCAGCGTCACGCCCAACAGCTTGGCGCAACGCGACACGCGCAGCTTGACCTCGCCGCGGTGCGGCAACTCGGCCACGGCTTCCACCACCGGACCCGGTTGCCCCCCGCAGATGTCCAACACCAGGCGGGTGGCGCGCTCCATCGCATCGCGCTGTAGCTGGAAGTCCACGCCGCGCTCGTAACGGAAAGAGGAGTCCGAACCGAAACCCAGCTCGCGCGCTTTGCCGGCAATCGCTTCCGGAGCAAAGAAAGCGCTTTCCAGGAAGATGTCCGTGCTACCGGTGGTCACACCACTGTGCTCGCCGCCCATGATGCCGGCGATGGCCAGTGCTTTGCTCTGGTCCGCGATCACCATGTAATCGGGATTGAGCTTGACGGTTTTTTCGTTCAAGCACAGCAGTTCTTCGCCGTCCTTGGCCATGCGCACGACGATGCCACCGTCCAGCTTGGCCAGGTCGAAGGCGTGCATGGGCTGACCTTGTTCCAGCAATACATAGTTGGTGATGTCAACCACGGCGGAAATCGAACGCAAGCCCGCGCGTTCCAGACGGCGACGCATCCATTCCGGCGTGGCGGCGGCGGCGTTGACGCCCTTGACCACGCGCCCCAGGTAACGACCACAACCCGATTTAGCGTCGATGCTCACCGACAGCGCGTCGTCGATGACCGGCGCCACAGAGGGAATGACCACCGCCGCGAGTTCTGCGCCGGTCAGCGCCGCCACTTCGCGGGCGATGCCGCGAATGGACAGACAATCGGCTCGGTTGGGGGTGATTTTCAGCGTGAACAGCTGGTCGTCCAGGCCCAGGTAGTCGCGAATGCTCTGTCCCGTCGGCGCATCGGCCGGCAGCACCAGCAGGCCGTCGGCCTCGTCCGGCACGCCAAGCTCCTTGCCGGAACACAGCATGCCGTTGGATTCGACGCCGCGCATTTTGGTCGGCTTGATCTTGAAATCACCAGGCAGCGCGGCGCCGGGCAAGGCGCAAGGCACCTTCAGGCCCACGGCGACATTGGGCGCGCCGCAGACGATCTGCACCAGTTCGCCCGTCCCCACGTCCACCTTGGTCACGCGCAGGCGGTCGGCGTTTTCATGCTTGGCCACTTCCTTGACTTCAGCCACCACCACCCCGCTGAAGGCCGGCGCGGCGGCGTTGACTTCCTCCACCTCCAAACCCGCCATGGTCAGCAGGTAGGACAGTTCGTCGGTGCTCAGCGACGGATTAACCCAGCTTCTCAGCCATTGTTCGGAAAATTGCATAGTATTCGGCTCCGTACGCGATCAGTTGAACTGTCTCAGGAAGTTGAGGTCGTTCTCGAAGAACAGCCGCAGGTCGTTGACGCCGTAGCGCAACATGGCGAAGCGGTCGAGACCGATGCCGAAGGCGAAGCCGGTGTACTTCTCCGGGTCGATGTTGACATTGCGCAACACATTGGGGTGCACCATGCCGCAACCGCCCACTTCCAGCCAACCACGCTCGCCCAGCACATCGATTTCCGCCGACGGTTCAGTGAAGGGGAAGAAGGACGGACGGAAGCGCACTTGCAGGTCGTCGCGTTCAAAGAAACGACGTAGAAAATCGGTCACCACCGCCTTGAGATCGGCAAAGGACACGCCCTCTTCCACCCACAAGCCTTCCATCTGGTGGAACATCGGCGAATGGGTGGCGTCGGAGTCGACGCGATATACGCGGCCCGGAGCCACGATCTTGATGGGCGGCTGATTGCTCATCATGAAGCGCGCCTGGATCGGGCTGGTATGCGTGCGCAGCACGTCGCCGCCTTCCACGTAGAAGGTGTCGGCCATCGCGCGCGCGGGATGGTTTTCCGGGATGTTCAGCGCTTGGAAATTATAGAAATCGGTTTCGATCTCCGGACCGTCCGCCACTTCGAAACCCATGGTGCGGAACAGGCCGGCGATGCGCTCCAAAGTCAGCGCCACCGGATGCAAGCCGCCGCCGTTGCTGCCGCGCCCTGGGAGGGTCACGTCCAGCGCCTCGGCGGCCAGTTGCGCCTCCAGCTTGGCGGCGTTCATTTGATCAAGGCGCTGTTTGTGCGCGGCCTCAAAAGCCTGCTTGGCCACGTTAATGGTGGCGCCGGCGGCCTTGCGCTCTTCAGCGGGCAGCTTGCCCAGCTGCTTCAGGAGTTCGGTCAATTCGCCGCTCTTGCCCAGATAGCGGGCCTTGACCTGCTCCAGTTCAACGAGATCGGCCGCCGCGGCTACCGCGGTCAGGCCGGATTGGAGAATCGCGTCAACGTTGTTCATCGTGTTCCACACCGTATGCGAAAGAAAGCTGGCCACACGCGCCCCAGAATCCGAGCGAGTCTGGCCAACTGTCTTGATCTTGAATCATGCTCGCGGCTTGGCCGCATTAAAAAAAGGGAGGCATGTGCCTCCCTTTTGATCCGTCCGGGCGATTAAGCAGCGAGGCTTGCTTTCGCCTTTTCGACGATCTGTGCAAAAGCCGGCTTGTCGAACACGGCCAGGTCGGCCAGGACCTTGCGGTCGATTTCGATAGAGGCTTTTTTCAGGCCGTTCATGAATTTGCTGTACGGCAGGCCGTTTTCACGAGCAGCTGCGTTGATACGAGCAATCCACAGTTGACGGAACTGACGCTTTTTCTGACGACGGTCGCGGTAAGCGTACTGACCGGCTTTCATCACCGCCTGTTTGGCGATGCGATAGACGTTCTTCCGGCGGCCGCGATAGCCTTTCGCCAGTGCGAGGATTTTCTTGTGACGAGCACGAGCGGTTACACCGCGTTTTACGCGTGGCATATCTTAGTCTCCTTAAGCGTAGGGCATCATTGCGCGAACAGAGGCCATGTTGGTGCTATCTACCATGGTAGTGCCACGCAGTTGGCGCTTGTTCTTGGTGGTTTTCTTGGTCAGGATGTGACGCTTGAACGCGTAAGAGCGCTTTACACCACCATTGCCCAGTACTTTGAGACGCTTTTTCGCGCTCGACTTGGTTTTCATTTTCGGCATGGACTGCTCCTGCTGAATTTTGATTAGATTAGACGCGAGGTGGTTGCCAGACGGATCTGGAAACGCTTGAAAAACCATCGTGTCACGCTTTTGGGCAGATCGTTGCCGACCTACAAAATCAACACGGCAGAGCGAACCCTGCCGTGTCGATTTGATGATTATACCGATTATTTCTTCTTCGGCGCAATCATCATGACCATCTGGCGGCCTTCGAGCTTGGGAAACTGCTCAACAACCGCAATTTCAGACAAGTCGGCTTCGACTCGCTTAAGCAATTCCAAACCGATGTTCTGGTGGGCCATCTCACGACCGCGGAAGCGCAGGGTGACCTTGGCCTTGTCGCCGTCAGCCAGGAATCGGGTCAAGTTGCGCAACTTGACGTTGTAGTCGCCGTCGTCGGTACCCGGACGGAACTTGATTTCCTTGATCTGAACCTGTTTCTGCTTCTGCTTGGCTTCGTGACGCTTCTTGGACTGCTCGTACTTGTACTTGCCGTAGTCCATCAGCTTGCATACCGGAGGCTGCGCGGTTGGGGAGATTTCCACCAAATCCACGTCACCTTCCTCCGCCAGCGCCATTGCCTCACGCAGACTGACAACACCAATCTGCTCACCTTCTTTACCTACCAGACGAATTTCACGGGCGGTAATCTCGCCGTTGATCCGTGCTTCGCGTTCCTGAGCTATAGCCAAATCTCCTATTAATCTAAACTCAATGCCTGCCGCCGCCGGAATCAGGCCTCAGGCATCTCAGCCTTGAGGCGCGCAATGAGCGCATCCAGCGTAAGCTGCCCCAGGTCTTCCCCGCGGGAGCGTACGGCAACCAACTCGCCAGCCTTCTCCTTGTCGCCGACGATAATCTGGTACGGCAACTTTTGCAGGCTGTGCTCGCGAATTTTATAGCCGATCTTCTCGTTTCTCAAGTCAAGATCAACGCGGAAGCCTTGTTCGCGCAGTTTCGCGGCCACATCGGCCGCGTATTCGGCCTGCGCTTCGGTGATATTCATCACCACCATTTGCACCGGAGCCAGCCACAACGGGAAGGCGCCGGCATGGTTTTCGATCAGGATGCCGAGGAAACGCTCCAGCGAACCCAGCGCAGCGCGATGCAGCATCACCGGGCGCTTGCGGCTGTTGTCGTCGGCCACGTATTCGGCGTCCAGACGCTCCGGCAGCATGAAGTCCAACTGCAGGGTGCCGCACTGCCAGGAGCGGCCCAGCGCGTCCTTGATATGATATTCGATCTTGGGACCGTAGAACGCCCCCTCGCCCGGCAACTCTTCCCACTCCACGCCGCAGGCGCGCAGCGCTTCGCGCATGCCTTCTTCAGCCTTGTCCCAGGTTTCTTCGGCGCCGATGCGCTTTTCCGGACGCAGCGCCAGCTTGATCGCCACCTTGTCAAAGCCGAAGCGCTCGTACACTTCCATCACCAGGCGATGGAAATCCTTGGCCTCTTGGTTGATCTGATCTTCGGTACAGAAGATGTGACCGTCGTCCTGCACAAAGCCACGCACGCGCATGATGCCGTGCAGCGCGCCGGAGGGCTCGTTGCGGTGGCAGGAGCCGAACTCCGCATAACGCAGCGGCAGGTCGCGATAGGAACGCAAGCCGCTGTTGAATACTTGCACATGGCCGGGGCAATTCATCGGCTTGACCGCGTAGTCGCGCTTTTCCGACTCCGTGATGAACATGTTTTCGCGGTAGTTGGCGGCATGACCGGAACGCTCCCACAGATGAGCGTCCATCATCATCGGGGTGCGGATTTCCTTATAGCCTTCGCGGTTCAACTTGTCGCGCATGTATTGCTCGACGCTCTGCCACAACTGCCAGCCCTTGGGGTGCCAGAACACCATGCCCGGCGCCTCGTCCTGCAGGTGGAACAGGTCCAACTGCACGCCCAGTTTGCGATGATCGCGCTTTTCCGCCTCTTCCAGCATGTAGAGGTAGGCGTCCAGGTCTTCCTTCTTGGCCCAGGCGGTGCCGTAAACCCGCTGCAGCATTTCATTCTTGCTGTCGCCGCGCCAGTAAGCGCCGGCCACCTTCATCAGCTTGAACACTTTGAGCTTGCCGGTGGACGGCACGTGCGGGCCGCGACACAGATCGGTGAATTCGCCCTCGCGATACAGGCTCAACACCTCGCCTTGCGGGATGGACTCAATGATCTCGGCCTTATAGGCCTCGCCTATGCTCTTGAAGTAGGCAATGGCCTCATCGCGCGGCAGCTCGTAGCGCTCCACCGGAATGTCCTTTTTCGCCAGCTCGGCCATTTTCTTTTCGATGGCGGCCAAGTCTTCCGGCGTAAACGGGCGCTTGTAGGCGAAGTCGTAGTAGAAACCGTTCTCAATCTCCGGCCCGATGGTGACCTGAGCCTCCGGGAACAGTTCCTTGACGGCATAGGCCAGCAAGTGAGCGGTGGAGTGACGAATAATGGACAGACCGTCCGCATCCTTATCGGTGATGATGGCCAGATCGGCGTTGCGAGCGATGGTGTGGGAAGTATCCACCAGCACGCCATCGACGCGGCCGGCCAGCGCCGCGCGCGCCAACCCGGCGCCGATGGACGCAGCCACTTCATGAACCGTCACCGGTTTATCGAACGAACGGATCGAGCCGTCCGGCAAGCGAATGTCTGGCATGTCAACTCCAACAAGGCGAGAGAGAAATTTTTAGAAAGCGAAGGATAAAAAAAAAGTGCGGCCTGAGCCGCACTTTTTTTGCATGGAACAACCCGCAAGGCTCAGCTAGCGTGAGTATGTCGGGTTGTGGTAGTTCGCAAGTTGTACACTTGTAACGCTCCATGCGTTTGAATTTGGTAGGCACGATTGGACTCGAACCAACGACCCCCGCCTTATCAAGACGGTGCTCTAACCAGCTGAGCTACGTGCCTGTCGTCGAGCTGCGAATACTAAACAAGCCCACCCGTCTTGGCAAGCGTTTTTTTCATCGACCTCAAGGGGAAAATGGGAACAAAGCCCCAGCGGACGCGGCTTACGGTATACTAGCCGGCTGATTTTGCTAAACAAACATACCAGAGCAATCCCCGAATCATGCTGAAGTTTACCGTACATAAAACCTCCGGCGGCGCGCGGCGCGGCACGCTGGAGCTAAACCACGGCACCGTGGAGACGCCGGTGTTCCAGCCGGTGGGCACTTACGGCTCGGTCAAGGCGATGAGCCCGGTCGAGTTGAACGACATCGGCGCCCAGATCATCCTGGGCAACACCTTCCACCTATGGCTGCGCCCGGGTCTGGAGATCGTCGAACAGTTCGGCGGCCTGCACGAATTCATCGGCTGGGACAAGCCCATCCTCACCGACTCCGGCGGCTTTCAGGTATTCAGCCTGTCCGATATGCGCAAGCTGACCGAGGAAGGCTGCACTTTCCAAAGCCCGATCAATGGCGACAAGCTGTTTCTGAGCCCGGAAATCTCGATGAAGATTCAAACCGTGCTCAACTCAGACATCGTAATGCAGCTGGACGAATGCACGCCGGGCCAGGTGGACCACGCCACCGCGCAGAAGTCTCTGCAGATGAGCTTGCGCTGGGCCGAGCGCTCCCGCCGCGCCTTCGACGATCTGAAAAACCCCAACGCGCTGTTCGGCATCGTTCAGGGGAACCTATATACCGATTTGCGCCAGGAGTCGCTGGAAGGCCTGATGCAGGTGGGCTTCGACGGCATCGCCATCGGCGGCCTGTCGGTGGGCGAGCCCAAACCGGAAATGTACCGGATGCTGACCGAGCTGAAGGACATGCTGCCCGCGGAAAAGCCCCATTACCTGATGGGCGTTGGCACGCCGGAGGACCTGGTGCACGGCGTGGCCAACGGCGTGGACATGTTCGATTGCGTAATGCCAACCCGCAACGCGCGAAACGGCTGGATCTTTACCCAGTGGGGCGATGTCAAAATCAAGAACGCGCGCTACAAGGACGACAAGCGCCCGCTGGATGAAGAGTGCGAGTGCTACGCCTGCCGCAACTTCAGCCGCGCCTACCTGCACCACCTGCACCGCGTCGGCGAAATTCTGGGCGCCCGCCTCAACACCATCCACAACCTGCACTATTACCAGGAATTGATGCGCCAGATGCGCCGCGCCATCGAGGAAGACCGTTTCGAGGACTTCCGCCTGGAGTTCGCCGCCAAGCGCGCCCGCGGCGTCAACTAAGGAACCACTCGCTGTCTCGGTCTGTCACAGGCCTGACCGTTGCAAGCATTGGAAAAAGCGGACCAGCATGGCTACAATGGTCCGTTTATTTTGACCAGCCATAACAAATATATCTAAGGGAGTAGTTTGATGTCCTTTATCAGCCCCGCCTTCGCCAACACCGGCGCCGCAGTAGGAGGTTTCGATCTGATGGGTTTCCTGCCGATGATCGCCATCTTCGTGCTGTTCTGGTTCCTGATGGTTCGCCCTCAGCAGAAGCGCATGAAAGAGCATCAGAAGATGCTGTCGGAAATTCAGAAGGGCGATGAAGTCGCCACCCAAGGCGGCATCGTTGGCCGCGTAGCCAAGATCGGTGAACAATTCCTGACCCTGGAAATCGCCAACGGCGTGGAAATTACCGTTCAGCGCGGCTCGGTTTCCGCCAAGCTGGAAAAAGGCACGCTGAAGTCGCTTTAAGGATTCAGCCGACGGCCACCGCAGCGCGCTGCCGGTGGCCGGTTCATTTTCTTTTCCCGAACTAAAACATGAACCGCTACCCTCTTTGGAAATACCTCGTCATTGCGGTGGCCCTGATCCTTTCCGCGATCTACACGCTGCCCAATTTCTACGGCGAGACTCCCGCGGTCCAGGTCTCCAGCTCGCGCCAATCCATTCCGGTGGACACCGCCGTGATGACGCGCGTGGAAGAGGCGCTGAAGGCGCAGAACATCTCTCCCGACGGCCTGTTCCTTGACGGCGCCAGCCTGCGAGTCCGCTTCAAGGACGCCGACACCCAGTTGAAGGCGCGCGACGCCATCCAGCACGCGCTGGGCGACAATTACATCATCGCGCTGAACCTCCTGTCCGCCTCCCCCGCCTGGCTGACCAGCCTGAAGGCGCATCCGATGTTCCTCGGCCTCGACCTGCGCGGCGGCGTGCACTTCCTGCTGGAAGTGGACATGAAGGCCGCCATCGACAAGACGATGGAACGCTACGCCGGCGACCTGCGCCGCGAGCTGAAGAACAAGAAAGTCCGCTACGGCGCGATCAAACGCAACGGCAACACGCTGGAAGTGCAACTGCGCGACGCCGACACGCTGAAGTCCACGCAGGACGTGGTCTACCGCAGCCTGCCCTCGCTCACCGTCAAGAGCGACGACAGCAACTACCGGCTGACGCTGACCCTGAAGCCGGAGGAGATCACCAAGATCCAAGGCGACGCGGTCAAACAGAACATCACCACGCTGCATAACCGCGTCAACGAACTGGGCACTTCCGAGCCCATCATTCAGCAAAACGGCCCGAACCGCATCGTCGTGCAGTTGCCTGGTATTCAGGACACCGCTCGCGCCAAGGACATCATCGGCCGCACCGCCACCCTGGAAGTGCGCATGGTGGAGGATGACCCGAGCAAGATGGCCGACGCCATGGCCGGCAACGTGCCCGCGGGCTACGAGCTGCTGGACGAAGCCTCCTCGCGCGGCGTGCAGAAAATCCTGGTGCGCAAGGACGTTGAGCTGACCGGCGACAATATCAACGACGCCCAGGCCGGCTTCGACGAAAACGGCGCGCCCGCCGTCCACATCAATCTGGACTCCGCCGGCGCCTCCATCTTCCGTCAGGTAACCGCTGAGAACATCGGCAAGCGCATGGCGATGGTGCTGGTGGAAAAAGGCCGCGCCGAAGTGGTCACCGCGCCGGTGATCCGCTCCGAAATCGGCGGCGGCCGCGTACAGATCTCCGGCAGCATGAACCCGGCCGAAGCCAACGACACCGCGCTGCTCTTGCGCGCCGGTTCGCTGGCCGCGCCGATGAACATCGTCGAAGAGCGCACCGTCGGCCCGAGCCTGGGTCAGGAAAACATTGAGAAGGGCTTCCACGCCACGCTGTGGGGCTTTGCCGCCATCGCCACCTTCATGATCCTGTACTACGGCATGTTCGGCGTGTTCTCCGCGCTGTCCCTGGCGATCAACGTCTTCCTGCTGCTGGCGCTGTTGTCGATGATTCAGGCCACGCTGACCCTGCCCGGCATCGCCGCCATCGCGCTGGCGCTGGGCATGGCCATCGACGCCAACGTGTTGATCAACGAGCGCATCCGCGAGGAACTGCGCAACGGCGTGCCGCCGCACTCGGCGATCCAGGCCGGCTACACCCACGCTTGGCACACCATTCTGGACTCCAACGTCACCACCTTGATCGCCGGCCTTGCGCTGCTGATCTTCGGCTCCGGCGCGGTGCGTGGTTTTGCCGTGGTGCACAGCCTGGGCATCCTGACCTCGATGTTCTCCGCGGTAGTCGTTTCCCGCGGCTTGGTCAACCTGTGGTACGGCCGCCGCCGCAAACTCACCACGCTGGCCATCGGCCAGGTGTGGAAACCGGAAAACAAAGGATAAGGACCGGACATGGAGCTTTTCCGCATCAAACGGGACATCCCGTTCATGAGCTACGGCCGGCTCACCACGACCATTTCGCTGGTGACCTTCATCCTGGCCGTGTTCTTTCTGGCCACCCGCGGCCTGAACTACAGCGTGGAGTTCACCGGCGGCACCGTGCTGGAAGTGCAGTACCAGCAGTCCGCCGACCTGGGCGCCATCCGCGACAAAGTGGACGAGCTGAAGCTGGGCGAATCCACAGTGCAGAGCCTGGGCAGCAGCCGGGATGTGATGATACGCCTGCCCAACAAGCCGGGCGTCACTTCCGCCCAGCTGTCTGAAAAAGTGATGGGCATGCTCAAGGCCAGCGACAGCGCCGTGCAGCTGCGCAAAGTGGACTTCGTGGGCCCCAGCGTGGGCGAGGAACTGGTGACTCATGGCCTGACCGCCACCATCCTGGTGTGCGTGGGCATCATGATCTACCTGGCCATTCGCTTTGAGTGGCGCTTCGCCATCGCGGCCATCATCGCCAACATGCACGACGTGGTGATCATCCTGGGTTGCTTCGCCTTCTTCCGCTGGGAGTTTTCGCTGACCGTGCTGGCCGGCATCCTGGCGGTGCTGGGTTACTCGGTCAACGAATCGGTGGTGGTGTTCGACCGGATTCGCGAGAACTTCCGCAAACCGGGCATGAAGGGCCATAGCGTGGCCGAGGTCATCGACAACGCCATCACCGCCACGATGAGCCGCACCATCATCACCCACTTCTCCACCGAGATGATGGTGGTGTCCATGCTGCTGTTCGGCGGCCCGGCGCTGCACGGCTTCGCCATGGCGCTGACCATCGGCATCGTGTTCGGCATTTACTCGTCGGTGCTGGTGGCCAGCCCGATCGCCCTGTGGCTGGGCGTGAAACGCGAGCACATGATCAAGCCGGTGAAACCAAAAGAAGAAGCGGTCGTCTGATCACTTCTCCAAACGCTGGCCGGCTTGTCCGGCCAGTTTTACATTTAACCCGAGCAGCACCCTTACCGAGCGCAACGACATCATGGAAGCCATCACTTTTCTGATCGACTTCATCCTGCACATCGACACTCATCTGACCCAGCTGGTGGCCGCCTACGGCCTCTGGATCTACGCCATTCTGTTCCTGATCGTGTTCTGCGAAACCGGGCTGGTGGTCACCCCCTTCCTGCCCGGCGACTCCCTGCTGTTCGTCGCCGGCGCGCTGGCCGCCATGGGCCAGATGAACCCGCACTTGCTGGTGCTGCTCCTGATTGTCGCCGCCATCCTTGGCGACGCAACCAATTACGCCATCGGCCGCAATGTCGGCATGAAGCTGTTCGATAAATTCCCGCGCATCCTGAAGCCGCAATATCTGGACCGAACCCACGCCTTCTACGAGCGCCACGGCGGCAAGACCATCATCTTCGCCCGCTTCGTGCCCATCGTGCGCACCTTCGCGCCCTTCGTCGCCGGGATCGGCAAGATGCACTACCCGCAGTTCCTGCGCTACAACGTGGTGGGCGCCATCGCCTGGGTGGTTGGCTTCACTTACGCCGGCTATTTCTTCGGCAACCTGCCCTTTGTTCGCAAAAACCTGGAATTACTGATCTTCGGCATCATCCTGGTTTCCTTCCTGCCGGGGCTGATTGAAATCTGGCGCCACAAGCGCGCGGCCGCCCGCGGCTGATCCGTAGTAGAATCGACAAGGCCGCCCAAGACCTGTTCAAAGCCTCGCGAGACAAGGTGAAAACGGCTGAAGAAGCGGAGTGTACAGACGGTACATGAGTATTCTGAAGACGATTTCAACGCCGTATCGCCAACGCGCAGCAGACACTGAACAGGCTCTTCTCGCGGCCTTTTGCTTTGACATCACGCCCACATGCCGCTCATGAAACGCATCCAACGCCTGCCCGACCACCTCGTCAACCAAATCGCCGCCGGCGAAGTGGTGGAACGCCCCGCTTCCGCGCTCAAGGAAATACTAGAAAACAGCCTGGACGCGGGCGCCTCCAAGATCACAGTGGACCTGGCCCAGGGCGGCATCAAGCTGCTGCGCGTCACAGACAACGGCAGCGGCATCGCGGCGGAAGACTTGGCGCTGGCGCTGGACCGCCACGCCACCAGCAAGATCGCCTCGCTGGACGATCTGGAAAACGTCTCCACGCTGGGTTTTCGCGGAGAGGGTCTCGCCAGCATCGCCTCGGTGTCGCGGCTGACCCTGGTCAGCCGGCCGCCGGACGCGGAACACGCTCATCAAGTCATCGCCATCGACGGCGCGCTGCACCCGGTGGAGCCTGCGGCCCACTCGCCCGGCACCAGCGTGGAAGTGGTGGATATCTATTTCAACACTCCGGCCCGGCGCAAATTCCTGAAAAGCGAGAATACCGAATACGCGCATTGCGAAGCCGTTTTCGAACGCATCGCACTGGCGCATCCGCACGTTGAATTCATGTTGCGTCACAACGGCAAGGTCATCTGGCGCCTGCCGGCGCAAAGCCTGGCCGAACGCGTGGCCGCGATGCTGGGCAAGGACTTCGTCGCCGCCGCCATCGAGATCGACACCGCCGCCGGTCCGTTGACGCTCAGCGGCTTCGTCGCCTCTCCCACTTATTCCAAGGCCAGCCGCGACGCCCAGTACTTCTACGTCAACGGCCGTTTCGTCCGCGACAAGACCGCGCTGCACGCGCTGCGTCAGGCCTATCGCGACGTGCTGCACCACGAGCGCCACCCCGCTTACGCGCTATTCCTGACCATGGAGCCGTCCGGCGTCGACGTCAACGTGCACCCGACCAAAATCGAGGTGCGCTTCCGCGAATCGCAGGCCATCCACCAATTCCTGTTCCACAGCGTGCACAAGGCCTTGGCCAGCACCACCGCCGGCGCCGCGCCTACCGTTCAGATCGCCAACGCGGATAACGAAGCGGCGGCCGCTCCCGCGCTGACCCAGGGCGAGTCCGCGCCGCTGTTCGACAAATCATTCAGCCGCCCCGCCGCACCGCCTTCCGGCGGCTCCTCGCCCCAAACCGGCTTCCGCTACCAGCAGCAAGCGATGCCGCTGCACGTGGCCAGGGAGGCCACCGGCATCTACGACAAGCTGTTCGGCGGTCTTCGCGAGGAAGAGCGCGCCCAGACCGCCGCGCCGGCGCCCGTGGAATACAGCCTGCCGCCGCAGCGCGTGGCCGCGCTGCCGCAAAGCGCGGACGGCATTCCGCCGTTGGGCTTCGCGCTGGCGCAGCTACACGGCGTCTACATCCTCAGCCAGTGCGAAGACGGGCTGATTCTGGTGGATATGCACGCCGCCCACGAGCGCATCGTCTACGAACAACTAAAAACCGCGCTGGAAGCCGACACCATTCCAATGCAGCCCTTGCTGCTGCCGGTATCCTTCGCCGCCGATCGCATGGAAGTGGCGACCGCCCACGAACACGGCGAGGAAATGAAGCGGCTGGGCATCGAACTGGCGCCGCTGTCTCCCACCCAGATCGCCGTGCGCGGCGTGCCGGTGTGGCTGAAGGACGGCAACCCGGTGGATCTGGCTCGCGCGGTGCTGAAGGACGTGCGCGAATTCGGCCTCAGCCAGGTGCTGACCGAGCGCCGCAACGAACTCTTGGCCACCATGGCCTGCCACGGCGCGGTGCGCGCCAACCGACAGCTGACGCTGCCGGAGATGAACGCGCTGCTGCGCGACATGGAAGCCACTGAACGCTCCGGCCAGTGCAACCACGGCCGCCCCACCTGGACCCGGCTGTCCATGCGCGAGCTGGACAAACTGTTCATGCGCGGCCAATAAACGATGCGCGTCACCGTTCTGGCGGAAAACCACAGCCTGCGGCCGGACCTGATCGCCGAACCCGGCCTGGCGCTGCTGATCGAGGACGGCGAAGAGCGCATCCTGTTCGATACCGGCCGCAGCGACGCGCTGCTGTACAACGCCAGCCAACTGGGCGTCGATCTCGCCACGCTGAGCCGGGTAGTGCTCTCCCACGGCCATTACGACCATAGCGGCGGCCTGCCGGCGCTAAGCCGGCTGCTGCGCGAACGCGCGGCGCCGCCGCTCCCGCTGCTGGCCCACCCCGAGGCCTTCCGAGCGCGCGAAGCGCGGCTGGGGCCAATCACGCTGCGCAAGCTGGGCGCGCCGCTTGCCGCCGCCGAACTGGAAACCAGCTTCGAGCTGCAACTGCACGCCCAGCCTCACGCCTTCGCCGACCGCTATGTCTTCCTCGGTCAGATTCCGCGGCTGCGCCACGCCGAAGGGCGCGGCACCCTGGGCCGGCTAATCGACGCGCGCGGCCACCGGCCGGACCCGGTGGCCGATGATTCGGCACTGGCCTATCGCGGAAAGCAAGGTCTGATCATCTTCAGCGGCTGCGCTCATTCCGGCATCCGCCACATCGTCGACTACGCGCGCGAAGTGTGCGCCGAACCCCGCGTCCACGCGGTGATAGGCGGCTTCCACCTGCGCAGTGCCAACCCATGGCGCGTCTGGCAGACCCGCCGCTACTTTCAGCAATTGGCGCCGGACCGCTTGTTCGCCTGCCACTGCACCGGCTACGCCCGTCATGCGCTGACGCGCCAGCATCCCATCGCCGCCGGCAGTCAACTGAATTTCGACTAAACCTGTTTCGACAATTCCTGCCGCGAAAAAACGACAGTTCGCTCGCCTCGCTACTATTCACGGCCAAGGTGCCGCATTGCAGCATTCCGCCCGCCGCGCCTCCTCTCTCCCAAGCCCCCAAACAGCGTAAGCGCCGCCCAGCCGGGCTTTGGCCGGTTGGGAAATTCGCTCCCGCTCTGGCACTAGCAAACAGCCGCGTAAATACACCTGAAAAAAAGAACAGGTGTGTGCTTAGTCCCTCCATGCACATGCTTAGACCCAATACCACTTACATACAACTTTAATACAACTTAAATACAAGTCGGCGCTTCCCGCCGGCCTTTCGCCCCCGCCTTTTTCCAAGAAGGAGATGGACTGTGAGCAAAGCCTTACTGCTGCTGAAAACCGGCCTGGCCGGCACCGCCGTGGCCGGCGCCGCGCTGCTGGCCGCCCAGCACGCCCCCACCGCCGCCAAAGCGCCGGCCTCCGCCGCGCGCGACAGCCTGATCAGAACCGCGGCCGCCAGCTGCGCGGACCCAGCCTGGAGCTCCGGATCGATCTACACCGGCGGCCAGCGCGTCAGCTACCAGGGCCAGACCTGGGAGGCCAAATGGTGGACTCAGGGCAACACGCCCGCAGCCGGCGACGCCAGCCCGTGGAAGCTGATAGGCCAGTGCGACGGCGGAGGCGGAAACCCGACCGAACCGCCGCTGGTGCAAGTGCCGCCGCCCACCGGCAACGCGCTGTGCCGGCCGGAAGGCCTGGCGCGCACCGACGGCGTGGACGTGCCGTATTGCGCGGTGTACCAAAAAGGGGGCGCCGAACAACTGGCCAACGGCAGCCGCAAGCGTCTGATCGGCTACTTCACCAGCTGGCGCACCGGCAAGAACGGCCAGCCCGCCTATCTCGCCAGCGACATCCCCTGGAGCAAGCTCACCCACATCAACTACGCCTTCGCCCACGTGGACGGCAACAACCGCCTGTCGGTCGGCGAGAACAATCCCGGCAACCCGGCCACCGACATGAGTTGGCCGGGCGTGCCCGGCGCTGAGATGGACGCCAGCCTGCCCTATAAGGGCCACTTCAACCTGCTGACCCAGTACAAGCGCAAATATCCGGGCGTCAAAACCCTGGTTTCGGTGGGCGGCTGGGCCGAAACCGGCGGCTACTTCGGCGCGGACGGCAAACGGGTCAACAGCGGCGGCTTCTACAGCATGACCATCAACGCCGACGGCAGCGTCAACCAATCCGGCATCGACGCCTTCGCCGACTCCGCCGTTGCCTTCCTGCGCAAATACGGCTTCGACGGCGTGGACATCGACTTCGAATACCCAACCTCGATGAACGACGCCGGCAACCCGCTGGACTGGAGCGTGGCCAACGCCCGCCGCGGCTCGCTGAACAAAGGATTCAACGCGCTGACGCGAACGCTGCGCGAACGGCTGGACCGCGCCGCCGCCCAGGATGGCCGCTACTACCAGCTCACGGCCGCGGTACCGGCATCCGGCTATCTGCTGCGCGGCATGGAAGCCTTCCAAAGCCTGCGCAACTTCGACTTCGTCAACGTGATGTCCTATGACCTGCACGGCGCCTGGAACGAGTTCGTCGGCCCCAACGCCGCGCTCTACGATGATGGCAAGGATGCCGAACTGGCACGCTGGAGCGTGTACACCACCGCGCAATACGGCGGCATCGGCTACCTGAACACCGACTGGTCCTACCACTACTACCGCGGCGGCCTGCCGGCGGCGCGCGTCAATATCGGCGTGCCCTACTACACCCGCGGCTGGAAAAACGTCAACGGCGGCAGCAATGGACTGTGGGGCACTTCAGTGGGCGGCAACTGCCCGACCGGGCTGAAAACCTGCGGCGACGGCGCAGTGGGCATAGACAATCTGTGGCACGACCTGGACGAACAAGGCCGTGAAGTGGGCGCTGGCTCCAACCCGATGTGGCACGCCAAAAACCTGGAGAAAAACCAGGCCGGCAGCTATCTGTCCGCCTATCTGGACCCGAGCAAGCCGGAAAACCAGCTCAACGGCAGCTACCAGCGCTTCTACAACGACACTCTGAGCGCGCCGTGGCTATGGAACGCCGGCAAGAAGGTATTCCTGTCCACCGAGGATGAACAATCCATCGCCAAGAAAGCCGCCTGGGTCGACGCCAACAACGTCGGCGGCGTGATGTTCTGGGAACTGGCCGGCGACTACGACTGGAAACAGGACCGCAACGGCGGCAAGGGCGAGTACTTCATCGGCACCACGCTGACCAGCCTGCTGTACAACGCCTTCAGCAAACCGGCCGCCGTCAGCGTCAAACCCGCCGCCGCCGCGCCTACAGCCACCGTGGCGATCGACGTGGGCTTCTCGCTTGACGGTTTCGCGCTGGGCGACAGCAATTATCCGATCAACCCCAAGCTGACCATCACCAACCGCTCCGGCAGCAGCCTGCCTGGCGGCACTGAGTTCCAGTTCGACGTGCCCACCTCGGCGCCGTCCAATTTCGCTGACCAGTCCGGCTTTGGGCTCAAGGTGATCAGCGTCGGACACAGCGGCAACAATATCGGCGGCCTGAAGGGCGACGCTCATCGAGTCTCGGTCAAGCTGCCGTCGTGGCAAACGCTGGCCCCGGGTCAGAGCGTCAGCCTGGCCGTGGTCTACTATCTGCCGATCTCCGGTCCGCGCAACTTCAGCGTGACCCTGGCCGGCAAGACCTACGCCATCCGCGATGAGGCGCCCTACCTGCCTTACTTACGCTGAACTCCCTCGTTCTCCTCAGTACCTTCCAAGCCGGGTTCGCCCGGCTTTTTTTCTGCGCCGTCTTCCGTCGGCAGTTGCCATTGCATCAGCTCGTTCAAGCTGGCCAGCGCCGCTTGCGGCGTCAGGCCGAGCACCGGCTTTTTGCCGTCGAGAAAGCGTCGATAAAACAATAAGATCTGTTCGGTTTTCATCGCTGTGGACTCCCGCTGTGGATGCGAGTATTGTCGGCGCAATATGAGGCAATAAAAATTGCTGACTTTGAATCAGGAAACTTCCTCTTATGTCCGCGCGGCTCGCCCAGCAATACCAAAAACTCCACCGCCATTTCGCCGGCCAGACCGAGGCCGTCTCGCTGCAGCAGCTGGCGGATCTGCTGTTCTGCACCCGCCGACACATGCGCAGCCTGCTGCAACAGATGCAGGCTCAAGGCTGGATAGCATGGCAAGCGCGGGCCGGCCGAGGCATGCGCTCGCGGCTGAGCTTTCTGCAAGCTCCGGAGCAGCTGCAACGGGAACGCGCCGCGCAACTGCTGGAGCAAGGCAAGGTGGAACAGGCGGTGGACCTGCTGGGCGACGACCGCGACGAACTGGCGCCCTTGCTGCTGGCGCGGCTGGGCAAACGCTGGAGCCAGGACCGCCAGGTCCTGGGCGTGCCCTACTACCGGCCGTTGCCCAATCTCTACCCCGGCACGCCGCTGCGCCGCTCGGAACGCCATCTGGTTGGGCAGATTTTCAACGGCCTAACCCGGATAAACGAGGAAAAAGGGGAAGTGGAAGGCGATCTCGCCCATCACTGGAACCAGCACAGTCCGCTGGAATGGCATTTTCACCTGCGCCCGGCGGTACGCTGGCATGACGGCGTCGAACTCGGCGTCGCCGATGTCCAGGCCTCGCTGCTGCGGCTGCGCGCGCAGCCGCTGTTTTCCCACCTGGCCGCGGTGCGGCCGCTGTCGCCGCGCAGCCTGGCGCTGGAATTGAGCGAGCCCGACCAGTGGCTGCCCTGGCTGCTGGCCGACAGCGCCGCTCTGATCTTGCCCGCCGACCACGCCTCGCGCGCCGACTTCGCCTCCCGCCCGGTGGGCACCGGCCCCTATCGCGTGGCCGCCAATACCCGCCACCAGCTATGCCTGCAAGCCTTCGACGACTACTTCGGCTACCGCGCGCTGCTGGACCAAGTGGATATCTGGATGATGCCGGAGCTGGGCGAGCAGTTGGAGCACGGCGACGGCCAAGTCTGCGGCCTGGAAGTGCGTATCAACCCGCGCGAGCCCAGCGTGCAAACCGAGATGGCGCTGGAGTCCGGCGTGTATTTCTTGCTTGCCGACAGCCGCTCGCCCCTCATGCGCGATACGGCGCTACGCGACTGGCTGGCCCAAACGCTGACCCCGTTGGCCGTCATGCACGAAACCGCGCCGGCGGTGCGCCAGTACTGGGCCCCGGCCGCGGGCTTGCTTCCCAACTGGCACCACGCCCAGCCCCCCCTGAACCTGCAGCCGCCGGCGGGGCTGAGCATGCTGCGGCTGGCCTATTACGAACAGCATCCGGAGTATCAATTGATCGCTGCCGCGATGGCTCGCTGTCTTCTGAGCCACGGCGTGGCGTTGGAGTGCCGCGCGCTGCCTTACGCCGACTGGGAACAGGGGCAGGCCGAGGCCGACTTATGGCTGGGTTCGGTCAACTTCGCCACCCGGCCGGAATACTCTGTGGCCGCCTGGGTGCTGGGCACTCCGCTGCTGCGCCGTTGTCTGGAGCCGGCGCTACCGCTAACGCAATGGCGCCAAGGCTGGCGCCAGGGCCTGTTTCACGCTCAGGACCTGTCCGCCGCCGTGGTCCAACAACGCTGGATGCTGCCGCTGTTTCACAACTGGCTGCGCCTGCAGGGCCCGGCCCAGATGCAGGGCGTGCGCCTCAACAGCCTGGGATGGTTCGATTTCAAATCCGCCTGGCTGCACCCGGACAGCTGAAACGGAGGATGACAACGACGCTTCATGCATCCATATAATTTCATATAAAGTTACTTGATGTGAAATATCTTCCCAGGAATACATATCCATGACATAATCGCCGCCATGGACAAAATCGACACCATTATTTCCCAGTGGCGACGCGAGCGCCCCGACCTCGATAGCGCCAGCATAGGCATCATTGGCCGGCTGGCGCGGCTGGTCACTCATGTCGAACGGGCGCTGGCCGACAACTTCGCCCGCTTCGGGCTCAAGGACGGCGAATTCGACGTGCTGGCCACGCTGCGCCGCGCCGGCGCGCCCTATCAGCTCTCCCCCACCATGCTGTACACCACGCTGTTGCTGACCTCAGGCGCGATCAGCAAGCGGCTGGACCGGCTGGAAAACGCCGGCTGGGTGGAGCGCCTTCCCGACCCCAACGACCGACGCGGCATGCTGATCCGATTGAGTCCGGCCGGGCTGGAACTGATAGAGCAGGCGATGAGCGCCCACATCGCCACCCAGGAAGCCGCGCTGTCCGCGCTGGCCGAGCCGCAACGCGAGCAACTGGCCGCGCTGCTGAGCCAATGGCTGCAAAGTTTTCCAGGAGAAGCACAAGCCGAGCCCAAGCTCATGCCTAGCCTCGCCCCCACCGAAAGAAAAACCTCATGAAGCAAGACACTCCCGTTCAGCGCCCGCTATGGCTGGCGCTGTCCATCATCCTGGTGGGCCTCAACCTGCGCCCCGCCCTCGCCGCCATCGGTCCGCTGCTGGATCAGTTGCGCCACGCCACCGGCATGAGCTTCAGCGATGCCTCCCTGCTCACTACGCTGCCGGTGGCCACCATGGGCGCCGGCGCCTTTTTGGGGAGTTGGCTGGAACGCCGCGCCGGCGCGCGCCAGGGGGTGGTCATCGCCCTGCTGCTCATCCTCTTGTCCAGCGCGCTGCGCTGGCTGCCCGCCAGCTTCGGCGCGTTGTTGGCCACCGCCTTGATGGCCGGCATCGGCATCGCGCTGGCCCAGGCTTTGATTCCCGGTTTCATCAAGCAGCATTTCCCGCATAAGGTCTCCGCGTTGATGGGCTTCTACATCACCGCCATCATGGGCGGCGCCTCGCTGGCCGCCGCTGGCGCGCCGTGGCTGGCCACGCATAGCGCGCACTGGCGGAACGGGCTGGCCGCCTGGGCCGCGCTGGCCGTGCTGGCGCTGCCCTGCTGGCTGCTGAGCGCGCCGCGCGGCATTCCCGGCGGCGGCTCCGCCGCCCGAGCGCCGCAATTCAGCCAGATTCCGCGCGCCTGGCTGCTGGCCTTCTATTTCGGCATCGGCACCGCCGTGTACGCCAGCTCGCTGGCGTGGTTGCCCGCCTTATTCGTGCAATTGGGATGGAGCCAGCAGCAAGGCGGCCTGATGCTCAGCTTCATGACCGGCATGGAAGTGGTGTCAGGCTTGACCATTCCGCTGCTGTCGGCGCGCAGCCATGACATGCGCGGCTGGCTGACTCTGGTGCTGCTGGCGGTGCTGGCCGGCCTGCTGGGCATGGTGCTAGCGCCGCACGGCGGCCTGCTGTTGCTGTGGGTGGCGCTGCTGGGCCTGGGCGTGGGCGGCCTGTTCCCGCTGACCATGATCCTGACGCTGCACCACTATGAAGACGCGCGCAACGCCGGCCAGCTGTCGGCTTTCGTGCAGGGGATCGGCTATCTGATCGCCGCGGTGGCGCCGTTCGCCGCAGGTTGGATCCGCGATGCCACCTCCAGCTTCAACCTGGCCTGGCTGTGCCTGGCGCTGTTGATCGCCGGCCTGCTGGTGCTGACCCGCCGCTTTGCGCCGCAGGGCTACGCCGAGGCGATGCAAGCCCCCGCCGCCGTCGCCGCGCAAACCCGCTAACCCCAGGGCGGCGCTGCGCCGCCCGGCAAACCAGCAGGAGAAAACCGATGAGCAACGCAATCCCCTTCAGCCTGAGCAATCCCGCCGGCCTCTACGACCCGGCGCCCAACGGCTATTCCCATCTGGCCATCGTCAACCCCGGCAGCCGCATGTTGCTGGTGGCCGGCCAGGGCGGCGAAAACGCCGCCGGCGAGCTGGCAGACGGCTTCGAGGCGCAAGTGCGCCAAGCCTTGGCCAATCTGCGCACCGCGTTGGCCGCCGGCGGCGCCGATCTCGCCCACGTCGCCAAGCTGACGGTATTGATCGTCGATCACAGCGAGGCGCGGCTGCACGCCTTCGGCGCGCTGTTAAGCGCCGCCTGGGGCGCGCTGCCAACGCCGACCTGCACCCTGATCCCGGTGCCGCGGCTGGCCTTGGACGGCATGCTGTTCGAAATCGAGGCCACCGCCTTCCTGCCCGCTTGAGGCGAAGCCAACCCGTCATGAACTTGTTCAAGCGCAGCAGGCTTTAAACCGGCGATTAGACCATCAGATATTGATTCCACAGCTGATTGCGGAAACGGCTGGCCGGATCCAATACCCGCTTCAGTGCCAACAACTTTCCGGCGTCGGGATAGGCCTGGTGGAATTGCTCGCGGCTGGCATGCAGCTGATAAGGCAGGTAATAGCTGCCGCCCTGAGCCAGCGCGGCGTCTATCAATTGGCGGGTCCATTGCCCCACTTGGCGCCGCGCGGCTTCGTCCTTGCCTTGTCGGTAATACAGCACCAGCGAGAACACCTCCTGCCGCGCCCAGGCCAATACGGTGCCAGCGTCCGCCGGTGAATGCCGAATCGACACATTGAGTGCGGCCACCTTGTGCGTTTCCAGAATCGTCGCCATCGCGGCGACAAAATGCTCCAACTTAGCCACCGGGACAAAGTACTCCTGCAACACGAAGCTGTGCTCAGCATCCGCGATGCGGCCCAGCGAGGCCACATCCAGGCTGGCCTCCCTGTTGCGCCAGAGCACGGCGGCGCGGGCGAAGCGCAACGGATCCGCGATCTTCTTGCGCAAGACTGGCCCGCCAGGCAATTCTGCCCAGGCACGGATCGCGCCCTCTTGCAGCCAATAGCGCTGTCCTTGAGGCGTTAGCCGGCGGCTATCCGTCAGCGATTTATCACTCACGCGCCAAGTCACTGCGGTCGCCATCTGGAAATAAGGCGGCGCCAGATCGGCGTTGTGCATCACCGCACGGCTGTCAGCGCGAACATGCTTGAAGAAGAAATCGCGGTAGTCATCCAGACTCATGCGATTGACCTGCCGCTCCAACCGCTGGTTGTCCGTCAGTTCCAGCTCTACTTCGCAGATCACGCCTAGCGCGCCATAAGCGCCTATCGCCGCAAAAAACACCTCCGGCCGCTGTTGGCGGCTGGCCGACAGCAAACTGCCGTCGGCCAACGCGATCACGATGGAGCGCACCGCGTTCACCAGCGGCCCCAGGCCGACGTAACGGCCGTGGGCGTTCACCGACAATGAACCGCCAATGCTGAAGTTGGCATAGCTCTGCATGATTTTCACAGCCAACCCATGCGGGTCTATCCATTGCTGCAGCTCACGCCAGCTCATGCCGGCCTGAACCCGCGCCAAGCGCAAGCGCGGCTCCAGGCTGAGTAGGCGATTGAAGCGTCGCATGTCCAGATGCAAACTACCCGGACTGGCTATCTGCCCGCCCATGCTGAAGCGGCCACCGCCTATCGACACCGGGCCGGGCCACTGCCGCAGCGCTTGCTGAATGTCTGCATTGCTGCGCGGCGTCGCCACTTGCGTCACAGCCACCGGATTCATGCCGGTGATATCGTTGACCACTTCACCGGTGGCTGTCGCCCCCCAGGAGAGCAGCGGCTGGCATAGCGGTGCCGCCGCACTCAACAGCCCGGCTTTGAGCAGGGCGCGGCGCAGCAGATCGACAGTGGAGGCAGGAACGGGACGGGGAGTAAAGGGAGATCTCGGCATGCGCGGCAGTCTACGGCCAGCCCGATGTCATGACAAGCCGGCGCGACACGCGCCGGGTCCGCGTCAACGCCGCGGCATGAAGCGCACGTAGTCCCCTTCGCTCACCTTGCCCTGCGACTGCACCGCGCCGACGGCGAAATTAGGCTGCACTTGACTGATGATGACATCGCCGGCCAAGGTCTCCGGTACGCCCAGCTCGCGCCCGGAGATCAGATCCCGCACCGGTTGCGCGCTCTTGCGCTGGTAGACCAGGAATTTGTCGCCGACCGCAACGCCGTCCAGCGAGCCGGCGTTGATATACACCTGACGCGCGTCGACCAGTTTGACGATGCGGGCGGAGAACGGAATGCACGAGATCACGTCTCCAATCCGGCTCACCGCCTGATCCAGCGCCCGGTTCACCGCCTGGCCGTAATCGCTCTGCCAGAACGCCGCCGAGGCAAACGGCCGCGGCGGATTGGGCGTCACGTCGCCCTTGGCCAGTTCCGACACCCGGTCTCTGGCCAGCAGCGCGCCGGTCAGCGCGTCGTAAACCCAGACTTCGGCGTCGAACTGGCGCTCAGTGGGCACGTACTTGACCCCGCCGCCAAACAGGCCGGCGAACGGCCCGTTGTAGAAGGTTCCCTGCTGACTGGTGTTATTGGACTCGTAGAGGGATTTGCGCAGCCCCTTGGCGGTGGCGCCGGTGGCGAGCACCCGCCCGGCCACCACGAACTGTGCGTCTTCGGATTGGCCGATGCGTCGAGCGATCTCCGCGCCGGCGGCCGGTTCGGCCACGCGCGAATCCGGCAGCACCGACACTGTGTTGGCGTCCAGCAGGCTGTACATGCGGTTGGCGCCCAGACGCCGCGACAGCTCGGTGGGCAGCCCGGTGGCCAGCTCCGGCATGTCGGACGCCTCCGCCGGCCGGTCCACCTGGAAATAAGTGGTGACGATCTTGCGACGCAGGCTGCGGCCCGGCGGCATCGCGCAAGCGGGCTCCTTGCCGCGCGCGGCGCCGGAGGGCTTGCCGGTGTCCACCTCCACCAATACATGGTAGAGCTTGCCCTGCTGGAATTCCTGCGTCACCTTGACCGCGCCCTGCGCCGGCGCCAACGGCGTCAGCGAGCCGGACTCGCTGCTTTTACCGTAATCCAGCCCCTGCGAAGCCTCTACTCGCGCGCCCTGGCGCAGCGCCACCATCTTGAGCGCGTCCTGCAACGCCTGCTCGCGCGCGGCGGCGACGCCGTTGTCCAGCGAAGCCACCCCTTCGGCGCGCATGATCTCGGCGCCGGCCGGACAAACAAAAGCCGCCGCAAGCGCGGCGGCCAACAGGGTACGGAAACGAAACCGCATCATTGAGCCATGTAGTAGTTGCTGTTGTAGCGCGCCGCGCCGCAATTGCCCTCGGCGCACTGCAGGCCGGACGTGGCGTTTTCCTGCGAAGCCTTCATCACGCTGCCGGTCTTGTCCAGCGCTTGGCGGAACTGCTTGTAGAAATCCTGATCCAGCGTGATTTCGGCTACGGCCTCGCTGGTGCCGTCCGGCTTCATGCTGTTGGAAACGATGTTCACCCCGCGCAGGTAGGCATCCACGTAAGTGCGGAAGCTGTCGCTGTTGGCGATCATGTTCGATACCGAGCTGTTGCCCACCAGCTTCATGCCCTGTACCTGTTCGGCGATGGCTCGGAAGGCATCCAGCCGGGCGGCGCGCAGGGCCAGCAGTTTGCGCTGCGACGGCGTCAGGCTGGAGGTGTACGGCGCCGCGCCGCTGCCCACCACCCGCACCACGATGGGCTGATAGGGGTTCACCTCCTTGACCACCACCTTGGGGGCCTCGGTTTCAATGCCCGGGCCGACGAAACCGACGCCGCTCGGCGTCATTCCCGCGGCGGCTCGCGGCGCTTCGGCGGCCTGCGGCGAACGCTCGGCGGTGGCGCAGGCGGACAAGCCCAGCAAGACGGACAGAAAGCAGGCAATACTGGGAATCGTTTTCATGGCAAATACCGTTGGATGTTGCTGGAATTATGAAGCGATCTAAGCGAACGTCAACCGCAACATCGGCATTCCTATGCAAAACTTGAATAAAAACAAAATCCCGATCGCGTCAGCAAGCGCCTACGCCGGCCCGGTTCAACTGCCGCGCCGAGGAAAACCCGGCAGCCAGCGCGGCCTTCTCCTTGGACAGCCCGGCGCCGCGCCATTGACTGGCCAGCGCCAGCCGCAGCCCGGTGTGATAGTCGTGCACCGATACGCCGGCGTGCTCGCGGAACAAGCGCGACAAATGCCTGGCGCTGACGTGCACCTGGCCGGCCAAGTCCTCCACCCTCCAGGCGCGGGCCGGATCAGCGGCGATCAAATCCTGTGCCTTGTGCACCGCCGGGTGCAAATGGTTGCGGTGCGTCAGCCACGGCGACAACTCAGGGTCGCCGGCGGAACGGCGGAAATACACCACCATGTGGCGCGCCACATCGCGCGCCAACGACGGCCCGGCGAGCTGCGCGATCAGTTGCAGAGCCAAGTCCACGCCGGCGGTGATGCCGGCGCTGCTGCTGATCGGCCCGTCCTGCACGAATACGCGGTTCTGCTGCACCCTGGCCTGCGGCGCGAGTTGCTGCAAACGCTGCAGCAGAGTGTGGTGAGTGGTGCACTGACGGCCGTCCAGCAAACCGGCTTCCGCCGTCAGCAGGCTGCCGGAGCAAATGCTGGCCACGCGCTGGCGGCTGGGGTCCACCTTGCGACGCAGCCAACGCACGATCTCTCGCGCCTCTGGCCGCGCGTAAGCATCGATCGAATGGGCGGCGCCGCTGATCACCACCAGCGCCTCGTCGGGCAGAACCTCAGGCAATGGCGAGGCGCCCTCAAGGCTCAGGCCCAGCGAGGTGGGCACGCCGGATACCGGCGCGATGAAGTGTGATCGAAACGACGCCCCCAGTTGCGCGGCGATGCGGAAAGCGTCGGCCGGGCCGGCCAGATCCACCAGCAGCAGATTGGGCGGCAACACGAAAAAGATATCAAGCGCCACGCGTCGCCTCCCCCCCGCGCAAGCGCGCCAGCCAGCGCGCGCCGAACACGTTGACCGCCAAGCCGGCCAGCAGCAACAAGCTGCCGGCGGCTTGCAGCGCGCTCAAGCGCTCGTCCAGCAACACACCGGACGCCAACACGCCCACCACCGGCACCAGCAGCGAAAACGGCGCCACCTTGCCGGCCGGGTGGCGCGACAGCAATCGGCTCCACAAGCCGTAACCGAACAAAGTGGCGACAAAGGCCAGATAGGCCACCGCGAACCAGGCCTGCGGCGTGAAATGCCCCAGAGCGGCGGCGATGCGCTCGCCCCCCTCCAGCCACCAGGACAGCAGGAAGAACGGAATCGGCGGCACCAGGCTGGACCACACCACCAGTCCCAACGGCTGCACGCGGTAGCCGGCGCGGCCCATCTGCCGCACCACCACATTGGACAGCGCCCAGCTGAAGGCGGCGGCGATGGTCAGCCCCAGACCCACCGCCGTCATGCTGCCGCCCTTGCTCAGGCCGATCAGCGCCAAACCGCACAGGGCCAGCAGCAAGCCGGCCATCTGGCTGGCCTGCCAACGCTCGCGCAGCCACAAGCCGGCCAGGATCAAGGTGAAGAAAGCCTGTGATTGCAGCACCACCGAGGCCAGGCCGGCCGGCATGCCCAGCTTGATGGCGGTGAACAGGCAGGCGAACTGGCCGACGCCCACGCACAGACCGTAAAGCAACAGATAGCGCCACGGCAGCGACGGCCTGCGGACGAAGAACACAGCCGGCACCGCGGCCAGGCAGAAGCGCAGGCCGCCCAGCAACAAGGGCGGCACATCGGACACGCCCCATTTGATCACCACGAAGTTGACGCCCCACACCAGCACGATGGCCAGCGCCTGCAGCAAATCACTCCACGGCATCGTCGTCTCCTTGCGCCAACGCACCCGGCCACACCACCGCCTGAGCGACGATGACGCGCTCGCCGTTGAAGGTTGCCGCCGGCGAACCGTGCAGCCGGTACCCCAAAGCCAGCGCCTCGCTGACGCGACGGCAGAAGCCGGCGTCGTCCGGGCCGGTCAGCAAACGATAGGCCGGCATGTCGTCGGGCGGAAGGATGGACCGCATGCAATTCTCCCATGGCTGCGCGGCGGGCCCCGCCCGCCGCATTCATTTTGTATCTCGCCTCACACTAAGAGCCTGTTCACGATCTCGCGAGCAAGAGCGAGACAAGGCGAAAACAGCTGAGAAAGCGGAGTGTACACACGGTACATGAGCATTTCGAAGCTGTTTTTAACGCCGTATGCCAACGCGCAGCAGATCGTAAACAGGTTCTAACATCAGATAGTTGCAATGGCGATGGTCAAATACCCTCTATTCAGCGCGCCAGCTTGGCCAGCGCCTGTTCCACGCTGACAATGTCGGCGAAACGGCCGGCCAGCACCAGTTCGGTCTTGGCGCGAATCTCCGCCGGGCTGAAAACCTGGCCGCTATGCGGATGAGTCATCGCAAACGTCAACGTGGCCTCGGTGACGAAGTCCACTTCGTAGCCCAGGTCGGACGCCACCCGGGTGGTGGTTTCGCAGCATTGCTCGGTGCGGATGCCGGACACGATCAAACGCTGGATGCCGTGGCGAATAAGCCAGGGCTGCAAGCCGGAATCCGTCAAAGCGTTGTGCACGTGTTTGACGAAGGTGGCGGCCGGACGGTGACGCAGCCACTCCAGCGGCCGCACCAGGCCGGACGCGGCGGAAAAGGCCTCGTCTCCGTCTTCGTGCAGAATGTTGATCACCGGCGCGCCAAGCGCCTCCGCGCCGGCGATCAATTGTTGCAGTTTGTCCTGAAAAGCCGAGACCTCGTCCTCGTTCCAATACGGGCGGTGGCGGAATGACTCTTGTGCGTCAATCACCAACAAGGCGGTTTTCTTCATGGTGGTTTCTCCCTCGCGTCCAAGCTGGACGCTGTTGAACACAGCCCGAATGCTACGGACTCGCGCGCCTTTATTTAACGCTGATTACGGACAAGCCACTGTCAAATACGGACATCGTGCCCACCGCTTGCGGAGCCGCCGGCGCGGCCGCGATCTCGGCGGCCCTGGCCGGACCGTGCGGCTGGAACTCGTCGTACAGCAACCACAGCGCGGTGGCGGCCATCAATACCCCCATGCTCAGATTAAAACCCAACAAGGCGCGCGGGCTGGCGAGCCAAGCGCGCAAACGTTCGCCGGCCCAGGCCCAGACGCCGATGCACGGCAGGTTGACCACGGCGAACACCGCCGCCAGCATGGCCGCGCCCAGCCAGCGCTGACCGTCCGCAGCCGGCATGAACAGGATGGCGGCGTTGATCACCATCACCCAGGCCTTGGGGTTCAACCATTGAAACAGCGCCGCGCCGACAAAGCCCAGCGGCTGCGCCGCCGCGCCCGCCTCAGGTTGGCCGGCGCGGGCGATCTTCCAGGACAGCCACAATAGATAGGCGCACCCCATCAAGGCCAGCGGCAAGCGCGCGGCCTGGATGCCGTCCAGCAACAGCGACAACAGGCTGCCCACCAGGAACACTTGGAAGGCGCAACCCAGGCTGATGCCCAGCATGTGCGGAATGGTGCGGCGAAAACCGAAATTGACCCCGGACGCGGTCAACATCAGATTATTGGGGCCGGGGGTGATGGACATCACCGCTACGTAGGACAATAGGGCGAATTCAGGCATGGCGGGCTTCTCTTTCACTTGCTCCGCGCCGTCCATCGACGCGGCATGGCGATACAAGGGGCCAACGCGGCCCCGTTTTCCCAATCCATGCTACGCAGCGGCTCGCAACGCCAACAGCCGCAGCTGTCACCTTTCGCAGTGGTGACAGCGCGGCATTTCCTCAAACTGTCACCATCGCCTATCATGGGTACTGTGTCTGTCTACCGTCGCCCAAGCGCGGCAAGCTGTCCTCATGGAACCCATTGTCGCCCCCCAAGCCCCCACGCTGTATCAGCAACTGGCCGACGATCTGTCGCTGGCCATCAAGCGCGGCACGCTGCCGCCCGGCGCCAAATTGCCGTCGGTGCGGCGCACCTCGCAAAGCCGCCAGCTCAGCCTGAACACCGTGGTGGCCGCCTACCGGGTGCTGGAAGATCGCGGCTTGATCGAGGCCCGGCCGCAATCCGGCTACTACGTGCGGGCGCGGCTGCCGTCGCCGGCTCGGCCGGCGGCCACCCTAAGCAGCCCGGCCGCGCCCACCCGCCCACAGGTCCTGGGCCTGATCGACACCGTGCTGGAGGCGCAGCAGAACGAGGACTACATCGACCTGGCGCTGGCCTGTCCGCATGGAGGAGACTTCTATCCCGGCAGCAAACTGGGCCGGCTGATGGGGCAGATACTGCGCCGCCAGCCCGGCATGGTCAGCCGTTACGCGCTGCCGCCGGGCTCCTTGCGGCTGCGCACCCAGATCGCGCGCCGCGGCCTGGAACTGGGCATGACCCTGCAGGCTCAGGACATCGTGCTCACCCACGGCTGCATGGAAGCGCTGCAATTGGCGCTGCGCGCGGTCACCCGGCCCGGCGACACCGTGGGGCTGGAATCGCCCACCTACTTCAACCTGCTGCCGCTCATCGCCAGCCTGGGTCTGAAAACAGTGGAAATTCCCACCGATCCGCAAACCGGCCTGTCCATCGACGCGGTGGAGCTCTTGCTGGCGGAAAAACGCATCAACGCGCTAGTGGCAATGCCCAATGTGCACAATCCGCTGGGCGCGACCATGCCGCTGGAAGCCAAGAAGCGGCTGGCGCGGCTGATCACTCGCCACCAGGTGCCGCTGATCGAGGACGCCTTGTACGCCGAGCTGCAGTTCGGCGACACCCTGGCGCCGGCGGTCAAGGCCTTCGACGACGAAGGCTGGGTCATCGTCTGCTCCAGCTACACCAAGACGCTGGCGCCGGATTTCCGCATCGGCTGGATGGAAGGGGGCCGTTTCGGTCACACGCTGCGCCAGCTCAAGTTCGCCTCCTCCGTGGCGGAGCCGGCGGTGCTGGCGGAAACCCTGGGCGCCTTCCTGGAGTCCGGCGGCTACGACCATCATCTGCGCGCGCTGAAGCGGCGCTACGCCGCCCACGTGGAGAAGGTGCGCGGCATGATCGCGCGCCACTTCCCGGCCGGCACTCACGCCACGGCGCCTTCCGGCGGCTTTCTGATCTGGGTGGAGCTGCCCGAGGACATCGACGCGGTGGCGCTGTTCCACGCCGCCATCGCGGAGAAAATCAGCATCATGCCCGGCCCGCTGTACTCCCCCAGCGGCCGCTATCCCAACGCCCTGCGGCTGTCCTGCTGCTATCCGCTGGACGAACGCTATCTGGCCGCGCTGGCGCGCGTCGGCGTTCTGGCAGGCCAGCTCCGGCGTTCATAACCCCCGTCGGCAACGCCTCTGCGCGTCGGGCTCGGGCATGCCCGCGCTCCGTCACGCGCGACGACATGCCTAAAGGCGCCCGAGGGTTTTTATGAATGACTCATATTGCTATTAAGTAGTTGGCCTTTTTGCAATCCATGCCTAACAATTAAACAAGACCTGAGCGCGCCCGCAGCGGGCTCGAGCGCAAAAAGAGACTTCATGCCGACGACCAAGAAACCAGCCGCCGACAGCAGGTCCGCCGCCGGCAAACACCAGCGCCGTCTGCGCGATCTGCTGAATCGCTACGACGCCGCCTTCTCCGCTGGCGCGTCGCTGGACAGCTTGATACGCCAACTGGAACAACTGCGCGATTACGCGCTGCGCCACGCCATCGGCGAAGCGCAGATCTTGTCCGCGCTGGCCGCCCAACCCTTCCTGCCTCAGGACAGCGCCGCCGGACGGCAGGCGCGGCAGATGCTGACGGACATGACTCACAATCTGGGACGGCAACTGCTGCAGCCGGCGCAGCCCTCCTCCGCCAAGCCGCTGTCGCCGGCTCAGGCCATGCTGGAACAATTGGAAGACGGCGTGCTGCTGCTAGAGCCTGTAGGCCAGCAAGTGCTGTACGCCAACGCCGCGCTGATGGAGTGGCTGGGCCTCGCCGACGCCCCCGCCTATCCTGTCGCACTCTCCGCGCTGGCGCCCGGCAGCGGGCTGACCGAAGCGTTGCGTCCGTTGCTGGCCTTGCCCAAAGACAAGCCCAGCCAAATCGCCGCGACCCCGCTGCGTCGGCCGGGAGGCGAAGTCGGCCATGCCGACATCCGCGCGCGGCCGTTGCGGGCGGATGATCATGACTGCCTGTTGCTGACCTTTCACGACGCCACCGACCGGCTCACCTCCGAACAATTGCTGACACGCCATCTGGACATCCTCGCGCAACTGGCCGGCCTGTCCGCGGAACTGGCCAGCCAGCCGGCCGAACCGCTGTGGGCGCGCATGAGCGGCCTGCTGGAGCGCGTGGGCCGCTTCCTCGGCGCGGACCATTGCCTGTTGGCCCTGCTCGATGTCGACGGCAAGCAAGTGCGCATCGCCCGCGAGTGGCGGCGCGAAGCGCGAGGAGCCGGCCCTCCGGTCGAAACGCCGGTCATTCCTCGTTCCAAGCTCTACTGGCTGGAACAACAACTGGGCCAGCAGCGCACGTTGCAACTGAACGACAGCGCCGACGCGCCGGAAGCCGCCGACGTGCTGCGACAGCTGCTGGGCGACAACGGCCAGAGCGCGTTGCTAGCCACGCTGCGGCCTCGCCAATGCTGGCGCGGCGTGCTGGCGGTCAGCGCGCCGGCCCCCCACAGCTGGCTGTGGATAGAACAACACATGCTGCAATCGGTGGCGGACATGCTTTCCAACTTCCTGGATCGCAGCCAGCACCACAGCGACGCCCAACGCCGCCAGAGCGAGGCGTTGGCCCAGGCGCGCGTCGGCCATTGGGAATGGCGGCGCGGCGACTCCGCGCCGCATTGGTCCGACGAGCTGTATCAACTGTGGCGGCTGGACCCTGCGCGGCCTCCCCCGCCGCTGACTCAATTGCCCGCGCTGCTGCCGCCCGGCGACTGGCCTCCGCTGCGCCGCTGCCTGCGCCACGTATTGCGCCGGCGCGAAACCGCTCAACTGGACCATCGCATCCTGCTGCCGGACGGCGGCAACCGCTACGTGCGCCATCACATCGCGCTGGAACAGGATGACCGCGGCCGCGTCCTCCGCCTGAGCGGCACCTTGCAGGACATCAGCGAATTCAAGCTCCGCGAGCAGACCCTGCAACAAGCCGCGGCGGTCTACGAGCACACGCTGGAGGGCGTGATGATCGCCGACGCCGACCTGCGCATCCTCGACGTCAACTCCGCTTTCAGCGCGCTCACCGGCTACGCCCGCGCCGATCTTCTGGGGCAAAGCACGCGCTTATTGTATTCCGGCCGCCACGACGTCGGCTTCTATCGCAGGCTGTGGCAGGCCGTGACGGAGCACGGCCGCTGGCAAGGCGAGATCTGGAATCGGCACAAGGACGGCAGCGTGGAGCCGGCCTGGCTCACCGTCACCGCGGTGCGCGACGGCTACGGCGCGGTGCGCAACTATGTCGGCGTGTTCTCCGATATCGCCCAGATCAAGAAATCCGCCGCCGAAATGGCGCAGTTGGCCCATTACGACCCCTTGACCACCCTGCCCAACCGGCTGCTGTTTCTGTCACGGCTGGAGCATGCCATCCAGACCGCCAAGCGCGAACGCCGTCGCGTGGCGGTGCTGTTCATCGACCTGGACAACTTCAAGCAGATCAACGACACCCGCGGCCACGGCGCCGGCGACCGGCTGCTGGTGGAAGTGGCGGCCCGCCTCAAGGACTGCTTGCGCGCCAATGACACCGTGGCCCGCATCGGCGGCGACGAGTTTCTGATCCTGCTGGAGAACCAGAAAGCCGACAACCCGGTCATCGACATCGCCAATAAAATCGTCAAAGCCTGCTCCCGCCCTTTCCAACTGGAGGAACAAGAGGTGGAAGTGGGCTGCAGCGTCGGCATCAGCATCTATCCGCGCGACGGCCAGGACGCGGAAACCCTGATGCGCAACGCCGACGCCGCCATGTACCAGGCCAAAAACGACGGCAAGGGCGCCTTCCGCTTTTACACCGAGGAGTTGACCCAGCGCGCGCGGCTACGGGTGGAACAGGAGCGCGAACTCCGCCTGGCGCTGGAGAGACGAGAGCTGTTTCTGGTGTTCCAGCCCAAATACCACCTGCAAAGCGGCGCCCTCGTCGGCGCCGAGGCCTTGCTGCGCTGGCAACACCCAAGCCTGGGTCTGATTGGGCCGGACACTTTCATTCCGCTGGCGGAGGAAACCGGCCTGATCATTCCAATCGGCAGCTGGCTGATCCGCCACGCCTGCGGCATCTTGCGCCGCTGGCAGGATGCCGGCATCTCTCCGGGCGTGCTCAGCCTCAATATCGCCGGGGCGCAAATCCAGCGCGCCCCCATCCTGCAAACGCTGAAACAGGCGCTGCGCGACTGCCGGATTCCGCCGAGGCAGATCGAACTGGAAATCACGGAACGCTTCGTGATGAGCAATCCGGACGCGCATCTGAAAGTACTGCGCGAACTGCGCCAGCTGGGGGTTGGTCTGTCCATCGACGATTTCGGCACCGGCTACTCCTCGCTCAGCTACTTGCGCCAACTGCCGGTGCAAACGCTGAAAATCGACCAGTCCCTGGTGCGCGGCCTGCCGGACCACGAACACGAGGCCAGCATCAGCCTGGCCATCATCTCGCTGGCCAAAACCCTGCGTCTCGGCTTGGTGGCGGAAGGCGTGGAGAACGAGGCTCAGCGGCGTTTCCTGCTGGACGCCGGCTGCGAACACGGCCAAGGCTTTCTCTACGCACGGCCGCTGCCGGAAGACGAATTCGCAGAACTGGTCAAAAACGGCGGTTTGGCCCCGCCCCGCCCCTGAGAGCCTGTTCAAAGTCTCGCGGGCCAGGGCGAGACGCTGAACAGACGCCATGCCGCCAAGGCGAAGAAACCGGCTTGCCGATCAGATTTTCAACACTGCGGCGGCGGCGGCGGATAAATCCATCTCCCTGATTTTTTTGTGAAAACCGCCTCTTCGCCGCGCCTGATTCGGCCATTGCCGGAAAAATCCTTGTATTTTTCTGACAAATCAGTGCGTTAGATATATAATACCGTTCGCCTCAGATTTTCTGATCGTTCCGGCAGCTGCCTGCTGGACGCTCCGCCTTGCCTGAGGGCTGCCTGTGAAGCCAGCCCCTCCCTAGCTTGGTTACCGAATAGACGCGCCAATAGCACCCGCTCGCGGCAGTCCACGTGACTGCCGCTGTGGCTGTTGGCCTACCGTATTAGAAAGGAATCGTAATGTCCAAAGAAGACATGATCGAACTGGAAGGTGTTGTCATTGAAATGTTGCCTGAGTCCCGCTTCCGCGTGCGCCTGGACAACAACGTCGAAATCCTGGCCTATGGCTCGGGCAAGATGAAGATGCACCGTATTCGCGTTCTGGTAGGCGACCGCGTCACTGTAGAGATGTCGCCCTACGACTTGACCAAGGGCCGCATCAATTTCCGTCATCCGACGGCGCCGGCCGGCGGCGGCACTCCTCGTCCGCATCACAACCGACGCCGTTGATCTGCCGGCATGATCCGCTATCGCGGTCATGCCCTGGAGCAACATTTGCGAGTCAATGAACTCAAACCAGGCGATTACATCGCCGAACAACACGATAGCGCCGCGATCACTTTTACCGTGATTGCGGTCCATGCAGCAGGACGTCACTGTCACATCACCTTTTCGTCAGAATTGGGCCTGGATTCCGCCAGCTACCCGCACGACGCCTGGATCAACGCCTCTCGCCCCTGAGACGGCCGCGCAGTT
Source organism: Chromobacterium haemolyticum DSM 19808 (assembly GCF_000711885.1). Taxonomy (GTDB): domain Bacteria; phylum Pseudomonadota; class Gammaproteobacteria; order Burkholderiales; family Chromobacteriaceae; genus Chromobacterium; species Chromobacterium haemolyticum. The sequence continues at coordinate 101,986 of NZ_JONK01000006.1, forward strand.
ACGATTGACGCCCAAAGCCGCACCCGCCCGGGATCTCACCCCGGCGCCAGCCGCGGCCGCTTCCGCCTTGTTTGTCCGAGCCCGGCTTAGCCGCGGGTCGGCCGCATTGCCGCGTCAATCTGATTCTTCCTCAAAAAGTCATTTGACATATCTAGAATTGGTTCCATAGTGGTATCTATGCCGCGCATCGCGCACGGCAGAAACCACCCAAGGGGCCTAGAAACACCATCGCAAGCGGTGTATGGAGTCCAGCGCGACGGCGCTGCCGGACCGCGCATTCGGTTTGTCCGGGCCCTTATAAACGGCTGCCCGATTCACGCGGCGTCAACCGCGGCGGCAGCTCGACAACAGGAGCCAACATGCGCAAACCCTTCTCCGCCCTGCTGCTCGGCCTGGCCTGCCAGGCCGTCTTCGCCGCGCCCTGGAACGCCGGCGCCGTCTACCAAGCCGGACAACAAGTCCAATGGCAAGGCCAGGACTGGCAGGCGAAATGGCGCACCCGCGCCGAAACGCCGGCCGCCAATCCCAGAGGCAGTTGGACGCCGGCGGCGGCGGCCAAGGCCGCGGCGCAGGCCGAACCGGGCCAGCCTCAACCGCCCACGCTGCAGCAAGCGCTGCAATACGAGGCAGGCCTGACCGACACCGCTTTCTTCCGCAACGTCAAAGCCTCGATCCGCACCTTGCCCAACGCTCAGGTGGAGCAAGTTGCGCCGGGCCGCGCCGCCAATCCGCTGAACGTGCGCCGAGTGGAGCGTCTGCTGTCGGCAGCCAAGTGGGAGTATTACTTCTCGCGCCGCGACGCCAGCTATAGCTACCAGCGCTTCCTGCAGGCCATCGCCAAGTTTCCCGCCATCTGCGACGACTACAGCGATGGCCGCGACGGCGACGCCATTTGCCGCCACAGCCTGGCCACCATGTTCGCCCACTTCGCCCAAGAAACCGGCGACCACAACCGCAGCGATACGGTGCCGGAATGGCGACAAGGCCTGAAATACCTGCGCGAAATGGGCTGCGACGAAACCGGCCCCGGTTGTGGCTATAACACCGAATGCGCCGACCCGGTATTCAACAAGGTGTGGACCTGCGGTAAAAACGCCGACGGCAGCTGGAAAAAATACTTCGGCCGCGGCGCCAAACAGCTGTCTTACAACTACAACTACGGTCCTTTCTCCCAAGCCATGTACGACGGCGACCAATCGGTGCTGCTGAAGAATCCGGACCTGGTGGCCTCCACCTGGCTCAACCTGACCTCGGCCACGTTCTTCTTTGTCTTCCCACAGCCGCCCAAGCCATCGATGCTGCACGTGCTGGACGGCACTTGGGTGCCCAACGCAGCGGACAAGGCGGCTGGAGCCGGCAACAACTTCGCCACCACCATCCAGATCATCAACGCCGAGTGCGGCGGCGGCACCGAACGTCAAGCGGCGCAGAACCGCATCGACTACTACCGTCAGTTCGCCAAAGACCTGGGCTGGGACTACGGCAACGAACAGCTGTCATGCGCCAATATGCAGCGCTTTAGCGCCGCCAGCTCCGCCGCCTACAACATCTATTGGGAAAAAGACTGGAAATGGGGCAATGACTACAAATGCCAGCTGGTGAGTTACCAGACGCCCTACAGCGCGCTGCAAGCCGGCAACTACCAGCGTTGCGTAGAGGACAACTGGAACATCAAGCTCAAATGAAATCGGCCGGCCCCGCTCACACGGGGCCGGCCTCGCCAACGACTCTTGTTCACCCGTGCATCACCTCCCTGCCCACAGGTTCCGTCTCGTGTTCACGATAAGCCATCGCGACTAAACGCCGCGTCAATCCGGCCGCTGCCGCGCTAAAAATCGCATCAAGAACCTTAGAAGCTGTTTACGATCTGGTGTGCGGCGCTCTATTTGCTCAAAATTGGCCGCCAATGGCGAATGTTACCCAGCGACTTACCCAAGCAGCCAACGATGCGCCTGCTTTAGCCGTTGGAGCGAGTCCAACCCGGATGGTGCCGGCCTCATGAACGCGGCTGGGCGGCGGCGTTTGCGGCCCTGCCGCCGGAGCTGAAACGGGGGCCGACGCGACAGACGGAGCGGGAATATTGAAACTCCGCCAACCAGCTCTATGCCGCCGAGACCCGGCGCTGTTACCCTCTGCGCAGACGATAACAATGGATATATGGATTGGGCTTGAAACAGATAGGATTGCTGCTCGCGGCGCTGGCCGCGCAGCCGGCGACCGCGGCGACGCTGGACATGGTCTACGGCGCGGTGGCCTCGGACCCGTACATGAGCGGCGAAGGCGATCAGGTGCCGCTCCACCCCGGCGCGGTAGTGGAAATGGCGCAGGCGGCGGCCAAGGGCTGCCGGATCGCGCTTAAACTATCGCGGCTGCCGGGCAAGCGCCTGCTCACCGAGATGCAGCACGGCCAGCACGATGCCGCCTTCATGTTTTCACACAATAAAGAGCGCGAAGCATATTTCAACTACCCGATGCAGGGCGACGAGCCGGACCCCCGCTACCGGTTGACCACGCTGGCCTACTCCTTGTACGCGCTGAAAAGCGCGCCGCCGGCCTGGAACGGTCAAAACCTGCCGGCGCTGGGCGCCATCGGCGTCAACGCAGGCTGGTCCATCGCCGACGATCTGCGCGCCAAGGGCGCCAGGGTGGAGACGGCAAAAGACACTGAGATGAACTTCCGCAAGTTGCAGGCGCGTCACATTGCCGCCTACGCCACGCAGAACCACATCGGCGACCGCTATGTGGAGGAACACCCTCAAGCCGGCTTAATCCGCCTGCAGCCGCCGCTGTCGCGCAAAGACTACTACCTGGTGCTAGGCAAACGCTGGCACAAGGACAACCCGGCGCTGGCGCGCTGCCTGTGGCAGCAGATCGGCAAGCTGCGCGAAACCATGCTGCCCGCGCTGCTGCGCCAGCCCTGGTACCGGCAACCCTGAGCCGGAACGCCTGGTTTACTCCTTCCGCGCTTTTCGCTTCTCTCCACATGGCCCCGCCCTGCCACGACATGCCTCTGGACACTGCCTCTCGCCCAGGGAGGATGTACGTTTCCCGCGCCGCCGCTGATGTGTCGACATTGATTTTCGTCATATTGATTCTTATTTAAATAAGACAAATGATTGCAGATTCATGACGGCATTCGGATAATGCTAAGCGTCTATTTAAAATCATCCGGCGACATGCAAGCGCTCTAAGAACGTGTTTGCGATCTCGCGAGCTAAGTCTAGACAAGGCGAAAACAGCTGAAAAAGCAGACTGTACGCACCGTACATAAGCATTTTGAAGCGGTACTCACCGCGTCACGTCTCACAACGCCCAGCAGATCGTAAACAGGCTCTTAGCGCTCGTCCGTCCCGGCCGGCGTCACAAGGAGATAGGAATGGGTTTCTGGAACAAGGCCGACACCACGCGACAGCAAGCGGAGCTGTTGCAATGCAGGCAGGAAGCCGAGCAACTGCGCACGGAGCTGCGGCACACCCGCGCCCGCGCCGACGAGGCGGAAAGCCAGCTGGCGGCCAGCCAGGCCAAGAACCAGGAACTCCACGGGCTGATCGCCAATTTATCCGCCTTCGCCCAATCGATGACCGATACCCAGCAATCGCTGGCCACCCTCTCCAGCGTGATGAGCCAGGAGAAAGACCGCGCCGTCGCCGCTCAGGGCATTTCGCTGCACAGCCGCCAATCCATAGACCAGATCGCCGCCGATCTATCCAAGCTGGCCGGCGCCTCGCAAGGCGCGGCGGAAAAAGTGGGGGAGCTGGACGCGCGCGCCCAAGAGGTGGGCGGCATCGTGCAATTGATCCGCGACATCGCCGACCAAACCAATCTGCTGGCGCTGAACGCCGCCATCGAAGCCGCTCGCGCCGGCGAGCAGGGACGCGGCTTCGCCGTGGTGGCCGACGAAGTGCGCAAGCTGGCCGAACGCACGGCCACCGCCACCGCCGACATCGCCAAACTGGTGGAGCAGATTCGCGGCGACAGCGCCGGCAGCCGCAGCCAGATGGGCCAACTAGCCGAGCAGGCCGCCCGCTTCAGCCTGGACGGCGAGACCGCCGCCGGCACCATGAAGCAATTGCTGGACATGTCCACCAGCATGGAAGGCAGCATCGCCGCCTCCGCGCTGCGCGGCTTCTGCGAACTGGCCAAGATGGATCACCTGATCTACAAATTCCGCGTCTACCAAGTGATGTTCGGCTTGTCCGACGAAGACATCGGCCACTTCGGCTCCCACCAGCACTGCCGCTTCGGCAAGTGGTATTACGAGGGTGAAGGCCGCGCCAGCTTCTCCCACCTGCCCGGCTTCCGTGAAATCGAAGCGCCTCACGCCAAGGTGCACACTGCGGCGCTGGACGCCTTGCGCGCCCATGCCGAAGGCGACAGCCGAGCCGCGGTGGCACAGGTGGCGGCGATGGAGGCCGCCAGCCTCCAAGTGTTGGCCGGGCTGGAACACATGGCCGGCGCAGGCGCCGCGGAACCTCGCCATGACTGAAACCACGTTCGCCATCCGTCCGTTGCAAGCCGGCGACTACGCCGATTGGCTGCCGTTATGGCGCGGCTACAACGCCTTCTACGGCCGCGAAGGCGCGACCGCGCTGCCCGAGGAGGTGGAGAGGGAAACCTGGCGCCGCCTGCTCTCGCCGGCGGAACCGGTACATGGGCTGGCCGCGGTCGCCGGCGACGCGCTGCTGGGCATCGCCCATCTGCTCTACCACCGCAGCACTATCCAGATTCAGGACGCCGCCTATCTGCAGGATCTCTACGTGGCGCCGGCGGCCAGGGGAAGCGGCGTCGCCCGCGCGCTGCTGCGGGCTGCCGCGGACCGGGCGCGCGCCGACGGCGCCGTGGCGCTGTACTGGCGCACCGCCGGCGACAATCACGCCGCGCGCCGCTTGTACGATCAGGTTGCGGAGCTGGCGGACACCGTGATCTACCGCCAAATCTTGTGAACCCACCGGATCAGCGCAGCACATCCAGCAAGATATCCGCTATCAATCCGCTGGCCGCCACCAGCACCAGATCCGCGCCCACCGCCCGCCACTCGTAGCCGGGGTGGCGCGGCAGCTGGCTCAGCAAGGGCGCCGGCAACACCTGCTTTGCGACGCCGGGCGGCAAGGGCTTGCCGCGCGCCAGGCGCTTGCGCATGCCGGGCGGCAGCGATTTATAGCCGGTCGCCCCGGAGTCCAGCGCCAAGCGCCGCGCCGCCGCGACGCTGATACCCGCCGCAACCCAATCCCTGTCCGTCCGCGCCGGCGACGCCTCCCTGTCCTGATCTTTATGCTTGTGCTTTCCCTGCCCCTCGCCATGCCCCTTGCCTTCCGGCGGATTGCCCAGCGTCGGCGCGGCCAACGCCGCCGCCAACAACCACGCCCCCCATGATTTCCATCTCCTCATCTCCGTCTCCTGTCGCGCAAAGTCCACTGTGCATGATCGATCAGCCAAGGACAAAATTTCCCTCCCAGCCAGCCCATCTCAAAAATATATTGATCACTACATTAAATGTAGAATACGCTACAAAAAAATGGAGCGCATCATGGACTGGCTGCTACTGATCACTTCCTTGCCCACCGAAAACGCCACCGCGCGCATGCGTGCCTGGCGCGCCTTGAAAGCTTGCGGCTCCGCCGCGCTGCGCGACGGAGCCTATCTGCTGCCCGGCGGCGACGCCCGCCTGCAACAGCTCGAGGCCATCGCCTCCGATATCCAGCAACACGGCGGCATCGCGCGCTTGCTGACCTGCCGCCCGTTGGACGGCAGCGATTTTCCGCCGCTGTTTCAGCGCGATGCAGACTATCAGCAGCTGCGACAGGACATTCAGGAACAGTTGCTTGGCCTGGACCCGGACAACGCCGCAGAGCGGTTGAAACAATGGCGGCGGCTGGGCAAGGCTCTGGCCGGCATCGCCGCCATCGACTTCTTCCCCAGCGCCAGCCAAGAACAGGCGCAGGCGGCCTTGCAACAACTGGAAGCCGCCATCCAGCAGCAATTGTCCCCGGGCGAGCCGCATAGCCTGGAGATGCGCATCCCGCGACGCGCCCTGGCCGAGCACCAGGGGCGGACCTGGGCCACTCGCCGCCGCCCTTGGGTGGACCGGCTGGCCTCGGCCTGGCTGATTCGCCGCTTCATCGATCCGCAGGCGCGCATTCTGTGGCTGGCCGCGCCCGGAGACTGTCCGCCGGACGCCTTGGGCTTCGACTTCGACGGGGCCGCTTTCACTCATGTCGGCGACAAAGTCAGTTTCGAAGTGCTGCTGGCCAGTTTCGAGCTGGACTCGCCGCCGCTGCGGCGGCTGGCCGCGCTGGTCCATTATCTGGACGTGGGCGGCGCGCCGCCGCCGGAAGCCAGCGGCGTGGAAACCGTGTTGGCCGGCCTGCGCGCCGCGCTGAACGACGACGATCAACTGCTGGCAGCCGCCTCCAACATCTGGGACGGGCTGTACCAGCAATTCGCCAAGGAAGCCTGAACATGCCGCCCGACCGTCCCCTAACCCCTCCCGCCCCCGTCGGTTTCTGGCAAGCCGTCCAATTTTGGCTCAAGCTCGGCCTGATCAGCTTCGGCGGCCCGGCCGGCCAGATCGCCATCATGCATCAGGAGCTGGTGGAGCGCCGGCGCTGGATTTCCGAACGCCGCTTCCTGCACGCTCTGAATTACTGCATGTTGCTGCCCGGACCAGAGGCTCAACAACTGGCCACCTATATCGGCTGGCTGCTTCACCGCGGCTGGGGCGGCGTCGCCGCCGGCGCGCTGTTTGTGCTGCCGTCCTTTTTCCTGCTAGTGCTGCTGTCCTGGATCTATGTCGCTTACGGCCACCTGGCTTGGATCGCCGGTCTGTTCTACGGCATCAAGCCCGCGGTGGTCGCCATCGTGGCCCAAGCGGCCTGGCGTATCGGCACGCGCACGCTGAAACGGCCCTGGCTGTGGGGTGTGGCGCTGGCCTCGCTGTGCGCCATCGCGCTGTGGCAAACGCCGTTCCCGCTGATCGTACTCACCGCGGCCCTGATCGGCGCGCTGGCCGGCCGGCTGCGGCCGCACTGGTTCCAGGCCGGCGGCCACGGCGGCGCGGACGCGCATTTCGGCCCGGCGCTGATCGACGATCACACCCCGCCGCCGGCTCACGCCCGCTTCTCCTGGCTCCGGCTCTGCCGCGCCGCACTGGCCGGCCTGCTGCTATGGTCCTTGCCGATGGCGCTGCTCGCCGCCATCTACGACTGGCACGGCGGCTTTACCCAAATGGGCTGGTTCTTCACCAAGGCCGCCCTGCTGACTTTCGGCGGCGCTTACGCGGTGCTGCCCTATGTCTATCAGGGCGCGGTGGCGCATTACGGCTGGCTGAGCGCCGGCCAAATGCTGGATGGCCTGGCGCTGGGCGAAACCACGCCGGGGCCTCTGATCATGGTGGTGGCCTTCGTAGGCTTCGTCGGCGGCTACGCCAAGGCGCTGCTGGGCCCGGACCACCTGTTCCTGGCCGGCGTGCTGGCGGCGGCGCTGGTCACTTGGTTCACCTTCCTGCCCTCCTTCATATTTATCTTGGCCGGCGGCCCGCTGATCGAACACAGCCATGGCCAAATCCGCCTGACCGCGCCGCTGACCGCCATCACCGCCGCCGTGGTCGGCGTGATCGCCAACCTCGCCCTGTTCTTCGGCTGGCATGTGCTGTGGCCTCAGGGCTGGCGCGGAGGCGTGGACTGGGCCGCCTCCGCCATCGCCGCCTTGGCGGCCTGGGCGCTGCTGAAACGACAGGTCAAAGTGATGCCGGTGATAGCCGGCGCGGCGCTGGCCGGCCTGCTGCTCAGCCTGTGGCGTCTGCCGTGAACGAATTCCCACTTCAAGAAAGGGCCGCGCGCATGCAGCCACGCATCCCCGCCACCATCTGGGCCCTGGGCCTGGTCAGCCTGTGCATGGACATGTCCTCCGAGATCATCCACGCGCTGTTGCCAGTGTTCCTGGTCTCCACCCTGGGCGTCAGCGCGCTGACCCTGGGCATTATCGAGGGCCTGGCGGAATCCACCGCGCTGATCCTGCGCGTGTTCTCCGGCGCCATCAGCGACTACTGGGGCCGGCGCAAAGGCTTGCTGTTGCTGGGCTACGGCCTGGCGGCGCTGAGCAAGCCGCTGTTCCCGCTGGCGCACAGCGCCGAAACCGTGTTGGCCGCGCGGCTGATGGACCGCGTGGGCAAGGGCATACGCGGCGCGCCGCGCGACGCGCTGGTGGCCGATGTCGCGCCGCCGGAAATCCGCGGAGCCTGTTTCGGCCTGCGCCAGTCCATGGACACCATAGGCGCTTTCGCCGGCCCGCTGCTGGGCATCGCGCTGATGTTCTGGCTGGCGGACGACATCCAGCAAGTACTGTGGTGGGCTTGCCTGCCGGCCCTGCTGGCGGTGCTGCTGATCGTCGCCGGCGTGCGCGAACCGGCCGGCGGCGAGCGCAAGCCCTTCCGCTCGCCGCTGCGCCTGGGGTTGCTGCGTCGATTCTCCAGCCGCTACTGGTGGATCGTCGCCATCGGCGCACTGTTCACCCTGGCCCGTTTCAGCGAGGCCTTTCTGGTGCTGCTGGCGCAGCGCCACGGCCTGCCGCTGAGCTGGTTGCCGCTGGTCATGGTGGTGATGAGCCTGGTCTACGCGCTCACCGCCTACCCGGTGGGCGTGCTGGCCGACCGCTGCAGCAAGAGCATGCTGCTGGCCATCGGCCTGCTGATCCTGATCCTGGCCGATGCCGCGCTGGCGCTGTCCGGCTCCATCGCCATCACCCTGACCGGCATCGCCCTGTGGGGGCTGCACCTGGGTTTCACCCAAGGCTTGCTGGCCACGCTGGTGGCGGAGGAAACGCCGGCCGATATGAAGGGCACCGCCTTTGGCCTGTTCAATCTGGTCAGCGGCCTGTGCCTGCTGCTGGCCAGCGTGCTGGCCGGCTGGATGTGGGACCGCCACGGCAGCGCCAGCACCTTCATTGCCGGCGGCGCACTGGCCGCCGCGGCCTTGGCGGCCACCTTGCTGTGGCATTGCCGGGAGCGGCGGCTTGCCAGTCAAACCGCCTAGCAACCTGTTCAAAATCTCCCGGGCGAGGACGAGACGAGGCGAAAACGAACGCCGCTCCGGCCATGGACAAGAACACGGGCAATGCGGTGAAATACGACATCATAAAAACAGCAAGCAACCGCCATGTCCCACACCTTTGTTTCCTCCATCGTCTGGCAACGGCTGGACGCTCCCGGCCACGATTACGCCGCCTTAGAACACAGCGAACTTGGCCCGCGACTTAGCGGCTGCGCCGTCTTCGTCGAAGACGGCGTCAACTGCCTTCTGCGATACCAGGTGGACTGCGCGCCGGACTGGAGCACCCGCCGCGTCGAGGTGAGCGGCTACCGCGGCGGCGAAACCATAGCTTTGCTGCTGGAAACCGACTCTGACCGCAACTGGCTGCTCAACGGCGCGGAACAGCCGCAGGTGCGCGGCTGCGTCGACATCGACCTGGCCTTCACCCCGGCCACCAATCTGCTGCCCATCCGCCGCGGCCGGCCGGACATCGGCTCGGCACTGGAGCTGAGCGCCGCCTGGCTGCGGTTCCCGGCGCTGACCCTGGCCCCGCTGCCGCAGCGCTACACCCGTCTGTCCGAGTTCGGCTACCGCTACGAATCGCGGCAAGGCGCGTTCCAGGCGGAGCTCAGCGTCAGCCCTGACGGGCTGCCGCGGGAGTATCAGGGCCTGTGGCGGGAGGCGCGCTGACATGGCCGCGACTTGCATCCGCCCGGCCGCGCCGGAAGACTTTGACCGCCTGGCCGAAATCGAACGCGCCGCCGCCGCCCGCTTCGATCCGCAAGACCTGCCGCCGGCGCTGGCCGGCGACGCGTTGCCCCGCGAAGAACTAGCCGCCGCCCACGCCGCCGGCCTGCTGTGGGTGGCCGCCGACGCCGACGGCGCGCACGGTTTCCTGCTGGCGCGCCGCTGCGACGACAGCCTTCACCTGCAGGAAATGGATGTCTGCCCCGGACGCCAGGGGCAAGGCCTGGGTTCGGCGCTGATCGCGCACGCGGAAACCATCGCGCGCGGGCAGGGACTGAGCCGCCTTACGCTGACCACGTTCGAGCATCTGGCCTGGAACGCGCCCTACTACCAAAAGCGCGGTTTCCAGCCCCTCGACGACGCCGGCTGCCCGCCCTTCCTGTTGGCCCTATTGCACGCCGAAGCCGAACACGGCCTCAAGCGACGCGTGGCGATGCACAAGCCGCTGCGTTGAATCCGCCCGACAACACCGCAAGATTGGTCAGGCGCGCGGCGACGCGGCCGCGCTAGACTGGCGGCGCCAAGGAGGAAACCATGCGGCACGACACCGCCAGCCCGCGCCTGGACAAAGCGCTAGCCTATATCGACGCCCATCTGGACGCCGACCTGAGTCTGGAACGGCTCAGCCGGGTAGCCGCCTGCTCGCGCTTCCATTTCCACCGCCTGTTCCGCGCCCGCTTCGGCCTCAGCCTGCACCAATACGTGAGGCTATGCCGGCTGCGCCGCGCCGGCGAACGGCTGGCCTTCCGCCGCTGCTCCGTGCTGGATATCGCACTGGACAGCGGCTACCGCAGCCCGGAGGCTTTTGCCCGCGCCTTCCGGCAAGCGTCGGGCCAAACGCCATCGGCCTTTCGACGGCGGCCGCGCTGGCTGCCTTGGCATCAGCACTTTCACGCCCTGTTCCAACTGAGGAGCTTCTCCATGCCATCCCGCCAAACCCCGTTCGCCGTCGACATCGTAGACTTCCCCGCCACCCCGGTTGCCCTGCTGGAACACCGGGGCGATCCCGCGCTTTTGGGCGACAGCCTGCGCGACTTCATCGCCTGGCGGCGGGAAAACCGCCTGCCGCCCAGCGCCGCCGCCACCTACAACCTGCTGTACGAAGACCCGGAAAACTGCGCCCCGGCGGACTACCGCTTTGGCCTGTGCGCCGCTTTCGACGGCCCCATCGCCGCCAACCGACAAGGGGTGCGCGCCGCGCAGATTCCAGCCGGACGCTGCGCCCGGCTGCGCCACATCGGCTCCGACGACGCCCTGGCCGCCGTCGCGCGGCGCTTGTACGCGGAATGGCTGCCCGCCAGCGGCGAAACTCCGCGCGATTTTCCGCTGTTTCTCCAACGCATCCGCTTCTACCCGGACGTGGCGGAAAACGAAGCCGTCTGCGATCTGTTTCTGCCGCTGCAAACGCCTGCGCCGAAAATCGGCTCCGCCGCGACATTAAAACAATAGCAATCCGGATATTCCAAAAACATTCCCTCAAGCGCCTTTTGCCGGCTTTGGGTAAACTAGCTCGCGTTAAATGCAGGGGTAATACACAATGCGCGCTCTTTTTCTGACTCGAATAAAAAAATGGATCATCAGCGTATTCAATCCACCCTACCAATTGGTACTGTGCGACAGAATGCTCAAGAAGAATTCCAAGGAATATCTCTATCTGTTCAAGCTTTACGGCAGCCACGACTTCGTCAAGCTTTCCCACGCCGACATCCTGGCCAGCAATCAGATTCTGTCCGCCATCCGCCCGCGTGACCTGATAAAAATAGCGCTATTGGAAAACAACCGGAAAGAAGAAGAGAAACGCTGCAAAGTGGAGGAAGAACTGCGCGGCAATCAATACCGGATTCATTTGCACGGCAATAGCGAAACTTTTTCCGGCGAAAGCATCTGCCGGAATATCGACTATTTCGCGGACCTGCATCCGCAGGAAGTCTGTAAGATCGCCTACGCCACAGGGTTTCAGAAAGGCCGCGCCGTCTCCGGCCACATCAGCCGCGCGGCGGCCGAGGCCCGCCGCCAGGACACGCCGGCGGCGGACGGCTCAAGCAAGGTGCTGGCCTTGCGGCGCGCCAGACCGCGCTAAGAGCCAGTTCAAAATCTAGCGAGCAAGAGCGAGACAGGGCGAAAACCGCTGAGAAAGCGGAATGGTCAAGTGGTACATGAGCATTTCGAAGCGGTACTCACCGTGTCACGCCTCATGAAGCGTAGCAGATTATGAACAGACTCTAAGAGCCTGTTCAAAGTCTCGCTCTTGCTCGTGGGATCGTAAACGGCCTCTAAATCATCACGGTCTGGCTGCGGAAGCCTGCAGCGTCGAACTCCAGCAGCTTGTAGCCCCGCGCATCCACGGTGTCCAACGCCGCCGTGCCCTTGCGCCACTGAAAACAGCTGGCCGGACAGACTTCCAGCGCCACGCCGCGCGCTTCCAGCCGGTAATCCCCATGCGCATGGCCGCACAGCAGCACTTGCAAGCGCGGCGTTTCCTCCATCAACTCCCAAAACCGCTCCGTGTCTTGCAACATGCAGCTGTCCAATAGCGGCGTGCCCACCGCCGCAGGATGATGATGCAGCAGCACGGCGCAGCGCTTCCCGGCGCTCTCGGCTCCGGCCAGCCGTTGCCGGAAGGCGGCGGCGGCGCGCTCGTCTATATGGCCGTCATCCGTCCCTGGCCGGACCGAATCCAGCGCCAGCAGCAGCCAGTTCGCCGTTTCCAGACGCTCCAGCGGCCGCATGAAGTCGTAGCGGCCCAACACCTCGGCCGCCAAGGGCGCGGCGTCGTGGTTGCCGGCCAGCCAGTACACCGGCAGGCCCGTCCGCTTCAGCCGCTGCGCAAAGCGCTCGTAGGAGGCGGCGCTCTCATCCTGGGAGATGTCTCCGGTGACCAGAATCGCGTCCAGCTCCGCCGCGTGCCGCCGTTCCAATTGTTCCAGCACCCGGTCAAATTCGCGATAAGTGTCGTAGCCCATCAACTGGCCGCCGGCCTCGGCGAACAGGTGCGTGTCGGATATCTGCGCGGCTCTCATTGTCCCTCCTCCGTTGCGTATTTGTTTCTCTTGACGTCTTCGCCGTCCTCCTTGAACACCGCCAAGGGGTTGTAGGACACGCTCCAGTCAAAGTAATCGGTCTTTTCTATTCTCTTCACCACCCCCACCAGGTAATAGCCCACCGGCAGCAAGGCGATGGAAACGAACACTTTGTAAGACCAGGTGGTGGCGATGATGTTGAGCAGTTCCTGCCCGCTATAGCGCGACGACAGACTGATGGGATAGGCCGTCGTCAGCAGCACCGCCTGGGCCAGCATGGACGCAATGACATAGCGGATGAAAAAGAAACGGCCGGCGAAAAAGACCTTCATCCGGGATACGACAAACCCATTGCAAAAATAAGAAGCCGGCACCGAAATCCAGGTACCCACCATCACTCGCCAAAACTCGTTGAACAATAGGTAGTACTGCTTGGAAATTTCGTTATTATCCGGCTGCAACAAGGCGAAAGCATTGATGATCAAAACAAAAAATGTCTGGCACACCACTAGAATCCACACTGTGCGCCCGCCCAGCTTATAGCCATACACCTCGGTGGACACCGTGGACAAAAGATAGCAAAGCGAAAACACAATGCCGCTGGCGGTGATTTTCAAGCCGTAAATGTCCAGCGTCTTGTACACCAGCGAATCGCACACCACCATGATGGTCACCGACAAACCCACAATAAAACCATAAACTCTGAACTGTTCCACACCTTCATCCTGCGCTAAAAGTCTTAATCGCTTTGACCGCCACGCCAAGCACCTTGAAATCCCGGCATACGAAAGGCTGCAAATCATGCATCAAGGAAATGCTTGAAAACAGAAAATGCTCGCCGTCGATGAATATCCGGCGGAAACAAGGCTGCTGGCCGGCCATGCTGACCAAAACCACATCGCCGTCCGTCGGACGCTCCTGCCGAGCCACGATGAAAACGCTGCCCTGGGAAAAACTGGGGAACAGCGAATCATTGTTCAACAACACCGCAAACGCCTCCGCGGCGTCAAAGCCGGCGGCATCCACAAAATAGCGTTCCGGCTCGATAATCATTCCGTCAAAAAACAGGGCCAACTCGGTGAATTTGATCAAGGGCACCGCTATGGCCGCAGGGCTGCCGACGGCTTCGCCTCCCAGATCGCTCTCCACGAAATCGCTCAACTTGACATCGAAAAACCGCGCCAGCTCCATCAAGGTCAGCAACGTGGGATTGCCCACACCGCGCTTGATATTGTTGATCGTCGCCACGCCCAGGCCTATCGCCTCGCTTAATTGCGCGGCATCTACGCCGGCGCGCCCCATCAGACACGTCAGGTTTTTCGACGCCTTGCTCAACAAGGCGCCATGCTCGGCTTCCTCTTTCCACACCGCCCTGCTCATTCAGCCCTCCATGCAAGTCAAACCCGTTTCGATTCGATTTTTAATTTCATATCCCAACATGCGCGCCCATTTTAAACGCAAGCGCCAAACCAGACGCAAGCATCAAACCATATTGTTCTTGTCAGGTTATTTTTTTGTAATTTCATCACTACTCTTTTAAACAAAAAGACAATATAATAATTTTGCAACACTATATCATTCAAGGCATTGCGCAAGATACTCGCGAGCCATAAATTTAAAAGAAGAAAAATATCAATAAGAACAATTAAAACGACGCAACAGCCCGCCATCGCGCAATGCAGAGGAAACGCTTAAATGAGAATTTCAGAAGATGAATTCGCGCTGGACGTCATTGACGGCGAGCCCGCCATCATTACCCAAGCCAGTGTGATTGGACAGCCGGGCAGCGAATGGGAAGGCTCCCCGATATTCAAGAAAACTTATTTGCTGGAGCTGATCAGCCGCAGCCTGGAGCATGAGGTCATCAAGCCGGAAGATATCCAAAGCCTGATCCGGGTCGCGAAAAAACTCTGATAGCGCCGGACGCCTCTTCCGCCGCCGCCTCCGCTGTTCCCTGCTCCGGGCTTGGGTACGCCGGGCCATTGCAATACAATGGCGTATCCACCGCCGCCTAGCCCTTCCCTCGCCCGCCCGGCACAAGCGGAAGGCGGCTCAACACCACAGGCCCACACATGCCCCATCTGACACTGGAGTACAGCGGCAATCTGGCCGGCTTCGCCGCCGCGGACGCGCTACTGGACATCAACCGCGCGCTGCTGGCCAGCGGCCACTTCGAAGAAGCCGACATCAAAAGCCGCGCCGTGGCCTTGGACGCCTGCCGCATCGGCATCCACGATCTGCCCCGCGGCTTCGTCCACGCCAAACTGGCCATACTCAGCGGACGCAGCCCCGAGGAGAAACAGCAGCTGTCCGAACTGAGCCTGCAAGCGCTGGCAGACAGCGCCGCGTTGCCGTCGGGCATGGAAGTGCAATTGTGCGTGGAAATCCAGGAAATAGACCGCGCCAGCTACCGCAAACGCCTCATCGCCCGTTAACGGAGAAACATCGCATGACAGCGCTCAAACTCGCATCCCGCGGCCTGCTCGCCGCCGCCCTGCTCGCCGGCCTGGCCGGCGCGGCCCACGCCGCAGACGACATCGACCGCGTCAACCTGGAAGGCACGCTGGGCCAGGAACGCATCGGCATGAGCCTGCTGGTGAAAAACGGCAAAAGCTTCGACGGCGGCCACTACTTCTACGGCCGCTATCTGAAAGACATCCCGCTGCGCGGCAAGCTGCAAGGCGAAACCCTGCTGCTGAGCGAACCGAGCGGCGGCGTGTTCAAACTGCGCTTCAAAAGCAACGGCAGCGCCGACGGCCAGCCGCTTAGCTTCGACAACAGCGTGGGCCTGGACGGCGACTGGACGCTGAAAACCAAGACGCTGCCGGTGACGCTGACCATGGGCGACATGGCGCCGGCCTCCGAAGGCCGCTGGTATCGGGATGTCACAGAGGAAAGCGACGCCGCTTTCGAAGCCCGGGTGCAAGGCTTCCTGCGCGCAGCGCTTGCCGGCGAGGCTCAGCAGGCCAGCCGCTACGTGCACTTTCCGCTTAGGATCAACCACAAGGGCGGCAGCCGCCAGATCGCCAACGCCCGCCAGTTGCAAGCCGAATGGAGCGATATTTTCACTCCGGCCTATCTGGAGCAACTGAAACAGCCGATGCCGCACAATCTGTTCGTGCGCAACGGCCAGGCGATGCTGGGCAGCGGCGTGGCCTGGTTCGACGCCAAAGGCGCGGCGGCGCTGAATCTGCCGGACTGAAGCCGACGCG
Organism: Chromobacterium haemolyticum DSM 19808; assembly: GCF_000711885.1. GTDB lineage: Bacteria > Pseudomonadota > Gammaproteobacteria > Burkholderiales > Chromobacteriaceae > Chromobacterium > Chromobacterium haemolyticum. The sequence goes on from NZ_JONK01000006.1 coordinate 117,991, forward strand.
CCCAAACAAACAGAGCGGCCAAAGCCGCTCTGTTTTCATTGGGGCCTGCCCGCTATTGCGAAAAAGCGGCGAAACGCCCGGAAAAATGTTTTGGCGGAGGGAAAGCCAGGTCGCCCGTCTTGCTGGTCCGCAGGCCCAGAGTGACCAGCGACTCCGCCAATACCACCGCCGCTCCCACCCCCTCCACAACCGGCAGGCCAATCGCCTCTCCGATACGGGGAGCCAGATCCGCCATCCCCGCGCACCCCAGCACAATGGCGCCGATGCCATCCTCGTCTCGGGCCTTGCGCGCCTCCTCGACGATAAGCCGGTAAGCGATGTCGGGGTCTCGTTCCAGATCCAGCACCGGCACCTCTGCGGCGCGCACCCGCCGGCAAAGATGGGCATAGCCATAGCTATGCAATAAATGCTCGGCGATCACGCAAGTGCGGCTCAATGTGGTGACCACCGAAAAACGCGTGGCGATCAAGGACGCCATTTGGAAAGCGGCCTGCGCGATCCCCACAACCGGAGCACGCACCAGTTCCCGCGCCGCGTTCAAACCGGGGTCGCCAAAGCAGGCCACAACGTAAGCGTCACACCCTTGCCGCGCGCCCTCCATGACCTCCTCGCATACCCCGATCACACTGACCGCTTCGTCAAAATGCGACTCAATCGACACCGGCCCATCCTCGGGATTCCTGGCCACAATCAAGGTGTCGGGTCTGGCGGCCCGTACCGCGGCCAAACGGATACGCTCGGTCATCTCCGCGGTCGTATTGGGATTAATCACGCAAATCTTCATGAGCACGCTCCATGAACAAACGCCATTTATCGGCCGCTGCGCCGCTTGGCGATACCGTGCAACACAGCCCTCAAATCCGGCCCGGCGGCGCTCTGTTCCTCAAACTGACAGTTGCCCTCCACAGCGTCCAGGTGACGCCGCATCCACTGCACCGCGTCATCCACTTGTCCGTTCTCCATCAGTTCGAGAATCTGCTGATGATCGGCATGGCGGCATGAACCGGCAATCGGCGTGCCGTAGCGGGCAATGATCAAAGAGCTGCGCACAATCAATTCATGCAGGATATCGGTCAAGAGTTGATTCCCGGCGATGGACAATAGCCGCAGATGGAAGGCGCCGGACCACGTAATGGCCGCCGATCGGTTCTGCTCGTGCTGGGCCTTGCACTCTTGCCGCAGCGCGTCCGCCAGCGCGGCCAGATCTTTCTTGCGCAAATTGGCCATGGCCTGCGGCAAAGCGCCGCACTCGATCAACCTTCTGGCGGCGAAAACATCGCGCGACTCCTGCACCGTCGGCTCCGCCACCGAGGCTCCTCTATTCGGACGTAAATCAACCAGCCTAGCAATCGACAGACGCTGCAAGGCCTTGCGCACCCCTGCGCGACTCACGCCAAAAGCCTCCGCCAGCGCATCCTCCGGCAATTTAGTGCCTGGCGGCAACTGCGCCTCGTAAATGGCCGTCAGCAGATGCTCGTACACCAGCGCGTCCCTGGCTCCGGCCTCGTCCAAAGCCACGTCATCCTCCTTGCTACGCCCTGACACCATTCCCCCCTTCCGCGCTCCATCCGCGACGCAAAACAACGCCGACCATCAAAACAACAAAATTGTTCACAATAACCAGCAAGATTGTACACAATAAAAAACGCAAAATACAATGCGCCATTAGTGTCCAAATAAAAAAAGCATTTAAATCCGCAGATTGGCAAGTGGCCTGCTAAAGCAATGTTTTGTAACAAAATAGACGGCAATCAAGTCTTACAAAACCATAGCAATGGTCCTTTATTTTGTATACGAAAATAAATAAATCGTAGACAAAAAAGGAGAGACTCACCCCCACCAGGAGTCACCCTATGTCAGAGCAACGCCCCGCCAGCTATAGCGACCGGCTATACAATGAAGACCTCGGCGCTCTCAAGCAGCAGAACTGGAACTGGTACAACATCTTTGCCTTCTGGATGTCGGACGTGCACAGCGTTGGAGGCTATGTGTTTGCCGGCAGCCTGTTCGCTCTTGGCCTCAACGTCTGGCAGGTTCTGCTCTCCCTGCTGATCGGCATCTGTCTTGTGAACCTATTCTGCAATCTGGTGGCCAAACCCAGCCAACAAGCCGGCATCCCTTATCCCGTGGTCTGTCGCATGTCTTTCGGCGTATACGGCGCAAACGTGCCCGCCATCATCCGCGGGCTGATCGCCGTGGCATGGTACGGCATACAAACCTTCCTGGCTTCCAGCGCGCTCAACATCATACTGCTGCGCTTCTTTCCTCAACTCGCAGGCCTTACCCACGGCAGTCTTCTAGGCTTGTCATACCTTGGCTGGCTGGGATTCATGATTATGTGGACGCTGCAGGCCATCGTGTTCTGGCATGGCATGGAATCCATCCGAAAATTCATTGATTGGGCCGGCCCCGCGGTGTACGCCGTCATGCTGCTACTCGCAGCGTGGATAGTCTGGCGGGCGGGCCCCTCCAATATCAGCCCCACGCTGAGCGAAACAAATCATCAGGGCCTTCTCGCCCTGGGCCAGATGGCGATCGCCATCGCCCTGGTGGTTTCATATTTTTCCGGCCCCATGCTCAACTTTGGCGACTTTTCCCGTTATGGCAAAACATTCGAAGAGGTCAAACGCGGCAATTTCTGGGGCCTACCAGTCAACTTCCTGGCCTTTTCCATCGTCACCGCGGTTATCACTTCCGGAACCCTGCCGGTATTCGGCCGCATGATTACCGACCCCATCGAAACCGTCGGCAGAATCGACAATACGCTGGCCGCCGTGCTAGGAGGCTTCACTTTCGTCACCGCCACGATTGGCATCAACATCGTGGCCAATTTCGTTTCCGCGGCTTTCGACTTTTCCAATGTCGCCCCCAAACACATCAGTTGGCGGACCGGCGGTTTCATCGCGGCTTTTGCCTCGATTTTCATCACGCCCTGGAATCTGTTCAACTCCCCTCAGGTCATCCACTATACGCTGGACGTGCTGGCCGCTTTTATCGGCCCCTTGTTCGGCATCCTGATTGCCGATTTCTACCTGATCCGTCATCGCGTCATCCATGTCGACGACCTCTACAGCAATCAGGCTGGAGGCCATTACTGGTACCAAAACGGCGTCAACCCCAAAGCCCTTTACGCCTTGGCCCCCTCCGTGCTCATTGGTCTGATCATCATCTTCAGCTCATGGGAAACGCTTGCCAACTTCAATTGGTTCATCGGCTGCGGGTTGGGGTTTTCAACTTACTACCTGCTGATGAGGCGACACGGCAAAACACTTGCCCTGGTCGCGCCGGACGCTGTCACCAGCCAGCCATAGCAGGCCTGTGACCCGCCCCCCTGATTCCGCGTCGCGCCTTCTGGGATCAGGCTCTCCACAAGGTTTTGTTCGCGGCTTTCAAAACCTGTTTATGTTCTCGCGAGCCAGGGCGAGGCAAGGCGGAAAAGGCTGATAAAGCGGAATGTACTGGTGGTGCGCGAGCATTTCGATGACGGTTTCAATGCTGTATCGCCGACGCGCAGCAGATTGTAGACGGGTGCTAAGCAGAGCGGCGATCACATCCCAAGGCAAGAGGGACAAAATACCGATTCAAAAACCGAGAACATAGCGAGAGGGCGGCCACGGCCGCCCTTTCTTCATGGCGAAACAATCCGGCGTCAAAATATGCTGCATTGCAGCATGAAACGTTTTATGCTGAAGACTGCCCACCCGCCACCGGAGCCCGTCATGACAGCCGAACTCTCCGATCCGCCCCGCCTCCGCCTTAACGAACACCCGCAGCGCCGGCAACTTAACCACGAAGCCCACGCCAGGCCAGCGCTGCAGATAGCCGCCGACAACCGGATCAGCTACCTGGCCTATCTGCACCGCCACATCAGCCGAGAACAGGAAAACTGGCTATGCAGGGAGCTGGCCCAACAGTTAGGCCAGCCCGTCCAGGACCCCGAGGCCGGTCAATTTCAACTGGACGCCCCGTTTGGCCTCGTGCGCTGGGAACGGTACGGCGAATTCTCCAGTTTCACCATTCTTGCCCACGGCGCGGAATCCAGCCCCTTCGCCCAACCCGCTTTGCAGGCCCTGCCGGCGGCCTGGCTACATCTGTTGCCCGGCAACGTGCTGGTGGCCGCCCATGCCGCCTTGCTGTCGCCCGGAGCGCTGCCGCTGCGCATCGAGGACCTGGCCGCCCAATGCTTCAACGGCCATGAACTGGCGGGCGCGGAGATAGGAGACGGCGCCGGCCGCGCTTACACCGATTTCCGCATCCATCCGGACGGTTTCTCCCGCTATCTGCTGGCGGACCTCTACATGGGCCGCCGCCAAGCCGGCCGTATGCTGCAGCGGCTGCTGGAGCTGGAAACCTACCGCATGCTGGCCCTGCTGGCGCTGCCGGTGGCCAAAAGCATCGCCCCGGAGCTGGCCAAAGTGGACGAGGAGCTGGCCGAGCTGACCGGCGCCATAAGCGGCGCGGCCGCCGACAGCGAACCGCAGCTGCTGCACCGGCTGACCGAGCTGGCCGGCGCAGCGGAAAACGCGCTGTCCCGCACCGACCACCGCTTCAACGCCTCTCTCGCCTATTACGACATCGTCCGCAACCGCGTCGCCGAACTGCGCGAACGCCGCATCCACGGCCTGCAACCCTTCCAGCAATTCGTGCAACGCCGTCTGGCCCCCGCCATGGACACCTGCCGCGCCGTGGCCTTTCGCCAGCGCGAGCTGGCCGCGCGGGTCAACCGCGCCACCGCGCTGCTGCGCACCCGCGTGGACATCCGCCGCGAACGGCAGAACCAAGCGCTGCTCACCTCGATGGAACGCCGCGCCGCCATGCAGCTGCACCTGCAACAAACCGTGGAAGGCCTGTCCATCGCCGCCATCACTTATTACAGCGCCGGCCTGATCGGCTATCTGTTCAAAGGCGCCAAGGCCGCCGGCCTGCCCATCAACGTGGAATTGGCCACCGCCGCAGCGGTGCCTTTGCTGGCGCTGGCCATCGCGCTGGGCCTGCGCCGGGCGCGGTCCGCGCTGCGACGCCATGGCGAAGCCTCCAGCGCGCCAAACGGCTGAAACCTGCCCATTCAGGCAACCGGCCCGCGGCCTCATCGGCTATACCGAAACCATAGACGCGGACCGCCGCCGCGAACTTTGCCGGCGCGGGTCCAGTCAGAAAAACGCCGTCCCCGCTCCAGCCCGACGGACAGAACCCACTGTCCGCGGCCGCGCCGGCCAAAGGAGAAACCGATGAACGACACGCTATGCGCCGCCGCGCAGTCTTCCTTCGCCCTGAGCCCCAGCCTGACCGCCTCGCTGCGGCAACTGGACGCCTACCAGGCCAATCTGAACATCGAGCAGATCCAGCGGTTTCACGATTCGCTGCAACTGAGCCCGGATGATCTGCTGCCCTTCCGCCAATTCAGCGACGAACGCTACCGCCGCAACCAGATCTATCTCAGCCCCTGGTGCGAGCTCTTGCTGCTCTGTTGGCGCAGCACCCAACGCAGCCGCATCCATAATCACCGCGGCAGCCTGTGCGGCTTGCGCGTGCTGCAAGGCACCGCCACCGAAACCGTGTTCGAACGCACCGATCATGGCTTGGTGTACGCGGTGGAGTCGCACCGTCTGGAAAGCGGCAGCCTCACCATCAACAGCCATCTGGACATCCATCAGATCTCCAACCTCCAGCCCTACGGCGACGACCTGGTCACCCTGCACCTGTACTCGCCGCCGCTGCGCAAAATGGAGCTGTTCAGTCTGGAGTCGCCCCAAGTGGAACGCCCCGGCGACTCCATCAGCTGGGTGTACGAAATCTGACGCCGCGGCGGCCTTCTGGCCGCCTTGCTCCGCCGGCTCTACAATACAAATCCCCGCACGCACCAGGCCCAATCATGCCCTCCGCCCTCCCCGCCGAATTGTTCGCCGATCTGCTCACCCACTTTCCCTGGCTGGACAGCGCCCAGCCCCCATGGCACTGGCTTGGCCAGTTGCCCGACAGCCTAGCGCGGCAATGCGCCTTGCTGGACCCCGCGCACTGGGCAGTGGACGGAGACATCGCCATCCATCGCAGCGCTACGATAGAAGCCGGCGCAGTGCTCAAAGGCCCTCTGCTGATAGGCCCCAATTGCCGCGTAGCCGCCCACGCCTATTTGCGCGGCGGTGTGGCGCTGGCCAACAACGTGACGGTGGGGCCGGGATCGGAACTCAAAACCTGCGTCGTCGGCCCCTACTCGCGGCTGGCCCACTTCAACTTCGTCGGAGACTCCGTGCTGGGCGCGGACGTCAATATGGAAGCCGGCGCCGTCATCGCCAATCACTGGAACGAACGCCGCGACAAGACCATCACACTGCGCTGCCGCCAGCAAGCCTGGACGCTGCCCACGCAGAAATTTGGCGCATTGGTGGGCGACCACAGCCGCATCGGCGCCAATGCCGTGCTCTCTCCCGGCACCCTGTTGCCGCCGCACGCCGTGGTGGCGCGGCTGGAGCGGGTGGAGCAAGACCCAGGACAGGGATAAGCCTAAGCCCTCGCAATCCCCGCGCCGACAAAGCGGCCAGCGGAGTGCGTAGATCGGCTTGAGAGCATAATGACAAACACCCCGCGGCGACGGGGTGCTTCTACCCTGTTCAAAGCTAGCAAGCAAAGCAAGGCGTGAGCAAAAAGAAGCTCCCGCTCTTACGGAGAATCAACCCCTGCCCATGAAAAACAAGCTCAAACTCTCCCGCTCCATTGTCAGCTATGACGCCCTCAGCGATATCGACGAAACGTTCAACCTTGGCGATGAAACCCTACTGTTCTCCTTGAAGGAAGACATTCTGCAAATAGAGTGCGAGCCACTTGGAGTTCTGGTTGATGTCGGCTGGTATCCGGAATTCAATCCGCGCGGTCGTTTTCGCATTTATGTGATTCAGCATGGAGACTGGGATCAACCGCTGGAAGAAAAAACCGCCAAGAACCTGGCACAGCTATTCGACGCGCTGACAGCCATCATTGAGCGGCACGCGTTATGAGCGTCTCCGATCCAGCCGAGACTCAACTAGCCGCGCGGCTTCTACAGTGCCCTGAAAGCCAGAGCGCCTAAGAACCTGTTTACGATCTGCTGCGCCTCTTGAAACGCGGCTCAATGAGTGTGACTTCAAAATGCTCATGTAACTTGTGCACACTCCGCTTTCTCAACCGTTTTCGCCTTGTCTCGCGAGACTTTGAACAGGTTCTAAAACCGTGTCCATGATCCGGCGCTGCTCCACACCCCAAGACGGAGGAAAGCCCTGATTTGTGCAAAGCATTAAAATTTACCACCCTCACTTTTATAAATGACCTGCGCTTCTTACAAGATAACTATAAAAGTTTGGATAAGAAGCAGTCACGATCAGGCAGCCACACTCATATGAATTAGATAGACGGAGTGGCCACTTAAAAACTAGCCCCAAAAGTGCAACTTGATTTTATCAGCCAGTAAGCTTCGAGCCTCATTCTCACTGATGTCTTTTAATATGACATACACATCAACAGCAATTCCGAGAAAAACCTGCATCACATCAGGGTCAAAATGTGAACCGGTATTCTTTTTTAGGGTATCCATCACTTTATCAAATGGAAAGGGCTCCTTGTATGGCCGCTTTGAGGAAAGTGCATCAAAAACATCCGCTACTGAAAAAATACGCGCGGATAATGGGATGGCGCTACCTGCCAAACAGCGAGGATACCCGCTGCCGTCCCATTTTTCGTGATGTGCAGCCACCACCTCTTGTGCACCATCAAGCCAGCCCATGCCATGCACAATTTCCTCGCCCAAGGCGACATGAGTCCGCATTGTCGCCATTTCATCGGCATCCAGCTTCCCTTCTTTCAATAGTATTGCATCAGGAATGCCAATCTTACCGACATCATGCAGAAAGCTGCCTGCGATCAAAGCTTGCATGGCTGAACCAGACAGCCCCAACTCCTCGCCAATTCTTGCGGCAATCCATGCAACACGATAATTGTGCGCACCAGTATCTGAGTCTCTTTTTGCAATGGCACGCCCTAGGGACTCCATCATGGCTATGTGTGAGTCAAGAATTTGATATGCCTTTCTCACATTGTCTCTAGACAATTTCAGCACAATGGGGAAAATAGCAATCCCACACATCAGGGCAGCCAATGCCGTTATTAATGCAGTCCTGATGGCGGCAGACTCTATGCTTTTACGCTGCCAGGCCGGTATGATCCTGACACCCTCAAAATATCCGACAATACCCGTCCGCCATGCATCTTCCAGCGGGACAAAAACCCGTAATGCCCACAGCCCCTCGTCCAGTTTCACGCTCTCATAAAAAGTATCCGCATAGCTAGGCTTGCCATGACTAGGTAACTTATCTTCAATCTTACTTCCATTAGCCGTCATAGATTCTGCTAGCTTGCCACCATTTCGGTCATATATTTCAGCAATATCAAATAATCCACCAGACAAACCGGTAACCGCTACTTGTGCCTTACTGATTAAACCATCCCCTGTTAGCTTATTACTGTCGAAGTGCAATAAAAATCGCTTAGACTCTTCCATCGCCAACAATACAATTTCATTCTCTGCGCTCTCCGAAGCAACAAGCCATGCAACCGGTACCGAAATCAACGCAAGAATCAAACTTACCAAACCAATACGGAGTACTGCCCGTCTCTCGAAATACCCCATTGCCCCCCCTAAACTGCATCTGCGCATATTTATAGTTACAATATACTGATAGCATATCAGTAACCTTGTTGCACAAATCTGTTAAGAGCGGCTAACTACACTCAGTTTTACGACTAAGCCAAGACACGCCGACGCAGACAGTACATTGAGAGCGGCAAGCCGGCACAACTCACCATCAGGGTTTTGGTAACGTCTATGGAGTCCATAATGTGTGGGGCGGCCTTGGACAGCGTCGCCTTGCCCTCGTCCGACCCCACATCGTAATAGCCGCCATGATCGCTAGTAGGCCATCCTCGATGTGGCGGCGCGGCTTCATCACCACGCTTGAGCCCGCTTTGCAGCTGTATCAAAGCCTAGCGCTGCTCATCGGGAAATCGAAAATGGCACCGTGCGAAAATGATATGGTAGCCGGCACCGAACTACACACTAAGGAAACAGGCGGCTCCCGTCCCGCTTCCGGCAGCGCATCAACGCCCCTGTCTCAGCCCGCCGACGCGCGGCAGGCCAAAACAGGAACTCAGACCAGCTTGGCCAACATCATGTCCGCCGTCTGTAAAGCGCCCTCCACCCAACCTTGGGCGTCGGAATAAGCCTCGCCGCACACATACAGCGGCTGGCCGTCCAGCGGCTGGATGATCTGCTGTTTCACTTCCCAGCTTTTCACCCCGATGTTCCAGCTGTTCCAGCCGCCGCCGAACGGGTCGTCGCCCCAGTCGCGGAAAGCGGCGTTGCGCACTTTGGGCGTATAGGACAGGCTGTGCATCACCGTCAGCTGGCGGGTAACTTCCTCGGTCATCATGCGCGGGGCCTTGTAGCGGTGCCAGCTCAGTTCATTGGCGCGCACATGGTCATCCGTGCCGATGAAGGGATCGGCCAGCTCCGCCACCTCCAGGCCCTTCTTCCAAGCGCTGTGACGACGGCCGCGCAAGCCGTCCCAAAAACCGGTGTTGTCGCCGTCGTCGTAGCTGGCCAGCAACATGGCGTGACCGTGCAAGGCGGGCTGGCCGTTGCTGCGCGGCCAGTAATAAGTCTGGCGCACCGGCAAATCGGTGACGGAACGGCCGGACTTGACCGGCACGTATTCGCCGTCGGCCTTGCTGTAACCGGTATTGAGCCACCAAGGGCTGTTGTAGGTGGTGAACAGCTTGAACAGCGGCCGCGGGGTGACGCTGGCGGTCAATTGCTGAAAGCGCGCGGACTCCTGCAACCAGGGGCTGGTGGCGGACAGCAGTTCCAGCGCGCGGCGCGGCATCGCCAGGATAAGGGTCTTGGCGGACACGGTGCGGCCCTGCGCCAGGAACTGAAAGCCTTGCTCGCTGCGCGTCACGCCGCTGACCGGCGCTTCCAGGCGCACCTCGCCGCCGGCTTGTTCAAACAGCTGGGCCAACACCAGCGGCACTTGCTGAAAGCCGTTGCAAAACCCCATGTATTGAGCCGATACGCTAAAGTCCGACAAAAACCACGGGATGGCGTCGGCGGCGTTCCAGTTGCACAGCGTGGAGTCGTAACCGCCGGTGTCTTCGGCGTATTGATAGGCTTCTCCAGTGATCACGCGGAACAACACATTCCAGAAACCCTGCTGGTACAGCGGCACGCCGCCGAAGCTGGCGCCCTGCGCCATTAGCCGGCGTTCTTCCTCGGACAGCGATTTATTGGTGATGCCAGGCACGATTTGTTCGATGGCGTCGATGATGACGCTGCCGCCGGTTTGGCCCCGATCCAGAAAGTTGAGCCGGTACGGCACTTTGTCCGGCTCGGCGGTGAAGTCTTGCAAGCGCAGGTAAACGCCGCGCAGATAGGCGATGTTTTGCGGCTCGTCCACCGGGAAGCGGTAAAGCTCGATCTGTTCCGGTGCCGGCAGCAGCGCGTTCAATTCCTGGATCAAGTCGTAAATCAGCGGCTGCACCTCCGGCAGGATGCGCATGCCGCCCAGTTCCGCCACCATGTCGGGGATGTCCGGCGGCCGCACCGACAGCAAGCGGCCGCCGATGTGATCGCTGGCCTCGAACACCGCGATCTTGCTCTGGGGATAATGCTGTTGCAGCCGCCAGGCGCTGTACACGCCGGACACGCCGCCGCCGACAATGGCGATGTCTATGTTTTCGCTAGCCATGTTTGCTCGTCCTTGCTGAGTGAAGCCGGGATCAGAAAATCACCGGCACATTGGCCGGCTGGCCGTTGTCCGTATTGCGCTGGGCATCCCCGTCCGGAATGTGGAAGCAGTCAAGCCGCGGCTGGTTGCGGTAGCGGGCGTTGGCCTGCTGCGGCGTGGGCGGCGGCTGGTCCAGGCCCACGGTCTGCATGTCCAGCACATAGGCGCGGCCGGCCAGTGCGTGATCCAGCCCGCGCCGCACCGCGGCGCGCACCGCCTCCGGATGCGCCACCACTTCGCCCTCCATGCCGCCAAAGGCTTTGGCCAGGGCGACGAAGTCCGGTTTGGGCCGTTGGATGCGCAGGTATTCCGGATCCTGGGTGCGCGCATGCCAACCGTAGCCGGCCGCGTCGCCGTACATCGCCTCCACTTGTTGCAGCCCCATTTGCAGGGTGTGGTATTCGTGATTGTTGGTGATGATGTAGAGCACGCCCAGCTGGCGGTGCTGCGCGGTCCACCAGGTTTGCGGGTAGAACAGCGAGGAGCCGTCGCCGGTGGCCGCCACCACGAAACGGGTGTCGATGCCTTGGCATCCTTGCTCCTCCAGCTTGATGCCCAGGGTGGCGGGCATGGACCAGCCCAAGGAGCCGCCGCCCACGCAGTAGTAGCTGATGGGCGCGGCGGCCTCTTCGGTGAACGGCAACAGGTACTGGAACGGCGCCGGGTCCGACACCGCTTCGTGCACGTAGACGAACTGCTTTTCCAGCCCGCGTTCGCGGATTTCCAGGCGCAAGGCGTCGGCGATCACCACCGCCCAGATTTCTTGCTGCCGCATCGCCTCGCCCAGATACCTATCCCATTGCTCACGCCGCGCTTCGGCCTTTTGCCGCAAAAGCTCATTGCGTTGCCGCGCTGCCGCCGACGGCTGATCGCCGATCTCCCGGTTCAGCAGCGGCAAAGTGGCCTTGATGTCGCCGAACAAGGCGCACTCGCCGTAGTAGTTCTTGCCGATGTCCCAACTGTTGTTGCTCAGGTAAACCTGACGCACCGAGGGTGGAATCAAGGGGCCGTCGCTGTACTTGAACACGGTGACCTGGGCCTGATTGCTGAAACCGCACAAAAAAGCCACGTCATGACCGGCAAAAACCTTCTGCAAGTCTTTTTGCCCGCCGGGCAGTTCGCCTTGCCAGTGGTAATCTCCATTGGGGAAATTGGCTAGGCTGCTGAAGGTTTGCAGCGACACCGGCGCGCCGATCAACTCCGCCAGCGCCTGCAGTTCCGGCCAGGCCTCCGCGTAACCCGCGGCGTCGCCCACCACGATCAGCGGGTTCACCGCCTCGCGCAGCATGGCGGCCGCTTGGCGGATGGCGTCGGCGTCGGCGGTGAAGTGCGGGGAGATGCGGGTAATGCCGGGCAGGCGGTCGCCGTCGCCGATGCGCCTCATGGTGAACTCCCAGGGAATGGCGACGAACACCGGCCCGTTGGGCGGCGCCATCGCCTCCTTGAAGGCGCGCTGCAACACCATGGGCAGCTCTTGCTCGGTGCGCACCTCATGCGCCCACTTGGTATATTGCCGCGCCAGGTCCACCAGGTTGGAGGCCAACAACGGCTCTTGGGTGACCAGCTCGTTCTGCTGCTGGCAACACAGAATCACCAGCGGCGCCTGCGAACGCCAGGCGTTGAACAGATTGCCGATGCCGTGGGCGATGCCCGGAGTAACATGCACCACCACGACGCCGGGCTTGCCGGTCATCCGCGCCGACCCCATCGCCGCGCCCATGGCGATGTTCTCATGCAGGCACTCGATGTACTCCACCTGGTTTTCCGGGTAGGACGTACCGTCGATGATGGGGATTTCATTGGTGCCCGGCACGCCGAAAATGCGATGGATGCCCAACTCGCTCAATGCGTCGAACACATAGTCCCGGGCCCAGCGTTGCTGGCCGTTGCCTTGTTGACTATTCATACCGCCCCACCCCTCTTCATAAGTTGTCGTCGTTATGTGAGTGGTAATCCAGGCGGGCGGAAATTCAATCCGAATAATCTCTGTGTCGAAAACACCAATGCACACGGAGGGAGCCGAGGCCTTCACCCTCGTCTCCTGCGCGGCCAAGGCTTGCGCCGCCGCGGCAAGGTCTCGCCGCCCCATGTCCATCCCCGTCCAAAAGGACAGCAAGATCATGTACAGCCGGCCTCCATCATTGACTTTGCATACCAGCCAAATTAAGGACTTTCCGCGTCAAGCCCTGATGGGCTAAGGGTTTCTACTAGGCTCATCGGCTGCGGATACGCTCCGGCGCTTGTGCTAACATGGAGCGTTCCTGTCGCATCGGCCAGGCTCCAACCACGCCGCCCTGCGGGGAAGCGCCCACCGCCTGCCCCGTCCCAAATCATGCGCAATGGATAGAGCCGCCGGCCATGGCGGCGCCAAAATGATAAATAAGCATCCGAGACTGCCAACACAATGAACAAGACCAATACCGTTGACCATCTGCCGGTCTCACAGCGCATCCGCAGCCGCCTGCAGCAAGCCGGCGTCCGTTTTCACGCCAACGACAATATCGCCGCCTATATCGAAGACGGCGAGCTGGACCAGTTGCAAACCGAGGTTCAGGAAAAACTGAAAGCGGTGCTGGAAAGCCTGGTGATCGACACTGAACACGACCACAACACCCAGGACACCGCCAAGCGCGTGGCCAAGATGTTCATCAAGGAAGTCTTCCGCGGCCGCTATGTGGCGATGCCGGCCAGCACCGAATTTCCCAATGTGGAGCAGTTGAACGAGCTGATGATCGTGGGCCCCATCACGGTGCGCAGCGCCTGCTCCCACCACCTGTGCCCCATCATCGGCCGCGTCTGGGTGGGCGTGATGCCCAATGAACATTCCAACCTGATCGGCCTCTCCAAATACGCGCGGCTGATAGATTGGGTGATGACCCGCCCGCAAATCCAGGAAGAAGCGGTATCCCAGATTGCCGACCTGCTGATGAAAAAACTGCAGCCGGACGGCTTGGCCATCGTGATGGAAGCGGACCACTTCTGCATGCACTGGCGCGGAGTGAAAGACAGCAACAGCAAGATGACCAATAGCGTGATGCGCGGCTCCTTCCTGAGCGACGCCAATCTGCGCCGCGAATTCCTGTCCTTGATGCACAAATAAAGCGCCTGTTCAAAGCTTCGAGGGCAGCAGCTAGGCAAGAGCTTGCGGCCGCATCCAGAAGCGCCGCCGGCAGCGCCCAGTTTTACGATGCACAATAGACCTTGAACCGATTCCGTGAGTCAGTTCAAGGTCTTTTTTAGTGCCTTGCAAACTTGCGTAGATACACAGGAAACCGCGTATCTACATTGCATTTCAATATACGCATGTAAGATCGTGAACAGGCTCTAAGGCCAGCGGCAAGACGCCGCGCACCAGCTAAGATGAAAGCGGGGCCTCGCCAGTCTGGCGCGGCGTCTTTCCATCGAAGGGGCACATCATGCTGGTACGCCTGACTTATTGCAGCCGCGCGCACAAATCCATAGACAGCGATCTGGTGGACGACATCATGATCGCCGCTCGCAAATACAATCCGGCTCAGGGCATCACCGGGGTGCTGTGCTACAGCAAGGACGTGTTCGTTCAATCTCTGGAGGGTGGCCGCGCCGAGGTCAACCTGCTGTACCAGAAACTGGCCCACGACCCGCGCCATCAATGTCTGACCCTGCTAGATTATCAGGAAGTGGAGCAACGCCGCTTCGCCAATTGGAGCATGGCGGAGGTGATGATGGAAAAACTCAACGCCTCGCTGCTGCTGCGCTATTCCGCCCAGGCTAGGCTGGACCCGTTCAACCTGCCCGGCGCCAGCACCGCCCTGCTGCTGGAAGCGCTGGCCGAAGCCGGCAGCACCCAGATCCGCCACTAAGAGCCGCTAACAAAACTTCGCAGAGAACCTGAGCCAAGGCGCGCCGACGCAGGCAGTACCAGTTGTACGGCAAGGAGGCGCAACGCAGGATCAGGGGTTTTGTTAGCGGGTCTAAGCAGCGCTTACGATCTGTCGGGGGCCGTGTGACGCGGCATGGTGAGGGTGTCTTCGAAATGCTCATACACCGCGTGCACACTCCAAGCTCTCAGAGCCTGTTCAAAGTCTGCTGCGCTTCGTGAAGCCTTGCAGGGTGAGTACAAGCTCAAAATGCTCATGCCCCCCTCAAGCCTTGCGCTTTTTCGCTCGTTTTCGCCTTGTCTCGCCCTAGTTCGCGAGATCGTAAACACATTCATCAGTCACGCGACGGGAACGGCCGGCGTCGGCTCGTCTTGGCTCAGATCCTCTGCGAGCTTTTGTTAGCCGCTCTAAACACCTCGGGCTCCGGGGCCCGAGCGCCGGTCCATTGACTGAATGAGCCGCTCCATGGCCATTTTGCCCCTTCCGCTGTTTTCGCTGTGTTTCGCCCTGAATCGCAAAAATTTTAGCCGGCTCTTAAGGCGCTATTTTTAAGTAGATTCCTAATGAGCTTTACGTAAATTCTTACAGAATTTAGCACCATGACGCCCATAGAATCTTCTTGCGCTTTTAAAACGACGTCCTCCCATCCACCATTGCCCATATAGGTAAAGGTAAGAACGTCCGGACTTACCACCTCGGTGTATTCCGATGTATGGAATCGCTTTTTGGAAAACTCACTGCCGGTAACAGTTTTTTCTTTTCAGAGTTTTCTTATATTCCAATGAAAATGACGATAAAAACCATTTTGGCATCCACGCTTGCCACAAGCTTGCTGGCGCTAAGCGGAATCACCCACGCGAACTTTTGTACGAATGCAGATCTTAACATTCCCGCCCTCCACTTTAACAAGACGTATCACAACGCAGCGGAAAACCCGGCGGCGGGCACTCTGCTACCAAACGTCCACAGTTGGCAGCTTGATAAATACAGCGCCATTTGTTATTGCTCTGCCAGTAGAACCCCTCGCCGGACCTATTTTTTCACCGACGTCTTGCTAGAAGCAGCAGGTTGGCAGACGGCCAATGGCAAAAGCATCTTTTTTTTCAAGATTAATCCCTATGTGGAAATAGGGATGGAGCTATTTTTGGGCGGGGCGGTTCAACGTTATATGTCGCTGCCCTGGTGGAGCCCCTACACCAACGATGAGGCTCAAGGAGAAGAATCCTGCACATACAATCCCGCAACGAGCAGCTATATAGTGGAGCGCCATAATCTGGATACCGCTAACAGTGGACGAGTGCACCTGCGAATCAGCAAGCCTTTTTCCGGGACCGTCAACGTGCCGGCTTTCACCGTATTTCGGCTTCTGGCCTCGACGGACGATGCCGTCCAGGGCAACATTTTCCCACTGGCAAGTTTAGTCATGAGCCTGAATGTCAGCGTGCCGCAAAGCTGCACGCTGGCGGCCGGACAAGTGGCCAGCATCGACTTTGGCGCGCTGCCGCCCGAGGCGCTGGCCACGCCCGGCGGCGCTGATAAAAACGCGGTCAAACGCACGTTCCAAATCCAGTGCAATAATATTGCTTCCGGGGCCGCCGTCCAGCTATCGCTGGAAGGCCAGCCTCAAGGGCAGGACCCGCGCTACCTGGCCACCTCGCATTCAGCGGTGGGCATCGCCATGGAAAGCAGCGGCAAGCTGGTGCCGCCCACGCCGCCGGGCGCCACTCCGGCCGGCTCTCAACACATCCCCATCGCGCTGGACTATCAAAGCCAGCAAGCGCAGTTCCAATTACTGGCCTGGCCGGTGAAGATGACAACGCGGCCCTCGCCGGCGCCGTTCCAGGGCTCCGCCACCTTGAGGTTTGATTTTGAGTAAGCACGATACGCGAGAAAACACGGCCAGGAGTGCCGGAACCCTCGCTTATCAGCCAAGCGGCAGGCGGACAGGCGCCTTGCCCCGCCTGGCGGGGGCCATGCGCCCTACCGCGCTGTTGCTGTGCGGATGCCTGAACCTATGGCTGGCGTCCTCGGTGAACGCGGGGCCTTGGGATACGTTGAATCATGCGTGCCGTAACACAGCACAGCCACTCGGCAACAATGTGGCCTGGGTTGAGGTGGGAACCATCCAACCTTTTTCCTCGGTGCCGGTAAACGGGGTGCTGGGCCGCGCCAAAATCAGAGGCCCCGCCATCAGTTGCGTAGGCGAGATTCCCCCTCCGGTCGCCAATTTCGCCTTGCAAATCCGCCCTGGCACCGGTGAGGCCGGTACGGTTTGCAGAACGGGGTTGGATGGCGTGGGGGTACGCTTCATAGACAAGAATGGCCAAGCCATTTTGTGCAGCGGCAGGGAGGAGTTCCGGCGTTTTGTCAATGTGCAAGCAGGCCAATCCTTACAGCTTGATGTCCCAGGGGCGGTGGAGTTCATCCGCACCAAAGCCATAAGTTCGCTCAAACCGGGGCAGTATAATCTAGGGCTCCCCTCCTCGCTTGCGATCGACTCATACTGGCCGGGCTATTCGGATAGCTCAGCGTGGGCCTTCCCGAAAATTGACCCCAACTCACCTCCGCTGCTCCTCTCCCAGTGCAGTTTAGCCGGCGTGACCACTACGGTGGACTTCAAGACGCTAACCCTGGCTCAAATCCAATCCAGTCAGCAGGAAAAGCCTTTTACCGTGAGCATAGGCGGTTGCGGAGATCAGACCGCGGCAGAGGTGATCAATCAATACGGCAGCTTCAGTTTTAGCTCCGCCACCATCCTGGCAGACGGCAGCTTGGGCAATGAGAGTTGTGCGGATTGCGCAACGGGGCTGGCGATTGAGGTGCTAAAGCAGGACGGCGCCAAAGTGGATTTGAACCGTCTGTACAAATTAAGTCTGGGCCAATTCGCCATCAACGGCGAAACCGTTACCCATTTTTTCCGCGCCCGCTTGAAAGCCACGCCCAGCACGCTCTCTAGCGGCGCGATCAAGAGCGTGCTGGTGGTGGTTTTGACGCAGGAGTGACGGTTTGACGTTTCCGCCCGCTTAGAGCCTGTTCACAATCTCGCGAGCCAGAGCGAGACAAGGCGAAAACGAGCGAAAAAGCGGAATGGTCACGTGGTACATGAGCATTTTGAGCTTGTACTCACCGTGCAACGCTTCACGACGCGCAGCAGATCGTGAACAGGTTCTTAGAGTGGCTAACAAAACTCCGTTTTACGGCTGAGGCAAGGCGCGCCGACGCAGACAGTACATTGAGTACGGCAAGGTCGGGACAACGCAGCATCAGGGGTTTTGTTAGCCGCTCTTAGCCCAGCTGGAAGGGATACACCGAGCCCAGACCCAGAATGCCGCTCAACTCGTCCAAGGCGGTGCGGCTTTCGATCAGCAGCTGCGGATCGGCCAAGTCATCGCTGCTCAGGCGGTCGCGGTAGTGGCGATCCACCCAAGCGTTGAGCGTGGCGAACAGCGCGTCGCTCATCAGCACCTTGGGGTTGACCGCGGCAATCTCCGCAGCGGACAGCGCCACGCGCAGCCGCAGGCAGGCGGGGCCGCCGCCGTTCTGCATGCTTTGCTTGAGGTCGAACACCTTCACCTCGTCGATGGGGCCGCCGCTGGCGACCAGCTTGCAGAGATAAGCCCAGACGCGCGGCTGATTGCGACACTCCTCCGGCACCACGATGATCATCTTGCCGTCCGGCTTGGACAGCAGTTGGCTGTTGAACAGATAGCTCTTCACCGCCTCCTCTACGCTGACCTCCGCCGCCGGCACCTCCACCGACACGAAGCTGCCGCCGGCGGCGGCCAGCTTGGCGCTCAGCTCGGCCAGCACCTTGTGCTGATCGAGGAAGGATTTCTCGTGGTGGAACAGCACCTGGCGGTTGCCCACCGAGATCACGTCGTTGTGGAACACGCCGGCGTCTATGGTGTCCGGGTCCTGCTGCGCGTAGACCACGCGCTCCGCGCTCAGGCCATGCAGCCGCGCCACCGCCTGGCAGGCTTCCAGAGTCTGCCGCGCCGGGAATTTGGCCGGCTTGGGATAGCGGGCGTCGAAAGCCGCCGCGCCGAACACGAAGAACTCCACGCCCGGGCCGTCGTACTCGGCGCAGAAGCGGGTATGGTTGGCCGCGCCCTCGTCGCCGAAGTGCATCTGCGCCGGCAGCGCCGGATGCACGGCGAAGCGGGCTTCGTCGGCGAACATCGCCCGCAGCAGCCGGCCGGTAGTTGGGTGCTCGATCGAACGGTGGAATTTATTGTTCAAATTGGCCGGGGTGAAATGCACGCGGCCGTCGGCGGTATCGCCGGACGGGCTCACCGTGGCGGCGTTGGCCGTCCACATGCAGGAGGCCGAGCTGGCCGCGGCCAGGATGGCCGGCGCTTCCTTGGCGGCGCGCGCCACCACTTCGGCGTCGCTGCCCGCAAAGCCCAGCAGGCGCAGGCTGGCCACGTCCGGACGCTCGTGCGGGGCCAACACGCCCTGCTTGAAGCCCAGGTCGTGCAAAGCCTTCATCTTGGCCAGGCCCTGCTTGGCGGCCAGCTTGGGATTGGACGCGGCGCTGACATTGCTGGTGGACGCCACATTGCCGAAGGACAGGCCGCTGTAATTATGCGTCGGGCCCACCAGACCGTCGAAATTCACTTCATAGGCGTTCACAGCGTGATCCCCGGCGAAAGTTGGGCCGGCACGGCCAGGCTGTCGCATTCCAGCGAGGCCACCGGATAGGCGCAGTAATCCGCGGCGTAATAGGCGCTGGCGCGATGGTTGCCGGAGGCGCCCACGCCGCCAAAGGGCGCGGCGCTGGACGCGCCGGTCAAGGGCTTGTTCCAGTTCACCACGCCGGCGCGGCTTTCCAGCAGGTAGCGCTCGTACAGCGCGCGCTCGTCCGACAACACGCCGCCGGCCAGGCCGAAGCGGGTGTCGTTGGCGATGGCGATGGCCTCATCGAAATCGGCGTAGCGTATCACTTGCAGCAGCGGGCCGAAGTATTCCTCATCCGGACGCGCGGCGGCGGTGGTGTCGATGATGCCCGGGCTCAGCAGCGCCGCGTCCGGCGTCAGCCGGCGCATTTCCAGCAACGCCTTGCCGCCGGCGGCCAGCATCGCGGCCTGGGCTTGCAGCAGCGCCTCGGCGGCGGCGCTGGAGATCACCGCGCCCATGAAGGGCGCCGGCTCGGCGTCGTATTTGCCGACGCGCAGCTTGGCCGCCACCTCCACCAGCCGCGCCAGCAGCGCATCGCCCCATGCGCCTTGCGGCACCAGCAGCCGGCGCGCGCAAGTGCAGCGCTGGCCGGCGGAAACGAAGGCGGACTGGACGATGTGGTGGACGGCGGCATCAATATCCTGAACGCCTTCCACGATCAACGGGTTGTTTCCGCCCATTTCCAAGGCCAGGATCTTGTCCGGATGGCCGGCAAAGTTCTTGTGCAGCAGCGCGCCGGTGGCGGAGCTGCCGGTAAAGAACAGGCCGTCGATGCCGGCATGGCCGGCCAGGGCCGCGCCGGTATCGCGCGCGCCTTGCAGCAGCGCGATCACGCCCGCCGGCAGGCCGGCTTCGGCCCACAGCCGCACCGTTTCCTGCGCCGTCCACGGCGTCAGTTCCGACGGCTTGAAAATCACCGCGTTGCCGGCCAAGAGCGCCGGCACGATATGGCCGTTGGGCAGGTGGCCGGGAAAGTTGTAGGGGCCGAACACCGCCACTACGCCGTGCGGCTTGTGGCGCAGCACAGCCTGGGCGTCGCCCATGGCGGCGGCGCGTTCGCCGGTGCGCTCGTGATAGGACTTCAGCGAGATGTCCACCTTGTTGACCATGGTGGTCACTTCGGTCAGCGCCTCCCACAACGGCTTGCCGGTTTCCTGGGCGATGACGCGGGCCAGCGCGTCCTTGTTGGCGCTCAGGAGTTCGCCGAAACGCTTGGCCACCGCAACCCGCGCGTCCAGCGGCGTGCGCGCCCAGTGCTTGAACGCGGCGCGGCCTGCGGCCACGGCGGCGTCCACCTGGGCGGCGTCGGCGGCGCGCCCCTGCCACAGCGGGCTATTGTCGGCCGGATTGGTTTTGCTCAGCGCCGCGCCGGCGCCTTCTTGCCATTGTCCATTGATGAATAAGCTGCTCACTATGCATTCTCCTTGGGATAGAGCGCGACGCAACGCAGATGGCCGCCCTCTTCCACATTCAGCGCCTGCGCCTGTTCCGGCGTCAGCAGGATTTCATGGGTGGGCGCCAGCGTCTCGGCCAGGATGGCGCGGAAGCCGGCCAGCGAGTCGTTGGACACCAGATAGAAGTTCTTGTCGCCCTCCGGCAGCGGGTCCGCCAGCCGCGCGGCGGCCACCGCGCTTTCCTTCACCGCGCGGATTTCGCTGGTATAGGCCTGTACCGTCGGGCCGGCGTCGAAGATGTCGACATAGCCTTCGTAGCGGAAGCCTTCGGACTCCAGCATCGCCACCGCCGGACGGGTGTTTTCGTGAGTCTGTCCGATCACCGCCTGCGCCTCCGGCGGCAGGAAGTCGATGTAGACCGGGTGCTTGGGCATCAGCTCGGCGACGAAGGCTTTCTGGCCGACGCCGGTCAGATAGTCGGCGTGAGCGAAGTCGATGGAGAAGAAATGACGGCCCAGGCCTTCCCAGAACGGCGAGCGGCCGGCTTCGTCGGACACGCCGCGCATCTCGGCCACCACCAGCTTGCCGAACAGCTGCGGGAACTGGGCCAAGAACAGGAAGCGACTCTTGGACAACAGGCCGCCGTTGCGGTTGGCGCGGTAATCCGGGTGCAGGAACAGCGTGCACAGCTCGGAATAACCGGTATGGTCGTTGGACAGGAACAGAGTGTCGTGGCGCGAATACACGCCCAACTCCTCGGAGGCGTGGACGATGGTCCCCACGCGGTAGTTGTACCACGGCTCCTTCAGGCCCACCGCGGCCTCCAGCGCGCAGATGCCGGCGATGGCGCCGGTGGCGCCGTCTTCCATCACGAAGACATAGCCTTGGTCGGCCTTGTCCAGCTCGCCGGCGAAAGACAGCACCGAGCGGGCGATGCGACGCGACAGCCGCTCTTCGTTGACCGGCAGGGAGGTCAGGCCGACGCCGGCGCTGCGCGCCAGATTCATCAGGCCGTCCAGGTCTTTGTGAGCTACGGGGCGGATGAACATCATGCTGCGGACTCCTTCTGCTGCAGGCCGGCCACCTGGACCTGGCCGCCGCTGGCGAGGCCCAGCGCGCGGGCGGCGTCGGGATTGATGAAGGCGACGCCGTCCACCACCGCCACGCGGCACACCGCGGCGGCGAATTCGCTGGATTCGAGATTGCTCAACAGCTGCGGCTGCGCCTGCTCCGGCAGGCTGGCCAGCACTTCCACCGGATAACAACGGCTGGTTTCCAGCGTTTTCAGCCGGTCCACTTCGGCGGTGAGCACCGCGCCGCCGTCGAAGATATCGATGTAGTTGTCGGCCTCGAAGCCCTCGTTGCACAGCAATTGGCAGGAGCGCTCGAAACTGGCGTGGATTTGGCCGATGGCGTGCTGCGCCTCGTCCGGCAGCAGCGGCACATAGATAGGGTAGCTGGGCATCAGCTCGGCGATGAAGGTCTTGCTGTGGCTGACGAAAGCCTGCTCCACCTGCAGGAAATCCATATTGAAGAAGCGGCGGCCGATGGCGTTCCAGAACGGCGATTGGCCGGCGTCGTCGTGAATGCCCTGCATCTCCGCGATCACGCGGCGGCCAAAGCGCTCGCGCTTGCTGGCGATGAACAGCAGCCGGGCGCGCGACAGCAGCTCGGCGGCCAGTGGCTCCAGATGGCTGTCCACGTAGAAACCGCACAGCTGCACCATACCGGTCAGGTCATGGCACATATTCAGCACGTGCACGCGGTTGTTGACCTTCAGCGCGCGCGAGGCGTGCACGAAGATCTCGCTGCGGTAGCTGTAGAAGGGCTCGTCGAAACCAGCGGAAGCGTTGATCGACGCGGTGCCCAGCACCTGGCCGCCTTCTTCCAGCACGAACATATAGTATTCGCAGCCGGAATCGCCGGTGGCTTCGTGTTCGAAGGCGGATACGGACTGCTGAATGCGTTCGAACAGCTTTTCCCGGTTGTTGGGCAAGCTGGTGACACCGATGCCGCTGGCCACCGCCATGCGTTCGATGGCGGGCAGATCGGAGGTGCGGACAGGACGCACGGTAAGCATGGGACATCTCCCCTAATCGCTGAAATCCGGCCAGGCCGCGGCGGGACCGCGGCGCAGCATCGCCCGCGCGCCAGCCGGGGGCAGGAACGTGGGGGATAACAGTATTTGTGTCTGGAGCAAGGGCGGCCGCGACGGCCGCCCGGAATCAGTGCCGCGAGGCCCTTATTGAGCGGAGGTCAGCTCGGCGATGGCGGCCTCGAAACGCGCCAGGCCTTCGTCGATGTCCTTATCCTCGATCACCAGCGACGGGGCCAGACGCACCACGCTCAGGCCGGCCACCAGCAACATCAGCCCCTGCTTTTCAGCGGCTTTCAGAAACTCCTTGGCACGGCCGGCGTAAGCGTCGGTCAGTACGCAGCCCAACAGCAGGCCCATGCCGCGCACGGTCTTGAACACCTGGTATTTGGCGTTGATCGCGTTCAGGCCGTCGACGAAGCGCTGATGCTTGGCGCGCACGCCGTCCAGCACCGCCGGTTCGTTGACCAGTTCCAGCACCTTGTGCGCCACCGCGCAAGCCAGCGGATTGCCGCCGTAGGTGGAGCCGTGGGTGCCGATGCCGAAGCTCTTGGCTACTTTCTCCGTAGTCAGCATCGCGCCGATCGGGAAGCCGCCGCCAATACCCTTGGCGGAGCTAAGAATGTCCGGGGTCACGCCGTATTCCTGATAGGCGAACAGCGAGCCGGTGCGGCCCACGCCGCTTTGCACTTCGTCGAACACCAAGAGCGCATTGTGCTGGTCGCACAGCTCGCGCGCGGCTTGCAGGAAAGCCTTGTCGGCCGGCATCACGCCGCCCTCGCCCTGGATGGGTTCGATCACCACCGCACAGGTCTGGTCGGAGATGGCCGCCTTGAGCGATTCGATGTCGTTGTATTCGAAGTGGGCGATGCCGCCCGGCACCGGGCCGAAGCCTTCGGTGTACTTGGGCTGGCCGCCCACGCTGACGGTGAACAGGGTGCGGCCGTGGAAGGAGTTCTTGCAGGCCAGGATCTGGTTCTTTTCCGGGCCGAAGTGATCGGACCCGTATTTGCGCGCCAGCTTGAAGGCGGCTTCATTGGCTTCCGCGCCGGAGTTGCAGAAGAACACGCGCTCGGCGAAGGTGGTCTCGGTCAGCAGCTTGCCCAGCTTCAAGGCCGGCTCGTTGGTGAACACATTGGACACGTGCCACAACTTGGAAGCTTGCTCGGTCAAGGCCGCCACCAGCTGCGGGTGGCAATGGCCCAGCGAGTTGACGGCGATGCCGCCGGCGAAATCGATGAATTCGCGGCCGCTCTGGTCCCATACGCGGGAACCCAGGCCCTTGACCGGGATGAAACCGGCCGGGCCGTAATTGGGGACCATGACTTGGTCGAAATCGGCGCGCGTTACAGTATTGCTCATCTTGATGGTTCCCTTCCTGCTCTATCGTCGTTTCTTATCCGTATCATGAAATCCCAAGCGGCGAGCCGGACCGGTCGTGATGCCGGCTTTATCGACGATTTCATGAAGTTTCAATGATTCTAAGGTAAGCCCGTCGCAAATCCATATCCGGTTTGCGACACCGCCGTATACATTCCTTGATACAGCGCAATAAATTTTGTCCGACAACATCCATTACAGAGGGCAACTGTGTCCAATCCTGCTGTAAACGCCGCCCTCCGGCTTGAAGCGGAATGAGCAAGATAGATCAACACCATTGCCTTAATCAACGCCTGAGCGTCTATTCGCAATGAAAAACGCCCGGGCCAACAGCCCGGGCGTCCTTGTCTTGCTCGCATCGGCGCTCAGTCGCCGCCTCGCGACTCCTGCCGGCTAAAGCGCGCGCCATCGCCGCTGACGCCGCGCCAGTAGGACGCTTCCGCGCCCTGGCCCGGCCGGTACGGCGCCCAGTTGCGTCCGTCTGGCGAGAACTGCAGCGCCTGACCGGGGAATTCCGTCAACACCCCGGCCGACCCGCTCTCCAGGCCCGGCGGCGCGATGCGCAGGCCGATGCCGGCGCCTTCCAGCTTGGCCGCCTCGCGCCAGCCCAGCACCGCGGCGAACTGTTGCCAATCCCGGTTCAAGGCCGTGCGGTCCACCAGATGGCTGACGCCTAACTGATAACGCTCGCCCTGACGGTAAGGCCGTTCCCAGCCCGCGCGGTGCCAGGCCCGCTCGGCCAATGCCAGCAGCCGCGGATAGGCCATGTATTCAAACTGGGCGTCGCTGCGCATCACCTCGCTCCAGGCTTGGCCCTGAATGCCGGCGAAGCGCGCTGGCGCGGCCTCGCTGGGCACTTCAAAAGCCTTGCCTTGGCGATCCGTCATCACCTCGGCGTTCTGCGGCAGATTGTCCGGCGCGAAACTGAACACCTTGTAGCTGTCCGTGGCGCGCGAGGCCCAGTAATAGCCGCGCTCCTTGGGGTTAAGCTCATAGGGGAAGTCGAAGTACAAATAATCCGGCATCGCCAGCACGGTCTGGAAACCCTTGTTGGCGAACTCGTGCGCCTCCTTCGCCGCGCCCCAGAACAAGGTGTCCCACTCGGTCACCATCACCTTGGAGGTGGCGAAGCTCTTGGGCGATTTCGCCCCCTTCAAACCGTCCTGCCAGGCCCCCATCGTGGCGATGCCATGCCGCGCCAGGATGCGGCTGACGTCTTCGGCAAACTGCAAGGGCAGATCGGCGACGGTTTTCCCCGGCTGCTCCGCCAGCAAGACGCGGCAGGCCGGCGAACGCGCCCAGGGCTTGTCCTGTGCCGCCAACTTGATCTTGCCCTTGCCTGGGTCCTGGCCGGACAGGTCCTGGAAGCCGCCGCCCAGCAGGATGTTCTTGGCCTCGTCGCCGCCAAAGTGCCAAGTGGCGAGCGGCGCGCCGGCTTCGCGGTGCATGGCGGCCACTTCCGACACCACTTTGTCGACAAAGCGCGGCACGCCGGGCACGCAGGGGTTGACATAGGTGTGACGGTCGTAGAATTGCACCGACAAGGTATTGGAGCGGTCTTGCGGATCGATCAGCCGGTAAGCCGAAGCCGCCTCCGGCTGACCCAACTGGCTGAGATGGCGGTAGCGCCGTTCCATCGCCATCACCGCCGCGCGCGCATGCGCCGGCATGTCGATTTCCGGAATCACCTCGATAAAGCGCGCCTTGGCGTAACGCAACAATTCCACATACTGCTCGCGGCTCAAATAGCCGCCGCCGGAACGGTTGTCCGGGCCGGAACCCAGTTGCGGCAGCAGGCAGTGGTCCTCGTTCAGATCATGGCAGCGGCGCGCGCCGACCTCGGTCAATTCCGGCAGGCCGTTGATCTGCAAGCGCCAGCCTTCGTCGTCGGACAGGTGCAGATGCAGCTTGTTGAGCTTGTAGGCGGCCATCTGTTCGATCAAGCGCTTAAGCGTGGCCGGCTGGCGAAAATTACGCGCCACGTCCACCATGAAACCACGGTGGCCATAACGCGGCGCGTCTTCCACCGTCAGCGTCGGGATCTCTCCCCCACCCTGCGGGATCAGGCCCAGCAAGGTCTGCGCGCCGTAGAACAGTCCGGCGGCGTCATGCGCGTCTATGCGCGCGCCGCCGCGCTCCACTCGCAGGCGGTAGCCGCCGGCAACGGCGATGTCTGCCGGCAAACCCTTGACCACCGCGCCGCTGACCGGCAGGCCCTGACCGGCCAGGCCCAGTTGGCTGCTGCGCTGGGCCAGCGCCGCGCGCGCGTCCGCGGGCAAGGCCGGCAGCCGCCAGCTCAAGCCGCCGGCAGCCGCCTTGCCGCCATCCCGCTTGACGCGCAGCGCGGCGGGAATCACCCGCGCGGCCACGTCGGCGGCGCCCAGTTGCGGACCGCGGCGCGCAAACTCGCGGTAGCGTTCGGCAGCGTCCATCAAAGGCCGCGCCTCCCCCGCCGGCGACTTCCATTCATCACCCGGCAACGGCAGCAAATAGCTGGCGTCGTCATCGTCATTGCGCGCCAGCACCGCCGGCTCCTGACCTTCCGCCGTCAGGTAGGGCCGCGGCAGCACGTCGCTGTTATGCAACATCCAGTACTCGGCCACCAGCGGGAGCTCCAGTTTGGCGCCGGCGGCGATGCCGGCAAAGCCGGGCTTGGGGGTCAGCCGGTACAGGTCGCCGGTAAGATGGCTCAGCTCGAAGTCCGGGCTGTCCAAGCGCAGCAGCCGGCGAATGCTGTGCAAATACAAGGTCCAATCCTTGGGCGGCACCGCGGCCGAGCCATGGTTCCGCAGAATCAGCCGCCCTTTCAAACAGCTGCCCCAGTCCGCGCCCAACTCCACGCAGGGCGCGCCGGCGGCGGCCCCCTTATTGCTGTCCACCGCTACAGCCAGAGACAGGTCCCGCGCCAGCGCCGCCACATCCGGCTGCGCCCACGCCAGCGCGCTGGCCGACAACAGGCCCGCCGCCAATAGTTGTTTCGTCCTCATGCTCACCTCTGCGATTTGCGTGGCGCGCCGCGCGGCGGAATCCCTACCGCCGCGCCTCCCATTCGTCATCCGCATGCCACCGTGGGCACAGGCTAACTGGTATTAATGTGGTATTCAATGCTCAAGATCAAAATCGTGCTCTCCCGCCTCGGACTGCTAGCATGATGATGGCGGAATGCAAATATCTGTGAAGCCGGGGAACGCCGGCGTCATGCCGACGGTCTAGCCGCGGTTGCCGCCGAATCCGCCGCCGCGGGCGGATGGCGCGCTATCACTCAACACCAACAGGAACGCATCATGCGCAAGACTCTATCGCTCGGCCTGCTATTGCTGGCCGCTCTGCCTGCAATGGCTCAGGACGCAGCAGACCCACAAACCTTATTCAGCCTGCCGCTGACCGCGTTCAAAGCCTCGGACCGCGACGCCTCCCAACGGCTGTACCGTGCACCAGACGCTCAGCTGAACACTTACAAATCCATTGTGGTGGAGCCGCTGTATTTCATGCGCCACCAGCCAGACGGCGACTGGCAACTGCTGCAAAGCGGCGAGGAAAACCGGATCGCCGCTTATTTTCAGCGACGGATGACCGAAGAGTTGCATAAGGTCGGCATCCCTGTCAGCCGCGAAGCGTTGCCGGACAGCGCCCGCCTGCGCGTGGCGGTCACCGGCATGGCTCAGGAGCGGCCGGGCGTGGAGCCGCTGGACATCTTGCCGATCAAGGCGGTGTTCAATCTGGGCCGGCTGGCCGCCGGCAAGGAGCCTTATCTGACCAAGGTGGCCAGCATGGGACAATTGGAAGACGCCAATAACGGCAAACTGCTGGCCGGCAGCGTCAATCTGCGCAAAAGCGACAAAAGCCGCCAGCGCGGCGAACCAGTCAAATTGGAGAGCCTGGAAAGCCTGATCGACGACTGGTGCCGCGATAGCGCCAAACTGCTGGCGCGAGGCATGGCGGTCAAGCCCTGAATAATCTGGGTGCCCAGCAAGAGAAACGCCGAGCCCAGAGGCTCGGCGTGAAGATCGGCGGCTAGCGCCAACCGGAGGATGCAGAACCGTAGCGCTGATGGTATCGCTCAAGGAGCGCCAGCACCTCGTCAAAGCTCGCTTGCAAGGCGCTGGATGAAATGGCGATCGGGCTGCCGTAGCATATTGAATTAAAGCGGCTGAATAGCCGCGCCACCGGCCCCAGCTTGTTCAGATACGCCCCCGGAGCCCTCACCTTGACGATCAAAAACTGCTGGCCGCGCACCGCCGAAACCTCCCAATCGACAATGTCCGACCAGGGAATCAAGCCTACTGCGATCAGGCTGGAGTGATCCCACAAACCCTGCGCGTTGAAAATCAGGGCGGGCTTGTCCTCCATGCATTGACGCAGTCCAAACAGGCAGCAGCAGCCAAAGAAAATCATCGCCGCGCCCCCCGCGCCGTAACGCAGGATCAGGCTGTCTTCGGGGTCGGGCTCGGTCCACATGAAATAGCCGATGACGACAAAGGCCAGTCCGGCGACGATCAAGAGCAACACTTTGCCGCCACCGAACTCAATACGCGTCTCATCCATCGCGCTCATCTCGCAGTCGTAAAAAACCCCCTGCCTTGGCAGGGGGTGATGCTAGCCGGCGGCCGTTCCGCATCGGAACGGCGCTCAGGCGGGCTTACTGGGTTTTCAGGCCGAAGGAGTCGGCAGTTGCCTGCGCGGTCTTGGCTTCTTCTTCCAGCAAAGCCTTGATGGACAGGCGGATGCGGCCGCGGTCGTCCATTTCGATGGCCTTGACCTTCACTACCTGGCCTTCTTTCAGATAGTCGGCCACATTCTTGATGCGCTCGTTGGCGATCTGGGAAATGTGAACCAGACCATCCTTGCCCGGCAGGATGGACACGATGGCGCCTACATTGTTGTCGAGGATCTTGACCACGGTGCCTTCGTACACCTTGCCCACTTCCACTTCAACAGTGATCTCTTCGATGCGCTTCTTGGCGGCTTCCGCGCCTTCGTTGCTGATCGAAGCGATGGTGATGGTGCCGTCTTCCTCGATGTTGATCTCGCAGCCGGTGTCCTTGGTGATGGAGCGTATGGTTTCACCGCCCTTGCCGATCACTTCGCGGATCTTGTCCGGGTTGATCTTCATCACGTACAGACGCGGAGCGTGAGCGGACAGCTCTTGCGGGCCGTCCACGGCTTCCTTCATCAGGCCCAGGATGTGCATGCGGCCTTCCTTGGCCTGATCCAGCGCCACCTGCATGATTTCCTTGGTGATGCCCTGGATCTTGATGTCCATCTGCAGCGCGGTCACGCCTGCGGCGGTACCGGCGACTTTGAAGTCCATGTCGCCCAGGTGATCTTCATCGCCCAGGATGTCGGTCAGCACCGCGAAGCGATTGCCTTCCAGGATCAGACCCATGGCGATACCAGCCACGTGCGCCTTCAGCGGCACGCCGGCGGACAGCAGCGACAGGCAGCCGCCGCACACGGAAGCCATCGACGAGGAGCCGTTGGATTCGGTGATTTCCGACACCACGCGCATCGAGTAACCGAACTCGGATTCCGGCGGCAACACGGCCACCAGCGCGCGCTTGGCCAGGCGGCCATGGCCGATTTCACGGCGCTTCGGCGGGCCCATGCGGCCGGCTTCGCCGGTGGAGTACGGCGGGAAGTTGTAGTGCAGCATGAAGCGCTCGGTGTACTCGCCGGCCAGCGCGTCGATGATCTGCTCGTCCTGCTTGGTGCCCAGGGTGGTCACCACCATGGCTTGGGTTTCGCCACGAGTGAACAGCGCGGAACCGTGGGTGCGCGGCAGCACGTTATTGCGGATGCTGATCGGGCGCACGGTGCGGGTGTCGCGACCGTCAATGCGGGCTTCGCCGGCCAGGATCTGACCGCGAACGATCTCAGCTTCCAGACCCTTGAAGATGCCCTTGATCTCATTGGCCTTCAGGGTATCGGTGTTTTCGTTGATCAGGCTGGACTTAACCGCGTCCCAGGCTTCGTTGATCGCCACGGTGCGGGCTTGCTTCTGACGCAAGCGGAAAGCGTTGGCCAGTTGCTCGCCGGCGATGGCGCGCACTTGGGCGATCAGCTCTTCATTGGCAACCGGAGCGGCCCAGTCGAACATCACCGGATTCACTTCGTCGGCCAGTTCGTTGATGGCCTTGATCGCGGCTTGCATTTGCTCGTGGCCAAACACCACGGCGCCCAGCATCACGGCTTCCGGCAGCTCTTTGGCTTCGGACTCCACCATCAGCACCGCGCGCTCGGTACCGGCAACCACCAAGTCCATTTCGGAGGCGGCCAGCTCGGTGCGGGTCGGGTTCAGGATGTATTCGCCATTGGCGTAGCCAACGCGCGCGGCGCCGATCGGGCCGGCGAACGGCAGGCCGGAAATGGCCAGAGCGGCGGAAGCGCCGATCATCGCCGGGATGTCGGAATCCACTTCCGGGTTCAGCGACATCACGGTGGCGACGATTTGCACGTCGTGGAAGAAGCCTTCCGGGAACAGCGGGCGGATCGGACGATCGATCAGGCGGCTGGTCAGCACTTCCTTCTCGGACTGCTTGCCTTCGCGCTTGAAGAAGCCGCCTGGGATCTTGCCTGCGGCGTAGGTGCGCTCGAGGTAGTCCACGGTCAGCGGGAAGAAGTCCTGGCCCGGCTTGACGTTCTTGCCGCCAACCACGGAGACCAGCACCACGGTGTCTTCAACGGTGACGATGACGGAGCCGGACGCCTGGCGTGCGACTTCGCCGGTTTCCAGAGTCACGGTATGACGGCCGTACTGGAAAGACTTAGTGATTTTATTGAACACAGGGTTTCCCTATTTCTTGGTGTGTGACAAATAATCGCAAGCCGAAAAAACAACGGGAACCCCTAAAAATTCTGACCAAGGCATATGGATCCGAATTTTTAGAGGCTCCCCCCGTTGTTACAGCAGTAATGCTCGCGATCTTGATGCGGCATGAAAAAGTCGCAGCACGCTGCGACTTTTCCAAAACCCAACCTTACTTGCGCAGACCCAGACGGGCGATCAATGCGCGATAGCTATCGGCATCGGTGCGCTTCAGGTAATCCAGCAGACGACGACGGCGGCTAACCAGCTTCAACAGACCACGACGGCTGTGGTGATCCTTGGTGTTGGCTTTGAAGTGCGGGGTCAGGTCGTTGATGCGAGCGGTCAACAGAGCCACTTGCACTTCGGACGAACCGGTGTCGCCTTCGCTGCGCTGGAAGTCTTTAACGATGTCTGCTTTTTGAGCGGCGGTCATTGCCATTTTGGGGTAACTCCAAATTATCAGTAGGGGTTTTTCAACCCGACAAGTGCAGCGAGCAAGCAAGGCCGAAACCCCGACAACCCATCAACACTCCGGTTGCGGCCCTAAGGCCGCCGGCGTTCAAGACGTTGCCGCCTTGCTCGCCAGGAGCCGGATCGGATGCAGGCGACCATCGTCGCGCGCCTCGCCCAGCCCCAGAAATTCCCGGCTTCCCTCGCGGTAAATCCGGAAACGCTGCATTTTCGCACATTTTTCGGCAAAACGCACGGGCTGCCCGTGCATGAATTTACCGGCTTCGTCGGCGGCCAACTCAGCTTCCGGCAGATGGCGCACCAGGATGTCCGCCGGCAGCAGCAAAGCCTCCCGCTGCGGCATGTCCAACGCCTCGATGTCGGTCAGCTGCAAGGCCTCGTCCAGGGAAAAACCGCCAGTGGCGGTACGGCGCAAACCGGTCAAATGCGCGCCGCAGCCCAAGGCTTCGCCGATGTCGCAGGCCAGGGTGCGGATATACGTGCCCTTGCTGCACAGCACCTCGATCACAGCGGTGTCGCCGTCCAGGCTGATCAGCTCCAGCCGGCGAATATTCACCCGCCGCGCCTCGCGTTCAATCTCAATGCCGGCGCGCGCATACTCGTATAAGGGCTTGCCCTGATGCTTGAGCGCCGAATACATCGGCGGCACCTGAGAGATTTCGCCTCGGAACGCCGCCATCGCCGCCAGCAAGCCCTCGCGGTCGAAAGCCATCGGGCGCTCGGACACTACCTCGCCCTCTACGTCCCCCGTGGTGGTGACCACGCCAAACTTCACCGTGGCGCGATACCCCTTGTCCGCATCCAGCAAATAGGAGGAAAACTTGGTCGCCTCGCCCAGGCACACCGGCAACAGGCCGGTGGCCAGCGGATCCAACACACCGGTATGGCCGGCCTTGGCGGCGTTCAGCAGCCAGCGCGCCTTTTGCAAGGCGCCGTTGCTGGAGATGTCGTAGGGCTTGTCGATCAGCAGCACGCCGTCTATCTGTCGGCGATTGCTGCGCGGCTTGCTCATTCCTTGCCCTCGGCGCCGTCCTCGCTGGACGGGGCTTCCTGGCCGCCGAATTTTTCGGCGTCCTCGCGCGCCACCTGATTGATCAGGCTGGTCATGTGCATGCCGCGCTCCACCGATTCGTCATAGACGAAATGCAGCTGCGGCGTGGTGAAGATCTTGATGCTGCGGCCCAATTCGGAACGCAGATAGCCGGCGGAGCTTTCCAGCGCTTCCTGTGTCGCTTCCCGCGTCTTCTCGTCCATCACGGTGTAGAACACCTTGGCGTGCGAGTAGTCCCGGGTCACTTGCACCAGGGTGATGGTGATCCAGCCTGCGCGCGGATCTTTCAAACCCTTGCGGGTCAGTTCCGCCAATTCGCGCTGAATCTGTTCAGCGATGCGGTCGGAACGGGAGAAACCTTTTTTGGCTTTTGCCATATCACTTCCAATCAACTTTGCGCGGCGTCGCCGCCGCTCAAGGCCACGAAACCCACGAAATGACACGGCCTGGGCCGCCATGTCATTTCGTGGTTTTCGCGGCGAAATTAAAAAAGGCGAGCGCCCGCCGACCTCACGGTCAGACCGGCGCCCGCCCCTGGCGTCTCGCTTACAGAGAGCGCGCCACTTCCACGATTTCGAACGCTTCCAGCTGGTCGCCTTCTTGGATGTCGTTGAAGTTTTTCAGCATCAGGCCGCATTCGTAGCCCTGCTTCACTTCCTTCACGTCGTCCTTGAAGCGCTTCAGGGAGTCCAGTTCGCCGGTATGCACCACCACGTGGTTGCGGATCAGACGGATCGAAGCAGTGCGCTTGATCATGCCGTCGGTCACCATGCAACCCGCGATATTGCCCACCTTGGACACCGGGATCACCTGACGGATTTCCACCGTGCCCAGGATCTGCTCTTTCTTCTCCGGAGCCAACATGCCGGACAAGGCCGCTTTCACTTCGTCCACCGCATCATAGATGATGTTGTAGTAGCGGATGTCCACGCCTTCGCTCTCCGCCAGCTTGCGGGCGGCGGCGTCGGCACGGGTGTTGAAGCCGATCACGATGGCCTTGGAGGCGATCGCCAGGTTGACGTCGGATTCCGAGATGCCGCCCACGCCGGAGTGCAGGATGCCCACGCGCACTTCGTCGGTGGACAGCTTTTGCAAGCTGCCGGCCAGCGCTTCGTAAGAACCTTGCATATCGGCCTTGATGATGATGGACAGGGTTTGCACCTCGCCCTCCGCCATCTGCGCGAACATATTTTCCAGCTTGGCCGCCTGCTGCTTGGCCAGACGCACGTCGCGGAACTTGCCGGCGCGGAACAAGGCGATTTCACGCGCCTTCTTCTCGTCGGTCAGCACCATCGCGTCCTCGCCGGCCTGCGGCACGTCGGACAGACCCAGGATTTCCACCGGAATCGCCGGACCGGCGGATTCGATGGCCTTGCCGTTTTCGTCCATCATGGCGCGAACGCGACCGAAAGCGGTGCCAGCCAGGACCACGTCGCCCTTCTTCAGGGTGCCGGACTGCACCAGCAGCGTGGCCACCGGGCCGCGGCCCTTGTCGAGACGAGCCTCGACGATGATGCCCTTGGCCGGGGCGTCCACCGGAGCTTTCAGCTCCAGGACTTCGGCTTGCAGCAGAATGGCTTCCAGCAGCGCGTCGATGTTCAGGCCCATCTTGGCCGACACTTCAACGAACTGGGTGTCGCCGCCCCAGTCTTCCGGCACCACTTCGTGCGATACCAGTTCCTGGCGGATGCGCTCTACGTTGGCGCCCTGCTTGTCGATCTTGTTCACCGCCACCACCATCGGCACCTTGGCCGCTTTGGCATGGTGAATGGCTTCGATGGTTTGCGGCATCACGCCGTCATCGGCCGCCACCACCAGCACCACGATGTCGGTGGCTTTGGCGCCGCGGGCACGCATCGCGGTAAACGCTTCGTGACCCGGGGTATCCAGGAAGGTGATCATGCCGCGCGGGGTTTCCACGTGGTAGGCGCCAATGTGTTGGGTAATGCCGCCGGCTTCGCCCGCGGCGACCTTGGCGCGGCGGATGTAGTCCAGCAGCGAGGTCTTGCCGTGGTCGACGTGACCCATCACGGTCACCACCGGGGAGCGCGGCAACTCGGCCATTTCCACGGTTTCGCCGCCGCCCAGCTCCAGATAGGCTTCCGGATCGTCGGCCTGAGCGGCCTTCGGCACATGGCCCATTTCTTCCACCACGATCATCGCGGTTTCCTGGTCCAGCACCTGGTTGATGGTTACCATCATGCCCATTTTCATCAGCGCTTTGATCACCTCAACGGCCTTAACGGCCATCTTGTGCGCCAAGTCGGCAACGGAAATGGTTTCCGGCACCAGCACTTCGTGCACGATCGGTTCAGTCGGCGCTTGGAAAGCGTGCTGATTGTTCTGCTTGTGACGGTTTTTGCCGCCGCGGGATTTCCAGTCGTTGCCGGCATCGCCGCCCTTGGTCCTCAGACCGCGGCCGCCCTTCTTGCCTTCATCCCAGCGATCGCCGCCCTTCTTGTTGCCGCCGCCCTTCTTGGCGTCGGGACGGCCGGCCACCGTGGCCGGAACCACAGGAGCGCCGGGCGCGCCGGCTGCAGCCGGACGCGGACCGCGGTTGTCGCCCGCCGGACGCGGACCACGGTTATCGCCTGCCGGGCGCGGGCCACGATTGTCGCCAGCCGGACGCGGGCCGCGGTTATCGCCTGCCGGGCGCGGGCCGCGATTGTCGCCCGTCGGGCGCGGACCGCGGTTGTCGCCTGCCGGACGACGATCGTCGCGACGCGGTTCGTCACGGCGCGCCGGCTCCGCGGCGCGTACCGGCTCGGGAGCCGGCGGCGGCGGAGGCGGCTGCAGCGCGGCCTGGCGGGCAGCCTGACGGCGTTCTTCGCGCTCGATCTTTTCGCGCATCAGCGCTTCCTGACGGGCGCGGAACGCGGCTTGACGCTTTTCTTCCGCTTCGCGGGCGGCAATCTCTTCCGGAGTCAGGATGGACGCCACGGTGGGACGCTGCGCCGGCGCGGCCGGCTTGGGAGCGGCCGGCTTGGCGGCTTCCTGACGCGGCGCTTCCGCCGGCTTGGACTCGGGCTTGGCTTCCGCCGCTTTCGGAGCGGGTTCCGGCTTAGGCTCGGGCTTGGCTTCCGCTTTCGGCTCGGGCTTGGCCTCTACCACCGGCGCCGGTTCCGGCGCCTTCACCGGCTCGGCCGGCCGGGATTCCGCCGCGGCGGCGGGCTGAGCCGCGGACGCCTCTTCCGGGCGCACCACGAAACGCTTCTTGCGGGTCTCCACCTTGACGGTGCTGCCGTCGGCGGTCTTGATCTCGCTGGTAGACTTGCGCGTCAGGGCGATGCGCGACTCTTCGTCGCGCGCGCCGTGGGAACGCTTCAGATAGTCTAGAAGCTGGGTCTTGTCTTGCGCGGATAGCGCGTCATCCGGCGAACGCTTGCTCACGCCCGCCGCGCCCAGCTGCTCCAGCAGGCGCTCCGGAGTGAGATTCAGCTCACTGGCAAATTGTTTTACGTTTGTCAAAACCATGCGTCTTCCCAAATTCTGTAAATTCTTTCCGGACAGGCCTTACTGGTCGAACCAGTGCTCGCGCGCCTTCATGATGACGGCGCGGGCGGTCTCGGCTTCCATGCCGGTCATGTCCACCAGATCGTCCACGGCCAAATCGGCCAGGTCGTCGCGGGTGATCACGCCGCCTTCGGCCAGCTTGCGAACCAGCTCGGCGTCCAGGCCCTCGATATCGCGCAGGCCATCGGAAACGCTTTCCACCTTTTCTTCGGACGCAATAGCCTGTGTTAAAAGAGCGTCACGTGCGCGGCTGCGCAGATCGTTGACCAGCTCCTCGTCAAACCCTTCAATCTCCAGCATTTCCGCAATTGGCACATAAGCCACTTCTTCCAAAGCGGCAAAGCCTTCTTGCACCAGTACGGTGGCGACATCCTCGCTCACGCCCAGGGCGCTCACGAACAGATCCCGCACGGCGGCGTCTTCCGCCTGGTGCTTCTCTTCAGCCTCGGCAACGGTCATGATGTTGAGGTACCAGCCGGTCAATTCGGCGGCCAGCTTGACGTTCTGGCCGCTACGGCCGATGGCCAGCGCCAGCTGTTCCTCTTCCACCACCACGTCCATGCTGTGGTTGTCTTCATCCACCATGATGCGGCTGACCTCGGCCGGCGACAGCGCGTTGATCACGAACTGAGCCGGTTCCGGCGCCCACAGCACGATGTCGATGCGCTCGCCGCCCAGCTCCTGACTGACCGACTGAACGCGCGAACCGCGCATGCCGATGCAGGTGCCCTGCGGGTCGATGCGCGCGTCGTTGGCTTTAACCGCGATCTTGGCGCGCATGCCGGCATCGCGCACGGCGGCCTTGATCTCCAGCAGGCCTTCGTCGATTTCCGGCACTTCCAGCTCAAACAGCTTGGTCAGGAAATCCGGAGAGGTGCGCGACAGCACCAGCTGCGGGCCGCGACCCAAACGATCGATGCGCAACAGGAAGGCCTTGACGCGGTCGCCCACGCGCAGGTTTTCCTTGGGGATCATCTGATCGCGCGGCAGCACCGCTTCCAGCTTGCCGCATTCTACGATGGCGTTGCCCCGCTCGATGCGCTTGATGGTGCCGGTCACAAGGTGCTCGCGGCGCTGCAGGAACTCGTTCAGCAGCTGCTCGCGCTCAGCGTCGCGGATGCGTTGCAGGATCACTTGTTTGGCGGTTTGAGCGCCGATACGGCCAAACTCCACCGCTTCCATCGGTTCTTCGATGAACGCGCCCACTTCAATGCGCGGATCGCGCTCACGCGCGTCGATTACGCCGATTTCCTTGCTTTCCGATTC
Source organism: Chromobacterium haemolyticum DSM 19808 (assembly GCF_000711885.1). GTDB lineage: Bacteria > Pseudomonadota > Gammaproteobacteria > Burkholderiales > Chromobacteriaceae > Chromobacterium > Chromobacterium haemolyticum. Next base: position 155,314 of record NZ_JONK01000006.1, read on the forward strand.
CAGCAGCTCGTCCTCCACCACCAACCAGCGGCGGAAGGTCTGGTATTGGCCGCTGTGACGGTCGATTTCGACGCGCACGTCCATCTCGTCATCGGTAAACTTTTTCTTGGTTGCCGAGGCAAGCGCCATCTCAAGGGCGGAAAACACCACATCCTTGCTGACATTCTTTTCGCTCGCCAGGGCATCCACCAGCAAAAAAATCTCGCGACTCATTCATTCCTCTCCGATTTTTGTCCTTTTGCGTGGCTTTATGGCCGTCCAGACATCAAAACTCAGGCTCCAGCCTGGCTTTGTCGATATTGGCAAACGGAATTGCCACGATACGGCCATCCACATCCAGCTTCACAGAGTCTTCCTCGACCCCGGCAAGACGACCGGTAAATTTCTTCTGCTGCTCGATCGGCATGCGCGTCTTGATCTTGGCAAGCTTTCCGGCGAAGCGGACGAAATCAGCCTCTTTCTTCAGCGGACGGTCCAAGCCCGGCGAAGATACTTCGAGTCGCTCGTAGTCGATGTTCTCGACCATGAAAAGGCGGGTAAAGTGATTGCTCACCTGGACGCAATCTTCCACGGTGATGCCACCCGGCTTGTCGATAAAAACGCGAAAACCGCCCCCCGGGGTCATTTCGAAATCGACCAACTCATAGCCGAGACCCGGCAGGGTGCTGTCCAGCAGCAAACGAACATCCATTGCTTTTTCCACAAATAAAAAATGGGCGAAACGCCCATCCCTAACCGACGCGATTGTAACCTATTCCATTGAAAAAGAAAACCGGCGAACCACCCGCCGCCAACGGACTCGGGCGGCTGTTTGCGCCGGACTTCTTTGCGAGCGGTTCTAGTTACGGTACATTACCGGGCACTCAAACAGCAGTTTGACGTCATGAGCGGCCAAGCCGCCGCGACATAACAAATATTATAGTTACCAAAAGGTACGATACCCGCCGGCGCGCGACACGCTGGCGCGACTCTCGTTAACCAGCACGATGGAGAAACCGGGATTTATGGAAAAGGTGTGGCTCAAAAACTACCAGCCGGGCGTAGCTCACGAAATCGACATCAATCAGTTTCAATCCGTGGTCGAGGTTTTCGACCGCAGCGTAAAAAAATTCCATGACCGTCCCGCTCTGGCCTGCATGGGCAAAGAGCTCAGCTACCGCGAGATGGATCAGCTCTCCGGTCAGTTCGCCTCCTATTTGCAGCATGAGCTGAAGCTCCAGAAGGGCGACCGCGTGGCGGTGATGATGCCCAATCTGCTGCAATATCCGGTTGCGGTGTTCGGCACCCTGCGCGCCGGCGGCACCGTGGTCAACGTCAACCCGCTGTACACCCCGCGCGAGCTGGAGCACCAGTTGAAGGATTCCGGCGCGGAAACCATCGTGATTTTGGAAAACTTCGCCAATGTGCTGGAGCAAGTGCTGCCGCGCACCCAGGTCAAGCACGTGATCGTGGCCTCCATTGGCGAGATGCTGGGCTTCGCCAAGGGCATGCTGGTCAATTTTGTGGTGCGCAAGGTCAAGAAAATGGTGCCGCCGTGGCGCCTGCCCGGCCATGTCCGCTTCAGCGACGCCCTGTCCCGCGGCGCGCGCTCGCCCTACCGCCCGGTGCAGCTGGGCCATGACGACATCGCCTTCCTGCAATACACCGGCGGCACCACCGGCGTCTCCAAGGGCGCAATGCTGCTGCATCGCAATATCGTCGCCAATATGCTGCAGGCGGGCGAATGGGTGAAGCCGGTTATTCGTCCGGGGCAAGAGATCATCGTCACCGCGCTGCCGCTCTATCACATCTTCTCGCTGACAGCCAACCTCATGGTGTTCACCGAGGTGGGGGCGCTCAACATCCTGATCACCAATCCGCGCGACATCCCTGGCTTCATCAAGGAAATGGGCAAGTATCCGGTTACCTGCATGACGGGGGTCAACACCCTGTTCAACGCGCTGCTGAACAATCCCGAGTTCGCCAAGCTGAACTTCTCCACCTGGCGCCTGGCGCTGGGCGGCGGCATGGCGGTGCAAAAAGCGGTGGCGGACAAGTGGAAACAAGTGACCGGGGTCACCCTGGTGGAAGCCTACGGCCTGACCGAAGCCAGCCCGGCCGTGTGCATGAACCCTCTGGACCTCCCCGCCTACAACGGCGCCATCGGCGTGCCGGTGCCCTCCACCGAGATGCAACTGCGCGACGCGAACGGCAATGAAGTGGCGCCCGGCGAACAGGGCGAGCTGTGCATCCGCGGCCCTCAGGTGATGAAAGGCTATTGGAACCGCCCGGACGAAACCGCCAAGGTGCTGAGCCCGGACGGCTTCCTCGCCACGGGCGACATGGCCATGCTGACCCCGGACGGCTTCGTCAAACTGGTGGACCGCAAAAAGGACATGATTCTGGTATCCGGCTTCAATGTTTACCCCAACGAGATCGAAGACGTGGTGGCCGGCCACGCCGGGGTGCTGGAAGTGGCCTGCATCGGCGTGCCGGACGACAAGTCCGGCGAAGTGGTCAAAGTGTTCGTGGTGCGCAAAGACCGCGCGCTGACGGAAAAGGACATCATCCAGCATTGCCGCGACAACCTCACCGGTTACAAAGTGCCCAAGCTGGTGGAGTTCCGCGACGAACTGCCCAAGACCAATGTCGGCAAGATTCTGCGCCGCGCGCTGCGGGACGAAAACAACAGAGTCAAATCCGCCTGACGCATGCCGACACCATGAAATCGCCGCCGCCCGTCCTGTCGGGCGGCGTTTTTTTTGGACGCGAGACGGCTACACTTTAAAAAACCGTTTTATTGATAAACCTTGCCGCTTCCGGGTGCACGATTATGTTGATGCTGCCGTTTTTCAAATTGATGGCCGAACGCCGCGCCAGCGATCTGTTCTTCACCAGCTTCTCTCCACCGATGATCAAGCAGAACGGAGAACTGCTGCCGCTGAATGAAAAACCGCTAACCGCGGACATGGTCAAGCAACTGGCCTACAGCTTGATGAGCGAAGAGGAGATAAGCGTCTTCGAGCAGGAGCGGGAAATGAATCTGGGCCATCCCGTGCCCGGCCTCGGCAGTTTCCGCATCAATATCTTTTGGCAGCGCGGCTCGGTGGGCATGGTAGTGCGCTACATCCTGCCCAATATTCCTTCGTTGGATCACTTGCAGCTGCCGCCGATACTCAGCGAATTGATCAAGCTCAAACGCGGCCTGATCCTGGTGGTAGGCTCCACTGGCTCCGGCAAAAGCTCCACCGTGGCGGCGATGCTGCAAACCCGCAACCAGACCATGAGCGGCCACATCCTCACTGTGGAGGACCCGATCGAGTTTCTGTTCCGCCACGACAAATCCATCGTCAACCAGCGCGAGGTGGGCTTCGACACCCTCTCCTATGCCCGCGCGCTGAAGAACGCGATGCGCGAGGCGCCGGACGTGCTGATGATAGGCGAGATCCGCGATCCCGAAACCCTGACCCAGGCGGTCACTTACGCCCAGTCCGGCCATCTGTGCATTTCCACGCTGCACGGCAACAACAGCTATCACATGCTGAGCCGAGTCATCAATTTCTTCCCGGCGGAAAGCCGCGCCGCCTTGTTGATGGACCTCTCCTCCGCGCTGAAGGCAGTGGTTTCACAGCGCTTGATTCCCACCGTGGACGGCGCCCGAGTGCCGGCAATTGAAATCCTGATCAACACCCCGCGCATTTCGGAGTTGATCCGAAACGGAGAGATAGACAAAATCAAGGAAGCCATCGAAAACAGCATGAGCGATGGTTCGCAAACCTTCGAACAGGCGTTGTACCGGCTCTACAGCACGGGACGCATCAGCCTGGACGAGGCCCTGAGAAACGCCGACTCGCCCACCAACCTGTACTGGTTGATCAATCAGAGCAAGGAAAAAGCGGCGAGCGGCGACGATAAGCAAGCCGGCGGCGAGCCGCCAAGCTTCGACAGCATCAAACTGGACCTGTAACCCACCCATGATTACTCTTTACGGCATCCCCAACTGCAGCACCGTCAAAAAAGCGCGCCAATGGCTCAGCGACAACGGCCTCGACCACCACTTCCATGATTTCAAGAAACAAGGCGCGGACGCCGCCAGCCTGGAACGCTGGGCCGCCGCGGTCGGCCTCGCCAAGCTGATCAACCGCCAGGGCACCACTTGGCGCCAGTTGCCGGACGAGGTCAAGGCCGGCGCCGATCAACTGCCGGCCGCGCTGGCCTTGATGCAGGCCAACCCCTCTGTGATCAAACGCCCGGTGCTGGACGCAAACGGCAAGATCAGCGTCGGCTTCGTCGAAGCCGACTGGGCGGAGCGCCTGCTGAAATGAGCGCCACCCTGGAACTGGCGCGGCAACTGATCCGGCTGGACTCGGTCACCCCTCGCGACCAAGGCTGTCAGGAACTGATGATAGCCCGGCTGGAAGCCATCGGCTTTCGCGTGGAACGCATGCGCTTCGGCGACGTCGATAATTTCTGGGCGCGCCGCGGCGGCGACGGCCCGCTGGTCTGCTTCGCCGGCCACACCGATGTAGTGCCCACCGGCCCGCTGGAACAATGGGACAGCCCGCCCTTCGAACCCACTGTCCGCAACGGCTTGCTCTACGGCCGCGGCGCCGCCGACATGAAAGCCTCGCTGGCGGCCTTCGTCACCGCCTGCGAAGACTTTGTCGCCCACCACCCCGGACACCCCGGCTCCATCGCCCTCTTGATCACCTCGGACGAGGAAGGCGTGGCGGTGGACGGCAGCATTAAGGTAGTGGACGCACTGGAAGCGCGTGGCGAAACCATAGACTATTGCATCGTCGGAGAACCCACTTCGGACCAAGCTCTGGGCGACACCATCAAAAACGGCCGCCGCGGCTCACTGTCCGGTCAGTTGATCGTGCATGGCATCCAGGGGCACATCGCCTACCCGCATCTGGCCAAAAACCCGGTGCATCTGATGGCGCCGGCGCTGGCGGAACTGGCGGCGACGCGCTGGGATGAGGGCAACGCCTTTTTCCCGCCCACCAGCTGGCAGGTCTCCAACATCCACGCGGGCACCGGCGCAAGCAACATCATCCCCGGCCATTGCGAAATTCGCTTCAACTTCCGCTTCTCGCCGGAGAGCAGCGCGGAATCGCTGAAGGAGCGCGTCTGCGCCATTCTGGACCGCCACGGCCTGGGCTACGAACTGCACTGGCAGTTGTCCGGCCAGCCCTTCCTGACCCAGCCGGGCAAGCTTACCGATGCCCTCGGCCGCGCCATCGCCGCCGTCGCCGGCCGCCAGGCCGAGCTATCCACCACCGGAGGCACCTCCGACGGCCGCTTCATCAAACGCATCGCGCGCGAACTGGTGGAGTTCGGCCCGGTCAACGCCACCATCCACAAGCTGAACGAATGCGTGGAAGTGGCCGACATCGAGCCTCTGTCCGCAATTTACCGCCGCACGCTGGAGCAATTGCTGAACACGGACTGAGCTGAATTCCGGCTATGCTGAAACCGGTTGCGCCCAATTGGGCCAACCGGTTTTTTTACGTGGAGACGCTCCTGTCTGACGCAGTGCCGACGCTTCCCGTCTCCCGCCTGAATGCGCAGTCCTCCAGCGAAAGGTATGATCCGAACCATGGAAGTCGAAATCGCAAAAATATTCATCGCGCTGCTGGTGCTGGTCAATCCGCTGGGCGCCATCCCCATCTTCATCAGCCTGACGCCCACCTCCAATCAATTGGAGCGCAAGAAGATCGCCAAGACCACGGCCATTGCCGTGGCCATCGTGCTCTGCCTGTTCGCCGTCGTCGGCGAGACCTTGCTGCGTTTTCTCGGCATCAGCGTCGGCTCCTTCCAAGTGGGCGGCGGCCTGCTGGTGATGCTGATCGCCATCGCGCTGATGAACGCCAAGCCAGGCCCCACCAAAACCACCAAGGTGGAGCGCGAGGAGGCTGAAAGCAAGACCAATATCGCCGTGGTGCCCTTGGCGATTCCGCTGATGACCGGGCCGGGCACCATCTCCACCGTGATCATCTATGCGACCACGGCCTCGTCATGGGTACAGGTGATTTACCTTTTGGTAAGCAGTTTGCTGGTGGCCATCACCTGCTACGGCGCGCTGGTGCTGGCCTCGCCGCTATCGCGCCTGCTGGGACAGACCGGCATCAATATCGTCAACCGAGTGATGGGCATGCTGCTGGCCGCGGTGTCGGTGGAAATCATTGTGGACGGGATTTATCGTCTTTTCCCGCAGCTTGCCAGATAAAATCCCGTAAACCCCACAAACTCGGCAGGATTATTGTGCGGAGGCCATCAGCACAGTCTCACGCATCCAATACAGCATGAAGCGGGATCGGCCAGTGGAAGCACCCGTTTCATGCAGGGAAAACTCATTGTTTTCACTTGAAGTTTCCCCAAATACCCGTCAAGCCCCAGCCCTGATCTGTATATAGACAGACTGCGCTGTATACACATTTTCAAGAGCAACTGTTCATTGTTTGTACCGATCCCAAGCAGTACTAATAAGGGGTTTTCATCCAATGGTCATTTTGCCATGTCTAGCCAGCAAGCCGTCCCCATCAAAATCTATCCGCGCCTGACCACCGGCCGCTTCAACAATGTTCGGGTGTTCATGGTTCTCGCCACCCAACTGGTGTTCTTCGGCCTGCCTTGGTTGCAGTGGAACGGCAGGCAGGCTGTGCACCTGGACCTGGAACAACACCGTTTCCTGATTTTCGGCCTCACTTTCTGGCCGCAGGATTTCATCTTTTTCGCCGCCTTGTTGGTGATCTGCGCGCTGGGCCTGTTCCTGTGGACCGCGCTGGCGGGCCGGCTTTGGTGCGGTTACAGCTGCCCGCAGACAGTCTACACCCAGATCATGTTGTGGATCGAACGGCTGACCCTGGGCGATCACAACGCGCGCCGCAAGCTGGACGCCGCGCCGATGAGCGTCAACAAATTCACGCGCAAAACGCTGGCGCATGGACTGATGGGTCTGTTCTCGCTGATCACCGGCTTCACCCTGGTGGGCTACTTCACCCCCGTGCGCGAACTGGCCGCCGCCGCGCCCAGCCTGGCCTACGGCCCGTGGGAAAGCTTCTGGATACTGTTCTACGGCGGCTTCACCTGGCTGCTGGCCGGCGTGCTGCGCGAGAAAGTCTGCCTGCACATGTGCCCGTACGCCCGCTTCCAGGGCGCAATGTTCGACAACGACACCCTGATCATCTCCTACGACAACCGCCGCGGCGAACCGCGCGGCAAAAGCAAGCAAGCGGCGGACAAGGCGCGCGGCAGCTGCATTGATTGCGGCATCTGCGTGCAGGTTTGCCCCACCGGCATCGACATCCGCAACGGCCTGCAATACGAGTGCATAGGCTGCGCCGCCTGTATCGACGCCTGCGACCAGGTCATGGACAAGACCCATGCGCCGCGCGGGCTGATCCGCTACACCAGCGCCGCCGCGCTGGAAGCCGCCGGCAAGCCCAACCGCCCCAGCAGCAGTCATCGCCCGCGAGTCATCGTTTACTCCAGCCTACTGGCCGGCATCATCGCCCTGTCCACCACCGCGCTGATCTTGAAAAAACCGTTCAAAGTGGATGTGCTACGTGATCGCGCGGTTCTGGTGCGCGCCACCGACGACGGCCTGCTGGAAAACAGCTACAACCTGAAGCTGATCAACACCAGCGAACAGGCGCAGCGCTTCAAGATCCAAGTGGAAGGCCTGCCCAGCCTGAGGCTGGACAAGCCCGGACAGGTGGTCGAAGTCGCGCCCACCCAGACGGAGACCGTCACCGTGCGGGTGCAGGCCGAGCCCGAGCACGCCACTCGCGGCGCGCACGACATCTACTTTGTGGTCAGCTCGCTGAGCCATGACGGTAGTATGATCAGGGAAAAATCCAGCTTCATCGGCGAATGAATCTAGGATCCGCCGACGTTTTTTCAGCGCAACGCAAACATCGGCGATCCTAGGCAGTCCATCAGGAGTCAAACCGCGGCGCAACGCCGCCGCGGTCCAACCGCCAGGAATACAATGAGCAAGACCAGTCAACTGAGCCAGCGCTTTCGCCATGCCATCGAGCAAGGCCATCTGCGCCCCGGCGATCGCATGCCTTCGCTGCGCAAACTGTGCCTGGACCACAAGGTCAGCATCACCACCGCCCAACGCGCCTATGCCGAATTGGAGAAACAAGGCCTGATCGAATCCCTCCCCCGCTCCGGCTTCCGGGTGCTGGGTCTGTCTTCGCTGTCGCTGCGCCAAGCGCCGCCGCTGCCGGACCACCCTGGGGAGTTCCGCGCCGAGCACCTGACCATGGCGCTGCCCATGCCTTGGGGCTGCCCGTTCATGAACCCGGTGCTGATCAACACCACGCCGCTGACCCGCGCGCTGACCCGCGCGCTCAGCGATTACCGCTACGCGCTGTCCAGCACCGACAGCGAAGGCTACGAAGGCTTGCGCCGAGAATTGGCGCTGCGCTACCTGGCCCAGGGCGTGGAGCTGGACGGCGAGGAAATGCTGATCACCTGCGGCGGCATGGAGGCGCTGAACCTGGCGATCCGCTCGGTGGCCCGCCTCAGCGGCAGCGACTGCATGCTGGTGATCACTCCGGCCTTCCCGCCCATCTTCGAACAATTGGAACACCTGGAACTGCGCGCCGTCGGCTTCAACTGCCCGCCAGGGCAGCCGCTGGACCTGGAACGGCTGGAGGCGCTGCTGATCCAGCACCAGCCGGCCGGCATCATCGCCATGCCCAATTTCCAGCACCCCACCGGCCAGGTGATGAGCGATTCGCAAAAAGCCGCGCTGCTGGCGCTGGCGGAGCGTCACCGCGTGCCCATCATCGAGGACGACACCTATCGCGAGCTGTACTTCGGCGAAGGCGCGCCGCTGCCGCTCAAAGCTTTTGACCAGCGCGGCAGCGTGCTGCACTGCTCCTCCTTCAGCAAATCGCTGGCACCCGGCTATCGCGTGGGCTGGATCGCAGCAGGGCGTTTCCGGGACAGCATCCTGGGCCTCAAGCTATGCAGTTCGCTGGCCACGCCGCTGCCCAGCCAGATGGCGCTGGCCCGGCTGCTGGCCGGCGGCCATCACGAGGATATGCTCAGCCTGCTGCGCCAGCGCCTGCAAAACAATCTGGCCGCGCTGCAACAGCAAATCGCCGCTCACTTCCCCGCAGACTGCCGGGTGGCCAGGCCTCAAGGGGGCTACTTCCTGTGGGTGGAGCTGCCGCCCGGCATAGACTGTCGCCGGCTGCTGCCGATGGCGATGCAACAAGGGCTGCACTTCGCGCCGTCACAGATGTTCCACACCCCGGGGCAGGACACCGGCAACGCGATGCGGCTGAACTTCAGCTTCTTCGATCCGCTGCAACATCGTTCCGGCGTGCCGCTGCTGGCCGAGCTGCTCAGCCCGACCAAGGTACGCTAAGCCTCGTCAGGCCCGGCCACGCGCTGGGCCAAGTGCTTGCGCTGCCCCAGAAGGGGCAGCAGCAAGGTGCGGCAACAAGGGGGGATGGACAGGGCGAGGAAAAAACCGTTCCAACCCCAAACATCGATCACCTTGGCCAAAAGATAGCCGGACAAAGCCGCGCCCAAAACACCGAACGCGCCGATAAAACCGGTGCGGCGCGCGCCGAACTCCTCGTCCAGCACCCCGTGGTCTGGATAGCGCAGCAGGGTGCACTCGCACAGCTTTGGCTCAATCACAAGATCCAGCCGGGTTATCAGGGCGTGGTCCGGTTTGAATTGCGAACTCCAGTCAGGACGGGAAGCCAGCAAGCCGCGGCTGCCCACCACCCGTTCCCGAGCGAAGCTCAACCAGTCGTCCAACTACCCTTGGGAATACCGCATCATTCAAACCTCCTTTCACTGCATCACCGCTCTTGTCGTCCACTGGCCGTTCTTGACCTCGGAAATCGTCACCGCCGCCTTGTTGAGATCGCCTTTGGCGTCAAAGGAAAAATCCGTGCTGACCCCGGCGTAGCTAAGCTTGGCCAAGACCGGCATGAAACGTGCCGGTTCCACCGAGCCCGCCTGCTGCATCGCGGCGGCCACCATCATCATGCCGTCGTAGAACTGCGGCCCCAGCCGCACCACGTCCTGTTTGAAGCGCGCCTGATAACGCTGGCGGAAAGCCTTGCCCGCCGGTCTGTCGTTCAACTGGCCGCCGGGAATGCCGGCGAAGTGGCCGCCCGCGCTGTCGCCGGCCAAGCTGAGGAAGGTAGGCGTTTGCAGCATGTCGCCGCCCAACAGCCTGGCGTCCAGACCCAGCCGCTTCATCTGCTTGACCATAGGCGCGGCCTGAGCGTCGGCCCCGCCGTAAAAGATCACTTGGGGCCGCAAGGGCTTGACCGCGGTCAGGATGGCGGAGAAATCACTGGCCTTGTCGTTGGTGTACTCGCGGCGGGCGATCTTGCCGCCGCTGGCTTGCACCGCCTTGGCGAACTCGTCGGCGATGCCCTGACCGTAGGCGGTGCGGTCGTCTATCACCACGATGCTGGCCGCCTTCAGCGTTTGCACCGCGAAGCGGCCCAGCGCCGCCCCCACCTGACTGTCGCTGCCCACCAGCCGGAAGGCGGTGCGGTAGCCCTGCCGGGTATAAACCGGGTTGGTGGACACCGACAACTGCGGAACGCCGGCGGCGGCGTAGATGCGCGCCGCCGGGATGGATACTCCGGAGTTGAAATGACCTAACACCGCCTTGACGCCGGAGTCGACGAAGCGCTGAGCCACCTGAGTGCCGATGCGCGGATCCGCCTGATCGTCCTCCGCCAAGAGTTGGAAGCGCACCGGCTGGCCGCCGACCTGCAACTTGCGCGCGTTCAATTCGTCCACCGCCAGCCGCGCAGCGTTTTCATTGTCCTTGCCGTAATGCGCCTGCGGTCCGGACAAGGGCGAGGCGAAGCCGATCTTGACCAGGGTTTCGGCAGCGGCCGGCCAGGCGCTTATCAGCAACACGGCGCCAGCGAGCGCCGCCCGCAAGGGGATAATGGGTTTCATCTCGTCTCTCCTTTGTTTTGACATGGGTGCTGCCGAAGGCAGCCCGGCGCCGCGTGGGCGACACCGGGCCTGACTCTAGTTCACGTACCAGATGGTCTTGGTCTGTTGATATTGCTCCAGCGCTTCCAGGCCTTTATCGCGGCCGCCGAAGCCGGACTGCTTGAAGCCGCCGAAAGGCGTGGTGATGTCGCCTTCGGAAAAGCCGTTGACCGACACCGTGCCGGCGCGCAAGGCGGCCGCGACGCGCTGCGCGCGCTTGACGTCGCGGGTGTACAGCGAGGCGGCCAGCCCGTAGACGCTGTCGTTGGCCAAGCGCACCGCCTCTTCCTCGCTGTCGAAGGTGCTGACCGCCAAGATGGGCCCGAAGATTTCCTCTTGGAAAATACGCATCTTGGCGCTGACCTGATCGAAGATGGTGGGCTCGATATACCAACCACTGCCCAGCTCGGCATGGATGCGGCCGCCGTGGACCAGCCGCGCGCCCTCGGCCTTGGCCACTTCCAGATAGGCTTTCACCCGCTCGAAGTGGGCTTGCTCCACCAGCGGGCCGACCTGAACCGTAGGATCGGTGGGCAGGCCCAGCTTCCAGCCGGCCAGCCGCCGCTTGAGCTTCTCAAGCAACTCGTCCTTGACTGCGGAAGCGACAATCAAGCGCGAGCCGCAGCTGCAGTTTTCGCTCATATTCCAGAACGCCGCGGCCAGCACGTCGTCGACAATCTCATCCAGCGCGGCGTCCTCGAACACCAGTTGCGGGCTCTTGCCGCCCAGTTCCAGCACCACTTCCTTCAGATTGCTCTCGGCGGCGTATTGCAGAAACAAGCGCCCCACTTCGGTGGAGCCGGTGAAGGACACCATGTCCACATCCGGGTGCCGGCCCAGCGCCTCGCCCACCGCCTGCCCGGAACCGGTGACCAGGGTCAGCGCGGCGGCGGGGATGCCGGCCTGATGCGCCAGCTGGGTGATGCGATAAGCGCTGAGCGAGGTCTGCTTGGCCGGCTTCACCACCACTGAATTGCCGGCGGCCAGCGCCGGAGCCACTTTCCAGGCGTACATCTGCGCCGGGAAGTTCCACGGCAGCACCGCGCCCACCACGCCTATCGGCTCCTTGACGATGAAGCCCAGCGCTTCCGGCCCGGTGGGCGCCACCTTGCCGTAGCACTTGTCAATCGCCTCCGCGTACCAGGCGAAGGTGTCCAGCGTGGCCGGCAGGTCGGTGTTCAGGCATTCGGTGATCGGCTTGCCGGCGTCGATGCAGTCCAGCGCCGCCAGTTCCTCCACGTGTTCGCGCAACAACGCCACCCACCGTTGCATCGCCTGCTTGCGCTCGGCCGGCGGCCGGCGCGACCATTCGCCGGACTCGAAGCATGCGCGCGCCGCCGCCACCGCGGCGTCGACGTCGGCGGCGTCGCCGGCGGCGACATGGCCGATCAAGCTATTGTCCATCGGCGTCATATTGTCCAGCCGCGCCCCCCTGCCCTCATGTCCGGGGATCAGCAAGCCGGCCCATAAGCGCCCTGCTCGGGCGCTCTCGAATACTGCTTCCTTGCTTAATGGCATCTCGTTCTCCCGTTAGCGATCAAACGCGGCCAGCGCGTCGAGAAAAGCCTTGGCTTCCGCGCCCGGCAAGGGCAGCAAGGGCAGACGCACATCTCCGGCGTCGACGCCGTGACGGCGCACGCCCAGTTTGGCCTTCTGGTTGTAACCGCCGGACTCCATCGCCTGGATCGCCGGATACATCGCCGCCATCAGCGCGCGCACTCGCGTCCAGTCTTCGGCCTTGGCGGCGTTCAACATCGCCACCTGCTCGCTGGGGAAGACATTGGCCGCGCCGCTGATCCAACTGCGCACGCCCCAAAACAGGAAATCCGCCGCCTGGTCGTCGCAACCGCAGATCACTTCGAAATCCGGCAGCCGCGCCTGAATCAGCGCCAGGGCGCGGCTGAAATCGCCGCTGCTTTCCTTGATGCCGACGATATTGGGCACGCGGCTCAACTCAATCACGCTGGCGATGTCGATGGAGACGCCGGCGCGGGCCGGAAAGTTATAGAGAATGATGGGCAGCGCGCTGGCGGCGGCCACCGCCTTGAAGTGAGCGATGATGCCGGCCTGATCCGGCAGGCTATATGCCGGCGGCGCCAGCATCAGCGCCTCGTACCCCAGCTCCGCCGCCTGACGCGCGCGTGCTATCGCGCCGCGGGTGGACAGGTCGTTGGCGCCGGCGATCAAGCGCAACCGGCCCTTGCCCGCCTTGGCCACGCACTCCAGCACTTGGCTGCGCTCGCCTTCGTCCAAGGCGTAGTATTCGCCGGTGGTGCCGCAGGCGACGATGCCGGCGACGCCTTGTTCGATGAAGCGCTCGACCAGTTGCCGCAGCGCCGCCAAATCCAGGCGGCCGTCGCGGTCGAACGGTGTAACGATGGGGACCAGAATGCCTTGTTGTTGCATAGGGTGTTTCCTTTATGCTTGAGGGTGGACGGAAGCCGCGCGGCTCACTCCAGCGTCGCGATGGGGCCGCGGCGCTAAAAACGCGCCAGGCGGTACGGGTGCAAATCCAGGCCGCTGGGACGCTGCAACACCATGTCGCGCAGCAGCGCGCCGGTGGTGGCGGCCAGCGTCAGGCCCAGGTGGCCGTGACCGAAGGCGAAATACAGGCCGGCGCGATCCGGCGCGGGGCCGATCACCGGCACGGTGTCAGGCAGCGACGGCCGGTTGCCCATCCACAACGTCATGTCCTCGGTGGAGAAATCGCCGACGATGCCGCGCGCTTTGTCCAGCAGGATCTCGGCGCGCCGCCAATCCGGCGCTGCGTCGCGGTGCGCCAGCTCCACGGTGCCCGCCAGCCGCAGCCCGCCGTCGGCCAGCGGCAGAATCACAAAGCTTTCGCTGGCGCACTGGATGAAATGACGCAAGGCCACGCCGGCCTTGGGCAAGTTGACGTGGTAGCCGCGTTCGCTTTCCAGCGGCACCCGGTAGCGGCACTGGCGGGTGAAACGGTCGCTCCAAATGCCGGCGGCGACAATCACCTGCCCGGCAGCCAGCATGCGGCCGTCGGCGCAGACCACGCCGTCCACCTTGCCGCCGCGCTCGCTCAAAGCGGCCGCTTCCGCTTGTTCGAAAACGCCGCCGGCGGCGACGAAGGCATCGAGCAGGCCTCGGCTAAATAGATAGGGATCGTCGACATGGGACCAGGCCGCCACCTTGACCGCGCGCGCCCATCCATCCCGCAGCGCCGGCTCGCAATCCTGAACGGCAGCCTGATCCAGCGTCTGCCAGGCCACGCCGTGCTCTGCCTTGCGTCGCCAAGCCGGCAAGGCCCGTTCAAGTTCGGCCGCATCGCGGTACAAGGTCAGCGCGCCGTGCCGCCGCCACATGCCGTCGAGGCCGGCCCGCGCCACCAGCGGCGCGTAGTCGGCGGCGGCTCGGTTCAACAAGGCCGCCAGCGCGCGGGTCAGCGAAGCCACCCGCGCCGGCCGGCTGGCCAGCGCAAAACGCGCCAGCCACGGCGCCAGCGTCGGCAGATAACGCCAGCGCACCGCCAGCGGCCCCAGCGGGTCCAGCAGCCAGCCAGGCAACCGCCGCCAGACGCCGGGCTCGGCCAGCGGGATCACATCGCTGACCGCCAGCGCGCCGGCGTTGCCGTAGCTGGTTTCCCGCGCCGGCTCGCCGCGGTCCAGCAACAACACATCCAGGCCGGCCAGCCGCAATTGCAAGGCCGTGGCGATGCCCACGATGCCGGCGCCGACGACAATGACTCGCTCGCTCATGCTCAGGCCACCTCGAAGCCATGAACATAGGGATCGGCGTCGTCCAACAGGATGCGGTTGTACGCTGTGAAGCGCGCCCAGCCCTGCACCGAAGGCACGATTGCCGGGTAATCTCCAACCTGGGTCTCCGCCAGCACTCGGCCAACGAACTGGCTGCCGATAATGCTCTCGTGGACGAAGCTTTCACCAACGGCGAGCAGGCCGCGCGCATGCCGCTGCGCCAGCCGCGCCGAAGTGCCGGTGCCGCATGGAGAGCGGTCTAGCGCCGACTCGCCGTACAGCACGGCGTTGGCCGCGCTGGAGCCGGCGTTCTTGGGCGCGCCGGTCCACTGGCAATGACGGACGCCGCTGATATTCGGGTCCAACGGGTGGACGATGTCGTAATGCCGGTTCAGGTATTCGCGCAGTTCACGCCCCATCTCAACCAGTTGCGCCGGCGAATAATCCGCCATGTCGCGGTAGCCCGGCTGCGCCTCGACGATGGGATAGAAGTTGCCGCCGTAGGCGATATCCACCCGCAGGCGGCCCAACGCCGACACCTCCGCCTCCACGTCGCGCAAATAGAGAAAAGACGGCACATTGGTCAGCGTTACCGCGGCGACCTTGCCGCCCTCCATCCGATATTGAGCCGCCACCTTGCCCGCTGGCGTGTCCAGGTTCAACACCCCGGGCTCGGCCGGCCTCACCAGCCCGTGTTCCAGCGCCATGGTGACCACGCCTATGGTGCCGTGGCCGCACATCGGCAGACAGCCGCTGGTCTCGATGTACAGCACCGCGATATCGCAATCCGCCCGCGTCGACGGATACAGGAAGGCGCCGGACATCTGCGCATGGCCGCGCGGCTCGAACATCAAGCCGGTGCGTATCCAGTCATAGCGACGAATGAAGTCCAAGCGCCGCTCCGCTTGCGTCTCGCCTTCCAACTTCGGGCCGCCGTTCACTACCAGCCTTACGGGGTTGCCGCAGGTATGGCCATCCAGACATTCGAATTCGCGCACCGCCATGTTCTTGCTCCTCGCATGTGATGTGGCCACTCTAACCCCGCCATTTTTTGAATACAATTTTTACAGTTCAAGATGGAGAGGCGCCAGCGTAGAGAAAGTATTGATTTACATTAAATTAGATTTTTTATTCAATAAAATCATGGTTTTATGTTTTGTTGCTTTTTATCATCTTGCATTGCAGCATGTTTGATATCATGGAAAATCGTGATAACCATGCAAAAAATCATCAATATTTGAATACAAAAATACACACCAATCCGTAAACAGAACCTACAAAGATCAAAGCCGGCCGCAATCAAGCCGCCCTTGCCTTGCCATTGCCGGCCCACTCCGCGCCTGTGATAATTTGAGGATTCCAACCGTCGACACCGCCATGCCTCGAACCACCGCCCCGCGCCAAACCCTCACCGCCACCACGACCGACACGCTGCGCCAGCGCATCTTGCTGGGAGAATGGCCGGCCGGCACTCAACTGCGCCAGGAAGCGCTGTCCAAGGAACTGGGCGTCAGCCGGGTGCCGCTGCGAGAGGCGCTGCGGCAACTGGAGGCAGAGGGCTTGGTGGCGATTACCGAGCGGCGCGGCGCGGTGATCGCCCAACTGTCGCTGCCGGAAGTGATGGAGTTGCTGCGGGTAAGAGTGCTGCTGGAATGCGATATGTTGCTGGAGGCCGTGCCGCGGCAGACTCAGGCGGATTTGGATGCGGCCGGGGCGCTGCTGACGCAATTTGAAGAAGCGCTGCGCCGACGGGATGTCGGCGCCTGGGGCATCCTGAATTCACGCTTCCACCTAGCGCTTTATCAGGCGGCCAACCGGCCGCAAACCCTGGCGCTGATAGAACAGCTTCACAACCGCACCGACCGCTACACGCGAATGCAGATTCTGCTGACCAATTTCAGCGACCGCGCCCACCGCGAACATAGCGAAATGCTCGAATTGTGCCGTCGCAAGGATGCAATCAGCGCCGCAGCCTTCTTGCGACAGCACATTCTGAACGCGGAAGAGGCTCTGGAGGCCTGGTATCAGGAGCACCAGAGCGAAACCGGCCGCAACGCGCGCAAGCGGCCCTGAAACCCACCTGGGAAAATTCCGCAAGGGCTTGGTTTCAAACAAAAAAGTCTTGAATCACACTATATCCAATGACTAAAATAATGATATTGACATCATTTTTCAAGCCATTTGATTATAATCAATTAATGTACAGTTTTGAAAATGCTATACGCATTAAAATAACAGAAAAACATATTATTCCAACGGTTTAACAACACACAAAACTCACACAACCATTTGTTTTTTAATTAAAAACAAATAGACCACCCTCTTGCCGCACTCACTGACGCAGCCAATCTGTATACATCTGATTACAGAAATCTGTACATTGCCTGTATCCATACAATGCGATAACAATGCTGCGACAATTTAAAAGCGATTCATCATAGTTAGACTACGGCAGGCGCCATATAGTCTGATTGTCTGACTAAAATCAGACGCGACAAAATCGCTCGCAGCCGGAAAAGACTGTCCACTCTCCGGCACCTCTTTCGTGTCAGCAGAACCAGAACGAGCTATTTCGATGCCAAATTTAGACAGAAAATATGACATTCAGAAATTGAATGCAGATCAAATCGCCATCAACATCAATGGCAACACCGTCGTCGCCGCGCAGGGCGAAACCGTACTCAGCGTGCTCAACGCCGTTGGCTTGCGCCGCGTCAGCCGCAACGACAGCCAGCAAACCATGGGTTCCTACTGCGGCATGGGGGTATGCCACTGCTGCCTGGTCCGCATCGACGGCCGCTACAAACGCCGCGCCTGCCAGACAGTGGTGCAAGCCGGCATGACCGTGGAGACCGCGGCCAACCGCATTGAACTGGAGGGCCTGCAATGAGCATGCGCCCCATCATCGTCGGCGGCGGCCCCGCCGGCATGGCCGCCGCCATCGAGCTGGTCAACCATGGCCAGCCCTGCACGCTGATAGACGAAGCCTCGCGTCTGGGCGGCGTGGTTTACCGCGGCCCCTTGCGTCAAGGCGTGACCCTGGACTACCTGGGCGAACGCTACCGCGACGCCATGCAAGCTCTACACTCGGAGTTCGCCAAGGTCAGCCACGCGGTAGAAGTCAAACTGAACACCCGCATCGTCGGCGGCGAAGCCGGCCAATGGCTGTACGCGTTGAATGAACAAGAAAAGGTCGAGAAGATCGACTTTGAGCAATTGCTGCTGTCCGCCGGCTGCCATGAGCGCAGCGTGCCCTTTCCAGGCTGGACCCTGCCCGGCGTGATCATGCTGGGCGGGCTGCAATTGCAGATCAAAAGCGGCGTGGTCAAGCCGCTGGGCCGCACCACCATTGTAGGCACCGGCCCCTTGCTACCGCTGGTGGCCTGTCAATTGCACCGCGCCGGCGCAGAAGTCCAAGGCGTCTACGAGGCCAGCTCCTTTGGCCGCATCGCCAAGGAAACCCTGGCCATGCTGAACAAGCCGCAGCTGTTCCTCGACGGCCTGAGCATGCTGGCTTACCTGAAACGCCACGGTGTGCCGCTGCACTATGGCTGGGGCGTGGTGGAGGCAAGCGGCCAGCAAGAGGTGCAGGAAGTCACCGTCGCGCCGTACGACGACAACTGGACGCCGGATCTGAACCGCGCGGTCAGCCTGGCCACCGAAACCCTGGCGGTGGGCTACGGCTTCATTCCGCGCACCCAACTCACGCAGCAAATGGGCCTGCGCCACGCTTACGACGCCGACGGCTTCCTCAAACCGGAAATCAACGGCTGGCAACAGAGCAGCGAAGCCCACATCCATCTGGCCGGCGACATCGGCGGCCTGCGCGGCGGCGAAGCCGCCATGCTGAGCGGCCGCATCGCCGCCCAGTCCATGCTCAAACAAAGTGGCGCGATCAGCGCCGAACTGGCCGAGAAAAACCGTCAGCGCTATCTGACGGAGTTGAAGGCGGTGCTGCGCTTCCGCGTGGGCATCGACAGCTTTACTCAGCGCGGCAGCGGCCAGTTGACGCTGCCGCGGGAAGACACGGTGATCTGCCGCTGCGAGAACGCCCTGCGCAAGGATATCGACTCCGCGCTGGAACAAGGCGTGCAGGACTTGATCAGCCTGAAGATGCGCACGCGCGTCAGCATGGGCGACTGCCAGGGCAAGATGTGCGTCGGCTATTGCAGCGACCGCCTGCGCGAGCACACCGGCAAGGCGGACGTGGGCTGGATCCGGCCGCGCTTCCCGCTGGACCCCTTGCCGTTCTCCGCCTTCCAAACCGAAACCGAAGAGGCCTGACCATGAGCAGACAATACGATATCGTGATTGCCGGCGGCGGCGTGATCGGCGCCTCTTGCGCCTACCAGCTGTCCAAACGCAAAGACCTGAAAATCGCGCTGATCGACGCCAAGCGCCCCGGCAACGCTTCGCGCGCCTCCGCCGGCGGCCTGTGGGCGATCGGCGAATCGGTGGGCCTGGGCTGCGGCGTGATTTTCTTCCGCATGACCTCGGCCAAAAACAAGCGCGAGGCGGCCGGCGCCGCCATCGCCGTGGACGCCAGCACCCCGCACATCCTGCCGGAGTCCTTCTTCAATTTCGCGCTGGCCTCCAACGCGCTGTATCCGGCCCTGCATCAGGAGTTGATCGAAAACCACGGCATGGATTTCAAGTTCGAGGAGACCGGGCTGAAGTTCGTGATCTACGACGAGGAAGACCAACTCTACGCCGAACACATCGCCGCACAGATCCCCCACCTGTCCGATCAAGTGCGCTGGGTGGACCAGGCTCAGCTGCGTGAAAACGAGCCCTATATCAGCCACGAAGCCACCGGCGCGCTGGAATTCCTGTGCGACCACCAAGTCAGCCCCTTCCGCTTGACTGACGCCTACACCGAGGCGGCTCGCCAGAACGGCGTTGACGTGTTCTTCAACACCAATGTCACCGGCGTGCTCAAGCAAGGCTCACGCGTCACCGGCGTTCGCACACTGGAAGCCGGCGAATTCCACTGCCACACCCTGATCAACGCGGCCGGCTCCTGGGCCGCCGAGCTGAGCCAATGGGCAACCGGCGTCGGCATTCCGGTCAAACCGGTCAAAGGGCAGATCGTGCTGTCGGAAAAAATGCCCAAGCTGCTGCGCGGCTGCATCACGACCAGCGATTGCTATATCGCGCAGAAAGACAACGGCGAGATCCTGATCGGCAGCACCACCGAAGACAAGGGCTTCGACGTCACCAACACCTATCCGGAAATCGCTGGCCTGGTCAAAGGCGCCATCCGCTGCCTGCCCGAAATGCAAAACATCAACATCAAGCGCTGCTGGGCCGGCCTGCGCCCCGGTTCGCCAGACGAACTGCCCATCCTGGGCCCGATGCAAGGCGTTGACGGCTACCTGAACGCCTGCGGCCATTTCCGCACCGGCATTCTGACTTCGGCCATCACCGGTGTAATGCTGGACGCGCTGGTGCGCGGCGAGACGCCGCCGCTGGACGTCACCCCCTTCCTGGCCGACCGTTTCAACGCTCCGGCCACCCAACCGACGGCACAGGAAGCCGTGGAACCGGCGCTCTCCTAAAACGCGAAAGCCCGCATGCATGCGTGCGGGCTTTCACACTGATTCAGATGTTCCTCTGTTACAGGCCGGCTAGTCCGGCCTGCTTTTTTTTGCCCTCCTGGCCAGCCCTACAAAGCGGCTCACCGTCTCGCAAGCAAAGACGAGACAAGGCGGAAGCGAGCAAATAGCAGAATGGCCAAGTGGCACATGAGCATTCTGAGCTTGTACTCACCGAGCAAGGCTCCACGAAGCGCGGCAGACTTTGAACAGGTTCTTACTGGCCAATGCCGCGGCGCTCATATACCGCCTGCGCCAAAGTGCCCAGGTCGACGTATTCCAGTTCGCCGCCCACCGGCATGCCGCGCGCGATGCGCGTCACCTTCAGGCCACGCTCCTTCAGCAGCTCGGCGATCATATGCGCGGTAACCTCGCCCTCCGCGGTGAAATTGGTGGCGATGATCACCTCCTGCACCTCGCTGTCCGCCGCCCTCACCAGCAGCTTGTCCAGATTGATGTCTCGCGGGCCGACATTGTCCAGCGGCGAGATGCGGCCCATCAACACGAAATACAAGCCATCGAAGCACTTGGCCTGTTCCAGCGTCAGCAGATCCGCCGGCATCTCCACCACGCACAGCAAATCCTGACGGCGCTCCTCGTCGGCGCAGATCGGGCACAGCGGCGTTTCGCTGAAAGTATTGCAACGCTCGCAGTGGGTCAGCTGAGTCAAGGCCCGGTCCAGCGCGCGCGCCAGCTTGTCCGCGCCCTTCTTGTCGCGTTGCAGCAGATGGAAAGCCATGCGCTGCGCGGTTTTGGGGCCGACGCCCGGCAACACTTTCAGAGCGGAGATCAGGTGATCTAGAGCGGGAGGGTTCTTCATCGCTTTCACAATCGGTAAAAACGGCGGCGCAAACGCGCATGCCGCCAGGCAAAGACCAGACGGAAAATGCCGTAATGCAGTGTCAAAAGCCAGGGGGCGCGCGGCGCGAAGCCGACGCGATCCACTACTTCGCAGCCATCGGGCAAGGCGCGCACCCGCCGCCGGTGCAGCCAGCGCCGCTGGGTCAGCATGGTCGAACGCTCGTCGAAGGCGCCCGGTTCCAACCGCGTCAGCCCCAAGTCATCGTATTCCACCGGCAGCAGGCCAAACAGCAGAATCCAGCAGCGTCCGATTTGCGCCGGTGGCGTCAGCCCGGCAGGCAGGGCCTTGCCCGGCAAGCGCATGTGGAGCCAGGGCCACAATTCGTCGTTGATGCCGACGGCGCGGGTGGCGTGCGCCCACACTCTGTCAGCATTCACGCTCAGCCGGCTACGCACGGTGAAATGGGCGAATCGGCGCATGGCTACCCCGGGATCAACGCAAAAATGGCCCGGCGCGCGCCGAGCCATCCGGATGCCGAAATCGTCGCGATCAGAACGGCAGCTTCATGCCGGCCGGCAGGTTCAGACCCGCGGAAAAACCGGACATCTTTTCCTGGGTGGTGGCTTCCACCTTGCGCACCGCGTCGTTGAACGCGGCGGCGATCAGGTCTTCCAGCATTTCCTTGTCTTCCTTGGCGTCGTCCAGCAGGCTGTCGTCCAGGCTGACGCGCTTGACGTCGTGAGAGCAGGTCATCACCACCTTGACCATGCCGGCGCCGGATTGGCCTTCCACTTCCACCTTGGCCAGTTCTTCCTGCGCCTTTTTCATATTATCCTGCATTTGCTGGGCCTGCTTCATCAGGCCGGCGATGCCACCTTTGCCAAACATAATCGTTTCACTCCTTCACGGGTTGAATGGTTTCGATGAGCAGCGTCGCGTCGAATTCGCGCACCATTTGCTGCACCACCGGATCGTTTTTCATATTCTCGCGCGCGATGTTCAACTGCTCCTGCCGATGGCGAGCGTCTTTCATCGCCGGCGTTTCCAGGCCCAGCTCCTCCACCGTCACGGCCAATTCCACCGGCCGGCCGAAGCGTTCGCTCAGCGCTAACTTGAGCTTGTCCTGATAATCGCGGCTGGTCATGTGGCGGAAGCTCTCCGGCACCGCCAGCGCCAGGCGATCCTGGCTCCAGTCCTTCAATACCGCATTATGGGCCAGCATGCGCGCCGCGCCCAGCTTAGCGCCCAATTCGGTCACCAAGGCCTGCCAGTCGCCGTCAAACTGATAATCGACCGCTTCCTCCGGCTCTTGCTGCAGATAGGACGGCATCTCCTCGTCCGCCGCGGCGCCCTGATCCCAAGGCACATCGTCGGGGCTGACGTCGCCGTCGCTATCATCGTCCTCGTCATCCGCGGCTTCCGGCTTGGCCGGCGGCACGACCGGGCGGGCCGGAGCAGCTTGCGGCGCGGCTTGCGGAGCCGGCCTGGCTTCCGGCGCGGCAGGCTCGGGTTCGGGTTCCGCCGCCGGGGCGCTTTCCTGTGCTGGGGGCGGCGCGGACTGACGCGGAGCCGGCGAACTCAGGCCGGCGGCCTGCAAAGCGCGCGCGGCCGGCGAAATCCCCCCAGGCGCGGCCGGGGCCGACTGCGCTGGCGGCTGTTGCGGCCGCGTAGACGCGACGGCGGCAGGCCGCGACGGCGCGGACTCCGGCTGCGTGTTGGCCGGGTGGAAGGCCAGCATGCGCAGCAGGGTCATATTGAAACCGGCGTGCTCGTCCGGCGCCAGCGCCAAGTCTTTGCGGCCATGAATGGCGATCTGGTAATACAGCTGCACGTCCTGCGGCGAGATGGCGTCCGCCAGTGCCTGCAACGCGTCGCGTTCCGGCTCGTCCTGGGCGATCGCCTGCGGCACGGTCTGCATCAGCGCCAACTGCTGCAGCAAGACCGCCAATTCGCTCAACGCGCCTTCAAAGCTGACGCCGCGCTCGGCCAGGCTGTCGGCTTGCGCCATCAGCTGCGGGCCGTCGCCGGCCGCCAACGCCTGCAGCAAAGCAAACAGGTAACGGCGGTCCACCGCGCCCAGCATCGCGCGCACGCCGTCTTCCTTCACGTCGCCCAGACCGTAGGCGATGGCTTGGTCCAGCAGCGACTGCGCGTCGCGCATGGAGCCGGCGGCCGCGCGGCCCAGCAAGGCAAGCGCCGGCGCTTCGTAGGCTATGCCTTCCACATCCAACATATGGGCCAGATGGCCGGCCACTTGCTGCGGCGTCATATTGCGCAGCGAGAACTGCAGACAGCGGCTCAACACCGTCACCGGCACCTTCTGCGGGTCGGTGGTGGCCAGGATGAATTTGACGTGGGCCGGCGGCTCCTCCAGCGTCTTCAGCATCGCATTGAAGGCGCTCTTGGACAGCATGTGCACTTCGTCGATGATGTAGACCTTGAAGCGGCCGGAAGTTGGCGCGTACTGAGCGTTTTCCAGCACTTCGCGGATATTGTCGATGCCGGTGTTGGACGCGGCGTCGATCTCCAGCAAATCGACAAAGCGGCCGGTGTCGATCTGACGACAGGCCGAGCATTCGCCGCAAGGCTCCGCGGTGGTGCCGGTTTCGCAATTGAGGCTCTTGGCCAGAATCCGGGCGATGGTGGTCTTGCCCACCCCGCGCGTCCCCGTCAGCAGATAAGCGTGATGCAGACGCTGTTCTTTGAGGGCGTTGGTCAAGGCGCGCACCACGTGCTCCTGGCCGACCAGATCGGCAAAGCGCTTGGGACGCCACTTACGGGCAAGGACTTGATAGCTCATGGGGGCGGATTTTAATGGCAATTGCCGCGCGTGGCGACAGGTTTCGCGCCGCCGCGGCGGGCGGCGCGCGGCGTCACGGCTGGGCGGCGGCCTGGCCCGCCAGGTAGCGCTGGCGCAGCTGATCCGCGATTTCCTGCACTGCCTTGGCGTACAGCGTGCTGCGGTTGTAGCGGGTAATCACGAAGAAGTTGTTGAGGCCCAGCCAGTATTCGGTCACGCCGGGCGCCGTTTCCAGCGGCACCAGCACCGCCGGCACGTCGTCGGCCACCGGCGACTGCGGCGTCACGCCCATTTTCTTCAACTCGCCCACGGTGTAATGCAGATTGAACTTGTCGGCGATCAGCTGATCGATCTGTGGCCCCGGCTGGACGCTGGCCGGCAGGATGACGTCGTCGCCGTGGCGCCAGCCGTGGCGCTGGAAGTAATTGGCCACGCTGCCGATCACGTCGTCCGGATCGCTCCAGATGTCGCGGTGACCGCTGCCGTCGAAATCCACCGCCCATTTTCGGAAGCTGGACGGCATGAACTGCGGCCAGCCCATCGCCCCGGCGTAAGAGCCCTTCAGCGTCAGCGGGTCCTTGCCCTCCTCCTTGGCCAGCAGCAGGAATTCGGTCAGCTCCTTGCGGAAGAATTCGGCGCGGCGCGGGTAATCGAAGCCTATGGTGGACAAGGCGTCCACCAAGCGGAACGATCCGGTGTTGCGGCCGTAATGGGACTCCACGCCCAGAATGGCGACGATGAGCTCCGGCGCCACGCCATACTGCTGCTCGGCGCGCGTCAGCGCGGCGGCGTTGGCGCGCCAGAACGCCACGCCGTCTGCGATGGTCTTTTCTCCCACCGTGGAATTGCGGAACTGATACCAGGGCCGCGAGGTGGACGGCTTATCCAGTATCTTGATGATGTTGGGCTTGAGTTCGACGTTGGCGAATACAGCCTCCAGCTCCGGGCGGTTGAACTGGCCGCCTGCCACTTGCTCGTCGATGTAGCGCTGAACGTCCGGACGCGCCAGGAAAGCCGCGTCGGCCTGTGCCAGCTGGAAGGAGAACAGGGCCGCCAACGGGGCCAGTTTAAGCAGAGATTTCATGGGCTGGTTTCTGAATAAGCGTTTTTGACTTAGCCGCGCTTCTTTAAAAAAGAGCGCGGCGCGAAAACTAAAAGCCGCCGAACGGCCGGCTCCTGGCGTTAGAGCCTGTTTACGAGCTCGCGAGCAAGAGCGAGACAAGGCGAAAACGACCGAAAAAGCGGAATGGTCAAGTGGTACATGAGCATTTTGAGCTTGTTTTTAACGCTGTATCGCCGCAGCGCGGCAGATCGTAAACAGGTTCTTAGACCCGGAACGACAAGGCGCTGGATACCAAGCGCGCGGTAATATCGACAATGGGTATCACCCGCTCGTAAGCCATCCGGGTGGGGCCGACCACGCCCAACGCGCCGACCACCTGCCCGTTGATCCGGTAAGGCGCCGTCACCACCGAGCATTCGTCCAGCGTCACAACGCCTGACTCCTCGCCGATGAAAATGTTCACGCCCTGCGCTTCCCGCCCTTGATTCAGCAGCTTGAGCAGCTCGGTCTTGCGTTCGAACACGCTGAACAACTGGCGCAACCGCGACAAGTCCTCGGACAGGTCGCTCACCTCCAGCAAGCGGCTGCCGCCGGCCACCACCACCGCGGCGCTGCTGGCGGTCATCGAACTCTGCCCCAGGCGGATCGCCGCCGACATCAACTCGGCGATGTCGCCCTGCAACTGACGCAACTCGTCCGCCACCCGGCTGGCGATGCTGCCCAACCCCTGGCCAGCGTAATGCTGATTGATGAAATTGCCGGCCTCTATCAGCTCCGACGGCGTGTAGTCGCGCTCAGTCGTCAGCAAGTGGTTCTGCACGTCGCCGTCCAGCGTCACCAATATCATCAGCACACGCCGCTCGGACAGACGCAGGAATTCAATCTGGCGGAAAGCGATGTCGGAACGCTGCGGCGTGACGATCACGCCGGCGAAATGAGTCAGTTCGGACAACAGCGAGGACGCGGACTGGGCGACGCGCTGCGGGCTGTCCGGCTGCAAATTCAGCTCCAACTCGTGCAGCGCCGCCTCTTCCAAGGGCTGGATGGTGAGCAGACGGTCGACGAACACGCGGTAGCCGCGCGCGGTGGGCACCCTGCCCGCCGAGGTATGCGGGGCCGCGATCAGCCCCATCGCCTCCAGTTCCGCCAGCACGTTGCGGATGGACGCGGACGACAGTTCGACGCCGGGCAGCATTGACAGGGTTTTGGACCCCACCGGCTGGCCGTCGACGATATAGCGTTCGATCAGAACCTTGAGCAGGTGTTGCGCGCGTTCGTTCATCATGATGGCTTCATTGTACACAGGGTGGACACTTGTAAAAGTGGTCGCAATCACAACTTTTTCAAGCGAGATCGCGGTTTCCCGTTCCGAAGGACGGTATCGCCGGCAAGCGGCTCTGCCGTTGACCAAGGCTTTATGAGATAATCGACGACATCTTTTCGACTATCGGCGCGGCAAGCGCGAGCGCGGCGGGGCAGCCCCGCCGGCGCCGCGCAAACCCCTGTCCGGCATCGGGTTTTTCCCGCCGCCATGGACGCGGGCCGCCGCTAGCCGACCATTCATTTTGTTTAGCGCCCCCACACTGGAGACAGCATGGCATCCGAAGACAAGAGCAAAGCGTTGGCCGCGGCCCTTGCCCAAATTGAAAAGCAATTTGGCAAGGGTTCGATCATGCGCATGAGCGACAACCAGATCAACGAAAACCTGCAGGTAGTCTCCACCGGCTCGCTGAGTCTGGACTTGGCGCTTGGCGTCGGCGGCCTGCCGCGCGGCCGCGTGGTGGAAATCTACGGCCCGGAGTCGTCCGGTAAAACCACCCTGTGTCTGCAAGCGGTGGCCGAGATGCAAAAATTGGGCGGCACCTGCGCCTACATCGACGCGGAAAACGCGCTGGACCCGCAATATGCGCAAAAGCTGGGCGTCAAGGTCGACGACCTGCTGATCTCGCAGCCGGACACCGGCGAGCAGGCGCTGGAAATCTGCGACATGCTGGTGCGCTCCAGCGGCGTCGATCTGATCGTGATCGACTCGGTGGCCGCCTTGGTGCCCAAGGCTGAAATCGAAGGCGAGATGGGCGATAGCCACGTGGGCCTGCAAGCCCGCCTGATGAGCCAGGCGCTGCGCAAGCTGACCGGCAACATCAAGCGCACCAACACCCTGGTGATCTTCATCAACCAGATCCGCATGAAGATCGGCGTGATGTTCGGCAACCCGGAAACCACCACCGGCGGCAACGCGCTGAAGTTCTACGCCTCCGTGCGCCTGGACATCCGCCGCACCGGCGGCATCAAGAAGGGCGAGGAAGTGATCGGCAACGATACCCGCGTCAAAGTGGTGAAGAACAAAGTATCGCCGCCGTTCCGCCAGGCCGATTTCGAAATCCTGTACGGCGAGGGTATCTCCCGCCAGGGCGAAATCATCGAACTGGGCGTCAAGCACGGCTTCATCGATAAATCCGGCGCCTGGTACGCCTACAACGGCCAGAAGATCGGCCAGGGCAAGGACAACACCCGCGAATGGCTGAAGGCCAACCCGGAAATCGCGGCCGAAGTGGAACGCAAGATCCGCGACGCGGTGGGCATCAAAGTGGAAATCACTGAAGGCCAACCGGACGAAGAGTTCGCGGACGACGCGCTCGACGCCTGATTCCCTGAATGGAAAAAAGCCTGAGGGCGCGAGCCGTCGATCTCCTGTCCCGCCGCGAATACACGCGGCGGGAACTGGAGCGGCGGCTCGCTCCGTTTGCGGAAAGCCCGGAACAACTGACCGCGCTGCTGGACGAGCTGGCCGAGCGCAGCTGGCAGTCCGATCAACGTTTCGCCCAACAGTTCGCCGACAGCAAGGGGCAACGCTACGGCAGCCGCCGCCTGCAGCAGGAAATGCGCCAGCGCGGCGTGGATGCCGAGCTGATCCGCGACGCGCTGCAAGGCCGCGACGACCTTGCCGCCGCCCAGGCGCAGTGGCTGAAGAAGTTTGGCCACTTGCCGGCCACGCCGCAGGAACGCGCGCGCCAGATCCGCTTTCTGGCCGGACGCGGCTTCCCGATGTCGGTGATCGGCAAGGTGCTCAGCGGCGTCGACGACGACGACTTTCCCGCCGACGAGGACTAAGCATGCAAACGCGCAGCATCGCCACCCATATCGACATCGACGCTGCGCCGTCCGCGGTCTGGCGCGTGCTGTGCGACTGGGCCGCCTACCCGGAGTGGAACCCCTTCATCGTCGGCCTGCACGGCCGCCAACAGATAGGTTCGCGCCTGGTGGTCAGCATTCACCCGCCCGGCCGGCCGCGCCTGACCTTCCGCCCGCGGCTGGAAGTCTTGCAAACGACGGATGAACTGGCGTGGCTAGGACGCGCGCTGCTGCCGGGCCTGCTGGACGGCCGCCATAGTTTCCGCCTGGAAGCGCTGGCGGACGGAGGCACCCGGCTGCATCACGGCGAAACTTTCAGCGGCCTCTTGCTGCCCTTGTTCGGCCAGGCGCTGCTGGCCGATGCCCGCAAGGGTTTCGAATTAATGAACCAGGCGCTCAAGCGCCGCGCCGAAACCCTTGCCAGCGCGGGCGCGGCTTGACACAATCAGCTGTCCGCGCCGCTCTGGGCTTGAGCCCCCAAAGCGGCCCAGAATTCGCAATCTTACGAAATCAAACATGAAAACCTCTGAAATTCGCCAGAAATTCCTGGATTTCTTTGCCGGCAAAAACCATCAGGTGGTGCCTTCCAGCAGCCTGATTCCCGGCAACGACCCCACGCTGATGTTCACCGTCGCCGGCATGGTTCAGTTCAAGGACGTATTCCTGGGCTTTGAAAAGCGTGATTACACCCGCGCCACCACCAGCCAGAAATGCCTGCGCGCGGGCGGCAAGCACAACGACCTGGAAAACGTCGGCTACACCGCGCGCCACCATACCTTCTTCGAAATGCTGGGCAACTTCAGCTTCGGCGACTACTTCAAGCAAGACGCGATCACCTTCGCCTGGGAATTCCTCACCGGCGAGCAATGGCTGAACCTGCCCAAGGACAAGCTGCTGGTCACCGTCTACGCCTCCGACGACGAAGCCTACGACATCTGGCACAAGAGCGTGGGCCTGCCGGCCGACAAGATCATCCGCATCGGCGACAACAAGGGCGCGCCGTACGCCTCCGACAACTTCTGGACCATGGGCGACACCGGCCCCTGCGGCCCCTGCACCGAGATCTTCTACGACCACGGCCCGAGCGTGGCCGGCGGCCCTCCGGGCAGCCCGGACGAAGACGGCGACCGCTTCATGGAGATCTGGAACAACGTGTTCATGCAGTTCAACCGCGACGAGTCCGGCACCCTGCATCCTCTGCCCAAGCCGTCGGTAGACACCGGCATGGGCCTGGAACGGCTGTCCACCGTGCTGCAACACGTCAAGTCCAACTACGAGACCGACGCGCTGGCCTGCCTGGTGCGCGCCGCCGCGCGCGAAACCGGCGTTGCCTACAGCCAGGACGTGCCGTCGCTGAAAGTGATTGCCGACCACATCCGCGCCTGTTGCTTCATGGTCGCCGACGGCATCCTGCCGTCCAACGAAGGCCGCGGCTACGTGCTGCGCCGCATCGCCCGCCGCGCCATCCGCCACGGCTACAAGCTGGGCCAGAAAGGCCTGTTCTTCCACAAGATCGTCGCCGATCTGGTGGCCGAGATGGGCGACGCCTATCCGGAACTGCGCGAAAAGCAGGCGCATATCGAAGACTCGCTGCGCGCAGAGGAAATCAAGTTCGCCGAAACGCTGGAAATCGGCATGGGTCTGGTCGACTCCGCCCTGGAAGGCGGCAAGACCGAGCTTGACGGCGACACCATCTTCAAGCTCTACGATACCTTCGGCTTCCCGGTGGACCTGACCGCCGACATCTGCCGCGAACGCAACATCCACGCCGACCTGGAAGGCTTCGAGCGCGCGATGGAAGCGCAACGCGAGCGCGGCCGCGCGGGCTCCAGCTTCAAGATGACCGGCAAGGTCAGCTACAGCGGCTCGGACACCTGCTTCCACGGCTATGAATCCGCCAGCACCGACGCCAAGGTATTGGCGCTGTTCAAGGGCACCGAGGCCGTCTCCTCGCTGGAGGCCGGCGAAGAAGGCATCGTGGTTCTGGACAACACTCCGTTCTACGCAGAAGGCGGCGGCCAGGTCGGCGACGTCGGCGAGATTTCGCTGCAAGGCGGCATCGGCGCGCTGTTCGACGTCAACGACACCCAGAAAATTCAAGCCGCGGTATTCGGCCACAAGGGCAAGCTGGCTCGCGGCCGCCTGGCCGTGGGCGACAGCGTGACCGCCACCATAGACCTGCACGCGCGCGCCTCCAGCGCCCGCAATCACTCCGCCACCCACCTCTTGCACGCGGCGCTGCGCCACGTGCTGGGCGACCATGTCGCGCAGAAGGGCTCGCTGGTGAATCCGGAGCGCACCCGCTTCGACTTCGCCCACGGCGAACCGGTCAGCGCCGAGCAAATCGCCGAGCTGGAGCGCGTGGTCAACCGCGTGATCAGCCACAACCTGCCGGTCAAGGCCGAAGTGATGAGCATGGAAGCCGCGCAGAAGTCCGGCGCGATGATGCTGTTCGGCGAAAAATACGGCGATGAAGTGCGCGTGCTGACCATGGGCGACTTCTCCGCCGAACTGTGCGGCGGCACCCACGTGCAACGCACCGGCGACATCGGGCTGTTCAAGATTGTGGCGGAAAGCGGCGTTGCCGCCGGCGTGCGCCGTATTGAAGCCGTCACCGGCGAAGGCGCCATCGCCCACATCCAGGCTCAGGACGCCTTGCTGAAAGAAGCCGCCGGCGCGCTGAAAGCGCAAACGCTGGACGAGGTAGCCGTCAAGATCGGCAGCCTGCAGGACAACGTCAAGAACCTGGAAAAAGAGCTGGCCAAGCTCAAGGGCCAATTGGCCGCCTCCGCCGGCGACAGCCTGGCCGACGGCGCAGCCGACGTCAACGGCGTCAAAGTGCTGGCGGTGGAACTGCCGGGCGCGGACAACACCGCCTTGCGCGAAACGCTGGACAAGCTGAAGGACAAGCTGGGCTCCGCCGCCATCGTGCTGGCCGCCAAGGGCGACGGCAAAGTGGCGCTGGTGGCCGGCGTCACCGCCGATCTGACCGCCAAGCTGAAGGCCGGCGAACTGGTCAACTTTGTCGCCCAGCAAGTGGGCGGCAAGGGCGGCGGCCGTCCGGACATGGCCCAAGCCGGCGGCACTCAGCCGGAAAACCTGGCCGCGGCCTTGGCCGGCGTGCAAGCCTGGGTGGCCGGCAAACTCTAAGCCGCACGCCACGCTACGACAAAAGACCGCGCAAGCGGTCTTTTTTTTGCCTGCCTTTTGCCAAATGGGCCAAACCGCGCGCATGCTGTAGCGGGACAACGCAGCGGAAACCGCCATGAACTCGCTCGACACGCTGGAACTGCGCGCGGCGCGCGCCGACGAATTGCCCGCCGTACTGACCTTGATCACCCTCGCCTTCCAACCGCTGGCCGCGCGTTTGCCCAGCCGCCCCACCGCGCTGGACGAGACCGAAGACAGCCTGCGCCAGCGCCTGGATGCAGGGGGACAAGTCTACATCGCCAGCCGGCAGGATACGCCCTTGGCCTGCCTCATCACCGCGCCGCTGAACGCCGCTGCGGTGGAATGCAAACGCGTGTGCACCCACCCGGACTGGCAGGGCCAAGGTCTGGGCAAGCGCCTGATGCTGCACAGCGAAGCCCTCCTGAAACAACAAGGTCTCATCCGCATCCAGTTGGCCACCCGCGCCAGCATGCCGGCCAATCTGCGCTTTTATCAGGCGCTGGGCTATCGCATCATCGCGGAAGAGCCTTACCCGACAGGCATTGCCGATCTGCGCATCATTCTGGAAAAACAATTGTAGCCGGCGGACGCGGCTTTCTTGTTCCAAATCAAGGGCGCAAGAATTACGAAACCCTAATATTAAGAGGCTTTAATTTTGGCTTCTCCTTTTGTTGTTTGCATTTCAGCCCTGCTCGCCTCTCCGACCAGGGCGTTTTTTTGTGCGCGGACATGAAAAAAGGCGGCCCGAGCCGCCCAGTTACCGTGAAGCCGCGCCGCGGCTCAAAACACCAGCTTGCCCCCTATCACCGCCAACATCACCGCCAGCGCCGGCCGCAGCCAGCCCTCCGCCAACTGCCGCGTCAGCTTGCTACCCAGCCAGATGCCGGGCAAAGAGCCCGCCAACAGATTAAACAGCAGCGAGAAATCGACATTTCCAAGCCCGGCATGCCCCAGGCCCGCCACCAGGGTCAGCGGCACCGCGTGAGCGATTTCCGTGCCCACCAGCCGCGAAGTCGGCAAGGCCGGATACAGCAGGAACAAAGCCAGCGTGCCCAGAGCGCCGGCGCCGATGGAACTAAGCGTCACCAAGACGCCCAGCACCACGCCGGTGGCCACGGTCAGCCCGACCCGCGGCTCGAACGACAACTCAGCGGCGCCGGAGCGGCCCAGCCAGCGCAGCAGCAAGGGCTTGCCCAGGATGGCGGCGGCGGTCAGCAACAGCGCCGCGCCCAACACCAGCTTGAACAGAGTGTCCAGCATCTTCTCCGGCAGATGCAGATAAGACAGGCCCGCCAGCACCAACAAGGCCGCCGGCACGCTGCCGACTGTCAGCCAGCCTGCGATGCGCCAATCAACATGGCCCTGCCGGTGATGCACCGTCACCCCGCCCATCTTGGTCAGGGCCGCGTACAACAGATCAGTGCCAACCGCGGTGGCCGGAGAAATGCCGAACCACAGCAAGATAGGCGTCATCAAAGAGCCGCCGCCCACACCGGTCAATCCGACAATAAAGCCCACCGCCAGCCCTGCGATCGCATACCCCCACTCCATAAAACCCGCTCCTTGGCCGCGCCATTCGATAGCGGGATGCTACGCCAGTTTCATATAACGATTTATACCGTTTTGAAACAACATTATTCGAAAAGTGATTTACCTCAAAGACTTGCTTCAACCGCCCTCCGAATCATGCTGCGGTAACATCGCGCCGGTAGCGTGAAAAGGCGGAGACGGCAAGCAAACGCAACTTTTGCTTCTAACCGTAACCAAGCAGGGCTTTACAAATCTTCAAAATAGCGTCAATGTCAAAGGGTCAGGGTTTGCCCTGGCCTCACACAAGTACGTGACCGAGAGGTGCAAGGATGATGACTTCCCGTATTCCTCTGAGTGTTCGCAGAAAGCAGGCTAGAGACCAGCACGAGAGTTTTCTCTATGCAGTTGCAAAGCCTCAGTTGAGTGATGCTGAGAGGTCGCGCCAGCAGAAAGTGCGCCAACGCGCACATGATCGGGACGATGCCCGGTTCCTGGCCGACCGCTGCGACGACCTGTTCTGAACACCCGCCCGGCGGATTTCCGCCTCATGACGGCTAGCGACCCAGCCTGACGCCAGGCCGCAGCCCTACTCGCTTGCAAGCCGCGGCGCTGCATCTGTTCTGCGCCGCAGCTTTACTGTTTTTCCTCTTTCCCCGCTACCACCCCCGCCAGGCCACTGCCAGCAAGCCGTGTGCGCTCCCTAGACTCATCCCCGCGTATAAAAAAAATCCGTTTTCCCGCCCAAATCTGGCTTGAAATGAAATAAAGGCCAGTTTTTCAAACATTTTTATACGATTTTTATCCGCTACCATGGGGTTTTGTCGGGTTTTTGACGTGCGCTTGCGTACCTTCTCATTACTGATTCGAATGGAGATTTTCATGATGGATGCCGTCTATCTGGGACTCGTCCTGCTGTTTGGCGCGCTGAGCTACGGCTTTGTCGTCGGCTGCCAACACCTGGGAGAAAAGAAATGAGCGTCTGGTATCTGCTTAGCGCGCTGATCGCGCTGGGCCTGCTTGGCTATCTGATCTACGCACTGCTTAAGCCGGAGAATTTTTAATCATGTTCGCCAATTTCATCGGCTCGGCCGCACCCTTGCAGCTGGGCTTGTTCCTGCTGGTGCTGCTGGCGCTGGCCTGGCCCCTGGGCGCCTATATCGCCCGTGTGATGCAGGGCGACAACGTCGGCCCCCTGCGCCTGTTCGCGCCGCTGGAGCGCGGTTTCTACCGGCTGGCCGGCGTCAAGCAGGACGAAGACATGGGCTGGCGCGGCTATGCCGTGGCGCTGCTCTTGTTCAACGTGCTGGGCGCGCTGGCGCTGTACCTGTTGCAACGCGTGCAGGGCTGGCTGCCTTTCAACCCGCAGGGCATGGGCGCGGTGGCGCCGGACTCCGCGTTCAACACCGCGATTTCCTTCATCACCAACACCAACTGGCAAGGCTATGGCGGCGAATCCACCATGGGCTATCTGGTGCAGATGCTGGGCCTGACGGTGCAGAACTTCCTGTCCGCCGCCACCGGCGCGGCGGTGGTGCTGGCGCTGGTGCGCGGCTTCGCCCGTCACAGCTCGGCCAAGATCGGCAACTTCTGGGTGGACGTCACCCGCTTCACTCTCTACGTGCTGCTGCCGCTGTCCTTCGTGTTCGCGCTGGTGTTCAGCCAGCAGGGCATGATCCAGAACCTGTCCGCCTATAAAGACGTGCAGACGGTGGAGACCACCCATTACCAGCAGCCCAAGACCGATGCCCAGGGCAATGCGGTCAATGGCGCCGACGGCAAGCCGGTGATGGTGGACGCCAGCACGCAGAAACAGACGCTGCCTATGGGGCCGGTGGCCTCGCAGGAGGCGATCAAGCTGCTGGGCACCAATGGCGGCGGCTTCTTCAACGCCAACTCCGCGCATCCGTTCGAAAACCCCACCCCGCTGACCAACTTCCTGCAAAGCCTGGCCATCTTCCTGATCCCGGCCGCGCTGTGCTTCATGTTCGGCCGGATGGTGGGCGACCAACGCCAGGGCTGGGCCATCATCGCCGCGATGACGGTGATGTTCGCCTGCGCGGTGGTGGTGGAAACCGGCGCCGAGCAAGCCGGCGTGCCGCAGTTCAGCACCCTTGGCATAGACCAGCAGGCCAGCCATCTGCAGGCCGGCGGCAATATGGAAGGCAAGGAAACTCGTTTCGGCATCATCGACACCTCCTTGTTCATCGCGGTGACCACCTCCGCCTCCTGCGGCGCGGTCAACGCCATGCACGATTCCTTGACCCCCATAGGCGGCCTGGTGCCCACCTTCCTGATGCAACTGGGCGAGGTGGTGTTCGGCGGCGTCGGTTCCGGCCTGTACGGCATGCTGATCTTCGCCATCCTGGCGGTGTTCATCGCCGGCCTGATGGTGGGCCGCACGCCGGAATACCTGGGCAAGAAGATAGAAACCTACGAGATGAAGATGACGGCAATCACCATTCTGGTGACTCCGGTGCTGGTGCTGACGCTGACCGCCGTCGCGGTGCTGGCCGCCTCCGGCAAGGCCGGCATCCTCAACCCCGGCGCGCACGGTTTCAGCGAGGTGCTGTACGCCTTCACATCGGCCGCCAATAACAATGGCAGCGCCTTTGCCGGCCTGTCCGCCAACACGCCTTTCTACAACATCGCCACCGGCGTGGCCATGTTCTTCGGCCGCTTTTTCATGATCGTGCCCATCCTGGCCATCGCCGGATCGCTGGCCGCCAAGAAGCGTCTGGCCGTCAACGGCGGCACCCTGCCCACTCACGGCCCGCTGTTCGTGGTGCTGCTGATAGGCACCGTGTTGCTGGTGGGCGCGCTCAACTATGTTCCCGCGCTGGCGCTGGGCCCGGTCGTCGAGCAGTTGCAGATGATCAACGGCCGCTGAGCCTGACGGGAGGATGCAGAAAATGAACAATATCAATCATTCCAATATCCAGCCCGCTCAAGCGGGCCACCGGAGCGCGGCCAAGTCCATGCTGGACCCCAGCCTGGTGAAACCGGCCATCGTCGACTCCTTCAAGAAACTGTCGCCGCGCACCCAGTGGCGCAATCCGGTGATGTTCGTCGTCTACATCGGCAGCATCCTGACCAGCGCGCTGTGGGTTCAGTCGCTGGCCGGCCAGGGCGAGGCGCCGTCCGGCTTCATCCTGGCGGTGGCGCTGTGGCTGTGGTTCACCGTGCTGTTCGCCAACTTCGCCGAAGCGCTGGCCGAAGGCCGCAGCAAGGCCCAGGCGGCCAGCTTGCGCTCCGCCAAGAAAAACGTGGTGGCCAAGAAGCTGTCCGGCCCTAGCCACGACGCCGGCAAGACCGTGATCGACGGCAGCAGCCTGCGCAAGGGAGATTACGCGCTGGTGGAAGCCGGCGACGTGATCCCGGTGGACGGCGAGGTGATCGAAGGCGTGGCCTCGGTGGACGAGTCCGCGATCACCGGCGAATCCGCGCCCGTGATCCGCGAGGCCGGCGGAGACTTCTCCTCGGTCACCGGCGGCACCCGCGTGCTGTCCGACTGGATCGTGGTGCGCATCAGCGTCAATCCGGGCGAAACCTTCCTCGACCGCATGATTGCGATGGTGGAAGGCGCCAAGCGCCAGAAAACTCCGAACGAGATCGCGCTGACCATCCTGCTGGTGGCGCTGACCATCGTGTTCCTGGTGGTCACCGTCACCCTGCTGCCCTTCTCGCTGTTCAGCGTGGAAGCGGCCAAAGCCGGCTCGCCGATCACCATCACCACCCTGGTGGCCTTGCTGGTCTGCCTGATCCCCACCACCATCGGCGGCCTCTTGTCCGCCATCGGCGTGGCCGGCATGAGCCGGATGATGGGCGCCAATGTAATCGCCACCTCCGGCCGCGCGGTGGAAGCCGCCGGCGATGTGGACGTGCTGCTGTTGGACAAGACAGGCACCATCACCCTGGGCAACCGTCAGGCCTCCACCTTCATCCCGGCTCCCGGCGTCAGCGAGCAGGCGCTGGCGGACGCCGCGCAACTGGCCTCGCTGGCCGACGAAACCCCGGAAGGCCGCAGCATCGTGGTGCTGGCCAAAAAACAGTTCAATCTGCGTCAGCGCGAACTGGCCAGCCATGAAGCCGTATTCATCCCCTTCACCGCGCAAACGCGGATGAGCGGCATAGACTACGACAGCCGCCAGATCCGCAAGGGCGCCATCGACGCCATCCGCCGCCATATCGCCGATCAGGGCGGCCAGTTCCCGGACGCGCTGGCCAAGAGCGCCGATGACGTGGCGCGCCGCGGCTCCACTCCGCTCTTGGTGGCGGAAGGCAACCGCGCCTTGGGCGTGATCGAGCTGAAGGACATCGTCAAGGGCGGCATCAAGGAGCGTTTCGCCGAGCTGCGCCAGATGGGCATCAAGACGGTGATGATCACCGGCGACAACCCGCTGACCGCCGCCGCCATCGCCGCCGAGGCCGGCGTGGACGACTACCTGGCCGAGGCCACGCCGGAGGCCAAGCTCAAGCTGATCCGCAGCCACCAGGCCGAGGGCAAGCTGGTGGCGATGACCGGCGACGGCACCAACGACGCGCCGGCGCTGGCCCAGGCCGACGTGGCTGTGGCGATGAACACCGGCACCCAGGCGGCCAAGGAAGCCGGCAATATGGTGGACCTGGACTCCAACCCCACCAAGCTGATCGAGATCGTGGAAATCGGCAAGCAGATGCTGATGACGCGCGGCTCGCTGACCACCTTCTCCATCGCCAACGACGTGGCCAAGTACTTCGCCATCATTCCGGCCGCTTTCGCCAGCACTTACCCGCAATTGAACGCGCTGAACGTGATGGGCCTGAACAGCCCGGCCTCGGCCATCATGTCGGCGGTGATCTTCAACGCCGTCATCATCGTGTTCCTGATCCCGCTGGCGCTGAAGGGCGTCAAATACCAAGCCAAGAGCGCGGCGGAGCTGCTGCGCGGCAACCTGCTGATCTATGGCCTGGGCGGGCTGCTGGTGCCCTTCGCCGGCATCAAGCTGATCGACATGCTGCTGGGCGCGCTGGGCCTGGTATGAGCACTGAAAGGAAAAACCAAATGAAACTGTTACGTCCCCTGCTGGTGGTGTTTGGCGGCCTGACCCTGATCACCGGCCTCGCCTACCCGCTGCTCACCACCGGAGCGGCCCAGGCGCTGTTTCCGTTCCAGGCCAATGGCAGCCTGATCGAGCGCGACGGCAAGATCGTCGGCTCGCGGCTGATAGGCCAGAACTTCAGCGGCCCGCAATATTTCTGGGGTCGCCCATCCGCCACCGGTCCAATGCCGTACAATGCCGGCGGGTCCAGCGGCTCTAACCTGGGCCCCACCAACCCGGCGCAGCTGGACTCGGTGAAAGCCAATGTGGCGCGCATCCGCGCCGCCCACCCGGCGCAAAGCGGCCCGGTGCCGGTCGACCTAGTCACCGCTTCGGCCAGCGGCCTGGATCCGGAAATTTCCGCCGCCGCGGCTTTCTACCAGTTGGAACGCGTCGCCGCCGCCCGCAAGATGGAGCCGGCCGCGCTGCGCAAGCTAGTGGAAAGCCGGGTGATAGGCGAAACCTTCGGCTTGCTTGGCGAGCCGCGCGTCAATGTGCTGGAATTGAATCTGGCGCTGGACCAGGCCGCCAAAGCCTGATCAACCTTCGGCGCCGGGGGCGCAGCGAGGCTTGCTCCGCCTCGTCCCCGGCGCCGATGAATGAATAAGAGCGTGTTTACGATCTAGCGGGCTAGAGCGAGACAAGGCGTTGCGGCTGAGAAAGCGGAATGCGCAAGTGGCACGTGAGCATTTCCAGGACGATTTCAACGCCCTTTTCCATCCATCATGCCGACGCGCGGCAGATCGTAAACAGGCGCTAAACAAAGCTCGCATATGACCGATTCCCGTCCCGATCCGGACGCCCTGCTCGATGAGCTCAAACGCGAAGAACTGGACGCCCAGCGCGGCCGGCTGAAGATTTTCTTCGGCGCCTGCGCCGGCGTCGGCAAGACTTACGCCATGCTGGCGGCGGCCCGCGCCAAGCGCCAGGACGGCGCGGCGGTGCTGGTGGGCGTGGTGGAAACCCACGGCCGCAAGGAAACGCAGGAACAACTGGCCGATCTGGAAGTCCTGCCGCCAAGACAGATCGCTTATAAAGGCCACGAACTGGCTGAATTCGATCTGGACACAGCGCTGGAACGCCGGCCCCAGCTGATCCTGATGGACGAGTTCGCCCACTCCAACGCGCCCGGCTCTCGCCACCCCAAACGCTGGCAAGATGTGGAAGAACTGCTGGCCGCCGGCATCGACGTTTACACCACCCTCAATGTCCAGCACCTGGAAAGCCTGAACGACGTGGTCGGCCAGATCACCGGCATCGTGGTGCGCGAAACCCTGCCCGACCATGTGTTCGACCGCGCCGACGAAGTGGCGCTGGTGGACCTGCCGCCGGACGAGTTGCTGGGCCGCCTGGCCGCCGGCAAGGTCTATCTGCCTCAGCAAGCCGAACGCGCGGTGAAGAACTTCTTCCGCAAGGGCAATTTGCTGGCGCTGCGCGAACTGGCGCTGCGCCGCACGGCCGACCGCGTGGACGCCCAGATGCGCGCCTACCGCGCCGACCAGGCCATCAACCCGGTGTGGCATGCGCGCGAGCGGCTGCTGGTCTGCGTCGGCTCCAGCGCCGGCATCGACAAGCTGATCCGCAGCGCCAAGCGCCTGGCCGCCAGCCTGGACGCGGACTGGATCGCCGTCTACGTGGAAACGCCCCAGCAGCGCAAACTGTCCGAGGATCAGCGCGCCCGCGTGCTCAAAGGCCTGAAGCTGGCGCAGGAGCTGGGCGCGGAAACCACGGTGCTGGGCGGCAGCGAGTTGGCGCCCACGCTGCTGGCTTATGCCCGCAGCCGCAACGTGTCCAAGCTGGTGCTGGGCAAATCCGCCCGCGGCGGCTGGTCGCGGCTGTGGCGCCGCCCGTTGGCCGACGAACTGAGCCGCCGTTCCAGCGACGTCGATCTCTTCGTGGTGGCCCACGAGCAGGAAGACGCCTCCGCCAACGCCGCCGCCAAAACCGGCGGCAGCCTGCTGTTCGAAGACCAGGACAGCCCGCGCTCGCGCTTCGGCTACCTCGCCGCCTTCGTCGCCTGCCTGCTGACCACCGCGCTGGCCGGCCTGCTGATTCCGCACGTGGCGCTGGCCAACGACATCATGATCTACCTGCTGGTGGTGGTGCTGGTGTCGGTGCGCTACGGCCGTGGTCCCGGCATGCTGGCCTCGCTGCTGTCGGTGGCCTCCTTTGATTTCTTCTTCGTGCCGCCGCATATGTCGTTCGCGGTATCGGACACCCAATATCTGATGACCTTCGTGGTGATGTTGCTGGTGGCCTCCATCATCAGCCAGCTCACCGCCCGGCTGCGCTTCGAAGCCAATATCTCCACTTATCGCGAACGCCGCACCCGCGCGCTGTACGACCTGGGGCGCGAACTGGCCGGCGCGCTGACCGCCGCGCAGATTGTCGATACCGCCGTCAGCCGGCTGGAACCGCTGTTCGCCGCCAAGGTCAGCCTGTTCCTGCCCAATAGCGGGGACGAGCTGCGCTCGGCCGGCGAGGGCCGCGGCGATGCCGATATCGGCGTCGCGCAATGGGTTTACGACCATCAGCAGCCGGCCGGCCTGGGCACCAACACCCTGCCCGCCAACGCCGCGCTTTATGTGCCGCTGCGCGCCCCCATGCGCAACCGCGGCGTGATCGCGCTACTGCCGGACGTTACCGATCAGGTCTTCTTGCCGGAGCAACAGCGGCTGCTGGAAACCTGCGCCGCCCAGATCGCACTGGCGCTGGAACGCGTGCATTACGTGGAGGTGGCGCAGGACGCCATCGTGGCCATGGAGTCCGAGCGGCTGCGCAACAGCGTGCTGTCGGTGGTGTCTCACGATCTGCGCACACCGCTGACCACCATGGCCGGCCTGTCCGAGCGGCTGTGCTCGTCCAACATGGACGACAGCCAGCGAGCCGAGATCGCCGCGGCCATTCAGGACGAAGCGCTGCGCATGAACAAACTGGTGACCAACCTCCTGGACATGGCGCGACTGCAATCCGGCGTCAAACTCAACAAAGAATGGCAGATGCTGGACGAGGTGGTGGGCAGCGCGCTGCGCGCCGCCGAACGCGGCCTGCGCGGCCGGGAGCTGACGCTGGAGCTGGCGCCGGACCTCCCTGTGCTGGAGTACGAC
The DNA here is from genome assembly GCF_000711885.1 of Chromobacterium haemolyticum DSM 19808. Classification (GTDB taxonomy): domain Bacteria; phylum Pseudomonadota; class Gammaproteobacteria; order Burkholderiales; family Chromobacteriaceae; genus Chromobacterium; species Chromobacterium haemolyticum. Next base: position 196,296 of record NZ_JONK01000006.1, read on the forward strand.
GCCGTGCTGCTGGAGCGGGTGCTGGTCAACCTGCTGGAAAACGCCGGCAAATACACCCCGCCCGGCAGCCACATCACACTGGCGGCGCGGCGCGAGGGCGCGGAGGTGGTGGTGTCGGTCAGCGACGACGGCCCCGGCCTGCCGCCCAATATGGAAGAGCGCGCCTTCGACAAATTCTCGCGCGGCGCGGCGGAATCCAGCACCCCCGGCGTGGGGCTGGGGCTGGCGATCTGCCGCTCCATCGTGGAAATCCACGGCGGTCGCATCAGCGCGCGCAACCGCTCGCCGCACGGCGCGGAATTCCGCTTCAGCCTGCCGGCAGGACAAGCGCCGGCGCTGCCGGAAGAACGCCCCGAACCGCGAGCCTAAACCTGAGCGAAACCCTATCATGCAAGACGCACCGATCAGCATCGTCGTCATCGAAGACGAAAAACCGATCCGCCGCTTTCTGAGCGCGGCGCTAGAAGAGGAAGGCCTGACCGTTCACGAGGCGGAAACCGGCAAGCAGGGCCTGATCGAAGTGGCCACCCGCAAGCCGGACCTGGTGATACTGGACCTGGGCCTGCCGGATATGAACGGCCAGGACACCATCAAGCAACTGCGGGAATGGACCGACCTGCCCATCCTGGTGCTGTCGGCGCGCACTCAGGAAACCGAAAAGGTGGCGGCGCTGGACGCCGGCGCGGACGACTACCTGACCAAACCCTTCGGCGTGGCCGAATGCCTGGCGCGCGTCCGCGTGCTGTTGCGCCGCCGCACCCACGGCAGCGCCGCGGCGCAGCAGGTGTTCCAGTTCGGCGACATCAAGGTGGATCTGGTCAACCGTCAGGTGGCCAAGGCGGAGGCGGCGGTGCATCTGACGCCGATAGAATATCGGCTGCTGTCCACCTTGATACGCAGTGCCGGCAAGGTAATCACCCATCGCGAGCTCTTGCTGGCGGTATGGGGGCCGTCGTTCTCGGAGCACAACCAGTATCTACGCGTCTATATGGGGCATTTGCGCCAGAAGCTGGAAGACAATCCGGCGATGCCGCGCCATATCCTCACCGAGACCGGAGTCGGTTATCGGTTGGTGGAGGGTTGAGCAGGCCGCCGCTTAGAGCGGCTAACAAAAATCAGTTTTACGGATGAGGCAAGGCGCGCCGACGCAGGCAGTACTTGAGTACGGCAAGTCGGCGCAACGCAGCATGAGGTATTTTGTTAGCCGCTCTTAGAAGCTGTTCATGCTCCAGGGAGCCAGGGGCATGTGTAGCCGCTCAAGCGCTGCGCCCCACCCCGTTCTCCACCGCGAACACCGCCGCCTGCACCCGGCTGCTGAGGCTGAGTTTTTTCAGGATGTTCTGCACGTGGATCTTGACCGTGCTCTCCGCCAGGTCCAGGCTGCGCGCGATCTCCTTATTGCTCTTGCCCTGGGCCAGAAAACCGAGGATTTCGCGCTCGCGCGGGGTCAGCTTATCCAGCTCCTGCTCCTCCGGTTCCACCGGCGCCGCCGCGCCGTGGCGGAACTGGGCCATCAACTTGGCGGTCATCGAGTCGCTCATTACCGATTCCCCGGCGGCGGCGCGCACCACCGCCTGAGTCAGAAAGTCCGCGTCGATGTTTTTCAATAGATAGCCGCGCGCGCCGGCCTTCAGCGCCGCGGTCAGGTCGTCGGCCTCCTCGGACACCGTCAGCATCACCACCGCCCGCTTGGGCTGGTCCTGCAGCATCAAGGTCAAGGCCTCCACGCCGGAGATACCGGGCATGTTCAGGTCCAGCAGCACCACGTCCGGGTCCAGCTGCTTGGCCAGCTTGACGCCCTCGGCGCCGTCGGCCGCCTCGCCTACGACGTCGAAACCCGCCTGGCGCGCCAGCAGAGCCTTGATGCCGCTGCGGAACAAAGTGTGATCGTCCACCAGCAAAATGCGTATGGTCTGTTCAGACATCATCGAGTTCCGGGTCTTTCTAGTTCAGATATGGACAGTATGAGAGCTGTCTTGCCGCCGCGCCAGCGGCTCAAGCGGCCATGCGCCGCGCGCGCGGCAGCAGCAGGCTGACCAGGGTGCCCGCCTCCGGGGTGGATTCAATGTCCAGCTGCAAGCCGGCGCGCTGCGCGCGTTCCTGCATGATGGACAGGCCGAAATGACCGTCGCCCTTGTTCCGCACGGTATCCAGGTCGAAGCCGACGCCGTTGTCCAGCACGCTGAGCACGAACACCTCGCCGTCGTCGCTAAGGCTGACCGTGACCTGGCTGGCCTCGGCGTGCTTGCGCACATTGGACAGCGCCTCTTGCAGAATAAACAGGATTTGCAGCTGTTGTTCCGGCATCAAAGGCGCGCTGGCCCCGGTGGAGCGCAGCTCCACCCGCAGCCCGGTCTGCTTGCGGAATTTGTCCAGCAAGCTGCTCACCGCCTGACTCAGGCTTTCCGACAGCTTGGAGCGGAAATTATTGAGCAGTTCGCGCACATCATCGTAGCTTTCCTTGACCCCGGCCTCGAACAAGGCCAGCGTGTCGTCCACCAGCCCCGGATCCCCGCTGTCCAGCGCCTGCCGCATGATCTGGGTTTGCAAGTTCAGGAAAGACAGACCTTGCGCGATGCTGTCGTGCAAGCCCTGGGCCACCAGGTTGCGCTCTTCCAACACAGCCAGTTCGCGCTCCTTGGCCGCCAGCCTCAGGTTTTCGATCGCCACCGCCAAATGCTGGCCCAACATCTCCAGCTGCCGCACTTGTTGCGGCAGCAGAATGCGCGCCTGGCGGAAATGCAAATTGAAAATGCCCAGCGTGCGGTTCTGCGTCGACACCGGAAAGGCGCTGACTACGCGGAAGCCTTCGCGGCTGCATTGCTTGTCCGGCAGGCCGCGCATGTTCTCCACCCGGCTCTCGGCTTTGGCTGCGGCTTCTCCGCACAGGCAGTCGCCCACTTTCAGGCAGTGTTCGTCGCGCAGCAGCCCCTCCGGCAAGCCGTCGTCGGCCACCACGAACACCATGCCCTGGCCATAGTCGGTCAAGCGCACAGCGCCGCCGTCGGCGTCGAAGGCGCGCATCACTCGGGCCAGAAAACCCTTGCACAGCGCTTCCAGCGGCTGGGATTGATTGCAGAAGGCCGTGATTTCGTACAGCAGGGCCAATTCTTGGTTTTTCTGCTGCAGGCTGGCCGTCTTGCCGCGCACCCGCTCTTCCAGGGTGGCGTGGGATTCGGACAAACAGGCCGCCATCAGATTGAAGCCGGTGCTGACTTGGCCGAACTCGTCGTCGGTCTCCACCGGCACCCGCACGCTGTAATCGCCTGCAGCCAACTGGCGTATGCCCTGGTGCAACTTGTCCAGCGGCCTCAGCACGATCAGCAGCATCAGATAGATCAGCGCGACGGTGCCCACCACCGCCATGCTGGCGAGCAAGAGCTGCAACAGGCGAAGGTAGTCTGTATTGCGCGCGTTGTAGGCTTCCATGCCGCTGACGAAGGTGTTGATGTCCTCCACGTAGAGCGCCACGCGCTCGGCGAAGCGGGCGGCCTCCGCCGCGTTGTCGCCGGGCCGCGTCAGCGCGTTCAGCAGCACCGGTTTCAGTTGCTCGCGCCACTGCCTTTCCACCTGATTCAGCGCCTGCTGAATGTCGGCCTGGCGGGGCACCAGCAGCGGCCGCGCGGGGTCGCCGCGGCGCAATCGCTGCAAGATGGTTTCGTAATTGACCATGTCGCGACGCAAGGCGTCGGCGCGCGCGCCGTCCTGGCCGCTGAGCTGCAAGTCCAGCGCCAGCCGCGTGACGCGCATGCGCAGGCTGCCGGCGTCGTTGATCGCCGCCGCGCCGCCCTCTTGCTGCCAGGACAGCCACAGCGTGGCGCCGATGGAACCCAGCGCCACCAACAGAAACACCGCCAGCACGCCGACGATCTTGGCGCTGAGCCGCTGCCCCAGCGGGCCGCCCAGCACCGGGGACACGTTCAGCCGCATCGCCGTTGTCCTAGCCACCGGTCATCGACATGAAGCGCACCAGCTTTTGCGGCTTCTCGCTGAACTCATGTCGCTCCGGCTTCAGTTCTATCGCGGTACGGATTGCCGCTTCCAGTTCGGCATCGGAGATACCGGCGCGCAGCAAGGGACGCAGTTCGAAGCTTTCCTCCTGGCCCAGGCACATGTACAAGGTGCCGTCCACAGACAGCCGCACCCGGTTGCAGGTGGCGCAGAAGTGTTGGGAGATGGGGGTGATCAAACCCAGCGAGAAACCGCCGTCCCGGGTTTTCCAGTAGCGGGCCGGACCGCCGCCTAGGGTAGCGGCCTGTTCGACCAGATCGAATTCGGTTTGCAACTGGCGCAGCACCGGCTGCAAGTCCAGATAACTGGCGGCGCGGCCGGTGTCGCCCATCGGCATGGCTTCAATCAGCCGCAGCACGAAGCCATGCTGGATACAGAAGGCGACCATGGCGCCGATGTCGGCGTCGTTGACGTCCTTCATCGCCACCATATTGATCTTGATTGGGGAAAAGCCGGCGTCCTTGGCCGCCATCAAGCCTTCCATCACCCGCGGCAGGCTGTCGCTGCCGGTGATGTCGTGCACGCAGTCGCGGCGCAGCGAGTCCAGGCTGACGTTGACGCGGCTCACCCCAGCGGCGCGCAGCGCCTGGGCGTGGCGCGCCAGCTGAGTGGCGTTGCTGGTCAGCGACAGATCGTTGAGACCGGGCAGCGCGGACAGGCGCGCCGCCAGCTCAGGCAGATTACGGCGCAGCAGCGGCTCGCCGCCCGTCAGCCGCAGCCGTCGGGTGCCCAGCCGGGCGAAAGCCCCCACCACGCGTTCTATCTCGTCGAAGGTCAGCCAGTTGGCCGGCTCCTCGAAGCCTTTGAAGCCTTTGGGCAGGCAGTAATTGCAGCGCAGGTCGCAACGGTCCGTCACGGATAGACGCAGGTATTCGATGGAGCGCCCGAAGCGGTCGGTAAGCATGAGTTCCTCCATGGCAGCCAATGATACCGCTTAGTCGCAACCAAGTGGCCCGGCTGTCGCCGCCAATCTGATATTTCCTGATTCAATTTTACTAGCTAGACCAACTTTTCGCAGTCCAACCAAAGCACGCAGGCCCCTAGTCACTTGTAACTAGGGGCCAGTCGGCTGAATTGAAGCCCGCGGAGCGGGAGAGGTTTACGATCTCGCGAGCAAAAGCGAGACAAGGCCGAAACAACTGAAGAAGCGGAATGTGCATGCGGTACATGAGCATTCTGAGGTTTTTTCAGCGCCGTATCGCCGAAGTGCAGTCAATCGTAGACCGGTTCTCAGATCAAGGCCTGGACAGCATGGCGGGTCCCGATCTCTATCGATTGTTTCTCTTGATTTTCCATGACAAAGGAAACCAACACCCATCAATATAGATCAAGCCCGGCCCATGCTGAATACGACAAGGTGACTAATGGCTATGACACTCAGCAGCGGCCTTTCTTGGCCTGTCCCGGCGGGCAGAAATAGCCCTTGTCGTGGTGGTGACGATGACGGTGCTTGCGATAGCGGCGGCCATCGTCGTCGCGGCGTTCCGACGCCGCCGGCTTGCCGTAGTCGTGGCCGATGGCCGCGCCGGAAGCGCCGCCCACCGCGCCGCCGATGATGGCGCCGTTGCGGCCGCCCACCGCTTCGCCCACTGCCGCGCCGGCCGCGCCGCCCAGCGCGCCGCCGACGATGGTGGAGGTGTCCGCCATGGCGGTGGAGGCCAGTCCGGCCAGGCTCAGCGAAAAGATGACAAGTGCGCGTTTCATGCGGCTAACTCCCGAATTTAAACAGATGGCCCAGCTTAACCGTTTGGTTGACAACGAGCTGTTTCGAATTGTTAGGAATTGTTCGCTCTTGTTATCGCTTCACAACTTATCAAGTTTATATGTAGCCGGACGGCATGAAAAACGGCGAAGCCCCCTTGGGACTCCGCCGCATCGTCATGCAAATTCTGGCAAGCCAGCCGGATCAACCCCGCGGCCGCACCAGCTGCCAGGCCCGGCCCAGATACGTCACCGCGCCGAAGCCGCTCCACACGTGCACCAGACGGGTGAACGGGAAGATCACGAACAAGCTCATGCCCATGAACAAGTGCGCCTTGAACACCGGCGAGGCGTCGACGATGAAGAAGGCCGCGTCGCCGCGCAGAGTGACGATGTGCTGAGCCCAGCTCATCAGCAACACCATCTCGTGGCCGTCCAGGTGCTGCGCCGACACCGCGATGGTGCTGAGACCCAACAACAAGGTGGCCAGAATCCACAGCAACACCAGCTTGTCGCGCCAGGTGGTGTTGGCCGCCAGCCGGTCGCAGGTGAAGCGGCGGTGCAGCAGAATCAGAATGCCAATCAGGCACAGGCCGCCCATGATGCCGCCGGCCGTCATCGCGAACACTTGCTTGAAGCTGTGGCTGACGCCCAGCACGTCCCACACCGCCACCGGGGTCAGCAGCCCCACCAAATGGCCGAAGAACAGGCCGATGATGCCGAGATGGAACAGGATGTTGCCCAGCCGCAACTGGCCGCGATACAGCAGCTGCGAGGATTCGCTCTTCCAGCTGTATTGCTCGCGGTCAAAGCGGATCAGGCTGCCCAGCAAGAACACCGCCAGCGCGATGTAGGGGTAGATGCCGAATACGAATTGGTGCAGATAGTTCATGTTGCTCTCCTGGCAGCGGGATTCAGCCCTGCGGCCGCTGCGGGTAAAAATTCACCGGGGCGATGGCCGGCCGCGCCGGCTTCAGCAGCGGCTCCACGCCGTCGGCGCCGGGGCCGAAGGTCTCCAGCATCTCGTCCATGTCGCGCACCGGCGGCACGGTCAGCGCCTCCGGCGTCACCGGCGACAGCAGCACCAGGCTCTGCAGCACGCCGGCGTAGTGGGAGTGACTGTCGGCCAGCTTGCCGGCCACATGGGCGATCACGTGCACCGCGTCCGAAAGCAGCCGGGTGGCCTCTTCCGGCTGGCACTGCGCCAGGAACTCGAGAAACAGCGGCAGATAGTCCGGCAGCTCGTTGCCCGCCGGCTCGAAGCCCTGGGCCTGGTATTCCGCCAGCAGGTCCACCATGGCCTGACCGCGGGCGCGGTCCTCGCCGTGGATGTGCTCGAACAGATGCAGCGAATGGCTGGGGTTGCGGTCGAAGGTCTGCACATAGCGTTCTTGCAGGGTGATCAGGTCCTCGCCTTCCAAGGACAGCAGCAGCGGCTCCAGCAGCCGGGCGATGCGCGGCTCCGCCGCGACTTCGACGCGGATGTCGTCCGCCGCCGCGACCAGGTCCGGCTCCGGGTAGCACAGCAGGGCCGATAAGGCTTGATAGATGCGCATGGCGTTCTCCCTCACTGACCGGAATTGGACTTGCGGTCGCGCCGCATGTCGTGGAACACGATGGGGGTGGCTTTCTTCTTGCCGAACAAGCTGGCGTCGGACTCGCCGCCGGAGCAGCCGTTGCCAAAGGTGAAGCCGCAGGACGCCTTGTCCTCGAAAGTGTTTTCCACCAGTTCCTTGTGGCTGGACGGAATCACGAAGCGGTCTTCGTAATTGGCGATGGCCATCACCTGGTACATCTCCTCCACCTGGGCCGGATTCAAATGGGTGCCCTTGAGGGTGGCGGCGTCGGACACCTTCTCCACACTCTTCTTGCGCATATAGCGCCGCATCGCCACCATGGTTTCCAGCGCTTTCACCACCGGCTCTTCCTTGCCTGCCGTCAGCAGATTGGCCAGGTACTGGATGGGGATGCGCAGATCCTTGACGTCCGGGATGATGCCGTTCTCGCCGATCAGGCCGTTTTCCATCGCGGACTGGATGGGCGACAACGGCGGGATGTACCACACCATCGGCAGGGTCCGGTATTCCGGGTGCAGCGGGAAAGCCACTTTCCACTCCATCGCCATCTTGTAAACCGGGGAGCGCCGCGCGGCGTCCAGCCAGCTTTGCGGAATGCCCTGTTTCTGCGCTTCGGCGATCACTTCCGGCGCGTTCGGGTCCAGGAACACGCCCAGCTGCGCCTCGTACAAGCTCTTCGGGTCTTCCACCGCGGCGGCTTCGTCTATCTTGTCGGCGTCGTACAAGAGCACGCCCAGATAGCGGATGCGGCCAACACAGGTTTCCGAGCACACCGTCGGCTGGCCGCCCTCGATGCGCGGGTAGCAGAAGGTGCACTTCTCGGCCTTGCCGGAGGTCCAGTTGTAATAGATCTTCTTGTACGGGCAGCCGGACACGCACATGCGCCAGCCACGGCATTTGTCCTGATCGATCAGCACGATGCCGTCGTCTTCGCGCTTATAGATGGAGCCGGACGGACAGGACGCGACGCAGGCCGGGTTCAGACAGTGCTCACACAGCCGCGGCAGATACATCATGAAGGTGTTCTCGAAGGCCGAGTACATCTCCTTCTGGATTCCTTCGAACAGAGCGTCCTTGCTGCGCTTGGAGAATTCGCCGCCCAGGTCGTCCTCCCAGTTCGGGCCCCATTCGATCTTGTCCATCTTCTTGCCGGTCAGCACCGACACCGGCCGCGCGGTGGGCGGGGTCTGCATTTCCGGCGCGTTCTGCAGGTGTTCGTAGTCGTAGGTGAACGGCTCGTAGTAATCGTCAATCGCCGGCATATTGGGGTTGGCGAAGATATTGCCCAGGATTTTCAGCCGGCCGCCCTGACGCGGCTCCAGCTTGCCGTTGGGCTTGCGCACCCAGCCGCCCTTCCACTTTTCCTGGTTTTCCCATTCCTTGGGGTAGCCGATGCCGGGCTTGGTTTCCACGTTGTTGAACCAGGCGTATTCAATGCCGTCGCGGCTGGTCCAGACGTTCTTGCAGGTGACCGAACAAGTGTGGCAGCCAATGCACTTGTCCAGATTCAACACCATGCCGATTTGAGCGCGGATTTTCATTGTTGCTCTCCTGCCGGACTATCCATCCAGTCCACTGTGTTCATCTTGCGCACCACCACGAATTCGTCGCGGTTGGCGCCCACGGTGCCGTAGTAGTTGAAGCCCCAGGACAGCTGCGCGTAGCCGCCTATCATGTGGGTGGGCTTGGTCACCGCGCGGGTTACCGAGTTGTGGATGCCGCCGCGCTTGCCGGACACTTCCGCGCCCGGCACGTTCACGATCTTCTCCTGGGCGTGGTACATCAGCGTCATGCCCTGCGGCACCCGCTGCGACACCACGGCGCGGGCGGTCAGCGTGCCGTTGACGTTGAACACCTCTATCCAGTCGTTGTCCACGATGCCGGCCTTCTTGGCGTCGTCCTCGGACAGCCAGACGTGCGGGCCGCCGCGGCTCAGCGTCAGCATGCGCAGGTTGTCGGAATACGTGCTGTGGATGCCCCATTTCTGGTGCGGCGTCAGGAAGTTCAGCACCAGTTCGTGGTTTCCGTTGCCGTGCTTGCCCAGCACCGCCTGGGTGGTTTTCAGGTCCACCGCCGGCTTGTACACGCACAGGCCTTCGCCGAAGGCGCGCATCCACTGGTGATCCTGATAGAACTGCTGGCGGCCGGTGATGGTGCGCCAGGGAATCAGCTCGTGCACATTGGTGTAGCCGGCGTTGTAGCTGACCTCTTCGCTTTCCAGGCCGGACCAGGTGGGCGAGGAAATGATCTTGCGCGGCTGCGCCTGCACGTCGCGGAAGCGGATGCTGTCGTGCTCGCGCGGCTTGGCCAGATGGGTGTGGTCGCGCCCGGTGATCTTGGACAGCGCGTCCCAGGCCTTCACCGCCACGTGGCCGTTGGTTTCCGGCGCCAGGGTCAGAATCATCTCGGCGGCGTCGATGGCGGTTTCCAGCTTGGGCTGGCCCTTGCCGGCGCCCTGGCTCGCCACCTGGTTCAGGCCGCGCAGGATGTCCACTTCATGGCCGGTTTTCCAGTTGATGCCCTTGCCGCCGTTGCCGGCTTTTTCCAGCAAGGGGCCGATGGTGGTGAACTTGTCGTAGATCGCGCCGTAGTCGCGCTCCACCACCGTCATCTTGGGCATGGTCTTGCCCGGCACCGGCTCGCACTCGCCTTTTTTCCAATCCTTGGGGTCGAAGGGCTGACCCAGTTCTTCCGGGGTGTCGTGCATCAGCGGGGTCAGCACCAGATCCTTTTGCACGCCCAGGTAGTCCTTGCCGATCTCGGACAGCTTCTTGGCGAAGCCCTTGTAGATCTCCCAGTCGGTGCGGGACTGCCACAGCGGCTGCACCGCTTCGGACAGCGGGTGGATGAAGGGGTGCATGTCCGAGGTGTTGAGGTCGTCCTTTTCGTACCAGGTGGCGGTGGGCAGCACCACATCGCCGTACAGGCAGGTAGTGGACATGCGGAAGTCCAGCACCACCAGCAGGTCCAGCTTGCCTTCCGCCGCCGGGCGCATGGTGATCTCGGTGGGCTTGATGCAGTCGTCTTCCGAATTCAGTACCGCGTTCTGGGTGCCCAACAGGTATTTGAGGAAGTATTCGTGGCCCTTGCCGGAGCTGCCCAGGATGTTGGAACGCCACACAAACATATTGCGAGGGAAGTTCTGCGGGTTGTCCGGGTCGTTGCAGGCCAGGTCCAGCTTGCCGGACTTGAGGCCATCCACCACGTAGGCGGCGGCGTCCTGGCCGGCGGCGGCCGCGGCGCGGGTCACGTCCAGCGGATTGGCGGACAGCTGCGGCGCGGAAGGTAGCCAGCCCATGCGTTCGGCCTTGGCGTTGTAATCGATCAGCGCCATGCCGGCCATGCTGCCGTCGGCGGTGGGCGCAAGGATTTCGCCCACGCCCAGTTTTTCATGCCGCCACTGGCTGGTATGGGCGTAGAAGAAGCTGGTGCCGTTCATCTGCCGCGCCGGGCGGTTCCAGTCGCCGGCGAAGGCCAGCGGCGCCCAGCCGGTTTGCGGGCGCAGTTTTTCCTGACCCACGTAGTGGCACCAGCCGCCGCCGGACTGGCCGATGCAGCCGCACAGCATCAACATATTGATGATGCCGCGGTAGGTCATGTCCATGTGGTACCAGTGGTTCAGCGCCGCGCCGACAATGACCATGGACTTGCCCTGGGTCTGATCCGCGTTTTGCGCGAACTCGCGCGCCACCTGGATCACCAGCTCCGGTTTCACGCCGGTGTGTTTTTGCTGCCAGGCCGGGGTGTAGGGCACGTCGTCCATGTAGTCGACGGCGACGTTGCCGCCGCCCAGCCCGCGGTCTATGCCGTAGTTGGCCGCCATCAGGTCGAACACCGTGGCCACCAGGGTTTCGCTGCCGTCGGCCAAACAGATGCGCTTGGCCGGCACATTGCGGGTCAGCAGTTCATCGTGCTCGGCGCCGAAATAAGGGAAGCCCACGCCGACTACCGCGTCGCCGTCCTTGATCAGCGACAGCTTGGCGGATACCTCGCGGCCGTTGCCGCCATCCTTCTGCTCCAGGTTCCACTTGCCGGTCTTGCCCTCGGCCTGACCCCAGCGGAAGCCGATGGAACCGTTGGGCGCGACGATGTCGCCGCTGGCCTCGTCGATCAGCAGGGTTTTCCAGTCCGGGTTATTGTCCTCGCCCAGGCTGCCCTCCAGATGGGAGGCGCGCAGGAAGTAGTCCGGGAGGTAACGCTCGCCGTCTTGCTTCAGGGCCACCAGCATTGGCATGTCGGTGTAGCGGCGGATGTAGTCGGTGAAGTAGCCGGATGGATTATCGAGGTGGAACTCCTTGAAGATCACATGACCCATCGCCATTGCCAGCGCGGCGTCGGTGCCCTGCTTGGGCGCCATCCAGATGTCGCCGAACTTGGCCATTTCGCCAAAGTCGCTGGACACCGCCACCGTTTTGGTGCCCTTGTAGCGCACCTCGGTATAGAAATGGGCGTCCGGGGTGCGCGTCATCGGCACATTGGAGCCCCACACCATCAGATAAGTGGAGTTGTACCAGTCCGCGGACTCGGCCACGTCGGTCTGCTCGCCCCAGGTTTGCGGGCTGGCCGGCGGCAAATCGCAGTACCAGTCGTAGAAGGACAACGGCACCCCGCCGATCAGGCTGAGGTAGCGGCTGCCGGCGGCGTAGGACACCATGGACATCGCCGGAATCGGCGAGAAGCCCACCACGCGGTCCGGGCCGAATTTCTTGATGGTGAAGGCGTTGGCGGCGGCCACGATCTCATTGGCCTCGTCCCAGCTGGCGCGCACGAAACCACCCTGGCCGCGCTTGGATTTGTACTGCTTGGCCAGTTCCGGCGTCTGACTGATCTTTTCCCAAGCCTCAACCGGGCTCAGGGTCTGGCGCGCTTCGCGCCACAGCTTGGCCAGCCGACCGCGGATCATCGGATATTTGACGCGCTGGGCGGAGTAGACGTACCAGCTGTAGGACGCGCCGCGCGGACAGCCGCGCGGTTCGTGATTGGGCAGGTCCGGCCGGGTGCGCGGGTAATCGGTCTGCTGGGTTTCCCAGGTGATCAGGCCGTTCTTCACATACACCTTCCAGCTACAGGAGCCGGTGCAGTTCACGCCGTGGGTGGAACGCACCACCTTGTCGTGCTGCCAGCGCTGGCGGTAGGCGTCTTCCCAACCGCGATCCTCGTTGACGACGGCGCCGTGACCATTGGCAAAGGTGGAGCGGGTCTTGCCCAGGAAATTCAAACGGTCGAGAAAGTGACTCATCTTGCCTCCAAATATCGGGGTCCGCGCCATGCGGGCCGGCGGCTCCAGCCACCGGGGGAAACGGACCTTTTCACTTGATTGCAAGCTTAGAACGCGCCGGCAAACGCCGACATTCGCCGAAGGTCGACGCCGGGCGGCGCATTGGCACTAGTCGCGGTTAGTACTTTGGCAAGAAGGACTAGCCAGAAAGAACTAGTGCCGACATTCGACCCTTGCCATCGAAAAATAAAATGTTATAACATAACAAAAATAACGAAAGCCAAGCACTCTCGCCATACGCATCGCCATCATCTAATCGGACCCATGCCATGACGCCCAGCCCCTCCTCCACCGCTGCTTCTGCCACGGATACCAGACTACCGGTCACCGTGCTGTCCGGCTTCCTCGGCGCCGGCAAGACCACCTTGCTCAACCACATCCTCAACAACCGCGAGGGCCGCCGCGTGGCGGTCATCGTCAACGACATGAGCGAGGTCAATATCGACGCCGCCCTAGTCCGCGACGGCGGCGCCGCGCTGTCGCGCACTGAGGAAAAACTGGTGGAAATGAGCAATGGCTGCATCTGCTGCACCCTGCGCGAAGACCTGCTGCTGGAAGTGTCGCGGCTGGCGAGCGAAGGCCGCTTCGACCAGCTGGTGATCGAATCCACCGGCATCGCCGAACCGCTGCCGGTGGCGGAAACCTTCACCTTCGCCGATGACCAAGGCCGCAGCCTGGCCGACTCCGCGCGGCTGGACACCATGGTCACCGTGGTGGACGCCTGTCACTTCCTGCGCGACTACGCCTCGCGCGATCATCTGCGACAACGCGGCGAATCGCTGGGCGAGGCCGACGAGCGCACGGTGGTGGACCTGTTGATCGAACAAGTGGAGTTCTGCGACGTGATCGTGCTCAACAAGACCGATCTGATCGACACCGCGGACAAGGAGCGGCTGGCCGGCATTCTGCGCCAGCTCAACCCCCGCGCCCGCATCGTTGAAGCCTGTTTCGGCCAAGTGCCGCTGGACGAAGTGCTCAACACCGGCTTGTTCGACTTCGACGCCGCCGCCGACGCCCCCGGCTGGCTCAGCGAGCTGCGCGGCGAGCATACGCCGGAAACCGAGGAATACGGCATCGCCAGCTTTGTCTACCGCGCTCGACGCCCCTTCCACCCGCAGCGCTTCCACGAACTGGCGCAACGGGAATGGCCGGGCGTGCTGCGCTCCAAGGGCTATTTCTGGCTGGCCAGCCGCCCTGCCCACGCCCAGCTGTGGTCGCAGGCCGGCGCGGTGTGCCGCCACGAACTGGCCGGCCAGTGGTGGGCCGCCACCCCGCGCGAATACTGGCCGCAGGACGAGGACAGCCTGCGCCAGATCGAAAGCCACTGGCAGGACGTGATCGGCGATGCGCGCCAGGAACTGGTGTTGATCGGCATCGCCATGGACGAAGCCGAACTGCGTCGGCAACTGGACGCCTGCCTGCTGGACGAGGCCGAAATGGCCGCCGGCCCGGCCGCCTGGGCGCTGCTGCCGGACCCGTTCCCACCCTTGGAAACCGCCGCCGAGGACGCCGCATGAACGCCCCGCTGCCCGATATCGCGCGCAGCGGCGCTGCCGCCGCGCTACTGCCCTTGAACTGGGTGGGCATGGATGGCATCGCGCTGCCGCTGCGGCTGGCGGACGCCGCCCACGGCTGCGTCGCCGCCCGCGCCAGCGTGCAAGTCAACCTGCCCCGGCCAACGATCAAGGGCATCCACATGTCCCGGCTCTACCGCTTGCTGCAACCCCACGCCGACGCCGCGCCGCTCAGCCCGGCCGCCCTGAGCCGGCTGCTGCAGGCAATGGCGGACAGCCACGCCGACTGCGGCAGCAACGCCGCCCGCGCCGAATTCCGCTTCGAACTCTTGTGCCAGCGCCCGGCGCTGGCCACGCCGGGACTGTCCGGCTGGAAAGCCTACCCGGCCGCGCTGGGCGCGGAACGGGACGGCGACGGCTGCCGGCTGTGGGCCGAGGTGGAAATCGCCTACTCCTCCACCTGCCCCTGCTCCGCCGCTCTGGCGCGCCGGCTGATCGCCGACGCCTTCCTCCAGCAAGCCTGCGCGGCCACGCCGGACGCGGTCCACGCCTGGCTCCTGGAACACGCCACCCTGGCCACCCCGCACAGCCAGCGCAGCCAGGCGCGCTTGCGCTTCGACATCCCCGCCGACGCCGCCGGCTGGGACCTGGCGGCCCGCATAGACCTGGCCGAACAGGCGCTGGCCACCCCGGTGCAAACCGCGGTCAAGCGCGCCGACGAACAAGCCTTCGCCGCCCTCAACGGCGCCAACCTGATGTATGTGGAAGACGCCGCGCGCCGGCTGCAAGCGGCGCTGGCCGGTCACGGCCTGAGCCGGGTCGACGTGCGCCACCAGGAAAGCCTGCACCCGCACGACGCCGTGGCCGCCAGCCAACTCTCATAACCCATCCACGATCTCGCGAGCAAGAGCGAGACAAGGCGAGAACAGCGGAGAAAGCGGAATGTACATTCGGTATATGAGCATTTCGAAGATGTTCTCAACGCCGTGTCGCCGCAGCGCAGCAGATCGCGAACACCCCCTCAGAGAGCAGCGCATGATACGCAAGAACCCCTCCGGCCACCTGCCGCTGATCGCCGAATCCGCCTACGTCGACAAGACCGCCATCCTCTGCGGCAAGATCATCGTCCACGACAATGTCTTCATCGGCCCCTACGCGGTGATCCGCGCCGACGAAGTGGACGCCAACGGCGAGATGGAAGCCATCGTCATCGGCCCCCACTCCAATATCCAGGACGGCGTGGTTATCCACTCCAAGGGCGGCGCCGCCGTCACCATAGGCGCACACACCTCCATCGCCCACCGCTCCATCATTCACGGCCCCTGCGCCGTGGGCGAACGCGTCTTCGTCGGCTTCAACAGCGTGCTGTTCAACTGCCGCGTCGGCGACGGCTGCGTGGTGCGCCACAACGCGGTGGTGGACGGCTGCGAACTGCCGGCCGGCTGCTACGTGGCCTCCACCGAACGCATAGGCGCGGCCAGCGACACCGCGCACCTGCCCAAGGCCAGCGTTTCCGCCGCCGAATTCTCCGAAGACGTGCTGCGCGCCAACAGCGAACTGGTACGCGGCTACAAAGCGCTGCAAAACGAGTTCTGAATGAACGACATCCTGATCCGCAACGCCCGCCTGGTCAGCGACGGCCGCGAGTGGGAAGCCGACCTGCGCGTCGGCAACGGCCGCATCCGCCTCATAGGCGCCAGCCTGCCCGGCCGCCCCGGCGACATCGATATCGACGCCGCCGGCCAATGGCTGTTGCCCGGCATGATCGACGACCAAGTCCACTTCCGCGAACCCGGCGCGCCGCACAAGGGCAGCATCGCCAGCGAATCCCGCGCCGCGGTGGCCGGCGGCGTCACCAGCTTCATGGACATGCCCAACACCCGGCCGGCCACCACCTGCCTGGAGGCGCTGACGGACAAGGAAAGCCGCGCCGCCGCCAACTCGGTGGCCAATTACGGCTTCCATCTAGGCGCCACCCGCCACAATCTGGACCTGATCGCCGCGCTGCCGCCCAACCGCGCCGCCGGCGTCAAAGTGTTCATGGGCGCGAGCACCGGCGACCTGCTGCTGGACGACCCGGCCGCGCTGGAACGGCTGTTCGCCTCTTGCCCGCTGCCCATCCTCACCCACTGCGAACACACACCGCGCATCCGCGAGCGCGAAGCCGCCTGGCGGCTGCGCTTCGGCGACGATATCCCGCCGGACCAACACCCGCTGATCCGCGACGCCGAAGCCTGCTACCAATCCAGCCGGCTGGCGGTGGACCTGGCGCGGCGTCACGGCAGCCAGCTGCACGTGCTGCACCTGAGCAGCGCGCGCGAACTGGAGTTGTTCCAGCCTGGCCCCATCACCGGCAAGCGTATCACCGCCGAGGCCTGCGTCCACCACCTGCTGCTGGACGACGGCGACTACGCCCGCCTGGGCCACCTGATCAAATGCAATCCGGCGATCAAAAGCCGCGCCGACCGCGACGCGCTACGCCAGGCGCTGCGCGACGGCCGCATCGATCTGATCGGCACCGACCACGCGCCGCACGCCTGGGAGGAAAAACAGCAGCCCTACTCGCAGGCCCCGGCCGGACTGCCGCTGGTCCAGCACGCGCTGCCGGCGCTGCTGGAACTGGTGGCCGACGGCGAACTGACGCTGCCGCAATTGGTGGACAAGACCAGCCACGCGGTGGCCACGCGCTTCGCCATCGCCGAGCGCGGCTATCTGCGCGAAGGCTATTGGGCCGATCTGACGCTGGTGGCGCGCCTGCCCGCGCCGCGCCCGGTGTGCCGCGACGCCCTGCTGGCCCATTGCGGCTGGACCCCGTTCCCGCATCTGGCCTTCCGCCACGCGGTCAGCGCCACCATCGTCTCCGGCCAGTTGGCCTGGTTCCAGGGCCGCATCCAGCCGGACTGCCAGGGCCTGCCGCTGCGGTTTATGCGTTGAGGGCCGGTCGCGATCTTTACACACAGGGATCATTGCTTGGAGCCGCTAACAAAAGCTCGCAGAGAACCATTGAATCCGCTTCGCGGATAATGGTTTTGATTGCCGGAGCGGCATCTTGGAACCGGCCGCCCACGAAGAGGCTCCCCGCCGGCACCGGCCATTTACACGTGCGTCAACGCAGCGGCATGCAGGCGGAAATGGTTGGCGTGCTGGCGGCGCATTACCTCAGCCAAGACGGTTCAATTGAAACCGCATCGCCATTCCATTTCCCACCCCTACCCCAATAAAACCCGCTGCCAATAAAATGCCATAAACATTTAAATACCCACCCATCACGCCAATAGAAACAACCATAAAGTTCTTACAAAACCATCTTTATTTAATACTTTCCTAAATATAAATTTAACAATCAAAATCAATGACATATGGCTGTGAGTATTTACAATTGACCTCAAAAAACAAACACCGAGATACTGTAAATACAAAATTTAATCATTTACAAAAATGATCATAACAATGGCTCGCTCGCTTCATTCCATCACTTAGGAGCGCCATATGCGATTGTATAAAAGCCTTGCCCTTGCCGCGGGCCTGATTCCCTTATTGTCCGCGTGCGAAACCGACGAAGCCAGCCCCTTTGCCGCCGGAACGGCTCAGACCGCCAGCTTCAAGCAGGCCGCCAGTTCCGTCATCAAAACCGATTTCGAAATCTTCAAGCAATGCGCGGACAACTGCATTCTCTCGCCGGCTGAACCAGGCAAATTCATCAGTACCTCGCTGCCGCTGCAAATCACCCCGTAGCCGGACGAAGGCGTGCTGTACTACTCGATGTTCGTGCAAGACCGCTTCGCCGCCGCCGCCAACAACAGCGCCACCATCAAGATCGACGAATTCGCCAAGGTCCGGATCAACGACGGCCAGGATACCGGCCACGCGCCGGGCACTTTGACCATCGAACTGGCCACCCCGGACGGCAAGGTCAAAAAATTCACGCATAAGCGCCGTACCGAATGGTTCACGCTGAATTGGGTGGTCCCCATCGGCAAAGACGCGCCCACCAGCATCAAGCTGTTCATCATGGACATGGACAGCAATAAGAAGATCGTCGATCACTCGCCGCTGTACAGCGTGGACCTGGACGACGCCGCGCTGGCGCGATGGCCGGACAAGGCCAAGCTGGCGTTCAGCTCCGCCAATCCAAGGAACGACATCATCCTGTCTTGGCCAGGGGTGGGTTACACCGCCGCGCCCACGCAGCACAACCGCCAAAAGCGCTGGAGCGAATGGCATAGCGGCATCCTGCTGTGCTGGCTGGACCCGCTGGACGCCATCTACAACTATGTCACCCAAAACCGCTGCCAGTTGAACAAGACCTGGGAAGGCAAGCTGTACCAGGTAGTCGCCGGCAAGCCGCAGATCAATGAATTCAAACCGCTGGCCAAAGCGCCCATCCAGCACCGGGTGCACTTCAGCAAGGAAAACGCCTTGGGTGCGCTGTCCGCCCACCGCGTCTGCGGCATTCCGCTGGAATCCCTGGCCCGCAGCCGCCAGCCCAGGGGATGGGAAGAGCTGTCCGCATGCGGCTTCCGGGTGGAAAACATCGTCGGGCTATACATCGCCACCCGGCTGTCCTTCGATCGTTTCCGTCAGGTGGTCGATGACTTGATCCATTCCCGCCCGGTCAGCGGCGCGCAAGATCCGGAGGCGCTGGAGCAATTGGGCACCGCGGTGCGCGAAACGCCGGAACTGGCCCGTGAAGGCCTCGCCGAGGCGGAGGCTCGTTTGAACGCCTATCGCGCCAACCACGCCGGCGCCAGCGCCGACGACGCGCAAAGAGCGGATGTGCTGTCGCTGACTTGCCCGGCCGACAGCGAGCCTTGCGCCGCCGACAACGCCGACGGCGCTCACGTCAACCGCGAGTACCACCCCGGCTCAAGCTTCTTCGCGCCGGGCGAGCCGGTGGAATTCCTCGCCAACGGCACCACCGGCAACTGGAGCCAGGAGCGCCTGCAAGCCACCCATCAGCGGCTGCTGGACCAGGGCTATGTCTTCGCCGGCTATCACGGCGGCTCCCGCGCCGCCGCCACAAGCATCGTCACCGGCGGCATCACCCGCCGCACCCAGGATCTGCAGCCGATCTGGCGCGGCCTCTACATCGCCGGAGATCCGAACGTCGCCTACGGCTACGCGCTGGACAACGACTCCGGCGCCACCGGCATCATGATGCGCGTCTACGTGCCCAGAACCGCCCTCTCCCGCCTGTTCCGCACCAGCCAGCCACTCAGCGACGAGACCGCGGCGCTGAGGGAGATCAGCCGCTTGCTCGGCCGCAACGTCACCTTGAATAGCCTATTGGGTTATGAGTCGATCACTGGGCCGCAAGACCCCGGCGAGGCGGATGAAACCATTCTGGGCTGGGATCTGGCGGAACACGCGGTGGCGATTCCGTCGATGATTCAGGGCAACAACAGCGTGCGGCCCATCAATGTGCCGGACTACGAGAAGAAGATCAGCGCTCTGCCCGACTACGTCACCAAGCGCTGACATCCCCAGGCCCAGGGAAAGCGCCCTCCGGCTTTCTCAGGGCCTGTTCAAAGTCTCGTTCTTGCTCGCAAGAACCTAAACAGACTCTCACGGCCCTGGCGTAAAAAAGGCCCGCTGTTTCCAGCGGGCCAAGTCTTACCCCAATTTTGATCAAGCGGCTCAAGCCTCCGTGGCGGCCAGTTCGCGCCGCGCGTCCGGCGCCGGCCGCGCAAGCAGCTCCATCCACTTGCGGCAGGCGGAAAGCAGAATCACCAGGCCCAGCGCCAGCATGGCGATGGAGATGGCGGCGTTGAACAGGTTGTAGCCCTTGGCCGCCGGGTTCAGATAAACATGCTTGATCATCCAGTAGCCGGCGTAATTGACGGTAACGTAGAGATAAGCCAACGGCACCAGGCAGGTCATCATATAAGCGCGCTTGTGCGACAGCCGCAGGATGATGGTGGCGCCGATGATCAGGCCGATGGACGCCATCAGCTGATTGGACACGCCAAACAAGGCCCACACCGAATTAATATCGCCGGAGTTCAGCAGATAGCCCCACAGCAAGCAGGCCACCACCGACGCACCGATGGCGCCGGGCATCCAGTCGGTGCGCTTGAGCGGCGCCCAGGCGTCGCCAACGAAATCCTGGATCAGATAGCGGGCGACACGGGTACCGGAATCAATGGCGGTGAGGATGAACACCGCTTCGAACATCACCATGAACTGGAAGAAATAGGACGCCAGATTATGGAACCAGGGGATGCGGGTAAAGATGTCCGCCATGCCCACCGCCAGCGTCACCGCCCCGCCGGTGCGGCCGTACAGGTCCAGGCCGATTTCCTGGGACAGCTGCGGCAGGTTCACCACCTGCATGCCCAGCTTGGCGAAGACATCCGGCGCGGAGTTGATGGCGAAGTAATCCGCAGGATGCAGCGCGGTGGCGGCAATCAGCGCCATCACCCCCACCACGCATTCGGCCAGCATCGCGCCAAAGCCCACCGGCAGGATGTCGCTCCAACGGTCTATCTGCTTGGGCGTGGTGCCGGAGCCGATGAAGGCGTGGAAGCCGGAAATGGCGCCGCAGGCGATGGTGATGGAGATGAACGGCCATACCGGGCCGGCCAGCACCGGGCCGCCGCCGTGGATGAACTGGGTGACGGCGGGGAACTGGATTTGCGGGTTGATGAACACCACGCCCACCACCAACAGACCAAACACGCCTATCTTCATGAAACTGGACAGGCAAGCGCGCGGGGTCAGCAGCATCCACACCGGCAGCGCGGTGGCGAAGAAGGCATAGATGGGCAGCAGCAGGGACACGGTGGACGCCTTCAGCGTCAGCAGCTCGCCCAGCGCGGTGCCCTGGATGTAAGGGCCGGCGAACACACAGGCCATGATGGCGGCGACGCCGACATAGCTGGCGTTTTTCATGTTGCCGGTGACGCGCTCCCACAGGCCGACGGCGATGGCGATGGGAATGGTCATGCTCACCGCGAACGCACCCCAGGGATTGCGCTCCAGCGCATGCACCACCACCATGGACAGGCCGGCCATGGTGATGGTGATGATGAACAGCATGGCCAGGCCGGTGCACCAGCCGGCCCAGGGGCCCAGTTCGGTCTTGGCCACTTCCGACAGCGATTTGCCGTGATGCTTCATCGAGGCGAACAACACCACGGTGTCGTGCACCGCGCCGCCGATCACACAGCCTATCAACAACCACAACATGCTGGGCAGATAGCCGTACTGGGCGGCCAGCACCGGCCCCACCAGCGGGCCAGCCGCCGCGATGGCGGCGAAGTGGCCGCCAAACGCCACCCACTTGCTGGTGGGCACATAGTCCTTGCCGTCCTGTAATTCATGCGCCGGGGTCACGGCGCTATCATCGACACCCAACACCTTGCGCGTGAAGAATACCCCGTACAGGCGGTAGCAGATGGCAAGTATGCAAAGAGTGGCGATCACGAAGGTCAATGCGTGATCCATTTTTGTCAGCTCCGGTGATAGTCTCACTCGGAACTTACGCGCGGGCGCGGCCTCCGTGGGGCGAAAACCGGCTCAGCGGCAGCATGGCGCTGCCAGCGGCGGCCAGAGCGGAGCGAACGGCGCTCAGGGCTGCCAGTCCTGATAAGGCTTATGCACCTTAACGTAGGCTTTCTGCAGTTCTCCGCTGACGCGCGCGGAGCGTATGGCCCGATTCAGCGCTTGGTGGACAAAATCGCCACGGCGGTTGCAGTTGAGAAACAGCACATCCGGGTAGTCGTCGAAGCGGGCGCGATGGATATTGCTCAGTTTGAACTTGCGCACCAGATAATCCGCCTCCTCTTGCGCCCACAACACCCCGTCCACCCGGCCCAGGTTCAGCTTTTTCAGCGACAGTTCCAGGTTGACCACGCTCTTGCTGGGGAAGCCCCAGTTCACCGGCGGCGCTTCAATGTCGTACTTGGCCAGATTGGCCATGCGCAGCACGTCCTCCCTGTCCAATGGTTTGTTCTTGTGGGTGTAAAGCACGAAAGTGACCTTGCCCAGCATCTCCTTGGTGAACTGGTAGGGCGTGGCGTCGTCGGCGCCTTCGCGCAGCTTCATGATGGGAAAGCGGAAGTCCGCGTTCTTGTCGCTGGTATCCATGTACACGCGCTTGACCGGTTCGATGCTGAAGCTGATCTTGCCTTCCTTGTAATGTCTGGCCACCACATTCAAGAGTTCGGCGAACGGACTGGTCTGATTGTTTTCCAACAATTGCGGCAGAAAGACGGCAATGCCGTGCAAATCCGGCCGGGTGACGTCCGGCGAACTGTCCTGCGTCGCCGTGCCGTTGCAGGCCAGGAGCACGCCGGGCGCGCAGCCCAGCGCCCAAGCCGCGCATAGCAGTAATTGTTTTGCCATCGAATGTTCCCCCTGGACTGAGGTGTAGCACACCCGCGGCGGCTGCGCGGCGCATTCGGACGGGTGGACGCTAGCTCGCGATACCCAATGCGTCCTTCAAGGGTTTCAGATAACGGCGGCTGACCGGCAAGCTGTGGCCGTCCAGCGTGCAGGCGGTGGCCACGCCGTTGTCGCCAAACAGGATTTCCCGGATCGCGGACAAACGCACCAGGTATTGCCGGTGACAGCGAAACAAATCCGTGCGCTCTTCCAGCGTGCGCAGCGTCAGCTCGGTAAAGCGTTCCACACCGGCGGCGTCCACCACGTACACGCCGCTGAGCCGTGAACAGACATAGGCCACCTCTTCCAGCCGGCACAGCACAATGCGGTTGACGCCCTGGCAGGGAATCAGGCTTAACGGCGCCAAGCCGCATACCGCCGCCGGCGGCGGCGCGGCGCGCTGGCGCAGCCGCGCCAGAGTCTTGGCCAGCCGCGCCGGGTCCACCGGCTTGAGCAGGTAATCGCAGGCGTGTTCCTCGAAAGCCTGCAGCGCGTAGGCGTCGTAGGCGGTGACGAACACCACTTGCGGCATGGACTCCGGGTCCAGCATCGCCAGCATTTCCAGGCCGCTGATGCGCGGCATCTGGATATCCAGAAACACCACGTCCGGCTTGCGGCGATGGATGAAGGCAATGGCCTCCACCGCGTTGCCGCACTCGCCGACGATGTCCAGGCCGCCGGCGGCTTGCAGCCGCTGACGCAACTCATCGCGCGCCAGCGGTTCGTCGTCCACCAGCAGCGCGCTGGGCAGGCCGGCCGCGCTCATGCCGCCGCTCCGGCGCGCTCGGCGTCCGCCCGCGGACAGCGGCAGGGCAGCAGCAGGCTGACCCGGGTGTAAAGCTCCGGCGCGCAATCCACCGCCACCCCGTAGGCCTCGCCGTAACGAGCTCGGATGCGGCGGTCCACCAGCGACATGCCCAGGCCGTCGCTCTGCTCCGGCTTGCGGTAGAGTCCGGCGTTGTCCTCCACCGTCACCCGCAGGCCTTGCGCGTCGCAGCGGGCGGCGATGCGGATGCGCCCCGGCTCCAGCAGTTGGGAAGTGCCGTGCTTGATTGCGTTTTCCACCAGCGGCTGCAGGGAAAACGCCGGCAGCTCGGCCCGGCGCGCCGCCTCCGGCGCCTCGATCTCCACTTGCAGCCGGCCAGCGAAGCGGGCCTCCTCAATGCGCAGATAGGCGCTGACGTGGTCTATCTCGTCGCCCAGCGTGGCCATCTCGCTGGAGCGCTTCAGGTTCTTGCGGAAAAAGGTGGACAGGTATTGGACCAACTGGCGCGCATGCTCCGGGTTGCGGCGTATCACCGCGGACAGCGTATTGAGCGCGTTAAACAGGAAATGCGGGTTGACCTGGGCGTGCAGCAGCTTGATCTCGGTTTGGGCCAGCAGCTGTTTCTGCTGCTCGTACTTGCCTTGCAGAATCTGATTGGACAGCAGCCGGGCAATGCCCTCGCCCAGGGTCAGGTTGATGCCGGAAAACAGCTTGTTGCGCGTCTCGTACAGCTTGATGGTGCCGATCACCCGTTCGTCCTCTCCGCGCAAGGGGATCACCAGCGAGGAGCCCAGCTTGCACGCCGGGCTGATGGAGCAGCGGTACGGCGTCTCGTTGCCGTCCGCGTACACCACCTGATTGTCGGCAATGGCGCGCTGGGTCAGCGGCGAGGTGATGGGCGTGCCCGCCAAGTGGTGGTCGGCGCCGGCGCCGATGAAGGCCAGCAGCCGCTCGCGGTCGGTCAGCGCCACCGCGCCCACGCCCAGCTCCTCGTACAGGATGCGCGCCATGGTCATGCAATTGTCGCGGTCGAAGCCGTGGCGCAGCACGCCCTCGGCGCGGGCGGCGATCTGCAGCGCCTTGGAGGAGAAGGCGGAGGAATACTTCTCCGCCAGCGCGCGCCGGTCCAGCAGGATGCGCATGAACATCGCCGCGCCCAGAGTGTTGGCTATCATCATCGGCAGCGCGATGCTGCGCACCAGATGCCAGGCCGCGGCGAAGGGCTTGACCGCCGCCAGCAGGATCAACATCTGCATGCATTCGGCCAGCAGCGCCACCGCGGCCACCGCCAACGGGTCGAACACCCTTCCCACTTGGCCGCGCCGCACGAAGTAAAGATGCACCAACCCGCCCAGCAAGCCTTCCGCCATGGTGGACGCCATGCAAGCGCCGGCGGTGACTCCGCCCAGCGAATAGCGGTGCAGCCCGCCAGTGAAGCCCACCGCCAATCCCACCCACGGCCCCCCCAGCATGCCGCCCAGCACCGCGCCGGTGGCGCGGGTGTTGGCGATGGAATCGTCGATGTGCAGGCCGAAGTAAGTGCCCATCACGCAGAACACCGAGAACACCAGGTAGCACACCAGCTTGTGCGGCAGGCGGATGGTGACCTGGGTCAGCGGGATGAACAGCGGCGTCTTGGACAGCAGATAGGCGATCACCAGGTAAACGCACATCTGCTGCAACAGCGTCAGGATCAATGAAAACTCGGTCAGCATGCGGGCAGGAAAATAAGGGTGTGCCGTCGAGCATAGGCGACGGTTCGCCGCCCGACCTTGGTCTGGATCAAACCATTTTCAAGCGCCAGCGGCACAAACAAAAACGGCCGCCGAAGGCGACCGTTTCTTTCATCCAGGCTTTACACCGGGATGACCGGGATCTTGCCAATCTTCACGCGCCACTCGGCCGGGCCGGTGTCGTGCACGCTGGACCCACAGGAATCCACCGCCACCGTCACCGGCATGTCCTTGACCTCGAACTCGTAAATGGCTTCCATGCCCAGATCTTCGAAGGCCACGACCTTGGACGCCTTGATCGCCTTGGACACCAGGTAGGCGGAGCCGCCGACGGCCATCAGATAGACCGCCTTGTTGTCCTTGATCGCCTCAATCGCGATGGGGCCGCGCTCGGCCTTGCCTATCATGCCCAGCAAGCCGGTTTGCTCCAGCATCTGGCGGGTGAACTTGTCCATGCGGGTGGCGGTGGTGGGGCCGGCCGGGCCCACCACTTCGTCGCGCACCGGATCCACCGGGCCCACGTAGTAGATGAAGCGGTTGGTGAAGTCCACTGGCAGCTTCTCGCCCTTGTTCAGCATGTCCACCATGCGCTTGTGCGCGGCGTCGCGGCCGGTGAGTATCTTGCCGTTGAGCAGCAGCACGTCGCCCGGCTGCCAGCTTTGCACTTCTTCCGGGGTGATGGCGTCCAGGTTGACGCGCTTGCCGTTGGAGTTGTCGTAAGTGATGTCCGGCCAGTCTTCCAGGCGCGGCGCTTCCAGCACGGCCGGGCCGCTGCCGTCCAGGTGGAAGTGCACGTGGCGGGTGGCCGCGCAGTTGGGGATCATCGCCACCGGCAGGCTGGCCGCGTGGGTGGGGTAATCCAGAATCTTCACGTCCAAGACCGTGGTCAGGCCGCCCAGGCCCTGGGCGCCGATGCCCAGCGCGTTGACCTTTTCAAACAGCTCCAGGCGCAGTTGCTCCACGCGGCTCAGTTCCGCGCCGCTGTCGGCCTTGGCTTTCAAATCCTGAATGTCCACATGGCTCATCAGGCTTTCCTTGGCCAGCAGCATCGCCTTCTCCGGCGTGCCGCCGATGCCGATGCCGAGGATGCCCGGCGGACACCAGCCGGCGCCCATGGTGGGCACGGTCTTCAGCACCCAGTCCACGATGGAGTCGGACGGATTCAGCGCGTAGAACTTGGATTTGTTCTCCGAGCCGCCGCCCTTGGCGGCACAGGTCACTTCCACGCCGTCGCCTTCGACGATCTCGAAATGCACCACCGCCGGGGTATTGTCCTTGCTGTTCTGGCGCTTGCCGGCCGGATCCAGCAGCACCGAGGCGCGCAGCTTGTTGTCCGGGTTCAGGTAAGCGCGGCGCACGCCTTCGTTCACCATCTCCTGCACCGACAATTCGGCGTCCCACTGCACCTTCATGCCCACTTTCAGAAACACCACGGCGATGCCGGTATCCTGGCAGATCGGGCGCTTGCCTTCGGCGCACATGCGGCTGTTGATCAGGATCTGCGCCATGGCGTCCTTGGCCGCCGGGCTCTCTTCCTTCAGATACGCCTGGTAAAGCGCGTCGATATAATCTTTGGGGTGGTAATAGCTGATGAACTGGAAGGCGTCGGCAATGCTTTGCACGAAGTCTTCCTGACGGATGATGGCCATTTTCGGGTTTCTCCAGCGTAGGGCGATTTTGGGGTTTGCCCTGTCATTTTATGGAGGCGCGCCGCCCGCGCCAATCCAAACCCTCAACAGTACCCGATAATACCGTCCGCGGCCAGCCAATGCCCCCGCTCCGAACCGGTCCAAAGTCTCGCGAGCAAGAGCGAGACAAGGCGAAAACCGCGGAGAACAGATCCTCAGGCGCCGCTGCGGTCCTCGCGATCTTCCCTCGGACTACGTCCAAAACGCTTGCGGTAAGCGCGGGAAAAATAGGACGGAGACTCAAAGCCGCAGGCCACGCTGATCTCCACCACGCTTAGCTCCGTCTGGCGCAGCAGCCAGCGGGCGCGGTCCAGCCTCAGCGCGCGGTAGAACTCCGCCGGCGAGGCCTTGAGATGGGCGCGGAACAAGCGCTCCATCTGGCGGCGGGTGGCGCCGCAGCGCGCGGCCAGTTCCTCCGGCGGCCACGGGTCCTCCAGTTGCTCCTCCATCAGCCGTATCGCCTGCGCCAGCTTCTTGTTGTGCACCTGATAGCGGCTGGCCACTTGCAGGCGCTGATGCTCGGACGGACTGCGCATCTGGCCCTGCACCAGTTGTTCGGACACCGCCAGCGCCAGCTCGCGGCCGTGGCGTCGCGCCAGCAAGGCCAACGCCAAGTCCAGCCCGGCCACCGCGCCGGCGGAGGTGGGCCGCTTCTCGGTCAGGAACAGCTCCTGGCTGGCCGTCACCTGCGGGTAGCGTTCCCGGAAGGCCGGAATCGCTTCCCAGTGCAGCGTCACCGTCTCGCCGCGCAGCAGGCCGGCCTCGGCCAGGATGAAGCAGCCGGTGTCTATCGCCCCCAGGGTCGCTCCCCCGCGCTCCAGCCGTCGCAGCGCCGCGCCCAGTTCCGGCGAGTAATGGCGCAGCGGATGGAAGCTGCTGACCACGAACAGACAGGTGCACGGCCCGGCCTCCGCCAGCGCGCCGTCCACCATCAACGCGATGCCGTTGCTGGCCGCCACCGCCTGGCCGTCCACGGACAGCAATCGCCAGCGGCTGGCGCCGGGCTGAAAACGGTTGGCGATGCGGAAGGGTTCCATCAAGGCGGCAAAGCCGATGAAGGAAAACTCCGGCAATAACAGAAAATGGTATTCGTCCACCGTGCCCTCCCTCCCAGTTCAAAGCCCAGCATAAGCGCGAGCGCCCGGTTCACGTCAATGCCAAATTGTCGCGCAATGAAAAGTAAGCGTCGCCGCCATCCACTCCGCCGCCGCCGGCAGGCCGTTAAATCATCGACAGCCCTCCCCCACTCGCAGGCTTTTGAAGGAGCCCCGCCATGCAACAGTACGCCGCCGTCCAGTTCCCGCCCGCCGCGCCGCAACTGCCCGCCGATTTCTGCAGCGACATCGACCGTGCTCACACCCTGCCGGCGCGCTGCTACACCGCCGACGAAGTATTCCAGTACGAAAAAGAACAGATCTTCGCCAAGTCCTGGCTGTGCCTGTGCCACGGCAGCGAGCTGGCCCGGCCCAACGATTACGTCACCCGTAGGGTGATAGGCGAAAACATCCTGCTGCTGCGCGACCGCGACGGCGCGCTGCGCGCCTTCTACAACGTCTGTCCGCATCGCGGCCACGAGTTGCTCAGCGGCAGCGGCCAAGCCAAGAATGTGATCACCTGTCCCTACCACGCCTGGGCCTTCAAGCTGGACGGCCAGCTGGCGCACGCGCGCAACTGCGAGCAAGTGGCGGACTTCGACCGGGCCGGAAACCATCTGAGCCCGCTGCGGGTGGCGGAATACTGCGGCTTCGTCTTCGTCAACATGGACCCGGACGCGCCGGACATTGACGTCGAATACGCCGGCCTGCAAGAGCACTTCATGCAAGTGTGCCCGCAAGTGGCGGACTTGAAAGTAGCCGAACGCGTGGTCACCACCACCCCGGCCAACTGGAAAGTCATCGTCGACAACTATATGGAGTGCTACCACTGCGCGCCGGCCCACCCCAGCTTCTCGCAATCGGTGTCCACCGAGGGCTACACCCACAGCTTCCACGGCCGCTGGACCTTGCAGCGCGGCGCCGCCCAGTCCAGCGACAGCAGCTACGCCTTTGACGGCGAGGCCGCCAACCAGGCCTTCAACGGCTACTGGCTGTGGCCCGGCGTGATGTTCAATGTGGTGCCCGGCGACGCGGCGATGACGGTGATCTACGAGTTTCCGGAATCCGCCGGCGTCACCGTCCAGCATTACGACATTCTCTTCCTCAATCAGGATTTGAACGAGGAGCAACGCCGCTTCGTCAGCTGGGCGCGCGACGAATTCCGCCCCGAGGACCTGCGGCTGGTGGAAAGCGTGCAGCGCGGGCTGCAATCTCGCGGCTACCGCGGCCAGGGCCGCATCATGGCGGACAGCCAGCGCAGCGGCATCAGCGAACACGGCATCGCCTACTTCCACCAGATGGTGGCCGCCGCTTACCGCGGCTGAACCGGAGCGCCGCGCATGTCCGCCATCGTCACCGAAGTCTGCGCCATCGAAGACGTGGCCGCCGGAGTCAAAGCCTTCACCCTGCGGCCGCTGGACGGCCCGGCCCCGCCCTGTCCGTCCGGCAGCCACATTGTGGTGGACATGCCGCCTCCGGGCCGGCCGGCGGCCTACTCGCTGTTGGATCCCGGCGGCGGGGTCTACCGCATCGCGGTCAAGCGCGAGCCGGATTCGCGCGGCGGCTCAAGCTATCTGCACGCGCTGAAGCCGGGCAGCCGCCTGCGCGTGCAGGCGCCGGCCAACCGCTTTCCGCTGGCCGCCGCTCCCGGCCCGCGGCTGTTCATCGCCGGCGGCATCGGCATCACCCCCTTCATCGCCCATATGGCGGCGCTGGGCAATGACGCCTACCAGCTGCACTACGCCTTCCGCGACGCCGCCAGCGCCGCCTTCGCCGCTCAGCTGGCCAACCGAAGCGAACGAGGCGACGCCAGAATCCACCTGTACGAGAGCCGAGCCGGACGCAGGCTGGACCTGGACGCCTTGATCGCCGCCGCGCCAGCGGACAGCCAGGTGTATGTCTGCGGGCCGGAACGGCTGATCGCGGCAACGGCGGACGCCTGCGCGCGACGCTTACCCGCCGGCCGGCTGCACTATGAGCGCTTCAGCGCCGACGCGACGGCGGAGGGCGCTAGTTTCGAAGTGGAGCTGGCCCGCTCCGGCCTGCGAGTGCGGGTGGGCGCAGAGGAATCCATTCTGGCGGCGATAGAGCGGCAGACCGCGCTGCGGCCGGACTGCCTATGTCGGGAAGGTTATTGCGGCAGCTGTGAAACCAGGCTGCTGGCCGGCGATGCCGAGCACCGCGACCAATACCTGAGCGAGACGGAGCGCCAGGAGCGCATCATGATCTGCGTGTCGCGGGCGGCGGGGAGCGGGCCGCTGGTGCTGGATTTGTAACTAAGGCCCGCTAACAAAACCCCTGATCCTGCGTTGCGCCTCCTGGTCGTACCACTTGTACTGTAGCTTCGCAGAAACTTCGTTTTCTGCGTCGGCGCGCCTTGGCTCAGGTACGCTGCGCGGTTTTGTTAGCAGGCCTAAGAGCCTGTTCACGATCTCGCGGGCTAAGGCGAGACAAAGCGTTGCGGCTGAAGAAGCGGAGTGTACAAGTGGTACATGAGCATTCTGAAGCCGTACTTACCGTGTAACGCGTCCACGACGCGCAGCAGATCGTAAACGGGTTCTTAAGAGGCTGAGTGCGACGCGGCACATCCATGGTCAAACAGCAAAATTAACCACTTTTACGGCCGACACAACAGCTTTTCTAGCGCGGTCTTGGCCAGGAAACCGCTGCGGCTATCGTATTCCGGGTGGGAAGCGACATATTCATCGATACGGTGCAGAAGGTTGGCCGGCAACGTGACATTGATCTTGGTCGCTTTACCCAGATAGCGAGTGATGTCCACATCCACCAGCGCCCAGATATGGCCGGCAAACTCGGATTTACCGACATGAGCCTGCGCGCTGCTGGCCAAAGGGATAACGTCCAGGTCTTCCACCAGCCCTTCCAGATGCAGTTCGATGGCTTCGCGGGCGTTACGGATGGCCTCATCCAGGGTGTCTCCGGCGGAGAAGCAGCCGGGTAGATCCGGCACGATGACGCCGTAGGCATGTTGGTCGTCACCGGGTTCAACTGCAATCGGGTAGTACATAATGGTTCCTTACTTGAGACCCGCTTGTTTCTTGATGCTGTTCAGTGTGCCTATCGGTATGTCCTTCTTGGGGTGAGGCACCGTCACCCGGCCGGTCTTGATCGGGTGTTTGAACTGTTGATGGCTTCCCTTGGCGGCAACCAGATACCAGCCGTCGGCCTCTATCATGCTGATGACTTCTTTGCTGGTCACGGCGTCGCCCCTACGCTTAGAGTCTGTTTACGATCTGCTGCGCCTCGTAAACACAGTACGGTGAGAACAGCTTCAGAATGCTCATGTAGCATTTCTACATTCTGCTTTTGTTTTCACCTTGTCGCGCTCTTGCACGCAAGACATTTGAGCAGGCTATCGGCCAGAGCTTATTGTAGCTTCTACGACGGGCCCGTCAATAACCCTGGGGTTATTTGATCGACAGCCAAGCGCTCTCGCTCTCTACCCGCTACTCAGCTGCGAGGGACGCCATGCCCAGCTCACCCCAACACCGTGCGCGCCAGCTGTATCCCGTGTTTCTTCAACTTGTACTGCAAGGTGGCGCGCGGCAGGCCCAGCCGGCGCGCCGCCTCGGTCAGATTGGCGCAGCCCTTCAGGCAGTCCACCAGCAGCCGGCGCTCATAGCTCGCCATCCGCTGCTCCAGCGTGCCCTCGGCGTCCGGCGGCGGCGGGGCCGGCGGCCGACGCTCTTCCGCGCGCCGCTCCGCCGCCTCGCCCTCCTCCTCCAACAGCAGGAAGTCCAGTTCGTCCCCGCCCTCGCACAGGATCAGGCTGCGCAACAGCACGTTTTCCAGCATGCGCACATTGCCCGGCCAGTGATAGCGCAGCATGCGCTCCATCACCGCGTGACTGATGCGCTGCACTCGGTGGCCAGTGACCTTGCCGTGCTTGCGTAAAAAGGATTGCGCCAGCAGCGGGATGTCACGCAGCCGCTCGCGCAGCGGCGGCACCGCCAGGCAGCCCACGTTAAGCCGGTACAACAGGTCCGGCCGGATCTTGCGCTCGTCCAGCATCCGCTGCGGCGACTCGTTGCTGGCAGCCACCACTCGCACATCCACACGCACCTCCGCGCCAGAGCCCACCCGGCTGAACGTGCCCTCCTGCAAGGCCCGCAGCAGCTTGCCCTGGATGGATAGCGGCAGCGAGTTGATCTCGTCCAGAAACAAGGTGCCGCCATGGGCGGATTCCAGCACCCCGCGCCGGTCCTCGGCCCCGGTGAAGGCGCCGCGCACGGTGCCGAACAAGGTGCTTTCAAACAGCGGCTCCGGCAAGGCCGCGCAATTGAGCACCACGAAGGGACGCTCGGCGCGCGGCCCTTCCTGATGCAGCAGCCGGGCGAACAATTCCTTGCCGGTGCCGGTTTCACCGTGGATCAGCACCTGCACGTCGGCGCGCGCCAGCCGCCGGGCCTGGTGGATCAGCTGCTTCATCGCCGCGTCGTCGGTGATGATGCCCATCAGCCCGCCGTCGGCCTCCTCCTCCACGTTCTGCTGCAAATCCACCAGCGCCTGATGCAGCGGGCTGACCACGGTCAGATCGCGGGACAATTCCACCGCGCCGACGATGCGGCCGTCGGCGCGCTTCAGCGGCAGCGTGGTATGCACCTGATGCACAGCCTTGCCTCTGGGATTGCGGTAGCGCTGATAATGGTTGCGGTAGCTGCGGCCCTGTCGCAGCGCCTGCAACAAGGTGCTGCTGTTCTCGTCCAGCTCCGGGTACAGCTCCAGCAGATAGGCCCCCAGCGCCTGCTCCGCGGTGTATTCGTCCAGCTGCGAACACTCCTGGTTGTAATAGGCGTAGCGCCCGTCCTGATCGATGATGGCCACCGACAGGCCGATCGCGTCGAAAAAATCGCCAAACAGCGCAATGCCCTGGCTCAGGTCTGCATCCATGTCTCCCCCTTCCCCTTAAGAACCTGTTTTCGATCTGCTGCGCGTCGTGGAGCGTTACACGGTGAGTACGGCTTCGAAATGCTCATGTACCACCTGTACATTCCGCTTTCTCAGCCGTTTTCGCCTTATCTCGCCTTAGCTCGCGAAATCGAGAACAGGTTCTTGGCTGCTTCAAGCACGGGTGCCAAAAATTCGGCGTTTTTATGAATAGTTGCAGTATTGACGGTTTTTATCGCCGCGAGCAAGCACAAAACCCTTTTAAATTCATGCAATTAAAAAACGGACCCGCTGGCATGGATGTTGCCACTCCTAGCACGGTCGCACCAAGGTGCGGCTCACAACTACAGTAGGCTGCCACAGCCGCAAGGAGGAGAGATTCATGCATCACCCCACCCCCACCATCCACCCACCTCCCACCCCCATCGTCGCGGTGGAAAACCTGCGCAAGCGCTTTGACAGCCAAGTGGTGCTGGACGGCGTCTCCTTTGCCGCCTCCGCCGGCGAAGTGGTGTCGCTGATCGGCGCCAGCGGCTCCGGCAAGAGCACCTTGCTGCGCTGTCTCAATTTGCTGGAAGTTCCTGACGACGGCCGGGTGCTGATCGCCGGCGAGGAAATCGCCCTGCGCACCGACAAGCGCGGCCGGCGCGTGCCGGCCGACCCGCGCCAAGTGGACCGGCTGCGCTCGCGGCTGGGCATGGTGTTCCAGAACTTCAATCTGTGGCCGCACATGACGGTGCTGGAGAACCTGATCGAGGTACCGGTGCGCGTCTTGCGCCAGCCGCGCGCAGAAGCGGTGGCGCTGGCCGAGGCGCTGCTGGAGAAAGTGGGCATGGCGGACAAGCGCCAGGCCTATCCGGCCTTCTTGTCCGGCGGCCAGCAACAGCGGGTGGCCATTGCCCGCGCGCTGGCCACCCGGCCAGCGGTGATGCTGTTCGACGAGCCCACCTCCGCGCTGGACCCGGAACGGGTGGGCGAAGTGCTGCGGGTGATCCGCCAGCTGGCCGATGAAGGCTGCACCATGCTGCTGGTCACCCATGAAATGGCCTTCGCCCGCGAAGTCTCCAGCAAAGTGCTGTTCCTGCACCAGGGCCGCATAGAGGAAGCCGGCCCGCCGGAACAGATTTTCGCCGCGCCCCGCAGCGAACGCTGCCGCCAGTTTGTCAACGCCTGACACCCCAGGGAGAAACCCCATGAAGCCACTCCGCACCCTCATCGCCGCCTTCGCCGTCCTGTGCTGTGCCGCCTCGGCCGCCGCCAACCCGCTGCGCATCGGCATCGCCGCCGAGCCCTACCCACCATTCACCATCAAACAGAGCAACGGCCAATGGAGCGGTTTTGAAGTGGAACTGGTGCGCAAGCTGTGCCAGCGCCTCAAGCAAAACTGTCAGATCACCGAAGTGTCCTGGGACGGCATCATCCCCGCGCTCAACAGCAAGAAGATAGACGTGATCTTCAACTCCATGTCCATCACCCCGGAGCGGGAAAAAGTCATCGCCTTCAGCCTGCCTTACTACTACACCGCCTCTGAGTTCGTCGGCCCCAAGGGCCAAAAAACCGTCCTCAGCCCGGCCGGCCTCAAGGGCAAGACCCTGGGCGTGCAATCCGCCACCACCAACGCCAACTTCCTGAAGAAATACTACGGCGCCGGCTCCGCCATCCGTTACTACAACACCCAGGACGAACTGAACGCCGACCTCGTCGCCGGCCGCGTGGACCTGATGCTGCTGGACGCGCTGGCCGCCAGCGATTTCCTCGGCGGCAAGGACGGCGCCGGCCTGGAATCCAAAGGACTAGCGCCCAAGGACCCGCTGTTCGGCCCCGGCATCGGCGCCGGCCTGCGCAAGGCCGACGTTGCGCTCAAACAGCAGTTCGACCAGGCCATCTTGCAACTGCGCGCCGACGGCAGCTTCGACGCCATCCAGAAGAAATACTTCAAGGTCAACATCTCGCCGGACGCCAAGTGACAGCGCCCCGTCCGCCTGCGCCGCCCCAGGGAGAGCATAGATGCTGGATTCACTGCAACAAGCCTACGACGCCGTAGTCCGCGACTGGGGCCCCGCCCTGCTGCAAGGCGCCGTGGTCACGCTGGAAATCTCGCTGGGCGCTTTCGCGCTCGGCCTGGTCATAGGCCTGGCCACCGCGCTGGTCAAACTGGGCGGCCACCCGCTGCTCAAACGGCTGGCCAACGCCTACACCAGCGTATGCCGCTCGCTGCCGGAGCTGCTGCTCATCCTGCTGCTCTACTACGCCGGCGGGGACGCCATCAACGCGCTGGCGGCGCTGCTGGGCCAACCGCAAGTGGAGGTGAACGGCTTCGCCGCCGCCATCGTGGTGTTGGGCATCGTGCAAGGCGCTTACGCGGCGGAAATCATGCGCGGCGCGGTGCAGGCGATACCGCACGGCCACATCGAGGCCGCGCGCGCCTTCGGCTGCGGCCGCTGGCTGACCGCGCGCCGCGTGATCCTGCCGGAGATGATGCCTTACGCGCTGGCCGGCCTGGCCAACCTGTGGCTGGTGCTGATCAAGGACAGCGCGCTGATCAGCGTGGTGGGCTACAGCGAACTGCTGTTCACCACCAAACAGGCCGCCGGCTCCACCCGTCAGTACCTGCTGTTCTATCTGACCGTGGCCGCCATCTACTTATTGATGACCCTGCTGTCCAACGCCGGCTTCAGCCTGATTGAACGCCGCTTCCGCCGCTGGCAACCGGCGCTGTGAACGGGAGACCCGCATGAACTTCCAATGGCTGCAAGACTACGGCCCCATGCTCTGGCGCGGCGTCACCATCACCGTGCAACTACTGCTGCTTTCCGGCAGCCTGGGCTTCGCGCTGGCCGTGGCGGTGGGCTTTGCCCGGCTGTCCCGCCAGCCCTTCCTCGCCTGGCTCAGCCTGTCCTTCACCAACCTGATCCGCGGCACCCCGCTGCTGGTGCAGATCTACGTGCTCTATTACGGCCTGGGCAGCCTGTTCGCCGGCTTTCCGGCGCTGCGCGACAGCCCGCTGTGGCCTTACCTGCGAGAAGGATTCTGGTACGTGGCGCTGGCGCTGGCGCTGAGCGTGGCCGGCTATGTGGGCGAAGTGGTGCGCGGCGGCCTGGCCGCCGTGCCCAAGGGCGAACTGGAAGCCGCCCGCGCGCTGGGCATGTCGCGGCTGACCGCGGCGCGGCGCATCTGGCTGCCGCGCGCGCTGCTGATCCTGCTGCCGTCCTTGGCCGGCGAAACCGTGCTACTGCTCAAATCCACCGCGCTGGCTTCCACCGTGGCGGTGATGGACGTACTGGGCGCGGCCAACCTGGTGCGCGCGCAAACCCTGCGCACCTACGAACCGCTGCTGACCGTGGCGCTGATCTATTTTGCGCTGGCCTGGCTGATAGAACGGGTCTTCCTGCGGCTGGAGAGGAGGCTGCCGGTCCGTACCGCATTCTAAGAGCCTGTTTACGATCTGCTTCGCGAAGGTGATCCCGTCTTGAAAACGGGTTCCAGTGCCGTCTTACCCCATTGTTACGGAGACCTCCATGCGCTTTTCCCCCTTGGTCGAACGCATCGCCGGCGAACGCGTCGATGCCTGGAACATCCACTTTGCTGCGCAACAAGCCGCCGCCCGCGGTGAGGACGTGATCATCCTCAGCGTGGGCGACCCGGAGTTCGCCACCCCGGCCCCCATCATCGAACGCGCGGTGGCCGCGCTGCGCGACGGCGATACCCACTACAGCCCGGTGGATGGCCGCGCCGACCTGCGCGCCGCCATCGCCCGCCGCCATGCCGCCGCCACCGGCCTGGAGATGGACGCCGACAACGTCATCGTGGTGGCCGGCGCGCAAAACGGCCTGTTCTCCGCCGCGCTCTGCCTGTGCCAGGCCGGCGACGAAGTGCTGGTGCCGGAGCCCATGTACCTGACCTACGAAGCCAGCATCCGCGCCAGCGGCGCCACGCTGGTGCCGGTGCCGGTGAAACCCGCGGACGGCTTCCACCTGGACCTGGCCGCGCTGGAAGCCGCCGTCACCCCGCGCACCCGTGCAATCTTCCTCGCCACCCCCTGCAACCCCACCGGCGCGGCGCTGCGCCCGGAAGAACAGGCCGCGGTGGCCGCGCTGGCCCGCCGCCACGATCTGTGGGTGGTGGCC
This sequence comes from Chromobacterium haemolyticum DSM 19808, assembly GCF_000711885.1. Classification (GTDB taxonomy): domain Bacteria; phylum Pseudomonadota; class Gammaproteobacteria; order Burkholderiales; family Chromobacteriaceae; genus Chromobacterium; species Chromobacterium haemolyticum. The sequence goes on from NZ_JONK01000006.1 coordinate 233,078, forward strand.
GACGAAGTCTACGCCGGCCTCTGCTTCGAAGCCCCGCACCACAGCATCGCCGCGCTGCCCGGCATGGCGGAACGCACACTGACTCTGGGCAGCCTGTCCAAATCCCACGCCATGGCCGGCTGGCGGCTGGGCTGGGCCGCCGGCCCGCGCCCGCTGATCCAGCACATGGGCACGCTGGCCCTGTGCATGCTCTACGGCATCCCCGGCTTCATCCAACAAGCCGCGCTGCTGGCGCTGCAAGACTACGACGCCTTCGTCGAACCCGTCCGCGCGCTGTACCAGCGGCGGCGCGATCTGGCCCACAGCCTGCTCAGCGGCGTGGACGGCCTGCAATGCCCACTGCCGGAAGCCGGCATGTTCCTGCTGCTGGATGTGCGCGGCTGCGGCCTGGAAGCCGGGGATTTCGCCTGGAAGCTGTTTGAAGCCACCGGCGTCTCCGTGCTGGACGCCGCCGCCTTCGGTCCCACCGCCGCCGGCTTCATCCGCCTGGGCCTGGTGGTGGACGACGAACGCCTGGCCGAAGCCTGCCGCCGCATCGCCCGCTTCGCCGGCCAACTGCGCACCGCCGCGCCAAGACAAAAGGAATCCGCATGAGCACCACCCTGGGCAGCTACCTCACCGCCTGGCTGGCGGCTTACGGCGTCGACACCGTGTTCGGCATCCCCGGCGTCCACACCATCGAGCTCTACCGCGGCCTGGCCGGCAGCGGCATCCGCCACATCGCCGCCCGCCACGAACAAAGCCTGGGCTTCATGGCCGACGGCTACGCCCGCGTCAGCGGCAAACCCGGCGTCTGCTTCGTCATCACCGGCCCCGGCCTCACCAATATCGCCACCGCCATGGGCCAGGCCTACGCCGACTCCATCCCGCTGCTGGTGATCTCCGGCGTCAACGCGCGCGGCAAGCTGGGCTCCGGCGACGGCCACCTGCACGAACTGCCGGACCAGCACGCGCTGGCCAGCCAAGTCGCCGCCTTCAGCCACACCCTGACCGCGGCGGCGGAACTGCCGCAAGTGCTGGCGCGCGCCTTCGCCGTGTTCGACGGTGCACGCCCGCGCCCGGTGCACATTGAAATTCCGCTGGACCTGATGGCCGCGCCCGCCGACGGCCTGCCGCCGCCGCATGCGCCGGCAACGCGGCTGCTGCGCGGGCCGGCCGCCCCCGCCGCCATCGACCACGCCGCCCGCCTGCTGTCCAACGCGGAACGACCGCTGCTGCTGATAGGCGGCGGCGCGCGCCAAGCCGCGCCGCAACTGACCCGGCTGGCGGAAGTGCTGGACGCGCCGGCGCTGATGACCATCAACGCGCGCGGCGCGCTGCCGGACAGCCACCCGCTAGCGCTGTCCTGCAGCCCCTCGCTGCCGGCCGCGCGCCGCCTGATCGCCGCCAGCGACGTGGTGCTGGCCGTGGGCTGCGAACTCGGGCCCACCGACTTCGACATGTATGTGGACGGCGGCTTCCGCCTGCCCGGCGCGCTGATCCGCATCGACATCGACCCGGAACAACTCTGCCGCGGCCGCGGCGCGGATCTACCACTGCTGGGCGACGCCAAAGAAACCCTGCAACTGCTGATACCGCGGCTGACCGACGCCGCCCGCCAGGGCGAAGAGCGCGCCGACGCCGCCCGCCGCCTGGCCGCCGCCGAAATGGAACCGGAAAACGCCGCCGACCTGGCCTGGCTGCACCGCGTGCGCGACATCCTGCCGCAAGCGCGCTGGGTGGGAGACTCCACCCGCCTGGTCTACGCCGGCAACCTGGGCTTTTGCGCGCCGCGCGGCAACAGCTGGTTCAACGCCTCCGTGGGCTTCGGCGCGCTGGGTTACGGCCTGCCCGCCGCCATCGGCGCCGCGCTGGCCGACCCGGACCGGCCGGTGCTGTGCCTGGCCGGCGACGGCGGCTTCCAGTTCACCCTGGCGGAAATGGGCACCGCGATGGAAACCCGCGCCCGCCTGATCGTGCTGCTGCTCAACAACCGCGGCTACGGCGAAATCAAAAGCGCGATGCGCTCCGCCGATATGGAACCGCTGGGCGTGGACCTCTACACCCCGGACTTCCCGGCGCTGGCCCGCGCCTACGGCTGGCGCGCCGAAACCCTGGCGCTGGGCACCCCGGAACCGCTGCTGCGCCAGGCGCTGGAACAGGCCGCCGCCGCCGCTAATCCCACCCTGATAGAAATCGAGGCCTAAGAACCTGTTCAAAGTCTGCTGCGCTTCAGCGATACGGCGTTGCGGCTGAAGGAGCGGAATGGTCATACGGTACATGAGCATTTCGAAGCGGTACGCACCGTGTGACGTCTCACGACGCGCAGCAGATCGTAAACAGGCTCTAAAGCGCGCCGGCCCGCCCCCGGGCCGTGCGCCGCAAACTCAATTTGCATAGAACCCGGCTGCGGCGATAACATGGCTTATCCACGGCGGCACCCGCCCCGCAAGCAATGCGAGACCGGCTCCGGGCATCCCTATGAGAGAACTCGAAATCGTCGAACAACTGGTCCTGGGCGTAGACCCGGCCGGCCGGCGCGACCCGCTGGGCACCCCCAAGGACCCGGCGCTGGACAAGGCGCGCGCACTGTATTACGAGCAGCTCAAGCGCGTCGCCAAACAACACGCCGCCCCACCCTCCGCGCCTGAGCCACAAGTGGCCCCCGGCGGCGCACGCCAGGGCCAACGCTGGACCATAGCGGAAGACAACCGCTTAACCCTGCTGTGGGAAGCCTCCCCCGCGCCGGTGCGCCAACTATCGGAAAAACTGGGCCGCAGCCCGCTGGCCATCGTCTCCCGGCTGGTCCGCTTAGGGCTGTATGACCACCAGCAAGCGGCGATGCAGGCCGACAACGCCCGCATGCAAGCACTGGACCTGCCGCCGCTCTGGGACGTGCCCGCCGCCACGGAAACCCCGCCGGCCAAACCCGCCGCGCCGCCCACGGCAGACAAGCAAGGCGCGGTCTGGACCATGGCCGACGACCAGCAACTGAAAACCCTGTGGCACAGCCCGGCCCAGCCGGACAGCCAGGCCATCGCCAAACAACTGGGCCGCAGCCGCGGCGCCATTCTCGCCCGCCTGGTGCGCCTGGGTCTGTTCAGCGACCGCGACGCGGCGTATCAGGCGGACCAGGCGCGGCTAACCGGCTAGCCGCCCTCATCCTTTTCTAAATCACCAGTCCAAACGACACCATGGCATTCACCTTCGCAAATATTTTCAAGAATCGTCCCCCACAACAAGCAAGCAAACCGGCAGCAGTTCCCGCTCCACAGCCAAGCGCCGCGCCCACGCCGCCGCAAGCCATAACGCCTATCCAGCCCGCTAGCCCAATAAGCGCGCAAACTTCCGCGCCTAGCCTGCCGCCAGTCACAACTCAGCCCTCCGCTCCAGCCCAACCCGCCCCCAGCTCAGCGGAAAAAAAGGGCCATGAGGGCGAGAAAGCGCTCAACGCCTGGTTCAAGCAGCACAAGCTGGCCTATGTCGGCATCTGTCAGAACAAAAACAGCTTTGCCACCCTATTCCATGGCACGGCCAAACGGCCGGACTTCCTGCTCCTGCTGCCCTCACTGGGCATGATCGCCATCGACGCCAAGAACTACACCCCATCGCGCGGCGAACTCACCCTCAGCCTGGAGGAAGAACTCAAAAAAGCACTCACCTTCGAGCGGCTATTCCGCCTGCCGCTGTGGTACGCCTACTGTGATAAGGGAAACATGGGCCAGAACTGGTACTGGATAAGCGCGCTGAAAGCGCTGGAAGTGGGCGAAGTGCGCGATGGCAGTAATGGACAATTCCTGGCCATCAAGATGGAGCACTTTGAAACCATCGCCAGCCCCAATGACTTGGCCAAGCTGTATACCCATACCTTGCCGAGTTTGGAGAAGGTGGCGGCGGGGGTTTGATTGGGGGGTGGGTGAAGGGTTTGTGATGGGACATGTTGTTGTTCGGCTATTCGGCCAAAACGGTCCTTCCGCTACTTGCTAGATAACAGTCGGTTTACACAGAATTTCGGACACTCTCGTCATAGCATCAGTTAATGTCAGATAGATACAATGTTTGCTATGAGCCGGACGCGACTAGTCAATTTGGGCCCTCAGTAGCATAACCTCAGGAGAGAGGGTGTTCTTTTTATATGTTTTGGACAGGTTACAGAAGAAATGCAATTCGTCACAAATGGTCCTGACATCCCCGACACACTCTTGCAGGCACACGAGGAAGGCCACGTAGTGTTTTTTTGTGGGGCGGGTATTTCCTACCCTGCCGGTTTGCCGGACTTCAAAGGACTAGTAAATGAAATCTACCGATTAAACGGAACAGTACTTTCTGATTCGGAGATTGAGCAAGAGGCCTTCAAGCGTGGGCAATACGATGCCACACTCGACCTGCTGGAGAGGCGCCTACCAGGGCAGCGACTAGCAGTTCGTCGCGCACTTGCACAGACCCTGGAGCCTAAACTCCGACGCAAAGGTGCTACTGACACTCAGGTGGCGCTGTTGCGTCTAGCGCGCAGCCGCGAGGGCTCTCTACGGTTGGTTACTACAAACTTCGACCGCATCTTTCACGCAGCGGCCAAACGCACGGGCCAAACGTTCCAGGCTTACGCAGCCCCAATGCTACCGATTCCGAAGAACAGCCGCTGGAATGGGCTGGTCTACCTACACGGCTTGTTACCCGAAAAGCTGGACGACACAGCCCTAAACCGTCTGGTGGTCACTAGCGGTGATTTCGGTTTGGCGTATCTAACCGAACGCTGGGCAGCTCGCTTTGTAAGCGAGCTGTTCCGCAATTATGTGGTCTGCTTTGTCGGCTACAGCATCAACGACCCTGTGCTGCGCTACATGATGGATGCGCTGGCGGCTGATCGGATGCTGGGTGAAGTCACACCTCAAGCCTGGGCACTGGGCGATTGCGAACCGGGGCAAGAGCACCGGAAGACCATTGAATGGGAAGCCAAGGGCGTCACTCCAATCCTTTACACTGTCCCGGCTGGCAGCTACGACCATTCAGCGCTGCACGAGACTCTGTATGCTTGGGCAGACACCTACCGCGATGGCGTGCAGGGAAAAGAGGCCATCGTCGTTAAACACGCCCTGACGCGCCCTCAGGAGAGTACACAGCAGGATGATTTTGTCGGGCGGATGCTTTGGGCCTTATCGGACAAATCGGGTTTGCCGACAAAACGCTTTGCCGACTTCAATCCCGCCCCTTCACTGGACTGGCTACTGGAGCCTTTCGCGCACGAGCGCTTCGAGCACAGCGATCTGACTCGCTTTGGCGTGCAACCCAATCACGAAGTGAACACCAAGCTGCGCTTCAGCCTAATTCGGCGGCCTGCGCCCTATGACCATGCATGGCCGATGCTGCTTGCCTCCGGTGGCATCACGGGCACCCAGTGGGATGAAGTGATGTTTCATTTGGCTCGATGGCTGGTGCGCCACCTGGATGACCCCCGATTGGTCATCTGGATTGCGGAACGGGGCGGACAGATACACGACCGTTGGCTTTGGCTGATCGAACACGAGCTGGATCGATTTGCTCTACTAGAGCGTGATGGCAAAACCTCCGAGCTCAATGAAATTCGTTTGCACGCACCCAATGCCATTCCCGGTCCTTTGATGCGCACGTTATGGCGCCTTCTGCTTAGTGGCCGGGTCAAGTCGCCGTGGCACAATCACGATTTGTTTAGGTGGAAAGAACGTCTTAAGCGAGAAGAACTGACCACCACATTGCGTCTGGAATTGCGAGAGTTGCTTGCACCCAAAATTGTTCTGGAGAAGCCATTTCGTTGGGGCGACGACGACTCAAGCAGCACTAATGAACCCACGCGAATCAAGCAACTGGTGAACTGGGAACTCGCGCTGGCCGCTGATCACGTGTATTCCTCTCTGCACGATTTGACTGACGAGCATTGGACTTCTGCCCTACCGCTTCTGCTGGATGATTTTCAACTGTTATTGCGTGATGCACTGGACCTGCTGGGTGAGTTGGGCGAGGCCGACGACCGTAACGATCAATCGCATTGGGATCTGCCCTCCATCACGCCTCACTGGCAGAACAGGGGGCTCCGGGACTGGGTGAGCCTGATCGAATTACTGCGGGAATCGTGGATGGCAGTTCGCGCCAACGACAGGTCACGCGCGACACGAATCGCACAGAGCTGGGTTGAACTGCCATACCCAACCTTTAAGCGCCTTGCTTTGTTTGCTGCCAGTCTAGATGGTTGCATCCCTCCCGAGCAGTGGGTGAATTGGCTGTTGGCCGATGACGAGTGGTGGTTGTGGTCCGCAGAGATGGGGCGGGAGGTGTTCAGACTGTTCGTCCTGCAGGGGAGGCATTTGGCAGGAGCCGCACAGGAACGCCTAGAGGCTGCCATTTTGAGAGGGCCTCCGCGCAATATGTACGTGGATGACCTGGAGGAAGATCGATGGCAATATATAGTGGCACGCTCGGTCTGGCTGCATCTGGCCAAACTGAACATATCGGGCCTCACACTGGGAACGACTGCAGCGGCACGCTTGGTGGAAATCTCCAGCGCCCATCCTCAATGGCAGTTGGCGACCAACGAGCGTGACGAGTTCTCACACTGGATGAGTGGTACTGGCGATCCGGATTACGAGGACAGCCGGGATGTCGACCTTGCTCCCCGAAAGCGGCAGGAGCTGGTTCAATGGCTCATCAAGCCTACGCCTGAACGGCGTCCTTTCTACGAAGATACGTGGCGTGAGGTTTGCCGCACGCGCTTCTTTCACAGTTTGTCCGCGCTGTGCGATCTGGCAAAGGATGATGTGTGGCCCACCGGCCGGTGGCGCGAGGCTCTGCAGGCTTGGTCTGAAGAAGGCATGGTGTTACGCTCCTGGGGATACGCCGCACCGCTGGTACAGACTATGCCCGATGCCGTACTTCAGGAGATTGCCCACGCTGTCACCTGGTGGCTCCAGTCTGCATCCAAATCGATAAACCGCCATGCGGACATTCTGCTGGGCCTATGCAGCCGTGTACTGGCTCTGCCGCTAGAAGTAGGCTCAGGTTCTCGCATCATACGAAATGGCGTCGAAACTTACGACCCCGTTGGCTCAGCCATTAATCACCCCATTGGGCATATCACGCAAGCCCTGATCAATCTTTGGTTTAAACAGAACCCGAACGACAACGATCTGATCCCAGCTGACCTGAAGCCTATCTTCACCACACTGTGTGACGTGCAAGTTGAGCGATTCCGCCACGGTCGGGTGCTGCTAGGTTCGCGGCTGATCGCTTTTTTCCGTGTGGACCGCCTATGGACCGAACAGCACCTGCTGCCGCTGTTCAACTGGAGAAATCCCGTCGAAGCCAAGGCTGTGTGGGAAGGCTTCCTTTGGTCGCCTCGCTTGTACCAGCCGTTGTTGATAGCCTTCAAGTCGCAGTTTCTGGATAGCGCCAACCACTATGCCGATCTTGGCACGCACCGCCAGCAATTCGCGACATTCCTAACCTATGCAGCATTAGGCCCGACTGAGGGATACACCGTGGAGGAGTTCCGATCTGCGATTGGTTCACTTCCACAAGAAGGTCTGGAGGAGTCGGCGCAGGCTCTCTCCCAAGCGCTTGAAGGTGCGGCGAATCAGCGTGAGGACTATTGGAAAAATCGTGCCCTGCCATTTTGGCAACAGATCTGGCCAAAGTCTCGCAATTTGGCCACCCCGCGCATTGCAGACTCTTTGAGTCATTTGGTGATCGCGGCCCGAGGAGAATTCAAGTCAGCCTTGATTGCGGTACAAGACTGGCTAAAACCGATCGAACACCCGGACTATGTCGTACACCTGTTACACGAATCCGGTTTGTGCAGACAGTTCCCTGCCGAGGCATTACAACTGCTAAATTCAGTGATTGCTAACCAGCAGTGGGCACCCCGAGAGTTGGGACAATGCTTGGACGAAATCTTGCACGCTGCGCCAAACTTTGCACAAGATGCCAGCTACCAACGCCTAAAAGAATATTTCCAAAGGCGTCAGAGCTAAATGACTTTTCTGAGGGTAAAAGCCGTCGTTCAAAATCGGGCTGCTTGCTGTCTGCTTTGGCCGAGTTATAGACGCTCAACAAATTTGCCACTACCCACTACTTTTGACGACTAGCAGCCCCTGCTCTATTCATCTCCTCCTCATATCAGCAGCCAATCCCCCTAACCACCAAGCCCCAGACAAAAAAAGCCCTCCCAATTTGGGAGGGCTTTGTTTATATGAGGCAGGAGCTATCAGTGCTGATGCCCATGCTCGCCATGCACATGCTGGTGAGCAATTTCCTCAGCCGTTGCCGCGCGCACGTCCACCACTTTGACGGCAAAGCGCAGGGTTTTACCGCACAGCGGGTGGTTGCCGTCCAACAATACCGTGGGGCCTTTGATCTTGGTAACGAAGTAGTAACGCGGCTCGCCATCCGGGCCGATACGCTGGATTTGGCCGCCTACCTTCACGCCGGGCGGGAAGTCCGCCTTGGGCATGGTGGTGACCAGGGCTTCGTCGCGCGCGCCGAAGGTGTCTTCGGTAGCCAGTTCCAGCGTGGTTTGAAAACCCGATTCCTGACCTTCAAGCGCGGCTTCCAGCTTGGCGAACAGGTTGTCGTAATCGCCGTGCAGGTAGGAGACGGGCTTTTTGCCATCGTCGTAAACCAGGCCCTGGCTATCGGTAACTTTCATGCGCAGGGTAACGGCGGTGTTGGCGGTGATTTTCATGGCGAGCAATAACAAAAAAATGGAAGCGGGAAGGGTCTCAGTTCAGCGAGGGAGTGTCAACCGAAACGCCCCTGCTTTGCTGGATACGAATGTGGCTGTTTTCCGGGGTAACTATCCCCTTCCCAACAGCCAGCCCCAATGGGGCCGGCTGTCCCTTCCCGGCTTAGAACCTATTTACGATCTGCTACGCGTCGGCGATACGGCGTTGAAAGCAAGCTCAAAATGCTCATGTACTACTTGACCATTCCGCTTTTTCGCTCGTTTTCGCCTTGTCTCGCCCTAGCTCGCAAGATCGTAAACAGGTTCTTAGCTCCTCTTCTTCTGCCTCGGCTTCCGCTGCAAGGTTTCCAACTCGTCCAGGCTGAGATGGAAGCGTTGCATCGCCTCCACGTGCTGCGCCAGGTCCACCTGTTGCGCCCCCAAGTTCAGCAGTATCTCCAGATAGTTGAAGAAGCTTTTGCACATGCTGCGGCGGTGGCTGCGGTCGCTGAAATCCATATCGCTGGCGATGCGGAACAGCAGCCCGCGTGCCGAGTGCTGGCGGTTGAGCTTCAGCATCTGCGCCAAGTGGGCGGCGTACTGGCGGCCCAAGGCGCAGGCTTCAAACTCATCCTTAGGCTCGGCCGGCTGCCAGTAATGTGGATAGGTACGGCCTGCGATACGGCGGATGAAGGGCAGGCTGAGGTCTTTGGCGTGGGGGCCGGCAAACCGGTAACGGGAGCGCGGCCCTAGCGGCGGGAGTTGGGATACGGAATCCAGGCGGGTATCTTGGGTTTCAGTAGCGGACGAAGTGAGTTCGATGCCTAGCACCGGACGGACTAGCTTTACCATTTGCAACCTCCTGAGCAGAAGGGCCCGGCCGCAAGGCGGCAGGGCGGGCACATGACAAGAGTTGGTCTACCGGTGAGCTCTTACGAAAGCCGGCGCGCCCATCAGGGCGCCACTTGCCACGGCCCGCCCGAATAGGCAAAGCAATGGCAACGGATACGCTGTAGAAACAGCGCATCCGCAGTAAGAACTCATAATCGGGAGACCAATCCCGAGCACCGCGATTGCTGCGGCGCGGGGGCTATTGTTGGGGAGGAGCGGGAGGGCGTCAAGCCGGCGGGGTCCGACAAGAGTAGCCGTGCACCGAGTGCCGTGCGTGGCAGGCCATGTACCCTAAACATCATCTGCGCAGCGGATTCAAGAGATCGAGAACAGGCTTAAGACAAAGGCACCGCGTCCGCCGCCGACCCCGCCTGAGCATTAACCAGGGTAACAATGAAGTCCCGCATCCAGCGATGGCCGGGGTGCTGCTGGGTGCGGTCATGCCAGACCATGCCCACTTCAAAGCTTTCCGTGGGCAGCGGAAACTCCACTTGCTTCAGCGCGTCGCCGCGGTCTTGCACCAGGCGCTGCGGCACCAGCGCGACAAAGTCGGACTGCGCCACCATTTCCGGCACAAACAGGAAGGACGCGGCGGACAAGACCACGTTGCGGCGCAGGCCCAGCGCCGCCAGCGTGCGGTCCACCGGGGTGAAGAAGCCGTTGCCGTCCAAGGACACGATGACGTGGTCCAGCGCCGCGTATTCTTCCACGCTCAGCCCTTCCTTCAGGGCGGGGTGGTCGCGGCGGCCAATCAGCACATAGTGTTCGTCAAACAGCCGGCAGCTGTTCAGTTTGGACGGGGCGGCCGGCGGGGTGAGCAGCGCCAGGTCCAGATCGCCCTGCTCCAGCTGCGCCTCTAGCCGGTGCGGGTCCAGCGTGCGCACCGCCACCCGCACGCCGGGCGCGCTTTTGTGCAGTTCCCGCGCCAGCGGGATCAGCAACGCGGCTTGCAGGTAATCGGTGCAGGCGATAGCCACGGTAAGGTCCGCGCTGGCCGGCTCGAAGTCCTGATGTCCGGCCACGGTGGCGCGCACTTCGTTCAGCGCCTTGCGCAAGGGCTCGAACATTTCCAGCGCCTTGGCCGTGGGGTACATGCCGCGGTGGACGGTCACCAGCAGCGGATCGTCAAACAATTCGCGCAGGCGGTTCAATTGCGCGCTCACCGCCGGCTGGCTCAAGCTCAGCCGCGCGGCCGCGCGCGTCACGTTCTGTTCCACCAGCAAGGCTTCCAGCGTTACCAGCAGATTGAGGTCGAGTCGTTTGGTATCCATCTGATGAATAGTAAGCAATAAAAACCGTGATTTCACGAATTGTTGACCACGCGTCAGACTGACGGCTTTCCACCTTTAAACGCTTGGAGGCCGCATGAACCGACACGCCCTGATCATCCACGCCCACCCGGACCCGGCGTCGCTAACCGCCCAATTCGCCGCGCTGGCGCGGCAGACCTTGCAACAGCAGGGCTGCGAGGTCATGGAGTCCGATCTCTACGCAATGAGCTGGAAAGCCGGCGCCGACGCGCAGGATTTCCCGGACCGGATCAATCCACAGCGCTTATTCCTGATCTCCGAATCCCAGCACGCTTACGCCAATGGCCGGCAGAGCGCCGATGTGGCGGCCGAACAGCAAAAACTGCTGGCGGCGGACTTGGTGATCATGCTGTTTCCGCTGTGGTGGTACGGCTTGCCCGCCTTGCTCAAGGGTTGGATTGACCGAGTCTACGCTTACGGCTTCGCCTATGGCTATCGCAACGAAGGCAACCGCTGGCGCTACGGCGACGGCGCGCTGAGCGGCAAACGCGCAATGCTGGCCGCGATGGTGGGCGGGCCGGAGCGGGACTACGGTCCGCGCGGCATCAACGGGCCGCTGGAGCAACTGTTGTTTCCCGTGACACATGGCTGCCTGTTCTACCCCGGCATGGAGGTGCTGCCCACCCATGCGGTGTACGACGCCAACCGCCTTGCCGGCGCGGAACTGGATGCGGCCAAGGACGCCTGGCGGCGGAGGCTGCTTGGGGTGTGGGATGAAGCGCCGATTCCCTTCCGCCGCCAGAACGGCGGCGATTACCCGGACGGCCACACTTTGGGCGAGCAGGTCGCCGCCTGCGCCAGCGGCCTGACGGCGCATATCGCCGGCTGACGGCAGCTACAAACGCCAGCCCAGCCGCATGCCTTCATAGATGGCTTCTTCCGCGGTGCGCGGCGCCAGGCAATCGCCTATCGCGTGCAGTTCGGCGCCGCAGTCGCTCAATTCCTCCAATAAACCATCCTCGGCCTGGTGCCCCTGACACAGCACCAGGCAGTCCACATCGCTTTCCACCATGGCTTCCTCGCTGGCGGTGTGCAGCAGATACACGCTGTCGTCGTCGTGACCGTACAGCCGCGCGTACGGCGTTACCGCCACGCCGGCGCGCTGCAGTTGGCCGGCCAGGTGGTCGCGCACATACATTTGCAGCGCTTCGCCGGCGTGGGTGCCGTTGACCGCCAGCCTCACCTGATGGCCGGCGGCGGCCAGCCGCAGCGCGATGCCGGGGCCAATCCAGTCGCAGCGCCAGTCCGCCACCAGTACCTTGCCTCCCCTCACCGCTTCGCCGCGCAGCACTTGCCAGGCGTCCAGCACTTGCATGGCGCCGCCGCCTTCCAGCGCCGGCCAGCGCGGCCGCGCGCCGGTGGCCACCACTACCGCGTCCGGGGCCAGCCGCCGCACTAGTTCGCGGTCCACCCTAACGTTGCGCCTCACTTCCACGCCAGCCAGTTGCAGCTCCCGTTCCAGATTGGTGATCAGGCCGCCGAACTCGGCTCGGCCGGGCAGCAGTTGCGCCAGCAGCGCCTGGCCGCCCAGTTGCGGGCCCGCTTCGTACAGGCTGACCTGATGGCCGCGCTGCGCCGCGATCACCGCCGCCTTCATGCCGGCCGGGCCGCCGCCGGCCACCAGCACTCGCCGCGGCGCGGCGGCCGGCCGCAGTTCGCCGTATTCCAGTTCGCGGCCGCTTTGCGGGTGTTGGATGCAGGAGATGGGCAGGCCGCGGTGGAAGCGGCCGATACAGGCCTGGTTGCAGCCTATGCAGGCGCGGATGTCGTCATGCCGGCCCTGCTCGGCCTTGGCCGGCAGTTCCGGGTCGCAAATCAGCGCGCGGGTCATGCCGCAGCCGTCGGCCTGCCCGCCGGCCAATAGTTGTTCTGCTTCCTGCGGCTGGTTGATGCGCCCGGCCAGCAACACCGGGATGCTCAGCGCGCGCTTGAAGCGCGCCGCTTGCTCCGCTAGGTAGGCGGCCGGCAACGCCATCGGCGGCGCGATGTGGATGGCCGCGCCCAGGGTGGCGGAGCTGCCGGCCACCAGGCTGACGTAGTCCAGTTCGCTCTCCTGCGCCCGCGTCGCCGCCAGCGCCAGCTCGGCGTCCATCCCCTCGCCTTCTTCCTCGCCGGCGGAAATGCGCAGACCCACCACAAAGCCAGGCCCGCCGCCGGCACGGGCGGCGGCCACCGCTTCGCGCAGGAAGCGCAGCCGGCCGGCGTCGTCGCCGCCATAGCCGTCTTGGCGGCGGTTGACTTGGGGGTTGAGGAATTGCGCCGGTAAATAGCCGTGACTGGCGACGATCTCGGCGCCGTCCACGCCGGCGGCGCGCAGCCGCCGCGCCGCCGCTCCGTAGCCAGCGATGATTTCGTCTATCATTTCGCGGCTCAGCGCGCGCGGCTGCACGTGGAAGCGCTCGCTGGGCGTCGCCGACGGCGCGTAGGCCACGCTCAGCAGGCCGTCGGCGCTTTCCATGATTTCGCGGCCGGGGTGGAACAGCTGGGCAAACAGCTTGCAGCCTTCGGCGTGCACGGCCTCGGCCAGTTGGCGGTAGCCGGGCACGCAGCTGTCGTCGGTGGCCATCAAGGCGTGCGAGGTGTAGCGCGCGGTTTCGTGAACGCCGGAGACTTGCAGCACGATCAGGCCGACGCCGCCGCGCGCCCGCGCCCGGTGGTAGGCCACCAGCGCCGGGCTGACCCGGCCATCCTCCGGCAGCACGGTGTCGTGGCCGGTGGACATGATACGATTCTTCAGCAGCGCCGGGCCGATGCGCAGCGGGGAGAACAGCAAGGGGAACAAGGTGCTCATCGCGTGGACCTTTGATCGGGTTGGCGGACGCCATCGCAGTGGCGCTTTGATTTTGCTTAAATTAAAATTTATTGCAAATTTTTTTAATAAAATTCAAGCATGAACCGCGGCCAAGCGCCGTCGCACAGGATTTCATCGTGAGCAAAAACGCAACATCCGCCGCCGAGGCCCCGCTGCAGCTGGGCGCCCGCATCCGCCAACTACGCAAGCGCCAGGGCCTGACGCTGAGCCGGCTGGCCGCAACCAGCGGCCTGTCCGTGGGCCACATCAGCCTGATAGAACGCGAGCTGGCCCAGCCGTCCATCAATGCGCTGGTCAATATCGCGCGCAGCCTGGGGGTGACGGTGCAATGGTTTTTCAATGACTCCGCCGAGCAAGCCGAGGATGAGAAGGACTACATCGTGCGCCGCGAGCAGCGGCCGCGGCTGGACTACCAGAGCGGCTTCGTCGATCACTTGCTGACGCCCCGGAATCAGCGCCAGCTGGAGATGATCCATTGCCTGATCCCGCCCGGCGCCAGCTGCGACGAGGGCTATAGCCACAACGGCGAGGAAGCCGGCTTTGTGCTCAAGGGCTCGCTGGAGTTGTTTGTGGGCGAGCGCCAGTTCCATCTGGAACAGGGCGACAGCTTCGCCTATTCCAGCAGCGAGCCGCACCGCTACCGCAACCCGGGCAGCGGCGAGACCATTGTGATATGGGTGATTACTCCGCCCAGCTTCTGAGAAGCTGTTCAAAGTCTGCTGCGCTGCCTCGCTCTGTGATCGCTAGATCGTAAACACGTTCTAACAGCCCGTAGGATCTCCGCTGCGCGTCGTAACGCGTCCACGGCGAGTGCCGCTTCGACAGACTCCCCCCCCCCAGCAAAGCCGCTCGCTCAGCGGCTTTCGCCTTCTCCCGCGCAGGCTTGCACAGCGCCTGTCCCGCTCAAAGCCGGCCAGTGCCGCAACAAATTTTTAATAAAATCAAAATAAAATTTACAGTTTTTTGATCGCTTCCTAGACTGTTCAATCCGGCAAGGCTAAAAGCCGCTAACAAAGCCACGAAGAGAACCTGAGCCAAGGCGCGCCGACGCAGGCAGTACAAGTCGTACGACAAGTCGGCGCAACGCAGGATCAGGGGTTGGGTTAGCGGATCTAAGCCGGCCCCGCAGCACAAGAGGAGATTGGTCATGAAACTGACGTATCTGAGCATCGCCGCCAGCCTGCTGGCCGGCGGCGTCGCCTCCGCCAGCGAACTGGTGGTAGTGTCCTATGGCGGCGAGAACCAGGCGGCGCAGTCGCGCGCCTATTACGCGCCCTATCAACGCCAAAGCGGGGTGCGCATCGTCGCGGACGCCTGGAACGGCGAGTTCGCCAAAATCAAGGCGATGGCGGCCACCGGCCGCGCGCGCTGGGACGCGGTGGAGGTGGACGCCGCGGCGCAGGGACGCGGCTGTGAGGAGGGCCTGCTGGAAAAGCTGGATTACAAACGGATAGGCGACAAGGCCGACTTCGTGCCGGGCGCGGCCCAGCCTTGCGCCATCGGCATGTTTCTGGCCTCCATGGTGCTGGCTTACAACGAAGACAAGCTGAAAACCGCGCCGCAAAGCTGGCGCGATTTCTGGGATGTGAAGCGCTTCCCCGGCAAGCGGGCTTTGCGCCGCGGCGCGGCCTACACGCTGGAGATCGCGCTGCTGGCGGACGGCGTGCCGCCCGCCCAGGTCTACAAAACCCTATCCACGCCGGCCGGAGTGGACCGCACCTTTCGCAAGCTTGATCAGCTCAAGCCTTATATCCAATGGTGGGAAAGCGGCGCGCAGCCGCCGCAATACTTATTGTCCGGCGACGTGGTGATGAGTTCTTCCTACAACGGCCGCATCAGCCTGGCGCGGCGAGAGGGCCGCAAGCTGCGGATGGTATGGCTCAACAACATCAGCGAGTTCAGCTACTGGGCTATTCCCAAGGGCTCGCCCAACAAGGACGAGGCCATGAAGTTCATCGCCTTCGCCAGCCGGCCGGAACAGCAAAAGCTGTATTCAGAGCAGATGCCTTACGGCCCCAGCAATCGCAAGGCGCTTAGCCTGCTGCCGGCCGCGGTCCAGGCGGACTTGCCCAGCCACCCGGCCAATATGGCCGGTTCGCTGGCAATGGACGCCGCGTTCTGGACCGATAACGGCGAGGCGCTGGAGCAGCGCTTCGCCAGTTGGGCGGCCAAGCGGCCGTAAACGGCGCCGCCCATCCCGCAAACCTTAATCGGCCCGCCGCCGCAACGGCGGGTCCGTCAGGCTCAACTCAGGCCAGACCCCAGGGCGTAAAAGCCACGCCCGGCGTCCAGACCGGAGAGCTTGCCGGCAGCGGTAAAGCAGACCCTGATAGCTGACGCCGTCGCCCACTTGCCAAGCGTGCTCGTTCAGCCGCTCAGAACCTGTTTACGATCTGCTACGCGTCGTGAAACGCGGCTCGGTGAGTGCAACTTCAAAATGCTTCCGTTCATGGTCTAGCGGCTTGGCCAAGCGCCACAGCGCCTGGTCCAGCCGCGCGCTGTCTCCACGAGGCGTTGGCAGCGCTGGCGCGGGTTCCGCCGCCGCCAATTGTTGTTCGATGAAAGCATGGATCCGCGGGCGGCGCGGTCCGCGCATGGACTCGCCGCAGGCGATCTTCACCGCCAACAGGCGGTTGATCTCAACCGCCAGCTCGGCGTCGTCCACAACCCCGGCGGCCAGTTGGGCGAAGCGCGTCGGCGGCATGCCTCGCCCGGCGTCCAGCCAGCGCACGGCCAGCAAAGCCCTCAGCACGTACAGGTATTTTTTCAAGCACACGCTGTCGCCCTGCAGGTGAGCGTTGAAGTTCTTGCGCGCCATCGCCAGGTAGTGCCAGCGACACTTGAGGTCCGAGCGGAAGTCCGGCGCCAGCCCGCGCAGCAGGCGCAGGGCCTGCGGATCCGCCCGGTACACCAGCGGCGATTGCAGCCATTCGCACAGCGTGGGATTGGAACCTTGCAGCAGACGCAGCGCTTTGCGCAGCTCCCAACCGCTGATGTCCAGCTCATCGTTGATCGGCAGTTCGATCACGTCGCGCTGCGGCATCACGCGCAGATACCATTCCGGCTCGTGCACGTAGATGAAGCGCACGTCGTAATCACTGTCGGGCGACGGAAAGCCCCAGGCGCGGCTGCCGGATTCGCAGGCATAAAGCACCCTCACCCGATGCCGCCATTCCAGCGTGTCCAGTTCACGCCCCACCCGCTCGCGCATCGCGTCTTCCAGCGGGTGCTGAAATAAAAATTCTTGCATTGTCTCTGTCTCCAGGCAGCCGCAGAGCTTCCAACCCTGTTGGCGCCTTTCTTTAGAACCTGTTTCCGATCCGCTCCGCGCAGGGAGATGTCACACAGCGAACGCCGCCGCGAAATGCCGATACACCACTTGAACATTCCGCTTTTCCCTGGTTTCACCTTGTTTCGCCCTTGCTCGCAAGATCGCAAACACGCTCTTTGAACCTGTTCAATGTCCGCCGCGCACCCGCCAAACGGCTAGCAAAGGACGTTAAAAAACGCGCGCGCCGGGCCGGGAACGGGCCTTCACCCTTTCACGCAGACCACCTGGCGCAAGGTATGCACCACTTCCACCAGGCTGGACTGCGCCGCCATCACCGCGTCGATGTCTTTGTAAGCCATCGGGATTTCGTCGATCACGTCGGCGTCCTTGCGGCATTCCACATGGGCGGTAGCGCGCCGCTGGTCTTCCAGATCGAAACGGCGCTTAGCTTCGGTGCGGCTCATCGCGCGGCCGGCTCCGTGGCTGCAGGAACAGAAGGCCTCCTCATTGCCCAGGCCGCGCACGATGAAGCTCTTGGCGCCCATGGAGCCGGGGATGATGCCCAGCTGGCCCTTGTGGGCGGCCACCGCGCCCTTGCGCGTCACGAGCACGTCTCGGCCAAAGTGGGTCTCGCGCTGCACGTAGTTGTGGTGGCAGTTCACCGCTTCCACTTCGGCGTCGAAGGGCTTGGCGATCACGCCGCGCGCGGCCTCCACCACATGGCGCATCATCAGTTGACGGTTTTGACGCGCATAGTCCTGAGCCCACCCCACGGCTTCCACGTAGTCGTTGAAATGAGAGCTGCCTTCTTCGAAATAAGCCAGTTCGCGGTGCGGCAAGTTGGCGATGTGCCGGCGCATATCCGCCTGGGCCAGTTCAATAAACAGGTTGCCGATGGCGTTGCCCACGCCGCGCGAACCAGAGTGCAGCATGAACCAGACCCGATCCGCCTCGTCCAGGCACACTTCGACGAAGTGATTGCCAGTGCCTAGCGTGCCCAAGTGGAGGTAGTTATTGGTTTTCGCCAGCTTGGGATATTTGGCCGCGATGGCGTCGAAGCCCGGCAGCAGCCGCGCCCAGGCGGCGTCCACGCCGGCCGGCGGCCGCTGCCAGGCGCCCTTGTCGCGCCCGGAGCGGGGGGAACTGCGGCCGTGCGGCACCGCGGCTTCGATGGCGCCGCGCAAGCCACCCAGTTGGTCCGGCAAATCCGCGGCGCTCAGCGTGGTACGCGCAGCCATCATTCCGCAGCCAATATCCACGCCCACCGCCGCCGGAATGACGGCGCCCACGGTGGGGATCACACTACCGATGGTGGAGCCCTTGCCCAGATGGACGTCCGGCATCACCGCCAGGTGCCGGAAGATAAAAGGCAGCTGCGCGGTTTGCAGCAGTTGCTCGCGGGCGGCGTCCTCCACCGGGACGCCTTGCGTCCACATCTTGATTGGCGCGCCATTGGGCGCTTGCAGGGTTTGGTAGGGATTCACGGTCATATTTTTGTCTTTCTTTGTGCATATCTGTTTTTAGAGCCGCTAACAAAACCGCGCAGCGTACCTGAGCCAAGGCGCGCCGACGCAGAAAACAAAGTTTCTGCGAAGCTACAGTACAAGTCGTACGACAAGGAGGCGCAACGCAGGATCAGGGGTTCTGTTAACGGGTCTTAGAGCCTGTTCACGATCTCGCGAACAAGAGCGAGACAAGGCGAAAACGAGCGAAAAAGCGGAATGGTCACGTGGTACATGAGCATTTTGAGCTTGTACTCACCGTGCAACGCTTCACGACGCGCAGCAGATCGTGAACAGGTTCTTAGCGCGCTGCCGGCGCGCTTCGCCCCAAGGGCGGACAGGCTTGCGCCTCCGCACCCATTTCGCTTATTGCCAGAATCGTGCCAGCTTGATGACAACTCAAAATAGAACCAACAAGCCATTGATTAAACAATAACAAACCTTCCACGAGGCAACCAATCTCCGTATTTTGAAGAAACACAGCCAAGTCTTTTTTGATAAAATATTCTATTCAATTATCCAAATAGATAAGATATGCGCGAAAGAGTGGCGATTGGTTTCCTGGGTACGGTGCTGGACCGGCGCGGCCACGGCGCCGAGCGCTGGAAAAAATGGCGGCCCTCGGTGGGCATTTGCGCCCAGCCCGAAATGCCGCTGCGGCGGCTGGAATTGCTGCACGACAACCATCATTCTCGGCTGGCTCAGCTGACGGCGCAGGATATCGCCGCGGTGTCTCCGGGTACCGAAGTGCGGCTGCATGCAGTCAATCTGCAAGACCCGTGGGATTTCGAGGAGATGTACGCGGCGCTACACGATTTCGCCTTGCGCTACGCCTTCGACACCGAACGCGAGGATTACCTGGTCCACATCACCACCGGCACCCATGTGGCGCAGATTTGCTGGTTTCTACTCACCGAATCCCGTCACCTGCCGGCGCGGCTGCTGCAAAGCTCGCCGGCGCGCCAGGGCCAGCGGCTGGCCGGCGAGGTCAGCCTCATCGACCTGGATCTGTCGCGCTACGACCAGATCGCGCAACGTTTCCGCCAGGAGAGCGACGACACCGTGTCCTTTCTCAAGTCCGGCATCGCCACCCGCAACCCCCGCTTCAACCGCCTGATCGAGCAAATCGAGCGGGTGGCAGTGCGCTCCGACGCGCCCATCCTGCTCAGCGGCCCCACCGGCGCGGGCAAGAGCCAGCTGGCGCGCCGGCTCTACCAGCTGAAAAAAACGCGTCATCGGCTGGATGGCCGCTTTGTCGAAGTCAATTGCGCCACCCTGCGCGGCGACAGCGCGATGTCGGCCCTGTTCGGTCATGTGAAGGGCGCCTTCACCGGCGCGCACGCGGAACGCTTCGGTCTGTTGCGCAGCGCGGACGGCGGCATGCTGTTTCTGGACGAGATAGGCGAACTGGGACTAGACGAACAGGCGATGCTGCTCAAGGCCATAGAAGAAAAGCGCTTCTTCCCCTTTGGCAGCGATTGCGAGGTGCACAGCAATTTCCAGTTGATTTGCGGCACGGTGCGGGACTTGCGCCAATGGGTGCGCGCCGGCCGTTTCCGCGAGGATTTGTACGCGCGCATCAATCTATGGAGCTTCGACTTGCCCGGCCTGGCCGAACGCCGCGAGGACATCGAACCCAATCTGGAGTTCGAACTGGCGCGCCACGCTGAGCAACATGGCCAACGCGCCCGCTTCAACGCCGAGGCGCGCCGCGCCTACCTCGCCTTCGCCGCGTCTCCGCAAGCGCGCTGGCAAGGCAATTTCCGCGAACTGTCCGCCTCGGTCACGCGGATGGCCACGCTGGCCGACGCCGGCCGCATTGACGAGGAAGGCGTCAACGAGGAAATCGCGCGGCTGCGCCACGGTTGGCAAGAGCAAGCGTCGGACGAGGCCCTGGCGGCGCTTGACCCGGAGCGTCTGACGCGGCTGGACCTGTTCGACCGCATGCAATTGGAAGGCGTGCTGCGCGTCTGCCGCGACGCCGCCTCGCTGTCCGAGGCCGGCCGCCGGCTGTTCGCCGCCTCGCGTCAGCTCAAAAGCCAGCCCAACGACGCGGACCGGCTGCGCAAATATCTGGCGCGCTTCGGCCTGGATTGGGAGCAGGTGCGCCGCCGCGATTTAGGCTGAACGGCCTATTGCCCGTCCGCCGCCGCCAGCGTAGCATTCATAAGGTGTAAAAAATATATACCTTAAAAGGCGACCACCATGCCGGACCCGCTCTCAACCGAACAGCAACAGGAAGTGGACTTGGCGCGCAACTTGCTGCGCCAGGTCATAGACCCGGAAATCGGCGTCAACATCATCGACCTTGGCCTGGTCTATCGCATCGACCCGCAAGCCGAACATTTGTTGATCGAGATGACCATGACCTCGCCCGCCTGCCCCATGGGCGAAATGATCATGGATGAAGTGGAATTCGCGCTCACTCACGGTCTGCCGCCGCAGCGTCGCATCCATGTCAACCTGGTTTGGGAGCCGGCCTGGTCGCCGGAAAGGATGAGCGAGGACAGCCGCCGTCATTTCGGCTGGCGGGCATGAGCGCCCGGCAGCCCTGGCTGGGCCTGGCCGCGCTGTCCCTGTTCTGCGGCGCGCTGGCCGGCCTGGCGCGCCTGGGCTGGGCAGTCCCCACCGCGACCGCTGCGCTGGCCGGTTGGCACGGCGCGCTGATGATAGGCGCGTTCTTCGGCGGGGTAATCAGCCTGGAGCGGGCAGTGGCCTTGAACCGCCGGTGGGCCTTGCTTGCGCCGGCGGCCGCGGGACTGTCCGGCCTGAGCCTGATCGCCGGCCTGCCGCCGCTGACGGCGCAGTTGCTGCAGACGCTGGCCGCGGTTGTCTTGCTGGCCGGAGGTGTCCAGGTGCTGAGGCGTCAGGCCGCCGCTTTCACTCTGACCCTGGCCGCCGCCGAGCTGTGCTGGCTGATCGGCAACCTCGCCTGGCTGCTGGGCAGCGATTTGCAAGCGGCCATCCCCTGGTGGCTGGCCTTTCTGGTTCTGACCATTGCCGGCGAACGGCTGGAGCTGACCCGCTTACTGCCGCTTGCGCCGTCGGCCCGGCGCGGCTTCGCGTTAGCGACCCTGGCGCTGGGCGGCGGCGCGGCGCTGTCCCTATGGCAGCCGGACGCCGGTCTGAGGCTGTACGCGGCGGCCTTGTTGGCGCTAGCCGTCTGGTTGCTGCGACACGACATCGCCCGGCGCAACGCGCGCCAGCAGGGGCTGACCCGCTACATCGCCGTCGCCCTGCTCTGCGGCTACGGCTGGCTGGCGGTGGCCGGCGCCTTGGGCCTGGCCGGCGCGCTGCTGCCCGGCCACCCTTGGCGAGACGCGGCCTTGCACGCGGTGGGCCTGGGCTTTGTGTTTTCCATGGTATTCGGCCACGCGCCCATCATCATCCCTGCGCTGACGCGGCTGAAGCTGCCTTACCGCCCGCTGTTCTACGCGCCGCTGGCGGCCCTGCACCTGTCCTTGCTTCTGCGGCTGTACGGCATGCTGGACGGCGCTTTCGGCTGGCGGCGCGCGGCAGGCCTGCTCAATGCGCTGACCCTGTTGTTTTTCGTCGTCCTGCTGCTAAGCAGCTTGCGACGCGGCCGCGCCCCGGGGGATAGACTCCGGAAAGAAGCCACATCATGAAGCGACACCCCGCCTTGCCGGAATTGTCCCGCGAACACCACCTTGCCTTGAAAATGGCTCGCCAGGCCCGGCTGGCCGTCGAGTCCGACAATCCGGAACGGTAAGCGCAATTAGGCGTCGCGCTGGCGCCGCGCTAAAACCGCCCATTTGTCATCAAACAGGGGCTTTTGTCTGGCAAACTGCCATGCAGTGAACCATCACGCATAACGGACAAAAAATGGTCATACCGGGGACTCTCATCCGCCCGCTGCTGGCGGCGCTTGGCGTATGCTGGGCGCTGTCCGCCGCGGCGGCCGACATCAACGCCTATACCGAGGATTTACCGCCGCTCAGCTATGTGGAAAACGGCCGGGTCAAGGGCTATGCCGCGGAGGCCTTGCGCCTGGTCGCGGCGGAGGCCGGGCTCAGCCTGGAAATTGAAGTTCAGCCCTGGCTGCGCGCATACGCCACGGTGCGGAAGACGCCGGACGCGCTGTTGTTCGCCATGGTGCGCACGCCGGAGCGGGAAACACAGTTCCAATGGGTGGGGCCGATAGGCCCGCGCCGCGTCTTCCTGTACCGGCTGTCCGCCCGCCGCGATATCCGCCTGGGCAGCGCGGCCGACGCGCGGCGCTACCGGGTGGGCGCGCTGGCCGGCTCCGCCGCCTTCAACCGGCTGGCGGCGCTAGACCCGCGGCGCGAAGGGCTGGACGCCGGCCAGGACGACGCGGCCAATCTGAACAAGCTGCTGCTGGACCGCGTCGATCTGGTGGCGATGCTGGATTGGGCGATGCGCTGGCATCTGGACAAGCTGAAGCTGCCGCCGCGCACGGCCGCGCCGGCTTATTTGCTGGACGGCGGGGGGCAATACTGGTTCGCGCTCAATCCGGACACGCCGCCGCAGCGCGTCCTGCGTTTGCAGAAAGCCTTGAACCGCGTTATCGCGGACGGCCGGCTGCGGCTGTTGCGCCGGCGCTATCTGGGCGATTAAGAGCCGCTAACAAAAACCTCGCAGAGAACCTGAGCCCAGTACCCGTAGCACGCCAAGGAGGCGCAACGCAGGATCAAGGGTCTTGTTAGAACCTGTTTACGATCCGCTGTGCGTCGTGGAGCGTTACACGGTGAGTACGGTTTCGAAATGCTCATGTACCGTGAGTACACTCCGCTTTCTCAGCGGTTTTCGTCTTGTCTCGCCTTAGCTCGCGAGATCGTAAACACGTTCTTAGCGGGTCTAAGCCGGGTCGAAGCCCGGCGGCGCCAGCTTGCCGCTGCTGGGCCTGGCCGCGTCCTTCGCCCTGCTCTACCACGGGCTGTCGGCCAGATTGGGATGGAGGAGGAAGTGGAGTCGCAGCACTTCGCCTATAGCACGCTGTGCGCCGACGCGGCCGCCTGGGCCGTGTCGCTGACCTTGCTTGCGGCTGCCTTTGTTCGGCGGCGGGCGATTCAAGCGGGCGGCGGCAACCGCGTCACGGTTTCGATACGGGCGATGCCGCCCTCGTCGCAATGGTGGACCACCGCCACTTTGGCGGCCTGGCCCTCGCGCAGTTCGTCCGGCGGCAAGCCCAGGTCTTCCGCCAATTTCTCCAAAGCGACGTTGGGGATCGGGCTGCGTTTCTGCTTGCCGGTGAAACGCCAGTAATTGATGCGCGACCAAAGTAGCAGGCATAAGCCGATCAGCGCGATCTCTAAGCCGTAGTCGCGCAGCTTGCCCAGATGTTCCGGAGCGTCCTCCGCGCGGAGCGCCGCCGGCAACACGTCCCGACCCCAGATCAGGTAGCCGACATAGGCCAGGGCCGGCAGCCACAGATAAAGCCACGCCAGCCAGCACACCAGGGTCATCAGCCAGGACAGCAGCCGCTGCAAGGCGCTCATATTGTGCGAGGCCTGGATAATCAGGCCGTCTCCCAGCCGGCTCATGCCCTCACTCCCCGATCCGGGCTGACCCAGCGCGCGCGCTTGCCCTTTTTGCGGAACACGGCCTGCGGGAAAGCCACGATCGTGGTGCAGACGTTCAGCAGCCAGTAGACCAGCGGATACCACACCATCCAATAGTAGTTCTTACCCAGTTTGGCGTCGTACTGGCTATCCATCATCTTGCTGATCATGAACTGCAACATGCAAGTGCCGCCCAGCACCATGCCGTGCCAGCGCGGGATCAGCGGCGTGCCGATCTGGGGCAGCCAGTCGCCCAACACCAGGCTCAGCAGCCAGTACGCGATGATCCCGGCCATGGTGTAGGACCACACCACGCTGAGGAAGTATTCGGAGTATACCGGCCACATATGGCGGTGCCGCCAAGTGCGCAACACCCAGGCGTTGCGCATCAGCGCCTGGGTGCCGCCCTTGGCCCAGCGCAGCCGCTGCTTCCACAGCCCGCGCAGGGTTTCCGGCATCAATATCCACACCAGCGCGCGCGGTTCGAAGCGCACGTTCCAGTGCTTGAGCTGGAGTTTCCAGCTGATGTCGATATCCTCGGTCAGCATGTCCTCGCTCCAGTAACCCGCCTGATAAACCGCGGTCTTGCGAAAGGCGGTGATCACGCCGGACACGGTGAACAATCTGCCGTAAGTGCGCTGCGCTCGCTTGATCAAGCCAATGATGGCGGTGAACTCCCCCACTTGCAGCCGCCCCAGCAAGGTGGTGCGGTTGCGGATGCGGGGATTGCCGGTGACCGCGCCCACGCGCGGCGAGGTCAGGAAATGGCGCATCAGCCATTTGCCCGCGTACGGGTCCAGCAGCGCGTCGCCGTCTATGCACAGCAGGTATTCGTGGCGTGCCAGCGCCAGCGCGGTGTTGAGCCCCACCGCCTTGCCCTGATTGGTGGCCTGGTGCACTACGCGCAGCCTTGGATGCGCGGCGGCCAATTCGTCCAGGATGGCTCCGGTGGCGTCCCGGCTGCCGTCGTTGACCGCGATCACTTCGAAGTCCGGATAGTCCAGCGCCAGCGCGTAAGCCAAAGTCTCGCGCACGTTGTCTTCCTCGTTGTAGCAAGGCACCACCACGCTCAGGGGCGGATAATCCAGCACTGGCGGCTGGTTCAGCGGCGGATCTTTTCTTTCGTAGTGGAGGTAGTAATGCACCGCCCCCACCATCCACAAATACGCCATGAACAACGGATAAAAAAAGGCATATGCCAGCAGCAATATTAATGCCAGGTCCACAACACGTCTCCTCGCCCCTTGATGCGATGAATCATCAATCGCCTAATGGTTCCACCGCCTCATGGGCGGGGCCCGCCTCCAGCCGCGGCGCGCCTTGTAGCAGGCGCTTGGCCCCCGCCGGAGGCCTTTATTCTTCCGGATGCGCCGTCATCGAAAACACCCGCCTGAACGCTTTCAGCCTGGGTTGATCGTGGAACAAGTCGTCCGGGTAGTAGGCGATATGCCGCGCCCCCAGAGTGTTGAGTTCTCGCACCGTGGCGGCCAGCTCCGCGGTGGGGATAGGCTTGCGGCTGCGCCAGTCCACCGCCTGTAGCTCGAACACGGTTTTTTCCAGCGCGCCCGGCTTGGCCGCCACTTTGTCGAACAGGCGCCGCATCCAGGCCTTGGGATCGGCCGCGTTTTCCATATAAGGCATCGCCATCACCGCCACCCGGTCATAGCGTTTCAGCGCGCTGTCGAAGGACTGGGCGAACCAGGTTTCCGAATCCGGGTTGAGCACCACCTCGGCGTAGAGATTGCGCGCGGTGCGCAAGTCCGGCTGGTATTGGCGCACCACGGCCGCCAATTCCATGCTGAAGTCGTCCAGCAAGGCGGTTTTGGCTCGCGTCCAGCGCGCCATTTGCTCCGGATCGGCGCGCACTTCGGCCACACCGGCAGCCAGGCCCTGCCCTTGCCGCGCCAGACGGGCCGCCTGGCCGGCGTCTTCGAAATCGGACAGAGTGGCATCGTCATGGAACAACAGGCCGCCAAAGCGGGAGCTGCGCGCCAGGTCTTCGTAAATCTCGCGAATCAGCTGGCGCACCGGCGGGGAATACGGAGTCAACCGCGCATAGCCCTGTGTCTTGGCCTGAGCGCCTCCGGCCTGCTCCGCCAGCACCCGCTCGCCTGCCAGCGGATGGCCCGCTGGCAGTACGAAGCCCAAAAGCGGCATCCAGGCGTAGACCCTGACGTTGGCCCGGGTCTGCAATTGCCAGGCGGCGCGGTTGAAGAGGTCCGCGCGCATCGGCAGATGGCGGTTGGGGAAATACAGCGCCTGCGCCACGCCGTCGCCGTCGGGATCGGCGAAAGCCTGCAGGTAGACGGTGCTCACGCCCATCGCCTTGACCCGGTCCAGCAGCCGGCCCAGGTTTTCGTCCTGCCGCTTGGGGTCGGGATCATAGATATAGTCCAGGTCCACGTGCATGATGCGGCTGGGTTCGGGCCGGATGCCGTCCGGCCAGCCGTTCAGCTGCTTGAATTGATAAGCCAGATCGGCCAGGTCCATATTGGCGTCCAGCAGCACCCGGCGCAGCGAGGACAGCGGAGTATCGCGGTCGTTGATGCCCGCGCCCAGCCCCATGGTCACCGGCATGCCCTCCTTCGCCGCCACCTTCGCCGCCTGCGGCGAATAGCTGCCGTAAGGCCACACCATCGCTCTGGGCGCAACGCCCAGCCGCGCCTTGAGCAGCGCGCTGTTGCGGCGCAAATCGTCCTGGATGCGCGCCAGATAAGCCGATTCGCTTTCATAACCGCCAGCGCGGTAGGCGCGGGCAGTCAGGGCCGGCTCAAGATTGCCCTGGGGATTGGCCAGCACGCCCAGATGAGAGGCATAGCTGTGGCTGGCCACTTCCACCAGGCCGCTGGCCCGCATTTCGCGGATTTGCTCCCAGCTCAGGAATTTGCTCCGCCCCGCCACGCCGTCGCCATAGCTGACTTGGCTACCCTCGGGCGCTTCCAGCCAACTGCCCACCAGCGCAATCACGGCCGGTGCCTGGAACAGCTTCAGCACCGGATAGACATTGGTGTACACGCTGCGATAGCCGTCGTCGAAAGTCAGCAGCACCGCCTTGTCCGGCAAGGGCTTGCCGCCGGCGCGGTCATCCAGCACCTGCTGCAAGCTGACAAAGCTGTAGCCCTGGCCCCGCATCCATTCCATCTGTTTCACCAGCGCGCGGGCGTCCACCGCGAATGGGTCCGACGCGCCGCTGTCGGTCTTGTCCACCTCGTGGTAGCACAGGATCACCAACCGCCCGGCCGCCGCTTGCGCCCAGCCGCTCCACAACAGGCAGGCCGTCATCAGGGCCGCCAGCCATTGTTTCATTTTCATCAGAAGCGCCAATCCAGATTGAGATAAACCTTGTTGCCGGTTTCAGCCTTGCCGTCATAGGGATGACGCACTCGGGTGAAGCCGTAGCGCAGGCTGCCGCGGCTGCCCCAGCGCCACTCTTGTTCCAGCAGCAGACCCCACACGCCGCCGGCGCCGAAATCGCGCTGGGTATAGCTGCCCAGCGTCAAGCCCAAGCGCTGATGCCAGGTGGTTTCGTACTCGCCCCACAGCTTCCATTCCTGCATCGCCGTCACCGAAGCCTCGCCGTCGGCGCGCGGGTTGAAGTAGCGGGCGGACGGCACCGCGTCATTGGCGCTGGCCGCCAGCGTCAGAATGGTATTGAGCTTGTAGCGCGGGCCGCTGACCCAGCGCTGGTCCCAGTTGGCCGACACCGCGCGGCGCAGATTGCCGTCGGACAAGGACAGCGCTTCGGCTTGCAAGGCGTAGCTGCGATAGTCGTCGGCCCGGTATTGCAGGCTCAGTTGGGACCGGTTGCCGCGCACATCGTCCAAGCGGCCTTTCAACGGCGCTTCGGCGCTGTTCAGCTCGAAGCGAGCGCCCAGCGTCCAATAGTCGTCCGGCGTCCAGTCGTAGCCGGCGAAAGCGCCGCCGCGCCGCCCGCCGTCTATCTGGCCGGTAAGGCCGAATTCGCCGCGCCCTTGTTCGCCGCGCCATTCCGCGCCCATGCCCAGCGCCTCGTAACGGGCCGAGGCCGTCTCGTTCACATAGCTGGCGCGTTGCAACTGGTGCAGACCAAACAAGCGCCAGTGGCCGAACGGCGAGGAATACAGCCGCGCCGAGCTTTCCCAGGCGTTTTGTTCGCCCGCGCCCTGGCCGCCGCTCAAATCCTTCTTCCCCTCCAGCACCAGCTCCGGCCTCCGTTCCAGCCGGGCCCGTTCCCTCAGCTGGCGCACGCCGGCGTTGTCCACATCCAGCTCGTTCAGCCTCAGCAGCTGGCGGTCCGCCTCGTCCAGCTCCTGCAAGTCCAGCGCGGCGCCGGCCAAGCCGGTTGCCGCCGCTTCCGGCTGGTCCGGTTCGTCCACGCTCAGCCGAGTGAATACGCCTCGCGCCAGCCGCGGCCAGCCGCGCATCAGAGCCAGGCTGCCCTGGTTCTGTCGCAATTCGGGATTAAATGACGCTTCGTCCAGCAAAGCCTCCATCTTCTTCCAGCCCCCGCGGGTGTCCTCTTGGTAGGCGGTCACCATCGCGTCCAGCAAGGCCACGCGCTGGAACGCCGGATTGAACACGCGCCGGCCGCTGGCGCGGTCGGTTTTCAGCCGGGGAGCGGCGGCTTGCAACGCGGCCAGCTCCCGGCGGCAGGCGGCGTGCTGGCCGGACTCCAACAGGGCGTAAACCAGGCCGATGCGCCAATCCAGCGCCTCGTCCGCCTGCGGCGCGTCGCGCAGCGCCGAGCGGTACAGCTCCTCTGCGCGCAGCGGCTGGCGCTGGTTGAGATAAGCGTCGGCCAAGGCCGCGCGGGCATACGGCGACCACGCCTGGCCGGCCCGCTGCCGGTCCAGGGCGATGGCCTGCGCAGACAAGCCGCGCTGCTGCAACATTTGCACGCGGTCATCCGCCGCCAGCGCGGCGAACGGCGGCCGCGCGGCTTCAGGCCGCGCCGAGATGTCCTGATTAAGCTTCAGCGCCGCGTCGGTTTGCGCGTGCCGGCCAGGTCCGCTGTCCTGGCTTTCCTGGATGCGTCCCCAACGGCTCAAAGTCGCCGCGCGGTCAAAATCAACCTGCAAGGCCAGCCGGGGATCCGCGATGGACGCCTGACCTGCCTGCCACGGCGCGCCCAAGCGGAGCAAGCAGCCCAGATAACTGCGCTCCAGCTCCGGGTCTCCGGGAAAGCGCGCCCGCGCGCGGATCAGATAGTCCAGCGCCCGGGTCAGGTCCCCGCTTTGCAGCAAGACGTATGCACGCGCTCGGGTCAACTCCAGTTCGTCGGCCGGCGAGCCGGCCGGCGCGGCGTCCAGAGTGGCCAGCGCCGCCGCGCCGTGTCCGGCCTCGGATTGGGCCATCGCCAGCCCGGCGCGGTAGCCCGCCGCCGGCTGACGCGCCAACAACAAACGGTACAACCGTTCGGCCTCCGCGGCATCGCGTTGGTCGCGCGCAACACGCGCCAGCCGCGCCAGCGTGTCCGCCGACATGTCGGCTTCGTGGCCAGGCAGCACCCGCAGAGCCTCCGCGCCGCGCCCGCTCCAGCACAGCAGGGTCAAATAATCGTCCAGCAAAGGCGCGGCCAGCGGTCCGCGCGCGCGCTCCCGCTCCAGCATCGCCAGCGCCGGCGCGGTCTGCCCCGCCCTAGCCTGGACGATGGCCGCCGCGTACTCCGGCTGTTTCCAGACCGGCGTCTCCGCGCCGGCCGCAGCGCCGGCCAACAACAAACCAGCGGTCAGGCTGGTGAATAGATTTCGCGTCATGCTTGACCCGTCATGGCCTCTATCAACATCAAGTTATAAGTTATTAAACGAATACTAAATTTCACTCAATTAGATAGCAAATTTTTTTTCTATTTAAATTTATTATTTAAAACAGTCCGCATGGAAACCTACCCCACTCGCATGAGGCCAATATAGCCGCTGGCGCGCGGCTTGCTGGCTCGACTGGCCAATTCAGCTCTTCCAAAAATTACGCTTGACGTATAGTTTGCATAACGTACTATATGACGACAGGCGGCCGCCTCACCTCATCCCCTTAAGGAATCGAACTATGGCTATCGAAGTATTGGAATTGCACCATCAAGGCTTGCGCATGCCGCTGAACCTGGTTGAGGCCATGGGCGCGTTTTACCGCGACGTGCTGGGCCTGGATGCCGACGGCGGCCGCTGGCACATCCCCGGAGTGCCCGGATTTTTCCTGGACCTGGGCAACGACTGCCAGATTCATCTGCTGGGCAACGACGGCGCATCCCCGTATGCGCAGGGCGCGGATCAGGACCCGGTAGACAATCACGTGGCGCTGGCGGTGAGGGACATCGCCCAAGCGGAGGCGGAACTGCTGCGGCAAGGCATCGCTCACTGGAAACAGGCCAACGTCGCCGCGCCGGAACTGACGCAATTATTCCTGCGCGACCCCGCGGGCCACTTGATAGAGCTGCATCAGATCGGCCATTGCCGCTGCAAAGCCAGCGACCGCGCCCGCGCCGACGCGCTGGCGGCGGCGGGCGCGCAGCCCAGCGCGCCGCGCTGAAAAACGGGTTCAGTCCGCTTTCAATCTACTCCACACCTTGGCGAGCAAGGACCAAAGCGCCGCGCATTCGCTCTCGTCCAGCGCCTCGGTCAGGCGCTGGCAAGCGCGCCAGAAACCCGGCAGCGCTTGCCGCAGCAGTTCCCGGCCGGCCTCGGTCAGGCTCAGCTCCAGGCTGCGGCGGTCTTCGTCTCGCAATTGTCTTTGCAGCAGGCCGCGTCGTTCCAGCCAATCCAACTGGCCGGTGACGGTGGAGCGGGTCACCCCTAGATAGTCGGCAATCGCCGACGGGGTGAGCGGCCCGTTCCGCCACCACCCCCGCTCTTGCAGCGAAAACAGCATCAACACGTTCAGCTTGCTTTCGGTCACATCCAAGGACCGCAAATCCGCGTTCACCGCGCCCAGCACGTCGTCGCTCAACCACAGCAGCAGCAGGCCGAGCCCGGCGTGGGTCTGGCTCACCTCCTCGCCGGCGCTATGCGTCAGCAATTGCAAATGTGGGGCGATGGCCGGCTCCAGCGCGCGCGTGGCGGCGGAAGCATCAGATGGAGGAAAGGAGGTGGCGGCGGCGTCGGACATGGCTTCAAGACAAGAGGAGGAATCAAACCCGCAGCAGGCTTCGCCTACCGCGGAAACGAGGGCAGCGCGCGGGGCTCCCGCGGCTATCATAGTGGCCGGCCCGGCGCGACGCAAACGTCCGCGGGCCCGATCGCTCAGCCCGCCGGCTCCCTGGCGGATTTGCAAGCGCCCTTCTTGAAGATCTCGCGGTTGCGGTCCGTAGCCGGCGGTTAAGAATCGACGAGGATGGCCCCCGTCCAGTGGCCATCGGTGGGATTGGATGTCAGAATGAATGGCGGCCCTGATCCATCAGCCGCGCGCGCTCACAAGTTCATCAATGATTGAATCAAGCATCTCAGAAGGTGTTTACGATCTCGCGAGCAAGACAAAGCGAAAACCGTTGAGAAAGCGGAATGGTCATACGGGGTATGAGCATTTCGAAGCGGTACTCACCGTGTCGAGTCTCACGAGGCGCAGCAGACTTTGAACAGGCTCTCAGCGCCGGACCGGCGCGACAAACCAGACATAATCGGCCTGCCCCGCATCCAGCTTCATGCCCTCTTCCGCCAGGATCAACACCCGCAGCGGCGCTTGCGGCTGCAAGTCGCGCACATGCAGCGGCACGCCGATGTCGGCGGCGGCATGGTAGGCG
The DNA here is from genome assembly GCF_000711885.1 of Chromobacterium haemolyticum DSM 19808. GTDB lineage: Bacteria > Pseudomonadota > Gammaproteobacteria > Burkholderiales > Chromobacteriaceae > Chromobacterium > Chromobacterium haemolyticum. Next base: position 264,783 of record NZ_JONK01000006.1, read on the forward strand.
CCGGCAATCAGCAAAGCCGGCGCCGGCGCGGCCAACAGCCTCTCGGCCATGCGCCGGTCGCGCGCCTGCTGCACCGCCAGCATCGAGGCCAGGTGCTCGGCCGTGAGCTGTCCACCGTGCTCCTCGCGGATCAGTTCGCTCAGTTTGACGCGCACCTCCGGCCGCGCGGACGCCTGCCCCGACAATTGCGCTTGGCTGCGGTATACCGTCCGCATCTCGCTCTTGTCCAGATTGGCTGCCAGCAAGGGATAAGGCGCGCTCAACGCATGCTCGGCCAGCTTGCCGTACAAGGGCCACGGCCAACCCGGCTGCCAATCCACCGCCTGCGCCAACGCCTTGCCGGACAAACGCTGGCCAGCGCGCAGCGCCGCCTGAGTCTGTTCCACCTTGGCTTGTTGCGACGGCGTCAGCATTTCCAGCAGTACGCTGCCCTGCGGCCGGCGCGCCGCCAGTTCCGCCGCCAGCCAGCGTTCGATGCGGTGGTGCTCGGGGTTATCGTGCTTTTCCCCCACCAACAAACGCGGCGCCGGAGCCAGGCGCTGCAACAATTGCGCCGGCTGCAAGGCCTCGCCGCTGCGCAAGTCCACGATGCGGCCGGGTGGATCGGTCTCCTGAGGCAAGGCGGCGCAGCCGCTCAGCAGCACAATGCCCAGCAGCTTCCAAATTGACTTCATAACGGCTCCCTATCGCATCGGCGCTGACGTAAGATTTCAGTATCTTAATTGCAATTGATTCTTATTGTTATTAATAAAATACCTAAGGGAACTGCATTCAGGCCCTCCAAGCCGCCCGCCCGCGCATCGCGGGCACGATGTCTCTCGCAAAGGGGGATAAATTTCTTGAAACTAGACGACCGGTCTAGTAGAATTCAGCCTATGTCACGTCCCAACCAGTTTTCTGATACTCGCGAACACCTGCTGGCCACCGGCGAAGCCATCATTCTAGGCAAGAGCTTCTCCGCCGTGGGCCTGGCGGAAATCCTCGGCGCGGCCGGCGTGCCCAAGGGTTCGTTCTACCATTACTTCCGCAGCAAGGAAGGCTATGGCGTGGAACTGCTGCGCCGTTATTTTGAGAAATACGACGGCAAACTGGTTAGCTTTCTATCCAAGGACGCCGGCAGCGCCCGCGATTGCCTATTGCATTATTTCGACGGCTGGCTGGAAACCCATCGCTGCGACGAGCCGCAACGCTGTTGTCTGGCGGTGAAGCTGGCGGCCGAGGTGTCCGACCTGTCCGAGCCGATGCGTGAAGCGCTGGCCGAGGGCATGGGCTTTGTGGTGCGCAATCTGGCCGCTTGCATCCGCCGCGGCCAACAGGAAGGGTCTCTGGACGCGGACCTGCTGCCGGACGAAACCGCCAGCGCGCTGTATAGCCTGTGGGTGGGCAGCGCTCTGCTGTTCAAAACCCAACATTCGCGCGCGCCGCTGCTGGCGGCGATGGCGCACACGCAACAGATTCTGCGCGCGCCTTAGCCTTCAGAACCCGCCAAGGCAAGGCCGCTCACTCCCCGCTCCCCGGAGCGGGTTATTTTGAAATTACAACTAGACGACTGGTCTACTTCAAGGAGCCTAAAGCATGAATCAAACACTGGAACTGATGCAAGAGCACCGCAGCGTGCGCAGCTACCAAGACAAGCCCATTCCCGCCGAGGTGCTGGATGCAGTGCTGGACGCCGCCTGGAAAGGCCCCACCTCCATCAACGGCCAGCAAGTGACGCTGGTGGTGGTTCAGGATGCTGAACGCCGCCGGAAAATCGCCGAGATCGCCGGCGGTCAGCCGTGGATCGCCCAAGCGCCGGTCTTTGTCGCCATTGTTCCCGACTTCTACAAAACCCGGATCGGCGTGGAAAAAGCCGGTTCCGAGCAAGTGATACACAATAGCGTGGAAGCCTTCGCCGTCGGCGCGGTGGACGCCGGCATCGCGCTGGGCAACATCATGACCGCGGCCCGCTCCGCCGGCCTCAGCGTGGTGCCCATCGGCGGCATCCGCCGCGATCCGCAGGCCATGGTGGAGCTGCTGGAACTGCCGGAACTGACCTTCCCGCTGGTGGGTGTGGTGCTGGGCTACGCCGATCAGGACAGCGCGATCAAGCCGCGGCTGCCGCGCGCCAGCTTCGTGCATCGTGAACGCTACCAAGCGGCGGAACTGCCTGCAATGATCGCGCAGTACGACGCCGCCATCATGGATTACTGGAAGAGCATTCAGCGCGCAGACGGCCAGCCCTGGTCCGCCAACACCGCGCAGTACTACCGCAACGTGTATTTCCCGCAGGTCGCGCCGGTGGCGCGCAAACAGGGTTTCGGCTTCGATCAGTGATCGCGACCGCCCCATTTTCTCCCGCTTAGAGCCAAGGAAACCGCAATGCAAGCCGACAAACTGTTCACCCCGCTGCGCGTAGGCGCCGTGACCCTGAAAAACCGAGTGGCGATGGCGCCGCTGACCCGGCTGCGCAACACCGAGCCGGGCGACGTGCCCACCGCGCTGGCGGAAACCTATTACGCCCAACGCGCCGGGGCCGGCCTGATCGTGGCCGAAGGCACCCACATCTCCCCCACCGCCAAGGGCTACGCCGGCGCGCCAGGCATCTACAGCGAAGCGCAAGTGGCGGCCTGGACCAAGGTCAACGCCGCGGTGCACGCCAAGGGCGGTCTGATCGCGCTGCAGCTGTGGCACACCGGCCGCATCTCGCATCGCTCGCTGCAACCGGACGGCGAAGCGCCGGTGGCGCCGTCGGCGATCCAGGCCGACAGCCGCACCAATATCCGCGCCGCCGACGGCAGCCTAGTGCGCGAACAATGCGACACCCCGCGCGCGCTGGAAGTCTCCGAACTAGCCGACATCCTGGAAGACTACCGCCGCGCCACCGACAACGCGCGCCGCGCCGGTTTCGACCTGGTGGAGATCCACGGCGCCCACGGCTATCTGCTGGACCAGTTCCTGTCGCCCCAGGCCAATGTCCGCACCGACGAATACGGCGGCAGCGTGGAAAACCGCGCGCGCTTCCTGCTGGAGGTTGTGGACGCGGTGGTGTCGGAATGGGACGCCGATCACGTGGGCATCCGCATCTCGCCGCTGGGCATCTTCAACGGCATCAGCAACACCGATCAACTGGACATGGCGCTCTACCTGGCCGAAGAGCTGGCCAAACGCAAATTGGCCTTCCTGCACATTTCCGAGCCGGACTGGGCCGGCGGCCCGGTGCTGGACGAGGGCTTCCGCCAGGCGCTGCGCCAACGCTACCCGGGGGTGATCATAGGCGCCGGCGCCTATACCGCCGAGAAGGCCGAAACCCTGATCCGCCAAGGCTATATCGACGCCGCCGCCTTCGGCCGCAGCTATATCGCCAACCCGGATCTGGCCGAGCGTCTGCAAAGCGGCGCGCCGCTGAACCCGCCGGACCCGGCCACCTTCTACGGCGGCGACGCGCGCGGTTATACCGACTATCCGGCGATGAATCACTAAGCCCAGCGCTAACCGCCAAACACGCGGCGCGTCTCCCCTCCCGAGGGCACGCGCCGTTTTGCCATTGCCTCACCCATCCGGGCTTGCCGGCCGGCTATTTTCCGCCCAGAGCCGATACCGACCGCGTAAGCAAGCATTGACGGGCTTTTAACGCCCGGCCTGCGCCTTGACCCGGCAGCTGGCAACTGTGCACAATCGCTGCCGTGCCGTTCCTCGCGGCACCGGACTTGGCCGTCCGGCGAACTACACTGCGAACAAGCGCTTGAGTCTTGCGTTTGGATCGCTGCACTCGTGCGCGCTCACAATGGCGGGCCGGGTGGGGACACCTTAGCGGGTGTGCCGGAGTCGTGTAGTCCGGTCGGCCAACCCTGTTCGGTCTGCCACCTCCGCTTGGCCGTGGGGGTGGCAATGAAAAACCGCTACACGGAGGTGATCATGTCGATCAAAACCCCATCCCGCCGCCATTACCGTCCAGACCCGGACCCAACATCCCGCGCGGAATTGCCGTTTGCCGGCAACGCGTCCAACCGGCGCGGCGTCCATTGCTGGCAAGTTCCGCCCATAGACGACCAACACGCCGCACATTTGCTGGGCCGCGAATTCGCAGGACATTTCATCAAGTATTTGCAGGACAACCCCGAAGACGGTCTGCACAATCTGCTCGCTCAAATCGCCGCGGACATCGACTTTAGCGACAACAGCGCCGCCAAAGGCTATTGGGAAGGCTTCTTCAGCCTGCTGGAGCAAGTGCTGGCGCTGACCACCTCTCTTTTGGATGTATTCGACTACATCGACCGGCTCAACGCACGGGAGGCCGCCGAACGCGCGCTAAAGTCCGCAGCAGTGCCCGGTACTTAACAATTTCAGCAAGCGCCGAGGCGCCCCAGCATGAAAAAAGGAAGCCGAATGGCTTCCTTTTTTTGCTCCCGGCGCGGTGCGCGGAAAATCAGTTGCGTCCGCAGCAGGCCTTGTACTTCTTGCCGCTGCCGCAGGGGCAGATATCGTTGCGGCCCACTTTATCGCCTTCGCGACGCACGGTGCTGGGCGCCTGCTCCTTGGCGCGCCAGTAAGTGTAAACCGCGGCCAAGGCCTCCAGCAGTTCTTCCTTGTAGCCTTCCACTTCCTCGTCGCTGAAGGTCAGCAGATCTTCGCCGTCCTCTTGCTCGAAAGCGCCGCCCAACACCAGCATAGGCATCATCAGGCTTTCAAAACCCTCGTCCTCGTCGGCCACTTCGAACCAGTCGGTGTCCACCACGTCCAGCGCGTAGAGGAAGGCATTGGCCCAAGGCCAGTAGTCCGGCTCGTCGCTGTCGCTATCGTCTTCAGCGTACAGGATCAGATCCAGTTCCTTGCCGCCCGCCAGCGCGGCGGCGGTGGCGTCGTACAGCTTTTGCAGCAGGGTTTTCAGTTCAGCCGCGTCGTCCGCGCTCTCAAAGGCCGGCGCGTCGCCCAGCACTTCCTCCAGCCAGAAATCGGCGTCCACCGCGTCCGGACCGCACGCCAGAGCGGCGAAAAAGCCCTGCACTTCGTCCGGGCGCATGGTACTGCCGCTGGCGGACAAGGGGGTCAGCAGGTTTTCCAGACGCAGCAGATCGGCGTCGTTGAATACGGTAGTCATGATGGATTCCTCAGCTTAAAGATCAGTCTGGCGGCATTGTAAGCCAAAAAGCCCCGGCAAGCCGGGGCTTTTGTTCCCATCGCTTGCGACGAGTCAGGCGGTTTTGCCGTCCGCCAGCCCCAACTTCTCCTTCATCTTCTCGCGCATGATGAATTTCTGGATCTTGCCGGTAATCGTCATCGGGAAACTATCGACGAATTCGATGTAACGCGGGATCTTGTAATGCGCGATTTGCCCCTGGCAAAAAGCACGGATATCGTCGGCGCTCACACTTTCGCCGTCGCGCAACCGGATCCAGGCGCACAATTCCTCCCCGAATCTATCGTCCGGCACTCCAATCACCTGCACGTCCTGAATCTTGGGATGGCGGTAGAGAAACTCCTCCACCTCGCGCGGGTAAATGTTCTCGCCGCCGCGGATCACCATGTCCTTGACCCTGCCCACAATATTGACGTAACCGTCGGCGTCCATCTCCGCCAGGTCACCGGTGCGCATCCAGCCGGCGGCGTCTATCGCCTCGGCGGTCTTGGCCGGATCGCCCCAATAGCCCGGCATCACCGAATAACCGCGGGTGTGCAGCTCCCCGCTCTGGCCACGCGGCACGATGCGCCCTTCCACGTCCACTATCTTCACCTCCACGTGCGGGTGAATGCGCCCCACCGTGGCCACGCGCTTGTCCAGCGGCGTGTCGGTGGCGCTCTGAAAGCTCAGCGGGCTGGTTTCCGTCATGCCGTAGCCTATGGTGACCTGGCTCATGTTGAGCTGGCTGGTCACCCGCTTCATCACCTCGATGGGACAGGGGCTGCCGGCCATGATGCCGGTGCGCAGCGTGGACACGTCGTAATCGGAAAAATCCGGGCGGTCCAGCACCGAGATGAACATTGTCGGCACCCCGTGCAAGCCGGTACACCCCTCTTCCTGCACCGCGCACAGCACCTCCTGAGCGTCGAAGCTCTCCGCCGGAAACACCATGGTCGCGCCGTGGGTCAGACACAGCAAGGTGCCCAGCACCATGCCGAAGCAGTGGTAAAGCGGCACGGGAATGCATAGCCGGTCGTCCGGGCCGAACGCCATCGCCGCGCCGGCGAAGTAGGCGTTGTTCAGAATGTTGTGATGGGTGAGGGTGGCGCCCTTGGGGCTGCCGGTGGTGCCAGAGGTGAACTGAATATTGATCACATCGTCGAACTGCAGCGTCTCGCCCAAGCGCTGCAACCCGGCTTTCTCCTCCGCCGACGGCACGGCCATCAAATCGGCGAAATTGAGCATGCCCGGCGTGCGCTGCTGGCCCAGGCGGACCACGATCTCCAGCTGCGGCATGGCGGCGGACTTGAACCGGCCCGGCTCGCAAACGGCGAGCTCCGGCAGCAGATCGGCCGCCATCGCCAGGTAGTCGCTGCTCTTGAAGCTGGGCGACAGGACCAGTGCGCGACAGCCCACCTTGCTCAGCGCGTACTCCAACTCGGAGCGGCGGTAGGCCGGGTTGATGTTGACCATGATCAGCCCGGCCTTGGCGGTGGCGAACTGGGTCAGCACCCATTCGGCGTTGTTCTGCGACCAGATGCCGATGCGGTCGCCTGGCTTGAGCCCCAGCCGGATCAGGCCGCAGGCCAGCCGGTCCACATGCTCTCGCAGCTCCTCGTAGCTCCAACGTATCTGCTGGTGGCGCACCACCAAGGCTTCGCTGCGCGCATGCTCGCGGCAGGTCTGGTCAAACAACTGGCCGATGGTCTGACCGATCAAGGGCTGCGGGCTGGCGCCGTGGACATAGCTGGGCAGGGTCATCGAATCTCTCTCTCCTGGTAGACGGTACGTATCGCTTTTGTTTTTTTCATTCATCCCATAAGTTGACGATTACGTAAACGTAAATCATGCTAGAGCTGAGAACACGTTAAAAAAAAGCTACAATCGCCGCTTGCCTTGGAACACACCATGACCGAACCCGAATTCTTCAGCATCTCCGACCTGGCGCGCGATTTCGACGTCACCCTGCGCACCATCCGCTTCTACGAAGAACAAGGCCTGATAGAACCCCAGCGCGACGGCCGCCAGCGGGTATTCAACCGCCGCGACCGCGCCCGGCTCAAGCTGATACTGCGCGGTAAGCGCATCGGTCTATCCTTGTCCGACATCCGCGAAATCCTGGACATGTATGAACTGGCCCACGACGAGGCCAGCCAGTCGCAAAAACTGCTGGACTTGGTACTGGAGCGCCGCCGCCAGCTGGAAGAGCAACGCCGCGACATCGACGCGGTGCTGGAAGAAATCACCCGCCTGGAAAACCACTGCCGCACGGTGCTGGCGCAGCCAGCGGCATGACGCCCGCCTAATCTGCGCCAACCTGCGGTCAAAGTGTCCCGCATGGCTTAAAATCAGGGCTTGAGGCTGGCCCGACCGGGCGCGGCCGCCCCGCTCCCGACGCCATGATAGAAAACCAAACCATGCTGCTGGCGGTGTTCGAACGGGCGGCGCTGATGTTGATGGCGCTGTTCTTCCTTACCCGCACCCGCCCGTTTCAACATCTGCTGCGCAAACAAGACCACAGTCCGGCCGAACTGGCGGCGGTATCGCTGCTGTTCTGCCTGTTCGCCGTGTTCAGCACCTATACCGGCATTCCGGTGGACGGCTCGCTGGTCAATGTGCGCATCATCGCCATCCTCTCCGGCGGCATTCTGTTCGGCCCCTGGGTGGGCATACCGGCCGGTATCGTCTCAGGCCTGCACCGCTACCTGATAGACATCAACGGCTACACCTCGCTGCCCTGCCTGATCTCCAGCGTCTGCGCCGGCCTGCTGGCCACCTGGATACACTTCCGCGCCGGCAGGAGCCGGCTGTGGCTGTACGGCATTTTGGCCGGCATGTTGTGCGAGGGGCTGACCATGGGCCTGATCCTGCTGTTGACCGATCCAGCGGTGAGCGTGCCCATCGTCCGCCACATTGCCTTCCCGATGATCTTCGGCACCGTGTGCGTCGGCCTGATCATCAAGCTGGTGCAAGACGTCAACGACGAAAAAGAGCTGCTGGCCGCGCGCCAGGCCAAGCTGGCGCTGACCATCGCCAACCGCACCCTGCCCTATTTCCAGAATCTGGACCGCGACGCCATGGTCCAGGTCTGCACCGTGATCCGGGACCAGTTGGACGCCGACGCGGTGGCCATCACCAACACCTCGGACGTGTTGGCCTATGTGGGCCTGGGCAAGGACTACTACGAGATGGACGAGCACTCCGCCATCGGCGCCATCACCCGCCAGGCCATCGCCGGCGACCAGATCATCATCGAAAACAATCTGCAGCAATACCACCTGGCGGACTTCCACTCAGTGATCATCATCCCGCTGCGCGAAAAAGCCGGCGTCAGCGGCACCCTGAAAATCTTCTACCGCAAGAGCCACGGCATCAGCACGCCGTTGCGCGAAGTGGCGGTGGGCCTGTCCCAGTTGATCTCCACCCAGATGGAAGTGTCGCGGGTCAAACAACTGGAAGAGATGGCGCGCAAGGCGGAATTCAGCGCGCTGCAAAGCAAGATCAACCCGCACTTCCTCTTCAACGCCCTGAATGCCATCTCCTCGCTGATCCGCATTCAGCCGCAGCAGGCGCGCCAGCTGATCTCCAACCTGGCGGACTACCTGCGCTACAACCTGTCGCTGGGCGACCGGCTCATCGACATCCAGGAAGAACTGCAACAAGTGCGCGACTACGTGGCGATAGAACAGGCGCGCTTCGGCGCCAAGCTGACGGTGGAATTCGATATCGACGACGTGCACGTGCGCATCCCCAGCCTGCTGTTGCAGCCGCTGGTGGAAAACGCCATCCTGCACGGCATCCAGCCGCGCAAGGAGCCGGGCCGGGTCAGCATCGCGGTCAAGCGCGACGGCGCCAAGGTCCATGTCTGCGTGCGCGACACCGGCTACGGCGTCAGCCAGGAAGTGCTGGACGGCGTGGCCGCCGGCACGCTGTCCAGCCGCAGCATAGGCCTGAGCAATGTCAACCAGCGGCTCAAACTACTGTACGGAGAAGGCCTACGGCTGACCCGGCTGGAGCCCGGCACCGCCGTTTGTTTCGACCTGCCCGCCGCCGAGGAGCCGACATGCTGAAAGCCCTGATCGTGGAAGACGAGTACCTGGCGCGCGAGGAGCTGGCCTATTTGATCCGCGAGCACAGCCGCATCGACATCGTCGCCAGCGTGGAGGACGGGCTGGAGGCGTTCAAATTCCTGCAGGAACACGAAGTGGACGTGGTGTTCCTGGACATCAACATCCCATCCATAGACGGCTTGCTGCTGGCCAAGAACCTGCACAAATCGTCGCGGCCGCCGCGCATCGTCTTCGTCACCGCTTACAAGGAGTTCGCGGTGGAAGCATTTGAAGTGGAGGCTTTCGACTACATCCTCAAGCCCTACAACGAAGCCCGCATCATCAATCTACTGGCCAAACTGGAAGCGCAAACCCCGCCGGCGGCGGCCGCCGCGCCGGCCGAAGCCCCGGCCGCCAGCCGCACCGTCAACCTGGTCAAGGGCGACAGCATCATCGTCACTCCCTGCGAACAGATCTACTACGCCGAGGCCGACGAGAAAGTCACCCTGGTCTACACCGCGCACGACCGCTATGTGATGTCGATGAGCATCAGCGAATTCGTCGCCCGCCTGCCGGCCGACAGCTTCTTCCGCTGCCACCGCTCCTACTGCGTCAACATCCACAAAATCCGCGAAATCGCGCCCTGGCTCAATAGCACCTACATCATCAAGCTCTACGACCTGAAGGCGGAGATTCCGGTCAGCCGCAGCAATATCAAGGCTTTCCGGCAGTTGATGCATCTTTGACCAACGAGAAAGCCAAAGCAGCCCAATAGGGCTGCCAGCGGCGACTACTGATTCAACTCACAACCGTACTGTCGAATTGCCGCCTGCTCTTCTTCATTGATTCGCGCCAATTCAACATTTTTCAACAACACCAGCTTGATCGGCAGTGACTGTAATACTGCGGCATGCAATGCTCGATGCACTTTTCTAAAGCCCTCCGGTTTACTTCGCCGGTATGGGAGGCCCGCTAATAAGCGGCGTACATTTCTCGAGTAATGCTTCAACGGTCGTCTGCTTCCCTTACTCGCTTTCCCGATATAACGCAGACCGCCGATTTCCCACAAATAGAGCAAAGGCAGTCCCTCGTCCACACCATTGCTCTCAAACTCAAACTGAAAGTCCATCCCCCCCCCGCTAATTCCATTGGCAAGCAAGCATCGCAATGTAAATGCCAAGCGCCCATACGCCCCATTCTCAGGGTCTGCAACTGGTTCGCCGTCCTCTGCACTTCATTCCGCGCCGCCTGCATCTCATGCCGCCGCCGCACCCCCTACATAAGCACAGGCTTATAGTCACACTAACAGTAATGACTTTAAGCGAGCAGCGCCATGAACGCCTCAAACTCTATCCGCTACCGTACCCTGGCCGGCACCGTCCTCACCCAGTTCGCCCTGGGCTCCGTCTATACCTGGAGCCTGTTCAACGCCCAACTCTCCGCCAAGCTGTCCGAGCCGGTCAGCCAGGTGGCTTTCGCCTTCGGCCTGCTGAGCCTGGCGCTGGCGGTGGCCTCCTCGCTGGCCGGCAAATTGCAGGAACGCTTCGGCGTGCAGCGCGTCACCCTGGGCGCCGGCCTAATGCTGGGCCTGGGCTTCTTCCTCACCGCCCAGGCCAATAATCTGGTCATGCTTTACCTTTGCGCCGGCGTGCTGGTGGGCCTGGCCGACGGCGCCGGCTACCTGCTGACGCTGTCCAACTGCGTCAAATGGTTCCCGGAGCGCAAGGGCCTGGTGTCCGCCTGCGCCATCGGCGCTTACGGCCTGGGCAGCCTGGGCTTCAAATACATCAATCTGGCGTTGCTGGCCCGCTTCAGCCTGGAAACCACTTTTGAACTGTGGGGCCTGATCGCCATGACCATGGTGGTGGCCGGCAGCCTGCTGATGCGGGACGCGCCGCAGCAACAAGCCGCCGCGCAGCAGAACGCCAACCATGACTACACGCTGGCCGAGGCGATGCGCCAGCCGCAGTACTGGATGCTGGCGCTGATGTTCCTGACCGTGTGCATGAGCGGCCTGTACGTGATCGGCGTGGCCAAGGACATCGGCGAAAGCTATGTGCACCTGCCGGCGCTGACCGCCGCCAACGCCGTGGCGGTCATCGCGGTGGCTAATCTGTCCGGCCGCCTGGTGCTGGGCATCCTCTCCGACAAGATGCCGCGCATCCGGGTCATCACCATCGCCCAAATTGCCGCGCTGGCTGGCATGCTGACCTTGTTGTTCGTGCCCTTGAACGCCACCCTGTTCTTCCTGGCCATCGCCTGCGTCGCCTTCAGCTTCGGCGGCACCATCACCGTCTATCCGTCGCTAGTCAGCGATTTCTTCGGCCTCAACAACCTGACCAAGAACTACGGCGTGATCTATCTGGGCTTCGGCATCGGCAGCATCGTCGGCTCCATCGTCGCCTCGCTGTTCGGTGGTTTCCTGGCCACCTTCCACCTGATCCTGGCGCTATTGATCGTCGCGCTGTTGTTCTCGCTGACCATACGTCAGCCGGGCGCCGCCAAGGACGAGGCATTCGAAGCCGAGCCGCATCTGGGCAAAGCCTGATTCCCGCGCCGCTCTCTGCAACGCCCCCGCTTGGGGGCGTTGTTGTTGGGGAACCGGGAGGAATCCCTGGCAGGGATCGCCTGCGGCGCCCCACTCCTCCACAACAGCTGCCGCCTCAGCCCCGCCGCTTGGCCAGCCAGATATCCAACTGACGGGCAAAAGCCTGGCGGTCCGCCTGACTCAAGGGCGGCGGGCCTTCGGTCTGCACGCCGCTGGCGCGCAGCGTGTCCATGAAATCCCGCATCGTCAGCTGCGCGGCGATGGTGTCCGGCGAATACACGTCGCCACGCCAGTTCAGCGCCTGCGCGCCCTTGCCCAAGGCCTCGGACGCCAAGGGGATGTCCCCGGTGATCAAGAGATCGTTCGCCGCAATGCGGCGGACAATCTCGTTGTCCGCCACGTCAAAACCCTTGGGAACCTGCAAGGCGCGGATGTTGGGCGCTTTCGGCACCGCCAATAGCTGATTGGCGACAAACACCAGTTCCACGCCGGTGCGCTGCGCCGCCCGGCACAATGTTTCGCGGATCACCTTGGGACAGGCGTCCGCGTCCACCCATATCGTCATTGTCTGTTCTCTGCATGCAAACCCGGCCATGATAACGGTTTCGCGCCGGTTTCCGTCGTCGCCATGTTGACGCTTACGTAAACGTAAGTAATGATAGAGCATATCACGCGAAATACGCGCGCCCATCAGAGGAGAGAAACCATGTACAGCAGCCTGCGCTTCGCCTTTGGCGACACCTACGACATGTTGCGCGAAACCGCGCGCGACTTCGCCCAAAGCGAAATCGCCCCGCGCGCCGCCGACATCGACCGCGACAACCTGTTCCCGGCCGACCTGTGGCGCAAGTTCGGCGATCTGGGCCTGCTGGGCGTGACGGTGGACGAGCAATACGGCGGCACCCAAATGGGCTATCTGGCCCATATGATCGCCATGGAAGAAATCAGCCGCGCCTCCGCCTCGGTGGGCCTGTCCTATGGCGCGCACTCCAATCTCTGCGTCAACCAAATCCACAAAAACGGCAACGACGAGCAAAAAAGCCGGCTACTGCCCAAGCTAGTGTCCGGCGAGCATGTCGGCGCGCTGGCGATGTCCGAGCCCAACGCCGGCTCCGACGTGGTCAGCATGAAGCTGAAGGCGGACAAGGCCGACGGCGGCTACCTGCTCAACGGCAGCAAAATGTGGATCACCAACGGCGGCGACGCGGATGTGATGGTGGTGTACGCCAAGACCGACGTCAACGCCGGCGCCAAGGGCATCACCGCCTTCATCGTGGAACGCGGCTTCGCCGGCTTCAGTCACGGCAGCAAGCTGGACAAGCTGGGCATGCGCGGCTCCAACACCTACCCCATCTTCTTCGACAACTGTTTCGTGCCGGAGGCCAATGTGCTGGGCGGCGAAGGCAACGGCGTCAAGGTGCTGATGAGCGGCCTGGACTACGAACGCGCGGTGCTGGCCGCCGGCCCGCTGGGCATCATGCAGGCCTGCATGGATATCGCGGTGCCGTATCTGAACGACCGCAAGCAGTTTGGCCAGGCCATCGGCGATTTCCAGCTGATGCAGGGCAAACTGGCGGATATGTACGTCAAGCTGTCCGCCAGCCGCGCCTATGTCTACGCGGTGGGCCAGGCGCTGGACCGCGGCGAAACCGGCCGCCAGACCCGCAAGGACGCCGCCGGCGCCATCCTGTACGCGGCGGAAGGCGCCACCCAGATGGCGCTGGACGCCATCCAGTGCCTGGGCGGCAACGGCTACATCAATGAATACGCCACTGGCCGCCTGCTGCGCGACGCCAAGCTGTACGAGATCGGCGCCGGCACCAGCGAGATTCGGCGTTGGTTGATTGGGCGCGAGCTGATGGCGGAAACCCGGTAGTCGCGGCGGATAAAATGCCTGATGCCTCGTTGCGCAGCCTTGCCTCAGGCCTTTTCTCCCGCCGCACTCGGCCGCACTCCAGCAAGACTTGACAGTGCGCCTCGTCGATAGCGAATGACAAGGTAAAACGATATGCCCATCCTCGAATCCAAACTCTCGCCGCGCGCGGCGGATTTCCAGGCCAACGCCGACAAGATGCGCGCGCTGGTGGCCGATCTGCGCGACAAGGTGGCCAAGGCCGCGCTGGGCGGCGGCGACAAGGCTCGCGCCAAGCACGCCGCCCGCGGCAAGCTGCTGCCGCGCGAACGCATCGATCTGCTGCTGGACCCGGGCGCGCCCTTTCTGGAGCTGTCCCAGCTGGCCGCCTTCGGCATGTACGACGACGACGCGCCCGGCGCGGGCCTGATCAGCGGCATCGGCCGCATCGCCGGCGTGGATTGCCTGATCATCGCCAACGACGCCACGGTGAAGGGCGGCACCTATTACCCGATGACGGTGAAGAAGCATTTGCGCGCCCAGGAAATCGCGCGCGACAACCGTCTTCCCTGCGTGTATCTAGTTGATTCCGGCGGCGCCTTCCTGCCCTTGCAGGACGAGGTGTTTCCGGACAGGGAGCACTTCGGGCGCATCTTCTACAACCAGGCCAATCTATCCGCCGCCGGCATTCCGCAAATTGCGGTGGTAATGGGCAGTTGCACCGCCGGCGGCGCTTATGTCCCGGCAATGTCGGATGAAACCGTCATCGTCAAGGAACAAGGCACCATCTTCCTGGGGGGCCCGCCGCTGGTGAAGGCGGCCACCGGCGAAGTGGTGACGGCCGAAGAACTGGGCGGCGGCGATGTGCACGCCCGCGTGTCCGGCGTGGCCGACCACCTGGCGCAAAACGACGCCCACGCGCTATCCATCGCCCGCCGCATCGTGTCCGGCCTCAACTGGCGCAAACAGGGCGAACTGGACCGTGCCGAACCGCGTCCGCCGCGCTACGCCGCCGAGGAGATCTACGGCGTGATCCCGGCGGACCCGAAAAAACCCTTCGACGTGCGCGAGATCATCGCCCGGCTGGTGGACGATTCCGAGTTCGACGAATTCAAGCAGAACTACGGCGCCACCCTGGTCACCGGCTTCGCCCGCCTCAACGGCTACCGCGTCGGCGTCATCGCCAACAACGGCATCCTGTTTTCCGAATCCGCGCTCAAGGGCGCGCACTTCGTCGAGCTGTGCTGCCAGCGCGGCATTCCGCTGCTGTTCCTGCAGAACATCACCGGCTTCATGGTGGGCAAGAAGTACGAGAACGGCGGCATCGCCAAGGACGGCGCCAAGCTGGTCACCGCCGTGGCCTGCGCCCGCGTGCCCAAGTTCACCGTGCTGATAGGCGGTAGCTTCGGCGCCGGCAACTACGGCATGTGCGGCCGCGCTTATTCGCCGCGCTTCCTGTGGATGTGGCCCAATAGCCGCATCTCGGTGATGGGTGGCGAACAGGCGGCCGGCGTGCTGGCCCAGGTGAAGAAAGAACAACTGGGCGACGCCTTCGGCCCCGAGCAGGAAAAAGCGCTGAAAGGACCGGTGCGCGAGCAATACGAACGCCAGGGCCACCCCTATTACGCCAGCGCGCGGCTGTGGGACGACGGGGTGATAGACCCGGCGCAAACCCGCGAAGTGCTGAGCCTGGCGCTGGAGGCGGCCCTGTCGGCCCCGGTGGAAAGCACGCGCTTCGGCGTGTTCCGGATGTGACGGCGAGAGGCGATACCGATGAGCTACACCACGCTTGAAATCGAACACAGCGGCAAGACCGCGACGATCTGGATGAACCGGCCGGACATCCACAACGCGATGAACGAAACCCTGATCGCCGAGCTGACCGCCGCCTTCACCCATCTGCAATTGCAGGCGGACTGCCGCGTCATCGTGCTGGCCGGCCGCGGCAAGAGCTTTTCCGCCGGCGCGGATCTGGACTGGATGCGCCGCGCCGCCGGTTACAGCGAGGAGCAGAACCTGGCCGACGCGCAGCGACTGGCCGCCATGCTCAAGAGTATCTACCGCAGCAAAAAGCCGGTGATCGCCCGCATCCACGGCGCGGCGCTGGCCGGCGGCACCGGCCTGGCGGCGGTCTGCGACGTGGCCATCGCCACCGAGGCCGCCAAGTTTGGCCTGACCGAGGTGAGGCTGGGCCTGGTGCCGGCCACCATCGGCCCCTATGTGGCCGACGCGATAGGCTGGCGTCAGGCGCGGCGTTATTTCCTGTCCGCCGAGCGCATAGACGCCGCCACGGCGCTGCGCATCGGCCTGGTGCACGAGGTGGTGCCAGCCGAGGCGCTGGACGCGCGCGTGGCCGACATCGCCGAGGCGCTGGCCCAGGGCGCGCCGCAGGCGCTGTCCTCGGCCAAGGACTTGCTGGCCATGCTGCGCGAGGGCTCGCCCTGGGACGATCAATTGCTGGAGGACACCGCCGGCCAGATCGCCAGCGTGCGGGCCGGCGCCGAGGCGCGCGAGGGCCTGGCCGCTTTCTTCGACAAACGGCCGCCCAACTGGTCATGACGCGAACAAGAAACAAGGGACGGACCATGTTCAATAAAATACTGATCGCCAACCGCGGCGAGATAGCATGCAGGGTGATCAAAACCGCGCGCGCGCTCGGCATCGCCACCGTCGCCGTTCATTCCGACGCCGACGCCGACGCCCGCTTCGTCAAACTGGCCGACGAAGCCTACCGGCTGGGCCCGGCCCCGGCGGCGGACTCCTATCTGCGCGGCGACTTGATCCTGGACATCGCCCGCCGCAGCGGCGCGCAAGCCATCCACCCCGGCTACGGCTTCTTGTCCGAGAACGAGGACTTCGCCGCAGCCTGCGAAGCCGCGGGCATCGCCTTCATCGGCCCGCCCGCCTCCGCCATCGCCGCGATGGGCAGCAAATCCGCCGCCAAGGCGCTGATGGAACAGGCCCGGGTGCCGCTGGTGCCCGGCTATCACGGCGAGCGCCAGGAACCGGACTTCCTGCGCGGCCAGGCCGACGCCATCGGCTACCCGGTGCTGATCAAAGCCAGCGCCGGAGGCGGCGGCAAGGGCATGCGCATCGTGGACGCTTCCGCGGACTTCGAAGCGGCGTTGGCCTCCTGCCAGCGCGAAGCGCGCGCCAGCTTCGGCGACGACAAGGTGCTGGTGGAGAAATACCTGCCGCGCTCCCGTCATGTGGAAATCCAGGTGTTCGCCGATCGCCAGGGCCAATGCGTGTATCTGTTCGAGCGCGATTGCTCCGTGCAACGCCGCCATCAGAAAGTGCTGGAGGAAGCACCTGCGCCGGACTTGCCGCCGGCCACCCGCGAAGCGATGGGCGCGGCCGCCTGCGCCGCCGCGAGCGCGGTGGGCTATGTCGGCGCCGGCACCGTGGAATTCATCATGGAAGTGCTGGCCGACGGCAGCCCCGGCCGCTTCTTCTTCATGGAAATGAACACCCGGCTGCAGGTGGAACACCCGGTCACCGAGATGGTCACCGGGCAAGACCTGGTGGCCTGGCAACTGGCCGTCGCCAGCGGCCTGCCGCTGCCCTTGAGCCAAGAGCAGCTGCGCATCAACGGCCACGCCATCGAGGCGCGCATCTACGCCGAAGACCCGGACAAGGGTTTCCTGCCCGCCACCGGCACCCTCTATCACTTGCGCGCGCCGGCGGAATCCGACGTCGTGCGCATCGACACCGGCGTGGCCGCCGGCGAGAGCATCTCGCCCTTCTACGACCCGATGATCGCCAAACTCATCGTCTGGGGCGAGGACCGCCGCCAGGCGCTGCAGCGGCTGGACGCGGCCTTGGCCGACTACCAAGTGGCCGGCGTCACCACTAATATTCCCTTCCTGCGCCGCATCGTGCAGCACGCCAGCTTCGCCGGCGGCCAGGTGGACACCGGCCTGATTGCCCGCCATCACGACGCGCTGCTGCCGCCGCCAAGCGCGCCCGACGCCGAACAACTGGCGCTGCTGGCCCTGGCCGAAGCGCTGACCGCGCCCGACTGCTACCCGGTGGCCGCCGGCTGGCGGCTCAACGGCGCGCTCAGCCGCAAGCTCGTTTTCCACATCGACGGCCAAGACTACCCTGCGACGCTGTGCCATCAGGGCGACGGCTTCGAGATCCTAGCCGCCGGCCGCCGCTTCTCCGCCGCCGGCCGCTTGGACGGTGGAACGCTGCGCGCGCGGCTGGACGGCAAACAACTGGAAGCCGCCGTCGCCCGCAGCGGTCAACAACGAGTGCTGTTCGCCGCCGGCCGCCGGCTAGAGGCGCAGTGGCTGGACCCGCTGGCGGTGGCCGCCGAGGAGGTACACGGCGAAACCCATTTGAAAGCGCCAATGCCGGGCCGCATCGTCGCCCTATTGGCCGCCACCGGCACTAAACTCAACAAGGGCGACCCGCTGCTGATCCTGGAGGCGATGAAGATGGAGCACACCATCCCCGCGCCGGCGGACGGCGTGGTCAAGGCTTTCTATTTCGGCACCGGCGAGCAGGTCAACGACGGCGACGAACTGGTCGACTTCGAAGCGGAGTGAACCTTATGGACCCCATCATCATCAATCACCCCGGCTTGAACCTGGCCGGCTACAGCATCGCCACCCGGATGGAGAACGGCGACAACCTGCGCCAGATCCCCGAGTTCTGGGGCGAATACGCGGCCACGCTGCGCCAGCCGCTGCTGGCGGCGCTGGGCCGCGCCGACGCCGCCGAATACGGGCTGATCCACGACTTCGACCCGGACACGGGCCGCTTCGGCTATATGATAGGGATGGAATGCGCGCAGCCCTTGCCGCTGCCACCCGGCTGCGAGCAGCGGCGCACGCCGCCGGCCAAGTGCGCGGTGTTCACCACCCAGCCGGCCGGCAGCGACGCCGAGTTCGGCCAGGCGATCCAGGCCGCCTGGCGCTACATCATGCAGGACTGGCTGCCGGCGTCTAAACAATGGGAACAAGCGCCGCTGAGCACCTTCGAGCGCTACGACGGACGCTGCGCGCCGGACCAGCCTCAACGCCAGATGGATATCTACATCCCGGTGCAGCCGCGCCGCCGCTAACGGAGAGCCGAAGTGCCGCATGTGAAGATTGTGGAAGTGAGTCCGCGCGACGGACTGCAAAACGAAAAACAGCCGCTGTCCACCGCGGTCAAACTGGAGCTGATCCGCCGCCTGGCCGCCAGCGGCCTGCGCAGCATAGAAGCCGGCGCCTTCGTCTCGCCCAAATGGGTGCCGCAGATGGCCGGCAGCGCCGAGGTGCTGGCCGGCCTGGACCTGGCCGGACCGGTTTCCTACCCCGTGCTGGTGCCCAATGAACAGGGGATGGAGGCCGCCTTGGACGCCGGCGCGCGTGAAATCGCCGTGTTCGGCGCCGCCAGCGAAAGCTTTAGCCGGCGCAATATCAACGCCAGCATCGCCGAAAGCCTGCAACGCTTCGCCCCGGTCATGGCGCGCGCGCAGGCGGCCGGCGTGCCGGTGCGCGGCTATGTGTCTTGCGTAGTCGGCTGTCCTTACGAAGGCCGCATCGCGCCGGCCAAGGTGGCGGAAGTGGCCGCGCGCCTGCTGGACATGGGCTGTTATGAAATATCGCTGGGCGACACCATAGGCGTGGGCACGCCGTCCAGCGTGCTGGCGATGCTGGAAGCGGTGAGCAAGGCTGTGCCAATCACACAGCTTGCCGGCCACTTTCACGACACTTATGGCATGGCGATCAGCAATATTCATGCGTGTTTGGGCGCAGGAATGATGACATTCGATTCTTCTATTGCCGGCCTTGGCGGCTGCCCTTATGCTCAGGGAGCTTCCGGCAACGTCGCCACCGAAGACGTGGTTTACCTGCTGCACGGCGAGGGCCACGATACCGGCGTCGATCTGGCCGCGCTGGTGGACGCGGCCTGGTTCATCGCCGACGCGCTGGGCAAACCGCCTGCCTCCAAGCTGGCTTACGCCTTTGCCGACAAACGCGCCGCCAAACCGGAGCAATAACAAGCCGCCGCCCGTCCATGGGCCGGCGCGCGGAGAAAATATCAGGAGAAAGCATGACCCCCGACACGCCCATCTGGACCCCCCCCGCCGGCCGCCTGGCCGGCGCTCACCTGACCGCCTTCACCAAGCTGGCCGAGCTGGCCTATGACCGCAAGCTAAACGGCTACGCCGAGCTGTGGCGCGCCAGCGTGGCCGATCCGGCCCGCTTCTGGTCGTTGGTCTGGGACTACTGCGGCGTGATCGGCGACAAGGGCTCGACGGCGCTGAGCGACGGCGACAATATGCTGGCCGCCCGTTTCTTTCCGGAAGCGCGGCTGAGCTACGCCGAAAACCTGCTGCGCCGCGACGACGACGGCGACGCGTTGGTGTTCTGGGGCGAGGACAAGCTGCAACGGCGCTGGAGCTGGCGCGAGCTGCGCGCTCAGGTGTCGCTGCTGCAGCAAGCCATGCGCGGCGCCGGCATCCAGGCAGGCGACCGCGTGGCGGGCTTCATGCCCAATATGCCGGAAACCATCGCCGCCATGCTGGCCGCCAACAGCCTGGGCGCGGTGTGGACCAGCTGTTCTCCGGACTTTGGCGTGGACGGCGCAGTGGAACGCTTCGGCCAGACCGAGCCCAAGCTGTTGTTCTGCCCGGACGGCTACTGGTACGCCGGCAAGGCGGTGGACATCCGCGCCAAGATGGCGGCGCTGGCGGAGGCGCTGCCCTCGGTTCGGCAAATCATCGTGGTGCCGTATCTGGGCGAAACCGGCGTGTTCGCGGAAAACGTGCCCAAGGCCGTTACCCTGACGGATTTCACCGCCGCGTATCAAGCGCAAGCGCTGCACTTTGAACGGCTGCCGTTCAGGCACCCGCTGTTCATCCTGTATTCCAGCGGCACCACCGGCAAACCCAAGTGCATCGTCCACGGCGCCGGCGGCACCCTGCTGCAGCATCTGAAGGAACAGCAGCTGCACGGCGACGTGCACCACGGCGACCGTCTGTTCTACTTCACCACCTGCGGCTGGATGATGTGGAACTGGCTGGCGTCCGGCCTGGCTTCCGGCGCGGCGCTGATGTTGTTCGACGGCTCGCCCTTCGTCGGCGAAGGCCGCACGCTGTGGGACTATGCCGAGCGGCAGCGCTTCACGCACTTCGGCACCTCGGCCAAATACATAGACGGCCTGCGCAAGAGCGGCATCGTGCCGGCCAGGGAATGGAAACTGGATTCGCTGCGCGCAGTGTTCTCCACCGGCTCGCCGCTGGTGGCGGAAAGCTTTGACTGGGTCTACGCCAACATCAAGACCGACATCAATCTGGCCTCGGTGTCCGGCGGCACCGACATCGTGTCCTGCTTCGCGCTGGGCTGCGCCAGCCTGCCGGTCTATCGCGGCGAGCTGCAATGCCGCGGCCTGGGCATGGCGGTGGACATCTACAACGAGTACGGCCGCCCGGTGCGCGGCGAGAAGGGCGAACTGGTGTGCACCCGCCCCTTCCCGTCAATGCCGGTGGGCTTCTGGAACGACGCCGACGGCGGCAAGTACCGCCAGGCTTATTTCGGCCGTTTCGACAATATCTGGTGCCACGGCGACTACGCCGAACTCACCGCCCACGACGGCATGATCATCTACGGCCGCTCCGACGCAGTGCTCAACCCCGGCGGCGTGCGCATCGGCACCGCCGAAATTTACCGCCAGGTGGAGGCTTTCGACGAGGTGCTGGAGAGCATCGCCGTCGGCCAGCAATGGCAGGACGACGAGCGCGTGTTGCTGTTTGTGCGTCTGCGCGCCGGCGCGCGGCTGGACGAAGACCTGCAGCAGCGGATCAAGGCACAGATCAAAACCGGCGCCAGTCCGCGCCACGTGCCGGCCAAGATCATCGCCGTCTCAGACATTCCCAAAACCATCAGCGGCAAGATCGTCGAACTGGCGGTGAAAAACGTGATCCACGGCCAACCGGTCAGCAACGTCACCGCGCTGGCCAACCCGGAAGCGCTGAAGCTGTTCGAGAACCTGGAAGAACTGCAAAGCTGAACCGGCACGCAGTCAATGAAAAACCCCCGCATTCATGAATAAATGCGGGGGTTTTTCTTGCTAATGCGGATGAATACGCCGCAACAGCGCAAACATCATGTTCTGCTCGCGCGGCCGGGAGCCGTACCACAGCACCTCCCAGCCCGGCTCGGCAATGCCCTCGTCCTCAGAGCGCACCACCAGTTGGTAGTCGCAAGGCGAGGCGTTGCCCGCTGGATAGGACACCAGATCCAAGCCGGCGTAATAGCGCCAACTGATCAGCGCCAGCTGATTGCGGCTCTCGGTCGCCACGCAGGCGGCGTTGGCCGGCAGCGCCTTCATCATCCGCTCCACCACCGGCCGGTAGCTCTTGGCGGCGTCGAACCAAGGCAGCCACAAGGTCATGCCCAAGCCCCACAGCAGGGTCAGGCCCGCCGCCCAGTTGCTGATGGCCTGACGGCCGCGCAAATGTTTGCGCGTCAACGCCCACAGCCACACCAGGGTGGCGATCACCGCGCACACCGCAGCCAAGCTGGAGACATGGGCTTGGTAATACGGGCTGAAGTACTGGGCGCGCCCGGCCAGGCCCCGCGGCCAGCCAAAGTTCATCGCCGCCCAGCCCGACCACACCAGCAGAGCGAAGAAGCCGAAGGTCATCAGGCCGAACCAGTTGAGGAAGGCCGCCGCGCCACGCTTGAGGTTGTCCAGCTCCACCGCCGCCAGCAAGGACAGCGGCAGCAGCAGCGGCATTGCGTAGGTCATATTGGGCCGGCTGGACAAGGTCAACAGAATCAGCACCACGGCGAAGAACATCAGCGGCAGTTGCAAGCGCGCCTGATCCAGCCTCTCCCGGTTGCGGTACAGGGTCCAGCCGGCCAGCGGCCAGGCCGGGAACGCGAACCACAGGGCGTTCAGGCTGTAGTAGCCGAAGTCGTGAAACAGCTGCACCCGGCCGAAGCCGTTGAGCTGGCCCAGCGAGTAGTCGTTCCACCAGAGGCTGAACGCGTCCGGATGGCTCTTGGCCAGCACCAGCGGCCACACCAAGGAAGTGGGCGCGGCGATCAACAGCGCCAGCAGCACGGTGATTGCATACTGCTTGCTGCGCCAGGCGGAGAAAGCCGGCAGCAACAACACCACCATCCACAGCAACATCAGCTCCATCAGGCTGGCGCTGAGGAAGATCGCCGCGCTGGCCGCGCCCAGTAAAGCGCCGGCCATGCCGGGCGACCTCAGGGTTAAGGACAAGGCGTAGAAGGCGGCCGCGAAACCGGCGAAGCCGGCCACCACCGAGGTGAGCTGATGGCCGGTTTCCACCAGGCCTACGCAACCTATCAGCACCATCACCACGCTGCGGCCGTGACGGCGGCCGATCAGGTCGCGGCCGGCCATGCCGGCCAGCAACAAGGCCAGGGCCATGAACAAGGGCGTGGCCAGCCGCGCCGCGTCGTGCGGCGCCAACAACCAGGGAGACAGCAGCTTGACCATGATGGCCGCCACCCAATAGTACAAGGGCGGGCTATCCAGATAGGGCGCGCCTTGCACCGTGGGCAACAGCCAATTGCCGGTGTCCAGCATGCCCTGCACCGCCGCCAGCACGAAGGGTTCGTCCGGCTTCCATGGGTCGTGGCCTATGATGCCCGGCCACAGCCAGACGAAACACAACAGCAGCAAGATCCACGGTTTTTCCGTGGGCTTGGCCAGAGTTTGGGATTGTTCCGAATAAGTGAGCATGAGTCTCGTTCAAACGGTTTCAATCGGCCGACGGCAATGCGCCGCGCAGCCGGGCGATCAGAATGCGCCAATCCACCTTGCGCTTGGAAATGGAATTGCGCAGTTTGTTGCGGCGGCGCTGGCGTTTATGTTCGGGATCGGCCTGTATCGTCTTCAAGCGCGACTCGTCCCAGGCGAATTCGCCGCAGTACTCGGCCTGACGCGCCACGTCCCATCCCGGTTCCATGCCGGCGAACACCTCCGCCAAGTAGAGCGGCGCCTCGTAACTGTAGTTCCAGTAGTGGTGCAGTGCATCCCCCAGCGCCAGCGGCTCGCGGCCGTCGCAGGCCACCAGTGACCAGGCCAGCTGCTCGGTCCAGTTGCGCGCTTCCACGCGCGGCAGCAGGAAGTCGTTGACGCGCAAGGCGGTTTCGAAGAAGGGCACCATGTCGGCGGAAGCGCCGACCACGCCGGCGTTCCACATCGCCAGGCCCCGGACGTCGGCCACCCCCATCTTGCGCAGCTCGGCGCCGTGCTTGTCCACCGCGGCGAGATAGTCCGGGAAGAAGCCGGGACCAAACACGCCTTCGTTGACGTGCATGCAGCTGGCCTTCCCCTCTTCCAGCCGGGCGAACAACTCGTCCGGCACGCGCAGCCAGCGGGTGTCGCAGTCCACGTACAGCACGGCGGTGCCCAGTTCGCGCGCCGCCTTCAACATCACTTCCAGCTTGATGCGGTGCACATAGTCGAACTGGCCGCGATAAGCTTGCAATTGCGCCCGGCTCAAGGTCTCCGTGCGGACCAGCGGGTGCGCGGGCACGCTGTCCGGCGCGTCGGTGTACACCATGATCTTCACGTCCTGCCGCTGCTGCTTCAGCAGCAAGTGCAACAGGCTCAACACGGAAAAGCGGGTCTGGTCGTAGTATTTCTTGCCGCCGTGGGACAGATAAACGATGTGGATCGCCATGGCCTCAACCTTGCAGATGTGGATACGCGCGCGGCCGGCGGGGATCTGCCAGGATCCTGCGCCGCCGGCGCGCCGGAATCATAGAGCCGGTTTACAATCTGCTGCGCGTCGGCGATAGGCCGTTGAAAACGCCTTCGAAATGCTCATGTACCGTGTGTACATTCCGCTTTCTCGGTCGTTTTCGCCTTGTCTCGCTCTTGCTCGCTAGACCGTCAACAGACTCTTATAGAAAAAGGCAGCCTGGGCTGCCTTTTTCTGGGTGTCCAACTCGCTCCGCGCTTAGCGCTTGAAGAAGCCGCCGAACTTTTGGTTGAACTTGTCAACGCGACCGGCGGTGTCGACGATCTTCTGCTTGCCGGTGTAGAACGGGTGGCAGTTGGAGCAAACTTCAATGCCGAACGCGTCCTTGGACATGGTCGACTTGGTCACGAACTGGCTACCGCAGGAGCAGGTAACGGTCAGATCTTTGTAATTCGGGTGAATATCGGTTTTCATGTGTCTTCCTTTCAAATCGGGTACAGGGGATTTGCCTGTACTGCTTGCGAAACTATCGATTATCCGCGCTTTGCCGCCGCTTGACAAGTGCCAAATCCACTGTCAACCACGGCGGCGACCACTCAGGCGCGACGCCAGATGGTGCCCTGCGCGCCGTCCTCCAGCACAATGCCCTTGGCGATCAATTCATCGCGGATACGGTCGGATTCGGCCCAGTTTTTGGCCGCGCGCGCGTCCTTGCGCGCCTGGATCAACGCCTCCACCTCCCCGGCCGTCAACTCGCCGGCGCTGACGCCGCCCTTGAGAAAATCTTCCGGGTCGCGTTGCAGCAAGCCCAACACGCCGCCCAAGTCCTTCAACAGGCGCGCCAGCCGCGGATCTCGGCTCTTGTTGACTTCGCCGGCCAGCTCGAACAGCACCGCCACTGCTTCAGAGGAGTTGAAGTCGTCGTTCATCGCCGCCTGGAAGCGAGCGGCGATCGGGTCCTTCCAGTCTATGCCGGCGGAAGCCGGCAGCTCCAGACCGCGCAAGGCGGTGTAGAGCCGAGTCAGGCCGTGCTTGGCGTCGGCGAGAATGCTATCGGTGTAGTTCACCGGGCTGCGGTAATGGCTGCGCACGATGAAGAAGCGGATCACCTCGCCGTCGAAATGGCCCAGCACGTCGCGAATGGTGAAGAAGTTGCCCAGCGATTTGGACATTTTCTCGCCGTCGACGTTGATGAAGCCGTTGTGCAGCCAGTAATTGACGTACTGATGACCGTGAGCGCCCTCGGACTGGGCGATTTCGTTCTCATGGTGCGGGAACTGCAGGTCCTCGCCGCCGCCGTGGATGTCGAAATGCTCGCCCAGATGGTGGCAGCTCATCACCGAGCACTCGATGTGCCAACCCGGACGCCCCGGCCCCCACGGGCTCTCCCAGGACGGCTCGCCCGGCTTGCCGGCTTTCCACAGCACGAAGTCCAGCGGGTCGCGCTTGTGCGGGTCCACTTCCACTCGCTCGCCGGCGCGCAGCTTGTCCAGGGTGCGGCCGGACAGTTTGCCGTAGCCCTCGAACTCGCGCACAGCGTAATACACGTCGCCGTTGTCGGCGGCGTAGGCCTTGCCGTTGGCGATCAGCTTTTCAATCAAGGCCACCATGCCCGGCACGTGATGGGTGGCGCGCGGTTCGAAGGTGGGCGGCAACAGACCCAGCGCCGCGGCGTCCTGATGCATCTCGGCGATGGTCTCTTCCACCAGTTGCTGCGGCAGAATGCCGCGCTCGGCGGCGCGTTTGATGATTTTGTCCTCGATATCGGTGATGTTGCGCACGTAAGTGACGTCATAGCCGGACGCGTTCAGCCAGCGGTAGATCACGTCGAAGGCCGTCAGCATGCGCGCATGGCCGATATGACAGAGGTCGTACACCGTCATGCCGCACACGTACATACACACCTTGCCGGGCTCGATGGGTTTGAACTCTTCTTTCTGGCGGGTCAGGGTGTTATACACGGTCAACATGATGGAAACCTATTAGAGGTTGGGTCAAAAAACAACAATTGTAACAGAGCCGTCAAGCCCTCCGCATCGCGATTGTAAAGCGCCGCGCGGCTGGCGATGCGCTTCGCCGCCAGATGGCGGATAATGGGCTTTTTCCCCCTAGCCCTGGTCCGCCATGAGCCATACCCCGCTTTCCGACGCCGACTACCAACGCCTGGCCGCCATCTTGAACCGCTTTCTGCCGCAGCAGGGCATGAATCTGGAACGCCTGGACGGCTTTTTCGCCGCCCTGCTCAGCGGTCCGGAACCAATCAAGCCAACCGAATGCCTGCCCATCATCATCGGCGAAGCCTTCGACGACGACTCCGCCTTTCCCAGCGACAAGGCGCTGGAACAGTTCGCCAAGCTATTGATGGGGCATTGGCTGGACATCTCCGCCGCGCTGCGCGAGAACGACGCCTTCCAACCCTGGCTGGAACAGGATGCCGCCGGCGAGCTGCACGGCAATGATTGGGCCGAGGGCTTCTCCGAAGGCATGCAGTTGCTGAACGAGGACTGGGGCCTGCTGTTCGATGACCCGGAACACGCGCCGCTGTTGGAGCCCATCCTGACCCTGGCTTTCGAACGCAATCCGGACCCGGAAGTGCAAGTTCCCGCGCTGACGCCGACGCAACGCGAGCAGTGCCTGTCCGCACTGTCAGAATCCGTGCATGGCATTCACCGCTTCTTCGCCGCCATCCGCCGGCGTCTGGAGGAAGAGGAGCAGGAACTGGAGCGCCGGCAGCAGCACTGAGAGCCCGTTCAAAGTCGCGCGCAAGAGCGAGGCAAGGCCTTGTAGACTTTGGACAGGTTCGGATCCGGTCAACCAGTCCGCGGCGGCTACGTTGATAAGCAGGCCGGCTCTAGCCGCTCACCCACCGCCACAGGACCCGTCATGAACCCTATCGAAGCCCTGCTGTTCGCCATCATCCAAGGCGTCAGCGAACTTTTTCCCATCAGCAGCCTGGGGCACGGCGTGCTGATTCCAGACTGGCTGCACTGGTCCATCAACCGCACAAGCCCGGACTTTCTGCCCTTCATGGTGGTACTGCATTTGGGCACCGCCGCCGCTCTGCTGCTCTATTTCCGCCGCGATTGGCTGAGGTTGATAGGCGGCTTCCTCAAGGCCGGAGGCAAAGCCAACAACCCGGAAGCCCGGCTCATGTGGCTGTTGATCGCGGGCACCATTCCCGCCGGCCTGCTGGGCCTGCTGTTGGAGAAACAACTACGCGCGCTGTTCGCCAGCGCCACCGCGGTGCTGATCTTCCTCAGCCTGAACGGCCTGCTTCTGCTGTGGGGAGATCACCTGAAACGGAAACAATCCCACCTTGACCTGGACAAGCTGAGCTTGTCCGGCGCCATCAAGATCGGAGCCGGACAAGCCCTGGCCTTGCTGCCCGGCTTCTCCCGCTCGGGCGCCACCCTGGTGGCCGGCCTCGCTCACGGCCTGGATTACGCCTCGTCCGCGCGCTTCTCTTTTCTGTTGGCCACCCCCATCATCGCCGCCGCCGGCGTGCTGGAAGTGCCCAAACTGGCGCACAGCCAAGCTTCGGCGGGGCTGCTGCTGGGCTGCGGCCTGTTGTCCGGCGCATGCGCTTACGCCAGCACGGCTTTTTTGATGCGTTATTTCAAAAAAAGCGAGATCGAATCCTTGCGGCCATTTGGCTACTACTGCCTACTGGTGGGTCTGGGCGGCCTGCTGATCAAGCTGATTTAAGAGCCTGTTTACGATCTGTTGCGCTGTAGCGATACCGCAATACGTGGCTCGCCGAGTGCGGCTTGCCTCCACTTAAGCAGCAAGATAGCAAGCACGCGCCAAATACTTCAATCCTGTTTTCCAAAACGAATACTATTGCAAAAAATTGCATTCTGATCATATATTCGAACAAATTATGAGCACAGCTTATTGGACTGATCGGTCTAGTGCTTTAGAATCGGATAAATAAGATCCAGGGCCACTCTCGATAGTGGCCCTAACTAATTTTTTTTGAAGAATGAGTGTTTTGGAAGAAAAAAGAAACGAGCGCCTGCCCGCGGACTTGGCCAGGCGCGCAACCGCCATTATCGAACTACCTGATGGCGTGCTGGTCACTGCGGCCAAAGGCGGCCGCTACAATCTTCCTGGCGGCAAGGCCGCCCGCGGCGAACTGCGCTCCCAGGCGCTGATCCGTGAAGTGCGGGAAGAAACCGGCTTGCGCATCAACTCCATGCTGTACCTGTTCGATCACATCACCCCGTTCAACGCGCACAAGGTTTACCTCTGCATTGCGCAGGGCCAGCCGCGCCCGCAGGGAGAGATCGAACGCATCGCGCTGGTATCGTCGCCGGACACCGACATGGATTTGTTCATCGAAGGCCGCGCCATCCTGCGCCGCTACGCTCGGCTGCGCGGCGAGGTCACCGCCAAGGGCGACGCACTGCGCGCGCTGCTGGGGCTGGCCCGCTATATCGCCAAGGTGGATTGAACCTGCCTGAACGCATCGCGCCATGCAAAACAGGACATGCCAAGGCATGTCCTGTTGCTTTTCCAAGCCATCTTTCAGATTCAGATGTCGGTTGCAGGCGCCGAGCCCTCTACTCCGCGCGCAGCGTCGGCCACGCCGGCAGGCAAATCCACCCAGCCCGCCGCAGAACCCAGCGACAAAGCCCCGGCCAGCAGTACCATGGCCACCGGCGCGAACAACAATACGCCCAACGCCACCCGCAGCCGATGAATGCCGGACACCACGGCCAGCGCGTTGACCAGCACCAGGATGCCGAAGATGGACAGCACCGCGTTGACCGCCAGCGCCGCGTCGTCCGGCAACCAGCTGGTCAGCGGTTCAATGAACTGCAGACCGCTGGCCACCGCCACCAGGCCGAACAGCGAGCCATGACCGTTCCATTTGGCAAAACGCAGCCATAAACCGATGAAGCTGGCGAAACACAGGGTTTCCGCCAAGGTGAACAGCACCATGAACAGCATGCGCCCGGTCAGGTTGTTGCCCAGCTCGGCCGTGTCCGCGCTGGCCACCAGGCCCAGCGCGATCAGAAACAGCAGGGTCTGCCAGCGCGGATACTGATACTCGTCCAGGGGCTTGACCCGGAAGCGAAGCAAATCCACCACATCGTCAATCAGCAGGCGCATGTCCGCTCTCAGTCAAAGACTACCGTCTTGTTGTTATAGGACAGCACGGGGTTATCCATATGCCAGCGCACTGCGCGCGACAGCACCACCTTCTCCAGATCGCGGCCTTTCTGGATTAAGTCGTCCACCTCGTCGCGATGGGAAATGCGGGTGACTTCCTGCTCAATGATCGGGCCTTCGTCCAGATCCTCGGTCACATAGTGGCTGGTGGCGCCGATCAGCTTGACCCCGCGCGCAAAAGCGCGGTGGTAGGGCTTGGCTCCGTCGAAGGCGGGCAGGAAACTGTGATGGATGTTGATCACCCGGTCCGGATACCGCTCGACGAACTTGTGCGACAGAATCTGCATATAACGAGCCAGCACGATGAAGTCCACGCCGGCCTCTTCCAGCAAGCGGAACTGCTCGGCCTCGGCCTCGGCCTTGTTGTCCTTGGTGACCTTGATCACATGGAAAGGGATGCCGTTGAACTCCACCAGCCTGCGGCAGGTTTCGTGGTTGGAAATCACCAGCGGAATCTCGCAGTCCAGTTCGCCGATGCGCCAGCGGTGCATCAGGTCCACCAGACAGTGCTCGTACTGCGACACGAAGATGGCCATCCGCGGCTTGCGGGTGGACAGCGACACTTTCCAGTTCATCGCGTGCTCGTCGGCAATCGGCTGGAAGGCGGCGGCGAAATTCTCCATCGGCAGGGTGAAACCGTTCACATCCCACTGCACCCGCATCAGGAACAGGTTTTCGCTGGTGTCCTGATGCTGGTCCGCGTGCATGATGTTGGCGTTGTAGGTCATCAGGAAATTGGCGATCGCCGCCACCAGGCCCTTCTTGTCCGGCGCGCTGATCAACAGCGTGGCCGACTGCTTGTCTTGACTCATGATCGGATTCTGCTTACTGCGAACTAAAACCGTCGATTTTACGATAGCCGGGCCGCCATCGTCTCGCTTTGTTTGCAAGCATTTGCCATCAAGCACGCCGATAAAACAAAAACGCCGCCGCCACGGCTGCGGCGACGGCGTTTTCGGCTGAACGAACGCGCCGTTCAAGCATGCATATTGGCGGAATCCAAGGTGTTTTGCAGCAAGGTGGCCACCGTCATCGGCCCCACGCCGCCCGGCACCGGGGTGATGAAGCCGGCGCGTTCGGCCGCCGAGGAGAATTCCACGTCGCCGCACAGCTTGCCGCTGTCCAGCCGGTTGATGCCCACGTCGATCACCACCGCGCCCGGCTTGATCCATTCGCCCTTGACGAAGTTAGGAATGCCCACTGCCGCCACAACGATGTCGGCCGCGGCCACTTCAGCGGCCAGATCGGCGGTGGCACTGTGACACACCGTCACCGTGGCGCGCGCCAGCAGCATTTCCAAGGCTTGGGGACGGCCAACGATATTGGAGGCGCCGACGATCACCGCCTTCTTGCCCTTGGGATCAATGCCGTACTCTTCCAGCAGCGTCATCACGCCGCGAGGAGTGCACGGCCGCAGCAAGGGCATCTTGATCGCCAGCCGGCCCATATTGTAGGGATGGAAGCCGTCAACATCCTTTTTAGGATCGATGCGCTCGATCACCGCCTGCGGATCAATCTGCTTGGGCAGCGGCAGCTGCACCAGAATACCGTCGACATCCGCGTCGGCGTTCAAGCGATCAATGATATCCAGCAGTTCCTGTTGGCTGGTGCCGGCCGGCAAGTCGTAGGCCAAGGAACGGATGCCGGCTTTCTCGCAGGAGCGCTTCTTGCTGCCCACGTACACCGCGGACGCCGGGTCCTCGCCCACCAGAATCACCGCCAGCGCCGGGGCGCGCTTGCCCGCGGCCAGGCGCGCCTGCACGCCCTCGCCCACCTGGGCGATCAGTTTTTCCGCTACCGCTTTGCCGTCAATCAGTTGTGCTGCCATGGGCCGGTTCCATAAAAGAAGCTGAAAAAGAAGGCGCATATTCTCGCATTTTTCGGCCCGCTCCGAAATGCCGCCGCGCAACAAAACTTACTTAACATCAAGATAAATAAAGGGAACTGCCACCTCCTCCGCCACGCGCCCAATATTGCGCCCCAGAACGGCCGCAATTTAATTGCAAACAGGTGTTGACAGCCTAAATCGCCATCCGTATAGTTGCGGTCTCTGTCGTCGGGGCGTAGCGCAGCCTGGTAGCGCACCTGATTTGGGATCAGGGGGTCGCGAGTTCGAATCCCGCCGCCCCGACCAGACGAGGCAAAACCCGACGTGAGCGCCCGTAGCTCAACCGGATAGAGCACCGGCCTTCTAAGCCGGGGGTTACAGGTTCGAGTCCTGTCGGGCGCGCCAAAGTAGTTGTGGTACAATGCAGTCGTTTTACAGTGGTGGATGTAGCTCAGTTGGTAGAGTCCAGGATTGTGATTCCTGTTGTCGTGGGTTCGAGCCCCATCATCCACCCCACCCTATTTTAAGTTGCCGCCTCATGGCGTCGGCTCACCGCTTTCGGCGGTGGATGTAGCTCAGTTGGTAGAGTCCAGGATTGTGATTCCTGTTGTCGTGGGTTCGAGCCCCATCATCCACCCCAAATCTTAAAAAAACCCGGCCAAACGCCGGGTTTTTTCATTTTTGCGACTCATAAGGTCAGTTTTGGGCCTTGTCTGACAGTTCAAGCTCCGTATAATCGAATACATTTGCATGACACCGCTTGACTGACGACGACACCCACCACCATGACCACCATGCAGCCGATCAAGCGCCAGACGCTCACCAGTGCCGTAACCGAATCCTTGCGCCAGCGCATTCTCTCCGGGGAATTCGCCGATGGCCAACAACTGCGCCAAGAGGCGCTGTCCAATGAATACGGCGTCAGCCGGGTGCCGGTGCGCGAGGCGCTGCGCCAGCTGGAAGCCGAAGGCCTGATCCAGATCATCGACCACAAGGGCGCACTGGTGTCCAAGTTGTCGCTGGAAGACGTGCTGGAGCTGCTGGAAATCCGCGCGATGCTGGAGGGCTCGGTTCTCAAAGCCGCCATCCCCTGTCACACCAAGGCCGATCACGATCTGGCCCAGCAAACCCTGCGCGAATTCGAACAAGCGCTGCGCAACAACGACGTGCGCCACTGGGGCGAATTGAACTCTCGCTTCCATCTTGCGCTGTACCGAGCCGCCAAGCGGCCAAACACGCTGGCGCTGATCGAGCAACTGCACAATAAAACCGACCGCTACACCCGGATGCAGATCTTGTTCACCCGCACCATGGAACGGGCGCACGAGGAACACAGCAAACTGCTGGAGCTGTCACGCCAAGGCAAGGCCGATGAAGCCGCGGAATTCATCCGCTTTCACATTCTGTCCGCCGGCCACGCCCTGGAAGACTACCTGCGCAACCAAAGCCCGCAGAACGCCTTGAGCTGAAACCCGCCGCTCCGTCTTCAAATTATTTGAACCTGGCGCGCAATTCTTTGCGCTATCAAGCGCCATGACGGCGCGTAATAATCCGATCATGCCAACCGCCGGACGCGAGTCCGGCCCCACAGGGAGACATGGTCATGCAACACTCTTTCATCAGCCGGGAAGCGGAGCGCCTGGTCGACGGCCAAGCGGTGACCGACGGCGCAGGCGTGCGCCTGCTTCGCGTGCTCACCGCCGATCTGCAGCGACGGCTGGACCCATTCCTGATGCTGGACGAATTCCGCTCCGATAATCCCGGCGATTACATCGCCGGCTTCCCCAGCCATCCGCACCGGGGCTTTGAAACCGTCACCTATATGCTGGCAGGCCGCATGCGCCACCGCGACAACGCCGGCAACGAAGGCCTGCTCGGACCTGGCGGCGTGCAATGGATGACCGCCGGCCGCGGCATCGTCCATTCCGAACTGCCGGAACAGGAAGACGGCCTGATGCACGGCTTCCAGCTGTGGCTGAACCTGCCGGCGGAACGCAAGCTGTGCGCGCCGTGGTATCGCGACATTCCCGCCGCCGAGATTCCAACAGCCCCGACCGACGGCGCGGCGCGGCTGATCGCCGGGCGTTGGCGCGGCCAGGCCGGCGCGGTCGAGCGGGAGCTCACCGAACCGCTCTATCTGGATCTGCATCTTGACGCCGGAGGCGAAGAGGCGCTGGAGATACCCTCCGGCCACAACGCGTTCATCTACGTCTACCAGGGCGAGGTCGCCGTCGGTGCGCAGCAACGCGGCGTCAAGGCAAGGCAGATGGCGGTGCTGGACAATCGCAACGGCAGCAACGGCGTCAGCGTTCGCGCCGAGATCGACAGCCGCTTGTTGCTGATTGCCGGCAAGCCCCTGGGCGAACCCATCGCCCAGTGGGGGCCGTTTGTGATGAATACCCGCGAGCAAGTGGAAGAAGCCATAGCTGATTTCCGCGACGGACGTTTCTAAGAACCTGTTTACGATCTGCTGCGCGTCGGTGATACGGCGTTGAAAACAACTTCGAAATGCTCATGTACCATGCGTACACTCCGCTTCCTCAGCTGTTTTCGCCTTGTCTCACCTTAGCTCGCGAGAGCGTAAACACGTCCTAAGAACCCGTTCAAAGTTTCGCGAGCGACTTGAACACCCCCTAAACGCAACTCATTGCCTGGAGCCGCCATGCCGCTGCTTACTCAAACCATCGTCAGTCTGGACCGCGACATCGGCTTTCCGGTGCGCCGCCTGTTGCCCACCCGCCAGGCGCGCCGGGTCGGCCCCTTCGTGTTTCTCGATCACATGGGTCCGGCCCATTTCGCCGCCGAAGGCAGCGCCGGCGATGTGCGGCCCCACCCTCACATCGGCCTGGCCACCGTCACCTATCTGTTTTCCGGCGCGATGATGCACCGCGACAGCCTGGGCACGGTGCAGCGCATCAAGCCCGGCGCGGTCAATCTGATGACCGCCGGCAGCGGCATCACCCACTCCGAGCGGGTGCCGGCCGACATCCGCCAACAAGGCGTCGCGGTGGAAGGCATGCAGCTGTGGCTGGCGCTGCCGGACGAACTGGAAGAATGCGACCCCGCCTTCGCCCACTATCCGGCCGAGGATTTGCCGCGCTGGAACCAGGCCGGGGTGGAATTGAATCTGCTGATCGGCGCCGGCTGGGGCCGGTTCTCGCCGGTCGCCTATCCGCTGCCGGTGTTCTACGCCAGCGCCGTCATGCCTGCCGGCGCGCGGTTGACGCTGCCGGAAGGCGTGGACGAACTAGCCGCCTATGTCGCCTCCGGCGAGTTGGACGTGGACGGCGCCGCGCTGGGCTCCAATCAGTTGGGCCTGCTGCGAACGGGTCAAGGCGGCGAACTGCTCGCGCTTAGCGACAGCCGGGTGATGCTGCTAGGTGGCACGCCGCCGGCCAGCCCGCGTTATCTGGACTGGAACTTCGTGTCCAGCAACCGCGATCGTTTGGCTCAGGCGCGCGCGGACTGGATTGCGCAGCGCTTCCCGATGGTGCCGGGGGAGACGGAGTTCATTCCCCTGTGAGAACCTGTTTACGATCTACTACGCTTCAGCGGTACGGCATTGAAAACGTCTTCAAAATGCTCATGTACCGTGTGTACATTCCGCTTTTTCCGCCGTTTTCGCCTTGTCTCGCCCTGGCTCGCGAGATCGGAAACACGTTCTAAGGGAACAGCCCCAAAACAAAACCCCCGCCAGTTTCCTGACGGGGGTTTTCGCTTGGATCGAACACCTTACTTGCTCTGAATGCCGCCTTGTACCACGGTCGACGTATTCTGATGCTCGGCACGGATCAGCGGCGCCTTGCCGGAAGTCACGTCGCTGACAGCCTGTTTCAGAATGCCGGACGGCGTGCTGTTCAGCTTAACCCCGCCGCCGCCGTTGTAGCGCTCAGTGGCGATATCGGTGGTTTCCACTTTGGATTCGCCCAGGTCCACCTTGCCGTTGGCGGACGAAACGGTCGCGCCGGTCAGCTGGGTCTTTCCGCCCACTTGCAGCGTCACGCCGTCGGCGCCGGCGATACCGGTGACGGTACCCACCGAGTTGTCGCGTTTGACGCTGACGTCCACATCGGCCTTCAGCTCGGTGCCCTTGTCCTGGGCATTCAACAGCTTGTCCTTCAGCGTGTTGCCGCCTTTGCGCGCCAGAGTGTCCAGCGTGCCGGACTTGGCCGGTCCGGAAATCGGCTGCTCGGGCAGGGTGACGGTTTCACTGTTGACGTTGAAGCTCACCGCATTAGTGGTGTCTTCCTTCAGGCCCTTGTTGAAGGCGAAGCGTTCATACTTCTCCTTCACCTTGTCGGACGCGGCGTTGACCAGCTCGGTGCCCTTCTCTTTCACCTTGTCCTTCAGCGGGCCGGCTTTGTCGGCGGCCTGGTCAACCAGGCTGGCTTCCTTGCCGTTGGAGCTGTTGGCGCCCAACGACACATCCACCTTCACGCTATTGTCGCGATCCTGACGGCTTTCCAGCGCCAGTTGGCCGCCCACCTGGCCGGTGACGGTCTTGCCGCTGACATTGGCGCCGGCCAGGGTGGCATTGCCCTCGACGTTCAGCTCCACTTGCTGTTTGGCGGTCACGGCGGCGTTGGCGTTGCTCAGCTTGTCCTGCTGGTCCACCTTCACCTCCAGACCGGCTTTGACGTCATGCACATTCTTGGTGCTGTCAGGCTTGATCTGACCGTTTTCCTTATCGCTGCTGGCCTTGTTGCCGCCGCCGATATTGCCGGCCACGCTCCAGTTGTTGCGCTGGCTGCTGGACTGCGCCGACTCCAGGCGGACATCGCCCTGGCTGTCCAGTTTGACGCTGTCGCCCTGCAACTGGGTGCCGCTCAGGCGGACGCCGCCGCTGCCGGCCTCGATGCTGGCTTGGCCGCCGCTGGTCACACTGCCGCCAGCCTGGCTGCGGCTGGACTCGTCGGTGCTGGCGTAATTGCCGCCGGCGCCCACGTTGAAGCCCTTGCTTGCCTTCTCTTGACCGTTGCTCTGGCTGCCGCCGGCTTTGACGTCGAAGCCCCACTGGCTGCCGGATTTGTCGGCGCTGGATTCGGCGGCCTTGAACTCCACCTTGTCGCCCTTCAGCGCCACGTCGCCGCGGCTGGCGATCTTGTCGCCCTGCAGGGCCAGCTTGCCCCCGGCCGTCAATGCCACGCCGGCATCGGCGTCCACGCCGCCGGTCACGGCGACACTGGAGTTGGCTTGCTGCTTGTCCACGTTCACCGCCACCCCGCCGCTGCCGCCGACATTCTTGCCGCCGCCTTCGATCGGGCTGGTGGTGATGGCCAGGTTGGCCTTGCCGCCCACGGTGCGCTGCTCGCTGCTAGTGGTGTTGTTCGCCTGGGTGAAGCTCAGGTCGCCGCCTGCGTTGACGCTGGCCGCGCCCTTGCCGCCGGCGATGGCCACGCCCTGATAAGCGGCGTTGTTGTCCACCTCCACCTTGACGCCGTTGCCGGCGCGGATGCCGCCGGTCACCGCGGTGGAGCTGGACGAAGCGCTGGTCACCGTGCTGCCGCTTCCTGCCGCCTTGACGTTCACGTCCTCGCCGGTGGTGGTGTAGACGCGCACGCCCACATCCGCCTCGGTCTTGCTGCCGCTCTGGCTCTGGGTATTGGCCGCGGCGGTGAACTGATGGCTGTCCGCCTTGATCTCCACCGTGTTGCCGGCCTGGTACTGGGTCCCCTGGTCCGTGAGCCCGCCCTTGGCGTCCACCTTGACGTTGCCGCCGCTCAGGCTGCTGGCCTGCGCGGTGCTGGACTGGCGGGTTTCCGTGCCGACGCCAGCCTTGACGCCAAGGTCCACGCCCAGATTGGGCGCGCCCAGGTCGCCGACCGCGCCCGCCGCGCCGATCACATCGCCCTTGGCTACTTTTTCACCAGCCGCCACCAACGGACGGGTCACGCCGCCGTAATCGGCGTTGACGCCCACTTCCACCCCCCAGTGGCTACTGTCGGTCGTGGTCTTCTGAGTGCTATTGGCCGCCTGGTTGTCAATGCGGCCGCCGGCCAGCTTGATGTCGCCGTCAGCCTTCACCTGGGTGCCCTGATTGCGGATTTCGCCGTCGCCGTTTCCGGCTACGATGCTGACGCCGCCCTTGGAACTGATGGCGCTGACCTGGGCGGTACTGCTCTCGGACTGACTACGGCTGTTCTTCTGGTCCACGCCCAGCGCCACGCCGGTCTTGTCCAGGCCTGCGTCGATATAGATGCCGCCGCCGGTGACGCTGCTGCTCTTGCTTTCCTTCACGGTGTCCTGCGCCGCGTTCAAGCTGACGTTCTGACCGCTGAGGGCCGCGCCGCCGGCGCCGGCGTTCAGTTTGGAACCGGTCACCGTCAGATCGCCCTGGGCGTTGAGCGCCACCTTGTCGCCGGACAGCGTCGCCGCCTGGTTCTGGGTCGCGTCGCGGTCCACGCTGCTGCTGCTGTGCTCAATGCGCACGCCGCCGCGGTACTGCTTGTCCCCGGTGATTTCGCCAACGCCGCGCAACGCCAGCTCGGTGTCCTTGCTCTCTACCGTGTCGCGGGTCTGCGACGCCGCCACCTTGATGTCGCCGTTGGCGGTCACGTTCAATTGGCCGCCGGCTCGCACCTGGCTGCCGCTGATCGCCACGTCCTTGGCGGACTGGATGGTCAGATTGGTGTCGGACTTCAGCTCGGCGTTAACCGCTTGCTGTTGGCTGGCATTGCCCTTGCTGCTGCTCTTGGTGATGTTGAAAGCGGTACCGCTGCGCTGATCGGTGCGGGTTTGCGATTGGTTGACCACGCTATCAATGCTGATGTCGCCGTTGCGGCTCACCGCCACCGCATTCTGCTCGCCGCGGGCGCGGCTGCCGGCGATAGCCACGCTGTCGCCGCGCAGCGTCAGCTTGCCGCCGGCGGTCAGATCGCTGCCTGTGTTGACGGTATCGGTCTTGCCGTTGTCGCGGTTGCCTCCGCCGCCGATGCCGCCCCAGTAAACCTGGTCGTTGCGCAGGCTATTCTGGTTTGTCGTCTGCTGCACGCCCAGGCCGAGCGCGCCGCCCGCGTCCAGGGAGGCGTCGCGGCCGGCGGCCAGCTTGGCCGCCTTGGCGTCGATATCGCCGCTGGCGCGGATATCCAGATCACGCCCGGCGCGCAGCTGGCTTTGCGCCAGACGCTGTTCGGTGGACGCGTTGTTCCAAGAACCCGTTTCCAGGCTGGCGCCGTCGTTCTTGCGGTTGCCCCGGTCGCTGCGGGTATCGGTTTCCACCACCCCGCTCAGGCGCACGCCGCCATCGGCCTGCAGACGGATGTCCTGGCCTGCGCTGACGCTGCCGCCGCGGATGGCGATCTGGCCGCGCGGCTGCGCGCCGTCCGCCGCCTGATTGTCCGCCGCCGGCGCCGCCGCGATCAGCGTGGCATCCTGCTCGGCGCGAATGCGCACGCCTTCCTGACGCTGACTGGTTTCACTCTGGTCGCGGTTGTACGCCCAAGAATTTTTCCAGGCGTGATTGCTGCTGCTGGACGCGCTTTCCGCTACTTGGCTATCCAGCGTCAGATCCTTGCCGCTAAGCGCCACATTGCGGCCGCTGATGTCGGTGGCGGCCAAGGTCGCCGCGTCGCCGGCGCTAAGCGTCACATCATCGCGCGCGCTGATGACGCTGCGCTTGATGCGGGTGTCGCTGCTATTGCTGGCGGTATTGGTCTCGCCGGTTTTCCAGATGAACCAGCTTTCGTCGTGACCGCTATCTTGAGTGGTGGAGGTTTCCGCCCGGCCGCGGCTGTCGATCTGCCGCGCGGCCAAAGCCACCTTGCCTTCGCTGGCGCGGATCTGCGCGCCTTCCAGCGCCAGTTTGCCATGGCGCGCCTCCACCGACACTTCTTGCGCGCCGTTCAGGCTGCCGCCCACATTGACGCCCGCGCCGTCCGCGGTGCTGATGATGTTGATGCGGCCGGCCTGCATCGCGCCCAGAAACACACTATCCAGCGAGCCCACGCCCTCAGGCGCCTTGTCGCTGCGCAGCACCTTGGCGTCCTTGCCTTGGTAATCCACCAGGTTGAAGCCGGCGCGGACATTAAGCTGCTCGCGCGCGGCCACATTGCCGCGCACATCAATGCGCGGCGCGATCAAATCCAACACATTGACGCCGCTCAGACCGGCGCCGTTAACGGTGAGCGCGTTGCCGTTCATCGCCGCCTGCAGGGAGGCGATGGCCCCGTTCTCGATATTGGCGTTGCCCACCAGCAGCGATGCGCGCGGGGTGTTGATAAAGCCGCAGCCGCTGCACGTGATGCCGTTGGGGTTGGCCAGCACATAGTCGGCGGCCTTGCCGAACACTTCCTGCTTGCCCAACAGCAAGGACGGATTGCGGCTGATCACCTCGTTCAAGATCACGCTGGCTTCGCGTCCGCCCAGCAGCGCGTTGGCGCCCAGCTGGCCGGCCAATTGCGACTGCCCGCCAACGGCGGAGTTGTTGAACACCGCGCCCGGTTTGCCGACGTTGAAATTCTGGTACTGGTTATGCGACAGGCCCGCGGCGCTGGGCGCCACGATATTGACCACCGCCGCGCCGTTGGCGGCGTTGCTCACTTGCGGCTGCGCGCCGTTGCCCCCGGCAACGATGCCGGCCGCCATCGCGGCCTCCACCGCCCAAAACGCCAGTGTCAGCGCCGCGGCGACTTTCCCCGTTACCGATAAGCCGAAATTTATTTTTTTCTTCATGATTTGAGTCCCGTTCATTCAGAGAACAAGCAGATTCGGTCCAAAACCGTCTTTCCAGACAACCCATGCTCCGCGGGCTGAGCCGGCCTGCCAGCCGGGCCCACCCCAATGAAACATGCGTTTGATTTCGAATCTACGTCTCTTTTTAAATCAATTCAAATGAAATACTGCCAATATCGCTTAGACCCGCTAACAAAACCTCTTGATGTCAGATGCGTATGCCCGCATTTGGCGAAGATGAAACGGAAAGTCGTCAGTCAGAAGCTCTGGAAGTCATTGCAACCACTACTTCCTCCACCACCGCGTTCCCGCCGGGGTGGGCGGCCGCGGTTGGA
>NZ_JONK01000007.1 GCF_000711885.1 Chromobacterium haemolyticum DSM 19808
GTGTTGGCGCAGTTGTATCAGCAGGGCTAGGTGTAGGCGGTCCCAAATGCCTAGCGCTTGCCAATCGCGCAGTCTTCGCCAGCAGGTCATACCGCTGCCAAAACCGAGTTCCTGTGGGAGGTCCTCCCAAGGAATGCCGGTAGTGAGAACAAACAAGATGCCGTTGAGGGCGGCAAAATCATCCAACCGCGGCCGCCCACCCCGGCGGGAACGCGGTGGTGGAGGAAGTAGTGGTTGCAATGACTTCCAGAGCTTCTGACTGACGACTTTCCGTTTCATCTTCGCCAAATGCGGGCATACGCATCTGACATCAAGAGGTTTTGTTAGCGGGTCTAAGAAATTGCGCACTGCGCACTTGCTGCCCCCTCTTTAATTTTGGCCACAGAGGGGGCGCTGCCTTAATTTTCCCCTTTCCCTACATGGAATACGCTATTTGGCAACATGCCGAACACGTCAGGCGCGTACAGCGCTTCCACCCGCGTCGGCGGCAGTTTGAAGGCGCCGGGGTTGTTCAGACGCATGGTGTAGCTGGTTTTAAGACTGCCGCGCGGCACGTAGCCGTAGTAGGCGCGGTAGCCGGAGAAGCGGCGCTCCACATAGTCGGCGGGGTCGCCGTCGTTGTCCGCCTTGGCGTTGATCGCCGAATCCCGGCCCAGGCCGGAACCCAGGATGGTGGCGCCGGCTGGGATCGGGTCGTTGACCACCACCCAGGTCATATCGCTTTGCG
Organism: Chromobacterium haemolyticum DSM 19808; assembly: GCF_000711885.1. Classification (GTDB taxonomy): domain Bacteria; phylum Pseudomonadota; class Gammaproteobacteria; order Burkholderiales; family Chromobacteriaceae; genus Chromobacterium; species Chromobacterium haemolyticum. Next base: position 728 of record NZ_JONK01000007.1, read on the forward strand.
CCTGGATCTCCAGCGTGACCTTGACCACATCGCCGGGTTGGTACTGGCCGTTGGTTTTCTGGCTGACCGGGCTTAGCGTTTTCTTGATGCTGTAGCCGGCGTAGCGCGGAGCCTTGAGCGCAATGGCGGCCTCGGCCTGGACCGTGGCCCATGGAGCGCCGCCGCCGGCGTGTTTGAGCTGCAGGCTGCCGCCGGCAGCAGGCCAGGGCAGCAGGCCCAGCGCCTTGACGCCGTCCTGCGGCCAAGCCAGGTTCAGCTTGGCGCTGCCCAGCGCAGCGCTGGTCTGGCCGCTGACCGGCGTGGTTTCGAACTGACGCGAGAATTGCGCGACAGCCAGGCTGCCCCATAGATTAGAGGTGGTGGTGCCCCAATGGCCTTTTTGCTGTCGGCCGAGCAGGCCGGTGAGCAGGCGGGGCATGTCCGCCTGCCAGCCAGGCAGCTTGCGCACAGCCAGCAGCAGCTTGGCGGCGTTGACGTCGGCGTTGCCCATCAGCCACCAGGCGTTGTCGCTGGCCTCGGTGCTGAAGCCCATGCGGGTGCCCTGGTAGGTGAGCCTTGCGCGCAGCAGGTTTTCTGCCTCGCTCAGCCGCGCGGCGCGCTGCGGGATGTCGACGGCGCGGTTAAGCAGCGCCAGCCAGTCCACTAACATGGCGGTACTCATTTTCTGCGGGTTGAGGTCCAGCACGTCCAGCATGGCCGGACGGAAGCGGCCGTAACGCGCCAGCGCATCCATCGCGTTCAGACGGCGGGCGTCGGCGTCCTGGCGGCCCAGCGGCAGATCGCGTTTGAGCCGGCCTTCGACGAAGGCGGAAAGGCCGTCCAGCAGCCGCGCGCGCTGGGCTTCGGGGATGGAAACGCCGGCTTCGTGGGCGGCGGCCAGCAGATAGCTGCTGAGGATATCGCTGCCGCGGTCCGGCGCGCCTTCGGCCAGCGGGAAGTAGGCGGCCAGGCCGCTGCCGTCCAGGTATAGCGGCAGCTCGCTCATCAATTGATCCCAACGCTTGGCGTCGGCCAGGCCCAGCGCCACCGAGCTGCGCTGTTCCAGGCAGACATAGGGGTAGTCCTGGAACCAGCGGCGCACGCCGGGTAGTTCATTGCCCAGTTTGGCCTGCAGGCTGACGCGGATGCCGCCGCGGCCGGGCAGGGCGCCCGGCGGCAAGGCGACGGGGATGCCGAGCTCCGGCGCCACGCGCTGCAGCGTGGCTTGCTCCACGGTGATGGGCACCGCCGGTTCGATTTCCTGGCGCACCGCCAGCTTGTCGGCGGCCTTGCCGTCCACTTGCTGGGCGCTGAAGCTCCATTTCAGTTCCTTGACGTCGTTGGGCACTGTCACCGGCCAGCTCAATAGCCGCGCCTCGCCCACCGGCAGGCTGACTTCCTGCGGCGGCAGCGCCGGCAGGCCGGGCGCGCCGGCCTGAACCTTGACCTTGAGAGGCTTGTCGCCGCCGTTGCGCACGGTGACGCCGGCGCTGAACTGGTCGCCTTCGCGCGCCAGCGGCGGGATGCCGGAGCTCAGTTGCAGGTCCTGGGTGACGTTGAAACCGGCTTCGCCGGTGCCGAACAGGTCATTGCCCACATCGGCCACCGCCACCAGGCGGAAGCGGGTCAGCGAGTCGTTGATCGGCACTTTGACGCGGGCGCTGCCATTGGCGTCCAGCACCACGCGCGGCTGCCACAGCAGCAGGGTGTCCAGCAGCTCGCGGGTGGGCGCCTTGCCGCCGCCGCCGCCCGGCGGCAACGACTTGCGGCCGTAATGCCGCTTGCCCACCACTTCCAGCTGGGCGGTGGCGGTTTCCACGCCGTAGCTGTGGCGCTGGTACATGGCCTGCATCAGTTCCCAGCTGCGGTTGGGCTGCAGTTCCAGCAGCGCTTCATCCACCGCGGCGAAGGCCACTTCGGTGCCGGCCGGCGCCGGCTTGCCGCCGGGCAGCTTGACCTGAATGGCCACTTCGGCCGTTTCGCGGATGCCGTAGCTCTTGCGCACCGGGCTCACGGCCACGTCCAGCCGTTTGGCGGCGTCACCCACCTGGATTTCGGCAATGCCGTATTTGAAGGCCGGACGCGACAGGTCCACCATGCTGGTGGGCGGGGTGTAGTCGCCGCCTTCGTTCCAATAGGCGTCCCACCACTCGCCCGGCGTTTTCCAGCCCCAGGTGAAGAACGAGTACCAAGGCACTTCGCGCACGCGACCGCGCACCGCCAGCACCGAAACGTAGACGTTGGGCGTCCAGCCCGGTTCTATCTTAAGTTCGATCACCGGGTTCTTGCCTTCCAACTCCACCACCCGGGTTTCGATCACGCCTTCGCGTTCAATCGCCAGCCAGGCGGTGGCTTTGCGGAAGGGCATGCGCACCTGGAAACGGGCGGTTTCGCCGGGGGCGTAGCTGATTTTTTCCGGCAGGATGTCGATGCGGTCGTTGTTGTCCACGTCGAACCACAGCTCGTCGTGCTTGCTGACCCAGACGGATTGCGAGCTTTGCGCCAGGTTGCCGTTGTCGTCGGCGGCTTCGGCGATTAGCTCCATGTCGCCGGCGTCCTTGAGATTGACTTCACAGAACATCAGGCCGCGGCCGTCGGTGCTGCCGCTGCACACCTTGCCCTTGTCGTCGGTCTCTTCGTTGTGGTCCCAGGCGTAGAAGCCGCCCACCAGCCGCTTGCGGCTGGACAGGTAGCGGTGTTCGCGCAGGCTGATTTTGACGTTCTTGCCGGCCAGCGGCTTGCCGGCGGTGTCCAGCACCACGGCCTTGAGCTGCAAGGCGCGGCCGGCGGTGATCCAACTGTCCACGCTGATGCCCACTTGCAGGCCGGCCGGCCACAGGGGAATGCGGCGGGTCAAGGTTTGCACTTCGCCGTTGGGGTCGCGGTAGGCGGCCTCGGTGACCAGGTCATAACGGCGGTCCAGCTTGGGCAGCTTGTCCAGCGTGGTCTTGCCGTTGCCGTTGGCGTCCAGTTGCAGCGCGGCCTTGTCCAGCAGCACTTTGCCGTCCAGCGAGGATTCGGCCTGGTCGCGCTGGCGCTGCGGCGGCGAGAAGCTGTAATCCTCATAGCCCTTGATGCGCTGGTAGGCGTCGGCCAACATGGCGCTGACTTCCACCGGCCAGCCCTTGGCCGGGCCGCCGTTGCCCCAGGACAGGGATACGTTGAGCGGCAATTGCTTGGGCGCGATGCCGGCGTTCTTCACTGTGGACACGCGGCCAGTCATGGTGGGCAGGCGGAATTCCTCCACCCGGAAGTTGCCGCTGCGCAGCGAGTAGCCGTCCAGCTCCGGGCTGGACGGTTTGTCCTTGTCGTCCGGGCCGCGCGCGCCTTTGCGTTCCAGATACAGCGTGTATTCGCCCAGCTTGGCTTCCTTGGGCAGGGCGTAGCTGCTTTCCGCGTAGCGGCCGTTGCGCCAGCTTAGCGGCAGGCTGATTTCGTCGCCGCTGCCGTCGTGGACGATGCGCAGTTGCTGCGGCAGCTGGCCGGGCTTGAGCTGGGCCAGGCCGCGGCTGACCTGAGTGCGCAGCAGATGCTTCATCGACACGGTTTCACCGGCGCGGAACAGCGCGCGATCCAGGATGGTGTGGGCTAGGATGTTGGGGCTGTCGCTCCACTGGGTGGGGAAGGGGAAACGCCAGGATTCGATGCCGCGGTTCCAGCTGGAACGGACGAAGGACACGTCGTCGTTGCCGTTGGCGTCCTTGGCGGCGGCGGTGATGAACAGGCCGGACAGCTCCTCGTTGTCGCAGTTGCCGGCCGGCAGCACGGATTTGACCGTGGCCACCCCCTTTGCGTCGGTTTTGCCGGACCACAGCGCGTTGCCCTTGCAATCGTAGATGTTGACGCGGGCGGCCGGCACCGGCTTGCCCTTGTCCAGCGTGGTCACCCACACCGCGGCGTTTTCCTTGGAGCTTTTAAAGTGCACCGCCATATTGGTGACCAGCGCGGCGGTGCGCACATACATGGGCTTGGAGCTGGCCAGCAGCGATTTGCCCAGCAGCCGCGAGGATACTTCCACTACGTAGAGGCCGGGCTTGGGCAGGGGGATGCCCACCACTTCAAACGGCCATTTCCCCTGTTTGTCCGGCTGGCTGGGCAGCTTCAGCGGCTGAGCGGCCTTTTCCTTGGCCAGCAGGGACAGGCGCCGGCTTTCTATGGTCTTGTCCTTGCCTGCGGGCAGATAGCTTTCGTGATAGCGCAATACCTTGGCCAGCCAGGTCATCATGTCCTGGTCCTTGTTCAGCCGCAGCGCCTGGCCGCCCAATTGCACCGATTTGATGTTGAGGTCGCCCTCCACCCCGCGCAGGGTGATGGGCAGCGCCGCGTCCGCGCCGGACTCTATGATGCCAAAGGGCGCGGCGGCGAATTTGGCCAAGGGCGGGTAGTCGGCCAGCTTGATGGCCAGCGGGAAGCGCTCCGCGTTGACCAGCGGCCGGCCCACCTCGTCGCCAAACTCCTTGGGCAGCTTCAGCGTCAGCGTTTCCAAGGGCGGGAACGGCGGCGCAAAGCTGATGCTGTCCACCGGCTCGCCCTTGCTGCGCGCCTCCGCCTGCGGCGGGCGCTCGGCGCCGGCGCCGCTGAGGCGCACCGCCATCGCCAGTTTTTCCGGCACCGGCGAGCTGAAGTTGAGGGTAATGGGCTTGAACGGAATGCATGCGCCCTTAGCGTTCTCGCGCAGGCAGCTCATGCTGGCGGTGAACGGCGGCCGCACCTGGTAATTGAGCCGGTCCGGCGTGGCCGCGCCGCGCTGGTGCACCAGCGTGAGCTTGCTGTCCGGCGCCAGCCGCTGGCCGCAGCGCAACGTCAGCACCTTGGCGGATTGTTGTTCCAGTTTCAGATGCTTGAGCAGCGCCGCGCGCTCCCCGGCCGGCAAGGGCTGGACCGGGATGCGTTCCGGCAGGCTGGAAGATTGGCAATACAAGGAGGAAGCCGGCACGCCGGCGCCGTTGAATTGCAGCACGAAGGCCTGGTCTTCCTCGATGCGGCCACTGTGCGGCCAGCGTTCCACCACCACTGGCGCGCCGGTGTAGAAGCGGAAACTCAGGCCAGCGCCCACGACACTGCCTTGCAAGTCCTTGAGGCCGGGTTTGGGCGTGAAGCGGCAGTCGGTATTGGCGGCCGGGGTTTCGGATACGTCCAGCACCCAGGTCTTGTCGTCCACCCAATGCCCCTTGGCTTTCAGGCCGCAGCTCCAGGCGAACGGCGCCGGCGCGGCGCTATTGCCCAGTGGAATCATGCTGCTGTTGAAGGTGGCGCGCACCTGCTGCACTTCTTTGACTTCGCCCTGTGGGCTGAAGGTAGTGACGCCGGCGGCAAGAGCGGCGGCGCAGGCGAAACTCAAAAGAGCGGGGGCAAGGCGGAATGGCAAAGACATGGGCGAAGCTCCGGAAAATACCATGGCGATTATACGCGGCTGGCCTGCGCTTGAGCGTGGAAGAGCTGCAATCTTTGTTTGTTGTTTTGGAAGGAGTATTAAAAGCCGAACACAAACGAGTGGTTTTTACCATTTCACTGCGATTTTCTGAGTGAAACGCAGATGATTGTCATTTTGAAAAAGGTTTTTATGGGCTTCTACGCCGGGCGCCGTGAGATGGATCACAGCGCGCTGTACAACCTAAACAGACTGGCGGGGCGTCAAGAATTCTGACGGGTTGAGGGCGCATTGAAAAAAGCGTGCTTGTCTCGCTATAAGCTCTATTTAGTTATTGCTGATTTTGATGGGTTTTATTTTAATATCATGATTTTTCTTATTATTTTTGGGAAAAATCCTACACAACAAACCCAGGCAGTCATGCTACGGTCCGGACTTCATGTCAATGCGCTGAAACCCAGCAGACAGATGGTGAAATCTGGATATGTCATCAATACACTGGCCTGTTGCCCTGGTCTGTATCTTGGCCGGCGTCCATAGCTCTTGGGCCTGGTCCAATACCCATCCTTCCCCGGATCAGGCGCTGATCCTGCAGCAGGAGCGCGAGCGTGCCTTGCAAGAGCAGGTACTGCCGGCGGCGCCTGATGTACGTCTGCCGCGGCAGGCCGACGTTTTGGCGGACTATCCGGCCAGCGAGGCCCCGTGTTTCGCCATTCACGAACTGCGCATGGTTGGCGAACTGGCCGAGCGCTTCAGGTGGGCCTTGGCCGCCGCCGACGCCGTCGGCCGCTGCCTGGGCGCTCAAGGGGTGAACCTGGCGATGAAGCGGGTGCAAAACGCCTTGATCGCCCAGGGTTATGTGACTACCCGGGTACTGGTCACGCCGCAGGACTTGAAGCCGGGGGTGCTGACGCTGACGTTGATTCCCGGTCGCATCCAGTCCATCCGCTTTGCTGAACCGGCGTCGTGGCGCGTGCGCTGGTCAAACGCGCTGCCGGCGCGGCCGGGGGATGTGCTCAATCTGCGCGATATCGAACAAGCGCTGGAAAACTTCAAGCGGGTGCCGACGGCGGATGCCGATATCCAGATCGAACCGGCGGGCGCCGATGGTAAAAGCGACCTGGTGATTGCCTGGAAAGAGACCTTGCCCATCCGCCTATCCTTGAGCCTGGACGACGGCGGCAGCGACGCCACCGGCCGCTACCAAGGCAGCGCCACGCTGTCGCTGGACAATCTGCTCACCGTCAATGACCTGTTCTATTACAGCCAGGGCAAGGACTTGTTCCAGCATGATCCGTTGGGTTCTAAAAGCCGTTCGCTGCATTACTCGCTGCCCTTGGGTTACTGGCAACTGGGCCTGACTCTCAATGATTACCGCTACCACCAGACCATAGCCGGCGCCAACGAGAAATATCTGTATCGCGGCGATAGCGAGAACAGCCAACTGAACTTGTCGCGGGTGGTGTTCCGCAGCCAGGCGCACAAAACCACGCTCAGCCTGCGCGCCTACCAGCGCAAATCGCGCAACTTCGTCGAAGACACGGAAATCCGCCTGCAGCACCGGCAGACCGCTGGTTGGGAGCTGGGGCTGAACCAGCGTTCTTATCTGGGCGACGCCACGCTGGACGCCGGCCTTAACTGGCGGCGCGGCACCGCCATGCTGGGCGCCTTGCCCGCGCCGGAGGAGGAAACGGGCAGCGGCGGCTCTCGTCCCAGTGTCGTGACTGCGGACCTGAGTTACAACCAGCCGCTGCAAATCGGCGCGCAAAAGTTGCGGATCAACAGTCAATGGCGCGGCCAGTGGAGCAAGGGCGCGCTGGTGCCGCAGGACCGCTTCGTCATTGGCGGTCGCTACACCGTGCGCGGCTTCGACGGCGATCTGAGCCTGTCCAGCGAGCGCGGCTGGCTGTGGCGCAACGAGTTGTCCTGGGCAATGGGCCCCAGCGGCCAGGAATTGTATCTGGGGCTGGATCTGGGCCGCGTCAGCGGCGCAGCCAGCGCTCTGCTGATAGGCCGTCAGCTGGCGGGCGGCGCAGTCGGCATGCGCGGCAGTTTGTTCAAGCGACTGTCCTACGACATGTTCACCGCTTGGCCTATTCAGAAACCCGCCGGCTTCCAAACCGGCGCCGCGTCAGGATTCAGCTTGAATATTCAATTCTGAATATCTTAATTTTTTGGGGGAGTGGGACATGAACCGTCTTTGCTATCGTCTGGTTTTCAATCAAGCGCGGGGCCTGATCATGGCCGTCGCCGAGATCGTCAAGCCGATGGGAGCGGGCGGCGGCCGCTCCGCCGCGTCGGTGGCGGCAAGCCGGCGCTTGGGTGTGACCTTGCGCGGCATTGTTTGGGCCAGCTGGTGCGCGTTGGCTGGAGCATCCGCGCTGGCCGGCGGCATCGTGGCGGACCCGAACGCGCCAGCGGCCCAGCGGCCCAACGTGATCAATACTGCCAACGGTCTGCCGCAGGTGAACATTCAGGCGCCCAGCGCCGCCGGGGTGTCGCGCAACCAATATAGCCAGTTCGACGTCGACAAGCGCGGAGCCATTCTCAACAACAGCGGCACCAGCGTGCAGACACAATTGGGCGGGTGGGTTCAGGGTAACCCCAACCTCAATCCAGCCGCCCCGGCGCGGGTGATTCTCAACGAGGTCAACAGCGCTAACCCCAGCCAGCTGCGCGGTTTCCTGGAAGTGGCAGGCGGCCGCGCCCAAGTCATCGTGGCCAACCCTTCCGGCATTCTCTGCGACGGCTGCGGTACCATCAACGCCGGGCGCATGACCCTTACCACCGGCCGCCCGGAATTGAACCCGGACGGCAGCCTGGCCGGCTACCGCGTGGAAAGCGGGGTCATCCGCATTGAGGGCGCCGGCATGCAGGCCGGCAGCACCGAATACGCCGAACTGATGGCGCGGGCGGTGGAAGTGCAGGCCGGCATCTGGGCACCGCAGCTGAGCGTCAGCGCCGGCCGCAACCGCATCAGCGCCGATCATCAAAACATACAGGCCCTGGCGGCGGACCGCGCCGGCCGGCCCGGCTTCGCCATCGACGTAGCGCAACTGGGCGGCATGTACGCTGGCAAGATCCGCCTGCTGGCCACCGAGGCCGGCGTCGGCGTGCGCAGCAGCGGACAACTGAGCGGCGGCGAGCAGCTGAAGCTGGACAGCGCCGGCCAACTGACTCTGAACGGCCGCCAAAACGGCGGCGATATCCAATACCGTGCCGCCGGCAATATCGAGCACGGAGGCGCCAGCTACAGCCGCGGCAAGCTGGAAGTGAGCGGCGACGCCGCTTTGCGCCAGAGCGGCACCATGGCGGCGGCCGGCGATGTGAAAGTCAGCGCACGCGACATCGTCGCCAATGGCGATTTCGCGGCCGGCAGCGATGACAAGGGACAAGTGGGCACGACGGGCGCCCTGAGCCTGAAAGCCGGCGACAGCTTGCAACTGAGCGGCCATGCGCTGGCCGGTTCCAGCTTGGACCTCAACGCGGCGGCGATGAACGCCGCCGACGCCAAACTGCGCGCCAACGATAGCGTGACGCTGACGGCGGAGAACGGGCTGGGTCTCAGCCGCGCCAACGTGAACACCGGCCGCTTGGTGGTCCAGGCCGGCGGCCGCATCGATAGCGACGCGGCCACGCTGCAAGCGGGTCAGTGGCAGGCCAGCGCCGCCGCGCTCAACAACCTGGGCGGCGTTTGGGAGCAGATAGGCCAGGGCAGCGGCGACTTCCGCATCAGCCAACTGCTGGACAATCGCGGCGGTCGCATCGAGGCCGACAGCCTGGCGCTGAGCCTTGGCCAATTGGACAACGGCGGCGGCAAGTTGCTGGCCTTGAGCGACGCGGCGCAGTCCTGGAGCGTGCGGCAAAGTTTGAGCAATCGGGGCGGCTTGATCGGCGGCAACGGAAGCCTGAGTGTGAACGCCGGCAGCCTGGACAATGCCGGCGGCGCCGTGCAGAGCGCGCGTCGCCTTACATTGCGCATCGATGCCGCGGCAGGCAACCGTGGCGGCAAGCTGCTGGCAGCAGAGGGCTTTAGCCTGGACGCGGGCAGCCTGGACAACCGCGATGGCGGGCGCGTCGACGGCGGCGGGAGCCTGGTCTTGAATACCTCCGGTCTACTGGACAATCGGGCTGGCCTGCTGGCGGGCAGCGCCAATGTCGCCGTCAGCGCCGGGGCGCTGAGCAATGCCAAAGGCGCGATAGAAAGCCAGGGGGAACTGAGGCTCAGCGTCCAAGGCTTGCTGGACAATAGCCAGGGCAAGTTGCTGAGCGGCCGCGCGCAAACACTGAAGGCAGGCAGCTTCGCCAACGACGGCGGCAGCATAGGCAGCCGCGCCGGCTTGACCCTGGCAAGCGGCGCGGCCAGCAACCGCGGCGGCGAAATCCTCAGCCTGGGCGATGGCGAGCTCCAACTGGCCAGCCTGGACAATGCCGGTGGCAAAGTCCTTAGCGACGGCAAGCTGCGCGTGCGGGCGCAAGGCGACGTCCTGAACCAGCAAGGGGTGGTCAGCACGCTGAAGCAACTGGAACTGCATAGTGGCGACGGCAAAATAGACAATGCGGGCGGCAAGCTGCAAGCCGGCGATACGCTGGCGCTTAGCGCGCAACAGCTGAACAACGCCCAGGGCGGCGTCATCGACGGCGACGGCAAGCTGACGCTGAACAGCGCCGGTCAACTGGACAACGATGGCGGGCGCATCCGCAGCGGCGCGGCGGTGGCTGTGACGGCTGGCGGCCTGAGCAATGCCGGGGGTGCGCTGGAAAGCAAGACCACGCTTGTAGTTAAGGTAGATGGCGCGCTGGACAACCAAGGCGGCAAACTGTTGAGCGAACAAGCGCAGAGCTTGCAGGTCGCCAGCCTGAATAACGACAAGGGCAGCATAGGCAGCCGAGCTGGCTTGACGCTGGCAAGCGGCGCTGTCAGCAACCGCGGTGGCGAAATCCTCAGCCTGGGCGATGTCGAACTCAAGCTGGCCAGCCTGGACAACGCCGGCGGTAAGGTGCACAGCAACGGCGAACTAGCGCTGCGAGCGCAAGGCGACATTCTGAACCGCAAGGGTCAGCTCAGCGCGCTGAAGCAAATGGAGCTGCATAGCCAGGCCGGCAAGCTGGACAACCAGGGCGGCAAACTACTGTCCGGCGGTGTGCTGAACGCCGGCGCGCGGCAATTGGACAATCGCCAGGGCGGCATCATCAACGCCTCAGGCAAACTGACGCTGGATAGCATCGGCCGGTTGGATAATGCCGGCGGCCGGATCGATAGCAGCGCCGACATCGCGCTGCAAGCGGGAGACTTGCAAAATACCGGCGGTGTGGTGGAAGGGGAGGCCGCCGTCAGCGTCAGCGTAGATCAAGCGCTGAGCAATGCTCAAGGCAAGTTGCGCAGCAAGCAGGCGCTGAGCTTGACGGCCGGCAGCGTCAACAACGACGGCGGGGAGATCTCCAGCCATCAGAGCTTGAGCTTGCAGACCGGCGCGGCCAGTAATCGCGGCGGCGAAATCCTCAGCCTGGGCGATGGCGAGTTCCAACTGGCCAGCCTGGACAATGCCGACGGCAAGCTGCTTAGCGACGGCAAGCTGCGCGTGCGGGCGCAAGGCGACGTCCTGAACCAGCAAGGGGTGGTCAGCACGCTGCAGCAACTGGAACTGCATAGCCGCGACGGCAAGATAGACAATGCGGGCGGCAAGCTGCAAGCCGGCGACACGCTGGCGCTTAGCGCGCAACAGCTGAACAACGGCCAGGGCGGCGTCATCGACGGCGACGGCAAGCTGACGCTGAACAGCGCCGGTCAACTGGGCAACGATGGCGGGCGCATCCGCAGCGGCGCGGCGGTGGCTGTGACGGCTGGCGGCCTGAGCAATGCCGGGGGTGCGCTGGAAAGCACGACCACGCTTGTGGTCAAGGCAGACGGCGTGTTGAATAACCAAGGCGGCAAGCTGTTGAGCGAGCAAGCACAGAGCTTGCAGGCCGGCAGCCTAAACAATGACAAGGGCAGCATTGGTAGCCGCGCCAGTTTGAAGCTGGAAAGCGGAGACAGCAGCAACCGCGGCGGCGAAATCCTCAGCCTGGGCGATGGCGAACTCAAGCTGGCTAGCCTGGACAACGCCGGCGGTAAGGTGCACAGCAACGGCGAACTAGCGCTGCGAGCGCAAGGCGACATTCTGAACCGCAAGGGCCAGATCAGCGCGCTGAAACCACTGGAGCTGCATAGCCAGGCCGGCAAGCTGGATAACCAGGGCGGCAAACTACTGTCCGGCGGTGTGCTGAATACCAGCGCGAAGCTGCTGGACAATAGCAAGGGCGGCGTCATTGATAGTGGCGGCAAGCTGACCATGAGCAGCGCCGGCAGGCTGGACAATGCAGGCGGCCAGATCGGCAGCGGCGCCGACATCGCGTTGCGAGCGGGAGAACTGGAGAACGCCGGCGGTGTGGTGGAGGGAGAGGCCGCCGTCAGCGCCGTCATCGACCAAGCGCTGAGCAATGCTCAAGGCAAGCTGCGCAGCAAGCAGGCGCTGAGCCTGAAGGCCGGCAGCGTCAACAACAACAGCGGTGATATCACCAGCCTGCAAGGCTTGGACTTGCAGACCGGCGCGGCCAGCAACCAAGGCGGCGTCATCGCCAGCTTGGGCAATGGCGAGTTCCGGCTGGAAAGTTTGCGGAACGACGGCGGCAAAATCCTTAGCGGCGGCCCACTGCAGCTGCAGGCGCAGCGCGACATCCAGAATGCGCGCGGCCTGATCGGCTCCGATCAGCAACTGACGCTGAACAGCCTCAACGGCAAGGTAGACAATGCCGGCGGCAAGCTGCAGGCCGGCGATACGCTGGCGCTTAGCGCGCAGCAGTTGGACAACGGCCAGGGCGGCGTCATCGACGGCGACGGCAAGCTGACGCTGAAAAGCGCCGGTCAAATGGGCAACGACGGCGGACGGATCCGCGGCGGAGCCGAGGTGGAGCTTCAGGCCGGCGGCCTGAGCAATGCCGGCGGCGCGCTGGAAAGCAAGACCACGCTTGTGGTCAAGGTAGAGGGCGCGCTGGACAACCAAGGCGGCAAACTGTTGAGCGAACAAGCGCAGAGCTTGCAGGTCGCCAGCCTGAATAACGACAAGGGCAGCATAGGCAGCCGAGCTGGTTTGACGCTGGCAAGCGGCGCTGTCAGCAACCGCGGCGGCGAAATCCTCAGCCTGGGCGAGGGTGAACTCAAACTGGCCAGCCTGGACAATGCTGGTGGCAAGGTGCATAGCAACGGCGAACTAGCGCTGCGAGCACAAGGCGATATTCTGAACCGCAAGGGCCAGATCAGCGCGCAAAAACCACTGGAGCTGCATAGCCAGGCCGGCAAGCTGGACAATCAGGGCGGCAAGCTACTGTCCGGCGGCGCGCTGAACACCAGCGCGAAGCTACTGGACAATAGCCAGGGCGGCGTTATCGACGGGCGTGGCGCGCTGAAGCTATCGACCAACGATGGCTTGGACAACCGGGCCGGCAATATCAGCGCCGGTGCCGGCCTGACGGCGCAAGCGGCCAAGATCGACAACGCCGGCGGCGCAATGGAAAGCGAGGCCGCGCTGACCTTGAGCGCCAGCGGCCGGCTGAATAATGAGAAAGGCTTGCTGCTGAGCCACCAGCAGCAAAGCTTGAAAGCAGGCAACCTGAACAACGACGGCGGCGATATCGTCAGCCGAGCCGCCTTGAAATTGCAAACCGGCGCCGCCAGCAACCAGAGCGGGCGGATCACCAGCCTGGGCGACGGCGAGATCCAACTGGATCAATTGGACAACGGCGCCGGCAAGCTGCAAAGCGGCGGCGCGCTGACCTTGCTCAGCCAAGGCGAGATCAATAACCAACTGGGCCGCATCAGCGCCCAACGCGCCATGCGGCTGGACGGCGGCGCGCTGCGCAATCAGCAAGGTACGCTGGCCGGCGGCGAAGACATCACCGTGCGGGCCGGTCAGATGAGCAATCAGAATGGCGCGGTGGCCAGCCAGCGCGGTCTGAGCTTGACGCTGGACGCGCTGGACAACCGCGACGGCAAGATGCAGACCCTGGGCGAAATGACGCTGAACAGCGTCGGCCTGCTGAACAACCAGGACGGCAAGCTGGTGGCGAATCAAGGGTTGCAACTGAGCGCCGGCGAACTGGACAACCAGCGCGGTCTGATCTCAAGCGGCCAGGCCATCAGCGTGGGCGCCGGCGCGCTGCGCAATCAGCACGGCAAGCTGATCAGCAGCGGCGATGCGAGCTATCAGCTGACGCAGTTGCTCAATCAAGATGGCGAGCTGCAAAGCGGCGGCGCGGTGCAGCTGAGCCTGAGCGGCGCACTGGATAATAGCCGGGGCAAGATCATCACGGACCAAGGCCTGCAGTTGAAGGCCGCAGCGGTCAACAACGCTAGCGGTATGCTGAGCAGCCGCGGCGCTTTATCGCTGAGCGCCGGCGAGCTGGGCAACCGCTACGGCAGCCTGCTGAGCCTGGGCGACATCAAGCTGGGCCTGAGCGGCTTCGACAATCAATACGGCCAGGTGCAGACCGCGGGCGCGCTGGAGGCGCAGCTGAGCGGCCTGATCGACAACCGCCAGGGCAAGCTGATCGCCGACCGCGACCAGCGGCTGCGCGCCAGCCAGCTGCACAACCAAGGCGGCGCAGTCAGCAGCGGTCAGGCCTTGAGTCTTCACGCCGGGCAATTGAACAATCAGAGCGGCAATATGGTGGGGCAGACCAGCCTCAGCCTGGACTTGCAACAGGACTACGTCTTCCGCGACGGCGACACCCTGGCTAGCCAGGGGGCGCTGAGTTTGCGCACCAAAGGTAGCCTGCATAATGAAGGACGCTGGGCCAGTGCCGGCAACATCAGCTTGCAGGCAGCCAACATCAGCAACGCCAGCGGGGCCAAGCTGGTCTCGGGCGGCAGGTTGGACATCAATAGCGCCGGCCAGGCGCTCAATCAGGGTCGGCTGGACGCCGAGCAACTGAGCTTGACCGCGTCCGCGCTGGACAACACCGGCATGATCAGCGGCCGCGACGTCACGGTGAACGGCGGCGTCATCGACAACCACGGCGGCCAGGCGGTGCTGGCCGCCACCCGCAGCCTGAGCCTCAATGCAGGCAGCCGCCTGAGCAACCGCGACAGCGGCTACATCTACAGCGGCGGCGCCTTGAGCCTGAGCAGCGGCGACCTGATTGAAAACATCTCCACCACCATAGAGGCCGAAGGCGATGTTTCCATCCGCGCTGGCCGGCTCAACAACCAGCGCACTCATGTCGACATCAAGCGCGCGGCGGAAAGCGAAAACTATAGCTGGTACAAGTACAACTACTATTGGGACGTGTTCGAACGCGTGGGTGGCTGGGACTGGTCAGCCGTCACCAAATCCCTGCCCGTCAACGACGCTGAAGCGGCCAAGACGCGTTACGGCACCATCCTGCAGGTGAATGAAGCCAAGAAGCAGGCTCTGGTCCGCTTTCAAGGCACTCAGGAACGTTGGGTTAACTACAACGCCATCAAGAAAAACGACAGCGGCGGCTACGACATGACCTTCTACCAAGGCTACAGCTGCTTCCAGGGGGCGGCCTGTCCTTATGAGCACACTGTGTGGCGCGAGGTGTGGTCTGGCCGCAACGAGCAATGGAACCCGGCCATCCACATCAATCCGCTGGAATTGGACTTTGTCGATCCTAATAACAAGTTCAACTTGCGGAACCGTTCCGCCAGCGGCACCAAGACCCGCGACAAACTGATCTCCGTCGGCGAGGTCGCCAGCCTGAGCGCAGGCGGCAATATGACGGTGAACATCAGCGGCCAGCTCTTGAATGACGCCAGCCGCATTGCCGCCAATGGCGGCATCACCATCAACGGGGCGGACAATGGAGGCGGAGACGCGCGCGTGATCAACCGCGCCTATTCCGTCAACGAGCGCATTCAGGAAACCGGTACCGACCACTACGACCGCAACACGCGTCACTGGTTTCCCACATACACCTTGGACAAAACGGTGGCGTTGCAGACCATAGACGCCACCATCGCCGGCCACCAGGGCGTCAGCGTGCGCGCGCCCAGCATAGAAAACATCACCATCAACCCGGCCCAGGTTAGCGCGGCGGAGGCGGCCAAGGCCGCCGCTCAAGCGGAGCAAGCGGCCTGGGACGGCTCGCAAACCGCAGCCAACGCCGGTCAAGCTAGAGGCGGCCAAGGTCCGGAAGCCGGTCGTCTGGGCCAGGTGCAATCCGGCGGAGAAGCCTTGCCCTTAAGTTTGGGCGCGGGCGAACGCATCGCCCCAAGTGCCGGTAATAACGCGGTGGCCGCGGTGCAAGCCGGCACGGCGGCTCAGCAAGTCAAGATGGAACAAAACCCATCCACCGTCGGCCCGGCGCTTGAAGGCGCCAAACTGGCCCATACCCAGGCCGGCGGCGCCCCCGTCGCCGCGCAAGTGGCCACGGCCCAGCCGCGCGCGCAAACGCATCCGCTCAAGGGCAGCCCCGCCCAGCCCGGCTTGCTGGACCGCCTGCCCAACAACCAGCTGTTCCAGCAAAACCCCAGTCCCACGGCGCCTTATCTGATAGAGACCGACAGCCGCTTTACCGAGTACAGCAACTTCGTCAGCAGCGACTACATGCTGAAGCAGTTGAACTACGACCCGGCCGGCGTGCACAAGCGCCTGGGCGACGGCTATTACGAGCAAAAGCTGGTGCGTGATCAGATCCTGGCGCTAACCGGCCGCCCATCGCTGCGCGGCGAAGACGCCACCGAGCAATTCAAGGCGCTGATGAACCAGGGCGTGAGCGTGGCCAAGGACTTCCGACTCACCACCGGCGTGGCGTTGACTCCGGCGCAGATAGCCGCCTTGCAGCAAGACATCGTCTGGATGGTCAAGGAAACCGTCCACACCGCCAACGGCCCGCAAACCGTATTGGTGCCCACCGTCTATCTGGCGCACAACACCGTGGGCCTCACCGGCGATGGCGCGGTGATTGCCGGCAAGGACCTAAGCCTGTCTGCCGCCAGCCTGAGCAATAGCGGCAAGCTGCAGGCGGACCAAAGCCTGGTGGCCAAGGCCGATGTGATCCGCAACACCGGCGGCCTGATCCAGGCCGACACCGTCAAGCTGCTGGCGGACAGCCTGACGCTGGACACCGATCTGCAAAACGCCGGCCGTCAGGCCGCCGTCAGCGGGCGCGACATCAGCCTGAGCAGCGCGGATATCGCCTTGAAAGGCGCCAAGATCGACGCGACCGAACTGCTCAGCCTCAGCGCCAGCAACAATCTGACCTTGGGCACCGCGCGCAGCCGCAAGGAAGGCAGCGTGGACCTGATCGCCGGCAGCATGGGCAACCGCGACGCCACGCTGGGCGCCGACGTAGGTGGCAGCGGCGTCGCCACCGTCAGCGGCGTGTGGGAGACCGCGCAGGGCAGCAGCCTGCAATCCGGCGGCAAGCTCAACTTGAGCGCGGGCAAGGATCTGACGTTGACCGGCTCCAGCGCCCAGGCAAAGGGACAGCTCAATGTCAGCGCCGGCAACCGGTTGTCGGTATTGGCCGACAAAACCACCAACAACACCAAGCTCACCGCTGATAGCGCCAGCTCTCGCGTGGAGGCGCGTTATCAGGCCGATACGCTGATGGCAAGCCAGCTCAGCGGCGGAGCCGGCGTGGTCGCCGTGGCCGGCCAGGCGCTGAGCGTGCAAGGCAGCCGAGTTGCCAGCGATCAGGGCCAGGTACTGTTGTCCGGTACGCAAGTGGATATCGGCGCGACGGCGCGCCATGTGGAAATAGACGATTACGAAAACAACCACATCGGACAGACCCGCAGCCAGCGCCAGCAAGCCATTCGCGACACGCAAGCGCAGGGCAGCCAGATCGGCGGTCAGCAGGGGGTGACCATCCAGGCGCGCGATACCGACATCAAAGTGCAGGGAAGCGATATCGCCAGCGATAAAGGCGATCTCAAGCTCAGCGCCTCCCGAGACATCCAAGTGGGCGCGGCGGAGGAAAGCTACAGCTTCCAGGAACAATCCAGCAGCACCCGCAAGGGCTTGGCCAGCAGCAAGCAAAGTCAGGGCAAGACCGATAATTGGCAAACGACAGCCAAGGGTAGCAGCCTGTCCGGCGACAGCATTCGTATGCAAGCTGGACAGGACCTGACCGTGGCCGGCAGCAGCGTGGCGGCGACCCATGATGTGGACCTGCTCGCCGGCCGCGACGTCAGCATCGCCACCGCTGAAAATCGCCAGTCCAACCATCATGAAGAAAGCGTCAAAAAGTCCGGTTTGCTGAGCAGCGGCGGCATCGGCTTCAGCATCGGCAGCCAGAAGCAGCGCGACCAAGTGGGCGAAGCGAGCGTCAGCCATACCAGCAGCACCGTCGGCAGTGTGTTGGGCAATGTCAATATCGACGCCGGCCGCAATGCCTTGATCAAGGGTTCCGATCTGGTCGCCGGCGGCGACATCGACGTGCTGGCGCAGAACATCCGCGTGGAAGACGTGACCAACCGCTATCAGCGCGACGAGAAGCACGAAGCCAGCAAGAGCGGCCTGACCGTGGCCTTGTCCGGAGCGGTGGGCTCCGCAGCCAATACCGCGGTGCAACAGGCGCAGGAACTGAGCAAGGCGCCCAGCGGCCGCCTGGCCGCGCTGCAAGGCATACAGGCCGGCCTGTCCGGCTACCAAGCCTATCAGGCCTATCAGCAGGAAATGCTGAAGCCGGCGGAAGAGCAAAGCTTTGTCGGCGTCAGCTTGTCCGTGGGCAGCCAGAAGAGCGAATCCCACAGCCAGCGCCAGCAAAGCCAGAGCCAGGGCAGCCAGCTCACCGCCGGCGGCAATCTCAGCCTCACCGCCACCGGCAGCGGCGCGAAGGATACCCAGGGCAAGGCGCAGGACGGGGACATCAGCGTTACCGGCGGCCATCTCAAGGCCGGCAAGGACCTGACGCTGGACGCCGCGCGTGACTTGCAACTGCAAGCCGGTCATCACCAGGACAGCCAGAGCGGCGGCAACAACAGCAGCGGCTGGAACGTGGGCGCCAGCATAGGCATAGGCCAGGGCGCGGGCATTTCCGTGTTCGCCAACGCCAACAAGGGCAAGGGCAAGGAGGAGGGCAATGGCAGCCGCTGGAACGAAACCGTGCTCAGCGCCGGCGATACCCTGAACCTGCAAAGCGGCCGCGATACCAGCCTGACCGGCGCGCAAGCCAGCGGCAAGACCGTGGTGGCGGACATTGGCCGCAACCTGACGCTGCAAAGCCAGCAAGACCGCGACTACTACCACAGCCAGCAAAGCAATCTCTCCGCCGGCGCCAGCTTCACTTTCGGCAGCATGAACGGCAGCGCCTCCATTAGCGGCAGTCGCCAGAAGGCGGACAGCGACTTTGTCAGCGTGCAGCAGCAAACCGGCCTCTACGCCGGCCAGGGCGGCTTCGATATCCAGGTGGGCCGCCACACCCAGCTGGACGGCGCGGTGATCGCCAGTACCGCCAAGGCGGACAAAAACACGCTGGATACCGGCACGCTGGGCTTCAGCAATCAGCACAACCAGGCGGACTTCAAGGTGGAAAGCCAAAGCTTCGGCTTCAGCAGCGGCGGCAGCCTCACCGGCACGCAGAAAGGCACGCTGATGAGCCAAGGCGCCAGCAGCGTGCTGGGCGGCGGCAACAGCAGCGGCCACGCCGAATCCACCACCTACGCCGCGGTCAGCGAAGGCGCGATCAAGGTCCGCGACCAGGACAAACAGCAACAAGATCTGAAAGACCTGAGCCGCGACGCCGAACACGCCGCCAACGGCCTGAGCCCGATCTTTGACAAGGAGAAGGAGCTCAATCGCCTGCAGGAAGCGCAGCTGATCGGTCAGATTGGCGCGCAAGCCACCCAGATCGTCGCCACTGAGATGATGATGAAGGCGAACGAGGAGTTGCGACGGAACCCCGCATATGCGGAGAGCAAGGAATATAAGGAGCTGAACGACAAGTGGGGCACCGGCAGCGACTTCCAAAGAGCGGCGCAAGCCGCCACCGCAGCGCTTCAAGGCCTGGCCGGCGGCAATGTGCAGGCGGCCCTCAGCGGCGCCGCCGCGCCTTACCTGGCCGGCGTAGTTAAAAACCTGACCGACGGCAACAAAGAAGCCAATGTGATGGCGCATGCCTTGTTGGGCGCGACGCTGGCCCAGTTGAAGGGCGAGAGCGCGGCGGCGGGGGCCGCGGGCGGCGCAGCGGCGCCCATCGTGGCAGACTTACTGTTAACTCAGCTATACCCTGGGAAAAAAGTCGAGGATCTCAATGAGTCCCAGAAACAGACCATTTCCGCGCTGACGACGATGGCGGGCAGCCTGGCGGGCTCGCTGGCTGGGGGGGACAGCGCTGGGGCGTTGACTGGGGCGCAGACGGCTAAGAATGAGGTGGAGAACAACTACCTTAAGCATAAAGAGGCGAAGCGCCTTGAGGATCTGAAAACGAAAGCTAATTGTGATAGTAACTGTATAAAAGAAATTAAACAGCTCGAGGCAATTAGCAAGATTAGAGATCAGGGGCTGGATAAGTGTGAGGGAGTAAATAGCAATCAATGTAATCAGCTAAGACAGGAGGTAAGACAAGCTGGTGCGGAATATATTAGGGCTAATGAAAGCCTTCCTTCACTCTGGTATGGAACTGAAAAGGAAGAAGCCTTGCAACTGGCTCGCGACAGCATGGGCGGTATTTATGTGAAAGATGTTGCGGCTGGTTATGTTGGGACAGTGTTCGATGGGGTCGTACAGGCATTTGGTGCAGCGGGTACATTAGGCAAAGCCGTGCTGAGCGATGAACAAGCCAGTTCTCATATAAAACAGGCTGCTGGTGCTGCATGGGAGTATGTGAAGAACCCTGAGAATTGGCCGTATTTGTTAGGGATGATGACACCTGCGGATAGGGAGAAGCTGGCTCAGGCTTATGCTTCAGGAGATAGTAAGCAAATCGGGCGAATGATGGGTGAGCAAGCTGCGAATCTTCCCATTGGCGGAGGTGGTGCTGGTACTATCAAAAAAGTGGACAAAGCGGTAGAGTTGGCAACAAAAGGTGGCAAGGCTGCTGAAAAGGCTGCCAAAGGGGCAAGTAGCGTAGAGCTTGCTGCTACCCGAGCAAGTGTCGATGACAAATTGGCGCGCTATTTGTTGAATGCAGAACATCCGGTTGGTGGTCCAAAAGCGAAGTGGTTTGATTCTGCTCTTGGATTTAATCCTGGCAATGCAGACCAGCTTGCAAAACAAGTAGTCTTTAATGAAGCCTCAGCAGTTCAAACGGCAGTTACTGAACACGGCATTAAATTTAATCAAGTCATTCCCATCACTGGAGCAAATGGCAAAGTTATTGACGTGACATTTGGGTGGATTCGAAACAATGACGGCATCGTCAGATTAACAACAGCTATTCCGACCAAGAAATGAATACAAAATTCTTTGAGTATGACGTGGTGAGATCAACTTGCTCTCTCGGGGATGGTGTGCCGAGTGGGACAACCGGAGCCATTTTGATGGTGTTTGCATCAGAACATCCTCAGTATGAAGTCGAGTTTGTTGACAGCGAAGGCGAATCACTAGCCGTCTTAACAGTGAAAGAGGAGGATTTAGAACTTGTGCAGCGTTCTGGTTGATGCTTCAGCAGACTATTTTAGTGTTGACCATGATGGCGGGTAGCCTTGCGGGCGGTAATAGTGCTGGCGCGCTGGCCGGTATTAGCCGCCTGCTGGCGTACGATTTTAATGGTGGCCATGAGTTGGGCTTTTTTGAACAAAATCTTCAATATAAAGTTTCAATAGAAAATATTGAGGAACATGGTTTTATTTATTTTGCTGTGGAATACAAATCAAGTGTCAGAGTAATGTGTGCAAAATGTTATGAACTCAAGAATGATGAAAAAGGTAAAGGTCAGTGGAGGGTGGTAGATTGCTTGAATATGACAGAGGCCGTTGTTGGCAAGGCGGAGCTTGTCTCGATGATGGCAAGTGTAAAGGAGTATGTGGTAAAAACTTTGTCGTAAGCCATGTTGAGCTGGCTGTATGGGTATAGCTAATTCGATTCTTTTGCGATAGCTGAGTTGCTGCTGACTCAAGTTTGGAGTGCTACATCAATATTGTTGAAAGTGACTAAATGTATCAATTTCAGCCCAGGCAAAGAAGCGTATTTTAGCGATGTGTGTTGTAATGCGCCCCTAAAATACAAGGGCATCTCCGTAAGATTGGAAAGAGTGTTGAGTGTGTTTCATAAAGCCTCTAAAGGCCATGTTTGATTTGCAAGGAGGCCTAATGAATCTAAAGAGAGAGCAGACTTTGTTGGAGCTTCCCTTTTCTCGCGTGGAGATAAAGTTTAAAACAGTAGGCTCTTTGTTTAAATGGAAAGATAAAAAAATAGGCGTGGTGCTTGTGCATAAATATGATGGCAGTGGAAATGTTGTATGTACGATTGAAAAGAAATTTGAAGGGGTGCAGGAAAAGTTGAAAGCTGTCGGACAAGGTGTGCAGCTTGCGGAAGATATCAATCAATCCCAAGTCATTCTTTACGCAAGTTTGTAGCAAGTAGAGTGGGCAAGCTCTATGACTTGCCCACTCCGGGGTAATAGCCAAGGCGATGCGCCAATGCGGCCTACCTTGTTGACTCATACTTCACCAGATGAACGGATGCCTTGCCGCCAAGTGGGCTGGGTTTGACGGTATGATTCAAGTAGTAAGTTGAGTTGTTTATTGGCACCGTCAAAATGAGCAATGATTTGTCAGTGCAAATAGCTAGTCTGCCGGATCGAAACAATGTTGTTGTTGAAATATTTCAGAATGATAGGCAGTTGGCAGAGATTTGTTATGAATATGAGGGCGAGGGAGTTGGGGTTTAAATTTTTCCACTGAAGGATGGGGCGATTGGTTTGGGCTTCACTAGTTTTATTTTTAACTTAATTAATGCCAAAATAATTTGGCGAATGGTTGGGTTTTATTTTGTTGAGATGCAATGATGCTTTTTGCGTTTTGAATAAAAAATAAAACAATGGGCGTCCTGGTGTTGCATCATGTAAATGGTGGAATTATTGATCTTGATGAGCTGCTGTTATTAGCTGTTTAAGCGAGTCGGAAAGCCTTGGCCAAAATGCTTGAAGATTGACAAATCCTGACATTTTTGCAGGTGTTTGGGACTTCTACAAAATTTTTGTCTAGAGTGGAGTAGAGGTTGATTTGGCTGCATGGCGCAAAGCTGACAGCGTTGCGAGTGTGGTACGGCTTATACTCTATTGACAAGGATGAATAAATGGAATCCCAAGCAAATTCTAGTTTTTTGAGAACGACATTTCGATTTGTGAGCGCGGATGGGCGATTGTTGAACTTAGATAGCGTATTGGTGTATTCGGTTGAAAAAGAGTGGACTTTTTTGCCTGAAGGCCTGGGGCCAAGCCAGAATCCGGGGATAGGCAATCTTGCTATCTCCAGCCGGCAGTTTGGCAGCTCCTCTAATTGCATTGTTACATTGGACATCGATCCGGTTATTGTAAATAATGTACCTTATGCCTCTGACGGGGCTAGCTTGATTTTTGGCATTGATGGCAGCAATGCGCATATCAATATTCATAAAGATGGCAGCATGGGCGTTGCCGGTATATATGGAGCCACGCCTGATATTGTGAAGTGGGAGTATGAAGTTAATAAAGTGGGCGGGGAGTCTACTTTCTACTGTAAGAGCAAACGATAAGGTAGGTGCCGGTATCGTATGATCTGGTAAGGTTTATCGGAAAATACAATGTAAAAAACCCGCGGAAGCGGGTTTTTTACATCGCAGCCATTCTTGCTCAAAAACGGTTGAGCTCAAAAACGGTTGAGCTCAAAAACGGTTGAGCTTGGTGCGCTTGTTTAAAACGAGTAAATCAGCCCCACGCCAAACGAGCGGATTTCAGCGTCGTAGAAGCTGATGTCGGCGTTGGATTTGCCGTAGGCGGCGCTGACGAAGCCGGACAGCGCCTTGTAGTCGAACAACTGGTGGCGCAGATAGCCGACATCGATGGCGTAGGCCTTGCTGTCGGCTTTTTTATTGCTGAACAGCGGGTTGGCCTGGTCGAAGCGTTGCTGGCGGTAGAGCAAGCTGGCGGTAAAGGTGTTGAGGTCGCTGCTGTAGGCGTAGTCCAGGCTCAAGCCGTAGCTCTTGTTGCTCATCGCGCCGCCGTCCAGCTTGTCTTTGCCCCATGTCAGGCCGGGGGTCAGCGTTTGATTGGGGGCGAATGCCCATTCATAGCCCGCTTTCAGCAAGGTGGCGTCGCCGTTGCGGTTCAGCGTGGCGCGGTCCGCCGCGCTGAGGCCGGCCACGCTCTGGCCGCTGCGCTCGTCGTCTATCTTGATGTTGCGTTGGGTAAGCTGGGCTTTGAAGCCGGTGCCCATGATGTTTTCCCAGCCCAGCAACACGCCGGTGGATTTGCGCTTGGTGCCGTCGCGGTCCACGCCCACGGCATAGGGGTCGGTCCAGGTGTTCTTGCTGAGGCCGCCGTAGAGCAGGCCGGCGGAGACGATGCCGTTGTTGCCCACTTGCTGGCGCACGCCCAGCTCCAGCGTGTCGTCCATGCCCAGCGGGTCGTGGATTTGGCTGTCGAACACGATCTGGGTGCGGCTGGCGGCGAGGGTGTAGCTAAGGCTCAGCACCGGCAGCGCGAAGCTGTCGTTGTGGGATTCCGGCGCGCTGTTCAGGCTGTTGGTTCTTTGGTTTTTGTCCCCTTTGAAGAGGTTGGATTTGACGCGGTTGCCGCCCACGCCCAGGCCGATGCTGCCGGAGAAGCCGTTTTCTTCCGGTATCGGGTCCGCCATTGCGAATTGAGCCGCTAGCAAAGCGGACAAGCCCACGCATATAGTGCGCATATTCATCATCCTCAAATAAAAAAGAGCTACTTTGGTTTTCGCCGACGCGGCATTGCATGGCGTCGATTTATGCAAAATGGATTGTTTGTCCATGTTAAGCCGTCGGCTGGCCGATGTGTCGCTTGCCGCGAAAATTTAGCCTGAGATCGCTTTGTTTTAGCCGCGGCTTGTTGCGGAATTGCCATCGCGAGGCGATCGCTCTCGCAGAGGGAGAGGCTGTTGCCGTGCGGACAAGCTGGGCCGGAACGAGTTTTGAAACCAGCCGGCCGGTGGCGAGGTGAAATGGGCAAGGCGGCCATGGCCGACTTTGTGCATGTATTAAGTTTGAGGCAGTGTTTTACGCAAGATCTGCTGCAGCGAGAGTTCGTAGGTGTTGAGCCGGTCAATACATTCAAACACGTCCAGCGGCGCGATGTTTTGCATCAACACTTGTTCAAGCCGGGGGAAGAAGCCAGCCCAGGGGAAATTGGGCGTAGCAATGGGGCCGGTTGCGGTGAAGAGCAGGGGATCTGTGCAGAACGGGCTCTGCAATCCCGGTGCCTGTAATCTCAAGCGCGGCCGCTTTATTGCCGGCCGGATCGCACAGGCAAGGCTTGGGTTTCTTTCGCATTGCGTTTTCTTGCAATGCAATATTTGATGGTAGTATCGATCGCTCAGCAAATATGCTCAGAGAAAGGCCGGCATGACGGGTTGTCGCGTTTTTATCTGGTCGGTCTTGTTGCCTTTGGCCTTGTCCGCTTGTTCCATGCAACGCTCCGCGGACGGCGCGCTCAGCCGTAGGCTGGATGTGCAGGAGGCTTTGTCTTTTGTGCATCAGGACGTGCCGCTGGCTGGCAATCACTTGGTGCTGCGCTCGTCGGCCTTGTCCGGACGTTATGAGCTGAAGTTCTACGACCGGCAGCTGGTGGTGCCCTTGGATGAGCGCTGGAGCAAGGTGCGGGTGATGAACGCCAGCGAGCAGGGTGGAGACTTGGTGGTGCTGCTGCGCGCGGACGACGCGGAGTGCGCGCCGGCCTATCGTTTGCTGAGTGTGCGGGATTATCAGGTCAAGAGTTGGACCCTAGTCGCCAGTTGCAATCAGAGTGAGGTTATGACGGTCAACTCGGATGACGGAGTTTGGCGCGCGCGCCAGCAGCGCAACCGTTTGAACGCGATGGTGTGGACCTGGCGGGACGGCCAGCTGGAAGCGAGACTAGAGCGGCCGGCGTCGGCTTACGATTCTCCGCGCACGGTGACGCGCGACGGTGACCGGGCAGGCCGTGGCCCGCGCCGCGAGCATGACCGCGACGAGATGCCGGACTGGGCGCGTTGGTTGCCGCCTGCCGGCTAGGCCAGCTGGGCTAGAGAGACCCTCTTTCGCCTTGTCTCGCCCTTGCTCGCGAGATCGTAAGCGGGTTCTTACTGTGGCGTCACCCTCACTTTGATGCTGCGCTCCAGCTGCACATTGCTGCGGCTGATGCCGATGAGCACGGTTTCCTGGCCGCTTTGGTCGCGGCCGATGCCCCCCACTGTCAGCCATTCTCCCACCGTGCCTTCCACCGTGGTGGCCAATTTGGCGCTGTCCAGGTTCTGGCCGTTGAAGGCTTGTTGGCTGGCGGCCAGTTCCAGCGTCACGCGTTGGCCGTGCAGCCGAGGGCGGGCGTAGAAGCCGGTGACGGCGTCCTGGTAGCGCACGCCCACTACTGGCCGGCCGTCGGCGCCGAACATCAGCCAGGGCAGCGGCCGGCTGCTGCCTATCTCGATGAAACCGGTTTTGCCGTCCAGCATGCGCAAGGCCTGGCTGGCTTGTAGCCGGGTGTTGGACTGGCTGGCGCCGCCGGCAATCACTACCTGGCTGCCGGGGCGTACTGTCATGGGCTTGCCGGTGCTGATGCTGTAGCCGCCGCCCTGCACCTGGCCGCCCAGTTGCACCGCGGATTTGCTTTCTCGGCTCACGCCATCCTGGGCCACTTCCACCAGCAGGGATGATGATTTAACGTCCAGCTGGCGGATCAGCCTGCGCAGTTCCGCGCTGCGGCCGGGCGGGGCGTCCAGGATTAGCTGGTTGCCCAGCGCGCCCAGTTTTTCGCCCTCGCGCAATTGCGGCCGCAGGGCGGCGGCCACTTCGTCGCCGTCGCGCCAGTTGAGAGTGATGACGTCGGCGGCGTTGGCCGCGGCGGCGAGGCCAAGCAGCGTGGCCGCGATCAGGGTGGTCTTGCTTGATTTCATGTCACAAATCCTTGCCGGAGCGCCAGATGGCCCATACCAGCCACACGCTGTTGAACATGGCCAGCATGAAGCCGACGAAGCCGAAGAAGGGCAGTCCGAATAGTTTGGGTCCGGCGTTGACGGTCATTACGATGGAGGAACCGATGATCAGGCAGCCGGTGACGATGCCCATGGTCAGCCGGTTGGCGCTGCGGTCCAGCTGACGGCCGAAGCTGTCCAGTCGCTGCAGGTCCAGGTTGACGCGGAATTTGCCGTGGCGCATGTCCTTGCCCATGCGCATCAGGTCTCGCGGCAGGCTGGAGAGCATGGCCAGCGCTTCGCCCAGCGAGTGGCGGCCGCGTTTGAGCAGGGCCGCCGGGTGGTAGCGGGCAATGGAAAGCTCGCGCACAAAGGGGGTGATATGGGCGATGAGCTGGAAATCCGGGTCCAGTTGGCGGCCCAGGCCTTCCAGTGTGATCAGCGCCTTGAACAGCATGGCCATGTCTGGCGGCAGCAGGATGGAGTGGTCGCGGATCAGTGCCATGATGTCGGCGATCAGCTGGCTGATGTTGATGCCCTTGAGGGGCACGTGTTCGTACTGAAACAGGAATTCGCCCACATCGTGGGCGAATTGGCGTTCGTTGACCGGAGTGTTGCCGGTCCATTCGATCAGCACGTCGATGATGCCGGCTTCGTCGCGGTTGGCCACGGCGGCGAGCAGATCGACGATTTCGTCGCGGCGGCCGTGGCTGATGCGGCCCACCATGCCGAAGTCGATGAAGGCGATGCGGTGCTCGGGCAGGAAGAAAACGTTGCCGGGGTGAGGGTCCGCGTGGAAGAAGCCGTGGATCAGGATCATCTTCAATACCGCGTCCGCGCCCCGCTGGGCCAGCAGCACCGGGTCCAGGCCGCTGTCGGCCAGTTGTTCCAGCCGGGCGGCCGGCACGCCGGCGATGTAGTCCTGCACATTGACGGCGGCGTTGGTGTAGTCCCAGTAGACCTTGGGTACCCGCACTTCCGGATCGTCGGCGAAGTCGCGGGCGAAGCGCTCCGAGTTGCGGGCTTCCACCGCCAGGTCCATCTCCCGTTTGAGCGAGCGGGCGAACTGGCCGACGATTTCCACCGGCTGAAAGCGGCGCACATCGGGGAACTCCAGTTCCAGCAGGCCGGCCAGGTGGTTGAGGATGCGCAGGTCCGCTTCCACTTTCTCCACAATGCCGGGGCGGCGCAGCTTGACCGCCACGTCGGTGCCGTCGTGCAGGGTGGCGCGGTGCACTTGGGCGATGGAGGCGGAGCCTATGGGGTTGAGATCGAAGTGGGCGAACACGGTTTCAGGCTCGTCGCCCAACGCGGCCTTGACCAGGCGGCGTACCGCTTCCGGACGCACCGGCGGCACCTTGTTTTGCAGCTTTTCAAATTCGGCGATCCAGTCCGGCGGGAATACGTCCACGCGGGTGGAGAGGATCTGGCCCAGTTTGATGAAGGTGGGGCCCAGTTCTTCAAAGGCGAGACGCACCCGCACCGGGGTGGGCGGGCGGTTTTCCGGCTCCGGCAGGTTGAGGTTCAGCCATTGGCCGGCTTTTTCCACCGCGCGCGGTAATTTTAGCCTTTGGGCGAATTCGCCCAGGCCGTGACGGATCAGGATGCCGCTGATTTCCTTCAGTCGCGGCAGGTCGCGCATGGCGATCAGGGTTTCTCTCAGCATCGGTTTTGCCTTGTGGGCATTGGTTTTCGCTCAAAAACAAAGGCTTGCCGTCCGGGCGCGCCGGTACCGTCCCGCCGCGCGGGGTGGTCGCCGGCCATGCCAATGCGATGGATTGTACGCCATTAGAGCGGCTAACAAAACTCCTGATGCTGCGTTGCGCCGACTTGCCGTACTCAAGTACTGCCTGCGTCGGCGCGCCTTGCCTCAGACGTGAAACTGACTTTTGTTAGCCGCTCTTAGTGCGGGCTGTCTCGTCCAAGGTTCAAGCGGGCCGGCCCAAAGCGCTGGAAACGGCCTGCCTGCGGCTTTACACTGCCGCCCCCGTCCGATAGAGTTTGGCCTATGAAATTGCAACTCCGCTTAATGACTCTGGTGCTGGCGGGCTTTATGGTATTCGCTGAAGCGGCTCCGGAAAAGGCCCCTCCGGAGGGGCGCCCCGCGGCGGAAGCTAGCGCGCAGTCCGGCCAGGACGATCCCATCTCGAAATTCTCCTCCCCCGCGGAAGACGCGGTGGGGGATCTGCTGTTGCAAGCCATGAGCCTCTTGGGCGTGGCCTATCGTTTTGGCGGCAATTCGCCGGAAAACGGCCTGGATTGCAGCGGTTTTATCCGTTATGTGTTTCAAAAATCCCTGAAAGTGAACCTGCCGCGCACTTCGGCTGAAATGGCCCGCGTGGGGAAATCCATCAATCGCAGCGAACTCGTGCCCGGCGATCTGGTCTTTTTCAACACCCGCGGCTTCAGTTATTCCCATGTGGGCATGTACATGGGCAACGGCAAATTCATTCACGCGCCGCGCACCGGCAAGAATATCGAAGTGGCCAATATCAACCAGAGTTACTGGAACGGCCGCTTCAACGGCGCGCGTCGGGTGAATCGCAGCACGGCGGCGCAGTCGGCGGACACGTCCGACGATCTGAACGTGGCGGTGTCGACGCGGAAGGCCTCGGCGGAAAGCGCCCCGGCGGTCAAGTGCCGCAAGGGCAAGAAGTGCAAGCCGGTGGCCGCCAAAAAAGGCGGCAAGGCGGAAGCCAAGAAGGCGGGCAAGAGCGGCGGCAAGGCGACGGCGAAGAAGGGCGGCAAGGCCGCCGGCGGCGCCAAGAAAAAAGCCAAGCGTTGATTGGCGGCTTAAGCTGATAAAGATGCAGGAACAACATTGCCCGCGTTGCGGGCAATGTGCTTTGGAGCGAGATGATGGCATTGAACGTGACTATTCCGGTGTGGAAAGACCCGCAAGGCAATGTGGTGGCTTGCGTGGAAAAACTGAAAGTGATGCAGGAGAACCTGGAAGAACTGGCACAGCTGGCGCAGGACGCGTTGGAAGACGCTGTGCTGATGGGCTGTGACGAAGGCCAGGTCAAGGATTTCCTGGTGCAGGTGATGCAAAGCCTGCACAACCCCTATCAAGGGCGCTGAGCGCCGTTTTCATCCACCCCCTCGGGTTGGCCGCCGCGCGCGGCGAGCCCGCGATTCGCTCCGGAAAGGGGCTTTTTTGATGCATTGGCCTTTTGAAGCCTTTATCGGCCTGCGTTACTTGCGGGCCAAACGCCGCAACGGTTTCATTTCCTTCATTTCCCTGATTTCCATCGTCGGCATTGCGCTGGGCGTGGCCGCGCTGATCATTGTGTTGTCGGTCATGAACGGCTTCCAGAAGGAAATACGCGGCCGCATCCTGAGCGTGGCCTCGCATCTGGAAGTGAGCACTTATGACGGCCGGCTGGATCATTGGCAGCAGGTGGCCCAAGTGGGCAGCGCGCAGCCGCATGTGTTGGCCGGCGCGCCCTTCGTCAACGGCCAGGGCCTGTTTACCGCTTACGGCAATGTGCGCGGCGGCCTGGTGCGCGGCATCGAACCGGCGCTGGAAGACAAGGTGGTGGACGTGGGCCGTCACATGGTGGCCGGCAAGCTGGAAAACTTGCGTCCCGGCGAGTTTGGCATGGCGCTGGGCGCGGAACTGGCGCGCCAGCTCAATGTGGGCCTGGGCGACAAGGTGATGCTCTTCGTGCCGCAGGGCATGATCACGCCGGCGGGCATGCTGCCGCGCTCCAAGCAGTTCACCGTGGTGGGCATTTTCAAGGTGGACATGTTTGAGTTCGACTCTACGCTGGCGATGGTGCACCTGCGCGACGCTCAGGTATTGTCGCGGATGGGGGACAGCGTCAGCGGCGTGCGCTTCAAGCTGGACGATCCCATGCTGGCGCCGACGGTGAAGCAGGCGCTGCGCGCCAAGTTGCCGCAAAACCTGGTGACGGACTGGACCGACACCAACTCCAATTATTTCCGCGCGGTGCAGATCGAGAAAAGAATGATGACCATCATCCTGACGCTGATCGTGGCGGTGGCGGCGTTCAATCTGGTGTCCACGCTGGTGATGGTGGTAACGGACAAGCAGGCGGACATCGCCATTTTGCGCACTCTCGGCGCGTCCCCGGCCAGCATCATGAAAATCTTCATGATTCAGGGCTCGGTGGCCGGGGTGCTGGGCACCTTGTCCGGGGTGGCCTCGGGCGTGCTGATCGCCTTGAACCTGGATGTGATCGTGCCGCTGATCGAACGCATTATAGGCAGCAAGATTTTGTCCAGCGAGGTGTATATGATCGACTACCTGCCTTCGGACGTGCAGTGGAACGACGTGTCCACCATCACCCTGATTTCCCTGCTGCTGGCCTTGTTCGCCACGCTGTACCCCAGCTGGCGCGCGGCGCGTACCCAACCGGCGGAGGCTTTGCGCTATGAGTAATGTGTTGTCGTGCCAGGGTTTGGGCAAGTCCTATAACGAAGGCAAGCTGCAACTGACAGTGTTGTCCGATGTCAGCCTGACGGTGGAGAAGGGCGCCAGCCTGGCCATCGTCGGGGCGTCCGGCTCAGGCAAGAGCACGCTTCTGCATTTGCTGGGCGGGCTGGATACGCCCAGTTCCGGCCGTGTGGAGGTCTTGGGGCGCGATCTGGCGACTTTGTCGGAATCCGAGCGTGGCCAGCTGCGCAACGCGTCGTTGGGCTTCGTTTATCAGTTCCACCATTTGTTGCCGGAATTCAGCGCGCTGGAAAACGTGATGATGCCGTTGCTGATTCGCCGCATGCCGCGCAAGCAGGCGGAGCGGGAGGCGAGCGAGATGCTGGGCCGCGTGGGGCTGGGGCAGCGCTTGCAGCACAAGCCGGGCGAACTGTCCGGCGGCGAGCGTCAGCGGGCCGCGATTGCTCGCGCGCTGGTGACCCGGCCGGCCTGCCTGCTGGCGGACGAACCCACCGGCAACCTGGACGTGCACACCGCCAAGCAGGTGTTCGATCTGATGCTGGAACTGAATCGCACACTGGGCACCAGCCTGATCATCGTGACCCATGATTTGGGGCTGGCCGCGCGCACGCAGCGCATGCTGCGGTTGAACGAAGGCAAGCTGGCGGAGACGGAGCGCGCCGCGGGCGAGCCGGCTTAACATTCGAAATCTAGACTCCAAAAGGGAGATTATTTTGCTGTTCAAGCGTGAAGAAATCGACTTCGATGCCTTGCTGGACATCCTGCAAACCCCGTCCGGCATGATGGAGGCGGCGATAGGCGTGTTGTGCGTGTTCATCGCCTTCCATCTGGCCCGTTTCGCCTTCAAGCAGTTTTTCGACCACAACCCGGAGCGCTATGAGCGCTTTTTGCCCTATGTGGGCTTCCGCCTCGTGCTGCCGGTGGCGGCGCAGGCCTTGGTGATGCTGTCTCGTTCCGCTTGGGTGCACTTGCTGCACGAGCGCGCGATGGTGCTGCATCTGCTGAGCGCGATGCTGTTCTGGCTGACCCTGATCCGGTTGTGTTGCGCGGTGGTGCGCCAGGCGCTGCCCAAGGGCCGTTTCGAACGCCATACCGAGCATTTTCTCGCCACGGTGCTGTGGCTGGGCTTTGTCAGCTGGGCCATCGGCTTCGACATGGTGGTGATCGAGTGGCTGGAGTCGATGTCGTTCTCCGTGGGCAAGAGCCGCCTGAACATGCTGACCATACTGAACGGCTTGCTGTGGGTGTCCATCATCGTGGTAGTGGCTTTGTGGGCCAGCCGCTTGATCGAATCGCGCTTGCTGAACCTGAAGCATCTGGACCCCAGCCTGCGCATCGTGTTCGCCAAGCTCACCCGCACCGGGCTGCTGATCGCCGCGGTGCTGATCGCGCTGCCGGTAGTGGGCATCGATCTGACCGTGCTGTCGGTGTTCGGCGGCGCGGTGGGTATTGGTTTGGGCTTCGGCTTGCAGAAGATCGCCAGTAATTTCGTATCCGGCTTCATCATCCTGCTGGACCACTCCATCCGCATCGGCGACCGCTTGATGGTGGAAAACCGCGTGGGCTACGTCACCAAGATGACCTCGCGCTATGTGGTGCTCAAGGGGGCGGACGGCACGGAGGCCTTGATTCCCAACGACTCGCTGATGTCCAACACCGTGGTGAATCAGTCGTATTCCGACAAGAGCATGTGGACCAGCCTGCCGGTGTCGGTGGCTTACGGCACCGATCTGGACAAGGCGCTGGAGCTGCTCAAGCAGGCGGCCAATCACCCGCGGGTACAGCAGGACCCGGCGCCGCGAGGCTTTGTCACTTTATTTGCCGACAGCAGCATCAATCTTGAGCTGGGCTTTTGGGTGGCGGACCCGGAAAACGGCTTCATGGGTTTGAAATCCGATTTGAATATGGCAATTTGGCGCTTGTTCCAGCAACATGGCATTCAAATGCCGTTCCCGCAGCGGGAAATCCGCATTCTCAACGATAAGCCGCAAGAATAAGGCAGGGGAGACGCCGCCATGGCAGGCAAACGCTTGGCAATCATAGACGACGACGCCGCGGTGCGGGAGTCGCTGGTATGGCTGCTGGACGGCCAGGGTTATCTGGCCAGCGGCTTCGACAGCGCGGAGGACTTCCTGGCTTGCCCGGACGGCGGCGACTTCAACGGCATCATTCTGGACCTGAGGCTGTCCGGCATGAGCGGCATCATGTTGCTGGAAAAGCTGGCGGGCTGGCCTTACTGTCCGCCGGTGATCATGCTCACCGCCCACGGCGACGTGCCGCACGCGGTGGCGGCGCTCAAGTTGGGCGCGCTGGATTTCATGGAGAAGCCGTTTGACGACGAGCGCTTGCTGGAGCGCGCCGAGGCCGCCGTGCTGCGCGACGAGCAGAACCGTCTGCTCCACGGCCGCCGCAGCAAGGTGTCCGCGGCCTTGTCCTTGTTAACGGACCGCGAGCGCGAGGTGATGCAGCTGATCCTCACCGGCAAGCTGAACAAACAGATTGCGGAAGAGTTGGCCATCAGCATGAAAACGGTGGAAGTCCACCGCGCTCGCGTGTTCGACAAAATGGGCGTCAAATCCGCGGTGGAGCTGGCCGGCTTGCTGGCCAGCCAGAGCCCGGCCAACGGGGGCAAGCGCTGATGGGCGACAAGCAACCGGTATCGGTGCTGGTGGTGATCCACACCGTAGACGGCCAGGCGCTGCTGATCGAGCGCGCCGACAAGCCCGGCTACTGGCAATCCGTGACCGGCAGCCGAGAGGGCGAGGAAGCCTTGCGCGACACCGCGCTGCGCGAACTGGCGGAGGAAACCGGCCTGGTCCTGACGCGGGACGATCCCCGACTCAGCGACTGGGGCCTGGTCAACCGCTACGAAATCTATCCGCACTGGCGCCACCGTTATCCGGAAGGCGTCACCCACAACGACGAGCATGTGTTCGGGCTGTGCCTGGAGCGGCCGGTGGCGGTGACGCTGGCGCCGCGCGAGCATCTGGCCCAGCAATGGCTGCCGTGGGACGAGGCCGCCGACAAGGTGTTTTCTCCGTCCAACGCCGAGGCGTTGCGGGTGCTGCCGCAAAAGCTGGCGCCGGTGGCGGTGCGGCCATGAAGCCCTTGATCTGGCTGGCAGAGGACGAAGCCGGCATCGCGGACACTTTGATCTACACGCTGGAAACCGACGGCTTCGCGGTTGAGTGGTTCGAGCGCGGCCTGCCCCTGCTGGAGCGGCTGGATCACGCCGCCCCGGCCTTGTGCATCCTGGACGTGGGCCTGCCGGACATCAACGGCTTCGAGTTGTGCCGCCGGCTGCGCGAGCGCGCTGATCTGCCGCTGATGTTTCTGACCGCGCGCAGCGAGGAAATGGACCGCATCATCGGCCTGGAGATCGGCGCCGACGACTACGTGGCCAAGCCGTTTTCGCCGCGTGAAGTCAGCGCCCGCGCGCGCACCATCTTGCGGCGCTACGCCAAGGGACAGGCCCCGGCCTCCGCTCCGGCGCCCGCCGGATTCGAGCTGGACGAGGCGCGAGCCTGCATCCATTTCGCCGGCCGCAAGCTGAACCTGACCCGCTACGAATATCTGCTGCTGAAAACCCTGCTGGCGGAGCCGGGCCGGGTGTTTTCGCGCCAGCAATTGATGGAGCGGGTGTGGCGCGACGCCGAGGACAGTTTCGACCGCACCGTGGACACCCACGTCAAAACGCTGCGCGCCAAGCTGCGCGATATCGACCCCGACGCCCAGCCCATCCAGACCCACCGCGGCCTGGGATATAGCCTGGGCGAGTGAGCATGCGCTTCGGCCTGCGGCTGTTCCTCGGTTATTTCCTGATCGTGGCGGTGGCCGGCTGGTTCGTGCTGGCCATCTTCACCCAGGAAGTGAAGCCGGGCGTGCGCCGCGCCACCGAGGGCACGCTGGTGGACAGCGCCAATGTGCTGGCCGGCATCGCCGCCGCGGACATGGCGGACGGCGACATCGCCAACGGACGGCTGGCCCGCGCCTTTCGCGACAAAGCGCGGCCGCCCATCGCCGCCAATATTTCCGGCATCGTCAAAAACGCCATGGAGTTCCGTGTCTACGTCACCGACGCGCGCGGCATGGTGATTTTCGACTCCAGCGGACGCGATTTGGGGCGCGACTACTCGCGCTGGAATGATGTTTACCGCACGCTGCGCGGCGAATACGGCGCGCGCAGCACTCGCAGCAAGCCGGACGATGAAAACAGCAGCGTGATGCATGTGGCCGCCCCGGTGCGGCTGGACGGGCGCATCGTGGGCTCGCTGACCGTGTCCAAGCCCAATGTGACGATGGAGCCGGTGATCCGTCGCAGCGAGCGCAAGATCATGCTGGCCGGCGGCGCGCTGTTGGGCGCCGCCTTGCTGATAGGCGCGGTGATGGTGTGGTGGATCAACCGTTCCATCCGCCGGCTGGTGGGCTATGCCGAAGCGGTGGCGGCCGGCCAGCCGGCCAATGTGCCGAGGCTGGGCAGCCCGGAGCTGGACAGCCTGGGCCAGGCAGTGGAGGCGATGCGGCGCAAACTGGAAGGCAAGGCCTATGTGGAAGGCTATGTGCACACCCTGAGCCACGAGTTGAAAAGCCCGTTGGCCGCGATACGCGGCGCCGGCGAGCTGTTGCGGGAAGACCCGCCGCCGGAAACGCGTCGCCGCTTCGTCGACAACATCCTGGCGCAAAGCCTGCGCATGCAGCAGTTGATCGAAAGGCTGTTGTGGCAGGCGCGGGTGGAGTCCCGGCTAAGGCCGGACGCCCAGCCGCTGGATTGGCCGGCCTTGATCGAGGAAACCGCCGACGGCAAGGCGCTGGCCGCCGCCCGGCGCGACGCGCGCATAGAGCGCCGGCTGACCCCGGCCAGCCTGAACGGAGACCGCCTGCTGCTGACTCAGGCGCTGTCCAATCTGCTGGACAACGCGCTGGAGTTCAGCCCGCCGGGCGGCGTGATCGAACTGCACGGCGCGCTGGAAGAGGGCGGTTATCTCCTCCGAGTGCGAGATCACGGGCCAGGCGTACCAGATTACGGGCTGGAGCGGGTGTTCGAGCGCTTTTACTCCTTGCCGCGTCCGGACAGCGGCAAAAGCACCGGCCTGGGCTTGAGCCTGGTGCGGGAGGTGGCGCAGTTGCACGGCGGCCGCGCCGAACTGCTTAATCACGCCGACGGCGGCGCCGAGGCTCGGCTGTGGCTGCCGTTAGGCTGAGGCGCGCGGACTTCACACGCTTTTCACACCAGCCCATTTCCGCTTCACTCTCCAGGCTTACGCTGTCTCCCGTGATGAAACCAGGAGGCAAGCGATGAAGAAAAACCCCTTATTGACCAAAATCCTGATCCTGCTGGCGCTGTCTTTGGCGCTGCTGGTGCCGGTGAGCGCGATCAGCAACCTGATCTCCGAGCGCAAGCATTACCAGGAAGAAGCGGTGGAGAAAGTGGTGGCCAGCACCAGCGGCGAGCAAACCGTGATCGGTCCGGTGCTGGTGATCCCTTATGTGGAAACCGTGGAGGAAAAGCAAAACGGCAAGACCCAAAGCGTCAAGCGCGAGCTGGAGCGTTACGTGCTGCCGCGCCAGTTGGCGATAGACGGCAAACTGAAGGTCAGCCCGCGCTCGCTGGGCATTTATCAGGCGCTGATTTTCGGCAGCGAGGCCGGCTTCAGCGGGCATTTTGAGATTCCGTCGCAGCCCGAGCTGCTCAAGCCGTCGATTCAGCTGAAAACGCCGTATCTGGCGGTGGGCATCAGCGATCCGCGCGGCATCGGCAAAGTGCCGCAATTGAGCGCTGGCGGCAAAGCGCATCCATTCGCGGCCGGCGCCGGGCTGCCGCGGATGAGCGAGGGCATACACGCGCCGCTGCCGCAGTTGCTGGATTTCGCCAAGGCGCAGACGTTGCCGTTCGCTTTTCAACTCAACCTCCAAGGCACGCGCAGCATCAGTTATGTGCCGGTGGGCGAGAGCAGCACGCTGAGCCTGGCGTCCAACTGGCCGCATCCCAGCTTTATTGGCAATTTCCTGCCGGTGCAGCGCAATGTGGACGCCAAGGGCTTCAAGGCGCAATGGGAGAGCAGCTGGTTCGCCAATAATCTGAACGACCGTTTTCAGCAGGCAGCCTTCAGCGACGGGAAATCCGGTTTGAGCGCCTTGCCGTCCTTCAGTACCGGCTTGGTGCAGCCGGTGGATCAATATCAGCAGAACGAGCGCTCGGTCAAATACGCGGTGCTGTTCATCGGCCTGACCTTCTTGTCCTTCTTCCTGCTGGAAACGCTGCGCAGCTTGCGCGTGCATCCCATCCAGTATGTGCTGGTGGGCATGGCGCTGGTCATGTTCTTCCTGATTCTGTTGGCGCTGTCCGAGCACCTGGGCTTTGGGCCGGCTTATCTGCTGGCGGCGACGGCCTGCGTTGGCCAGATCGGCTTCTACGTCAGCCACATTCTGGGCGGCTGGAAGCGCGGCCTGGGTTTTGCCGGACTGCTCAGCTTGCTGTACGCGGTGCTGTACGGCCTGCTGCAGTCCGAGGACAACGCCTTGCTGCTGGGCAGCCTGCTGCTCTTCGCCGCGCTGACCGCCATCATGACGCTGACCCGGCGGCTGGATTGGTATCGCTTCTCCGCGCGGAGCGAGGAGGCGTCGCCGGCACCGCCGCAGCCTTGACGAAATCATGATTTCTCGGTTTCACAAAACCGCCATCATCAGGTAACGCGTTCTCGCTATCGTTTTCCCGCCCGGCATCGCAGCCGGGCTGGGCAAGGGCCCGGATTCCGCTTTCCGGGCCCTTGGTTTTTCATCGCGGCGCGTCGCGCCGCCACACGACGACTGCACTCCGATGACGCTTACGACTCTTTCGCCAAGGTCCGCCCGTTGGGCGCGCCGGCTGCTTGCCTGTCTGCTGGCGGCCGCGCTAGCCGGCTGCCTGGGCGACAATCAGGACAACGCCGGCCAACCGGGCAACGGCAATTCCGATCAAACCAAGCCGCCGGCCAAGCTCCGCTGCGCGCCCTGAACCCGTACGAGCCCGTCATGACCGATACCCCCGTTTCCTCTTCCCGCCGCCAGTTCATCAAGCGCGGCAGCGCGCTGGCCGCCAGCTCCCTGACGCTGTCCTTGTTGCCGGCCTCCATTCAGCGCGCGCTGGCCATTCCCGCCAATAACCGCACCGGCACGCTTCAAGATGTCGAGCACATCGTGATCCTGACTCAGGAGAATCGCGCCTTCGACCACTACTTCGGCAGCCTGGCCGGGGTGCGGGGCTTCGGCGACCGCTTCCCGCTGCCGCTGGCCGACAGCGCCTTGCTCAAGCGCAAGACCGTCTGGTATCAGACCAACCAGGGAAACAGCGCCACCCCGCCGCGCGTGGTGGCGCCGTTCCATCTCAACACCGCGCAGACTTTCGCCTATATGCGGGTGGAGGGTACGCCGCATGTGTGGTCGGACGCGCAATACGCCTGGGGCAAGGGGGCGATGAACGCTTGGCCCACCTATAAGCAGAACCACTCCATGGGGTATTTCAAGGAGGCGGACCTGCCGTTCCAGTACGCGCTGGCCAACGCCTTCACCCTGTGCGACGCCTATCACTGCGCCTTCCAGGGCGGCACCAATCCCAATCGCGTGTTCCTGTGGTGCGGCGGCAACGACCCGCTGCAACAGGGCAAGGGTCCGGTGATCGCGAACGCCTACGACTCTGTCGATTACAACCCCAAGGGCGGCTATACCTTCACCACCTACGCCGAGCGGCTGGAAGCGGCCGGGGTGAGCTGGAAGATCTATCAGGACATGGCCGATAACTTCACCGACAACCCGGTGGCCGGCTTCCGCAGCTTCCGCGCCGCTTACTTCGGCGAGGCCGGCGCCAAGCCCGCGCTCAAGAGCAAGGGCTTGTCCACCTGGACGCTGGAGGATCTGCGCCAGGACGTGCTGGCCAACCGCC
This sequence comes from Chromobacterium haemolyticum DSM 19808, assembly GCF_000711885.1. Classification (GTDB taxonomy): domain Bacteria; phylum Pseudomonadota; class Gammaproteobacteria; order Burkholderiales; family Chromobacteriaceae; genus Chromobacterium; species Chromobacterium haemolyticum. The sequence continues at coordinate 39,477 of NZ_JONK01000007.1, forward strand.
TGCCGCAAGTGTGTTACATCGTCGCCACCGCCGACGGCTCGGAACATCCGGGGCCGTCCAGCCCCGCGCAGGGTGCCGATTACACCGCCCGCGTGCTGGACGCGCTGACCGCCAATCCGGAGGTGTGGAGCAAGACGGTGTTCCTGGTTAACTTCGACGAGAACGACGGCTTCTTCGACCACGTGCCGCCGCCTGCCGCGCCCAGCTATCTAAGCTGGGATCCGGATCCGGCCAAGGCGGTGCTAGCAGGCGGCTCCACCGTGGCTACCGACGGCGAATACCACCATCTGCGTAGCAGCGAAACCAGCAACGAGCGCGCGGACCTGATCCATGTGCCCTACGGGCCGGGGCCGCGGGTGCCGATGTATGTGATCTCGCCGTGGAGTCGCGGCGGCTGGGTCAATTCCCAGGTGTTCGACCATACCTCGGTGATCCGCTTCATCGAGCAGCGCTTCGGCGTCAAGGAACCCAATATCAGCGCCTGGCGACGCGCGGTATGCGGCGATCTGCTGTCCTGTTTCGACTTCGTCAACCCCAACGCGGAACTGCCCAAACTCCCGGCCACCGCCGCGCTGGCGGCGCGGGCGCGAGCCTTGCCCGGCCGCACCAAGCCCAGCGCGCCGGCGCTGCCGGAACTGCCGGTCCAGGCCAGCGGCCTGCGCCGCTCGCGCGCCTTGCCCTACGAATTGCACGCCAGCGCGCGCGTGGACGGCAACGCCGGCACGGTGGAATTGATCTTCGCCAATAGCGGCCAGGCAACGGCGGTGTTCCATGTCTACGACCGCCGTCATCTGGACGCGCCGCCGCGCCGCTACGCGGTGGAGGCCGGCAAGCAGCTGTCCGGGTTATGGAGGGTGAATTACGACGCTAATCTTTATGACCTGTGGGTGCTGGGGCCCAACGGCTTCCATCGCCATTTCACCGGCGACGCCGGTCAACTGGGCTGTGTGAGCAAGGCGCAGCCGGAAATCCAGGTCTGCTACGATCCGGCCGCCGGCGACGTTTATCTGAAGCTGCACAATAGCGGCCGCGAGAACTGCGAGTTCCGGGTGCGCGCCAACGCTTATGCCAAGACCGACGCGCAGCGCGTTGTCGTGGGGCCGCAAGGCGAAGCGGTGCTGAACTGGACCTTGAAGGATAGCTACGGCTGGTACGACGTTAGCGTCAGCGCGCCGATCTTCCCCGGCTTCAGCCGCCGTTTTGCCGGACGGGTGGAAACCGGGCGCGACGGCTACAGCGACCCGGCGATGGGCGGGGCGGCAGTGGGCGATCAGTGGACGCCGCCGGCTTGAACGGATGGCGCGAACGAAAAAGGCGGGGCCGATCGGCTCCGCCTTTTTCATTGATGGAAGGACTAGAAGAAACCCAGCGGCTTGCGGTCGAAGCTCACCAGCAGGTTCTTGGTCTGCTGGTAATGGTCCAGCGCACGTTTGTGGGTTTCTCGGCCGATGCCGGACTTCTTGTAACCGCCGAAGGCCGCGTGGGCCGGGTAGAGGTGATAGCAGTTGGTCCACACCCGGCCGGCCTTGATCGCGCGGCCAACGCGGTAGGCGCGGTTGATGTCATGGGTCCACACGCCGGCGCCCAGGCCGAACTCGGTGTCGTTGGCGATGGCGATGGCTTCGGCTTCGTCCTTGAAGGTCGTGATGCTGACCACCGGGCCGAAGATCTCTTCCTGGAATACCCGCATCTTGTTATTGCCCTTCAGCAGGGTGGGCTGGATGTAATAGCCTTGCGCCAGCCCGCCTTCCAGCGGCTCCAACTTGCCGCCGCTCAGCACTTCGGCGCCTTCCTGGCGCGCGATGTCCAGGTAGGACAGGATTTTATCGAATTGCTGTTGCGAAGCCTGGGCGCCCACCATGGTATCGGTGTCCAGCGGGTCCCCGCGCTTGATCGCCGCTACCTTCTTCATCACCTCGGCCATGAAGGCCGGGTAGATGGATTCCTGCACCAGCGCGCGCGACGGGCAGGTGCAGACTTCGCCCTGGTTGAAGAAAGCCAGCACCAGGCCCTCGGCGGCTTTCTCGATGAAGGACGGCTCCGCCTGCATGATGTCTTCGAAGAAGATATTGGGCGATTTGCCGCCCAGCTCCACGGTGGACGGAATGATGTTCTCCGCCGCGCATTGCAGAATGTGGCGGCCCACCGGGGTGGAACCGGTGAAGGCGATTTTGGCGATGCGCTTGCTGGTGGCCAGCGCCTGGCCGGCCTCCTTGCCGAAGCCGTGCACCACATTGATCACGCCCGGCGGCAGGAGGTCGCCTATCACCTCCATCAGCACGGCAATGCCCAACGGGGTTTGTTCCGCCGGCTTCAGCACCACGCAGTTGCCGGCGGCCAGCGCCGGCGCCAGTTTCCACGCGGCCATCAAAATGGGAAAGTTCCACGGGATGATTTGGCCCACCACGCCCAAGGGTTCGTGGATGTGGTAGGCCATGGTGTTGTGGTCTATCTCCGCCGCCGTGCCTTCCTGGGCGCGGATGCAGCCGGCGAAGTAGCGGAAGTGGTCGGCCGCCAGCGGGATATCCGCGTTCAGCGTTTCGCGCACCGGTTTGCCGTTGTCCCAAGTCTCTGTGACGGCCAGCACTTCCAGATTGGCCTCGATGCGGTCCGCAATTTGCAGCAATAGATAGGAACGCTGTTGCGCCGAGGTCTGGCCCCAGGCATCGGCGGCGGCGTGGGCTGCGTCCAGCGCCTTGTCGATGTCGGCGGCGTCGGAACGCGGAAACTCGGCGATGGGCTGACCGTTGACCGGCGAGGTGGTGGTGAAATGCTGACCGTTGACCGGAGGCGTGAACTCGCCGCCGATATAGTTGCCGTAGCGAGGCTTGAAGGCGATCAGCGCGCCGGGCGTGCCGGGGTGAGCGTAACGCATGGTGTTTCTCCTGTTATGAATAGGCCGGTTGCCGCGCGGCGGCGGCAGTGGCTCAGCAGAAAGCGTGCCAGTGGCGGAGGTCTGGCGTGCATGTTGCAGTGCAAAACACAGTATGCCCAGCGTATGCGGCTATTCTGCCCATCACGCGTTGCGGCGCGGCATGGCTCGGCAAGCGCCAGGCGGGCCACCTGTCCCATTGGACGCGGCGCAAGCTGTTGCAAAACGCTACAGTGTCGCGCTTGATGCGACATGGGTGCCGGCGTGCCGCATGTTAAGGTGACGCGTGGGTTCATCCGCCGTCGCAACCGTCTTCGTTCCGTCTCGCGGCACTTGCGAGACCTTGCGCCGGCTTTCATGACCGGAGGGAGTTCACCATGGATCATCCCATCGCTTTGCCCGTGGAACGGGCGCGCCGCAGCTTCTTTCAGCAAGGGCTGGCGCCGGCGGGGCTCAGGGGCGAAATCGCCCAGTCTTGGCAGCGTTGCCGACAACAAGCCTTGCCGCCGCAGGCCGCGCGGCAAGAGGACGGCCTGGAGGGCGCGGCGCTGAACGCGCTGCGCGAGGCCAACTCGCTGCTGCTGCGGCTGGCTCAGCCCGAGCTGGACGGGCTGGGGGAGCAAGTCATCGACCGCCGCGGCATCGTGCTGCTCAGCGATGCCGACGGCGTGATTCTCAACGCCGCCGGCTGCCCCGGCTTTTTGCCCAAGGCGGAACAGGTGGCTTTGTTGCCCGGCATGGCCTGGGGCGAGCGGGACCGAGGCACCAACGCCATCGGCACCGCTCTGGCCTTGGGCGCGGCGGTGCAGGTGAACGGCGGGGAGCACTATCTGGCCAGCAACGTTGGGATTTCCTGCTCGGCCGCGCCCATTTTCGCGCCCAACGGCCGCCTGGCCGGCGCGCTGAACATCAGCAGCGACGCGCGCGCCCATGACGCGCACGCGCTGGGCCTGGTGAGGCTGGCCGCGCGCCAGATTGAACACCGCTGGCTGGCCCGATCGGCCTCGGAGCATTGGCTGGTGCGCTTCCATTTGAACCACGCTTTGCTGGGGTCGCCGCGCGAAGGCGTGCTGGTTTTCGCCGATGAGGTGCTGGTGGAAGCCAACAGCTGCGCGCTGGCCTGGCTGGGCCTGGTTTGGGCGGACCTGGGCCGGGTGCGCTTCGGCCAGCTGTTCGACGGCGAGCTGGAACCGGCCGACGGCTTGCGGACGCGGCTTAGCCGGCGCGGCCAGCATTTTCATTTGTGCATCACGCCTCCGGCGCGCAAGGCCTTGGCCGAATGGCAAACGCCCAAGACCGAGGCGGCGGCGCGACCCTCTGCCGAGTTGCAGCGCGCCGTCAAAGTGCTGAACGCCGACATCCCGGTATTGCTGCTGGGCGAAACCGGTGTGGGCAAGGAGGTGTTCGCTCGCGCTTTGCACGCCGCCAGCCGGCGCGGCCGCGGCCCCTTCGTCGCCGTCAACTGCGCGGCGATCCCCGAGGCGCTGATCGAATCGGAGCTGTTTGGCTACGAGGAGGGCGCCTTCACCGGCGCGAGGCGCAAGGGCATGGCGGGCAAGGTGCGCGAAGCCAGCGGCGGCGTGTTGTTCCTGGACGAGGTGGGGGATATGCCGGCGGCGATGCAGGCGCGCTTGCTGCGCGCCTTACAGCAGCGCGAAGTCACGCCCTTGGGGGGAGGTCAAACGCATGCGGTGGACTTCGCGCTGATTTGCGCCACCCATCGCGACCTGGCGGCGATGACGGCGTCCGGCGAGTTCCGCGCCGATCTGTTCTACCGCTTGCAGGACTACCCGGTACGGCTGCCGCCCTTGCGCGAGCGCGACGACCTGCCGCGCCTGATCGACGAGATGTGGGACGAACTGGGCGCGGAACAACGCGGCGTGCGCTTGGGCGGACCGCTGCGCGCGGCTTTGCAGGCCTACAGCTGGCCGGGTAACGCGCGCCAGTTGTACAGCGCCTTGCGCACCATGTTGGCCTTGGCCGACGATGGGGCGGTGCTGGGTGAAGAGGACCTGCCGTCCGGCTGCCGGGTCGATGCCCCCCGAGCTTGCCCTACGTTGACGGTGGGCCGCGACGAGTTGATCGAGCGGGCGCTGGCGCGTTGCCAGGGCAATGTCAGCCGCGCGGCGGCGGAGCTGGGGGTGGCGCGCAGCACAGTGTACCGGCGGCGCAAGCAGGCGCCGAGATAGAACGGGCGTGGCCTGCCAAGGCAGGCCAGCCAGGTTTTCAGCGGTTTTGCTTTTTTCGCTCTTGTTTACGAGACGTTGAGCGAGTGCTTACAGCTTGGCGCCGTGAGGCGCGGACCAGATCTGGTTGACTTGCGGGGCCGTCTCCGCGGCGCAGCGATAAGTATTGACGCGGGCGCCGGCAACCGAGATTGCGCCTTCGAAAACATCCAGGCAACCTTGGCTGTTTTTCAGATTGCCGGTCATGGTGTAGGTGAAGGCTTGCTTCCGGTCGTTTGGATTGCAGGCGTCTAGCTTAGCCCATTGCGAGTTGGATGAGTTGGCCGGTCCATTGGCGGACAGACAAAAATTAGAGTTCAAGAGTCTGATCCTGCCATTGGCCTGGCGCTGCCATTGTTGTTTGGCTGAGTTAGAGCAGTTGTCGATGATGATGCCCGCGCCGGGCTTGGCCGAGCCCTCCACCGATAAGCACTTGGCGGCCACGTCAAAGCTGGGCTGAACCGTCTGAATCTGGCCGGTGGGGGTCAGCGCGCCGCCGCCTACGACTCTGAGCATCATATTGTCGTGGGGAGCGATCCGCATCGTCACGGCCTTCACAGAGGACTGGCTTGCCCCGGTCCACAGGTGGTGCACGGTGTAAGCGCCGTTGGCCGCGGGTGCCAGGCCCAGTGTCGCGAGTTTCAGCGTATAGGTTTGCTCGCTAGCGTTCTTGTTCAAGACCAGGGCGGCCAGGCTGCCGTCCTTCAAGGGTTTGACGACGACGTCGAAGCCGGCGTTGGTGGCGGGGTTGTCGCGCAGGACGCGGTAACCGCCGGCGCCCAGGGGGTCCTGGTTGACCGCGATCACGCGCTTATTGCTCAAGATGGCGAGCGAATCCTTGAGGTGCGCGGTTTGAGGGTTGACCATTTTGCGGACGTCCGCGCTGATGAACAGAGGCGCGCCCATGATGGACCACAGGCCCATTTGACTTCTTTCTTCGCTGGTGGACAGGCCGTTATCGCCTAGCATGAGTTGGTCGGCGTCGTTCCAACTGCCAGGGCCGACATAGCGCGACAAGGCGATGGTGCTGTCGTAGCTTTGATAGACGCCGATTTCATAGCCTGCCTCCTTGAAATCCCAAGGGGAAACCGGGGGCGCCGTATCATGCGTGATCTTGATGTCCGGTCCCACCCGCCACATCTGGCCAAGTTTTTTGGCCAGCGCGAGCGCGGTGTATTTGGCGGGAGATTGAGGGTATTGGCCCGCCGGCAAGGAGGGGTCGAACACAATGGGCCGTCTGACGTTTTTCAGCGCCGCCTGCATTTGCGTATCCAATGTTTCCAGGGACACGCCGCCTTCTGCGCCGCAGTTGTCCAACTTGAGAAAATCCACGCCCCAGAACGCATAGGAGTTGGCGTCGGCCTGTTGATGTCCTTGCGCGCCGGCTGGCTGTCCTTGGCAGGTTTTTGCGCCGGCGGTGTTGTATACGCCGCCCAGCAGACCAAGATTGTGCAGGGTGTTCATATAGCCGGTCAGCTCATAATCAAAGCCAGGTTGTTGAGAGCCGGACCACTTGGTGTCGCCATGCAAGTAGCCCGCCGAGTTGCGCATCATCCAGCAGTCGTCAACCACAACGGTTTTGTAGCCGGCCGCGCTCAAGCCGGAGTCGTGCAGCGCCCGGCCCTGGTCCTCCATGAAGCGCTGGAAGGAGTAGGCCGCCGGGTTAGAGCCGTCTAGCGGTTTCTGCGGAACGCACTGAAACCTGGCCCAGTTATTGAAGCCCATGGGAGGCAGCGGCGCCAAGAGCTGCGCTTGAGCGGCCAGGCTGCACCAGGGCAGCGCCAGAATGGGCAGCAGGCTGCAACGGGAGAGTATGCTGGACATGTCGATTCCTTTATTGGCTTGCGATAGTCAAGAACCTGGGTGTTGAAACGGAAGGTCAAGCAACGACAACATGCGGCCCCGCATCCTTCTTGTTTTTCTATCCGCGCATTTCGCAGTTCACGCTGAAACCGGGGCGGATATCTTGCCTCTCACTTGGCGGCCCCGAACCCATAGCGCCTGCAGTTGCATCCGGGCGTCCAGCGCCAGCGCATTGGCGCGTTTGCCTATCGTCAGGGATCCCAGTTCATGATCCATGCCCAATAGCCGTGCAGGGTGCAGGGAAGCCATTTCGATAGCGGAAGCCAAGTCCGCGCCGGCCAGCTCCACCATATTGCGCACCGCATCCAGCAGCCCCAGAGTGCTGCCGGCCAGGCTGCCGCTGGCTGTGCGCACAATGCCTCCCCGCATTTCCACCATGCTGCCGGCCAGTTCATAAGCGCCGTCCGGCATGCCGGCTGCGCGCATCGCGTCTGTGATCAGCAGCAGGCGTTCGCCGGCGCAGCAGCGGCATAATCGCAAAATGGCGGGGTGAACATGGTGGCCGTCGGCGATCAGCTCCAGCCAGGCCTTGGGGTGAGCCAAACCCGCGCCGGCCATGCCCGGCGCGCGATGGTGCAGGCCGCTCATGCCGTTGAAACAGTGCACAAGGCCGGATGCGCCGGCGTCCAGCGCGGCTTGGGTTGTGGCGTAGTCCGCGCCGGAGTGTCCCAGCATGACCCGCACGTTCAAGGCGCTCAGGTAATGGATGGCGGTGATGGCATGCGGCTTCTCCGGCGCCAGCGCCACTACCTTGAGCGAACCGGCCGCGCAATCGTTCAGGCGGGAAAGCTCCGCGATGTCCAATTCGCGAAACCAGCGCTCTTCATGCGCTCCTTTGTGGCGGGGGGTAAAGTAGGGGCCTTCCAGATAGCTGCCCAGGATTTCCGCCCCGGGCGGCGTTTCATGGAGTACGTCCGCGATCAAGGCCAGCACTTGTTCCAACTCTGGCAGCGGGGCGGTGACGGTGGTGGCCAAAAATGCGCCCACGCCTTCATCGGCCTTGGCCGCCGACAGCGCGCGCAGCGAAGAGGCGCGGCAGTCCATCACGTCCACGCCTCGCCCGCCATGCACATGAGTATCGATCAGGGCGGGAACCAGCCACTCGGCGTCGTACCGCTCGTAAGCGGACGGAAGGGGCTCTATCGCTGTAATGACGCCGTTTTCATGGGCAAGAAGCTGATGCTCCCGCCAGCCCTGCTCGGTCAATAAGCGGCGTGCGCGGATGATGCTGCTCATGGTGAACTCCGGTTGATGCGGGCTAAAACCTGCTTGCGATCTGCTGCGCGTCGGCGAGATCGTTAGGCGAGGGCCTTGAAACCTGCCTCGTTTGCGAGGCTTTGAACAGGTTCTAGAACGTGTTTACGATCTCGCGAGCTAAGGCGAGACAAGGCGAAAGCCGTTGAGAAAGCGGAATGCACAAGCAGTACATGAGCATTTCGAAACGGTACTCACCGTGCCACGCCTCTCAACGCGCAGCAGATCGCATATAGGTTCTAAGCTCAGATGCCGGCGCCGGGCGCGCTATCCAGCCAGCGCGGCTTGCTTGGTTTCTGCAGTTCATCGGCAAGGCTGGTCAAGCCGCGGCGGCCGCAGTCCAGCGCTTGCTGGCGGAAGGTTTCCAGATTTTTGCCGTTACGTTCTCCCAGCATTTCCACCGCCAATTGCAAATTGACTCCCGTCAACACTTCCACTTTCACATGGCGGTTTTGCACCGCCAGCGTGGAGGCGATGCGGAACGGCGTGCCTCCGAGAAGGTCGGTGAAGAACACCACGCCTTGCACGTGATCCAGCAAAGCGAGCGCATCGCGGCATTGCTGCTCCAACAAAGCGGTGGAGGAGGTGGAGGGGAAGTCTATGGCGATGCAGTTGTGCTGTTCGCCCAGTATTTGTTCGGCGGCGCTAAGCAGGCCGCTGGCGAAGCGGCCATGACCACAGAAAATGACGTTCAACATCGGTTTGCTCCGGTTGCAGGGGCCAAGGCCCCGTGGTTGATGCTTATGCCGTGCTGAGGCAATAAGGACGGGCGTGGTGGTCGCCGATACGAGGCAAGTCATACTTACAGAAAGCCGCCAAAGGTGCCGGCCACGCCCAAGGCCAGGGTGATGACGATGAGCCGCAAAGGACTCCAGCCGCGGCGCACCAGCATATACATCGCCAGGGTGTAGGCCAGGGGCAGGCAGGCGGGCATCAGCTTGTCGATCACGTCGGTCTGCAACTTGACCACCGCGTCGCCGGCGGTAATTTTCAAGGGGGTGGAGAGGCGCACGTAAGTGGCGACCAAGGCGCCGATCACGGTTATGCCGACAACGGAGGCGGCGTGAGCGGCCTTGAGCGTGTTGGCTTTGATCAAGGGAATCGCCGCGATGCCCATCCGGTACGCGTAGTGAGCCAGGGAGAAGCGCAGGCCGAAGTGCACGGTGTTGAACAAGGCGAAGAAAAGCACGGCGCCCAGCGCGGAGCCTTGCAAGGCGAGATCGGCACCGATGCCTCCGCAGATAGGAAGCAAGGTCAGCCAGAACATCGCATCGCCGATGCCTCCCAGCGGGGCGCCCAGCGCGATCTTGGCACTCTGGATGCTGTTGACGTTCTGTTTGGAGCGTTCCATCGCCAGGACGATGCCCATCACGAAGGTGACCAGGAAGGGGTGGGTATTGAAGAAGCCCATATGCCCCTTCATCGCGCGCGCCAAGTCTCTTGGGTGGATATGGATTTTACGAAGCGCCGGAATCAGACCGTACAGCCATCCCGCGCCCTGCATTCGCTCGTAGTTGAAGGAGGCCTGCAACAGCAGGGAGCGCCAGGCGAAGCGATTAATGTCCTGCCGCGTCAATTCCGCGCCAAGGCTCTGGTCTTCGTAGCGGTCGTCATCCATGTCCGCGGCACGGGATTCCGCCTGCTGCGGCAAGGGTTGGGTCATAGTGTTAGATGCCATCTTCCGCTGCCTCCTGAGGCGCGCGCGGCGGCGTTTGACCGCCTCCTTTGCGCATGATGTCTATCATCGCCATGGCCAGCGCGGCGGTGGCGATGGCCAATACCGGCATCTTGAGCCAGGCCGCGGCAACGAAGCCGAGGATGAAGTAGGGGATATAAACGTTTTTCATCATGATTTTGAGCAAGACGGCAAAGCCGATGGCGGGCATGATGCCGCCAGCGACGCCAAGGCCGTCGATCAGACGCTTGGGTAGCATGTCGATCATCGTTTTGCTGTGCTCGGCTCCAAAGTAGATGGGCAGAAAGGCGCAGAGAAAATAGAAAGAACCCAAGGCCAGCAAGGCCAGATAATTCACCCGTTCAATGCCTTTGTAGTCGCCGGCGGCGGCCATGCTGTCGCAGCGCGACATCACGCCGGACATCACGGAAAACAGAAAGGTGATGCCCATCTGTACCGCCACGGCGAACGGCACCGCCACGCCAACCGCCACCTCGGGCTTGACACCGGTGGTGATGGCGAAAGTGGCGCCGACAATGGTGCCGATGATGACGTTGGGTGGCTGCGCGCCGGCCAGCGGGGCAAGCCCCATCCACACCAGTTCCAGCGTGCCGCCCACCAGAATGCCGGTGTGCGCGTCGCCCAGAATCAGGCCAACCAAGGGTCCCAGCACCACGGGCCGGTGAAAATGGGTAAGGCCGTTGAACAGGTCCAGCCCGGCGGCAAAGGCGAGCAGGCCCAAGGCCAGGCCTTGTAACAGACTGATCTCCATCATGACTCTCTTTCTTCTTGGTCTTGCAACAAGGGATAGACGTCCTGTTCCGGCTCGGTGGGCACGCCTTGGATAAAACATTCCACGCCTTTTTCGCGCAGCGCCCGAAAGTCGCGCACGTCCTGTTCGTCTACCGATACGGTTTTGTAGAGCTGACGCTTGCCGTTGGCGTAATGCATATTGCCGACATTGATGCGTTTGATCGGCACGCCGCCTTCGATCAATTGCAGAAAGTGCCCGGGAGTCTTGCAGACGATGAGGATTTTTTGCCGATCCGCGGCCAGGTGAATCTGGTCGATCACTTTTTGCAGCGGCCAAAACCGGATGGCGATGCCCTCGGCCAACACCATCTCCATCAGGTTTTGCTGGAGGGTGTCCGCGGCCACTTCGTCATTGGCCACCATGACCAGGTTGGCGCCGGCGAAACCCACCCACTGCACGCCCACCTGTCCATGCACCAGGCGTTCATCGATGCGACTCAATACGATATTCGGCATTTCGCCTCCTAAGCCTCGGAATAGGGATAAATAGTGACGCCTTGCACCACGCGGTTGACATGTCCGTCGGGAGAAGGCGAGTCCGGAGAGATGCCCAGCAGCAAGGAGGCTTCAAAAGCCATGTACTGCAAATACGGCAGATAGCAAAAAGCCAGACTCATATCGTCGCCTTCTCTTCCTGGCGGCAGATACAGCCGTTCGCCGGCATCGATGACGGGATCGTGGCGGTCGGCCAGCGCCACGACTTGTTCCGCTCGCGCGTCTCGGCGCAGCTCCTTCAGCAGGTCCAATTCGTAACGGCGCACATGCGGCTGGTTGGAAATCAGCTGTATCACCACCGTCCGCTCGTCAATGACGGACTTGGGTCCATGGCGAAAGCCTATGGCGGAGTCGAACAAGGCCACGATGCGGCCCGCGCTTAACTCCAACATCTTGAGCGCCCCTTCGCGCGCGATGCCCTTGAGTTCGTTGCTGCCGAGATACACCACGCGTTTTGGCGGAGCAGCCGCCCAGCCAGCCAATTGCCGCGGCAATGCGTCTATCAGATGCCGCCCGCGCTGGAGCATGTCCAGGCATTCCGCGGCGTTGAAGCGTCGCGGCAGCAGAATGGCCAGACAAGCAAGCAACATGCAGCTAAGGCTGCTGGTCATGGCGAAGCCGCGATCATTGCTGTCCGGCGGCATCAGCACGCTTAGCGCGCGCGGGTTCTCCAGGCTGCCGCGATAGAGTTCGCCATGCTCGCTGCAGGTCAGCACCAAGTGGCGGCAGGAGGGTTGCAAGCTGTCTGCCAGCTTTATGGCCGCCAGACTTTCCGGACTGTTTCCGGAGCGGGCGAAAGAGACCAGCAGAGTGGGGCGCTTGGCGTTGAAGTAGCTGGCGGGGGAGGTGACGATATCGGTGGTGGCGATGGACTCCACCTGCCTGCCAAGATGGCGGCTGAGATAGGGCGCGAGCGTTTCGCCGACGAAGGCGGAACTGCCTGCCCCAGTCAAAATGATGCGCAAATTGGGGTGGGCGAGCAGCGGCGCAAGAAAGACGCTGATGGATGGTCGTTCGGCCTCGACGATGTCCAGTGTATCGGCCCAGGCGAGCGGCTGCTGGTCGATCTCCTGGGCGGTGGCCAGCCCTCCCGCCTTCACCAGGCCTTCACGGCTATGTCCCAGAATCATGGCTGTTTCTCCGTCTCCGCCCGACAGGCGGCCGCGTAGGGGCGCAGCACCTCTTGGATGCAATCAATGACCAGCGCCTTGGGCTTGGCCTCCAGCGTGCCGGCGCGCACGCGCTGATACTGGGCGGGCAGATACTGGCTGAGCAAGGTTTCGGGCAGGGTTACGGCGGACAGGTTGTTGAGCAGTGTCTGGCAACTGGCCTCGACCGCCGGGATGGGCCAGTAATAACGAATGCGGTCCGAATAGCTGAAACTGCGGGCCAGCCGGCATTCTGTCTGGCTGCCGTGATAATGACTTTGCCAGAAGGCGGGGCGCTCCAGCATCGATTGCTCCAGAACCTTGCGTAAATGGGAGCGCTCTTTTTCCGGCAGCAATTCGTTTTCGATGCCGGCAAGCGCGTACAAAGCCTCGCGCAACGCGAAAGTAAGAGCCGGGCCGACCTTGAGGATGGCGAAATGATCGCGGACCAGCTGACGGTAGGCCGTGGGAGTTTGGTAATCGGTGGAATGGGCTTCGTAAACCAGGCCCGGATGTTCCTCTATCATGCGGCTGAGCGCGGCGGCGGCGGCGGGCTGGTAATTGGCCACGCTGATGTGGTTGAACTCTACGCCGGGCTGCACCACCAGCGCGATCACGCGCGGCCAGGCATCGCTCAGGCCCGCGGCGGCAAAGGCCTCGCGGTGCGCAAGAAGCGTGCGCTCGGCGGCTTCCGGCCGCGTGACTGCAAGCTCATCCAGATGTTCCTGCGCGCCGCCGGGTGTGGGCACTTCGGTGCCTACCACGTATAGAATCTCGCTGCGGCCATACAAGTGCCGGCCAACTTCCTCCGCCACACAGGCGAGGTCCGCCGCGCGCGCGGCGACGAGCGTGTCGTCCAGCGGGAGTTCATCATCGGCGCAGGCCATGCTGCAATCGAGATGCAGTTTTTGGAAGCCGGCGGCCACATAGGCGGCGATCAAATCGCGGGCATGTTCCATCGCCTCAGCGGCGGGCAGGCTTTGCCAGCGATTGGGGCCGAGGTGGTCGCCTCCCAAAATCAGCTTGTTGACGGGGAAGCCGCAGTGTTGCGCTAGTTGGATCAGGTGTTCGCTAAAACCGCTGGGTCTCATGCCGGTGTAGCCGCCAAACTGATCCACCTGATTGGACGTCGCCTCTACCAGCAGGGGAGTCTGATTTTCGCGTGCCTGTATCAGTGCGGCTTCCAGCACAAGGGGGTGGGCGGAACACACGGAAAAGATGCCTACGTGCTCGCCTTGCCTGTGGCGCCGCACTAGCTGTAGCAGGGGGTTCATTTGTTGTCTCGCTAGTTAATGGGAACGATTTTTGATTTCGTTTTGTTTCTTCTTATGGTATTTTTCATGCTTTTTAAGCTAAACGAAATGCATTGGTGATTTCAATAGCCAAAACAAGAAAGGAAAAGAAAGATTTTGATTTGTTGCTTTTTTGCCGAAGTGGGCGGGCGCGGCAGGCTGTGGAATAATGGCGGCAGGGCAGCCGGAAGGCGCTGATTTTGAGTCGCGTCAAAAGAAAAGAAACCGAAACTGCGTACTGCGGGAGCGCAAGATGATAGAAAGCAAAAACAGTGTCAGCACCAGCGAGCGCCGCGAGCGCATCGTTCAACAATTGAACAAGCACGGCAGCGTGCAGGTTTCCGAACTGGCCGCGCAGTTTCAGGTGTCGTCGGTCACCATTCGCAATGACTTGGCGTTTTTGGAAAAGCAAGGCGTAGCCACCCGCTCTTATGGCGGTGCGCTGGTGTTTGATTCGATGCCCGCGCCCAAGGAACGCGCCATTTCAGACAAGAGCCTGCTCAATGCCGGCGTCAAGCAGCGAATCGGACAACTGGCCGCCAGCCTGGTTGCGCCGGGCACGCGCGTCATTCTCGATTCCGGCACCACGACCCAGCAAATCGCCAGTTGCCTGCGCTCGCATCAGGATTTGATCGTCATGACCAATGGGCTGAATATCGCGAATGTCTTGGCGGATGCGCCAGGCGTGGAACTATTCACGACGGGAGGCCAGCTGCGCCGCACGTCGCTGTCTTTCTACGGCACCCAGGCCGAGCAGTCCCTGCGGGACTATCATTTCGATCTCTTGTTTCTCGGCGTGGACGGGCTGGATTTGGAGCATGGAGTCAGTACGCATTATGAGGCGGAGGCCAGGCTTAACCGCTGCATGTGCGAGGTGGCCGACCGCGTTGTGGTGGTGACCGATTCCAGCAAGTTTCGCCGCACCAGCTTGCACAAGATTCTCGACACTCGCCGGATCGATACTTTGATTACCGATACCGGCATTCCTTCGGACTACCTGGCCGGCCTGCAGCAGGCGGGCGTGAAGGTGATGCAGGTAGAGGCGGGCGTGTAGACGGGAAGGTCCGCCAGGTTCGCGGCAGGGAGGCGGTGTTGAAACGCCTCCTCAGCCATAGCCGCGTTGTTTCAGCGCCAGGTAGAGCATGGCCGCGTTGATGGCGTCGTTGAGCGCGTCGTGGCGCGGCGGCGCGGGCATGTCCAGATCTTGGCAGATGCTGGCCAGCCTAAGGTCGATGTGGGCGTCCGGGTTCTGTCTCAGCTTGTAGTCGTAATAGCGTCCGGAAATCTCAATGCGCCGCTGTGGCAGAGGCACGCCCAGCCAGGGGCGGACGTAGCGGTTGAGCACCGCCAGGTCGTATTCCAGGTAATAGCCCAGCAGCGGCCGGCCGCCGATGAAATCCAGCAGCCGCCGCACGGCGTCCTGGGCCGGCAGGCCCTGGCTGACATCGATAGGCCGCAGACCGTGGATGCGCACATTGTCCGCCTGGGGCGCTTGTTCCGGGCGCACCAGCAGATAGAGCGCCTCGCTGGCGAGGATGCGGTTGCCGCGCAACTTGACCGCGCCGATGGATAGCAGTTCGGCGTCCGCCGGATTCAGGCTGGTGGTTTCGCAGTCCAGGCTGACCAGTTCGTCCGGATGCTCGCGATACATCTCGGCGTAAGCCGGGTCGCGCAGCCGGCGTCGCTGCCATTGCCGCAGCAGGGCGGTGAGCATCAGAAGCTGCCCAGCCGGTAATGGTGGCGTAACTGCGCCTTGAACCGCTTGACCACGCCCAGCGTGTCCTTGAGCAGGTCCCGTTCCAGTGAGGACAGCTTTTCCGGCTCCAGTAGATTGTCGGCCGGTTTGCCGGCGGCAAGCCGCTCCAGCCCCTGATCCAGCCGCAGTTGCATCAGATAGGACAGCGCCTCGCCCACGTCCTCGGCCAAACCCCGCTCCAGCCGGCCCTGCGCCACCAGTTCCTGCAGCCTTTGCTGCGAGTTATTTTCGCTCACGCCATATTCCAGCGCCAGCGCGCGGATACCGTGCACCAGAGGAAAAATGCCGCCTTTTTTCAGGTCCAGCGCGGCGCGGCCGTCACGGTCGCGAGTTTGCAGATGGGAAAACAGGCCCAGCGGAGTGTCGAACTGTTCAATGGCGCGGGCGAAACGGGAGAAGAAGCCGGCGTCGTCGCGCAGGGTGGCGCGCAGATAGTTTTGGGCGTCCTCCAGCAGGGCCGGATCGCCGCAGACGGCTTCCGCGTCCACGAAGATGGCCAGCCGCATCAAGGCGTCTCCGTCCGGGCGGTGCACCCAGCGATGGAGGCGATCGCGCAGCTCTGCGCCGCTGAAACGCCAATCAGGGTGGCTGAGCATGATGTTTCCGGGACAGGGCGGGTAGCCGAAACGGGCCAGCGCGGCGGAAAAGGCCTGACAGCTGGCTTCCAGTTGCGGCCATGGCGCGCCGTCGCGCAGCAGCAGCGCGTTGTCCTGGTCTGTTTTGAGGATCTGCTCGCCGCGCCCTTCCGAACCCAGCACCAGCAAGCAGCTGTTGGCCACCAGCTCCGGCGGCGCAATCAGCCGCCAGGCGCGGGCGAACAGCCGGGCGTTGAGGCTTTGCACCAGCCTGCCCAGTTGCAGCGCCTTGACGCCGTGGCCGGACAGGATGCGCACCAGCCGTGGAATCTGCTCCGCCACCTCCGTCAGTTCGTCCAGCGTGGCCGCGCGTTCCAGCCGCTGCGCGATCAGGTGGGAGTGGTTGGAAAAGTAGGAGAGCACGTCCACCTGGGCCAGCATGCTCACCGGCTCGCCGTGTTCGGTTACCACCAGGCGGCGCAGATTGCGGCGCGTCATCAGCAGCAGGGCGTTGAACAGGAAGTCGTCGATGTCTATGGTCAGCAGCTCGTACTGGCAGTATTCCGCTGCTGGCGCGTCCGAGGGCACGCCGTTGAGCACGATGTCGCGAAAGTCCGTGGTGGTGAGGATGCCCAGCCGCCCGTCGCCGCGCAGCAGCACGGACTTGGACTTGTGCGCTTTCATCGCCGCCGCCGCATCGCGCAGGCTGGCGCCGCCATCCACAAACACCGGCTGGCGGCCGCCGACGTCGCGAACGGTGGCCGTCAGCAAGGTTTGCAGCTCGCGCTGTCCCGCCCGCTGCGCCAGCCGGCCCAGCTTTTCCGACACGCTGGCGTAAAAGTAGGCGCCGAAGCGCGGGTTGCTCTCGGTCAGCGCCAGCACTTCCGCGCGCGGCAGGCTGTAGAGCAGCGCCTCTTCCTGCGCGATGAAACTGTGGGAGGTCTGGCCAGCGGCGGTGGCGCGGGCGTCGAAACCGTCCTGGGCACGGTACAGCGCGACGATTTCGTCGCCGGCCATTTCCCTCACCACGCCCTTGATCACCACGTACAGAGCCGTCACCGGCGCATCCGGCGTTAGCACGGTTTGTTCGCTGGCGTAGAACAGGATGTCGGCGCAAGCCTCCAGGCGCAGGCGTTCGTCCGGACTCAGGGCGTCGAATGGGGCGTAGCTGAAGTCGAATCGCTGCATGGCGGCCTCGCAGAACAAGACATTGCCGCCAGCATAACACCGGAGGCAATGGCTTGTCGGCGGGCGTTCAGCCGGGCAGGTGTTGCGACAGCGGGGAGCCGTCGCGGAACAGCAGCAGCTCGCCGGGGGCGAGTTGCGTCCAGTTTTCGTTGTCGGTCAGCGGCTGGGTGGCGATCACTGCCACGCGGTCGTGCGGGGTGGTGACCGAGGCGAAATCCACGCTAACGTCGTCGTCCACCAAATGCGCGGTGTTGAACGGCGCCTGGCGGATGATGTAGTGCAGATGGGTGGAGCAGTGGGCGAACAACACCTCGCCGTTGCTCAGCATGAAGTTGAACACGCCGTGGTTGGAGATCTCCGCCGCCAGCCGCGCCACTTCGGCGAATAATTCGTCCAGCTGCGGTTGCTGGCACCATTTGGCGCGCAGCCGCTCCATCAGGTGGCAGAACGCCCGTTCGGAGTCGGTGCTGCCCACCGGGTTGTAATGGCTGCCGGCCTCGGGCTGGAAGTTTTCCAGGTTGCCGTTGTGGGCGAAGATCCAGTAGCGACCCCACATTTCTCGCATGAAGGGGTGGGTGTTGGCCAGGTTGACCTCGCCTTGGGTGGCTTTGCGGATATGGGCGATCACGTTTTCCGACTTGATCGGATAGTTGCGCACCAAGTGGGCCACCGGCGATTCCACGGACGGTTTGTCGTCTAGGAAGATACGGCAGCCCTTGTTCTCGAAAAAGGCGATGCCCCAGCCATCGGCGTGGTGGTCGGTCTGGCCGCCGCGACGGTGAAAGCCCTCAAAGGAGAACAGGATGTCGGTTGGAGTATTGCAATTCATGCCCATTAACTGGCACATGGTTTTGGGTTCCACGGTAGAGAGGTTGTCATGGCCGGCCGCGCCGGCTGCGGTTTTGTTACAGAGCTTAGGCGATAAGCGGGGCCGCGGCAATCCCGCCGCACCGGCCGTGGAGCCCGGGCGCGGCGGCGGAATGGGCGCTCAGAACCTGTTTACGATCTGCGGCGCGTCGTGAAGCGTTGCACGGTGAGTACGAGCCAAAAATGCTCATGTACCCCTCGACCATTCCGATTTTTCGCTCGTTTTCGCCTTTCCTCGCGAGATCGTGAACGCGCTCTCAGGCCGCGGAACGGGCGAGACTGCGCAATTTGGCCCAGCCGCCCTGGCTCAGGCTGACGCCCAGCAGGATCAACCCGCCACCCAGCCAGTGGTAATCATGGATGGTTTCGCCCAGCAGCGCGCTGGCGATCAAGGCGGTGAACAAGGGCAGCAGATTCATGAAGATGGCGGTGCGCTCGCTGCCCAGACTCTGGATGCCGCGCATCCACAGATACGGGGCCAGCACCGAGGAGGCGATCCCGGCGAAGGCGACCAGCCCGGCGCCTTGCGGCGGCACCGCCAGGCTGTCCGCGCTCATCGCCACCGGCACCAGCATCAGCACGGCCAGCAATACCTGGATGTATAGATTGGTCCAGCTGCCGAAGGGCGGCGCCCAGCGGCGCAGCAGAATGCCGTACAGCGCGTAGGAGACGGAGCCGGCCAGCATCAGCGCGTCGCCGCGGTTCACGCCGCCGCTAATCAGGTCCAGCGGCCGCCCCTGGCCCAGCAGATACAGCACGCCCAGCAAGGACACCGCCACGCCGAACAACGCGTGCGCGCCGGTGGGCTGACGGAAGACGGTCGCGTTCAGCGCCAGACCCAGCAGCGGGATCAAGGCGCAGATCACGCCCATATTGGTGGCGCTGGTGCTGTGCGCGGCGTAATAAGCCAGACATTGGTACATCACCATGCCGAGCGCGGCCAATATGGCGAAGCGGCCCAGCCAGGGTCGGATGGCGCGCCATTGGCGCAGCATCGGCCGCAGGCTCAGCGGGGTGAGAATCAAGGCGGCCAACAGCCAGCGGTAGAAGGAAATGGCGGCGGGATCCAGCGCCTGGGCCGCGGCTTTGGACACCACGGTGTTGGCGGACCAAATCATCACTGCCAGCATGGGAAACAATGAGTTCATGGGAGGGCTCCGGATGCGGCTCTCGTTCCGACGCGCGGTAGAGAGTACAGAAAAGCATTGACGGTAGGCAGTGTACCGCTGTCTGATTCAATGCATATAATGCAAAACAGACAAGACGATAGCGGGAAACCGACAAATTGGACTACTCAGAACTGGACCAAGGCTTGCCGGAACCGGCGCCCATCCACCTGCGCTACGACCAGCTGACGCCGCAAACGGAGTTTTCGCCGCACAGCCATCCCTGGGGGCAATTGAACTGCATTAGTCTGGGCGTGATAGAGCTGAGCTTGATCGAGCCTGGTCAGGCCGAGCGCGCGTTGGCGGCGCCGGCGGAGTTCCTGATCTGGGTGCCGGCCGGGATTCGCCATTCCGCTTCGGTGCGCCAGGCCATGCGCTACACCTCGGTCTACGTCGGCGCCGAGCAGGCCGCCGGCTTGCCCGCCCATCCTTGCCTGATTCCGCAAACGCCCTTGCTGCGAGCGCTGCTGGATGACTTCTGCCAGCGCGGCGTCACGTCGATCCGGGATCCGTGGGATCGGCGCCAGGCCGAGCTGCTGCTGGCGCGGCTGTCCCAGAGCGGCCACCAGGATAGCTATCTGCCGGATAGCCGCCATCGTCAATTGGCCCCCATCCTGGCCGCCATCCGGGACAATCCGGCCGATGCCGCCACCTTGGCGCAGTGGGCGCAGCGGGTGCACGGCACCGAGCGCACGCTGGCGCGCCATTTTCAACGCGAACTGGGCATGAGCTTTGTCCAGTGGCGCAACCGGGTGCGCTTGCTCAGGGCCCTGGCCTGGCTGCGCGAAGGGCGTCCGGTGCAGGACATCGCCGCCGATCTGGGCTATGGCACCGCGTCGGCCTTCATCGCGATGTTCAACAAGCAACTGGGCTATTCCCCAGAGCGCTACCGACGCTTGCTGGCCGATGGCGCGCGTTGAGGAATGCTTGTTGCCCTTTTGGCATTGCGGCACACTGGAATGATTGTCAATCATAGAACCAGTCTTCTACGCCCCAAGCCATGAGCAAGAAAATCAAACAACTGGCCCGCCAATTGGGCGACGGCTGGACGCTGCGCCGCCGTTTGCGGCAAGCCAGCGCGCTGAATTTCGCCTTTTCCGAGCGCATAGACTTCCTGAACGGACAGCACTGGGATCAACTGGCGGCCCGGCACGGGCTGCTGATGTCCCGCGATTACTGGCGCGCGCTCGAGCAGTCCGGGCTCGCCAACTTCGACGTGCGTTACGCGCTGGCCTATCGCGACGGCGAGCCAGTGGCGGCAGTGGCGATGCAGCTATTGGAAGTGAGCCTGGAAACCATGCACGCTCACCCCGGACCGCGGCCGGAAGGTTCGCTGCGCGCCGCGCTGGCGCAAAATCTCAAGCCCAAGCTGCGGCAACGGCTGCTGGTCTGCGGCAATATGCTCAGCTACGGCCTGGACGGCGCGGCTTTCGCCGAGGACCTAGACCCGCAGACCCGCTGGCAGGCGGTGGCGGAGATCCTCTACCGCATCCGCCGCGCGGAGAAGCTCAACGGTCAGATCGACTTCGTGCTGGTCAAGGACATGGACGAAACAGCGCGGGAAGACAGTCGGGCGCTGGGCAAGCTCAGCTACAGTACCTTGGAGACAGAGCCCAATATGGTGCTGCCGCTGGCCGAGGACTGGCGCGTTTACGACGACTACCTGGCCGGCATGACCTCCAAATACCGCAGCGGCATCCGCCAGCAGATTTTCAAGCCGATAGAAGCCGCCGGTTGCGAAATCGGCGTGATGACGCCGCAGCAGGTGGACGCGCAGGCGGAGCGGATGCAGCAGCTCTACCTGGCGGTGCAAGACAACGCCACATTGCGGCCGGTCACGGTGAGCGCGGAATACTGGCGGCGGATGGCCGCGCTGGGGCCGGAGCGGGCGGAGCTGCGCGGCCTGTGGCGCGACGGCGCGCTGCTGGGCTTTTTGCTGATCTTGAAAAACGGCGAAGAGATCACCGCCGCGCAGATCGGCTTCGATCGCGCCGCGGCCAAGGAGCTGCCGCTCTATCTGCGCCTGCTGCATTCGGCGATTGAGTCGGCGCTGGCCGCCGGCGGACGGCGGGTGATTTTTGGGCGCACCGCGTTGGAGCCCAAGGCGAGAATGGGCTGCCGGCCGGTGCCGACTTCGCTGTGGATACGCCATCGCCAGCCCATGCTCAATTCCCTGATCCGCAGCAGCTTCGGCATTGTCCAGCACGAGGACGCGCCGACGATCAACCCCTTCAAAAAATAAACGCGCAGCCCTTCGCGCCGCGCGGCGGGGAGGGCGATTGCGATCTTGGTCGCGGAAAGGACCCGATATGACTCAAACCGCGAGCGCCGAAGCGGCGCACAGGCGAAAACTGAACCGCAACGACTGCAAGACGCTGGGCCTGGCCTCGCTGGGCGGGGCGCTTGAGTTTTACGATTTCATCATTTACGTGTTTTTCGCCCTGGTATTGGGCAAGCTGTTCTTCCCGCAGGACATTCCGGGCTGGCTGCGTCAATTGCAGGTGTTCGGCATCTTCGCCGCCGGCTATCTGGCGCGGCCGCTGGGCGGCATCGTCATGGCGCACTTCGGCGACCTGTTCGGCCGCAAACGCATGTTCACGCTCAGCATCGTGTTGATGGCGCTGCCTACGCTGGCGATGGGCCTGCTGCCCACCTATCAGAGCATAGGGGTGTGGGCGCCGATCTTGCTGCTCCTGCTGCGCGTGTTGCAGGGCGCGGCCATTGGCGGGGAGGTGCCGGGCGCCTGGGTTTTCGTCGCGGAGCACGCGCCGTCGCGCCGCACGGGTCTGGCTTGCGGCATCATCACCTCGGGGCTGACCATAGGTATTCTGTTTGGCTCGCTGATCGCGATGGCGATGAACCTGGCTTTCACGCCGCAGCAGCTGGAGGACGGCGCCTGGCGGATTCCCTTCCTGATAGGCGGGGTGTTCGGCCTGGTGGCGATGTATCTGCGCCGCTGGCTGCACGAGACTCCGGTGTTCAGCGAAATGCAGGCGCGCAAGGCGCTGTCCGCCGAGCTGCCCCTGAAGGCGGCGCTGCGGGGCCATCGCCTTGGCATGGCTCTGTCCATGGCGGCCACCGCGATGCTGTCGGTCACCATCGTGGTGGTGATCCTGATGACGCCCACTTTTCTGCAAAAACAGTTTGGCGTGCCGCCGGTGGAGGCGCTGTTCGCCAACAGCCTGGCCATTGTGGGGTATGGCCGGGATGAGGCCAGATTTTCCACATTTTTGTTGGTAACTTATTGTTTATAAACCCATAATTTGGCTTGGGGGAGGTGTGCTAGACCTGAAGTCTGTGACCTTCTGCTTAGGGCCCCAATATGGGACGCTCACACCTTCAATTGATCTGTCAATCAGGGGGCGTAGGTCGAATCACCCGGCCAGCTGTAAGGGTTTGCAATCCAAGTAGGCTCGGCTCGCAATCCAGGCTTGCCGTCGTCTCAAGATTAGCTGCAATTTGCCAGGCGGCTGCGCTCACAATCGTTGCATTTCACCTTGCAATCAAGCCGACGGGTTAACAATGCAGCGTCGCCGGCTCACGCTTTCCGCAACTATCACTGACTCTCGCGTGTGCGCTTCAGTCGTAGCACATAGAGGATGTCGCCCTGCATCTCGTAACGCATCTCGTGTTGTCCTACCAGGAGGCGGCGTACCTCGCGCGGGTTGAATTCGAAAAGTTGCTCGCCCAGGCGCGGATTCTTCACCAAGGTCGTGATCGGTGCTGCCGTCAGCCACTGCACTGTCTTCGTAGCCGCCTGCTTGTTAACGAGCGCGAAGAATTCATATAGCCGCACCAGGTCGGATAGATCTTTACTGGTCCATTTCACTTCCATCAGCGCGGCACCGGCAGGGGGGTGTCGGTGCTCAGGCTATCCGCCCAATCTTGCACCGCCTGGTGGCTGATCACGTTGCCGGCATCCACGTCGGCCAGCGCTTCGCGGGACAGTCGGTCACGTTCTTCTTCCTGCTCGACCCAGGCTGAAAGCGCTTGCTCGATGATCCTGCCGCGCGAACGTTCCAGGCGGTCGGCCATTTGATCAATCTTCTCGGCCAATGGGATGGGAATGTGTGCGGTCACAGTACGAGTGTCTGTTTGTGCCATGATGTTATCTCCTTGCTAGATTGCAACGGCCACAGGCACTGCCTCGGCCGCATCAGGTGTATCGTTGTCCGGGGCTTAGGCTCTCATGCCAGTGCGCGCGGCGGATATGGGGTCTGACCGTGGAGCCAGTCTCTCCCTCGCTTTCTCCCGGCTCTTGCTTGGCAGATAGGTCCAAGGCTCTGCCGATACGTAAGCCGACTTCCCAGGGGGCAACTTCCTTGGCGGCGAGCCAACGCCGCTTGGTGCCAAAGAACTTTGCCTTGGGCGTCGGCGGCGTCCAGTTGTCAATTTCGGGCTGTTCCGAACGAAGGTACAGCAGCAGGGACAGCATGCTGGATACTTGATGCTCGAGGACTTCCTTCGTCCCCTTGTAAGGGTTGGCAGGGATTCGTGCAAACAGCCGTTTCTTAAATAACAAATTGTTTACATTGTGTTTTTATGCTTCGCGTTGACTGGCGGCTCTATGCAGCCCAGACCACTCAAGTCGTGCAATATTTGCACAACTTGAGGTCCACTTACTGAATCAGAAACAAGTTCGTGCATTTTTTGCACAAACTAGTCAGGGCAATGTGCAAATTTTACACATTGCTTTCTGGTGCAATGGCAGCCCCCCCGGTCAGAGGCTCGGACATTCCGCTGTCTCCGTCTTTCTCCGCTGTGACAGCAGCAGACATGCCATGCAGCAACTGCCAGAGTTCTTCACGGCTGGCGCTGAGCTGTTTCAAGCGCTCATCAAGCGCAGCCGCATGGGTTTCCAATTCGATCACGCGCGCTTGTAAGGCTTCTCGCGCCTTGCCATTCACCTCGGCCTCTCGCTCGCAGCGGTGCAATTCTTTGCGTGTGGCTACCAACTCTGCCCCCATACGGGCCGAATCCTGGTAGGCGTGCGTCAGCTCGTTCTGCTTGACGATCAGGGTTTGATTGGCGGTGCGTAATTCGGTTTGCAGTTGCTGGAGCTGTTGTTCGTGCCGGCGCTGCTCCTGGTCACGCTGGTCTTTGACCGAGGCGCGGTAGTGGTCGAGGGTTTCGCGGGCATGAAGGTGCTTGTCCTCTAATGATTGCCGGTGGGTTTCGTTTTCCGCCAGACGCACGCGTAAATCAGTCAATTGCTGCTCCAACTGGACGTTGTGCAACGTCATGTTTTGCTGTGCTTGCCGGGTCTGTTCGTGTGCAGCCTGCTCCGTCCGCAAGGCGACTTCGGTACGTTGCAGCTGGCTGCTGAAGTCTGTCAACTCCAGCTGGAGAGCGGCAATGGTCTCATCACGCTGCGCCAGTTGTTGCGCAGCGGTGGATTGCTGCTCAACCAGGCGTGCCCCGGCTTCTTCATGCAGTCGCTCGGCCAGTCGGCCGACCAGGTCCTGGATGGCTTCGCTGGTGGCTACGCCCCGGCCGAAACCCGCGCCTTCCTCCTCTTCCAATTCCCGCAAATAGCGATGGATGGTGGTTTTCGAGCCGGTATTGCCCAGTTCGGCGCGGACGGCGTCGATAGATGGGTTACGCCCCTGCGCCAGCAGCGCATCGCGAGCTTTCTTGACTTCGGATTTGTAGATGCCTGCACGGGCCATGAGAGGTCTCACACGAATAAAATACATATTACATAATACGTTATTACATACTAAAATTCCAAGTTGTATTCTTGAATTTTGCCAAAAATTAAGGCGTGATAATCACAAATTATCACGCCTGATGCGGCAAGCATACCATTTAGAGCAAGCTGGTTGGTACGGAACAATGGAGCGGAAATTGCACTTAAGCTCCCCTTGCCCTCAATTACTATCAGTCCCAAGGTCTTTGAAGCTGTTTCGGCGAGAGGCAGGGATAGTCCAATCATAGGGCAGGGTTGCCGACAGGAACCGGAGCAATCCAAATTGGTCGTGCAAGTGCATTCAAATATGCAGTCAGTGCCGCAAACTCAACGAACAGCCACGCCCAATAGAACCACTCAGTTAAGTCATGACCCACCTCTAAGATCTCCTGTCATGCCGAACTCGATCGGTGTTTTGACATAGAACATGTTGATGTTTTCATCGTGCAGGCGCCGAAAAAGTTGCTCTGCACTCTCCGCACTCAGTGCCATCGTTACTTCGATGGGTTGATCACCCAGCTCGAAGAAATGGACGGAATGCAGCTTGTGCCCGCGACCAAAACCCTCGACCGCTGCGATCAGGGTCGCGCCACCTACGCCCAGCTTGCGCGCCTCCTCGACCAGCCAGTCACCCAAGGGCAGGCAACCATGTTTGCGGTCTTGCTGGGTGAAGAAAGTCAGTTGAAAGCCTTGCATGATGTTCCCCTTTGCGTCAGAGCGGTTTCAAGGCGGCAACGGAGGCCAAGCCCAACAAGGTCATGACCAGCGAGCCCATCACATGGGCCGAAACAGCCACGCACGCCCACAGCATGCGCCCTTGCTGGATCAGAGTGGTGACTTCCGCCGAGAACGTCGAGAAGGTCGTAAGCCCTCCCAGAAATCCAGTGATGACAAGCAATCTCCACTCGGGAGCCAAGCCGGTTTGCTGACCAAAGTAGGCGAGCGCCACGCCCATCATGTAGCCGCCGAGCATGTTGGCCAACCAGGTTCCGGGGGGAATCATAGGGAACAAGGCGTTGAATACTACGCCCAATCCCCAGCGCAGGATGGCCCCCAACGACGCCCCAAGAGAGATAGCCAGCAGCGATCGGACCATCGCATAGCCTCCTTTGCCTCATAGCGCAAGTTCACAGTGGAACAGGACGGCTTGAACATGCCGCAACTCCTCTGCGTGTTCGTGAAGAAATTTCCGTAGTTGATCTTCCGCGTCGATCAGCTCAATGCATAGCGGATGATGAGCAGGAGAAGATTCAACGTGATGGTGACTAAGCTTTTTCCCCGGCAGGTAGCCCGCATGCACGCTGTGCATCAGGGCTTGGTGGATGCCGGCACGCTGAGCCGCATCGAGCAAATGGT
Source organism: Chromobacterium haemolyticum DSM 19808 (assembly GCF_000711885.1). GTDB lineage: Bacteria > Pseudomonadota > Gammaproteobacteria > Burkholderiales > Chromobacteriaceae > Chromobacterium > Chromobacterium haemolyticum. The sequence continues at coordinate 65,711 of NZ_JONK01000007.1, forward strand.
AACTCAAGGCGGGAGCGGATAGGTGATGCCAGAACCGGGTGGGTTTGACCCGGGCTGACTGAGGAAAATACAGGCGCAAGGCGGTCATGTTCTGCATAGGAACCTCACAATTCCGTGGATTCGACAGACTTAGTCTTGGCACGCTGCAACTGCGCTTGCCGATAGGCAGGTAACTCACTCAACTTGATACCCTCCGGGGCGTATCGGTGCTTGGCCTGGCCGACCCGCTGCGAGCGGTAGATACCCGTGTGCCCAGAAAAGAGGTAGCTCACCACGCAAGCCACTGCGGCATAGACTCCGACCTCGGCACCAAACAGTTCCATGGCCATAAAGGTCGATGCAATTGGCGTGTTGGCCGCACCGGCAAACACCGCAACGAAACCAATGCCAGCCAGCAAGGGAGTGGGCGCATTCAATAGCGGTGCGAGAGCGTTCCCCAGAGTTGCACCGATGTAGAACAGTGGGGTGACTTCTCCACCTTTGAAGCCCGAGCCCAGCGACGCAATCGTGAAAACCATCTTGCCCGCAAAGTCATAGGGTGCAAGAGGCTGCTGGAACGCATCCACGATGGTCGGAATACCCAATCCAATGTAACGGTCCGTATCCAGAAACCATACCGCTGTTGCCACGATAACGCCACCTAGCATGGGCCGCAGCGGGGGGTAGCCCATCCACTTGTTGATCCATGCGCTGAGGGCATGGGTGGCATCGGCGAACACCTTACCCGTCAGGCCAAAAATAGAGCCTGCCAGCACCATCACGATCAACAGCCACGCTGAAATAGCTGGAATAGCGGGAATCGCATAGTGAGTATGGTGAATGCCCCATAGCATCCCAACCTGATCCGCAACAATGGCGGCCACCATGCATGGCAGGATCGCATCGTAGCGCAGGCGACCAATGGCCAACACCTCTAGCCCAAAGATCGCTCCTGCCAGTGGGGTGCCGAACACGGAAGCGAACCCTGCGCTGATCCCTGCCATCAAGATGATGCGACGGTCCTCATGCTTTAGCTTGAATAGGTGTGTGAACTGGTCTGCCAAGGCACCGCCCATTTGCACCGCGGTCCCCTCACGGCCAACAGATGCGCCAAACAGATGTGATACAACCGTGCCACCAAGCACCAATGGGACCATACGCAACGGGATGACTTTCTTGGGGTCATGAATCTCGTCGATCAACAGGTTGTTGCCAGCTTCGACATTCTGACCGAAGCGTAGGTATAGCCAGCCCACGGCAAAGCCGGCGATAGGCAGAAGCCAGATCAACCAGTGATGGCTGATCCTTGTGGCGGTGGCCCAATCGAGGGCAAAGAGGAAAAAGGCTGAGGCAGCCCCGGCAAGTGTGGCGACGGTACTTGCAAGCACAAGCCACTTGCCAATATAGGGCAGGAGATCAATCGACTCGGGATGTTTTGAAAGTTTCATACATGTCCTGATTTTTGTGGTTTTGGCACAAACCCGGACATGCGGCAGGCAAATTCAGTGTACACCTACACCTTCCCTGTCCGGGAATCTGTGTAGGCATCATCAGCCTCTAGGGCGGTTACAGGAGGAATGCCATCTCCTTGGACAAGGTCCGACTTCAACATACCAAATAAACTACCGCGTTGCCAATACCTCTCAAGCTTGGTCAGGGTGAGAAGCAAGGCACGACTGACACGTTAAGCTTTTTTTCGCTAAAAGTTGCCTATTCTGGAGCATGTGACTTTGCTCCGCGATCAGGCGGGGTGGCAAGCAGGAGTGCACCATGGCTTCACCCGTCGTCAAGTTGATGCAGCGTTTAAGCTATCCTAGCCGTTTTGCGCTGATTGGGGCGGTTTTTGCCGCCGCACTGGTCTATATGGTTTACGGGCTGTACCGAACCAATCAGGACAATATTGACTTCGCTGAAAAGGAAAGGGTGGGCGTCGCTTACATTTTACCGCTTAACCGAATGTCTTCGTCATTGGCGCAGGCGCAGGATTTGGCGGTGCGCGCCGCCCAAGGCGAAGCCGCCGCAAAGGCCGCTTTGCCGGAAGCACAAGCACGTTTAGACCAAGCCTGGTCGCAGTTGCAGAGCGCTCACGCCCAATTGGGTTCGACATTGCAAACGGAAGATGCTTGGAAGGCCGCTGATGGCGGCCGCAAGGCTTTGGCGCAGCTAAGCGGCGCGCCGTCCGAAAAGATTTTTGCCGGTTTCGACGATGCGGCAAGCAAACTCAACACGCTGCTTGGGGTTGCCAGCGATAACTCCAATCTTACCCTGGACCCGGATATTGACAGCTATTACTTGATGGATGCCGCCACGGTAAAGCTGCCGATGCTGATGAAGACGATAAGCGAGGCTTTAGCCCTGGCTAGCAAGCCAGAAGCGGGGCAGGCGCTAACCCCGGCCGAGCGTGATCGTCTGGTGGAGCTGCGTCCGATGATCAGCGGCGCGCATGATGGTTTAGACGGCGATTTAGCCAAGGTCTTAGCTTACAACCCCAGCCTCAAGAGCGCGCTGGACCCTGATATGCAGCAGATGAAGGCTTTCCGGCAGCAGCAGGCCGCGTCCGTTGACGGCGCCATTGCGGGAAAGACCGGGGCTGCGCTCAACCTTGCCGGCTTGGCGGTGCGAAATACCAGCGTGACCACTCACTTTAGCGATACCACTTTGCAAAGTCTGGATGCTTTGTTGTTAGCCCGTATCGGAAAAATGCAAACCCAGCGCAATCTTTATATCAGTATTGGGTTGGGGGCGATGCTGCTGGCCAGTTTTTTGTTCCATCAATTGTATTTGTCCATCACGCTGCAATTGGGCGGAGAGCCGTTCTATGTGCAAAGCGTGGTGGAGCAGTTGGCGTCAGGCCGGCTGAGCACGCACATTAATTTGCGAGAGCAGGACAGTGAGAGCTTGTTGGCTTCTATCCGGCAAATGGGCAATCAACTACGGGATACCGTGTCTCAGTTGATGGAAACCTCTAAGCTGGTCAATGAAGCGGCAGACCAGATGGCGCAAAGCTCGCAGGGTATTGCGTTGAGCAGCGAACAGCAGACGGAGGCCGCGGCCAGCATGGCGGCAGCCATCGAACAGCTCAGCACCAGCCTTACGGTGAGCGCTGAACAGTCCCATCAGGCCGATCAGCTCTCACGTTCCGCCGTGGATAAGTCCAGCGAAGGCAACGCGATCATTGATGAGGCCGGCGCCAGCATGGAGGGCATTGTGCGGGATGTTTCTTCCGCCTCGGACACGCTGGGCACTTTAGGCAAGCAGTCCGAATCCATTGCCCGCATTGTCAGTGTGATTCGCGATATCGCTGATCAGACCAATCTACTCGCCCTTAACGCGGCTATTGAGGCCGCCCGTGCCGGGGAGCAAGGGCGTGGCTTCGCCGTGGTGGCGGATGAGGTGCGCAAGCTGGCGGAGCGAACGGCTCAGTCCACCACTGAAATCAGCACTATCGTGTCCGATATCCAGCAGTCTTCGCAGCATGCGATCACCAGCATGCAGGCTGGCATGCACTCCATCATGCAAGGTCAAAACAAAACTCAGAACGCGAGCAACAGTATTGTTGCTATCCGGCAGTGCGTGGACTTGGTTCTGGAAAGCATTCAGCAGATCAACCAGGCATTGAAGGAGCAGAGCAGCGCCAGCCAAACGCTAGCTCAAAATGTGGAAAACGTGGCCAGGATGTCGGAAACCAATGCTGGCGCTGTTAAGACAAGCGCTCAAATGGCCTGTGAGCTGCAAGTCGTTTCGCAGCGCCTAGGGCAATTGGCCCGTCGTTTTAGTGTTTGAGTGAAATCAAGGGGCTTGCTCGTATATGCGACGTCTCCTCATCCTTCTAGGGCGGTTGACATGGCTTCTAAAGTGATTGGCTTGTTCTTGGCGGTTTGCTTACCTGTGCAAGCCTATGCGCTTGACGCGTCAATGGTTCAGATATGCGACGATGGTGATGAGTGGCCCCCATTCACTTACTACCAGCGCGTTGAGGGCAAGCCAAGCCGTACTATCACGGGGTTCTCCGTAGACGTTATTCGGAGCATTCTGAACAAGCACCGTATTCCTTTCACTATTACGCTACTGCCTTGGAAACGATGCCTTGGTTCGGTAGAAAACGGTGAAACTTATGCGATGGCGTTGAGCGTTAGCAAGAATCCTGACCGGGAGAAGAAATATTTGTTCTCTACGGCCTACTATAAGACGCACTATTATGTTTTTTATTCCAAGGCTAAGTTTCAAAAAGGCTTGAATGTAAAGAGTCAAGCTGATTTGAATAATTTCAGGCTGGGAGGCGTTAAGGGTTACGCCTATTCCGCTCTAAATTTTGTCGATAAAAGTAAAATGATTCTCGCTAATAGTTATCCCGATCTAGTGAAGATGATGAAGGCTGGCCGCCTGGATGTCTTCGCCGAAGATTACGAGGTGATAGCGGGCATGGCGAGTATTGGTGTGTTGAATGTCATTGACGACGATGAGATTGGAAGAGTGCCTCTGCCAGGAATGGGCGGCAACCCGTTCCATATGATTTTTAGCCGTGTTAATCCCCGTGGCGTGGAGTTGTTGAACATAGTTAACTCAGAACTGGAAAAAATGCGGCAGTCTGGTGAATTGGGCAAGTTGCTTGCAGTCTATGTCAAACCGTAAGTTTGACATGACTTCGGCTCAGTGTAACTAACGCCATCTTTTTGTCGAGAGGGCCCAGCGAGGATTTGTTTGCGGCTTCTATGAGGGCATGACTAAGACCGGCAAGGTGGCGAGAGCGATAGTTTGTTTCCAGGGCTCTCCGCTGATGGCTGCTCGCAGACGATGGTGCTCATGGGGTTTGCTGACCACTAGTTTGAAAGCGCGGACTCGTGCCCGAAGCCGGGAGGTCGAGACTCGTCCTAGCCGCGAGAGTATCCGTTCCGGTGAGGATTGGGTGACGTATTTCCCGGGGCGATTAGTTCCAGAAGGGCATGGCATTTGATCGGCACTCCGGGTGGGTACCGAGCAGCGCCGGCGTCAGCTGGTTTGTACTGAGATCAAGGTCAGTGCGGAAGGGCCTTATTTCTATCTGTTGGAAATGGAGTTGAAGCCTACCGAGCAACCGGGTCAATGTACGCTTCTGGCTTACACCCCTGACTTCCAGTGGATGGATGAAGCGACGCTCCTAGAGTTGCTCCAGCTGACGGTATCCCGAGGGCGATGGCCGAATCCCGGGAGTAAATGGAAAAAAGAAGCGGATTTTCTGCGAGCGCAAGCACTGTTTACGAAGATCTATGTGAAAGGGCTCCGACACCCAGACTCATCGGTTGAGGACAGCTTTAAGCCTGGCCCTTGGAGCGGCTTGATGCTGGGGCAAATCGACGGAGTGCTTCCAGACTTCTCGGAAGAAGTGGCAGACCCGGTCAGCGTGGTTCAATAAGCGGAATCAGAAAGGGCCGCCAGTGGCGGTCCCAAGCATGTTCCCTTGGCGAATTCAGACTTTGGGCCAGCGAGGATGCAGGTCGTCGATCACAAAAACATTCTCGGCGGTATCATCCGCCTCATGTTCGGCCAGGTGCGGGTGATCGGCGGGTAAATCATCATGGCTGTGCGAAAGCTGGTCAGGGTCGTACTTCGCCCAAATCCACATGCTGATCAAGGCCGTTAGGCCGACCCGCGCTCTCAGGATGATGAAGGTCGCCATCCGGCCGGCCTTGGCGGCCAACAGGCGTGCGATAAGGCGAATTGGGCTGCGGGTAAGGCCGGATGGTCTTTTGCATGGGCAGAGCGGCGCAGTAGGTTGCCAGACGGGATTTGCACTAGGCAATACTCCAGTCTCAGGACAAACCACAGCGGCAGCAGTCAGACGTAGCTGTTCAGTAGGCTTCTCAGCAACAGGCTGATCACCAGCACCCCGGCCCCACCCAGCACGCACTGCGGTCGGCAATGCCCTGCAGCAGTCTCGGCAAGGCCAGTGCGGTGGTCAATAAGCCTCCGCCAAAGGTGTGGGCCCAGGCGGTCTGGTGCTGCGATAGGCCGAAACGTGCCTGGACCAGCACCGCGGTGTTAACGATGACCATCGCGCTGGCCGCCGCCACGGTAAGGTTCAGCACCAAGAGACCGCGCACCGCAGGGTGGCCAGGTAAATACGGATGCCGCGTTGAATGGCCGGAACTGCCTTGGGCAAGGCAACCGAAACCACTAGCGTCGCCAAAGCCGCTTTCTATGCGGCAATGCTTTGTCTTGCCCAGGCCCGCGAGCTCGTAAACCCGCTCTCAGGTGCGTTGCTGCAGCAGCTCCGATACGTCGCGCACCACTTGCACCACTTCCTTGGCACCAGTGCGGATCTCCGCGATGGAGTCGCGCGCCTGCTCGGATAGCTGCAAACTGGTGTCGGCCAGGCGGCGCACCTGCTGCATAGAGGAGACAGCGGACTTGGAGTCCTCCTGGATGCTGCGCACGATGCCGGATATCTCGCCGGTGGATTGGCTGGTGCGCTCGGCTAGCTTACGCACCTCATCGGCCACCACGGCGAAGCCACGGCCCATTTCGCCGGCGCGCGCCGCCTCAATCGCCGCGTTCAAGGCCAAGAGATTGGTTTGGTCGGCGATCTCGCTGATGGTGCTGATGATGGTGCCGATCAGACCGGAGCTGTCGCCCAGCTTGGTGATGATGATGGAGGCGCCTTCCACGCTGGACGCCACTTTGGTGATTTCGCTAGTGGCCTGTTCCAGCACCTCGCTGCCCTTGACCGAAAGTTGCTCGGTGTTGACTGAGACTTCTATTGCTGATTGAGCGTTTTCCGCCTGGGCCTGCATTTGCTGCACTCGGCGGGTGATGTCCTGGGCGAATTTGACCACCCGCACCGGCTTGCCGTTGAGGTCGTACACCGGATTGTAAGTGGCCTCTAGCCAGATGGCTTGCCCGTTCTTGCTCAGGCGCTTGCACTGACCCTGGAAAAACTTGCCCAGGCGCAGCTGGCGCCAGAACTCCGCGTAGTCGGGGCTGGCGGCGTAGTCGGCGTCGCAGAGCATGCGGTGGTGCCTGCCGCGGATTTCAGCCAGCGTATAACCGAAGGTGTTGAGGAAATTCTCGTTGGCGTCCTGGATGTTGCCGTCCAGATCAAACTCGATCTGAGCCATGGAGCGGCTGATGGCCAGGCGGATGGCCTGATCGTTTTGCTCCCGGTGCACTTGTTCGGAGATATCGGACGCCACCTTGACCACGCCGCAGACCTGGCCGTCGCTGGATAGTATCGGTGTGTAGCTGGCTTCTAGCCAGATTTCCTCGCCGTTCTTGGTGAAGCGGTTGAAGCGGCCGTTGACCGGTTCGCCGCGCTTCAGTTTTTGCCAGAATTCGGCGTAGGCGGAGCTGGAAACATGGCTCTTGTCGCAGAACATGCGGTGATGCTTGCCAATTACGTCTTCGCGCTGGTAACCCATGGCGCGCAGGAAGTTTTCATTGACGTTGGTGACGATGCCGTCGGGGGTGAACTGTATCATCGCCATAGAACGGTCGATGGCGGAGAGCATGCCGCGCAGGCCGTCCAGTTGGTCAGTCAGCTCGCTGAGCTGCTCCTTGAGTTTTCCGGCAAAAAGGGACATTGCCACCTCCATTGTCATTGTCATCCAGAAGTGCCCGTGAAGCACGCTAAACCTCAATACAAACTAATACATCTCTCATGATTTGGAAGGGAAATTTGGACTGTCCCCGCTTCTGTAGGCAATCCTGCCCTATGCGGCGAGTAGATCAGCGAAAAACGTACTGTCAGTAATCGCAAGTTTAGACAATACTGAACTATAAATCTCATTGTCATTTTGCGTGATTTATTTGTTTGCGTTTATGTTTTCTCTTGTTTGCATCTATTACAAACTCTGCATTGGAATGGTAATAACGTAGACATAAGTCATCATGCCGATGCTGAATGTATCGAGTGATACCATGTCCCAATTAACCATTTTGCTGGTTGAAGATAGCGCGACCAATCGACAGATGATTGGTCAGTTCATTACCAGGCTGGGTTACCGTTGTGCGGTGGCCGTGCATGGTTTGGACGCTTTGGCTTACTGCCGGGCAAACCGGCCGGACCTGATCCTGATGGATGTCGTGATGCCTGAGATGGATGGGCTACAGGCGACGGAAGCTCTACGAAAACTCTTTGGTGAGAGTTGGGTGCCCATCATTTTTCTAACTAGTCAGAGTGAGTTGGAAAGTGTTGTTCTTGGGCTCAAGGCTGGGGGGGATGATTATCTTGCCAAGCCTGTGAATTTTGATCTGTTAGCCGCAAAAATACAGGTATTTTTGCGTATTGCCGAGATGCAGGAGCAGATTAATCAGGATGCGATTCGCTTGGAAAGGTACTACCAGGCCAATGAAGAAGAGCAACGACTGACTTTAGAGCTGATTAAACGGCTCAATGAGCAATATACCAGTCCTCAACCCCATATCTGGCAGCATCTCAGCCCGGCTGCCCATTTTAATGGCGATCTCATTTGCATCTGCCCCTCGCCCTCAGGGCAGGAGCATATCATGCTGGCGGACTGTACCGGACATGGCTTGGCAGCCGCCATTAGTGCCTTACCTGTTGTGGATTGTTTCTATGAAATGACCCGAAATGGCTCGACGCTTTCGGATATTGCCGCGGGCATTAACAAAAAAATATACAAATTATTACCCAGAAGTCGATTCGTCGCGGCCGCCCTTATTTCTATTGATCACAAAGCGGGCACTATTCATGTTTGGAATGGGGGCATCCCTTGCGTGCTTCTTTTTAGCGCTTTTGGAAAGCTGGCTGTCAGACTAAAGCCGAGGCATCCTCCGTTAGGCATTCTACCCGAAGAAGATTTTGACAAAGCCACCCAAGCTCTTAATTTTCACTTGCACGACATGCTTGTGGTCAGCTCTGACGGCATTACTGAATCCAAAAACCGTCAAGGCGCCATGTTTGGCGTGGAAGGTGTCATTGAGGCCGTCAAAAACACCGAAGGCAAGTCTGTCGGCGATCATGTCCTCAAAATGGTTAGCCTGCATCTAGAGGGGGATGCTTCCAGCGATGATGTCTCTCTGCTCGTGGTAGATTGCATACAAAATCACAACAATATGTGAGTTGTTACTTTAATTACTTCGTATGGAGTTGAGAATGAGTAATGTGGTAGAAGCAAACAGCCCAATACTGATTATTGACGACAGTGTCACCAACATTAAGATCATGAGCAGTCTTCTGGCTGATAAAGCTCCAATCATTTTTGCCATGACTGGCCGTGCGGGCATTGACGCGGCACGGCGGCACCAGCCCTTGCTTATTCTATTGGATGTAGAAATGCCCGAGGTAAACGGCTATGAGGTTTGCCGCCGTTTAAAAGAAGACGCCTCCACCGTCGACATTCCTATTATTTTTGTCACCTCACATCAAGATGCTCAGCATGAAATTCAGGCGCTTGAAGCGGGTGCCGTAGATTTCATTAGCCGCCCACTCAATTTTCCTATTGTACGGGCTCGAGTCCACACTCACTTGACGCTAAAAAAGCAAGCGGATTTATTGAAGCAACTCGCTAATTGCGACGGTTTAACTCAGTTATACAATCGCCGTTATTTTGACAAGCAACTTGAAGTGGAGTGGCTGCGACATCTACGCCAACGGCAGTCATTAGGGTTGGCCATGATTGACGTGGATGACTTCAAAAAATATAACGATACCTATGGCCACTTAGAGGGTGATGCCTGTTTGCAGCGAGTGGCACAGGGTTTGCTCAGTTCGACTCAGCGTTCAGGCGAATTGGTTACACGTTATGGCGGAGAAGAATTCGCGGTAGTTCTTCCAGGTACTGATGAGGCACAGGCTTGTCAATATGGGGAATGGATTTGCCATAAAATTCGATCACTGGCCATCCCTCATGAGGGCATTACTAGCAGAAGAGTTGTGGCGGTTAGCGTAGGCATTGCGACTTGCATACCATCCAAGCACGAGAGTCCAAGTCATCTTGTTAAGCAGGCGGATGTCGCTTTATATCAAGCCAAACAGGGTGGACGAGATAATTATAGTCTAGCTATCGCTTTGGCTTAGCCGTATTGCCAACCCAGAACACTTTTGGAGGTTGTATGGACAGATCAAGCCAGCTTCCCTTTCCTGAGGTTGCTGGACCTCCTCGGCATCGATATGCGAGATGTTTTATGCTTGCTATTGCATACTGTCTTCTCGCCGCTCTGTCCATTGTGCTTACCCGAGCATCCAATAGTGTTGCCAACATCTGGTTAGCGAATGTTGTTGCATTGGCATTATTTATTCGAAGGCCGTATCGAGAGTGGCAGGAGTTGCTTGCCACATTGCTGCTGGTCAGTTTTATCACCAACCTTGTGCTGGGCAGCAGCGTTGGTTTTAGCATTATGGCCAGCTTGGCGAATGGTTTAGAGATTGTGTTGGCTGCTTATTTGACCAAGGCGTGGGTAAAATTGGACTGCCAAGCGCCTTCGCCTGCCATGCTGCTGACTACTTTTGCTGTTTATTTGTTTATCGCTACGCCACTTTCATCCATCTTTGCTGCTATCTTTATCTGGTTTGTTGATGGCTTTAGTTTGAGTGGAGTCATGTTTCATTGGTGGCTGGGCGATGCCATTGGATTATTGCTAATAGGTCCCACTGCGCTACTGCTAAGTCGGGACGCTCTGAAAAACACGATATCAGCGCATCGCCCCCCCACCTTAATACTCGCCACCATTACAACCCTCGTCATTGCCACGCTGCTGTTATATTTCACGCCATCCCCATTTCTTTATATCGCTTGCCTTTTAACGCTAGTGGCTTACTGGCTTGGCGCCTTGCCCGCGGCATTGATTGGTAATCTGATGCTGCTCTCTATTGGGGCGCTTGCTTATTTTCATGTATTCCCCCTTCCAGAGAAATTGTCGACTATCTCATCGTTGAACCTCTGGGCCACTACCGGAGTGACTTGCCTATTCCCCGCTTTGGTTGGCGTTGCCATGGATCATATCCGCAGGCAGCGTACCTTGCTTGATGCCAGCGAGGCCCGGTTTCAAGACGCGATGAACTTTGCTGCCACCGGTTTTGCCATTGCAGATATGAGAGGCTTCTTGCTAGAGGCCAATCCTCATTTGTGCCAAATGCTGGGTTACTCCGTGGAGGAGTTGCGCGGCATGACGGTCAAGCAGCTGACGCACCCCGATGATCTGGAACAGTCGATTGCGCATTTACAGACCTTGCGTTCCGGCGAGTGCGAGAGTTATCAGTTTGAAAAGCGCTACCTGCACCGTAGCGGCCGGCCAATCTGGGTGGAGTTGCGGGTCTCCAAGCTGAACTGGGGGCAAGCCGAGGGGCATGTGATTCTGCAAATCGACAATATCGATGCACGGATGGCGCAGCAACAACAGATTCTGGATTTGACGGAGCGCCTGTCTCTGGCCACACGCGCAGCGGAAGTGGGGATTTGGGATTGGGATCTGCAAACCGGTTTGCGGGTCTGGGATGAGGCGATGTACCAGCTGCACTGGTATCTCCCATCCGACACGCTGCCAATAGATGAGATGTGGCTTTCCAGGCTGCACCCGGAAGACAAGGACATGGTGCAGGATCGTCTGCGTCAAGTGCTGCGAGGGGCTGGGGAGTTAAGCATCGCGTATCGATTATTGGGCCCTCATGGCGAGGTTCGCTACCTGGAGGGCATGGCGGTTGTCGTGCAAAAAGGAATGGATGGCCGACCGTTACGCATGGTGGGCGTTAGCCGAGATGTGACGCAGCAAGAGTTGGCCAAGCGGGCCGAGGAGCAAATGCATAGAGAGTTGCAAACCATTATCGATCATATGCCGATGGTGATCAGTTACTGGGATGCTCAACTTTGCAACCGCTTTGCCAATCGCGCTTATTTCGAGTGGTTTGGCTTGTCCAACGCGCCCGATCGCCATCCAGCCGTCCCTCCGCTCTTTAACGATGAGTGCTATCCGTCGGGGCCTTCCTATGTTCAACAGGCGCTCCAAGGCTTGCCGCAGCAATTTGAACGCTTGCTGCCCGATGCCGCCGGCCAGCCTCATGATGTGGTGATCTCTTATGTGCCGGATAAGCAATATGGTCAGGTGCAGGGGTTTTACGCCTTTATCACCGATGTGACCTTGCTGCGGATCGCTCAGGACGCGGTATTGGAAGCTCAGCAGCATCTGCAAAGCGTGATCGACGCCGCCAGCGAATTCGCCATTATCACGACCCAACTGGATGGGACCATTCAGATGTTCAGTTCCGGCGCCGAGCGCATGCTGGGCTACCGGGCGGAAGAGCTGGTTGGCAAGCAAACCTTGCTCTTGCTGCACGTCGAAGACGAGATCAATGACTATGGCCGGGCGTTTCCTGAAGCGGTCTTGGGCTTCGAGGCCCTGGTTCATAAGGTCAAGCAGGAAGGCATGGATTCGCAGGAATGGCACTATCGCCGCAAGTCGGGTGACTTAGTGCCGGTCAATCTGGTGGTCACGGCCATCCACAATCTGGCCGGCGAGATTAGCGGCTTTCTGGGGGTGGCCCGCGATATCCGCGAGCAGCGATTAGCCCAGCACACCCTGCAGCAGGCTAGGGAGCAAGCGGAAGCCGCCAACCGCGCCAAAAGCGAATTCGTCGCCAATATGAGCCATGAGATTCGCACCCCGATGAACGCCGTTTTGGGGATGTGCCACTTATTGGGGTCGACTCCTCTAAACGCGGAGCAGAACAAATATCTGGAGATGCTGCGGGCGTCCGGACAGTCCTTGTTGGGCATCCTCAACGACATTCTGGATTTCTCCAAAATTGAAGCTGGCAAGCTTAGTCTGGCGCCCACGCCTTTCGTCCTGGAGGAAAGCATGAACGCGTTGGCCTCCATGATGTCGGTCACGCTCGGCGACAAGCCCCTAGAGTTGGCCATTGGCGTGGAACCAGAGACGCCCTTGCGTCTGATCGGCGATCCCCTCCGCCTACAGCAGATATTGGTGAATCTCACCGGCAATGCCATCAAATTCACTGAGCAGGGGGAGGTGGTGGTGTCTATCCAGTGTCTGAATAAGGACGCCAGCGCTGCCACGCTCCGATTTTCAGTACGGGATACGGGCATTGGATTGACTAAGGAGCAATGCTCGCGCTTATTTACGCCATTTGAACAAGCGGATAGCTCCACAACCCGACGGTTTGGCGGAACGGGCCTAGGCTTGGCAATTTGCAAGCGGCTGGTGAACTTGATGGGGGGCGAGCTGCTCGTCAACAGCGAACTGGGGGTGGGCAGCGAGTTTCACTTCACCATTCAGCTTCCGATTGATCTCGACGATTCATTGCCGCTTCAGACTAAGACTCCGATCTGGTCGCGCTTGCTGGTGGTGGACGACAATGCGGTCACACGCCATTTTCTGGAGCAATCGATTCTTGCCTGGGGAGGCGAAGTGGATTTGTGCAGCTCCGCAGAGCAGGCACTGGAGCTCGCCCAAGCGCAGACTGAACTTGGGCGATACTACGATGCCGTGCTGCTGGATTGGAACATGCCGGGTCAGGATAGCCTCAGCACCGGCGTTGCTCTCAAAGGCCTGATTGGCGCTTCACATCCCGTGCCGGTAATCCTGATGATGAATGGGTTTGATCGTAAACAGGCTGTGGAAAATGGCGCGCTAGGCCAGTTGGACAGCGTGCTGATCAAGCCCATCACCCGTTCTAGCCTGTTCGATAGCCTGCATGAACTGTTGGGTGACCGGACGCTGCTGACTACTCTGGAACCGAGCACGGCTCAGAAAACGGCGCCGCTTTGCCTGAAGGCGTGTTCCATCCTGCTGGTGGAAGATAATGAATTTAATCAGATCGTTGCCAAGAAGATCCTGGAGCAGTCTGGCGCCAGCGTGACGCTGGCTTCAAATGGCCAACTTGCCGTCGATTATTTGCGTCAACATGCTGAAGAGGTGCAACTGGTGCTGATGGATGTTCAAATGCCGGTTTTGGATGGCTTAAGCGCAACACAAATCATTCGCCAAGAACTCAAACTCGAGTTGCCCATCATTGCGATGACGGCGGGCGTGATGCAGAGCGAGCAAGAGCAGTATTTGGCTTGTGGGATGAACGACTTCATTGCCAAGCCGATTAATGTTCCGGAAATGCTAGCGACTATTTGTAAAAACCTGGGACGCCAAACGGGCGAACCATCCATGGAGGACAATAGCCCGCTCCAGCAGCCCGTCTCTTCGTTGCCGGACTCCTTCGACCCTGAGCCGCTACTGAAAATATTGGGAAATGACAGCCTGCAGTTAAAGAAACTGGTTCAACAGTTCATAGAGGAAAACCAGGGGCTTGATCTGTTCTTGAAGAGTAGCCTGCAGGTAGAAAGTTGGAGCGAAGCCGTTAGGAGGCTCCATACCTTAAAAGGCATCGCGGCGACGTTCAAAATGGAAGCCTTAAGGGGGCAAGCGGAACAGTTGGAACATTTATGCAAAATGAAAGACGCTGGGCAAGTCCTGGCCGCGCTGGAACCCTTTCGCATCACTCTAGACACAACGCTGGGGGCAATGAAGACATGGCTTGAGGCACAGCAAGAAACGCTCCCTGGCGTGACGCTTCCCTTAACAGAGGCCAACTTCAATACACTCTTGCAGCAACTGGACGAGCGGAACTTCTCCGCCTGTGATGCGTACTACCAGATCCGCTCATCGTTGTTGCCACAGTGCTCGCCAGACGCCATGCAGTTGTTGGACTCGGCCATTGATGCGTTGGACTTTGAGAAAGCAAGCGGCTTGCTCCGACAACAGCAATGGAATATCCCGGTTTCTGGAGAAACGTAAACAGGAGAAGTGGCTAGAGCCGATAGACTTCAAGCTTGGTCTGATGGGCTCTACATGAAGAAGATTCACCCATGATATTCCACCATGCGCCGCGCTAAAGCGTTTGCCTGAGCATTCGCATGAATACAGACACACGTTCGCTTTTCAATGCCGACATTCAGTCGCACTCCAAAACCGACATCCAGTCGCATCCCAGAGCCAGCATCGAATCGTAGCCTAGTACCGTCAGCCTAACTTTCGGCAACGCTGACTAGCGGGTTTCGGCAACTAGCCGTGCTTCTCGTTATCGTTGAGCCCCTCCATGTCTACCGTCAGCGGCAACATGTCGGCGAATGCGCGAGCAGCCGCGGTATTGTGTCAATCAGCGTCGAATTTTGACCACCTGTCAGCGTCGAATTTTGACCAGGCATCAGGCCGCTTTACGATGCTTCTTGAACCGGTAGGAATCGTTCCCCGTCTCCAGAATGTCGCAGTGGTGCGTCACCCGGTCCAGCAGCGCTGTCGTCATCTTCGCGTCGCCGAACATGCTCACCCATTCCCCGACGCTCAGGTTCGTCGTCACGATCAGGCTCGTCTTCTCGTACAGCTGGCTGATCAGGTGAAACAGCAGCGCGCCGCCTGATTCCGGAAACGGCAGGTAGCCCAGCTCGTCCAGGATCACCGCGTCCATCAGCATCAGTTGACGCGACAGGTTTCCGGCTTTGCCGGCCCGCTTTTCCTGCTCTAGCAAATTCACCAGATCCACCGCGTTATAGAACCGCACCCGCTTGCCCTGATGGATCGCCGCGACGCCCAGCGCCGTCGCCAGATGGGTTTTGCCCGTCCCGATTCCGCCCACCAGAATCAGGTTGCGCGCTTCCGCCAGGTAGTCGCCACTGGCCAACGCGGTCAAGCGTTCTTCCGGCAGTGGACTTTCCGCCCAGTCAAAGCCTGTCAGATCCCGGTGGTGCGGGAAACGCGCGGCTTTCATCTGGTAGCTCAGGCTGCGCGCTTGCCGGTCGGCCTGTTCCGCCTCCAGCAGTTGCAGCAGCATCGCCTCGCCGGTCAAGACCTGGCGGCGGGTTTCGGCCATCAGCTTGCCCCAGGCGCTGGCCATCCGGTACAGCTTCAGCGCTTTCAGTTTGCTCAGGGGCTTAGTCATGGCAGCCCTCCAGCAACTGGTCGTAACGCGCGCAGTTCGCCGCCGGCGCTTCTTTCAGCTGCAAGTTCTCCAGCACGCTCAACGCTGCCGGACGGGCGGGTTCGGTCAGCCGGCGCAGCTCATTCAGAATGATGAGCGCGCTGATCGCCTTGTGCTCCAGCGCCGCTGGCAGGCCACTTCCAGTGCTTCCAGGCCGGTTTCTCGCCCGATCAGCAGCAGATCGGCGAAGGCCCGATCGCCTTTGGCCTGTTTCATCAGCGTCTGGCACACGGTTTCAATCGCCGCCGGCAACACCCATTCGACGAAGGGCCGGCCATGCCGCAAGGCGACGGGCTTGGTTTGCAGGATCGGCACATAGTGCCAGGGTTCGCAGATCCACTGATCCCGTCCGAAGCGCCGGTCGTGGCGGGCGATCTCGGCGCCGTCGGCGAAGGCGCGGATCTGGCCGGTGCTGACGCGCACCGACACCACCTTGCCCGCCCATTGCGCCGGCACGCTGTAACGATTGCGCTCTATCGTCACCAGGCAGGTGCTGGAGACGCGCAGCGCCTGCTCCACATAGCTGTCGAACGGCATGGCGATGGGCGTCAGCTGCTGCCGCTCGTCTGTCCAGGCTGCGGCCACCGTCACCGGCTGGTGCGGATGTTAGCGTTGCCCCAGTTCGCGGCAGCGTTGTGCCAGATGGGCATTGAGCGCCGCGAAGTCGGCAAAGCGCGGGGGCGGCGTGAACAGTCATTCCCGGATATTGCCGACCTGATTCTCCACTTGCCCTTTCTCCCAGCCCGCAGCCGGCGTGCAAGCTACCGGCTCGAACAGGTAGTGATTGGCCAAAGCGAGGTGGCGACTGCTGAAACGGCGGGACTTGCCGGCAAAGATCGCATCCACCCCCGTCTTGAGGTTGTCATAGATCACCTTGCGCGGCGCGCTGCCAAAGAAGGCGAAAGCCTTAACGTGGGCGTCCAGCACCATTTCCTGGGTCTCACGCGGATAGGCGATGACGAAAGGCTGGCGGCTATAGGCCAGGCGGAAGTGCGCCAGCTTGATGGTCTGGGGGATGCCGCCGAGCACGACGTGTTCGTAGCTCCAGTCGAATTGGCAAACCTCGCCGGGCGCGAAGAGCAGCGGGACGAAAGCCTGCTTCGGCGTAAGCGTGCCGGGCTGGGCAGCCTTCCAGGCTTTGACGTGGTGCTGGATGCTGTCGTAGGCGCCCATGTACCCCTCGGCCTGCAGGCATTCGAACAAACGGCGGGCGGTGCGGCGCTGAGCCTTGGGGAGCAGGCTGTCGAGCTCGAGCCAGGCGTTCAGCGTCGGCATGAAGGCGCCGAGCCTGGGATGGTGCGGCTGGCGCTGATATTGCGGGGCTTCGGTGGTCTTGAGGTATTTTTTGACGGTGTTGCGGGAGAGGTTGAGGGAGCGGGCAACAGCGCTGATGCTCTCGTTGCCCACCAGGTGACGGCGTCGGATCTTGCCGATGGTTTCCATGCAAATCACTCCAGGTTTGCCCTCGCCAAAAAAGACGAAGTGTGGCACATGCCCGGGGTGGTCAAAATTGGACGCTGTTTACCCCGGGAACCTGGTCACTTTTGCACGCTGTTTAACAGCGGTATTGGCCAGGGAGATGGCGAGGCGACGTTCGCCGACAGTCATCCACATATGCAATTCCTACGTTTTATTGGTTGCCTGCGCGGAGCTAGGTGCGGCAAAGGGCGCCGCTGGACTGGCCGCGTGGGCGGCATGGCCTGCCGCTGCCAAGAAAGGCGGCAGTCCGCAGCGCAAAGCGGAGTGTTTGGGCTCCGTGCCGGCATCAAAGGTTTCGCTGTCACTGGATTATCCTTGTAGTACGGGCATAGATCAGGCGCTTTGCCGATCTTGCGCGCGCGAAGTCTGAAAAGTCAGGAAGGCGCCGGTCAGCAACACCACAGCACTCGCGATGAAGGTACTTTGATAGCCACTGGTATCGAACAGCACCCCGCCAACGATTGAGCCCAGGGCGATGGCAAACTGGATGACGGCCACCATCAAGCCACCACCCGCCTCGGCATCGTGCGGCATAGCCTGTGCGATCCAGCTCCACCATCCCACAGGCGTCGCCGTCGCCATCAGTCCCCATAGTCCCAGCAGCACGGCGACCGGGACAACCCAGGCGCCAAGCGGAACCAATGCCACGGCGATCACCGACATGAGAACGGGGGTGGTAATGAGCGGAGCGTACAAGCCGCGCTTAAGAAGCGAACCGATGATCACTGTGCCAATGAAACCCGCGGCACCGATCATTAGCAGCAGGAGTGACAGAGTAGACACGCTGACGTGCGTCACCGTTTCTAGGAAGGGACGCAGATAGGTGAAAAGCACGAACTGGCCCATGAAGAAGGCACCGCATCCGGCCATCCCGTAGGCGACGGTGCGCCTCCTGAGCACCTTGAACAAGTTGCCGGAGCTTGGTGAGCGTGCTTCTGTCTTCATGGGGGGCAACGTAATCCATTGCCAGGTTAGGGCGATCAGGGCTACGGGCACTAGGGCGAAGAAGGCGCTGCGCCATCCGATGGCGGCGCCCAGGTAGCTCCCCAGCGGCACGGCAATCACTGTCGCCAGGGCATTGCCACCATTGAAGATCGCCAGTGCCTTGGGCACCTGGCTAGCTGGCACCAGGCGCATCGCCATGGCAGCGGACATCGACCAGAAGCCGCCGATCACTACGCCGATGAGCGCACGGCCGGTCATGTAGGTCAGGTAGTTCGGCGCCAGCGCGACAATTGCACCAGAGATGCCCATCAGGACGGTCAGGACCAGCAACAGCTTCTTGCGATCCATGGTGCCGGCCAGCGTCGAGATCGACAGGCTGGTCAGCACCGCTAATGCGCCGGAGATCGCAATGCCTTGGCCAGCCATCCCTTCGGTGATCTGCAGGTCGCCGGCGATTGGCGTTAGCAGGCTGACGGGCATGAATTCGGAGGCCACGAGTGAGAACACACACAGCGACATGGCGAAGACGCCGCTCCAGTATGCGGGCCGATCACCAGTTTCGGTTGCATTCTTCTCCACAGGGGTATCAGAGGTGTTGGGTGTCATGAAGTTCTTCGTTATGTCCGATGCGCATAGGTATTCGCCCCGCGCGCCCACCTGGACAGGCAGAGAGAAGTAAATACAGTTGCAAATCAACGTGACCGGAGCACGGCCGAATCCTGGCCGGCTTCGGTTCATGCGATGGGTTTGCGCCGTCCAGCGCCGGGCCGGGAACGAATGGCGAGCCGTCCGGCCTGGTGCTACTTCAAGCCGTCATGCGGCGCGTGTCGAGGCCAGGTGTTGCGTGAAGAAGGTCATCATTTTGTCGAACGGGATCACGTCAACGCGGTCGTACAAATCCGTGTGGACGGCGCCCGGAATAATCATGAGCTCCTTCGGTTGCGCCGCAGCCGCATAGGCGGTTTCGCTGAAGTAGCGTGAGTGAGCCTTTTCGCCATGAATAAACAGGATCGGGCACGGGGAGATTTCCGCGATGTAGGTCAGGATCGGCATGTTCATGAATGACAGCGGCGTGGTCTGTGTCCAAGAGTTGCCTGAGTTGACCGCGCGCGCATGGTACCCGCGCGGCGTCCTGTAATAGTCGTGGTAGTCGACCAAGAACTGCGCTTCGCCACCCTTCAGTTCGTTGTAGGGCGGTTGGTAGGCTGGGGTCCCCTTTTTCGTATCCTGCCAACGCTGCAGGCTCAGCTGCTCCAGCATTTGCCTGCGCTGAGCGAGAGTCACGCTGTCGTTGTAGCCCTTGGACATGACGCGGGTCATGTCGTACATGGTGCAGGCCACAACGGCCTTGATGCGCTTGTCCACCGCCGCGGCATTCAATGCCATGCCGCCCCATCCGCAAATGCCGATGATGCCGATTCGCTCGCGGTTAACGTTTGGTTGCAGGCCAAGAAAATCCACCGCAGCGCTGAAGTCCTCGGTATTGATGTCTGGTGAGGCGACATTGCGCGGTTCGCCACTGCTTTCCCCGGTATAGGACGGATCGAAAGCCAGCGTGACAAATCCGCGTTCCGCCATGGTTTGCGCATAAAGTCCCGACGACTGCTCCTTCACAGCGCCAAAAGGACCGCCAACTGCAATTGCCGCAAGTTTGCCGCTGGTATTTTTCGGCCGGTACAAGTCTGCCGCCAGGGTGATACCGTAGCGATTTTTGAGGCTGACCTTCTGGTGGTCGACCTTATTGCTTTTGGCAAAGGTCTTATCCCATTTATCGCTGAGTGGAATTTGTGACTGCGCGAACGCTTGATCCGCAGCAGCCATCCCAATGCTCAAGGCGGCGATCCCCGTGCCCGTTATTTTCAGCATGTTGCGGCGCCCCACATCGGGCTCATCTTGATGCGCAATTACGTTTCTAGTTTCAATGTGCTTGTCCATAGTGATTTTTCCAATTTGGTTAGATACTGAGTTTTTCATCGCTGGCTTCTCCGTAAAGGGACCCTTGCTCAGGCGGCGAGGGTGGCGTTGTCAATCACGAAGCGGTACTTGACATCGCCTTTCAGCAATCGCTCGTAGGCACTGTTAATTTCATCGGCACGGATCAGTTCGATGTCGGAGACGATGGCGTGCTCGGCGCAGAAATCGAGCATTTCCTGTGTTTCCGGGATGCCACCGATCATCGAGCCGGCAAGCGAGCGGCGCTTGAAAATCAGGTTGAAAACTTCTGGCGAAGGGTGTGGCGTGGCTGGTGCTCCAACCAGCGTCAGCGTGCCGTCTCGCTTCAACAGCGCGAGGTAGGCATTGAGGTCATGCGATGCCGCTACGGTATCGACGATCAGGTCGAAACTCTTGGCGTGCGCGGCCATCTCGTCGGTATTGCGAGAAACGATAACCTCGTCAGCGCCCAGCGCCTTTGCTGCCTCGCGTTTGGACTCGGAAGTGGTAAATGCCACGACGTGGGCGCCCATCGCATGGGCGAGCTTGACGCCCATGTGGCCTAAGCCACCAATACCGACGATGCCAACCTTCTTGCCCGGCCCCGCTTTCCAGTGGCGAAGCGGGGAATATGTGGTAATGCCAGCGCACAACAGCGGGGCCACGGCGGCGAGCTGTTCTTCTGGATGACGAATGCGCAGCACGTAGCGTTCGTGTACAACGATCTTTTGCGAATAGCCACCCATTGTCCAACCAGGTTCATCCGGCGTCGGGAAGTTGTAAGTACCGACCATGCTGTCGCAATAGTTTTCTTGGCCGGATTCGCACTCATCGCAGTGTTTACAGCTATCGACGATGCAGCCAATGCCGACGAGATCGCCTAACTTGAAACCCGTTACGTGTGGGCCGATAGCAGATACGCGACCAACGATTTCATGACCGGGAACGCACGGAAATTGCGTGCCAGCCCATTCGGCCCGAACCTGATGCAAATCCGAATGGCAGATGCCGCAGTAGGCAATGTCAATCTGGACATCGTGAGCCTCCGTTTCGCGACGGGCAATCTGCAAGGGCTCGAGAGGCTTGTCGCCTGCATAGGCGCCATAGGCATTTACTTTCACGGAGTACTCCTTCAACCGTTATTGGAAATGAGCGTGCGGATTTGGGCTTCGGTAATGTCGCCAATCCAAAGGTCTTCACCTGCTTGCTCCCAGTGAACGTATTTTTCACCCTCCACTCAGATTTTCGATAGCAAGATCCTGCCTGTTTCTTGCCTGATCCTCCGTCGCTACGGAGCGCCACGCGACACTCTGGGGGCATGCGGCGTATCATTGATCCGTGGAAAATTTTGGGAGATGCCAGTGTCTGTTCGAGACCAACTTGAGCGACACCCTGACCGGTCGCTAAGCGCCATGCACGCAGGTTTGGCCGATATCATCGGAAGAAGGATTACAGGAGAAGGCGACTGCTCGACCTCGATCGAGAATCTCCTGTTTTTTCGGCGTGAGGAGCCTACCGAGCCCTGCGCATGCATGGTCGAACCAAGCATCGTTTTTGTCGTCCAGGGCTCTAAGCAACTACTGATTGGCGACCAATCGTTTGCCTACGACACCAAGCGTTTCTTGCTCAACTCGCTCGACGTTCCAGCCAGCTCACAGGTTCTCGACGCGAGCCCGGACCGGCCTTGTCTGGGCTTGGTGCTCAAGCTGGATTTGCGAGTTATGGCAGAGATCATTGCGCAAAGTGGCCTGGCACCACCACGCGATCGCGCTAACGAGGGAAGCACGGCTCTTGGCACGATGACGCCAGTGCTGCTGGAACCATTTGGTCGCCTGCTGGCTTTGCTTGATGAGCCAGGTGCGATTGCGGTGCTCGCGCCACTCATCGAACGGGAGATCCACTTCCGCTTGCTGACGAGCGACTTGGCTGCGCGCCTTTGGCAGATTGCATCGGTGGGCAGCCAGAGTCACCGAATCGCCAGGGCCATCCAGTGGCTGAGAGCAAATTATGCCCAGCCGCTGAGCATCGACGAACTCGCGACCCATGCACAAATGAGCGTATCGACCCTGCATCACCACTTCCGCTTGCTCACTGCAATGAGTCCCTTGCAGTACCAGAAATGGCTGCGCTTGAACGAAGCTAGGCGCTTGATGCTGAACGAGCGCCTCGACGCCGCTAGCGCGGCGTTCCACGTTGGCTACGAGAGCCCCTCACAATTCAGCCGTGAATACAGTCGTCTCTTTGGAGTGCCGCCCAAACGAGACATTGATGGATTGCGAGATAGGGCTATGAAGTAATAACCTTCACAGCAGGGCAAGTCTAGTGCAACTTTCTGGCCATGTTCGATGCAACTTGGTGATCTGAGGTGAAAGTTTTTGCACTCAACATAAACCGTCAGGGATTTGGTGCCATGCCCCTTCCCACCAAAGGCTTCCAACCGTTTCGACCGAGGAGCACTTAGCAAAGATAACTGGCAGTGATTCAACGCCGGGTGGCGGCACTCCCAGCTACAGCATGGCCGGTATGCTGAACCAGCAGTGTCAGAAGCGCGATGGATGGATCACGATCGGTATCGTGGTTCCAGATTGGACATGGTAGCCCAGCAGTTTGTCGTAGAAGGTGTGGAGCATGAAGCCGTTGGCGAATGCCTGTCGTACCATCCAGGAGGAGAGGATCTCTCTTGGTTGCGGCTGAGGGTGCATCGGCAGCATGGTTTACGCATGGGCAGCCTGGCGGGTGCGGTCGCTGGGCGAGACGTAGCCACAGGCATTCAACGTCTCCGCGGTGAGCTGCTCCTCGCCCTGACGCAAGGCGTAAATCGCCGCTTGGTTCAGCAGCATCGACAGCTCGCCGATGGTGCCTTCTGACATGGCGAAGTTTTTGGCGTCCAGCATCGACTCGTGCAGGTTGGACGGCAGCGGCAGCACGCGCTCGAACGACATCAGCAGCTGGCGGAACGCCTTGTCCATCTGCCACTTCGGTAGTATCTCCGGCAGGAAACGGTTCTGTATTTGTGGATCGACACTGACCGCGCGCAACAGATCGCCGATGCCACAGCCGACAATCGAAATCTGCAGCTCGTTACCCAGAAACTTGATCATGTTGAGGAACTGCTGCTGTTTCACCGATGAGCCGGCCAGCACGTTGTGCAGCTCGTCGATGATCAGCACCTTCAGCTGAATGCCGTGTAGCACGCGAATCACTTGGGCACGCTTGGCGTCGGTGGATGAGGTCGGCACGCTTTCGAACAGCGCGTTGAGGATGCCTGAATAAAAGCCGGGCTCACTGGGCGTAGGCGGTGCCTGGACGTAGATCACCGGCGCAATCATGTATTCGGCGCCGAGGTTTTCTTCCGCGGGGTGGCGTCGGGCGAAGTGTTGGATCAGTCGGGTCTTGCCGTTGTTGCTGCCACCGATCAACAGCATATTAGGCATACGTGCCTCGCGGGGGTGATCGACCAGATCCTCCAGCTTGGCTAGGATGTCTTGAGCCCGCGGGTAGCCAATCCAGCGCGGCCGTTTCAGCCAGGTGATGCGGCTGGCCGCATCCAGTTCGACCTGCTCGGCCGTGCTGGGATGGAGATGAGGATATTTACTCATGATGGGGCTCCTTAGCCGACGACGTCCCCCTGACCTCCTCGCCCCCTGACATCGGGCTTCGACTTGCGGCTGCGACGACTGTACACGAGTACGACCAGTCGTTATCCGTCGGCGCCGCCAACATGCCGCTCTCGTCTACGGCGGCTGTTCGGGCCGGAAATCGGCATTTACGCCGCGCTGGCCTGCGTGGTCAGCTATCTGTGCTCGGGTTACACCGGCATATACAGAGTCCAGCGCGTGGGTTACCGCAAACATCGGACGCTCCCGGAAGGCATCCGACTGTCCGAATTGACGGAATTCCGCAAGACCGCGGCTGTGTCGACTCTCCACGATTGATCGATGAACTCACAGGAATAGTCTCATGAGCCAATTTTCCGCTCTGCGCCTCTATTTTCCGCTCGGTGCCAAGGCCAAGCCGACGCGACTCTGGCACCGCTTCGTCGCGCTAAGCATTAAACAGACGACGTTGTTCGGGCCGTTATAATCTGATTGAAATTGCACGCAAAGAAAGGGGTTCGCCGTGGGGAAAATCGACCAGTATCTACAGGCCGCAACGCGGGAAAACACCAAACGCAGTTACCAAGCAGCCATTCGTCACTTTGAAGTCGAATGGGGCGGTTTTCTGCCGGCGACTGCAGACAGCATGGCCCGATACCTAGCCGACTACGCCGACAAGCTCGCGATCAACACACTAAAACAACGCCTGGCCGCCTTGGCTCAATGGCATATAGACCAAGGATTCCCTGACCCTACCAAGGCGCCTGTGGTGCGCAAGGTTTTCAAGGGTATTCAAGCGCTTCACCCCGCCCAGGAACAACAAGCCAAACCGCTCCAGATCGAGCACCTCGTACAGGTAATCGGCTGGATTGACCAAGCAATCGTCCTAGCACGGCAGCAACAAGAGGCCGGGGCGGAATTACGCCACGCACGCGACAAGGCCTTGCTGTTGCTCGGTTTTTGGCGCGGGTTCCGTGGTGACGAACTGATCCGTCTGCAGGTTGAATATATCGAAGCGATGCCGGGACAGGGCATGCGCTGTTTTCTGCCGCAGAGCAAGGGCGATCGACAGATACAAGGGCGCACCTACAAGGTGCCGGCGCTGGTCACACTGTGCCCGGTGACGGCCTATGGCGAATGGATTCACCTAGCCAAACTGACAAAAGGTCCGGTGTTTCGTGGCATCGACCGTTGGGGCAATGTGAGCCCGGAGGGGTTACACATCAACAGCCTGCTCAAGCTGATGCGCAGCCTATTCGGACATGCCGGCCTGGAAACCCCGAAAGCCTTCAGCAGCCATTCGCTGCGACGCGGCTTTGCCGGCTGGGCCAACACCAATGGTTGGGACATCAAGACCCTGATGGAATACGTCGGCTGGAAAGACGTGAAGTCGGCGATGCGGTACATCGATGCCGCGGATCCCTTCGGCCGCCAGCGTATCGAGCGAGACTTACCGACCTCGTCTGATTAATCTTTATGATGGGGGTTCAGGTCAGCCAGCGGCTGGATCTGTTCTGCGGCCTTTAGGAACACCTCGGCTAGTTCACGGAACTCGTTGGTCAAGCCCACGGCTTCTTCCCACAGATCCATCTCGCCGGATGGCTGCGTTAGTGCCGCGCCGTTGATGACGGTGTGCACCATGCCATGTAGTCGTAGCAGGTCATCACGAATGCCACTCACCAGTACCAAGCGTAGACAACAGCGGTCAAGCTGATCGACCAAGGCGAGTAGGCTGGTTGTATCGTACGAGGCGCGCAAGGTTTTCAGTTGACTGGCGTCCACATCGCCATACGGCGTTACAGCAAACGTAGGTTTGGGTAGGTCCATGTTCATTCCCCTTGCACAGGTGCAGCACGGCGCTGCCGACGAATTTCAGCCACCGGCTGTTGAAAGGTATCGTCTTGAATCCAGGGTTCCGGTGCACGCTTGAGTTTAAGATTGAAGTCCCCGAACCGCTTCACGTGCCCGGTCAAGTAGGGGCTCAGGAAGGACACGTCCTCAGCAGAGATATTCCAGCCCTCGCGCTCCAAGACGCGAAGAGTACGCATCATGTCGACCGTGTTCTGAAGAATGAGAGCCGAGGCGATCAGATCGTTGTAGCGTAACCGCTTCTGCTGTTCATCCGGCTCGTTGACGGCGATCACATCTCCGCCAAACGACAGCCATTTGGCGAAGCCGTTGTAAGACTCGATCTTGTTAGTGTTGGCCGTGACCTCCTGTCGCAGTTCGCGACTACCAACCCACTCTAGCAAGAAGCCTGTCCGTACCACATTGCCCAACTGCTGAGCCGCAAAATATAGTCGGTTTTTCCGGCTGTACGATCCGAGTTTGCGCAGCAATGTAGCGGAGGAAATCTTCCCGGAGTAGATCGACAACGCCACCTGCATCAAATCCTGCCAGTGTTTCTCGATCATCGACCAATCGACCGTCTCGTCGAACAGCCGATTGATGTGCTGGTACTTGATGGACTTGTCCGGCCGGTACAGGAGCAGGTTTTTCCAGTTGCGGATTCGCGGCATCAGCTTGATACCCAGCAGATGAGTAAATGCGAACACCGTCGCCGACTGTCCCTGCGTATCGGCGTGCACGGTCTCCGCTTCCACGCTCAACCCGGCCTTGAGCAGCCCCTCGATGACGTAAATGGCTTCCCACACACCAGGTGGAATGAAGTGCCGGAACACCGCGATGTAGTTGTTGGCGACATGCCGGTAGGCAACGGCACCCATTTTACGGTAGCGAAAGTGGTAGCCGGCCAGTAGGTTGTCGTCGTAGAAGTCGTATTGCGAACCATCGGCCGCCACCGTTTTGCCATCGCCCCATAGCTTGGGCAGATCCAGCCGCAGATACACCTCGTTCAGTTCTCGCAGAGCCGTCTCCAGATTCTCCAACGACAGATGGCGCCGGTTGACGAACGAGAGCATGTGGGCCGACACGTTATTGTTGGCCAAGTGACGGGCCGCCTGCGACGGACCGAGATTGCAGCCCATCGCGAAGATTGTCATCAGATAGCGCTCAGCTGCCTGCTTCAACTTGGCCTCGTTGCCCGATAGTGGACCGAAATGGCGGGTGAAGTGCATCCAATGCTCGATGTTGGCGAGCACGTCCAGGATGTGCCGGGTCGGCATGCGTTGCGTGAGGGTGTTTTGCAGAGAGATAGCGGAAGGTGGAATCTCGCGTGGGGAGGCCTTACGCAGCACCGGTTCGCCGTTGGCGGTTAGTGCCACATCTCCGCGACACAGCGGGAATTTGTCGTCCAGCTTCTGAGCGGTATCTGTCAGCCATTCGCGCAGTCCTGTCACGAAAGCCTCGGCGGAACTTGGCAAGCCAATTTTTTTACAATAGGCCGGCAGTAGCGGCTCGCATTCCTCCCATGGCAGCAACTGGGTACGGTAATCAACGAACTCCTCCGACCCGGCCACACAAAGGTCACCGGACCGCAGCTCGTCCGCCAAGTAGGAAAACACGCAGATTTCGAGAGTGCGGCGGTTCACACCGATCCCCTGGCCCAGCGTTTGGAGCAGCAGCTTGCGCCATCGATCCGATGCAAAGGATAGATCGACCTCTTCATCGATCCATTCAATTCGGTGCTTATCCTGGTAGGTCTTGATGATGTCGATCGCATCTACCAGCGCGGTGTCTTGGCTGGTCGGTGCGATATCCAGCAGGTCGATCAACCTGAACAGTACGGCGCGATGGCTTTTGAAGTGCTTCCACACTAG
Source organism: Chromobacterium haemolyticum DSM 19808 (assembly GCF_000711885.1). Taxonomy (GTDB): domain Bacteria; phylum Pseudomonadota; class Gammaproteobacteria; order Burkholderiales; family Chromobacteriaceae; genus Chromobacterium; species Chromobacterium haemolyticum. The sequence continues at coordinate 93,280 of NZ_JONK01000007.1, forward strand.
CGGAAGGTAGTTGTTGCCACTGGTGGCCTGGACTTGGGCGCAACTGAGGCGTAACTGGTTGATGCCACCGGCGGGAACCAGATATTCGCGTATTTTGCTACCGGCAGTGGCATTGTCGGGTTCTCGTTCAAGGATGGCAAGGACCTGGTCTAGCGTACCGATCAGCCGCTCAGCTTGCCCACGTTGTTTACTCTGGATCTGCTCCAACTCTTCTTTTGCCCGTTTGTGGATGGCGGCCACCCGCCGGAGGAACATTTCTGTGAGCTGATCACGTGCACGCACCTGCATACGATGGATGAGGGCCAGCATCAGGGTGTAACGCTTGGAATCTGCGCATTCGCGCAGCTCAGAGACATCAAAAGCTTGGGCCTGGGCGGCAAAATGGCGGATTTTTGTGTCGGGGACCCCGGCAAATACGCCGTCCATGTTGCCGAGTGACTCAAGCCAGGTCAGATGGTCTACCAACATTTCTAGATGTTTGCGAGTTGATCGTTTAGCCGATTTCTTCAGCTCGTTGTACTCGCTCTGCCGGTGCTGAAGGGCATCGGTCTGGAGAAGGACCGAGAGCGATTCTCGGCATTCAGTCGTTAGCCGACTAAAAACTGTACTGTAAATCCTACCTTGAACTTCGGCATGGGCTCGCTCGGCCAGTTCATCCAGCGTTCGAAACGCAGGTAGCTCGAAACGCTGTTCGACAAGCTCGTCTATGACGACGTTGATAATATCGACACGCTGATCCAGAAGTTCAGCGGTGACATAGGCGGTCTCCTTCGCGGCCGCTGCAGCCGCTCGGCCATACGCTGGCGTGACTTGCAGATACTCACGCACTGCCGTCATGTGGCGGTAGAGGGTGTTCTTGATGGCGTAGTCGAGTTGAACCCGATCAGAATAACCAAAGAAAGCCCGGATATGATCGACGATTGAAGAGGGGATATCGTCAAGTGGCGGGAAATAGCGTAGCTGCTGGAAGCATTTCAAGAGAACTGCGAGACCAAGCCGCAGAGTAGCTGAAGAAGATTTGGTCTTGACCCATTCAAGCTCGTCTTCCTGAAGGGAAAAATACTGCTTCAGTTCCTTGGGGCCATAGGAGCGGGCGAATACAGGGTACGCGGTACGTTCTATCGATGCCATACGACCTCCATAGCGATTCACGCATAGAGGCTAGCACAATAGCGCTACGTCATGAATGGGGTGATAGGTTATGCAATATCAACCAGTTGAGTGTGCGGATGTGGAAAATTCGGCTTCATCCCGGCTATACCCCATTGTCGCGCTGAGCGTGGGGTGCATTGTGGCCGGCCTGGCGGCGGACCGTTTTGGCGGCGGGCCGGTGTTTACCGTGGGCAGCCTGCTGTTGGGCGTTAGCAGCTGGTGTTTCTATCAGACCATGGGGCAGGACGCGAGCTGGCTGCGCCCGCTGTACACGCTGACCGGCTTTGCCGCCGGCATCGTCGGCGCGGTGCCTTATCTGATGGTGCGCGCCTTCCCCGCGCCCATCCGCTTTAGCGGCCTGTCTTTTTCCTACAATGTGGCCTACGCGGTGGTGGGCGGCTTCACGCCGGTGCTGCTGTCGGTGTGGATGGAGGCGAGTTCGCTGGCGCTGGCCGGCTATCTGATGATTTTCTGCCTGCTTGGCCTGGCGATGGGCCTGTTTTTGCTGGCCTGGGGCGATAAGCCGGGCTTATCCCATCCGGTGCATTGAAGCGCGCATGGAAAAACGGCGGCGTCCTTATCGACGCCGCCGTTTTGTCGTGCGAGTTCGGGTTCTGGGGCTCAGAGTCTGTTCAAAGTCTCGCAAGCAAGGACGAGACAAGGCGAAAACGGCTGAGAAAGCGGAATGCACATACGGTACATGAGCATTTCGAAGCCGCTTTCAACGCCGTATCGCCGAAGCGCAGCAGACCTTGAACAAGTTCTTAGCGCGGCAGCTCGCTCCACAGCTTCAACAGCCGTTTGGCGGATACCGGGTAGGGCGTTTTCAACTCCTGGGCGAACAGGCTGACGCGCAGTTCTTCGATCTGCCAGCGGAAATCGAGCAGGGCCTGAGACGCGCCTTCCGCCTCGTTGTCCTCTGCCACCCGAGTTTCCCATTTCTGCCATAGATCGCGTATTTCCGCGCCGCGCTGGCCGTCGCGCTGCGGGTTGGCCGGCTGCTTGTCCATGCGCAGGCCCATCGCGCGCATATAGCGCGGCAAATGGGGCAGCTGGCTCCACGGCGTGGCGGCCATGAAACCCTTGTAAACCAGCTTGGCCAATTGCTGCTGCAACTCGTAACCCAGCTTGTGTTTCTGCATCTTGACGCTGAGGGGGCCGTATTCCGCGGCCACTTGACCCAGGTACTGGGTCACCGCCTGAATGACAGCCGGCAAGCGAGTGCGGGCGCGGGTTTTCTGGTCGTTGAAGGCTTTCTCGTTGCGCGGTAGCGCGTCGTCGCCAATGAAAGCGCGGTCGCAGATGCAGGCGATGGCGTCGGCCAATAATTCGTCGACATTGGCCACTGCGCGCAGCTGCAGGCCCAGTTGGGTCATGCCGGGCAGGCCCTTGGACAGCTGCTTCATTTGTTCCTTCAACTGCAGCTGCAGCAGGCGGATCACGCCCTGGCGGTGATGGCGCTCGGCTACCAGCTGAGTGTCGAACAGGCGAATCGCCACCTTATCTTGTTCCAGCGTCAAGGCCGGATAGCCGGTCAACTGCTGGCGGCCGCGGGCAAACTGTATGCTTTCCGGCAGTTCGCCGAAGTCCCAGCTGCTGACCTCGTCGCGCTCGAATTCCGCGCTCGTATCGCGGAAAGTCAGTTGGGCGGCCTGGCCGAACTGCTTTTGCAGCGCCAGCAGATCGCGTCCCAGTCCAATTTCCTGCTTGCCGTCGTCGATGACGCGGAAGTTGAACAGCAGATGAGCCGGCAGCTCCTGGGCGCGGAAATCGTCGATGTCCACCTTGACGCCGCCGGTCTCGCGCAGGATGAAGCGCGCCAGCTGCGGCGCGATAGGCTGTTGTGGGTCCGGGTTGCCGCTAAGGAAACGGGTGACGAAGTCCGGCACCGGCACGCAGCAACGGCGGATTTGCTTGGGCAGGCCCTTGATCAGCTGTTGCAGCTTTTCGCGCACCATGCCGGGCACCAGCCATTCGAAAGCCGCCGGTTGCAAGCGGTTGAGGATGGCCAGAGGCACGTCCAGGGTGACGCCGTCCAGCGGGTGATTGGGTTCGAAGCGGTAACGCAGCTTGAGGCGGCCGTCTTCCAGCTCCAGCCATTCCGGAAACTGGTTTTCGGTGACATGCTGCGCGGCGTGGCGCATCAGTTCTTCGCGCGTCAGATGCAAGAGCTTGGCGTCGGTCTTTTCCGCTTCCTTGCGCCAGGCTTCGAAGCTGGCCGCGTCCACCACCTCCGCCGGGATCCGCTCGCTGTAAAAAGCGAACAGCGCTTCCTCGTCCACTAGCACGTCCTGGCGGCGGGCCTTGTGTTCCAGCTGCTCCACTTCGCGGATCAGTTGCTGATTGCGTTGGAAGAAGGGCGCGTTGCTGACGTATTCCATGTTCACCAGCGCGCCGCGGATGAACAGCTCGCGCGCTTCTACCGGCGCGATGCGGCCATAGCTCACCGGCCGGCGCGGCACCAGGGTCAGGCCATAGAGAGTGACGCGCTCGCTGGCCACTACTTCGCCGCGGCTCTTTTCCCAGTGCGGATCGAAATAGTGGTATTTGACAAGGTGCGGCGCCAGCTTTTCCACCCACTCAGGCTCGATCTTGGCCACGCAGCGGGCGTAAAGGCGGGTGGTTTCCACCAGTTCCGCCGCCACCAGCCATTTAGGCTTGGCTTTTTTCAGGCCGGAACCGGGAAACACGTGGAAGTTAACGCCGCGAGTGCCTTGGTAGTCGTCGCTTTCCTGGTTTTTCATGCCCAGATTGCCGATCAAGCCGGTTACCAGCGCCTTGTGCAGGTTTTCATAAGCGACGGCATCCAGCTGCTGGCGCTTCTTCTGCGTCATTTGCGCATCCGGCTGTTCGGCGTCGGCGTGGGCCTGCTCGCGTTTGATCAGGCCCAGCTCACTGGCGATGTCAGCCAGCTGCGCGTGCAGTTCCCGCCACTCGCGCAGGCGAAGGTGGGACAGGAAGTGCTCGTGGCAGGTGTTGATCAATAGACGGTTGGATTTCTTGTGCTTGAGCGCGTCGGAGAAGAAATCCCAAAGGTGCAGGAAGGACAGGAAGTCGGACTTCTCGTCGTTGAAACGCGCCTGGGCGCGTTCGGCCGCTTCGCGCGCTTCGAACGGACGCTCGCGCGGGTCCTGCACGCTCAAGGCGGCGGCAATGATCAGTACTTCGCGCACGCAGCCGAAGTCGCGGCCGGCCAGCAGCAGGCGGCCCACCTTGGGGTCCACCGGGATCCGCGCCAGCTCTTTGCCCACGCTAGTCAATTCCCCCCTGTCGTCCACCGCGCCCAGCTCGGTCAGCACTTGGTAGCCGTCGGCGATCAGACGGCTGCTGGGCGCTTCCAGGAAGGGGAAGGCGTCCACCTTGCCCAGCCGCAGCGCGGCCATGCGCAGAATGACCGCGGCCAGGTTGGAGCGGACGATTTCAGGATCGGTGAACGCCGGGCGTTGATTGAAGTCGTCTTCGCTGTACAGGCGTACGCAGATGCCGGCCTCGACACGGCCGCAACGGCCAGCGCGCTGACGTGCCGCCGCCTGGGAAATTTTCTCCACTTGCAGCTGTTCCACCTTGGCGCGTGGGCTGTAGCGGTTGATACGCGCCTGTCCGGTGTCGATCACGTATTTGATGCCGGGCACCGTTAGCGAGGTCTCGGCCACATTGGTGGCCAGCACGATGCGGCGTCCGCCGGACGGCTTGAATATCTTCTGCTGGTCCTCGTTGGACAGCCGCGCGAACAAGGGCAGGATCTCGTAGCCGCGAATGCCGGCCTTGCGCAGCTTTTCCGCGGTTTCGCGGATCTCGCGCTCGCCAGGCAGGAAGACCAGCATATCGCCCGGGCCCTGGCGCGACAGTTCGTCGACGGCGTCGACGATGGCGCCTTCCATTTCCACTTCGCGCTCGTCTTCGTCGCGCTGCGCCAGCGGGCGGTAACGCACTTCCACCGGATAGGTGCGGCCGGAGACTTCAATCACGGGCGCGCCGTCGAAATGGCGGGAGAAGCGGTCGGCGTCGATGGTGGCCGAGGTGACGATCACCTTCAGGTCCGGCCGGCGCGGCAGCAGCTGTTTCAGATAGCCCAGCAGGAAATCGATGTTGAGGCTGCGTTCGTGGGCCTCGTCGATGATGATGGTGTCGTAGGCTTCCAGGTAGCGGTCGGTCTGGGTTTCCGCCAGCATGATGCCGTCGGTCATCAGCTTGATCACGGACTTTTCCGAGAGCTTGTCGGTGAAGCGCACCTTGAAGCCGACGTGTTCGCCCAGCGTGGATTTCAGCTCTTGAGCGATGCGGCTGGCGACTGAGCGCGCGGCCAGACGACGCGGCTGGGTGTGGCCGATCAGTCCGTGCACGCCGCGGCCCAGCTCCAGGCAGATTTTGGGCAGTTGGGTGGTTTTCCCGGAGCCGGTTTCGCCGCAGATGATCACCACCTGGTGGCGCTCGATCGCGGTTTTGATGTCGGCCAGTTTCTGGTTGACCGGCAAGGCGTCGTCGAAGTCGGGCTTGGGCAGGTGGGCGCGGCGCGCGGCCACCTTGGCGGCGGAGCGTTCGATCTGAGCCTGAATGTCGGCCAGTTGCTTGTCCGCAGGCTGGTTTTTCTTCAGTCGCTCGGCGGCGTCGCTCAGTTTGCGGCGCAAAACGTGGCGATCGCGGATCAGGCAGGAGGGCAGGTCGGCCTTGAGTTGGGCCAGCAGCTGGGCAGCAGTCATCGGGAAAAGAACACTGGATTACAGGAAAGCGGCGATTATAACAGCTGCGTGGCGCTGCGGCAGGCCGGGATTCCCGGCCTGCCCTCTATTTCCGCTGACGATAGCGGCTCAGCTCCGCTTTGAGCCAGGCGGCGCTGGCCACCGGCTGCGCCGCGCCGCAACGCACTTGGTAGGCCTTGCCGCTGATGCTGCTCTGCGTGGCGGCACGTTCGATGAAGCTTTCCGTGTTGCTCACCCAGTCTTTTTTCAGCAGATACTGGTATTTGTCGTTCAGATGGTCGCGGGCCTCCTTGGAGCCGTACCAACTGCCATTTCGATTGAACTCGCATCCGGATTTGGCCAGATAGTCCAGCAGGTGATTGATCTCGGTTTGGGCTGCCGGCGCGGGCGCGGCGAAGGCGGTGCCGGCGCTCAGGACAAAAGCCAGCCAGACTGGCGGTTTCAGGGTCATGCCTTGCTCCATCGCAATCAGAATGCGCAGACTATGCGCGATGCGGCCGGGCTTGTCCAACCCTGGCGCCGCCTTTATCCTGTGCCCGTCTTCAGGGCGGGGTGAAACTCCCCACCGGCGGTAAGCCGCGGCGCATGCCGGCGGCGAGCCCGCGAGCGCCGCGCCATCGTTTCCACGATGCGCGGGTCAGCAGATTCGGTGCGAAGCCGAAGCCGACGGTGAAAGTCCGGATGAGAGAAGACGCGCGCCAAGCCGGGAACGGCTGGGCTCGCTTTTGCGCGTCGGCATAGCCGCGCGTCGCCCTGGAGCGCTTCCCTTAAGTCTTTACGGAGCCTCCAAATGCAGCAAAACATTTATGACCATCCGGTCTTTTTCTCCCAATACCAAGCTTTGCGCGACAACGATAGCGGCCTGAACGGCGCCTTGGAACAGCCCGCCTTGCGCGATGCGCTGCCGCCGCTGTCCGGCGCCGACGTGCTGGACCTGGGCTGCGGCTTTGGCGATTTCGCCCGTTGGGCGCGCGCCCAAGGCGCGGCCAGCGTCACCGCGGTGGATTTGTCCGAACGCATGCTGGAGCAGGCGCGAGCGCGCACACGGGATTCCGGCATTCAATACCTGTGCGCCGGCATCGAGGACTTTCAGCCGCCTGCGGGAGCTTATGATCTGGCGGTGTCGTCGCTGGCCTTGCATTACGTGGCGGATTACGCCGCCGTGGCGGCGCGCGTGTTCGCCGCTTTACGGCCCGGCGGTGTGTTCGCGCTGACGGTGGAGCATCCGGTTTGCACGGCGAGCCCGCAAGGTTGGGCGCTGGACGAGGCCGGACGGCAGGCGCATTGGACGCTGGACGCGTATTTTCAGCAGGGCGCGCGTGAAACCCGCTGGTTTGTCGACGGCGTGATCAAGCATCACCGCACGGTGGAAAGCTATGTGGCCGGCTTGTCAGGCGCCGGTTTCCAATTGCTTCATCTGGGCGAGCCCGCGCCGGACGAGGGGGCGATGGCGCGTCAGGACGGTTTGCGCCCGCACGCGCGCCGCCCGGCCCTGTTGCTGCTCACTGCGCGGAAGCCTGTGCTCTAGCGCCGCTATTACGGGCCGGTGCGCAGAACCAAGCAGCGCCGGCCCGGTCCAGCAAAGATCGAGCATGCGGCTCGTATTCACGGGGGAGGGGAGCGGTGAGAGTCAAGCTGGCAGTAGGGGTTCTGGTCCTGGCGCTGTCGATGGCGCCCGCCATCGGCAAATCGCCGCCTGCGCGGGCCATCATCGAACCCGCTCACATTGTAGAGGCCATCCAGTTGCAACAGGAGGCGGACGCCGCCAAGGACAGACCGCCGCAAAACGGCGAGCCTTGGTTTGTAGTGCGGGAAGGCGCTCGTCCCATCATCGTGACCGCGCCGCACGCCACCAGCCCGTTCCGCGAAGGACAATACCGTTTCTCCGATGGCGGAGGCACCGCGGCCTTGGCGGCGATGCTGCATCAACTGGCCGGCGCCACCGCGATCTATACCACCCGCGCCGCGCCGGCCGATCCCAATTACGACGACGACAACGCCTTCAAGCGCAAGCTGGCGGCGTTGATTGCGGATCGACGCCCGCTGCTGGTGCTGGACCTGCACGGCAGCCATCCATACCGGCCTTACGACGTGGACTTCGGTACCTTGAACGGGGCCTCGTTGCTAGGCAAGCCGGAATTGCAACAACGACTGGAGCTAAGCCTGCGGCAACAGGGCGTGCTGAATGTTTCGGACAATTACTTTGCCGCGTCCAAGCACCAGACCATCGCCAAGTTCGCTTCCGGGCTGGGCGTGCCGGCCATCCAACTGGAAATCAGCAGCACCTGGCTCACGCCTTCGGACAGCAACCTGGCTGCGCACCGCTTCGCCCAGCTCTTGCAGGCGCTGGTGCGCTATGCGCGTGAAATTGAGGAATGAGGCAGCGGCGCTTCAAGCCTGGTCGTCTTCATCGCCATAGTATTTGACGCCTAGACGGATGGGCGCGCGGCCGGCTTCGCGGCGCTGGCGGTTGCTGTCGCGCAGGGAATAGGCGCAGCCGCAATACTCCTGTTGGTAGAACTGTTCGCGCTTACTGATTTCTATCATGCGCGCGGAGCCGCCGCCCTTGCGCCAGTTGTATTCCCAATAGATCAGGCCGGGGTAGCGCGCGGCGGCTCTCACGCCGCAGTCGTTGATCTGCTGCATATTCTTCCAGCGCGAAATTCCCAAAGAACTGGTGATCACCGGAAAACCGTGCTCATGCGCGTACAGAGCGGTGCGTTCAAAGCGCATGTCGAAGCACATGGTGCAGCGGATGCCGCGCTCCGGCTCGTTTTCCATGCCCTTGGCGCGCTCGAACCAGTTGTCGCGGTCATAATCCGCATCCACGAAAGGAATGCCGAACTGTTCGGCAAAGCGGATGTTCTCGTTCTTGCGCAGCTCGTACTCTTTCAGCGGGTGGATGTTTGGGTTGTAGAAAAAAATAGTGAAGTCTATGCCGGAAGCCTGCATGGCCTCCATGACCTCGCCGGAGCAGGGCGCGCAGCAGGAGTGCAGCAGCACTTTTTCATGGCCGCCCGGCAAGGGCAGCGGTTGGCGCTCAAATTCCTTGGTCATATAAATGAGAAGCCGTTTATGAAAAAGCGGATTATGTTGCCATAACGCCATCGAATCAAGGCGGGGAGGGACTCTTAGCCTGTTCAAAGCCGCGCGAGCGAGGGAAATGCAAAAAGTGCAAAAGAGGAATGCGCGGGTGCTACAGGCGCATTTTGAGTATGTTTTTAATGCCGCATCGCCGAAACGCGGCAGATTTGAGCTGGTTTTTAGGCATCGTGCCAGCGAGAGCGGTCCTTTGTCTCGTGTCCGGCCTCCCCCTCAGGCTTGCTTGCATGCGCGGGGGAACGAACCACCAACAACGATGCATCGTCCAGCATGGCTTCGTTTTGACGATGCCGCTGCAGCGCTTGCAGTATGGTATTGCCAACCCGGCCCGGCCCGGCCAGCCGGCCTCAGCCGCTTTGATGACCCCGTCCAGACCAAACATTCGGCCATTCTCAGCCTGGGCCTCGGTAATTCCGTCCGAGCAAACGATCAACGCATGCTCCGGACGCAGCACGCTGGTTTCCAACGAACGATCGAACTGCCGCGCCGCCAAAATCCCCAAAGGAGGGTGCTCGGAGCGGAACTGTTTGATCTTGCGGCCCTGCGGATCAAACATCAATGCACAAGGAATGCCGCCGTTCCAGACTTGCAGGCATTGGGAGGCCGCGTCGATCGCAATGATAATGCCGGCCACGAAGCGGCCAAAGGGCAGCAGGCGGTGCAACTTGTCGTTGATTGCTGCCGCAATATCGCCCAGCGCGGCCTGTTCCTGAGCAAGATCGTAAAAGCACTCCACTGCGGGAATGGCGCTGATCGCGGCGGTCAAGCCGTGGCCGGTGCAGTCTGCCAGCATCAAGTATTCTCGTCCGCCGGAACGCGCATAGCAGACCAGATCGCCGTTGAACTGCGAGGCGGGCCGCAAATGGCGCCAGACATGCGAGGGTAGTTCCAATTGCTGCCGGTTCAGGCGCTCAATCAGTTCCAGCGCGTAGCTTTGTTCTCGTTCATTGTCGAGGAAGTAGCGTTCCAGGCGCACGGCGTCCTGGTTGATCTGTCGCTGCATTTGGGCGATGCGCAAGAATACCTGGATCTTGGCCGTTAATAAGTCCGGACTGACCGGTTTGGTCAGGTAGTCGTCGCCGCCGGCTTTGAGCCCCTCTATCAGATCTTTTTGCTGACTCAGGCCCGTCAGGAAAATGATGGGAACCCAGTGTTCGCCGAAGAGTGTCCGCAGCTCCTTCGTGGCTTCCAGTCCGTTCATCACCGGCATGATGATGTCCATCAAAATCAGGTCGTAACCAACTTCCTTGCATATGGAGACGGCCTCCCGGCCATTGCAGGCAAGGTCGCATTGATACCCCAGGTCTTCAACAAAGGTACGGACCATCAGGCTATTGGTGGCGCTATCGTCCACCAACAAAATTTTGGGTTGAGGCATGCTGTTTCCATTGCGTGTCAGGAAAGGGAAAGCGAGCGGAGAAAGCGACGGCAGGGCCAATTACACTGGCATTGCACTGTGGGTATAGCATACGGGGCGCGCCGATGGCGCGCTGCGGCAAGAAAAATCAGTCCGCCTCGTGGGTGAGAGCAGTCCGTTGCGATCAATTTCCGCCTAAACGCGGGAAACACCGTGCTAGTATGCGGGTTTTGGCGGCGCAACGCGCGGCCCGTTTCATTCCAGAGAGCATTAGATCCCTTATCATGAAATTCGCAACGCACACCATTGCGCTGGCCTTAAGCCTGGCGCTGATCAGCCCGGCCAGCCTGGCCGAACCAGAAGACATGCCGCTGCCGGGCGATGTGCAGATGGCCCCGGCGAGCAAGCCTACGCGCAAGGCGGCTCCCGCTAAAACCGTTCAGACGGCCGAACCGGTGCGTTCCAGCCAACAAGCCAAGCCGGCGCGTCAGGCCAAAGGCAAGCCCAAGGCGAAAGCCGGCAAGCACGGCAAGCGCCAAGCCAAGGCTATCAGCGCCAAACAAGCGCGCCACGGCAAGGCGGCAGCCAAGCCAGCGGCAAAATCGACTGTTAAAAAATCGACAATCAAAAAGCCGCGCCACTCAGCCAAAGCCGCAAAGCGCCCTGCGCATAAAGTTTCGGCCAAAAGAACCAGCAAAAACAAAGTGGTTGGCAAGAGCGCCAAAAAGCCGCATAAAAAAGTGCAGAAAAAGACGCGTTAACAGCTTGCCAAAGCCATTGAGGCGCGACATAATACGCCTCTCTTCGCCGGTGTAGCTCAGTTGGTAGAGCACCTGACTTGTAATCAGGGGGTCGCGAGTTCGATTCCTGCCGCCGGCACCAATAAAATCAAGGGCTTATAGGGTTTTCTCTATAAGCCCTTGATGCATTTTAGATAGAATTTTAGACAGTACTGTCTAAAATTCCTCGCCTTTCCTCCTGCCAAAGCGCCATTCGGTGCCTATCTTCCAGCACGCAAAATTCGTCCATTACCCCCAAAGTTGTCGCTTTATATCTTAAATTTCCACCTGCTTAAAACTTGCGCCCTTTTGCTCGTCGCCCTATAGAATTTTTGCAATCAGCATTCCAAATAGCTGTTTTGATATTCTCTCATGTTTCACTATTTACGCTTACTCCCGTGCACGGGTTTGGTCGGCTGGTATAGCCCCACTCTCGACCCTTAGTCCACATGTGGGAGAGGAGGGCCTTCTCTCGATTAGCCGTAACTTTGCCAGACTTGCTACGTTTGTCCATATACATGAGGGTTCTATGTCCTCGAGCTGAGCAGGTTCAGAATTGCAGAAGAACTCCAGCAAATTTTTCATCTGCCGTAGGTTTTCAATTTGCGCCCTCGGAGATTTTAATGGAATGGCATCTTGCATGTACTTATCTGCCAGATCCTTGAAAGTAGGAAGCGCCATGGCCGGTATCTTTGCTTTCTCAAGCTCTGCCCAGCGCTGCACTGCTAAAACATAACCTGGCCCAAGAGGAAGCTCACACCTAATCATGCAGGCGTTGCGGGCCCATTCGTTTCTCCAAAAAGAAAACCCCTGTCATTTTTCATGAACGGGGGTTAAATGGTAAGTAACGAGAAAGAAAAATTTAAGATTGGCACATTAAAGGGGCGCTACAGTCGATAATCGCCTTGTCCACACATTTTTCCTTTCCCGATAATGCTAGAGTGTGCCCATCTCCTTCCAGAGTAATCAATCTACCTTTAAATTGAGTCGGCATATTTTTTGCATTCTGCCATGGAGTCGTAGGGTCATATCGCTGGGCTACAAAAAGCAACTGAGGCAAGACGGGTATGCTGGCAGGACGTCTCGAATGAAAGTTGCTCTTCCAAGGCCACATATCGCACAGTTCAATAGGATCTTGTTCTTGGGGCTGGAAATTGATTGCAGGGAACGCTTCTTTTATTTTTCGTCTCCGATAAAGGATATCATCCTGACTGAGTCCGGCGGGAGAGAAATCGACACAAGATATGACATTAAGAGCATCCTCCGATAGGTTTGAAATTGAATCAGACTCCTGCTGGCTCAAGATTTTTTCTACCTTTTTTCCGACAACGCCTTTACTTAGCTGTCTTACTACTGTGGCCAAATCGGGCCAAGATGAATGCCATATTAGGAGTGATGTGGTTAGCGATCTCAGCTCATTGGCTGATACCTGCTGACCATCTGACCTGGATAGTGGCGAAGAATGCAACTTGTTTAGCAGATCAATGTACTGTTGAGTTGCTACAGCTTTATCGGCAGAAAGCGGGCATTTTTTGGTTTTTGCGCACCATGCAGCAAATCGTTCAAAAGTCGCCTGATATCCTCTTTCCTGATTCTCTCGCATGAGATAACTATCTTTTGCTTCATCAATGTCTACAACACCGTCAAGTACCATGGCCCGGACGTTATTGGGAAAACGCTCTGCATAAATCAAGCCGACTTGAGTTCCATATGAGTATGCTAGTGCTGTTAGTTTTTTATCGCCTATAGCTTGCCGAATACGATCCACATCACTTGCAGCTTCGTCAGTACCCATATGTTTTAGAACATCAATGCCTGTATATTTAACGCAGGCATTGATCAGATCTTTGTTATAATTTTCGGGGGTAGACGGCTCTTCTATCATTGTGCAGTCAATTATGGGCTTAGACTGCCCAATCCCTCTAGGGTCGTATCCCACGATGTCCCAAGATTCATGTATTTTCTTGGCGGATCCTTCTATATCTACCCATGGGTTAATGCCAAAATAACCAGGCCCTCCGCTAATAACCAAAAGAGAACCCTTACTCACCCCTTTGGCAGGAAGCCGGGTCAGAGCAAGCCTGACTACATTTCCGGTACCCTGTTCATTAAGACTTGTTCCACTGATGTATTTCAATGGGACGTCTAGGTACCCACACTGCAGTTCGGTATTAGGAGGGTCTTTAAACCAGTGACGGAACTTTAAGCCTGAGCAATTTTGCCATTGGACTGTTGAAGCCTCGGTGCTAAATGATATGACGCTCATCAATATTAGTATGGACATGAAAGAATGCATTTGGCTATCCCCAGTGTAGTTGTCTGACATGTACAAGTGCCAGAAGTAGCCATACGCTTATTGCGTGTTATATATGCTTGCCTCTGGCTGCCGGGCAATTGATAGTTGCCGTCGAGACTGTATCAGTTTGATTTATGCTACTTCCCCACTTTCTTGTGTATCTTCTGCAGTCAATTTGTACATACAAAACGCAGCAGTTCGGTGTTGACAGCTTCGGTGTAGATCTACTGCACCGACTCGATGCCCAGGTACAAGAGCTAGGCGACGTCCTCGCACGAGAACGTGCCTAGGCAAATAATCTGGGCACGTGGATTAGGCGACCTTCTGCTCGGTCGCCGGCGCACGCGCGACCGATCCTGCGCGCTACACGCTGTCTCCCGTGCGCTAAATCTGAAGCTGCGTCACTGATGAACACAGGTTGTCGGTCACTTCGTTTTAACCGTCATGAACCTGCTCCGGCCGGGGTTACGACAGGCCATCGGTATCATGCAAAGCCTGTTCAAGCTGGCACGGCCGTCCCGGGCTACTGCACGCTGTCCAAGGGATAGCAGATGCTGCAGGTCCAAATTCACTACCAGAAAAATTCAGGCGCGCTGAGTTACCGGCATCAATATGTTGGGCGAAGGTGAGTGAAAAACCAGGAAGCACTGAGCGGAATATCGCAGGCAATTGCGTAAGGGTACATTAGGGCATCGATTCGGAGGCCCAGCAAATCTACTCCATTGAAGTGATGGACAGTAGTTCAGTGTGTGCGCAAATTTTGCCTTCGCGCAAAGATACGAGACAGAGGAAAGGAAGTTCGCTGGGCTACCAAACCCCGATCGAGTTCCGAATTTCTCACCTTGAGGCCGGAAATCTCTAGATTAGGTCACAGGGAAAATGAGCGCCGACACATAGTCAAATCGTCTGAATATTTTTCATTACTTGCTAATTAGTAATACTTGACCGTCCCTAAGCTCTCACAAAGAATGTGAATAATACCTAAAAAGTCTGTGAACTGTCGTTGCCTCATAAAGTCCCTACAGTGTGCGGCCGCATTGATATTAACTCCATTGTTAATATTGTTTTTATTTTGACTTTCTTAATCAAGGCTTAATGTGGGTGTTGAGGCGAGAGCCTTTAACTATTCCTGTTGCCTGAATTTTATCGTCACTATAGAAATTTGCGGTTTTGCTGCATTTTTCTCGCACATTAAAGGATTTGAGTCATGAAGACCATCAACGCTCTAACCATTCCTTTTGCCGCTTTTCTTCTGCTGGCTTCCTCTATTGCCAGCGCATCATCTATCGGCTCCACTCAAGCCAACCAAGTCACTTCTGCTACCCAACAAGCCAGCAAGAATGATAGCAATCTATCCCCAAATGCTCTAATGGATCAAATCCAACCAAGGAAACCAGGGCAATGCTTCTCCGCAAAGAACTGCACAGGTAAGGTTATTGGAAATCACCAGCATGCCCACAACTGCAAGAATGCCGGCGGCAAATCTTGGCGGAGCGGTGTGACAGGACAATGCAGTAATTTGTAATTGCTCAGATCTTAATCTGAAACTAGAGCTTCGCGAGCCTCGGCTCGCGAAGCTTTGACGTGCTCGCCGTGTAATGCGCCCACGACGTGTAGTAGATCGTAAACAGGTTCAAAGACATAAAAAGACCCCAGCCAAAGCTGGCTGGGGCATGGTCATAACAGGAGGCTGACATTGAGGGTGCCAGCTACTGCCTGTTATAGGCATGGGATATGCCCGTTAGAACTGACCAAAAGACTGGCGGCATCAACATTAGATGCAGCCCCCCGACGTTTTTGGCGCGGAATGTTGCTTGTGGCCATCCTTACCGGAAACGGCAAGGCTGGTGCGGTCTGTGCGTTGAGCTCCTCAAGGGGGGGGCTCGCACTGTAATGCCGACTTTTATATTTCCAGAAATGATTTCTAACGAAAATGCTATTTCACACAGTTATTTAAAAATCATATCCATATAGATTCAATTGGAATTTAAAGATAATAAATAATCACTTTTGGCGATATGACATTTCTGATTAGATGCAAACATCACTTGCAGCTTCAGGATGTCGCCATGCCATGACGCACCCCCATATACCTCCACCATCGTGCTCCTAGTGCGTAAGGGCAACCTCAAGAGCGTTCGCGATTGGGACAACCTGATCAAGCCCGGCGTCTAGGTGATCACGCCCAACCCCAAAACCTCGGCGGCGCATGCTGGAACTATCTGGCGGCCGGGGGATGTGCTGAAACAGCCCGGCGGCAACAAGGCCAAGGCTTGCGCCTACTTTGATGAGCTGCACAAGCACGTGCCGGTGCTCGACACCGACGCGTCTAGAGCGAGGCCGACCTTTGCCAACGCGAGCAGCGCCTCCGGCGTGAATGCTTCCCCGGCTGCGGTGTGTTTGATCCGCTAAGTGGGGCAAGGCGAAAACGGTTGAGGAAGCGGGATGTACGCCTCCGTGCATGAGCATTTCGAAGACGGTTGCAACGCATTTGTCTGACTATCCCGTCAACGCGCAGCGTATCCAAACAGGTTCTAAACCGTTTTGCCAAGATCGCAGGTGCTTAGTTCATTGCTGACGCTATTCGGGCGTCGGGATGCCGCAACAAGAGGAGTGATGCTATGAAACTCAAACATGCCTGGCGCAAAGTTCGCCTGACGAGCACGTTTTCAAACATTGCAACTGCGCTTGGCATGGCTGCTTGCCAAGCCGTTGTGCAAGCTGGGCCAACGCTGCCACAAGCACAGTTGTTGACACTGCCTGGCTCACCTTTTGGGATTACAGCCAGCACTGATTCTCATTGGCTATTTGTCGGTTTGAGTGGCGCGGTCAATGGCATTGCCATCGTGAACACACGTACTAGCAGCCTTCAACTTGCAAGAGTAGTGAAGACCAATGGGCCGATATTCGGGGTAGCGTTAAGTCGAGACGGGCGCTACTTGGCGGCGGTGGTGAATGACCACAACGCGCCGGCCTTGCTGATTTTTGATGCCGGCCAATTGGCGGCCGGCAAGTTGTTGGCCCCGGTGGCTTCCGTGAGCTTGCCGCCCAAGTCCGGGCCCATCAACGTGGTATGGACGCCGAACGGGGACTTGCTGGCTGTGGCGGAGGAAACCTCGGGCCAGGTTGCCATCGTGGACCTCAGAAAGGCCTTCGCAGGCGCTGATGCATTGATATCGTCGATCAGGGTTGGGACGGCTCCTGTCGGTATGGCAGTTTCCAATGATGGCCACCTGCTATATGTCACAAGCCAAGTTGCTGATCCGTCTTTGCACGGCAGCAGTCCGAATGCATGCCCACGCCTTGGCTCGCCTACTCAAAGGCAGCGACAGGGAAGCCTGAGCGTGATTGACCTGCGCCTTGCTCAAAGCTTTCCAAAGCAGGCAGTGCAAACCCAATTGGCGGCAGGCTGCCAGCCAGTACGTGTTGTGCTATCCAAAGACGAAGACGTCGCGTGGGTTACGGCGCGAGGTGACAATACGGTTCTGGCGTTGCGTACCGGCCGCTTGGCAGACAAAGGCAGGCAAGCATTGATCTCAACGACGCCAGTTGGAACCTCCCCTGTAGGCTTGGCTTTATTCGACCACGGCCGCTATATCGCCGTTGCCAATAGCAACCGATTCACGACGGGGCAGATAGGGAGCCTAAGTGTGGTGAGCGTCCCCTCTGCGTTGGCCGGCAAAGGCGCTGCCGCCGTTCTGCGTTCATTCCGTGCTGGAGAGTTTCCCCGTGAAATAATCCTTTCACCTGACGAGCGCTCTCTTTACCTAGGCGAATACAGTTCAAATGTGTTGGCGCGGGTCTTCGTGTCAAACTTGCTTGCCGCCTCGCGAAACTAACTTGGGCCAGAATCCCCCCGTTCTTGGCGAAATCAAGAAAGTGAGGGTTGCCGCCGTTCTGGTGTCAGGGGAGGACTGTCGTCTTTGTCACAAAACGATGCATGGAAGCAAGCAGGCGCGTCGACCTGCTTGCCATGGAAGGATGAATGTCGTGTGGCGGAGGGGCGGGCAGGGTCCGCCATGGGGCTATCCAGCTAGCCCCGTCCCTCATTCCTCTCGCGCAACCAAGCCACGGTATGGTTCAGCAATTGATAGGCAATGGAGATGGGCGTCGGGGTTTGCGGCAGGGCGTCGATGTCGAACCAGCCGGCGTCTTCGATTTCCCCCTCCTGCGGCAGGATCTCGCCGCTGTCGTATTCGGCGGTAAAGCCCAACATCAGCGAGTGGGGAAAGGGCCAGGATTGCGAGCAGACATAGCGCAGATTTTTGATGCGAACGCCCACTTCCTCGAAGGCTTCGCGGTGCACGCATTCCTCCAGTGTTTCGCCGGGTTCGACAAAGCCGGCCAGCGCGCTGTAGACGCCGGGAACGAAGTGAGGGCTGCGCGCCAGCAGTAATTCTCGGCCGCGATGAATCACCACCATCATCGCCGGCGACAGCTTGGGATAGTAAAGCTGGCCGCAGCTGGAGCAGCGTTTGCCGCTATCTCCGGACCGCTGAAGCAGCGGCCCGGCACAACGGCCGCAATAGCGATGAGTGCGCTGAAACTGGCGGATCTGCGCGGCGCGGGCGATGGCGGGCGTCAGCCCGGAGGGCAGGCTGAGCAAGGCCGGCCGCAGAGCCAGCCAGTTGCAGCCGGCCGGCGGCGCGCCCACTAGTTCCGCCAAATAAAGATTGTGACCATCATGTACGCCGATGAACAGTTGCTGGGACAGAGGCCAGCCGCGCGCGCGCTCATCCGGCAAGGCCTGATCCAATAGTAGAATCTTGGACCCTTCGAAAATGCAGTAACGGGCAGGCAGGGCGGGGTCGGGCAGGGCGGGCAGGTCGAATGGCATAGCGGCTAGTGATAAAGTCGTAGCCGCTTAGTTTACGCCCACTCCCGGCGCCGCGTACATCCAGTGTTCGCTTTGTTGCCGCACAACTTCGGATAAAGAACCGCTGCCGTCGAACACTTGACGCAGCCAAGCGCTGTCGGACTGTCGCTTCAGCACCCGTTGCCGCAAGGCGACCAGCTGCGCCTGATTGCCCAAAGCCTCGGCCTGCGGTTCCAACTGATTCAGCGTGTTGAGCAAATCCTCTTGCAGTCCGATCTGACTATTGTTGCCGGCATCCACCAACATGCCGTCAAAACCGAAGCGGCAGGCCTGAAAGCGATTGTAGCTATAGGTCAGATAATGTTCCTGACACACCTCGTCCTGCTGCTCGCCCAGGCAGCGATGCGCCAGCATCTGCGCGTAAGCCGCCAGCAATACCGGGGTCTCCACCGACAAGGGCGTATCGCAAATGCGGATTTCCACCGTGCCGTATTCCGGTTTGGGTCGGATGTCCCAGTAGAAATCCTTCATGCTGGCGACAATGCCCAGATTGGCCATGCGCCGGAAATAGTCGTTGAACTGCTCCCAATTATTGACGCAAGGCATGCAGCCGGATAACGGAAAAGCGTTGACGCTAGTCAGTCGCGAGGTTTGGAATAGCGTATCCACGCCCTGGTAAAAAGGAGAGGAGGCGGACAGTGCGATGAAGTGCGGAATGTAACGCGCCAGATAATGGGTTAGCCGCACTGCGCTGTCGCCGTCCGGGCAGCCGATGTGAATGTGCTGGCCGTAGACGGTGAATTGCTTGGCCAGATAGCCGTACAGCTCGGAAACTAGGTGATAACGCTCCTTGGGGTAGATGCGCTGCTCGTCCCAATGCTGAAACGGATGCGAGCCTCCACCGGCCAGCCCCAGGTTCAGTTTGCGCGCGCTGTTGACCAGCAGCTCGCGGATAGCCAGAATTTCCTCCAGCATCATGTTGACGTCGCTGTGCACAGCGGTGCCGATTTCTATCATGCCCTGAGTGATTTCCGGCTTGATGTCGAAACCGTGCTGCTGACGATTCACCTGCAGAAGCAAATCGTCCGAGCCGCGGGTCAAATCGTAATCTCGCCGATTGAGAATCATCAGCTCCAGCTCCACCCCCAGGGTTAGCGGCTGACTGCGGTTGAATTCCAGCATCATCTTACTCCTGCAGCCGGGTTTCGCCGGCCAGCTTCAAGGCCAGGCGGGTCAACACCGGCGCGCACAGCTCATTGATCACCAAGATGGCCATCATCACCCCGCTGAAGTTGCCCGCGGCGGCTCCCAGGGAAATCGTGCCCAGGCTCATCAGCAGCGAAGTGCCTCCGGACCAGGAGTTCAGCGCCAACCCCAGGCAAGCGCCATGGCGCTTGGGTAGGCCGTTGGCCCCGGCGGCCAGCCACCAAATCAATACGGCAAAGCCAGTTCGCAGCAGCAGGCAGGCCACGGCCACCGGCCAAAATTGCGCCAGCGACTGCGGCGCCAATTGCGCGCCGGCGGCCACGAAGAACGCCACGGTAAAGATATGGGCCGACGACATGATGCCGCGTTCGGTCACAGTGTGGCCGTGTTTGAGATTGCGAGTGGCCAGGCCCGCCGTGAGCAAGGCCAGAGACGGCAAAACCTGCAGCATGTCAGCCACCCCGACCACCAGCGCGATCAAGCCGAACAGCATGACCTTTTGCGATTCGCGCTGCCGGCCACCCAGCCAGCGATTAAGCTGGATCGCCGCAAGGCCGGCCAGCAAGCCCAGCGCACAGGAGGCCAGCGTAAGCCAGCCCGGCAGCAAAATACCGCTTTCCACTCCGTTGTTGCCGGAGAGGTGTCCATAAGACAAGGCCAGCGCGAAGCAGGGCAGAGCCAGCAGATTGGACAGCGCGGTGGCCACCAACAGACGCTCGCTGACCTGACCGTCCGCGTTAGATTCCCGTACGATTTCCAGTGTGACCACCGGAGAAGTGGCCACGCCCAGCGCCGCCAACATCAGACTGGCCGCCAGCCCCAGGCCAAACAACTGCAAAGCGGCAAACAGGCCGAGCAGGGTCAATAGGCAATAGAACAAGGTGGTCAGCAACAAGGTGCGTTCTACCCGCAGCCACCGTAGATCCACGCGGCGGCCGGCTTCAAACAATGCGATGCCCAAAGCCAAGTGCACGAAAATGGACGCTTGCTGCAATAGCTGCTCGTCCAGCAGCCGCAGGCTGTGCGGCCCAATCAGCAAGCCGGTCAGCACATAGCCGACGATGGCGGGCAGCCGCGCCACCCGCACAGCGATCTGGCCGCCTATCACCCCCAGCGACAGCAGCACGCCGAATGCCGCCAAAGGATTGAGCGCCAGCGTTTGCCAAGGCAGGCTCATGATAATTCCCCCGTTTATTTTATGATTTTGACTGTTGCGCCAGCTTGGGCCGGCGCAGCGAAAGCGGAATATTGACGTCTTGCGACAGATCGGATGGGTCGCGCATTGAAATGCGCAAAATCGCCCTCAGAGTAGGAGAGACGATAAAACGGGACGAGAGTTCATGGCGATTGAGTGGATTCGCCGCGCGTTATCCGGCAAAACCGCTCCGGAAACGATGGCCGTGCTGCGAGAACAGGCTGCGCGCATGCCGCTGCTGTCCGGTTTGGACGAAGCGGAGCTGTTGCGCTTGATAGAGTTGGCCGTCTGGATTTTGCGCAGCAAAAGCTTTTCCGGACAGGATGGGGTGCGGCTAGGCGCCCGTTCCTGCGCCAGCGTGGCCTTGCAAATGGCGCTGCCTGCCATGAATCTGGGTAAATCCGCCTTGAGCGGATGGAGCGATGTGGTGCTGTACCCGTCTCCGTTTGTCGCGCGCGACATCTGGATGGATGGCATCGGCCTGCAGCATGAAAGCGAGAGCGTGCTGATAGGCCAGGCTCGTCAGGACGGCCCGGTAGTGCTGTCGCTCCCGGACGCGCGAGCCTCTGAGCAACTGGACGGGTGGAATGTGGTGATCCATGAAGTGGCGCACAAACTGGACATGTTAAGCGGTCCGGCCAACGGGTCGCCACCTTTGCACAAAGGAATGAACCAGGCGCAATGGAGCCGCGCCTGGTCTCAAAGTTATCGTTTATTGTGCCGCATGCTGGATCGCGGAATCGATCCTGGTTGGCTGGATCCGTATGCGGCAGAGAACCCTGCGGAGTTCTTCGCCGTGTTAAGCGAGGCTTTTTTCGAGCTGCCGCATCATCTCAAGCTGGATTACCCGGAGCTTTATGAGCAGCTTGCCTTGTTCTATCGGCAAGACCCGGCAAGGAGATTGCCCGAACCCGAGGGGGTGCCCACCCCAGAGCCCGAGCGCTGACTCAGCCGACCCGCGGAGCCGGCAGTTTCTCCAGATCATCCAGCAAGCCCAGCAGCTGCGTCAGTTTTTCCTGGCCCAAGTGGCTTTCGATCTGCCGATAACAGTCTTCCGCCAACGGAGAGATCTGTTGAATCAGCTCGCGCCCGTCCCGCGACATTGAAATGATCAGCCGCCGGCTGTCAATATGATCACGCTGGCGATGGATCAACCCCGCTTTTTCCATGCGGACCAAGATGCCGGTCAGACTGGGCGGCAAGATACAAGCCCGGTCCGCGATCACGCCGGCTTCTTGATCTCCAAAGTCCTCCAGAACTCGCAAAATGCGCCACTGTTGCTCTGTCACCCCGTAACGGTTGAGGATCGGACGGAAGTAGGCCATCACCGATTCTCGTGCCCGCAGCAGGTGCTGGGGCAGCCGTTGATTATGTAGTTTTATGTTTTTGTTGGTCATTTAGATCGTTGCTTCCGGCTGCGCGCAGCCAGTGTTGCTGGTTATCGCTCTAGCGGGCGAACTCGACAAATAAAATGCCATGCAAATACCTGTCACATATTTACTTTATTCCAAATTTTAATCCAAAAACAAAAAAAATAGCATCTCAATACCATATATCCTTCGAATTAATTATGCATACAGGGCGAAGTGACTGGCACAAGCGCTACGTGGCGGAGCAACTCAGCAGATATTTTACGTTACGGTGACGGTAATTTTTAATTTCCGTCACCGTAACGCATAATGAGCTCAGACAAGCAGAGGAGGGCACACGATGAACACGGAGCCGTTGCAAGAAAAGTCTGACGTCACCACCAAGAAACGCGGCCGGCCAACCACAGGCCTAGCGATGTCCGGTGCTGAACGGCAGCGCAAGTATCGGGCAAATACCGTCACCGTAACGTTAAATGATAAAGAGTGGGCACACCTGACCAATATGCTGGAGCAGGCGCTAAAGGCCGATCCGGCGCGTTATGGCGAACCCGATTTCGAGCTGGCCAGGAAAATTTACAAAGCCGCCATCAAAGGCAACCCGCCGCCGGACTGCTTTCACAAGCCAGAGGCCAAGCGATAGAACAACGCGCAGTGCCGCACAATGGCGATATTTACCCGGGTAATATAGACAGAAATTTTACCCGGGTGTAAATTGGCCACATCTTAACTCTGGTGACTGATATATGGAATCAGCTACCACATTGCCGTCCTATACCGCGTTTGATGGGTATCGACATATCGCATCCGGCCTGCTCGCATCAGTCGCACTAGCTGTAAAGCGCGTGATGGAGAATGGCTCCACGGAGCCCATTTTGATCTTCGACAACGCGACGGGCCGCACAACCGATGTCGATCTCCGTGGCACAGACGATGAAATTATTTCACGCATCACACAGACAGCGACAGACTCCAACTGTATTCACGGATCTAGCAGAGAGTCAGAACATGGCGTGCTTCGCCGCAGGGGTCGTCCAAAACTGGGAGTCGTGGCGCGTGAGATCACGCTGTTGCCACGGCATTGGGATTGGCTCTCGGCGCAGCCAGAAGGAGCGTCAGTGGCATTGCGGAAGCTCGTCGAGGACGCCAGACGTGCGAATAATCCACGGGACAATCGCCGCGCTGCGCACGAACGAGCGTATCACTTCATCTCTGCGATCGCTGGGGATCTCCCCGGATTTGAAGAATCTACGCGTGCGCTATTTGCCGATGACCACATACGATTTAACGAAATTACCGCAAATTGGCCTGAAGATGTGCGCGTCCACGCAGTAGCACTTGGCTGGCGCAGCACACCATTGAGTTAGCTTCAGTTCCCAACTTGATCCGGGTCAGGACGATGAAAACCATACAAGCAAACGGCATTAAGCTGGCTTACGAAAGCTTTGGCGACGAAGCCAACCCCACGATCCTCCTCATTGCCGGATTGGGAACACAGATGATTCGATGGACGGGGCCATTCTGCGAAGAACTAGCCGCGCGAGGCTACCGCGTGATTCGTTTCGACAACCGTGACACCGGTTGTTCGACCCATTTCAGCCAATATCCTCCACTGGATTTCAGCGCGTTGGCAGCTACGCTAATGGCAGGACAGCGACCGGACGTTCCTTATACTCTCGACGATATGGCTGCAGATGCAATCAGTCTGCTTGATTCTCTCTCCATTGATCGGGCACATGTCGTTGGTCGGTCCATGGGTGGCATGATCGCGCAGATTATGGCAAGCGACTATTCTGACCGAGTGTTATCCATGACCTCGATCATGTCGAGCTCGGGTAATCCTGCGCTTCCGCAAGCCGAGCCTGACATTATAGCGATGTTGACACGTCCCGCACCCAATCCTTTCACCGACGAATCGGAATTTTTAGCGCACACCTTCACCTTTGCACAACGCATCGCCGGATCTAGATACCCGTTGGATAAAGAAGCTTACTGTCTTCTTGCTCTTGAAGAAGCCCGGCGCGCATACAACCCCAGTGGAACCGGGCGACAGATCGCGGCAATGGCCGTCACAGGGGATCGACGTTCACGACTGGCTACTATTAGGATGCCTGCGCTCATCGTGCACGGAACAGAAGATCCGCTCATTCTTCCAGCTTGCGGAGAGGACACCGCCACTTCGATCCCGAATGCAGACCTCATGCTGCTTGACGGGATGGGGCACGACTTGCCACCCGCGCTCTATCAGTTGATTGTTGGGGCGATAGACCAAAAGGCCCGGCAAGCCACAACAATTGAAGTGCCCTGAAGATTAAAAGAGTCAAGCGTACGGCAGAGAAGGCGTTGTTGCACAAATCTGGCAAAGGTCTAGCCAAACTAATCTATGAGCCAACTTAACTTAAGAGTACGGGGTAGGCTCAATGAACCAATGTTCGCATAATGTATATTATGTCAAATCTTAGAAACATGCGGCGCAGGGTCCACGGCCTGCTCCAGGCCCTCAAACACCTGTCCTTTTGTACAGGTTAATTAAAACAACACTCTGGCTTGTTGGATGTTCCGACAACAACATTCAGCACAAGAAATGAAACGCAGCAATCCGTGGTGTGAGTTTGAATGCAGCCCTGACGAGCTTGTCAGGGCTGTTTGTTTTGGTGACATCGAACAGATGGCCAACGAGCTGGGCATTCCCGCACAAGAGTTGGCCTACTATCGCAGCGGCAGAAAGCCCGTGCCCAAGGTCGTTTACCTGTACCTCACGTTGAGATCCTCTATCAGGCTTGGCGATCAATTCGGCCCGTTCCGAGGCTTCAGGCTAGACGACCGTGGAGACGCTCTTGTGTGCCCAGCCACAGGAGAACGCATCAACTATGAAGAAGTCGCCTTCATGAGCCAGTACCGCAATGCGCGACGCCTCGCAGCCCAGCAAGCAGACCTCATCGAACGCTTGATGACTCAGCGCGATTTCTACCGCGACAACTGCCACCGACAAGCCCGCTTCGGCATGCTGTTGAACAGGCTCCTGGGCGACGATTAAAGGCGGGTTCCCTTCGGTGATGAAGTCTCAAAATGAGACAAAAGACGGGTATTACTGAGTCACCCGTCTTGATGGGCGGCTTACGCCGCCCGCGCTACGCGCCCTGCTCCGCTGGAGCGCTCAGCGTCGCTCGACACTCGCGCCGCACCGCGCTCCGCTCGCAGGCTTGCCCCATGGCATTCAACGCCAAAAAAGACAAAAGCCCCTCGCCGGGAGGCAGTCCCCGGGGATGCTCGGGCAAGCCCTCAATCCCCGGGCACAGCCCGGAGGGTTTTAACGTGGTGATGGCGTCAAGGGCGCAGATCCTCGCCCGGTCCACGGCTCCGCCGCGGCTGCGGCCTCCGGTCTATCCCTTGACCCCAGGCAACGATCTAACGCGCACGTTGGCGCGAGATAGGGCTATTCGATTAGCATTGACCTTCTACAGAGAAAAGGGGGACGGCATGAAGCGGCTTAGTTTGGTATTACTAATGGTCTGGACAATCGCCGAGGCCGATGTGATTGAGTGCAAGTCTGCGGACGGTAAAAGCCATCTGACGAACGAAGCAGCCTGCCCACCAGGAACTACCCTCAAACGCACAATGGCAAAAGAACTGAAACCTGCGCAAGACGATCTCCTATCAACATTAGAAGCGCCTAGGTTGCGCGAAACCAGGCCAAAAAGAAGCTGCTCTGTATTGCTCAGCCTAAGAAGCTACTACCGAGGCGAGCTCAAGAAAAACAAAACAGAAACCGTGTCTAAGTTGATAGAGGTTGAAACAGAACTAGCCCTTAATGGATGTAAGACCGTGTTCTAAGTAGACCAATACGAAGTAAAGCCCGGGAAATACACCCGGGCTTTTTTGTGGAATGTTATTTTTCGTTACGGTAACGATTTATGGCGTTTAGGCATCGGATATCTTCGCACCAGGTAGCGCGCAAAACGCCAGAAAATTGGGCGTGTCAGTAGAGAGAGCCAAGTCACCAATGTGCGGAAGCCAGGCTCGAGCATTGCCCAAAATAGCAGGGCTAGGAATGCTGAGACAAAGCCAATGGTCATGACTATGAGTATGAAATCCTGAACGTAGACGTGCATAAGTTGTTGCATAGCGCTGACTCCTTACTTGACGGCCCTAGATCCATTGATGGGTTCAAAAAAGCGTTCGTTGCCTATCCCTACGACGGTAGGTTGCGGGCTGGTCTGTGATCGTTGCGGTGGCTGGGGTAGCTGTTGATTAACTAATTGGGTGTTCTCATGCAGCTGCCGTTCATCGACATACGGATCGAACTGGGAGCGAGCTACACGCTCTCTGCACATGAAGTCTGGCAGATCCACCTGTGTGCCCTGCTGGCTGTAGCAGGCGCACCGCTTCGCGCTGGATATACACGCAACAATCCTTGGAAATGTCTTAGGCGTCGCCAAGTCATCAAAGCGAGGCTCAGACTCCGGCGCCCCTGTCATGCGCGGCACCCTCGCTGCAGCATACTCAACGGGTGTCAGTGCACGTTTTGATTGAGCTGGGGCGCTCTGGGCTTGTGTGGTGGCAGGCTGGCTAGCTGACACTTTTGTACCAAGCGAGTCAGCATCTTTTTTGCCCAAAGTGCCGACCAACTTGATTGAGAAGTAAATGGATACGACGGCAAGCACCAAGAAAAACAAGAACGCCCATATTTTTTTTGGAATCTGGATTTTATGGGTATGAG
Source organism: Chromobacterium haemolyticum DSM 19808 (assembly GCF_000711885.1). Lineage (GTDB taxonomy): Bacteria > Pseudomonadota > Gammaproteobacteria > Burkholderiales > Chromobacteriaceae > Chromobacterium > Chromobacterium haemolyticum. The sequence goes on from NZ_JONK01000007.1 coordinate 119,970, forward strand.
CCTCAGCCGAAACATACCACTTAAAAACTTCTTTCGGATAAATGAACTTGGACTTGTCCAAGCAATCGGCTTTAACCGCCCTGCTGTTTGGACTTTGTTGGCAACCATCCCACTTGAGCACTTGGGCCGCATGGGCACCAAAAATGCGTAATAGGTGAATGTGCTTGCCAATCAGGTCCTTTAAGTGTGTGTCAAAAAGCTTGGTGCCCTGGGTGATCAAATACACATCAAGCCCCAGGTGGCGATGGGTTTCAAATTCGCTGATGTACTTTGGCACCTGGGCACCATTCGGGCGTTTAGGAAAAACCTTCTGAAACTCATCAATCACGACGATGGCCATACTTGGCAGCTCGTACCACTTGTGCGGATCTTCAAGCTCAACCCACCCTAAATGCTCCTTGCCATAGTCGGTAAGTTTAATTCCGTAATAATAAACCTGACGATCTTCACGCTTCGCAATTTCAGCCAGGGTTTTGAGAGTGTACAAGGTTTTGCCGGAGCCTGGGACAGCAGTAATTAGCGTGATCACGACTTAAACCCCTTCCATTTGCTGCGCACCACATTGCCCGCTTTATCCATTCCGTCCAATGTTGCACGAATGGTTAAAGCAGAAATCATAATGGATATAGCAGTACCAAAGCCGGACATTGACATTATTGAAGCAATGGCAACTGGCACGGATGCAGCGCTGCTAGTGATAGAATTCTTTAACAGTGCAAACAAGGAAGATACGCCGGAATAAGTAATCATGCCAAAGCCAACTGCTCCAATAATTCTGGATATAACAGACTCTAGCAGAGTGGCCACAATGGCCCACACTAAACCAAGGAGCATTTGCATTATTTAATCCTCCCCGAAAAAATAATAAAGCCAGAAATCACGAACGCAATAGCAATGACTATGGGGCGCACAAATTGAGCAATAGTGCACCACGGGGAATATGTGAGTTTTAAGCGACCTGCGGCACCACCAATAGAATAATCAACGAAATAATCCGGCGGGCAGGATGAAGTGCCAAACACAAAGTCACGCGTATCCAACATTGAGCCTAAATCACCACCAATATCACCAGACAAGCCGGATTTATCCGGGTTAAACGATGGAGGCGCAGAATCACACAAAAAGGAAAGCATGCCGGTGTAATTGCATTTGTCACCCGGTTTATCACCCTCCCCTGGTTTCCCTCCTGGGGAAGATGCATCGCCCTTGCCACCACCAGTATTGCCGCCGGTATTGCCTCCATTGTTACCGCCTCCTCCAGGCGTGCCGCCAGTTCCACCAGTGCCGCCCGTTCCGCCGGTAGAGCCACCAGGACCGGATGTAGGATCAACGCACACCGTTTTGCCTCCCACGCCAACGGCATTCCATCCAGAAGGACACGTTGCGCCATCAGTTGGGACATGAGACGGATTGCATTCGAGCTGGTTATTCTTAATTCGACCAACATAGCCAGCAGCACAATTTCCATTGGCATCTTTCCCTGTTGAAAGATCAACCGGTGGTTTTTCAGATGGTTGGATCGGTCCTCCAGCAAAACAACCAGTCACCCCATTTACAGTACCAAACGACTCGCCAGGAGCGCATTGATTAGGACTAGGCGCACCTTCTGTGTTATCAGGATCGCCATTAGGTAAACGAGCGCAGGCTTGGCCGTTATATGAAAACTTGCCAGTGAGCGGAAAATTACTTGTAATTCGGCAGCCAGTTCCTTCCACCATCAAGCAACCAGGTGCTTGAGTGTTTACGTTGTCACACATTCTGGAACGGCCAGCGATCTTATCCGCGAACCTGGAAACGTCTACTGATTTTCCAGACAAGGAGGCACAGTAATTTGAAAGCTGCACACCGGTACAAACAGGCTCTGCGGGAGGCCCTGAGTTTGAGCATGTTGTTTTGTCTTGCGATAAGACATAGCCAGATGGGCAATAAGGATTTCCAGGCATTGTGCACGTTGATTTATCGGCAGACAGCCTATAGCCAGCAGGGCAAGAATAATCTGTATCGTATGAAAGCGAAGTCGTCCAAGTACCGAAATCTGTCGCAGACTCACGCAATAAGCCACGACCAGCGGGAGAGCAAGAATAACCCTTTGTACCGGCTGCATTATTGCGAGCAGTGCGCGCAGCACACGCAGCCTTTTCATTCGGATAGCTTGAATTCATCCAAGAATCAAAAACCTCGCCAATCGAATCAATTGATTTTGTTGTCGCCGGATCATTTAATGCCGGAATGGTGTCGGCAAAACTAAGAGAAAAGAATCCAAAAGGCCCCAATAAGAGCGATAAAAACAATATAACCTTCCACATGTCACCCCCAGATAAAAAAAGGGGGCCGAAGCCCCCGGCAGGTTTAATGCGGCTTAAAAAGCCTTTTTGACCAGCTGGTAGCACTTCGCAAGAGCGAAGATAGACAGCACCGCTACGCCGATAGCAGAAATCGCCGTGGCACCGGCAGCAATGGTCGAAGTGATATCGCCAGTATCAATGCTGACCGGTGCAGCAAACGCCGGAGCCGCAGCACCAACCGCAACCAGAACACCCGCCAGTTTCACAAAAGTGAATTTTTTCATTTCAAAATCTCCTAAGAATCGCCCGTTTGATTGGACAGTGAGTTTTTCAAAGCACGGAAAAGAAATGCAAGAGCCCACAAACTGCCAACAGCAAGCGCAATTGCGGCCCCCTGCTCTAGCGTCAACGGAGGAAAAACCGAAGACGTAGCGGCGGCATATTCGGCTTGTGTCAACGCCAAATAACCAGCGCAGGTTTGCGGGGCGTCGGCGGTAATCGCGACAGACCCGGATGCATTAGGAATGAGGCACAGCGGCATGGCTTTGCCTTGTGATGGGAACGACGTTAGAAGGCGTCGAGTGCAGGAAGTCGGTGCGGGCCGGGACGGTATACGCCTCTAATGCGGCATGAAGATGGGCGTAAGGGCTGACTTGAGGCGTCAGATCCGAGGCGATATCACTTCCAGAGACGGCGGAAGTCATTCGCTCTTGGTGCTGCCAGTACCAGCTAGGAGCCTCGTTGACCGGCGCCAACTCAATCACCTTGATGACGGAGGTGAACTTACCGATGGTGGCCAGCGGCTCGGAAATGTCTACGCCGTAGTCGCGAAGGATCTTCGCATGGCGGAAGAAGGTCGCCCGGGCCAGCAGCGCACGCACATTTTCGCCGCGCAGGTAAGCGGCAGCAGTCATGCGTACAGACTTAGGCAGATGCTCAAGCTCAAGCCGGGTTACGTCGGTTTTGACGCGGGTCACCAGCGGCGTGACCTCTGCCTCGTACAGGTGAGAGAGTTTTTCCATGCTGATGTCCCCAAGGAAGCGCAACAGGTTGTCCCGGAGCAGGTTTCGTCCTGCTTTCAGTTCCAGCCGGACGATGCCTTGCTGCATTGCGTATTGGTAAACGGGGTCCAGCTCGACTTGATCGCGTTGACGGCCATGGCGATGCACGAGCATTTCGACGTGTTTGATGTAGGCTGTGATGCGCTTGCGGCCGCCGGCAGAGCCCCAATTAACGGTGCTCTCGCCTGCCCGGCCGCGCTTGATGTGATTGACTGATTGCGTGCCAAGCCAGTCGATGACGGCCTGGGCGTTCTGTGGAGAGCCAGAGGCGTAGTTACGGGTTAGGTCCAGGCGGCTGATGGAAGCGCCGGTCCAGTATTCGAAGATGCCCTGCTTGATGTCGTAGGCCGACGGCGTAGGGTTTACCAACTTCTCCCCAGGGGTGAACGGAGGTAAACCGTACTCCGCAAGCAGTTCATTGCAGCGTGCAATGGTCTGATCGAAAGTCAGGTTGAACAGGTTGTCGCAGCGGTTGAGCCGGCCAATGTTGCCGGATAGTGAGACGGTGAAGCCGTCGCAGTGAATCGTGACCAGGGAGTCAAAGGAACCGCGGTGTTTCTTGCGGGCCTGCATCGCCCACTCTGGATCCTCGTCGTACTCTCCGGTTTCATCGCTGCGCGGGAACTTGCCAATTACACCCTCGTCGACCATGGGCAGAGACGGCACCACCTCGCCCGAATCCGGGTCAAGGCGGCCCGGATGTCGTTGCGAGATAGTGATCCAGTCGACGAAGAGCGTCATGATCAGGCGCTGGCCGGGGCGGATTTTTCGCGCTGGGGGATCAGGCGTTCCCAGCCAGAAACGCCGGTTACAACAACGACCGGCACCGACTTACCGTTGATGCGCTGGATCTTGGTCTCGGTGACGAGATCCGCCAGGCACGGGTAAAACATCTCTTTCAGCTTATCAATCGCAGAATCTGCGACTTCTACCGGTACTTGCTCATAGCCGCGCACTTCGCGGGTGTAGCCCTCTTTCGAAAAGTCACTGGCCGGGAAGTGTGCGCTCAGGGAGCCCATGCTGTAGGGGCGTCCGGTTTTCTGAGAGACGCCGTGCGAGTGCTCGAACATGGTCAGAAGGGTTTTCATGGTGTGGTCTCAGTCAATGCAGCGGCTGGCTGCGGGGTTAAATTCGTTACGGTGACGGATAATCGTCAGAGAATTTCCGTTACGGTTACGGAAAATGCCATGGAAGAAGGCATGAACAGGGGCAAAAGTGACAACCTCGACGGGGCGGTATGGCTGCTGGGGATTGCGCTGGCCGATGTAGCGCACACTCCAAAACATGTGACGCGGCTTCGGAGCCAGCAGATGGGCGTGGGACGGCATGCACTGCAAGGACAAAGGGCGATCTTCTGTATCAACATCAGGGCTGACGCGAAGGCCTCGCGCATAGTCACGTTCCAGCACCGAGTGAAAGCCATGAAGCGCCTTTGCACGCGCTGAACGATGAACAGCCCAGAACGGGGAAATCTCGTCATGCAAGCGGTACGTGAGTTTTTGAGGCTGGCTGGCTTTCAAGGCGCTCTCCCCTGCTAAAATTGGTTAACAACCAACTGCTCTCAAGCGAGATCAGAAAGGGTATGCTAGATCAATCTCACCTGAGAGTGCAATGGAGAAGACATTGAAACTAAGCGTGGACTACCTGCAAGAAGCCATCGAAAAGATGGGGGACATCAGCCAGAACAAGAAGGCTGAAAAGCTAGGTATCGGCGGAAATACCCTCAGCCAATACATGACCGGTGCACGGACAATGGACGACTTCGCATGCATCATGGTCGCGAAAGTCTTGGGCATTGACGGCATGATCGTCATCGCTGCTGCGCAGATGGAACGCGAGAAAAATCAAGCACGTAAGGACGTTTGGGAGGACTTGCTAAAAAAGATGGGCGCCCTCGCCCTGGGCGGGCTGACGGCGGGGGTGATGTTGATGGGGGGCCTAAGCGCTGACAGAGCTAGCGCATCGCAGAGCATGACAAACACCACATGTAGCGTAATCGACACATGCCATATGTATATTATGTCAAATTAGCAAATATGCGACGCAGGGCCATCGGCCTGCTCCAGGCACTCAAATACCTGTCTTTTGGATGTTCCGACAACAACATTCAGTACAGGAAATGAAACGCGGCAATCCGTGGTGTGAGTTTGAATGCAGTCCTGACGAGCTTGTCAGAGCTGTTTGTTTATGAAGAAGTCGCCTTCCTGAGCGAGTACCGCAATGCGCGACGCCTAGCAGCCCAGAATGAAACAAAAGACGGATATTAGCTCGCAGGCTTGCCCTATGGCATTCAACGCCAAAAAAGACAAAGCCCCTCGCCGGGAGGCAGTCCCCGGGGATGCTCGGGCAAGCCCTCAATCCCCGGGCACAGCCCGGAGGGTTTTATGCGGTCATGGCGTCAAGGGCTCAGATGCTCGCCCGGTCCACGGCTCCGCAGAAGATTTTTGTTACGGTAACGATTAAATACAAATCCTGACGGTTGTTACCGGGGGGGGGTATTTTCATGCCCTGCCGCTAGCCCTTCAGTGAAAAATTCGTTTAGCATGAGCCCAGGTGATGGCTGGAGCAAAAGGCATGAAGCGAATGAGTCTTGTGTTGATCGTGACATGGGCCGCCACGGCACAGGCTGGCGTGATTGAGTGCAAAACAAAGGACGGGAAAAGCCACCTCACCAATGAGGCCACCTGCCCTCCTGGCACAACATTTAAACGACAGATGACTCAGGGCCAAGCTCAAGGGGACGACTTGCTTAGGCCCATAGCCCCCAGAGCTGCACAGCAGCCTACTCGACGCCCCAATCTGCAGGCGGGGGGGCTGGAGTGCTATGTTAGCGAATCACAAATCATGTATACGACCGCGCAGTTTTGCCCGGCCGGGACACGTTTCAAGGGCATTAACTTCAACACGAGAGATCCCAGTATCGCTGCGGCACAAGGGTCACAAAATTCAGCGCCAGTGATCCAGGTGAAAAGAAGCTGTGAAATGCTCAAGCAAATACGGAACTACTACGATCGAATGCTAGAGCCTGGGATGAATAAAGAACCAGATACGATGCAAAAGCTCAGGGACGTCCAGAAAGAAATGCATGAAAATGGATGTCGAATCTAGGATTAAACAGATGTTTTTGCATCTCGGGAAAGAGAGCAAGACGCCAATGTGCGCAAGCCAGGCTCAAAAACAGCTCGCAAGCGCAGGAGTAACCCCATGGCTAGACGTTTTACCGTTACCAGAATGCGGTCGCAGAAGGTGGCGTCGAGACGTGCTAACCGGCGCAATGCAGCACTTACCGTAAACGGCGGAGGCCAGCGCTTCATTCCGCGGCGGAGGCCTGTAGTTCGAACACCCCGTTCATTTGCCAGCGCTCACGTTCGCGGGCATGCGCCGTACCAATCGGCAAGGCCGGCAGGACCTCAAGTTCCAACTGCAAAGCCCGGCCCAAGCCGCCGCTGTCGGGATTGATATGCACCAGTTGACCAGGACGCAACTGGACGGAGCGCAAGCGCTCACCGCCGCTCCCCCCTTCATCAAGGAAGTAAGCGTCACGACCATCCAGCGTAGCCGAGCGCAGGATCAGGCGCACCACACCCTGAGGTCCGAAACGATAGGATGCCGCATCCGCCGCCGGACCATTGAAACGCAGGGCCAGCGCCTGGGGACGCTCGCAGACGGCTTGCAAACTCAAAATCCGCGCCTCTAGGCCCCCGCTCGGCGCACTCCGGTCGAAACCCTCGCGCAGTGCGGCCAACGGCACCGCGCCATAGTCCAGATTGGGCGTGCTCAACGTCAATACACACGGCTGCTCCTCGGCTGCGACGCCGGTGCTAAGCAGTGTCAGTACGATGAAAATCCACTTGTTCATTCTCATGTCTTTATTCCTTCGGCACATGGAGACTTACTCCTGTCGCTGGCGGTGAACAGCATCTCAGCCAGCGAGCCTGCGGTCCGATGCGTCCACTTCGAGCTGCGCGCCCGGCGCGCATCGCGCCCTGATGGTTTGGTAGATCACGGAAATGTCCTCATCCGGCAAAGCATAGTCCAAGCGGCAACGCCGTCTTGGCGGAGATTCCACATACAGCCCGTTTTGCGCCGTGGCTTGATCCAGAAACACCTCGCCCCCGCTCCCGGTGATCGTGATGAAGCGCCCTTCCCCATCCACCACGCTCAGGCCGGATGCCAAGGCCTCGCCGTCCTCTGTCGCGATCTGGATCAGCAAACGCTGGGTCTTGAGCACCGAGAAGTCCACCCGGCTGACCGAGCCATGCCCGGCACGCACGACTTTCAAGCCGTTCTTCACATCCGCATTGCGCGGCAGGCTAGGCGTCTGCAACTCCACTCGGGTGTCGGCGTAAGCGTTCAGATTGGCCAATACCGCATGGCCTTCGCTATCGCTCCACACCGGGCCGCTGGGCGTGCTGAACTTCACGCCGGGCAAGCCGCCCACCGACAATACCCCGACGCTGTCGCGCAGCGGATAGGGCGAGAAGGTCAGGCCGCGCTCATGCAGCAGCGCTCCGCCGCGCAGGCTGGCGTTGTACGACTGGGTGCCGCCGCGCTGGCTCATGCCGAGGCCCAGCTGTGCGTAACGCGGAATCCAGTGCAAATTGCCGCTGAAGCCGGTGCTGTTCTGGTCGGCGTCGCGATCCACCGCCACGCCGTAATTCAAGCTATCGCTGACGATTTCTCGGTAGCTGGTCCCCAAAGTCTGGCTTTGACCATAGCGTTGCAGATAAGCGCTTAAGCTGGCGCGTTCCAGCGGTAGATCGACGTTCAAGTAAAACTGATTACGATGCGCGCCAGAGCCCTGGCTCAGATCTCGGCCCACGTTCAAGGAAACATTGGCGTCCCACACTCGCCGTGACCAGCCTCCATTCAAGCGCGGGGAAGCATCGCCGCCGTTATGCGAGCGCGTGGCGCTCAGGCTGAACACGCCCAAGAACTCATGGCTGTAGGACAGGGATAGACCGTACTGTGTCAGCGCGGCCGGCACCTCTTGCCGACGAGCCGCATAATCCGACAGCGTGCGGAAATGGGCGCTTTGCCGGCTCAGGTTCAGCGCGCCGGAGAGGCGCTCGCTCCAGCTCGCGCTCAAGGACGCGCTGTATTGCGCGCCGCTCCTTCCCGCCTCGCCGTCGCGGGAGGTCACGGCACGCATGCCGGCCACCATTCCAGGGCTTAACAGATAAGACAAGGCCCCTCCGATGGAATGAAAGCGTTCGGACCACATCCCCCCCAAACTGAGATCCAGTTCCCGGCCCAGCCGCCAGCTGCGGCCGCCGGAGAACAACCAAGGCGTGTCGCCATCCTGGCCGCTGAACTGACGCAGTTTGCCCGCCGCCATATTGAAACCCTCGATATCGCCGCCCGGGCTGGCAAAAAACGCCGCCGCCGGCACTGTGAAGGCGTGCTGGCCGCCATCGCTTTCGGTAACGGTGACATTCAGGTCGAAGCCCGCCGAAAGGATGGGCACATCATTCAGTTCGAAAGCGCCGGGGGGCACCAGCGTGCTGTACACCAAAGCACCTGCCTGCCTCACCTCCACCCGGGCCTCGCTCTGAGCGATGCCCCTGACCTGCGGCAGATTGCCGCGCGGCAGCAAGGCCCCTTGCGGCAGCCACTGCGCGCCGGAGAAGTTCACGCCGGCAAACAAGGGGTTGTTCAGCGATAACTCGCCCACTTGCAGGATAGCCTTGCTGTTCACTAGGGTCTTCTGCGCATAGCTGTAGAGATACTGGAAGCGATTGCTCGTCCCGTTGCGCGCGAAGCTTTGCCGGCTGCGCACCATCCAGTCCTGCCAATTGAAGCCGATTTCGGTAAAACCTTGCAGATACTGCTGGCTCCGCCCGCCTCCGCTGCTGCGCATGGCCAACACCTCATAATTGAACACGCCGGCCGTGCCGCCGCTATCGTGAGCGCCCAGTTGCTCCTGCTTGCGCCGCAAGGCGCCGCTGGGCACAAGGATATCCACCCGTGCCAGCTCTGGCCGCAGCTTGACCGCCGCCTGCGGATAAAAGGCCGTCAACTCCCGGCAGCCGGCCTCTGCCGGCGGCGGGCCGGCCGTGGGCTGCAAACCGGCCGCCGTCCAGAATCCGTCGTCGACGCACAGGCGGCCGCCCTCGTCTATGCGCACCTCGGCGCTGCCGCGATCCGCGCCGTTGACGAATAAGGACGCCCGATTCCTGCCCGGCACAAAGCGCGCGCCCAGGCTGAAGTACTCCGCCACCCCGGGGTCGATGCCGCTCGCCTTCAACACGCCCAAGTCAAACTGCACGCCCTCGCCGCTTATGTCGCGGGCTTCGTTCGTCGCCAGTGCCGCCGTCGGGAACGTTCCGGCCAGCCACAGCAATAACGGGATGGGCCTGAGCAGCCATTCAATTGAATACTTCATCTAACAGGACCCAAGATTTGGATGGAGAGATCAGGGATAGAAGACCGTGACGGTGGCGTGACCGTCCAAGTTAACCGGTTCGCGCGCGCTGAGTGTCTGCCGCCCCCTGAGCGCCGCGCCGACGCGCAGCTTGAACGCGTGGGAGCGGGCCGGTTGTAAGGTCTGGCGCTGCGGCGAGCCCAGTGCATAGCCGTAACGCAAATCCAACGGTTCGGCGTTGGCTTGCAACCAGCCCTCCTGCCGGCCAGCGCTGCGCATCAGCGTCGCTGGATGCTCGTCCACATGGGCCTCGATCAGGCTCAGCCACCAATAGCCCAGCGCTTGCTTTCGGCTATCCAGGCCCAGCCCCAGGGTCTGTTCCGCCTCCGCCGGCAGCGACGGCAACGCCCCTCCTCCCGTCGGCTGAAGCCGGCCCATGACGGCGATGGTGGCGCGGCTGTCGCCGCGGTTGTCCCGTATGCTCAAACCCACCAACGCCGGCTGATCGCACTGCACATGCAAGCTGATCTCCCGCTCGCCCAGCAGCGTCGCACCTGGATTCAAGGCCGACCAGGGGATGAGGCCGTAATCGACCACGCCGTTATGGGAAAAACTGGGCGTGCAGCTGGGGGGCACCACCTCGGCCGTCATCGCGAATGGCGCGTTCGCCGCCAGGGCCGGTATGCACGGCAGCCCGGCCAGCATGGAAACGCGCATCGCCGCGGTAATCGCTTGGCTAATGTTCATGGCCAGGCCTCACCGTTCAGTTCAAGGACGCGGTGAATGAATCCATCGCATAGCCGTAACTAGTTGCCGGCCATAACTTGACGTGAGTAGCGTCCAGCAGCAGCGCCTGGCCTGCCGGCTCTAGTTGCAGCCGCTCGCCCGGCAGGATATAGGCCTTGGGCAGCTCCAGCGCTTGCTTGCCAGGCTGTAACTCCACCTTGTGCGTGGACAGCCGCACCACATAGGGGCTGTCGTTCTTGACTTCCAACTTGCCGTTCTCCGCCTGGCTCCATTGCAACTTGGTCCATGGCTCTCTTTCACGCGGCAGCCCCTTGGGGCGGATCAGCACGGGCAGGTTCTGATTGAAAGTCATCTGAATGCGATGTCCCTTGTCAGCGGACACCGCAGGAATCCCCTCGAAAGACGCCCGCATCAGCCGTTCGGTCCGCAGCGGCTGCGGCGATTTCAACAAGAAGCGGACCAGTTGTTTCTCCCCACCCTCCACCCTGGAAATTGGCGGCGTCGCCAGCAATAGCTGCTCCGGGTCTTCTGGCAGGTTTTCCAGCCGCACATACATCAGGCTGGCGTGGGCGTCGGTATTCTTGACGTTGATCACGCCCTCGCCATCGCCCTCTTCCACCACCACCAGCGAGGTTTCCGGCACCACGCCGGCGGACCAGGCCGCCGCGGGCAGCAGGGCCAGCGCCAAGGCGCCGGCCATTGCGCCGCCGCGGACCGCAACGGCGAATACATTCAGCGCATGCATCATATGAAACTCTTTTCCATCAAGGACGGCGTTTATTCACCGCGCCAAACCGTATCAACCGGGCCGGCAAGCATGCCGCCGGCCCGTATTCAAGCGCGCTGACTCAAGACTTATTCAGCGCTGATTCGCTCAAGCAAATCACTGGTAATAAATAGTGAAAGTACCTTTGCCATCCAGTTTGGTGTCGTCCTTCACATTCAAGCGTCCCTTGATGTTCAATGCCGCTGCCACCACCATGGGGAACTCATGCACGGTGGCTACCGCAGGGGTATTAGTCGCTTTTCCTTTGATGGCAAAAGTGGTGACATTGCCGCCGATGTAATGCGGATCAAGTGGGGTGGTAGTCGTCTCTCCCCAAGAAACGCCATTATTAATTGAGTACAATAGTTTTCCGGTTTCGCCCACTTCATCATTAGCTTTATTGGTTGCTTTCAGCTTGTCGAACTCCATGCTCAGCCACCATACGCCCAGCTTTCCCATTGCCACATCGTTCCCCAAACCCATGGTTTGATTGTTGGAAAAGGCTACCGCATGGCTGCCGGCAGGATTAGTTGGCAGAGGAATTTCGGTTATCAACAAGGGCTTGCTCTCCGAGCGTGCATCGGTGATGCGAATGCCCAGCGCGGTATCCTCCAGGCAGGTTACTGTCAGGCTGACTTTTCGATCCTCCAGAGTGGTCGCCGCGTTAGTGCCCAGTTCGGATACCTGAATATCGCCATAATCGATGACCGCACCGCCGCTCAAAGTCGGCGTGCACGAAGGCGGCACCAATTTACCGGTAATCAGCAAATCCGCGCTATTTGCCGAAGCCAATTGCGACACCCCAGAAAACGCAACCCCCAACACCAAAAGCAAACTTTTATATTTCACAAAAACCTCCACATGAAAAATTGGCAATAATTCAGCGTCACCTCAGATGATGCTTTGTTATTGCAAAAAGCTTGCTGTCACCAGCAGCAAATCCCGCTTCACTACCGCAGCAAGTGGCGCCGAGAATACGTATTTAAAACAAATGCATCTATAAGGATTTCCTTAAAGCGATAGTTTTTTATGCCTAAAGCAATATTTCCCACTCGCAATTACTGATCCTTCGTCACATTAATCCATTGAAAAATCATTCCAAAAATAAAAATAAATACAAATGACTTGCCATATGCATCATGAAAACGAATGACATTAATATCTGGAGGTCATGTGCGGTTAACATGTTAGGCAAACGGCAACCGCCTCTTGCCTTCCATTGCCACGAGCAATCAGCAGTCAAGCCAAAAAAGTCGTAGAAGGCGAGATAAGGCGAAAACAGCTGAGGAAGTGGAATGTTCGCGCGGCACGCGGGCATTTTGAATGCCTGCACTTATCGCACAAGGTCTCTAACGGCGCGGAGCAGATCGTGAACAGGTTTTATAAGGCTAGGGATTGCAGTTGTCGCAGTATTGCGGTGAAACCGCTACATGTAATCGCTGTTCACGCCGGTATTGACAGCATGGGCATTGCCAGCGGCGAACACTGGCTTGGCTGGTGAGCACGCCGCAGTCTTTGCATGGGGCGCCGGCTAGTGGGGAGATTTCGCCAAAACCCAGCGCCTTGCACGCTGGACATGTGCAGATCAGTCTTTCCGCCAATACAGCGGCGCAGCGTGCGATCATCGCCATGCGCGTTGGATTGCGATGGGCGCGCATATCGCTTTCCAGATGCAGAGGCCCGTCGACGAGATACAGGGCAAGATGCTCTTGCAACGCCGCTTCGTCTACTAATCCCTTATGGAAGGCTGCCTCGCCGGGTCGGCCGACAATCAAACCGTGTGTCGGAAAGCCTGATAGGCGAAGAATGTCGGGCAAAGCCGCCAGATGGCTCAGCGTCCAGCGGCAGAAATTGGTTTCTGGACCGCTCACCCAGGCTTCCACCGCGTATTGGCGCTGCGCGTCCCAGCACAGCAATAATTCGGCGCCCCAGCCGCAAACACCCAGCCACGGGTCGCCGCCGAAGCTGCCTTCGCTGCCAATGCCATAGCGCAAGCCGCTGAACTCACAAGCCAACTTGGCCTTGGCCAGCGCTGCGTCTCGCTGGCTGCCTGCGCGCGGAACTTCGCCGGTAAAAGTGCCCAGGCTGTCGGTGTCGAAACTATCCACCAGCGTCAGGCCCCAGCCAATACCGTCAAGTTTGGGGGCGATGGCGGCATGCTTGCCGTGCCGGGTCAGCAAGGCGGCGTGACATTCAGTCATGTTTCCATTCGCCGTCGGCATGCCAGCGCAGCGGCGTGTCGCCGTGCACGCAATACAGGTGCAGCCAGCCGTTTTCCGCCAGTTGGCGCGGGATGGGCTGCGCCGCCAGCGCTTCCGCCAGCTTGTCCGGCGGCGCGTCTATGCAAGCGGCCAGCCGCAGCGGAGCGTGGCGCAGGCGCTGGCCGTCATGGACGGACTGCCAGGCTAAGCCAATGCGCAAATCGCCGCTATTGCCTTCGAACACGCCGATGCGGCCGCCCACCACATTGTGAAGCAGCTTGTTGCCGCTGCCAAAGCGGCGCGGGTCTACCGTGGAGGCGAAGTATTGCATATTGATCCAGTGAGCCACCACCATGGGCGCGGCAAGGATAGCTTGCAGTCCTTTGCCGTCCGGATCGGCGCGCCAGTCGTATTCATGCAGGAAGGCTCGGCCGTCCAGGTCCAGCTTCCGCGTCTTGGCCCGCAATGCGGCGATGAACAGCGCATTGCCCGCCAGCGCCCATTCGGTCCGTGTTTCCGCCCAGTCGTCGCCCTTCTGTCGCATTTTTTTCAGCAAAATGGAGTCGCTCGCTGCCGGCTCCAGACCCAATAGCGGCGCGCGACGCCGCCGCGCCAAGGCAGAGGCCGCCCGCAACTTCGCCTGCAGCTCGGGCAGGCGCGCGTGCGCCTCCGCGCGCAGGGCGTCGGTATCCAGCAACAGGATTTCGTCGCTGTGGGTAAGGTGTAGCGCGGGCAGGAATGCCGTGTCGGCGGGAATGGACTGGCCCTGCTCCGCCAGCCGCGTGCGCAAGGCGGGATCGTTGAGCCAGTTGGCCAGGAGCCGCACATGCTGGTGACCGCCATGACCGCCGCAAGCGCCGCATTGTAACGCCGCCGCTTGCGGATTATTGCTGGCGTGGCTGGCATGGCCGGTCAGCAGCACCCAAGGCGCCAGCACGCCGGACAGCCCCATGGCAGGCAGCAGGCCAGAGACAATTTCCACGCGTTTTTCCAGGCCCAGTTGGTCTTGCGGCACTGGTTTGGCCGCCTCTGTCGTAAGCCAGGGGTCGAGCTGAGGCAGCGTGGCTTGATAGCTGCGCGTTTTGCTGCGCCGGATCAGCGCGGCCAGCTTGCCAAGACCGGCGCTTTCCACCAGGGCGAAGCCGGAGAGAGGCAAGCGTTGGAAGGTCTGCCAGCCGTGTCGCGTTATAAGGGGCTTAGGCTCAAGCGGCGTGCTCGCCTCCCAACCCGGCGCTAGCAGCACCGGCAGGCGCGGCAGGGCCGTCTCGCTGCCTGGTACACGGTAAGCCAGCGGCAGACCGAAAAATCCGGCGAAACCATGAGTGCGGCTTTCAGGAATGGTTTCCTCCAGTGCGCGGCGCAGCGGTTCGGAACGCACATCGATGCAAAACACCGCTTGCATTGCCGGACGCATGGCCTCTTCCGTAGACGATTCACGGCACAACGCCTGGGTTAACGGACCATGCAGCGCCAGCTCATGGGCTCGCTGCCAGATCAGCAAGCGCGCGTCGGCGCGGCCATGCCGGCGCCGATCCCAATCGCGGCGCCAGGCCGCCCAGGGGCTGTCCGGCGCGCGCATGCCGTCGTCGAGCAAACATTCCCAGGCTATCTGGATGGCTAATAGCTGGCGCAGGTGGCCGTCGCTTTCGCCGTTCAGCCCTGCCTGCCAGTTTAGATAGGCGCACCAAGCCGCCCAGCCATTATTGCGCATCAATAAAGCCTGCAGCCAAGTCGTCAGCCATGATGACTCCGGTTGCAGCTGCGTGAGACCAACCGTCAGCATGGCTTCCGCGTCGCCGGGCAGCTGCTCGGCACGCAGGCGAATCTGTTCCCGCCGTTCCGGCAAGACGCTCAGACCGTAAGGTTGGCGTATCTGTTCCAGCCACGCCGCATAAAAGCCATGCTCATGGTCAAGGTGCCAGTTGGCCTGATCGCGATCAAACCAAGCCGCACAATACTGGCTGATTTGCTGGATAACGACATCTGTCCAGCTTTGCACATTAAGCGGCCCGGCCGCTTCGCGGTGATAAGTGGCCAGCGCACCCGGCGACAAGAGCGAATCGCTGTCGCTTTGGGGGGGCGCGGCGTCCAGCCAGGCTTGCACGCCGTCGGTCCACCCCGTTTCCGATAGCGCAACCTCCAATGCGTCTGGGCTGATTTCACCACGTCGCCAAGCATCCATATATTCATTTTGAGGCAGGTGCAGCGGACTATTGGCTGCCTGGCGCAAGGTATCGGCAGCTTGGTGAAAGGGCTGGTCTCGCAGCCCCCAGTAGGGCGAACTGGCCACCAGGCTATCCAGCGGCCAGGCCGGCGCGATAGCGGCCAGGGCTCGGGCTATGGCTTGTTCATGCTCAGTCACGGCGGCTCTCCTGCAATTGGGGCCATTTCAGGAGCAAGGGAATGGCTGGGCCTTGAAGGCGGCGGCCCAGCATGCACCACCATTCATCCAAGTAAAAACCGGCGAAAGCCCGCGGGTAGATCCGACGCGCCAGCGCGCCTTGCGGATGGCGCAGCAGCCAGCCTTGCAACAGAAAAACGAAAAGGAACATCCCGGCCAGCAAGCTCTGGGCCCACTCCGGCGGAGTCGGGCCATGTAACGGCAGGATTTGGGCTGCCAGGATGTGTAGAAACAGATAAAACTGGGTCAAGATTATGGCTGTTATCCAGCCAGCCCAGCCGCGCAGCAGCGCGCCCATGCCCAGCCCTATCACCAACCAAAACAACGGAGGCAACGCCGCGACGGATATCCAGCGCTGCCACAGCCATTGCGAGACGCCCAGCAACAGCACCGCCAGCAGTCCCCTTGCCAAGTAGGCGCAAAGACTTGCGGCGGCTTTCTCTCCTCGCATATGTTGCGTTGTGGTGTTGCGCACGGCCTCACCCGTGCATAGAAACGCGTGAGCCTTATAGAACGAGTGAGCAAGCAGATGCAGCAAGGCCAGCGAATACCAACCCATGCCAATTTCCAGCAGCATGAGGCCCATCTGCGCGCAGGTGGACCAGGCCAAATGCAGCTTGATGCTGATGCGCGTAAGCATGACCACACAGCACAGCAGCGCACTGGCGCCTCCCCACAGCATCAGCAGGATATTGGCTTGCGGCGCGGCCTGCAGTATCGGCGCCGCTTTAATCAACACCACGCCTCCCAAATTGACTACTCCGGCGTGTAGCAGCGCCGAAACCGGTGTCGGGGCTTCCATCACCTGAGTGAGCCAACCATGAAAAGGCAGCTGGGCGGCCTTGATGGCCACCGCGGCGGCCAGCAGCAATCCAGCCGCCGCCGCGTAGCCCTGAGCGTCGCTTGCCAGCGGCGTCTGCGCGTCCGGCGACAAACTCAAGCTGCCCCCGGCGTAGGACCATGACAACAGCGCGCCAAACAACAGCAGTTCGGCCAGCCGGCTTGCGCGCCATTCACGGCGCGCGGCCAGTTGTGCGGCTGGACGGTCAGGATAAAAAGTGAGCAGCGCCTGCAAAGACAGGCTGCAAGCTATCCAGGCCGCCGCCATCAGCATGAGATGGTTGGCTAGCACCACCACCGTCACTGCCGCCAATAGGCTGCCGATGGCGCGCAAAAAGCGCGCCTGACCCGGCTCGCCTTGCATATAGCGGCGCGAATAGCGCAGTACCATCCAACCCAGCAACTGGATCAGCGCCTGCATGAGCCAAGCGGCGGAAAACCAGGGCGCAGGCTGTGACATGAATATCGGAGCAAGCAGCAGCAGACCGCCGCCGATGGCGGCAAATTCGGCTGCTCGCCAGTGGCGAGGCAATGCGCGGCCAGGCCACAGGGTGGGCAACAACCAGGCCAGCGCGATAGCGAACGGCAGCGCGGCCAGCAGGGTTTGGGGCATGATGAGCTCCGTTGTTTAAGCTGATTGCACTTTGCATGGCGAATTGTGTTCAGTAAAATAGATTAAATATCACTTTTTATTCTTTTTTTTAGAACGATGATCCGGCTCAACTACCACCATCTTCATTATTTCTGGGCTGTTGCCAGCGAAGGGCATCTGACGCGTGCGGCGGAGAGACTGCATGTTTCGCAATCGGCGCTATCGGCGCAAATCCGTCAGTTGGAAGAGCAACTAGGCCAGCCGCTGTTTCTGCGCGAAGGCCGCAAGCTGCAGTTGACGGAGCTAGGTGCGGTGGTGCTGCGCTACGCCGAGGAGATTTTCGCGCTGGGCAACGAACTATTGGCCGTCGCGGCTTCAGGCCAAGGGCGTGGCACCTTGCGCATAGGCAGCGTGGCGACGCTGTCACGTAATTTCCAAGAATGGTTTTTACAGCCGGTGCTGAAAGAAGCCGATGTGCGGCTAGTACTTGAGTCTGGCAGCCTGAATGAATTGCTTCAGCGGCTCAAGAGCCACGAACTGGACGTGGTGCTGTCCAACCGGCCGGTGCTTGGCGACGACAAACAATCTTGGCGCTGCCGCACGCTGGCGCGCCAGCCGGTAGTATTGGTGGGGCCGCCTCGGCCGGAGGGGCTGCCCTTCCACTTCGAGCGCGACCTGCCGACGCTGCCTCTGCTGGTGCCTAGCCGCAAGAGCGAGATTCGCTTGCGCTTTGACCTACTGTGCGAAGAGCTGACCCTACAGCCCGCTATCCGCGCCGAAGTAGATGACATGGCCATGTTGCGACTACTCGCGCGTGACGCGGGCTGCGTAGCTTTGCTGCCTGCCATCGTGGTCAAAGACGAACTGGAAAAAGGGCTGCTACAGCAATATTGTGAAGTACCGCAAGTTGAAGAAACCTTTTATGCCATTACCGTGCAGCGGCGCTCATTGTCGCCATTGCTAAAAAAATTATTAGAAACTGTCGCAAAAACGGGTTAAGTGCATTTAAAAACACCGCCCCCAAAAATTGTCGCCTGCAAAAGCGGCCCTAAATTTTGAACAAGTTATTGGGTTTACAAGGCAAAAATTATATTTTTCAAGAACATAAATCCCATTTGTCATTATAAAAAATTGAAATTATGCCGCCGGGTACTATACTGATATTGATTGCCAATTAACCGCTACAGTCGCCAGTATTTCTAGAGAGTCCTGCATGGGTTTGCGTGCAAAACATTTAACCACTCTGAGGCAGGGCAAATATCATATTAAGCTTAATGAAAAAATCCATGGAAAGTACCAAAATGCTCGATGATTTTAGTTGTTCGAATTGTAAAAACCTTACCGCTCTTTCTTTTGATTTCACCATGGCTTTTCAGCCAATTTTAGATGCCAAGACTATGAGGCCGATTGCTTTTGAAGCCCTTGTGAGAGGCGTAAATGGTGAATCTGCATCAAGTGTTTTGGAAAAAATTGATGATACGAATCGATATCGATTCGATCAAGCTTGCCGGGTAAAAGCCATTGAACTGGCCTCTCGCCTAGGCCTGGCGAAAGATTCAAGCTGCAAGCTAAGTATTAATTTTTTGCCAAACGCAATTTACAATCCATCCGCTTGCATTCGCGCCACAATGGAGGCCACGAAAAAATTTGGCCTCCCCCACTCCAGGTTGATATTTGAAGTCACTGAAGGGGAAAAGGTTTCAAACAGCGCTCACCTAAAAAGAATATTCGACGAATATCGTCGCATAGGGATGATGACGGCCATTGATGATTTTGGAGCGGGATATTCAGGCTTGAATCTTCTTGTGCAATTTCAACCCCACATAATAAAACTCGACATGGAGCTCACCAGAGACATCCACTTGGACAACACCAGGCAGGTGGTTGTGGAAGCCATTGCGCTTGCATGCAAAAAGTTAAATATAAATATTATGGCCGAAGGAATAGAAACCCAAGGAGAAGCTGAGTTTCTTTCGACGATTGGAATAAACTGGCACCAAGGATTTTACTACGCCAAGCCAGAGATAGAAGCTTTGCCCCTGTTTAAATGAGCAAGGCAATTTGCAAGAGCTTTATTTTAACAATAAAAATCGACATTGTTTTGTTTTTCAGCATTCCCAACGAGTACGGCTTCCGTTGTGAACGCCAATCAAGCTCGTCTCTTGCCGCGCTCCCACATTTCCCGCCACGGCAACACTTTAGCCGCAGGCATGGGTTTGGCAATGCTGTAGCCCTGACCCAAATAGCAGCCTAGCCGCATCAAGACTGGCCAATATTTCTTGCGCTCAACGCCTTCGACAATAAAATCAATGGCGCGGCTCTGGCAGAATACCGCCATGCACTGAATCAACGAGGCGTTGAAGGAGCCCGGTTCCAATCCCTGCGCAAACGCTTTGTCCAGCTTGATCTCGGTGATTGGACAGTTTTTCAGGTAGGTAAAAGAAGTGAAGCCCGCCCCAAAATCGTCTATCGACAAGGACACGCCATGGGCGTGAAGTTGTTCTATCATCGCCTTAGCCTTGACCGGATTGATGACCAGCGCGGTTTCCGTCAATTCCAACACCAGCAGACTGGGTGGGATCTTGTAGCTGGCCAGCCGCGCCATCACCTCTTCCACAAATCGACTATCTTCCAGCATCCGCGCGGAAATGTTCACCGCCACCTTGAAGGGGTCCCGCAGCTGGTTGATCCATATCTGTTGCTGGGACAGCACCAGTTCCAGCGTCAAATAAGTGAAACGGCTCAGTAGATTGCAAGATTCCAGCGTGGGCATGAAGTCATCGGGGTTTACCTGTCCCTGTATCGGGCTATTCCATCTGACCAAGGCTTCGAAGCCGACCACTTCCTCGGTGTCCAGCCGGACCTTGGGCTGGTAATGCATTTCCAGTTCCTTGTGCTGGAGCGCCCGGGTTAGCTGGGTAATCAAGGCCTGAGTGGTTTGCCCCGACTTGGGCCAGGGTTTGTCGTTTTCGCCCGCGTACAAGGCAACAGAGCCGAGATTGCTTTTTGCCTGATACATCGCGATATCGGCGCAAGACAACAGCTGGACAGGGTCGCAGCCATGTTGCGGGCACATCGCCACGCCGAAGGAGGCGCCTATCGACAAGGCGTGTTCGCCCACCAGAATCGGCGCGTCAAGGGTATGCCCCACTTTCTCCGCCAAGGCCAACGCGCATTCCGCTCCATCCACCTCCAGCAGCAAGGCGGCGAACTCATCGCCGCCCAGGCGAGCGATGGTGTCCGAGCCTCTGAGCAGGCTGGCGAAGCGCGTGCCCACTTCCCGCAGCACCAAATCGCCGGTCTGATGGCCGAGTTTATCGTTGACCTCCTTGAAGCGGTCCAGATCTATCATCAACACGGCAAACGGCAACTGATTGCGAGCGTGCAATGCGCACAACTGCTCCAGGCGATCAAGAAACAGATTGCGGTTGGGCAAATCAGTTAGCGAATCGTAGAGGCTGCGGTGTTGCAATAGCAGCTCGGTTTCACGCAGCTTGGCTTGCATCGCCGCCACCCGCACGCCGTCGCTGATGGTTTGGCGCAGCCGGTCCTCGGTCAGCTCGAACTTGGGCAGGTATTCGTATACCCCCAGTTTGATGGCCTCGGCGGCAATGCGCTCATTGCCGGTGCCGGTGACCGCCACGATCAGGCAGGATTGATTGCGTTGCTGGATTGAGGGCACTAGTTCGCGCCCGTCGCCGTCGTCCAGTTTGAAATCCAGAAAAACAAAGTCAAACAGCTCCCGGCCCAGCAGACTCAAGGCGCTGGCCTTGGAGTCCGCTTCCAGGATTTGAGAGCATAAGGCGTTTCTGTGCAGCAGGCGGATGATGCGCTCGCGGTCGACGTCGTCGTCGTCCACTACCAGCACGCTGACTTGCTGCGGCGCCTCTTGCAGGCACTCGACATCGTCGATCATTGCGATTACCGGGCCGGCAAAACCACGGACTGGGCGTAAGAATGCAGTAGATCCATCAGTTTCACGAACTGCGGACCCACGGCGGATTTCATCATATAGCCCGCCACGTTTTCCTCGTAAGCGCGCATGCGGTCCGTGTCCCGCGACGAGGTGGTCAGCACGAAGATCACCGAATTGCGCAACTGGTTGTCGGCGCGGACGGTTTCGAGAAATTGAAAACCGTCCATCCGCGGCATATTGAGATCCAGCAAAATCAGAAAGGGGCTGGTGATCCGCTTGCTGTCGTGCGTTCCCCGCAGGATTTGCAAGGCCTCAAGGCCATCGCAGGCGGTCACCATATTGCACTCAAGCCCTTGGCGGCGCACGCCGCGCAATACGCCTTCAATGGCCACGTCATCGTCATCCACCAGTAGAACCGTAATGTCGCTTGATATCACCGCGCTTGCCATCATTCCATCTCCTTGAGCGGAAACCGCGGCCAGCGGATACGGAAACAAGCGCCGCCCAGCGTGCCGTTTCGATCCAGAACCACGGAGCCGCCATTGCTGTTGACCATGCGGCGGGTTACCGCCAGTCCAACGCCATGCCCCGCCGCCTGGCTGCTGGCGCGGTGAAACAACTTGAAAATACGCTCTTCAGAGCCCTCCGGTACGCCAACGCCGTCGTCTTCCACCGTGAACAGATTAAAGCGCCCTTCTTCCTCCACCGTGATGCGAATCACGCCTTTGCCTCCGCCGTGATGCTTGCAGGCATTGGACAGCAAATTGCGGATCGCCAAGGACAGCGGCGTGCGGGCGGCGGGAAACGGCCTGGCGTTGATTTCAACCTCCAGCCGGAAATCGGGGGAAATATCGAGAAGCTCCAGGGTTTCGCGCACCAGTTGGCCGGGGTCGATCTCTTCGATTCGTTCATCCTGACGGCCTGCCCTCGCGTATTCCAACAAGTCTTCTATCATGCGTTCAGCGCGGGCGATGCGCTCTTCGGCCCGGGCAAAGTTTTTCTCTATGTCCGCGCTGAGCTGGGACGGATCCAAATCTTCGCGAATCCACGAAATCAGATCCGCGATGCCGCGCAAAGGCGAGCGCAAATCATGGGAGGCCACATAAGTGAACTCCTCCAGCTGAGCATTGGCCTGCTGCAGCGTTTCCTCAAATTTCTTGCGCAAAGAGATGTCGGTGATTGCGGCCAACACCTGCCGCTCCCCTTCGGTTTCCAGCGGGGTCAGCCCCACTTCCACCGGAAATTCGCTGCCGTCCCGGTGCTGGGCCAGCAGGTCGCGCCCGGAGCCCATCGCCCGCACTTCCGGCGCCTTGGCGAAGGCGGAGCGCAAAGCCGGGTGGCCGTTTCTCACGCGCTGCGGCAGCAGCACCTCCACGGGCTTGCCGACCAGCTCGCCTGGCGGATAACCAAACATGGCGTCCAGTGCTTGATTGGTCATTGAAATCCTGCCATCCGCGCCCGCCATCAGCAGGCCGATAGGCAGTGAAGACACCACTTTGGAAAAGCGATGCTCAAGCCGGCGCCGCGGCGTGATGTCGCTGACAAAGGCCACCGCGCAGACTTCGTCGTCGTGCGGCATCGAACCCAGGCCGATTTCGATCGGGAACTGGCGTCCATCTGCGTGTTGGGCAAACAGCTCGCGGCCGCTGCCCATGGTTCTGGGCGTGGGATTGGCAAAAAACAGCTGACGAAAATCTAGATGGCGTTCGCGAATATCCGCCGGCAACAGCATTTCCACCGGCTGTCCAAGGAGCTGGGCCTTACTGTAGCCAAACATGTTTTCCAGCGCGCTATTGACGTAGAGCATGCGTCCATCGGCCGCCACCACCAACACCCCCACCGGGGCGGCCTCTACGACGGAAGCCAGGCCGGCATTACCGGCGGCGCCCGCGGCAGGAACCTTTTCCGGAAATTTGAACGACATCTCGCCCTGCTTTCTCCTATGTTTTATTGCTGTAGGTTTAGCATAGGGTTTTCTCAAGCGCTGTTAATTCTGATGTCCTATCCGCTTCATCGACAACGCTTTGCTCAAGCAAGCAGCAAGGCCAGTTCCGCCGCCGCCTCGCGCAGCACCGGCAAGATGCGCAGCAACAAATCCTCGCGGCTGACGCGCGCGGCCTGCACGCCGACATTGATCGCCGCCGCGGCGCGGCCATCGCCCCCGATGATGGGCACGGCAATGGAACGCAGACCGATTTCCAGTTCCTGATCTATCAAGGCGTAGCCCTGCTCCGCCACCCTCGCCAGCTCCGCCTCCAACTCCGGCCGCTCTACGATGGTGTGCGGCGTGTGCTGGACCAGCCTCGCCCGGTCCAATAGTTGAGCGAGCTCGGCGGCGGGCAGCCGGCTCAGCATCGCTCGGCCCATTGATGTGCACGTCGCGGGCAAACGGCTGCCTATATCCAGATCCACCGTCATGATTCGGCTGGTGAAGGCACGCGCGATATAGAGGATGTCGTCGCCGTCCAGGATGGCGATAGAGCTGGATTCGTTGACGCTGCTGCTGACGTGGCGCAGCACAGGCTGGCCGGCGCGCGCCAACGGCGTTGAGCCCAGATAGGCGTGGCCCAGCGCCAGAATGCGCGGCCGCAGGGCGAAATGGCGGCCGTCCTCGCTGTCCACGAAACCCAGCTTGTTCAAGGTGTACAAGCAGCGTCGCACCGCTGCGCGAGGAATGCCGGTGCGCTGGCTGATCTGCGAAGTGGACAGCAGGCGCCGCTGTGCGGAGAACGCCTGAATCACCGCCAAGCCCCGCGCCAGCGAGGCCATGTAGTTGGGGTCGCCGCTAAAGGTCTCTTCCACGCCTTCTTCGGAAATGGGGTCTTGCCGCTGTTGCATCTTGCCTCCTTTTTTTCATCTTGAGCGATTACCGCACACTATTGTGATCATCGTATTGACCCCGCGGCTGGCCGGCAAGCATGCTGAATGCGCGATTAAAGTTATTTGGTTCGATAATCGCACAACCTCTTTTATGGCTGCACGCAGCCCGCAAAGGACAGTCGATGATAGATAAAACGGTAAGCTCGCCCGCCGCCGCCATTGCCGACATCCACGACGACGCCACGGTAATGATTGGCGGCTTCGGCGTCGCCGGCCAGCCGGCGGAATTGATCGACGCGCTGATAGACCATGGCGCGCGCAATCTCACCATCGTCAACAACAACGCCGGCAACGGCGAAACCGGGCTGGCCGCCTTGCTGCGGGCACGCCGGGTTCGCAAGATCGTCTGCTCGTTTCCGCGCCAGGCGGACTCCCAGGTGTTCGACGCGCTCTACCGCGCCGGCGACATCGAACTGGAATTGGTGCCGCAGGGCAATCTGGCGGCGCGCATCCAGGCCGCCGGCGCCGGGCTGGGCGCCATCTTCACACCCACCGGCTACGGCACTCTGCTGGCGGAAGGCAAGGAAACCCGCCGGATCAATGGCCGCGACTATGTGCTGGAGCTCCCCATCCACGCCGACTTCGCGCTGATCAAGGCCTGCCGAGGGGACCGCTGGGGCAATCTGCAATACCGCAAGGCGGCGCGCAACTTCGGCCCCATCATGGCCGCCGCCGCGCGCCAGACCATCGTCCAGGTGGGGCAGCTGCTGCCGCTAGGCGAAATGGACCCGGAAACCGTGGTGACGCCGGGCATCTTCGTTCACAAGCTGGTTTGCGTCGGCGGCCAGTTAACGCAAGGAGGCCGGCATGAATAAACGACTGAATCGCGAGCAGATGGCGGCGCGGGTGGCGCGCGACATCCCGGAGGGCGCGTACGTCAACCTGGGCATTGGCCTGCCCACCCGGGTGGCCGACTATCTGCCGCCGGAGCTGGACATCTTCCTGCACAGTGAAAACGGCCTGCTGGGCATGGGGCCGGCGCCGGCTCCAGGTCAGGCGGACCCAGACCTGATCAACGCCGGCAAGGAGCCGGTCACGCTATTGCCGGGCGGCTGCTTTTTCCATCATGGCGATTCTTTCGCCATGATGCGCGGCGGTCATCTCGACATCTGCGTGTTGGGCGCCTTTCAGGTATCCAGACGCGGGGACCTGGCCAACTGGCACACCGGCGCGCCGGACGCCATCCCGGCGGTGGGCGGCGCGATGGACCTGGCCATCGGCGCCAAGCAGGTGTTTGTGATGATGGAGCATCTGAACAAACAGGGCGAATGCAAACTGGTGGAAACCTGCAGCTACCCTCTGACCGGCGTGGCTTGCGTACACCGTGTGTACACCGACCTGGCGGTGATAGACCTCCGCGACGGAGAGTTGCTGGTGCGCGAATGCGTACCCGGTCTGGATTTCGATGAATTGCAGCGGCTGACTCCGGTTCGGCTGACCGACGCCCGCCAAGGAGATGTCCAATGAGACAGGCTTATATCTGTGACGCCATCCGCACGCCCTTCGGCCGCTACGGCGGCGCGCTGTCAGCCTTGCGCGCCGACGACCTGGCCGCCCTGCCCTTGGCCGCCTTGCAGCAACGCAATCCGGGCGCGGACTGGGCCTTGTTGGACGATGTGCTCTATGGTTGCGCCAACCAGGCCGGCGAAGACAACCGCAACGTGGCGCGCATGGCCGCGCTGCTGGCCGGCCTGCCGGCGTCCACCCCTGCCAGCACGGTCAACCGCCTCTGCGGTTCCAGCCTGGACGCCATCGGCCAGGCCGCGCGCGCCATCAAGAGCGGCGAAGCCGAATTGCTGATCGCCGGCGGCGTGGAGAGCATGAGTCGCGCGCCCTATGTGATGGGCAAGGCGGACAGCGCTTTCGCCCGTAATCTGCGCATAGAGGACAGCACCATGGGCTGGCGTTTCGTCAACCCCTTGCTGCGCGAGCGCTATGGCGTGGACTCAATGCCGGAAACCGCGGAAAACGTGGCCGAGCAGTTCCGCATCTCGCGCGCGGATCAGGACGCCTTCGCGCTGCGCAGCCAGCTGCGAGCCGCCGCCGCGCAGGAAGCCGGCCGGCTGGACGATGAATTGATGGAAGTGCTGATTCCGCGCGCCAAGGGCGAGCCGCTGAGTTTCACGCGCGACGAACACCCGCGCGCCACCTCTCTGGAAGCGCTGGCTCGGCTCAAGGGCGTGGTGCGGACCGACGGCAGCGTCACCGCCGGCAACGCCTCCGGCATCAACGACGGCGCGGCGGCGCTGCTGCTGGCCGGAGAAAACGCGCTGAAACGCCATGGGCTGACGCCGCGCGCGCGCGTGCTGGCCATGGCCAGCGCCGGCGTGGAGCCTCGCATCATGGGCTTCGGCCCGGCCCCGGCCATCCGCAAAGTCCTGGCTCTGGCCGGGCTGCGCCTCGACCAAATGGACGTAATCGAACTTAACGAGGCCTTCGCCGCCCAGGCGCTGGCTGTATTGCGAGACCTGGGCTTGCCGGACAACGCCGAACACGTCAATCCCAACGGCGGCGCCATCGCCCTTGGCCATCCTCTGGGCGCCAGCGGCGCGCGCCTGGCCGCCACCGCGCTGTACCAATTGCAACGCAACGGCGGCCGTTATGCGCTGTGCAGCATGTGCATAGGCGTCGGTCAAGGCATCGCGCTGATCATCGAGCGCGTCTGAAAACCTGTTCGCCGTTCACCGCGCGTCGGCTAGCGCTACACGGCGAGAGCCGACCGCGCGCCCACTCTCATAGGAGCCTCCCATGCAGAACAAGCCTATGGATATCAGCGAGTTCATCGACGATAGCCCGCTGTCCCGCTATCAAGTCATGGTGCTGACGCTGTGTTTTCTCATCGTGCTGCTGGACGGTTTCGACACCGCCGCCATCGGTTACATCGCGCCGGAGCTGATTGGCCAATGGGGTATTACCCGCAGTCAATTGGCTCCGGCTTTCGGAGCCGGCTTGTTTGGCATGCTGGTAGGCAATTTCGCCTTCGGTCCGGTGGCGGACCGGCTGGGCCGCAAACGGGTCTTGCTGCTGTGCACCTTGATCTTCGGCCTGGGCACCTTGACCTCGGCGCAATCCGAATCGATAGAAACGCTGGCGCTGTTGCGCTTTATCACCGGTATCGGCCTGGGCGGCGTGCTGCCCAATTGCATTACGCTGAGCTCGGAATACTCCCCTGCCCGCCACCGCATGTTGCTGGTGACGCTCAGCTACGCGGGGTTCACCGCCGGATTGGCGCTGGGCGGCGGCGTCGCCAGCCAGATCATCCCGTTATGGGGTTGGCAAGGCGTACTGGTGGCTGGCGGTCTGGCGCCTCTGCTCTTGCTGCCCTTCATGGCATGGCTGTTGCCGGAGTCCGTGTGCTATCTCGCCGGCAGGCCGGAACAGGAAGCCGCGCTGCGCCGCATCGTTGCCCGCATCAATCCGGACCCACATTGGCAAAGCCAGTCCTTTCGCCATGAAAACGCGGCGGCGTCCGGCCGCGCCTCGGCCAGTCTGCTGTTCGTCGCCGGCGCTCGCGCCCGCACTTTGCTGTTGTGGCTGACTTTTTTCTGCTGCTTGTTCGTGTTTTATCTGCTGACCAACTGGATGCCCACCATTCTGCGGGACCATGGTTACAGCACGGCGCAAGCGGCGCGCATCAGCGCCATGGTGCCGTTGGGAGGCGCGGTGGGCGGCGTGGTCATGGCCATGCTGATCGACCGGATGGGCGCGCGCCGGGTGCTGCCCTGCTTGTGCTTGCTGGCTGCGCTGGCCCTATCCGCGGTGGGCGCGGCGTTGAGCGACGGCGGCTGGCTGTTCGCCACGGTGTTCCTAGTGGGCTTCAGCCTGACCGGAGCCTTGAACAATTTGAGCATACTCGCCGCCACGCTCTACCCCACCCAAGCGCGCGCCACCGGGGTAAGCTGGGCGCTGGCGGCCGGCCGCGCCGGCTCCATCATCGGCTCGATGACCGGCGCTCTGCTGCTTTCCGCAGCGGGTTCGGCGCACGGTTTCTTCGCTTGGGCCGCCGCGCCGGTGCTGGCCGGCGCGCTAGCCTTGTTCGCGATGGCGCGGCTGGATGCGGCGCCTGCGGTTTTGAAATCCCAGACATAGGTAAAGGAGCCCGTCATGCCCATGCTGAAACTCGCCAGCCATTCGCTGCACTACCAACTGGACGGCCCTCCGTCCGCGCCGGCATTGCTGCTGTCCAACTCCCTCGGCACCACGTTGGACATGTGGCGGCCGCAACTGGCGGCCTTGAGCCGGCGTTACCGCGTGCTGCGCTACGATACCCGGGGCCACGGCGCCAGCACAGCCAGCGCCGAGTGCGGGCTGGCAGACCTCGCCGGCGACGCCCTGTCGCTGCTGGATGCGCTGGACATCGAACGCGCGCACTTTTGCGGCATTTCCATGGGAGGCCTCACCGGCCTGTGGCTGGGCGCTTACGCGCCGGAACGCCTGCAATGCCTGGTGGTCAGCAATAGCGCGGCCAAGATAGGTAAAAGCGAAGCCTGGCGGCAGCGCGCCACCCAAGTGCGTGCCGACGGCATGGCGGAATTGGCCTCCAGCGCGCATCTGCGTTGGTTCAGCCCCGATTTTTGCGCCAAGGCGCCGGACACCGTCGAGCAGGCGCGCGCCTGGCTTGCGGCCACCTCGCCGAGCGGCTACGCCGCCTGCTGCGAGGCGCTGGCCGACGCCGACCTGCGCGCGGACTTGCCGCGCATCGCCACGCCGACTTTGCTGATCGCCGGCCAGCATGATCCGGTCACCACCGCGGCGGAAGCCGCAGCCATGGCCGAGTGCATGCCGAACGCCCGGCTGGCGCTGCTGCCCGCCTCCCACCTGTCCAATCTGGAAGCCCCGCTCGCCTTCGAACAGGCGGTGCTGGCTTTTCTAGACGCGCGCTGAAACGAAGCTGTCTATGAACCTGCCAAGACTGCTCTTCAGGGTGCCCTACGCCTTTAGCCGCAAGCCCTCCAGCAAGGTCTCCAGCGCGTCCAGCGTCTGAGCTAGCGCCTCCGGCTGCTCGGCGCCGGACACCCAGCAGGCGCCTTCCAGCAGCGCGCCGTTGATCAAGCGCGCCAGCGCTTGGGGATTGGCGTGGCGAATCAGGCCGGCGTCCATCAGCGCGCGCAAGCGCTCGGCGGTGGCGCTGACGCACTGCCGCTGACCGGCCTGAACATATGCGGCGCCCAGCGCAGCCGGCGCATCGCGCAGCAAAATGCGTTGCGCCTCCGGCTGTGTGACCGCTTGCAGGTAAGCGCGACAACGTCGCTTGAAACCCTGCCACGGGTCTGCCGCCTCGCGCTCCGCACGCGCGAGGCCGGCCTCGATCTCGGCGTCCAACACCTGGGCCACCGCCAACAGCAAGCCTTTTTTGTCTCCAAAGTGGTGGTAGAGCGCGCCACGGGTCACGCCGGCGGCGGCGGTCAACTCGTCCATCACCGTCGCGGCGTAGCCATCGGCGCCAAAACTGCGGCGCGCAGACTGCAGCAGCCGGTTCCGGGTTTCCTCCATGGTTTCGCTGCGCGTTTTGCCTGCCATCGTGTTCTCCTATTTCCGCCTGGGTCGTCACACCGCATTTGACATACGGAATGTATGTCGATTAGTTTAACATACGTCGCGTATATTAAAACAGCGAACGAGCTGTATTCACATCGCCCGTCACAAGGAAACCCGATGGCCAACCCCTACCTTAGCCTGTTCTCCCATCCCGGCAGCCTGGCTTTCTCAGCCGCCGCCTGGGTGGCGCGGATGCCGATTTCCATGACGGGTATCGGCATCATCACCATGTTGTCGCAAACCTCCGGTTCCTATTGGCTGGCCGGCGCCGTCGCCGCTACCTTCACTTTTTCAATGGCGCTGCTGGCACCTCAGGTCTCTAGATTGGTGGACCGCTACGGCCAGCGACGGGTGCTGCCGGCGGCCACCGCGCTCAGCGTGACGGCCATGCTGGGCTTGTTGTTCTGCAGTTGGGCGCAATGGCCGGTGTGGACCTTGTTTGTTTCCGCCGCCCTCGCCGGCTGCATGCCCAGCATGTCGGCGATGGCTCGCGCGCGCTGGACCGAGATCTATCGCGGCTCGCCGCAACTGCACACCGCGTTTTCGCTGGAATCGGTATTGGATGAGGTTTGTTTCATCGTCGGCCCGCCCATCGCCGTCGGTCTGAGTGTGGCCGCGTTTCCACAGGCCGGGCCCTTGCTGGCCGCTGTGCTGCTGGCAGGCGGCGTCGCCGCCTTCTGCGCGCAAGCCGGCACCGAACCGCCGGTGCATCCAGAGGCGGGGGAGCGCCACGGCTCGGTCGCTTCCTTGGCCGGCATGCAGGTGCTGATCCTGGCCCTTGTGGCGCTGGGCGCCATCGCCGGGGCCGTGGACGTGATCAGCGTCGCTTTTGCCCAGCAGCAAGGGCAACCGGCGGCGGCCAGCATCGTCTTATCGGTGTACGCGATCGGCTCCTGCCTGGCCGGCCTGTTGTTTGGCGCGCGCAAGCTCAACATGCCGCTGCCGCGGCTCTTCGTTCGGGCCGCCGCCGCTACCGCCTTGGCCACCCTGCCTTTGCTGCTGGTCTCCAATCTTTGGTTGCTGACCGCCGGCGTTTTGCTGGCAGGCGTGTTTTTCGCTCCCACCATGATCGTGGCGATGGGTTTGGTGGAAGAGATGGTCTCGCCGACGCAACTGACCGAGGGCCTGACCTGGCTGATCACTGGTCTCGCCAGCGGCGTGGCGCTGGGCGCGGCGGTGACGGGTTGGGTAGTGGATCATGCAGGCGTGCGCGCCGGCTTCGGCGTGACTCTGGCCGCCGGCGTGCTGATGGCGTTGATTGCGCTGGTCGGACAGAAGCGGATAGCCTCTCACTATTTGCAAGAGCAAGCAGCCTAGCCGGCTAGCATCCAACGGCAAGGACGCGTCAGTCCGCCGCTGCGGCGATGGCGGCCTGCGCCGATGGAGTTTGGCGACCGACGATGGCCGGCGCCCGCCGGATCAGAGCCTCATCTTCCAGCGCCGTAACCATGAAGAGGGCGAAGTCTGTTCGGCGCGTGAGATTGCTGTTCAACACGGCATCGCCAACATGTTCGCTCCACAAAGGCAGGCCCTGGCTGACACCCTCTTCCAGATTGCTGCCGCGCACCACGGTCCACTGGGTGTCACTGGCGAAGATCAAGTTGCAAGCCCGAACCTGATCCTCGATTTCGCCGACGCGAAACAAGCGTAGCAGCCAGCCGCCTATCGACACCGCCAACCTAAGGGACAATGGGTAGACATCCTGGCCGTCGCGGCTGATGTGCCAGCCGCAGGAAAATACCAGCCGCGCGCCGACCGGGGCGAAATCCAGCACAGCCCGAGCGGTGCCCGACGAGTAATGCTTCATACCCCAAGGCACCAGCACGGTTAATACACCATCGCAGCCGGCCACGGCCCGTTGTATGAGCTGACGATCGTCGCTGGCGCCGGGCATGATCGTGATGCGGTCCTTGAAGCGCTCCAGCTTGGGTGCGCTGACCGCGCGGCAAACCGCGACCACCTCGTAACCCCGGTCCAGCGCATGCTGAACCATGTATTGGCCCAGTTTGCCGGACGCGCCTATGATGCATATTTTCTTCATGGCTCCCCCTGTCATTGAATTGAAAAACCTCGCCGCGCGAACGCTTATTGCGGACTGCTCACCGTCACGGAACGAAAAACACACTCTCCCTCTCGCCCTGCAAATGAATGTCGAAACAGTAGCCCACCCTCTATTTCTCCAGAGCCTCCTCGCGCGGCAACAGCTCGCTCAGCAAGCGCCGGATCAGGGCCAGTTCTTCTGAACTGTCTCCGCGCCGCGCGCTCATGATTAGCGGCGACGCCAGGCCCTCGTCCTTTAGCGGCCGGTAAACCACATCGTCTCGGCGTAGCCGCAACACGCTCGCCGGCACCACGCACACGCCCATGCCGGCGGCCACCAGGCCCAGTGCGGTTTGAAGTTCGCGCACCTCCAGCGTGTAAGCCGGCTCCAGCGCGCGCTCGCGGAAGGCGGCCAATACTTGATCGGCGTAACTGGGGCGAGGCTGGCGCGGGTAGATCAGCACCGTTTCCTCCGCCGCGTCGCGCAGGTGCAACGGGGCCTCCAGCCTTGCCAGCGGATGCTCCAGCGGCAGCGCCAGCCACAGGGCTTCCTCGGCCAGCACCTCACGCTCCACCGCCGGGTCGTCAAACAATAGCCGGCCGAAGCCGACGTCGATGCGCCCGGCTTTCAAGGCCTCCACCTGCTCCAACGAAGTCATTTCCAGCAAGGACAGCTCAATGTCGGCATGGATGGCGCGAAAACGGCGTATCACCTCCGGCAGCGGCCGGTACAGAGTGGAGCCGACATAACCTATCACCAGCTGGCGGCGCGCCAGCGCGATCTTGCGCGTCATCGCGCGCATGCCCTGGGCCTGGGCCAGCAGATTGCGCGCCTGGGCGTAGAAGAAGCGGCCGGCCTCGGTCAGCTGCAGCGGCCGCGCGCCGCGGTCCAGCAGCAACAGGCCCAGTTCCTCCTCCAGTTGCTGGATCTGTCGGCTTAGCGGCGGCTGGGCGATGTGCAGTCTTTCCGCCGCGCGGGTGAAGTTGAGTTCCTCGGCGACGGCGACGAAGTAGCGCAAATGGCGCAATTCCATTCAATACCTCACAGGTATGAAAGCAGACGAAAACGGTGTTGGACCCGCGGCTCTACAGGCTTGCATGATATCCGAAACCACGGGAGCGCAATCTTGATACCTGATACCGCGATAGACACGGTGGAGACCATCTTGGTCGATCTGCCCACCATCCGCCCGCACCAGCTGTCGGTGGCCACCATGCGCAGCCAGACGCTGGCTCTGGTGCGCATCCGCTGCCGCGATGGGCGGGAAGGCTGGGGCGAAGCCACCACCATAGGCGGGCTGCAATACGGAGAGGAAAGCCCGGAAAGCGTCAAAACCAATATCGACCGCCACCTTGCGCCGCTGCTGCTGGGCGAAGACGCTCGCGGCGTGGGCCGACTGCTGGTCAAGCTGCGTCGCGGCGCCCGCGGCAACCGTTTCGCAAAATGCGCGCTGGAAACCGCCTTGCTGGATATCCAGGCGCAAAGATTGGGTGTGCCGATGAGCGACTTGCTGGGCGGCCGGGTGCGAGACAGCCTGCCAGTGGCCTGGACCCTGGCCAGCGGCGACACCGGCCGCGACATCGCAGAGGCCGAGGACATGCTGGAACGGCGCCGCCATCGCGTGTTCAAGCTGAAGATAGGCCTGCGCGCGCCGGAAGACGACGTGGCCCATGTGCTGGCCATCTGCCGCGCGCTGGACGGCCGCGCCAGCGTGCGCGTCGACGTCAATCAGGCCTGGAGCGAGATGCAGGCCGAGCGCGCCATCGCCCGGCTGCAGGACGGCGGCGTGGAACTGATCGAACAGCCTGTGCCGCGCGAACACCCCGCCGCGCTGGCGCGGCTGGCGCGGCGTTTCGAGGTGCCCATCATGGCGGACGAATCCCTGCACGGCCCGGCGGACGCCAACCAGTTGGCGCGCCTGGACGCCGCCGACGTGTTCGCGGTGAAAATCGCTCAGTCCGGCGGCTTGTTCGCCGCGCGGCAGGTGGCCGAGATCGCCGCCGTCAATGGTCTGGGCCTTTACGGCGGTACCATGCTGGAGGGCGGCATCGGCACCATCGCCTCGGCCCAGTTGTTCGCCACTTTCGAAAAGCTGGACTGGGGCAGCGAACTGTTCGGCCCGCTGTTGCTGACCGAGGAGCTGCTGACCGAGCCTCTTTGCTACCGGGATTTCGAACTGCACCTGCCTTCCGGCTCCGGACTGGGCGTACGACCGGACCCGGACAAGCTGGCGATCTTGCGCCGCGACCGGACCGCGCCGCGGCTGCATGCGGTCTGAACCCGACAAGCCTCTGAAAAGCCAAGGAGACCTTCATGCTGTTTCATGTGGAAATGCAAGTTAACCTGCCCCACGACCTGGACCCGGAACGGGCCGCGGCCTTGAAACTGGACGAGCGCGAACGCGCCCAGGCTCTGCAGCGCAGCGGCCAGTGGCGCCATCTGTGGAGGCTTAGCGGCCAGTACGCCAACATCAGCGTATTCGATGTCGCAGACGCAGAGGAGCTGCATCAATTGCTGTCCAGCTTGCCGCTGTTCCCCTTCATGCGCATTGAGGTTCGGCCCATGAACCGGCATCCGTCGAGCATCCACGCCGACGACCGCTAGGCACCCGCCCAGTTGGTCCACCACGGCGGAATCAAAACACAACATCCCCGCCCGTCAACAAAGGAGAAACACCATGGAACGCGCCGAAATCGACGCCTTGCTGCAACGCTTCGACCAACCCGCCACCGAGCAGGCCAACCCGCGCACCCGCGCCATCGTCAATCGCTTAATGCGCGACCTGTGCTACGCGATCGAGGACTTCGACATCCAGCCGTCGGAGTTCTGGAGCGCGGTGGGTCTGCTGGCCGACGCCGGCCGCAGCGGAGAACTGGGTTTGATCGTGCCCGGGCTCGGGCTGGAACATTTCCTGGACCTGCGCGCCGACGAGGCGGAGCGCAAGGCCGGCCTGCTCGGCGGCACGCCGCGCACCATAGAAGGCCCGCTCTACGTGGCCGGCGCGCCCTTGTGCGAATGCGAAGCGCGGCTGGACGATGGCACGGACGACGGCGAGCCCTTGTTCATGCGCGGCCAGGTGCTGGACAGCGCCGGCCAACCAGTGCCGCATGCTCTGGTGGAAGTGTGGCACGCCAACAGCCTGGGCAATTACTCCTATTTCGACCAGACCCAGAGCGCTTTCAACCTGCGCCGCAGCATCCGCACCGACGACCAGGGGCGCTACCGCTTCCGCAGCATCATGCCCTGTGGCTACAGCGTGCCGCCGGACGGCCCCACCGACCGCCTGCTGCGGCAGCTGGGCCGCCACGGCCACCGCCCGGCTCACGTGCATTTCTTCGTTTCCGCACCGGGCTTTCGCAAACTGACCACCCAGATCAACATCCAGGACGATCCGTATCTGTGGGATGACTTCGCCTTTGGCTCGCGGGAAGGGCTTGTGCCTGACATTCAACGCGTCAGCGCGCCGGAGGAACTGCGTCAGAGCGGCGTCGGCAAGCCTTTCGCCCGCATCGAGTTCAACTTCACCCTGCACCGCGAAGCGGCGCCGGTCCCCTCCTCCGAGGTAAGCCGCGCCCGCGCCCAAGTCTAACGCCGATTGAAACCGCGGCTCGCCGCTCCGCGCGGCGGGCCAGCCGGAACGCAGAACCTGTTCAAAGTCTCGCGAGCCAAGGCGAAACAAGCGAAAACGGCTGAGAAAGTGGAATGCGCGGGTGGTTAATGCCACACCGCCGACGCGGAGCAGACGTTGAACGGGTTCTCAGATAAGGACATTACGATGAGCACAACCTTCCGCACCACGGAGCAATGGCGCAGCTTCGTCAGCGGCTGCCTGGACTTTCGCCCGGACGACGGCGTCTACCGCATCGCCCGCGACATGTTCACCGACGCGCAGCTGTTCGATCTGGAGATGGAGCTGATCTTCGAGAAAGTCTGGATTTACGCCTGTCATGAAAGCGAAATCGCCGCACCCAACGATTTCATCACCGTGCAGGCCGGCCGTCAGCCGCTGATCGTCAGCCGAGACGGCAACGGCGGGCTGCACGCGCTGATCAACGCCTGCCAGCACCGTGGCGCCACCCTGGTGCGTCAGTGCAAGGGCAATCAATCCACCTTCACCTGCCCGTTCCACGCCTGGTGCTACAAGAACGACGGCCGTCTGCTCAAGGTCAAGGCCCCGGGCGAATATCCGGCGGACTTCGACAAGGCCGCCCGGTCGCTCAAACAGGCGCGGGTTGCCAGCTACAAGGGCTTCGTCTTCGTCAGCCTGGACCCGGACGGCGCGGACTCGCTGGAAGATTATCTGGGCGACGCCAAGGTCTTTTTCGACATGATGGTGGCGCAGTCTCCCAACGGCGAGCTGGAAGTGCTGCCCGGCAAATCCAGTTATACCTACGATGGCAACTGGAAGCTGCAAAACGAAAACGGCCTGGACGGTTATCACGTCAGCACTGTGCACTACAACTACGTGGCCACTGTGCAGCACCGCCAGGAGGTCTGCCGCCAGCAAGGCGAGGCGCAGGCCGCCACGCTGGACTACAGCAAGCTGGGCGCCGGCGACGCCGCCACCGACGACGGCTGGTTCTCCTTCCCCAACGGCCACAGCGTGCTATTCAGCGACATGCCCAACCCGGCGGTGCGGCCCGGCTACGCCGGCATCATGCCGCGCCTGGTGGCCGAGCACGGTCAGGCCAAGGCGGAATGGATGATGCACCGGCTGCGCAACCTCAATATCTATCCCAGCTTGTTCTTCATGGACCAGATCAGCTCCCAGCTGCGCATCATCCGCCCGCTGGCTTGGAACAAGACTCTGGTGCAAAGCCAGTGTCTGGGCGTCAAGGGCGAATCCGCCGCCGACCGCGAGAACCGCATCCGTCAGTTCGAGGACTTTTTCAATGTGTCCGGCATGGGCACGCCGGATGATCTGACCGAGTTCCGCGAAGCGCAACGCGGCTTCCAGGCGCGGCTGGAACGCTGGAGCGACATCTCGCGCGGCCACCCGCGCTGGCAAACCGGCGCCACGCCCAATAGCGAAACCCTGGGCATCGCCCCCTGCCTGACCGGGACGGAAATCACCCATGAAGGCCTGTACGTCAACCAGCACAGCGCCTGGCGGCAGTTCCTGCTGCAAGGGCTGGCGCGGCGCGCCGCCGCCGAGGGAGCCTAGCGATGAACATCGAACTTCATTACCAAGTGGAACAGTTTCTCTACCGTCACGCCGAGCGGTGCGACAGCCAGGACTGGGACGCCTACCTGGCAGATTACGCGCCGGACTGCGAATACCACGTGCCGCAATGGGACTCCGAACACGTTTACACCACCGACCCCAAGCGCGAGATGTCGCTGATCTACTACGCCAGCCGCGCCGGCCTGGAGGACAGGGTGTTCCGCATACGCACCGGCAAATCCGCCGCCTGCAACCCGATGCCCCGCACTTTGCACCAACTGACCAATATACGCGTTGAACGCGGCGCAGACGGTTTGGTGGAAGCCCGCGTCAACTGGGCCACGTTCTACACCCGCTTTGGCGAGACCGGCTATTTCTACGGCCGCGCCGCGTACACGCTGGAGCGGCACGGCGACGGGTGGCGGATCCGGCGTCAGCATGTGCTGCTGTTGAACGATACCGTGAACGCGGTGCTGGATTTCTACCATCTCTGAGAACCTGTTTACGATCTGCCGCGCGCCGAGAGCGGGTTGCGCTTCGGAATGCTTATGTGCCGTCAGCACATTCCGCTTTCTCTGCCGCAATGTCTCTAGCTCGCAAGATCGTGAACCTGTTCGAAATCTCCAAGCGGAAGCACCGAAATGCATCAAGTGGCTTTGAATTTTATCGACGGCCATACCCTGTTTCTAGAGGCCAAGCCAGGCGAACTGCTGCTGGACGCCGCGCTGCGCCAAGGCATCAAGATCCCGATGGATTGCCGCGAAGGCGTGTGCGCCACCTGCCGCGGCCGCTGCGACCGCGGCGATTACAGCCAGGACTACGTCGATCCCGAGGCGCTATCCGCGGAGGAACTGGCGGAGCGCCGCATCCTGTCCTGCCAGACCAGGGTGTTGTCCAACGCCGCTTTTTCCTTCGACTTCGACTCCAGCCTGTGCCGGAGCGCGCCGGCAGCCCGCCTCTCCGCCGTGGTGAGCCGGGTGGAGCCGGTATCGGACAGTTGCGCCGTGCTGTGTCTGGACGCCTCGGCCGCCGAGGGCGCGCTATCCTTCCTGCCCGGCCAATACGCGCGGCTGCGCGTGCCCGGCGGCGAGCAATGGCGTGCCTACTCCTTCGCCCACGCCCCTGCCGCGGACAAGCAGCTGCGCTTCCTGGTGCGGCTGCTGCCGGACGGCGCGATGAGCAATTATCTGCGCAGTGGCTGGCGGGCCGGCGATCGCATCGAACTGGAAGCGCCGCTGGGCAGCTTCTACCTGCGGCACATCGACAAACCGGTGTTGATGTTGGCCGGCGGCACCGGCTTGTCCGCCTTTCTGGGCATGCTGGAGCAATTGGCCGAACAAGGCGGCTGCGGCCAGCCGGTGACGCTGTACTACGGCGTCAACCGCGAAGGCGATCTATGCGAGCAGCCGCGGCTGCGCGGCCTGGCCGAACGGCTGCCCGGCTTTGCCTGGCATCCGGTGGTGATGGCGGCGGAAGACGGCTGGAGCGGCAAACGCGGGCTGATCCCCGAGCACCTGGACGCGGACGCGCTGCGCGCCCAGGCCGCCGACATCTATCTATGCGGCCCGCCGCCGATGGTGGACGCGGTGCGCGACTGGCTGCGCCGTCATGGTTGCGAGCATCTCAATCTCTATCTGGAAAAATTCGCCGATAGCGGCGGCTGAACGAGCGTCGGCGCAAACGCCCAGGATGCGCGCGTCCCGGGCGTTTGCCTGTCCGTCTCGCCTATTTCTTCATGAAAGGCGCGAAGAAGGCTTCCGGCATTTCGGTGGGGAAGCCTTTGGCGTCGCTGGGGCGCAGGTCGGACATGTCCGGCTGGAAATCATAAGTCTTCTGCCGGCGCTGCTGGTCCTGATGCACCGCCACCTGTTTGTCCACCGAGGACTTGATCGCGGTCATGTGGTCCAGCATCTGGCGGCCCACGTCCTGCACATTGCCTATCAAATTGCTGGCGTTGCTGCCGGAGGCGATATTCATGCCCGGCACCGCGTTCATGAACGGCTCGGCCATGGAGCCGCCGGCGCTTTGGCCGTACTGGTGGGCGGCGCTGCACGCCTTGAGGATTTCCGCCGGGTTGATCATGTTTTCTGCAGCCTTGGTCATGGTGTTTCCTTTCAGTGGGTAATGGAACGAAACAAACAGCGGAAAAACCCGCCTGGGCCCGTTCAAAATCCGCCGTGCTGAACGGGCTCCCTCTTGTCGGGGCCGGCAATGCCGGCCCCTGAACCGTCGTCAGCCGCCTTGCGGGCAACGGAAAGACTGGATCAGCCCGGACCACAGCGGCGACGGCGAGGACAGCGACTGCCACTCTATGCGCACCGAACCCAGGCTGCCCTGATACAGGCGCTCGCGGCGGTCCGCGGTCCCGCCCACGCCGCGGCCGGCGTCGAAGAAGCGGAACAGCGCCCATGGTCCGTCGTATTGCAAGGTGTTGACGCGGCCGTCCACCGACTTCATTTGCAGCCGTATCGCCAGCTTCTGGCTCTGACCGTTCCAGTCGATGCGCTGCGGCGTGGTGGCGCCGTGGGCGAATCGCAGAGTCTGGCCGGCCAGGTCCAACTGCACCTCGGCCAGTTGCGGGTCCATGTCCAGGAAGCGCAACACCGTGGGCACCCGCAAGCGGCCGCCGTCGTCCAGCATCGCATCGCGGATGCGGCTGGCGCTTTCGTAAGCGCCAATCACCTCTTGGCTCAGCAGCGCCTGCTTGCCGCCGTCCACGCTGCGCGCCTTCCACGGCGTCACCGAGGTATCGACATAGGCGGCCAGATGCTCGCGGAAATACACCGCCATCGCGCCCTGGGGGGCGAACAGCCGCTCAAAGCCCTCAACGCTGGCGTCCGCGCCGGCGCCTCGGCGGAACGGGTAGCGGCCGGTCAAGCCCTGATCGCAGGCGCTGCGCGTGGCGCCGGCCGCGCCCTTGTTCAGCACCGCCTGGGTCTGGCTGGAGGTGGCGGCGCTGCCGTTGTTGATCAGGTCCAGCATGATGCCGCGCACCGGCTCCGGCTGCAGGCCGGCGTCGCCGCGCAGCTTGGTGAACACATCGTATTGCGCCGGCAGCACTTGGCCGGTTTGCAGGGCACCGTTGACCAGGCCCAGCTGGCGGTACAAAGAATCGAACAGCCGCGCCAGCGGATTGCTGCCGCTGTTGTCGTTCTTCTCCAGTTGCTTGGCGATCTGGCGCAAGGCCTGGAAGTGCTCCTCCACCGCGTGCTCCGGCAGCAAGGTGGTGCGGTAGCGCTCGCCGTTGATCTCGCCCACCAGAGAGCGGCGGCTTTTTTCCAGCCGCGCCTTCTGGCGGTCTATCCAACTATCCATGCCGCCGTCGTAGCTGCCGGTCAACATGGTTTCGCGTCCGGCGAAACGCAGCAGATTGGCCAGCGGCGATTGCGAGTTCATCATCGATGCCGCCAACTGCGCGGCGTCGTCCAGGCCGGTGACGGAGCGCACGCTGACATTGGCCAAAAAGCTTTGCCAGGCGGTGATGTAGTCCTGCAGATATTGATTGCGGGCGCTGTCGGCCAGCTTCTGCACCAGGCTGTCGATCTCAAAGCCATTGCCGCGCAGCGGCTCGTTGCGCAGCACCCAGCTCTGCTCCTCCAGCATGGCGCGGGCGCTGGGCTCCAGCCGAGGCAGGAAGGCGTCCACATAACCTGCGCGGGTGTACCAGCCGGAAACGGCGCTGTCGGTGTCCGGCACGTTGTTGCGCATGCGCAAGCTCATCGCAGAGCCAAAGCCCGCCGCGCGCGCCAGCGAGATGTCCTGTATCTGGGACGGCAGGCCCTGCTCCCGCACATGGTTGAGCACCCGAGTCACTACCGGAATCTGCGAAGCGCGGGCGCGGGCAGTCTGCACCAGGTTGGCGTCCTCCGGCGCCGCCGGCAGGCCGGGCAGCGTGATCAGCGCGCGCGCGTCGGCGATCAGCATGCGCCGGTCCTCGTCGTTGTACTGCCCTTCGGACAGCGCTTCCCAGCGGCCGGAGATCCAACGCTCCACCGCGCTGGCGGAGCGGTACTGCGGCCGGCACAACATCAGATAGACCTTGAGCGTCAGGAAGATGTCGCCGGGGCTGCCTTCGGTCTGCGCCTGCAAGGTGCGCTTCACCTCGTTGTACAGTTCCGGCATCAGCGTTTTCTGCAAGTGGCGGTGATAGGTGGCGGTGGCGGTTTCAGCCACGCGGCGGTGCTCGAAGTACGGCGTCCTCATCCCGCGCTCGGCGCTTTCAGCCTGGGCCTGCGCGTAGCGCATTTGCGCCGCCACCGCCAGTAACGGCGATCCGGCGCTGGGCGCGCTGCCGGCCTGTTCCCGCGCCAGTGTCTTGCCCTCGCTGAACTGAGCCCAGACGTATTCCAGATAGTTGCGCTCGGCGAAATAGCCCCAGGCCACCCAGACCAGCAAGGCCAGCGCCAGCGCCGGCAAAGCCGCCCAGCGCAGCGCGTTCAGCAACCGGCGCTTGCGCGATGGCGGCGCGGGCGGAGCCGGCCGTTCCCGCGCCTGGCGTTCGGCCGCGGTCAGGTTCTGCTCCATCAATTGCCGTTCCACGGCCACCTGCCGCAGCAAGGGCGTCCACAGCTCGCCCAAGGGCCGCGTCGTCGGCTCCGGGCCGTCGATTTCAATGTCGGCCACTTCCGCCACCGAACCCAGCCACAGCCCGCGCAAATGGGCGGCGTCTTCGTCGCCGTCGCGGGCGAACAGCGGCGGCAGCAAGCCTTGCAGCGCTTGGCGCAGCCGGCCCAGCGCCTCCACGAAGCGCAGCTGGGCGTGGTTGACCTCCACCTCGCCGGCCAAGGGCGCGGCAAACAATACTTGGCGTTGCACCCGTTGTTCCAGGCTATGCAAGGCCGGCGCCCAAGCGCCGGAAGCGTCCGCGCCGGCGTCCAGCGGCAAGGGGAAGCCGATGCCGCGCGCCCAGCGCTCCGGCCGCATCTGGTTCAGCATCGCCAACGCGCCGTCCAGCCGGTCCGTCCCGGTCAGCGCCAGGTAGACGTTGGGGGTGCGGCCCAGGCCGTCGCGCAGCTTGAGCAGGCGTTGGCGCAAAGTGGCGGCCATTTGCTGACGGCGTTTGGACGCCATCGAGATCAAATCGTCGCCGCCCACGCACAGCACCACTCCGCTGACGCGGATCTTGTCGCGCAAAGCGACCAGACCGGCCAGCAGCTTGTCCCAGGCCGCCGCGGCCTCCTGGTCGTAACCTTCGCCGATATTCCACTGCCCCTGGGTATCCAGCCACACCGCGTCCGAGGACAGGCGGAAGTCCAGTCCCAGGCCCTGCCCTATCGCCGCCGCCGGCTCCGCTCCATCGCGCAGCGTCCAGGACAACAAGCTGCTTTTGCCGCTGCCGGCGGCGCCCAACAGCAGATAGCACGGCAGCGGCGCGCCGCCGCGGCGGCTCAGCTGGCGTTCCAGTTGCTGCAAAGTGTCGCTGATGTAATCCGGCGGGCCGGGGTCCGGCTCAGGCTCGGGCGCCGGTTTGGGCGCGCGGCGGAAGGAACGCGGCGCGGCGGTCAGCCGGCCCCACAGCCAGCTCAGCAGCGGCCAGAAGCCCCAGATCAACGCTGCCGCGACTAAGATTTGCCGCAGCAGCGCCCAGCCCAGCGGCCGGTAGACGCCGATGGAAATCAGCGGTCCTATCCACCAGATCGCCAGAGCGATCAACAGCGCGATCAACACGCGCATACTTTGCCGGATCATGGTTGTTGCTCCTTATAGCCGGGCTCAAGCGGGCTGGGTCCGTTGCCTATGCCGACGCCGGGCGCCAGCGTCTGCGGGGCGGGCGTCTGCGGGGATTGGGCTTGGGGGACGGATGGCTGGGCCTGTGCGCCCTTGGCGGCGTCGGCCACTTTCCACAACACGTCGACGCGGCGGTTGCGTTCATAGGCGGCTGGGGTCTGCGCCGCGTCCAACGGCGCGCTGTCACCGCGTCCCGAGGAGTCGATGCGGCGCGCCACCGCGTTGTCGGGCGCTTGCGCGCCGCCGGGAATCGCGGTCTGGCGCAGAGAGTCCGCCACCGAGCGCGCGCGCGCCTCGGACAAGCGCTGATTGCTGGGGAAGGCGCTGGTCTGGATGGGTTGGCGGTCGGTGTGGCCTATCACCTCCAGATCGCCCGGCCACGGCGCGAAAGCCTGGCCCAGCCGTTCGATGTTTTTCTGGAAGGAGGCCCGCACCTCGGCCTTGCCCACGTCGAAGGCGCCGTCGCTGCGGAAAACCAGCAGCCAGCCCTGCGGGTGCTTATAGGCCACCAGCCAGCCTTCGGACAGCAGCTGCGGCAGCGGAGGCGGCAAGGTGGTGGCCAGATTGATGGCCCGCAGCGGCGGGGTCCAGGCCGCCAGGGCTT
Organism: Chromobacterium haemolyticum DSM 19808; assembly: GCF_000711885.1. Lineage (GTDB taxonomy): Bacteria > Pseudomonadota > Gammaproteobacteria > Burkholderiales > Chromobacteriaceae > Chromobacterium > Chromobacterium haemolyticum. The sequence continues at coordinate 163,097 of NZ_JONK01000007.1, forward strand.
CGCGTATCGGCCGGCCCAGCAGATCCAGGCTGATGTTGGCCGCGCCGTAGGCCAGCGCCACCACGCCCAGCGCGATGGCGCCGCCGCGCAAGGGCGTCAGCCAGCGCTGGCGAGGGGGCGCTTCGGGCTCCGGCGGCGGCGGGGGCGGCGGGGGCTCGATCAATTCCGCCCCCAGCGGCTCCGGCTCCCGCTGGCGCCAAATGGCGGCATGCAGCTGCGAGCGTAAATCCTGCAGCAACGCCTCGCCGCGCTCCAGCACCCGGTAGCGGCCCTGCCAGCCCAAGGCCAGCACCAGCTCGTAAAGCTCCAGCAAAGGGGTGGGTGCCGGCTCGTGGCGCAGCCAGCGCTGCAGGTCGGCGAAGGCGTCCTCCCCGCCCCAGGCATCGTCGTGGAACTCCACCAAAAGGCTGCGCTCGCCGTCGTAGGGCTGTTGGCCGGCGCCGCGCGCCGCGTCGTTGCAGACTTCGTCCAGATAGGTGCACAGCAGATAGGAGGCGTCCTGAGCCTGCTGCCACTCGCAGCCGGACGCGGCCAGCCGTTCTCGGTAAAGCTTGAGTTCCAGGCCCAATTGGGCGCGGATCTGCGCCTGGCTCTCCGCCGCGCCGCCTTGAAGCCGCTGTAATTGCAGCACCGCCGGCAAGGCGTGGGAGATGAAGGGGTTGTCCCATTGCGCTTGTTGCAAGCCGGCCTTGAGCAGGCCGCCGCGCGCTCCGGAGCGCTGATAGATCACCGGCGCGTCGTCGGTCTCCGCCTGCGCCCTGCCCGCGCCCGCCGTCGGCGGCGCGGCGGGCGGGAGGGCCAGCGGCAAGGCGTTCAAGGCTTCCGGTTCGGCTTCGGCCTCCAAGGTGGACACTTGCTGGCCGGGCATCAGCAAAGGCAGGTTTTCCAGCCGGCTGCGCATCGCGCCCTCCAGCATGCCGCTGTTCAGGTGCGCGGCGGAGGCCCGGCGGAAGATGGAGGAAAAATTGTGCAGCAGATTCATTTTCGTTCACTCTTTCGGCTATTTGGTTTTGAGCCTGTTTTACGACCCCGCTAAGCTGCGCGGCAGGTCGCAAACAGGTTCTAAGCGACCTTGCCTTCGCGCAGCCCCCAGGCCTCGAACCGCATATCCTGGAAGTCCCCGACGATGCGGAGCGCCAGCGCCGAGCCCGCGAAGGCCTGCGCCCAAAACGGGTCGCTGGACTCCACTTCGAAGTACACGCTCTGCGCGTAGTACGGCACCTGGCGCGGCGGGTTGGGCGTCGGGATCAGCCGCGCGCCCGGCAATTGCAAGTCCACCAGCTTCTGGATCTGTTCCACCGCGCCCAGTTTGGCCTGCTGCGGCAAGAGCTGGCGCAGCTTGTCCGCCGGCATCGCCGCGGAGAAGGCGAAGACCATCTTCTGCAGCTTCCACTGGCGGTCCACCACGCAGACATGCACTTGGTCGCCGCGGTCCTCAAACTTCAGCGGCAGCACCGGGGTTTCGATCACCCTGGCCAGCGCGTAGCGCAAGGTGGCGGCCAACGGCTCGAAGCTGGCTTGCAGCTCATCGTGGCGGTAGGCGAACTGCCGCTCGGCCAATGCCTCGTCCACGCCGGGCAGCACGCTGAGCCGGCCCAGCAGGCCGATCAACTCCTGGAACAGCAAGGCCGGCGGCAGCGGGTTGAAGGCGTCCAGGTGAGCCAAGCGCATCCGGTATTCGGCGATGCCCTGGCGCAGCATCAACTCCACCAGGTCCGCCAGGCCGCCGCCGGCGGACAGCACTCGCAAGCCGGCGCTGCCGGCCAGCCGCACTTGCAGCGTGCTTTGCAACTCCTCGATCAGCGCTCGCAGCGTCTGGTGGGCGCGGCTGTCCAGCAGCGGCGGGATGAAACGCGGGTCCAGCAACAGCGTCAGCGCGCTGCTGCGCCCCGCCACCCGGGCGAAGGGCAAGGCGGTTTCCTCGGCGCGCAATTGCGATTGCCAGCACAGCCGCGTCATCATGCGGCCGGTTTCCAGCGTCAGGCGGCGCGGCGAGCCCGGCGCGTCCAGGCCCACGCTGAGATCGGGCACCTCGGTGGCGGCGGCGCGGTAGCGCGCGGCCGCAGACGCGTCGCCAAAGGCCATTTCCGGGCCGCCGCAACCGGCGGCCGGCAGCGCCAGGCAGGCAATGTCGCCGGCCTGGGCGTCCGAGGTGTCCAGCGGGGCCGGCAAAGGGTCGTGAGCCGGCAGCGCGAACGGGGTGCCGTCCGGCAAAATGCCTTCGGCCGCGCGCAGGCCCAAGCGGCCGAGCCCCAAACCGTCGCTGTCCACATCCAGCAGGGAAAAGCCCCAGCCATGGTTGGAGGTCTGACGCAGGCGCAGGCCGAACTGATGAGCCAAGTGGCGTTCCTGCTGCTGAAAATGCTGGGTTTCTATCAACATGCCGTCGCTCCAGGCGACGGGTCCTACTGGCAAAGCGCTCATGGGCTTTCCTCCAAATGGGCGATGGGCGCCTTGCGCGTCTTGCGCCAAGGCTTGCGGGAGGGCTTGGCCGGCGGCGGCGACGCGGCCGGGGCCGATGCGGAGACGTCCGCCAATGGGGCGGCGGCGGGCCGCAGAGCGTCGACAATGCGGTTGCGCTCCAGCAGCACCGCCAAATGGATCAGCTGGCGGCCGTCCACCCGGATGCGCAGCGGCGCGTAGCCGGGCGGCTTGCTGGCGAAATCGGCGTCCGCCAACAGCCAGACCGGGTCCGAGCCGGACGCCGGCAGCAGCACTTGCTGCACCTGGTTGGGCGCCACCACGTGGCGGGATTCGGCCGCCACTTCCCGGCCGCGCTGGGCGCAGCTGGAATCCTCCAGCCCGGCAGGCGGCAGCCAGTTGGCTTCTCGCACCACGTACAGGCAGACCTGCACCGGCCGCGGTCCGCCGCCGCTGTTGTTGAGCTGGCCGCCGCCCACCAGGGTGACGTGCAACTGGCGCGGCCCGTCGTCTCCGCGCGAGGAAAACAGCGAAGAGCAGCCTGGCAGACCAGCCAGCGCGCACAGCAGCAGCGCGCGCCGGACAAAGGGAAAAGAGATCATTAGCTCAAGGTCATGGTGATGGTCTGGGAAGGCGCCACCGTCTGCCCGGCGGTGTTCTGGTTATTGGGCAGATTGGTGTCGGTCAGCCGCGTCTGCGGCGCGCCCTGAATCAGCACCTTGCCGGAGCCGGTCACGTGGCGGGACAGCGCCGCCACCGTGCCGGAGGCCACCCCGCCCATGGAGCCGCCCTCGTCGCCGTGAGTCATCGGAATGATGGTGTTGAGGTTGTGCACCGGGCCGCCGGCGTAAATGATGGTCGGCACATTGGGCACCGCCTCCGGCTTGTTGGCGATATTGGCGTAGGTGGACGGAATCCCCAGCGGCGGGGTCTTGCAGACGTCGGAAGCCGCGAGGGCCATGCCGCCGGCGGAACAATTGGCGAACATCGCATTTCTCCTTTAGGCAACGTGAATCTGGCCGGCGTCGAGCTTCAACAGCGAAGCCGAACTCAGCGCCGTGCTCTTGGCGTGCAGCCCCATGTGGCGGTCCGCGTGCAGCAACAGGCTGCCGCAGTGCTCGGCGTCGGTGCCGCCGATATGGGTCTGCCGCTCCTGCGCCGAGGTGGCGATGGCCTGGGCGCGGCTATTGAGCTGCCGGCCGCTCAGGCTCAGCTCGCCGTCGGCGCACAGATGCAGTTCGGCGGCGTGCAGTTGCACGCTGGCCGCGCCCAGTTCCAAGCGGCAAACCCCGCCCGGCTGCGGGCGCTCCAGGATGGCCAACACCCAGCAAGCCTCATCCGCCGCAGCCAGTTGCACCAGATCGCCGCGTTGCGGCCGCACCAGGCAACTGAAGGCGGCGCGCGCCTGGCGCAGCGCGCCGGACGGCAGCCGGACCAGCCATTCGCCGTCCTTCTCGCCTTGCGCGCATACCCGCGCCGGCAGCCATTCCTGGCTGGGTCGCGGCGTAGGCGTGCCCACGCGCAGCGCGCGCAGCACTGGATCGGACTCGGCCGGAGTTTCGGCCCAGGCCAGGGCGCTTTCTTGCATCCATGTCATCATGCGGCTCCTCTAGGTCCGGGCTGCGCCTGTTGCCGCCAAGCCCGGTCTTGCTCAAGTTTGCTATCGTCGAACAGCGCGCCGGCGGTGTCGGCCACGCTCCATGCGCCGCGCGGCTGGCCTACCAGCCGGCCCCCGCGGCAGTCGCAGCCGGACAACTTCACCGACTGCAGCGCGGCGCCGCTGGCGTCCAGTCCGCGCAGATTGGCGCCTGACAGGTTGACCTGCTCCAGCCGCGCCTGCCGCAGCGATAGCCGCGGCGCGTTCAATTGCTCAAAAGCGCAATCCTCCAAGCGCGCGCCGTCGAACATGGCCTGCTCCAGATCCGCCTCGCGCGTCTGCACTCGGCGCAGCCGGGCCTGGTCGAAACTGGCGCCGACCAGGCGGCTGGAGCGGATGGCGCCGCCGTTCCAGACACTGTGCGACCAGGCCGCCTGTTTCAGTTCGCAGTGGTCCAGCGCCATATGCTCCAGTTCGCAATCTATCCAGCGCGCGTTCAAGCCGCGGCAGGCGCTCAGCGCCACGCGCCGCGCCTGGCTTTGGCCGTGAATGAAGTTGTGCAGCTCGGCCTCCTCCACGCTGAAGCCGTCCAGCTGATTGCGTATCCAGGCGCTGTCCGACCAGCAGCCGCCTTGCAGCCGCCATTCCCGCAGCCGGCAGTCGACGAAAGAGCCGTGCTCGCTGCGAACATCGCTGACGTGCCAGCCAGCGGCGTCCAATTCCACGCAGGAAAAATCCCGTTGCCGCCCGCCCCGCCACTGGGCCCCGGACGCAATCACCCGCTGCCACCCCACCCGCTCCAGCTCGCACTCCTCCCAGACGCAGTCGATGAACTGGCTGTCGGCGCAACCCATCTCATGCCAGACGCAACGCTCGAAACGATTGGTTTCGAAGCGGCAATTGACGAAGCGCGCTTCCTTAAAGCGGCACTGTCGCCAGTGCACGCGCTCGAAACTGCAATCGATGTAGACCACGCGGCTCAGCGTCTCCGCCGGCGGCGCGTCGAATCGCCGCCCCTCCACCACGGCGGGCAACGCTCCGGCCAGCTCCCGCAACGAGGCCTCCCGCGCCGCGCTCATTGCGCCCTCCTCGGCCAATCCTGGCGCCCGGTTTCCAAATTGCCGCGCCAGCCCCCGCTGGACGGCGGCTGCATCCAGGCGGTTTTGGCGTCGATCAGATTGCAGCCCTCCATCCGGCTCTCGCTCAGGCTTGCGCCGTAGAACAGGGCGTCCTTCAACGCGCAAGCTTCGAAGCGGGCTCGTTCCAGCTTGGCGTGGGTGGCGTTAAGGCCGTCCAGCGCGCAACTCCGCCACAACGAATCCGGCGCTCGCAAGCGTTGCGCGTGCAGTTGCGGGCAGGCGCAGTGCTCAATCCGCAGTTGCGCAGCGTCCAGATCCTGCCAACTGCAAGACAGCAGCTCGCAGTCTTCCAGCCGCGCCTGGCGCAGCGAGCTGCCGTGGGACAATACGCCGAAACGCTGCTGGCAGCGCTGCCAGACGCTGGCGGACAGATCCGTGTCCAGCGCGCTGAACTTCAACAGCCGGCATTGCCGCCAGCCGCTACGCGGCAGTTGGCACTCCACTAGCCCAAGTCCGTCGGCTTGTACCCCGGTGAAATGCCAATCCTCCGCACGAACCCGGCACCAATTGACCTGGTCCCAACGCAGCTGGCCAACCCGGCCGCCGGCGCCGCCCTCGCCCTGCACCGTGACCGCGCGCCAGGCGCCGCCGTTAATCGCGATGTCGTCCAGCCGGCAATCCTCTATGCCCAACTGCGCCAGTTCGACGCCGTTCCAAACGCTGGCGCCCAGATTGGAGCGGTTCAGACCGCCGCCGGTCCAGCGCACCGCGTCCAGCACGGTGCCGGCCAGCGAGCAATCGACGAACTGCACCTGTTCCAGCCGGCATTGCCGCCAACGGCCGTGGTCCAATTTGCAGCGTTCGAAGCGCACCTGGCTTAGCTCGTGGCCGTCGAAAATCAGGCCGCTCAGGTCGGCGTCGCATATGGTCAACTCGCTCCAGGGGCCGCGTTCGCCTTGCAGCCGCTCGCGCCAGTTCTCCCCGTCGGCCGCCGCTTGCGGCAGGCCGGCCAAGGCGTTTTCATTGGCGCGAACAAAGGACTGCAGCCGGGTTTGCGCCGCCTGCGCCTCGCGCAAGGCCTTATGATTTTGTTCCAGCCGCGCGCGAATCTCGGCGCGGTCGCGCGGGGGCGGCGCGAAGCGCGGGTGGTCAGCGGAGTCGAGTATCTGCTCCCAGACCCAGCCGCGCGCTGGATCCGGCATCAGCGCGTGATCGGCCAACAGCAAGGGGTCTTGATCGTCCAAGCGGGAGCGGCGCTCGGCGAAGGCGGCCAGCTCCGCCGGCCGTTCAGGTTCGGCGGCGTCCTTGAAGCCCAGCGCCAGCCGGCCGACGCCGTCGTCCAATACATAATCCAGCGGTAGAAAGCCGTTCCACCACATCACGCCCAGGTCCGCGTCCGGCAGCAGCCACACGGTTTGCAATGCCAGTTCCGGCCGTTCGTCCAGCGGGCCGTCCCCCCGCCCCGCCAGCAACAGCGGCCGCACAGCCGGCAACCGTCCCTGGACTTCTCCGCCGCGAAAGCCGCTAAGCGCGAACGGCGCTTGAGCCGGCCAGCAGGCCTGGTCCGACCACTGGTCCGGCGCCGCCTGCTGGAAAAAGCGCAGATCGGTGGCCGCCGGCCATCCCATATGGCTACCGTCGTCCGCCATTGCTTGCGGCGAGCCGGCGAAGCGCGGCTGCCATTGGCGGCGCTCCGGCCAATCGCTGCCCAACGGCCCCATCGCCGCCAGCGGCGCCGGGCTCACGTTCAAGCCGCGGACCCGTTGCAAAGGCGGCGACGCGTGGCGTTGGCCGAAAGGATTTTCGCCTTGCAGGCCGGCCGCCGCCTGGCGCGGGTCCAGCGCCAGGCTGGCCTCGACGCGTCCGCCGTCCATACGTGGCTGCGCCCGGCAGCTCGCGATCTTGCGCACGCCGCCCAACTCGGCCTCGGCCAGCCAGTCCAATACGCCGACGCCGGCCGCCGGGCCGCGATAATGCGCGCTGCCCAGCAGCAGCCATTCAGCGCGCAGCTTGGGCATTGCCGGTTCGAACAGCGGCAGCGCCGGCTTGGCCGCCTTGATCGCCTCCCAGCACGCGGCCTCGTGCGCCAGGATGAAGGGATCGCTCAGGCGGAAACCGATGCCGACGCCGATGCGCAACATGGCTTGGGAACCGATCTGGGTGCGCGACGAGGAAACAAGCGCCGCCTGGGGTTTGATATGACGCAAGGGCATCAGCTTTTGACCTCCATGCCGACTTTTTTCAGATCCACGCCGGTGTCCGAGTAGGACGCGCCGGTGTAGGAGTATTTGAAACCGGTGGTGGAGCTGCTAAAGCCGGTGCTGCTGACTTCCGAGCCCACGGAACTGATGCTGGAACCGGTGCTGGACATCTTGCTGCCCACCGCTTTGATTTCAGCGCCGGTCAGCGAAGTGTCGCTGCCCACCAGCTTGACCGAGGCGCCGGTGGTGGACGCCGAACAGCCGGTGACGCTGGCGTCGGACCCGGTGGTGGACATCTTGCTGCCGACCACCTTGGTGGCGCTGCCGGTGGTCGACATCTCCGTGCCCGTCACGCTGATTGAGGTACCGGTGTCCGACATCGAAGTGCCGATCACGCTCTTGGAGCTGCCGGTCACCGACATCTTGTTGCCGGTCACGCTGGTGGAGGTGCCGGTATAGGACGAAGACACGCCGATCATGCTTTGCGACATGCCGGTCGCCGATACGCTGGTGCCCGTCATCGAGGCGGACACGCCGGTCATGCCCTGCGAGGTGCCGGTCACCGAGGTGCGTGTGCCGGTCAGGCTGGTGGACACCCCGGTAAAGCTGGTGGACACCCCGATGAAGCTCGTCGATATCCCGACGAAGCTGGTGGAAACCCCCTTAAAACTGGTGTCCACCCCGGTAAAGCCGGTGGAAACGCCGGTAAAACTGGTCGACACCCCGATGAAGCTGGTGGACAGGCCGGTAAAGCTGGTCGATACCCCGGTGAAGCTGGCCGACAAGCCGGTGAAGGACACCGACACCCCCGTGAAACTGATCGAAGCCCCAGTGACCGAAGTGGACGTGCCCTTGACCGAGATGTTCTTGTCCTGGCCCACCGCCTCCGAGCTGTTGCGCTCGGTGGTCTGCTGCATGTCGCGCTCGGCGTGCACCATCACCCGCTCGGCGCCGCGCTGGTCGTCGAAAGTGATCTGGCTGGCGTTGCTGTAGCGGCCCTGCTTCAAGGAGCGGGTCACCAGGCCGGTGTAACGGATGTCTTTCGGCAAGTCGTACGGCGTGGGGTTGTCGCCGTTGTAGACGATGCCGGTCACCATGGGCCGGTCCAGATCGCCGTCCACATAAGTGACCAGCACTTCCTGACC
>NZ_JONK01000008.1 GCF_000711885.1 Chromobacterium haemolyticum DSM 19808
TAGCGCTTGCCAATCGCGCAGTCTTCGCCAGCAGGTCATACCGCTGCCAAAACCGAGTTCCTGTGGGAGGTCCTCCCAAGGAATGCCGGTAGTGAGAACAAACAAGATGCCGTTGAGGGCGGCAAAATCATCCAACCGCGGCCGCCCACCCCGGCGGGAACGCGGTGGTGGAGGAAGTAGTGGTTGCAATGACTTCCAGAGCTTCTGACTGACGACTTTCCGTTTCATCTTCGCCAAATGCGGGCATACGCATCTGACATCAAGAGGTTTTGTTAGCGGGTCTTATTAGCAAGCGTTTCTCTGGGGGTGTCGGCATGCCCGTGGTGTTCAACTCTTTCTCATTGAGCTCGGCGGACTTGCCCCCAATAAGGCCTACATATTACGGCCTGCCAAAAAATAAAACCCGCCTCAAGGCAGGTCTTATTTTTAAAATACAAAAAGCCCCATATGGGGCTTTGTCATTTAGGCGCTGTAATGCTTAGAGCCTATTTACGATCTGCTGCGCGTCGGCGATACGGCCTTGAAACCGAGCTCAAAATGCTCATGTACCACAGTACATTCCGCTTTTTCGCTCGTTTTCGCCTTGTCTTGCTTAGCTCGCGAGATCGTCAGTACGTTCTTAGAGCGGCTGAATCGCGGACGCTGCCGGGCCTTTTTGGCCCATTGCGCGGGTGTAGCTTACTTTTTGACCTTCACGCAGGGACTTGAAGCCATCCGCGCGAATTTCGGAGAAGTGAGCGAACAGATCGTCGCCGCCATTGTCCGGGGTGATAAAGCCAAAGCCTTTTGCGTCATTGAAAAATTTAACGGTACCAGTTTCCATAATGCACTCCATGTGTCAGTTAAGGACAATAAAATTATCGTATGGCATGATAATCAAGGAATAGATATGGAAACAATGAAGACCCAGTTTGATGGGCAACGAGGTATCGATAGATATGACGCTTGAAGATCCTGCCCGGACTTTTTACAGGAAAGTGGCGTAGAGGTCAACAGTAATTTTTAAAACGCTAGCAAGGCTGCCGGAAAAAAACCAATTAAGGGCCGCTAACAATGCCTTGCCGGAGCTTGGACCAAGACGAGCCGACGCAGGCAGTTGTTCGACAAGGAGGCTGAGCAGGGTCAGGGGTTTTGTTAAATGCTCATGTACCCCTTGTGTCCTCCGTTTCTCTGCTGTTTTAGCTTTGTCTCGCCCGCGCTTTGGAGACTTTGGACAGGCTCTAAGCTTCCAGTCTGGACGTCGAGTTCGCGTCCGGCCCGCGTTCGTGTTCCAGCAGCCATTGCTTGCGCGCCAGGCCACCGCCATAGCCGGTCAGCGCGCCGTTCTTGCCCAGCACGCGGTGGCAGGGAACGATGATGGCGATGCGGTTGGCTCCATTGGCGGCGGCCACCGCGCGCACCGCGCTGGGGTGGCCTATCCGTTCCGCCAGGCTCTGGTAGCTGTGGGTGCTTCCGTAGTCCAGCATCCTCAGGCTTTGCCAAACTTCTTGCTGGAATTCACTGCCTGGCGTTTCCAGTTCCACGTCGAAGTGTCTGCGACGGCCAGCGAAGTATTCGCCAATTTCTCTCTCGGCCTGCTGGGTGTGCGCGTTCTCCCCGGCGATGATCCGCGCCTTGAGCAGGCGTTGCAGGTCTTTGAATTCGGTTTCCAGCATGCGTCGGTCGGTGAATTCCAGCAGGCACAGGCCGCGTTCCGTTGCGCAGGCCAGCATCGGGCCCAGCGGGGTGGTGAAGCGGTGCAACAGGATGACGCGCGCGCTGTTGCTGGGGGCGCTGCCGGTCAGTTTTTTATAGGTGTAGGCGAAGCCGCTGAGCGAGTCATAGCCATTGTCTAGGGCCACTTCGGTGGCGCTGCGGCCACCTTTCAGCTCCTGTAACGCGGTATTGACCCGCAGCATGCGCTGGAAGGCGTGGAAGGTGATGCCGTGGTGCTGGAGAAACCAGCGGCGCAGCGCTTCCGGGCTGATGCCGCGCTGTCTGAGCTGGCCATCGCTGATCCGGTCCTTGGGGCTGGCCCGCAGCCAGGTCATGACCTGGGCCACCGCCGGCGGCGCGGCGTGGGCGTTCTCGGTGGGGCGGCAGATCTTGCAGGGGCGGAAGCCCGCGTCCAGCGCGGATTTGAAGCTGGAGTGAAACTCTACGTTTTCCCGTTTCGGCTTGCGCGCGCGGCAACTGGCGATGCAGAACACGCCGGTGGTGCGGACGGCGACGAAGAAAATGCCGTTGTATGCCTCGGCGCGTTCCAGCAGCGCCCGGTAATAGCCGTCGGCCTGTTCGGTGTCAGTGATCAGCATGGGTGAAGACGGCCTGGAAGGATTGTTGGGCGCGAATATTGTGCAGCATGTTCAGCAAGCTGCGCTGCAATTGTTCGTGGACGGCATTGCCCATGGAGAGGCGTTCGACGCCCAGCCGCGCCAGCGCGGCAAAGTCCGGCAAGGCCGGCATGCACATCACATTCAAGGGCAGCGGCACCGCTTCGACGATGGCGCGAATGTCCGTTTCTTGCACAACGCAAGGCACGAACAGGCCGTCGGCGCCGTGGGCGGCGTATAGGCGGCCGCGGGCGATGGTCTGCGCTTGCGCGTCGGACAGGCCCAGCAGGAAGGGATCGGTGCGAACATTGAGGAATAGCGTGTGGCCGGCTTGGCGCAGCGCTGTCCGCACCGCCGTCAACATGGCGGCGAATGCCGCCGCGTCCTGCAGGCTGCGCCGGCCTTGGCGCACCAGGCTGTCTTCCAGATTGACGCCGACGACGCCGAGCGCGGCCAGTTCGCTCAGATTGGCGGCGATGCGCTCGGGGCTGTCGCCGTAGCCGGCTTCCATGTCCACGCTCAGGGGCAGGCGGCTGGCGGTGCGCAGGCGGGCGACAAGCTGGCGCAATTCGGCAAAGCCGAGTTGTTCGCCATCCTCGTGGCCCAGCATGGCGGCCATCGCCGCGCTGGAGGTGCCGATGGCGGCATAGCCGGCCTGTTCGGCGAGGCGGGCGCTGACTGCGTCCCAGACATTGGCGATCAACAGCGGTTCGGCTTGGTGGTGCAGGGCGGCGAAGTCCATGGGTGTGCTCCGGTTGAAATGCGCACAGCTTAGGGGGCGCCCAAGACCGTCACAACCGAAAATCGGACGAGTATTTTGCGGGCGGCTTGCCGCCCGCAAGTGGCTCAGTCCCGCCCGGCCGCGCCGTAGCGCGCGTCTAGTTCGTCGTAGAGCGGCTTGTTGACCAGGCGCTGACGTTCGGTGAACGGGGTCACCAGTTGCGGGTCTTCCTGCAGGATGCCGTCGCGGGCCAACGTGCCCAACGCCCGCTGCATGCCCAGCACGGCGCCTTGCAGCGCGGCGTTGGCGTATAGCACCAGGCCGTAGCCCAGTTCCTTCAGATCGGCGGCGCTCAGCGCCGGGGTTTTGCCGCCGATGACGATATTCATTAGCAGGGGTTGGTCGAACAGCGCCGGCAGGCGGCGGATGTCGTCCAGTTCCCGTACCGCTTCGATGAACAGCACATCGGCGCCGGCCTCGGCGTAGCGGCCGGCGCGTTCAATGGCGGCGTCTATGCCATCCACCGCGCAGGCGTCGGTTCGGGCGATGATCATCAGGTTTTCATCCTGGCGCGCGTCCGCCGCCGCCTGCAGTTTGCCGCACATCTCGGCGGCGCTGATCAGGTTTTGGCCGGCGAAATGGCCGCATTTCTTGGGGAGTACCTGATCTTCCAACTGGATGGCGTCGGCGCCGGCGCGTTCCAGCACACGCACGGTGCGGCGCACATTGAGCGCGTTGCCAAAGCCGGTGTCGGCATCGACGATGAGGGGAATCGACACCGCGTCGCGGATGGCGGAAACCTGGTCCGCCACTTCTTTCAGGCCGACGAAGCCCAGGTCGGGCAGGCCCAGCTGCATATTGGTCAGGCCGGCGCCGGTCAGGTAAAGCGCGCCGAAGCCGAGGTCTTCGACGATGCGAGCGCTCAGCGCGTTGTAGGCGCCGGGCACCAGCAGGCCGGAGCGGCTTGCTATCAGGCTGCGCAGGACGTGTTTGCTGTTTTGCGTCATGTTTGGGGTTCCAGAGTGGCTAGGGGATGGGTTGGATGGTACTGGCCGTGTCGATCAGCGGCGCGCCGTGGCGTTCCTGCGTGAACGGTGCGCGCTTGCGCGCGTTTTCGCCTTGTCTCGCATTTGCTTGAGGCTCTAGTCCCGAGGCGTCGGCGACGCCGGTGGCGAAGCTGCCCAGCTTTTGGCGCAGGGCCTGCGGGTGCTGGCTCATCATACGGAGATGGCGTAGCCGAAATCGATTTCGCTGGCGGGCAGGCCGCCGCGCATGCCCCAGTTGTCCGCGGCCTCCTCGCGCAGCAGAATCAGCACCGAGGCGGGCGAGATGTCCAGCAGCGCGGCCAGGTCGGCGGCCAGCTTGGCGTAGAGTTTTTTCTTGGTCTCCGGTTTGCGGCCGGCGAAGACGGTGATCTCGATGTGCAGGTAGTCCGGGTCTCCGCCCGGCGGCAGCAGATCTTCCTGCGCGAAGCGCTGGTAGCGCGCCTGCAGCTCTTCGTCGCTGACGCCGAACACGGCGCGCAGCGCGTCGTAGACGCAGTGAACGATGGCTTGGCGTTGGGTCGGCGTGCGAGCGGCGGCGTCTTCGATTCTGACTATTGGCATAGCGGGCTCATTTCGATGGCGGTGGCGGCGGCGAAGGAGGCGGATTGCATTTCGGCGAGCCGGCTCAGCGTGCGATGGGTATCCGCCGACAGCGTGGCGTCGCGCAGCATGGTTTCGATTGGGCGTTCGGAAATCAGCAATAAACACTGGCGGCGGTCGTAGAGCACGTCCACCAGCCAGATGAAGCGGCGCAGGCCGTCGGCCTTGTTCAACTGCGCTTGGGCGATGTCGGAGACGACGACGGTGTGCCAGCGTTCCGACATCTCCAGGTAATCCAGGTGCGAGCGCGGGCCCAGGCAGATGGTTTCGAAGTCGAACCAGATGCAGTCCGGGCTTTGCGCCCGCGCGGACAGCGGCCGCCCGGACAGCGAGACGGCGGCGGCGGGGCCGATGGTTCGGCCCTGCTCTTGCAGCAGCCGGCGCAGGGCTTGCTCGGCTTCCGCGCCGCAAGGGTGCAGATAGTGTTCGCCGGCGGCGGCTTCGCGATAGCGGTAGTCGCGGTCGCCGTCCAGGTGCAGCACCTGCATGTGGCGCTGGATCAGCGCGATGACGCGCAGCGCGTAGCGATGCAGTTGCGGGTCCGGCAGCAGTTGTTCCGGCGCGTAATTGGAGGTCAGGATCACCAGCACCCGTTCTTCCAACAGCACGGTCAGGAAGCGCTCCATCAGGATGGCGTCGGCGATGTCGTGCAGATGGAATTCGTCCAGGCAGAACAAGCGGCTTTGCGCGGCCACGCGCCGCGCCAGCGCGGGCAGGTAGTTGGCTTGCTCGCCGCCGGACTGGGCCAGGCCGCGGTGCAGGTCGCGCAGGAACTGGTGGTAATGGATGCGTTGCGCCGGCGCGGTGGACAAGGCGAACAGTCCGTCCATCAGCATGGTCTTGCCGCGGCCGGGCTCGCCCCACAGATAGGCGCCGGTTTGCGGCGACGGCCGGCGCAGCGGCCAGGCGGGGGCGGTCCGCGTTTGGAGGCGCAGCGCGTCCAGCGCATCGGCGGCGCGGCGCTGGCCGGGGTCCAGCGTGACGCCTTGATCGATGAAGCGCCGGGCCAGCTCGGAGGGGTCAGCCATGCGCGTGCTCCGCGGTTGCGGCAAATTGCAGCAGCTCCTCCAGCAGCGCGCGCTCCCCGGCCTCGTCGCGGCGCAGCAGATGATCCAGCGCCGCTTGCTGGTCTTCCGGCTTTTTGTCCTGCGAGAGTTTAAAGCGGCCTTCCTCGCGCAGCACATGAACGCGCAGGCCGAGGATGTGCGGCGCGTTGGCGATGACTCGGGGATCGGCGGCCTCGTACTGGAACGGCGCCTGGGGCGGCTGCAGCCGCTCGCAAGTGTCGCTCAGCGCGCGGCGGGCCGATTCCAGGTCGTCGAGGATTTCGATCTCGGCGTCCATGTGCACCGCAATGTAATTCCAGGTGGGCAGCAAGCGGCTGCGGTAGGCCTCCGGCGGGATATAGCTTTGCGGCCCCATGAAAACCAAGCGCGCGGGAAAGCGGCCGCGGCCCTGGAATTGAGGGTTGCGGCGGTCTACGTGGCCGAACAGGCTGCGGTCGGAGACGCGGAACAGCGGGATATGGCTGGCGTGCGGACGGCCCTGGTATTCACTGCTGATCAGCGCCAGCGGGTAGCGGGCGATCATCCGGTCGATCAGCTCGGGGCGGGTACAGCAGTATTCCTGATAATGGAAAGCGCATGAACTCACGGGGTAGCTTCCTTTGGCGAGCGAGGTTCGGCCGGCGTGAGCCGGTCGCGCCGGCGCCGGTCGTGGGCGATGACCGCTTCGGTCATCCACTTTAGCAGCGAGCGGCCGCGCAGCGGACGCGGATTGAACGGCAATAGGGCCGGGCCGGCGCCGATCAGTTGGCGCGCCAGGGTTTGGCCCAGCATGAAGGACAGCGCCAGGCCGCGGCCGTTGCAGCCGGTCCAGGCCAGGACGCCGTCGCCGACGCGTTGCAAGCTGGGCAGGCCGGACGGAGTAAGGCCGACTTGTCCGGCCCATAGCCGTGGAGCGGCGTCGAGCTCCATGCCGAAGACGGTGCGGACGCGCTGGCGCAAGGCGGCGGCGTATTGCTCCGTTTCGGCGTCTGGCCTCAGCGCGAACAGGCCGGTCAGCAATTGGCCTTCCGGCATTTTGCGGAAAAACCACATATCGCGGCGATTGTCGGAGAAGGGGATGTCGGCGGGCAGCACCCGCGCCTGTTGTTCCGCGCTCAGTTCGAATTGCCCGAGCGCCAGCGTCAGCGGCACGCTGTGTCGGGCGACCGCGGCTATGCCGTCGCGGCTGTATGCGTTGCCGGCCATGAGCACGCGGCCCGCGCGCAGGCTGCCGCGCGGGGTGCGGATCACGTGCATGCCGTCCCGGCTTTCCCGTTCCACCAGCTTGGCCGGACAGCGTTCCAGCAGGATCACGCCGCGTTGGCGGCAGCGTTCGGCCAGGGCGCGCGCCAGCGCCAGCGGGTCGATCTGGCCGCCGTCCTCGAACAGCAGGCCGCAGTGGTAGCCGGCGGCGGCGGTCAGGGCTTGCGCCTGTTCGGCGTCCAGCGCGCGGGCGCGCACGCCCAGCCGGCGCCAGGCCAGGGCGGAGGCCTGCGCGGAGCCGGGGGCGGAGAACAATTGCATCCAGCCTTTGCGGACCGGGCTGGCTTCCGGCAGCGCCAGCAGTTCGGCCGCGGCTTCGCTTAGGCCGGCCAGATAGCCCTCGGCCTGCGGGCCCAGCCAGGCGCGCAGCTCCGGCGGGCCGCAGCGCGCCGGCACCGGCACCACGAAACCGGAGTTGCGGCCGGTGGCGCCGCCGCCGACGGCGTCGGCCTCCAGCACCACCACCGAGCAGCCGGCCTCGGCGGCGGTCAGCGCCGCCGACAGTCCGGTGAGGCCGGCGCCTATCACCGCCAGTTCGCAACTGACCGGCAGCGCGTCGGCCTTGGCCGCCAGCAGCCGCGGAGCGCGCGCCTGCCAGCCGGTGGCGGCGCTCAGCAGAGCGTCAAGCGCGGATGCCGTCATGTCGCGATCCTTGTTCCAGCCGCGCCGCCAGGGATTGCACGATGGCTTGAGAACGCAGCGCCAGCAGGCTGAAGGAGCCGGCGTCGCCCATGCCGTGAGAGGATTCGCACAGGCCGTTCAGGTACAGCGGCGCGCCGCGGTCGGCCGCGCCTTGCAGCCGCACGCGGTAGTCCAGCGTGATGTCCACGGTGTCGCGCTCGGCGCACAACTGCGGCGACAGCGTCTCCAGCACGCGCGGCCAGGGCTCGCGCTTGGGGCCGCGGCCCAGGTCTAGGAAGCCGGTGGCCAGCACCACCAAGTCCACGGTTTCGCTGACCGCGTCGCCGCCCAGGAAGTGGCGCAGCCGCAGGGTGACGCCGTCGGCGCCGGGTTCGCAGGCCTCGGTTTCCATGCAGGTGAGCAGGGCCAGGCTGTCCTTGTCCTGTAACCGGTTGGCGTATTGTTTGACGTAGAGCTGGTTGAGCACGTCGATGTCGGCGGCCGAATAATTGGTGAATACCAGCTCCTGACGCAGCCTGTCCTTGTGTTCCGGGCTGGCGGCGAAGAAGGCGTCGACGAAGGCGGGGAAATAGACCTCGTCGGAGAAGGGGCTGGTGTCTTTCTGGCGGTAGCCGAAGTTGCGGGTAACGCCGACCACGCGCGTCAGCGCCGGCTCGGAACTGGCGTGCAGCAGGATTTCCACCGCGCTCTGGCTGCCGCCTATCACCGCCACCCTGCCGCCGCCTTTGGCTTTCAATTGTTCCAGCGCCGGCAGGTAGTGGTTGAGGTGGACCACGCGCGGGTCCGGCGCGCGCTGGAATGGTTCCGGGATGTTGGGGGTGCGGCCTGGCGCCAGCACCACGCTGAGCGCCAGGTACTCGCGGCCGTCGGCGCACAGCACGCGGTAATGGCTGAGCTCGCCGTCGCTGTCGTTGACCGGCAGGATGTCGATGACTTCGCGCTGGTATTCCACCTGGTGCTGGAAGCAGCCGGCGACCCAACCGACGTATTGCGCGTACTCCAGCCGCAGCGGGTAGTGCAGCGGCAGGTTCAGGTGCTGATAGAGCCGGTTGTGCTCGTGCAGGAAGTTGGTGAAGGTGTAGCGGCTGCGCGGGTTGCGCGGAGTGACCAGGTCGCGCAGCGGGTGGTTTTGGATGTCCGAGCCTTCCAGCAGCATGCCCGGCTGCCAGGCGGCGGAGGGCCGCCGTTCCAGGAAGCGCACGGACAGCTGCGGCGCCAGTTCTTCCAGCGCGATGGCCAGTGCGATGTTGGCGGGGCCGAAGCCGATGCCGATGATGTCGTGTACGGTGTGCGTCATGCTGTCGCTCCAGGTTCAAAAGGCCATGGCGGCCGGTGCGTGCGCGGCGGCCGGGGCGGCGGGCCACAGGCGGGTCAGCGCGGTTTCAAAACGACGGACGATTTCTTCCGCGTCGTCGGCGCTGATGATCAGCGGCGGCAGCAGCCGCATCACCGCGCCGTGACGGCCGCCGCTCTCCAGGATCAGGCCGTGTTCCAGACAGGCGCGCTTGAGCGCCTTGGCCAGCAAGCCGTTGGCCGGCGGGTGGCCCAGCGCGTCCGGCGCGCCGTTGGGGTCTATCAGCTCCACGCCCAGCATCAGGCCGCGGCCGCGCACGTCGCCAATGCAGGAAAAGCGCGTTTGCAGCGCTTGCAGCTTCTGGCGCAGGAGTTGGCCCACCTCCCGCACTTGCTCCAGCACGCCGGGCTGGCGCAGGTATTCCATCGTGGCCGCGCCGCTGACCAAGGCGATCTGGTTGCCGCGGAAGGTGCCGGCGTGGGCGCCGGGCGCCCAGCGGTCGTATTTTTGGTGGTAGGCCACCAGGGCTAGCGGGTAACCGCCGCCCACCGCCTTGGACAGGATGATGGCGTCCGGCACGATGTCGGCCCATTCATGGGCGAACATATCGCCGCTGCGGCCGAAGCCGGTTTGCACCTCGTCCATTACCAGCGGCACGTCGTGGCGCGCGGTGATTTCGCGCAGGCCGCGCAGCCAGCCGGCGCTGGCCGGGATACAGCCGCCTTCGCCCTGGATGGGTTCCACCAGCAGCATGGCCGGTTTGCCGACGCCGCTTTCCGGATCGGACAGCAGGTTTTCCAAATAGGCCAGGGACAGCCGCTCGGTCTCGGCGGCGTCTGCGCCGAAGGGGCTGCGGTAGGCGTAGGGAAACGGCAGGAACTGGATTTCCGCCGGGTAGCCGCTGACCGCCTGTTTCGGCCCCAGATTGCCCATCATGCCCAGCGCGCCCATGGTCATGCCGTGGTAAGCGCCCTGGAAGGCCAGCACCGGGCGGCGGCCGGTGGCGGTCTTGAACAGCTTGAGCGCGGCTTCCACCGCGTCGGAGCCGGACGGGCCGCAGAACTGCACCTTGGCGTGTTCGGCGAAGCCGGCGGGCAGCGCCTGATATAGCTGTTCGACAAAGGCGAGCTTGGCCGGGGTGGCGATGTCCAGCGCCTGTTGCAGCTGGCCGGATTGCAGAAAAGCAGCCACCCGCTGTTGGACGAAGGGATGGTTGTGGCCCAGCGGCAGCGCGCCGGCGCAGGCCAGGCAGTCCAGGTATTCGCGGCCTTCGCTGTCGTAGACTCGGGCCAGCTCGCCGCGGCTGATCACGCGGTCTATGCCGCGCGCGTAGGTGCGCGCGTTCGATTCGCGCTCGGCCAGCTGGAGGCGGCGGGGTTCAAATGCATCCATCGCTTGCTCCCTGTCAGTTCAGCAAGGCCGCGGCGCGCGGCTCGGCGTGGTTTGGCGCGTCGGCGCGCAGGCCCAGTTCCTTGATCCAGCGCCGGTATTCGATGCCCAGCCGGTCGCTGCGAACGTGCATTTCCTGCTGGATGTCCAGCGGCAGCCGCGCCGGTCGCTGCGATTCCACGATCAGCCGGTCCTGTTCGAACACCATGTCCTGGCGGTAGAGGATTTTTTCCTCGCTCAAGTCGGCGCCGAAGTTGATGGCCACGATCAGCCAGATCACGCACTCGGCTTCGTCCACCGGGGTGGCGTTGAGGAAAGTGCAGAAGCGCTCGGTGTCGCCGGTCTTCTTGACGAAGTAGGCGGTGGTGGGGTTGAACACCGAGTAGGTGTAGCGCGCGGTGACCGGGATGCCGCGGTGGTCGCCGTAGGGTTGGAACACCGATATTTCCGAGGTGTGCAGCCCGTGTTCGTCCTTGAACACCTGGTAGTCCGGCAGCGGCTCCGGCGCGTCCGGGTCGCCGTTGAGATTGGCGTGGACGAAGGGGAAATGCGAGGCGTCGAGAAAGTTTTCCACCGAGCGCAAAGCGTTGCCCATATAGCGGTAGGGGCCGGCGAACACTTTACGGAAACTGCCATCCTCCCATTCCGGGAACACCGGCAGCGGCCGCTGCGGCGCGTCCAGGCTGGCCCAGATCAGACCGTAGCGTTCGGCCGCGTGGTGACGGAAGATCAAGCGCGCCGACGAGGGCGTGGCCTGGTCCGGGTGGGCGGGCACCCGCGTGCACTGACCGCCGGCGTCGAAGCGCCAGCCGTGGTATGGGCATTCGATCTCCCCCTTCTTGACGCAACCCAGCGACAGTTTGGCGCCGCGATGGCCGCAATAGTCCTTCCAGGCGTGGATCTGGCCGGCACCGTCGCGCCACAGCACCAGTTCTTCGCCCAGCAGCCGCACCGCCTTGGGGCGTTCGGCGCCGACTTCTTCGGCGCGCGCCACCACGTGCCATTGGTTCTTCAAGGCTTGGTAATCCAGACCGGCGCGGTCCCATTTGCCTGCGTACAGCATGCTTGCCTCCTTTCCGGTCCGGTTCAAACGCGGTCGCGGCAAGCGCCGTCGAACTGCCAGCCCGGACGCGCCCAGCCGTCCGGCGTGTAGTCGGCCATGCAGTCGTCCACCAAGGCGCGGCATTGCTCCAGCACGCCGCTGCTCTCGCAGTGGCGCAGCATGTCCAGCCGCACTTGCTCGTTGTTGCCGGCGTAATTGTGCTCGTACAACTCGTGGCGTCCGCCGAACTCGCTGCCCAGCGCGTCCCACAGCAGCTTGATCAGCTTGAGACGATCCACCGCCTCCTGATCCGTGCCCTGGAAGTAGCAGCCGATCAGCTCCTTGAGCTCCGGGTTGGCCAGGTCCAGCCAGCTGGACACCTGCATGATGGGCGAGCCGCCGAGTATGGTGTTGAACACCGGTTTGAGCTGGGACATCATCTGGGTGCCGAAATAGCGCACCGTGGAGGCGGCTTCCAGCCGCGGCACCACCGAGCCGTCGCGGCGCGGTTCCGGGTTGTGGCACAGCGATTCGGTCAGCGACCACATCAGGTTGCGCAGCGCCACGATGTCCGCCAACCGGGTACGCACGCCGCGGAAGCCGTCACTGCCGTTGGACTCCAGCACCTTGGCCAGCAGGCCGCAGATGAAGTCCATCTTCACCGCCAGCCGGGTGCCGGATTGCAGCGGGTAGCGGTTGAGGAAGCCGGAGGCGGAATAGAAGCTGCGCGCGCGCTCGATGTCGCGGTAGATCAGCACGTTTTCCCAGGGCACGAACACGCCGTCGAAGATCAGCACCGAGTCGTTTTCGTCGAAGCGGCTGGACAGCGGATTGTCGAATGGGCTGAGCGCCGAGGCCTCGTAGGAGCGGCGGCAGATGATTTTGAGGTTGGGCGCGTTCATCGGCAGGATGAAGCACAGCGCGAAGTCCTCCTCGCCGCCTGGCTGGTATTGAGCGGCGCTGTTCTGGGCGACGAAGGTGGCGTTGGAGATGGCGGCGCTGGTGGCCACCATCTTGGCGCCGCGCACGATGATGCCGGCGTCGGTTTCCTTCTCCACGTGCAGGTAAAGATCGCGCATCTCCGAGGCGGCGCGGGCGCGGCCCGCCGGCGGGTTCACCAGCACATGGTTGAGGAACAGCACCTTGCGCGCGCTCTGGCGATACCAGTTCAGCGCGTTGTCGTGGAAGGGCGCGTACAGATGGGGGTCGGATTTCAGCGTGGCGGTGAAACCGGCCTTGTAGTCCGGGGTGCGGCCCATGAAGCCATAAGTCAGCCGCGACCAGTGGGCAATGGCGTCGCGA
Source organism: Chromobacterium haemolyticum DSM 19808 (assembly GCF_000711885.1). Taxonomy (GTDB): domain Bacteria; phylum Pseudomonadota; class Gammaproteobacteria; order Burkholderiales; family Chromobacteriaceae; genus Chromobacterium; species Chromobacterium haemolyticum. The sequence continues at coordinate 12,658 of NZ_JONK01000008.1, forward strand.
GCCTTGAGCAAGTCCTCACAGGAGCGGCTGGGCATGAAATAGCGGTGGGTGCGATAGCCCTCCGGGTCGATGTCGGTCATCAACTCCTGGCTGTCCGGGTGGTGCAGCGCCTCGTACAGCCGCGACATCGAGTAGGCGCTGTTGCGGAAAGCCGGGTGCCGGCTGACGTCCGCCACCTTCTGGCCGTAGATGTAAACTTCGCGGCCGTCGTTGAGGCTGGCCAGATACTCTTCCGGCGTCATCATTTCGTTCAATGCAGCATGATTCACTTGGCACTCCTCATCATTGTAAGAGCAGCAAACACACTCCCGGACTGCGGGCGACAGCGGGCCCTCCCGTCAGGGATGAGAGAATCGGCGCCATGAGCGCGGCCGCGCGTGGTCGCGACCGGGGGATGGCTACAGCGGTATTGCGTAGTGGGGGCCGCTCAGCATCTGTTTACGATCGCTGCGCATTGGCGATACGGCGTTGAAAACCCCTTCGAAATGCTTGTGTACCATCTGTACATTCCGCTTTCTCAGCGGTTTTCACCTGATCTCGCCTTGGCTTGCGAGAGCGTAAACACATTTTCAGTGGCTGAAGTAACGGCCTAGCAGGACGATGCCGGAAAACAGGACGACGGTATTGATCACCCGGATGAATTGTTCACGTGTCAGCCGCAGGGTGATGTGGCGGCCGGCGAACACCCCGCACAGCATGGCCGGCGCCAGAATCAGCGCCAGCAGCAGCAGGGAGGCATCCATATAGACGCCGGCCAGCGCGAACAGCACGACCCGGGTCAGGGTGCTCAGGCCGATCAGCGTGGTTTGGGTGATGCGCAAGTGTTCTTTTTGTTCGATGCGGCCGGATAGGTAAATGGCGTAGATGAAGCCGCCGCTGCCGAACAGCGCGCTGAACACGCCGCCCACCAAGCCGAAGGGGACCGCCGCGCGTGGCTGGAATTGCCGCTTGGGACTGAGGCCGCTGAGCGAATAAAGAGAATAAGCCACCACAAACACGCCCAAAGCCAGCAGCAGCGCGTCCGGCCGTGTTTTCAGCAAGATGGCGGCGCCGATCAGGCTGCCGGCCACCATGAGCGGAATCAGGCGTTTCAGTTCGCCCAGGTCCGCCTTGCGGCCGTCGCGCAGGATATTGCTGAAGGCGGCGAACATGTCCATCAGCGCCAGCAACGGCACGATCTTGGATACCGGGATGAAAATGGCCAGCACCGGGCTGGCGACCAGGGCGGTGCCAAAACCGGCCACGCCGAAAATCACGTAAGCAATGGTGACCGCCGCAAAGATGGCGCTCAGGTCTTGCCATGGCAAATCCAGCAACATAGGGGTTTCTCCTGGCCCGCCGGTCACGCGCACCCATGGGGGGTGAACCGACGGCTCCTGCTATTTCTCCGACGGCTATTTTGTATTGGATCAGCCGTTCTCAAGTGTTTGCATCCTACTGATTTGCCATGATGTATGTCAAATGGGAATGTTTGTTGTTGTAGTATTTGAATTGCATTTAATGATTAATATATTTGTAGAAAAAGTTTTACGCGCGACAACGGCGCTAGTCGGCGAGCCGGACTCGCCGCGACGGGGAGAGTCCGCTATCATCCGCGGCGGATGAAAGGCGAGGAAGCAAGATGAGCGATGAACTGCAAATCACCGATTTGGTGGAAGGCGCAGGCAAGGAGGTGGTCAAGGGCGCCTTGATCACCACGCAGTACACCGGTTGGCTGGAAGACGGCACCGAGTTCGATTCGTCCCACGCGAAAGGAAGGCCGTTCCAGTGCGTGATCGGCACGGGCCGCGTGATCAAAGGCTGGGACCAAGGGTTGATGGGCATGAAGGTGGGCGGCAAGCGCCGGCTGTACGTGCCGGCGCGCCTGGCTTACGGCGAGCGTCAGATCGGCGCTCACATCAAGCCCAATTCCAATCTCTTGTTCGAGATCGAGCTGCTGGAAGTGCTGACCCGCGATGATTGAGGCGGCATGGCGAACAACACACCGGCGCTGGGGCCAGGTGTTGTTCGCCATGGTTCTTAGTCCAGCAGTTTCCAGGCCATGCTTTCCCCGGCGCGCAGCGGCACCAGCGCGTCGCCGTCGTAAGGCAACGTGTCCGGCACCGTCCATGCTTGCTTGGCCAGGGTCACGCGCTCTTTGTTGGCCGGCAGACGGTAGAAGGCCGGGCCGTTGAGGCTGGCGAAGGCTTCCAGCTTGTCCAGCGCGCCCGCTGCTTCGAAGGCCTCGGCGTACAGCTCGATGGCGGCGTTGGCGGTGTACATGCCGGCGCAGCCGCAGCTGCTCTCCTTGGCGTGGCGCGCGTGCGGCGCGCTGTCGGTGCCGAGGAAGAACTTGGCGGAGCCGCTGGTGGCGGCCTTGAGCAGCGCCTGGCGGTGCAGCTCGCGCTTGAGTACCGGCAGGCAATAATGATGCGGGCGGATGCCGCCGACGAACAGCGCATTGCGGTTCATCAGCAGGTGGTGGGCGGTGATGGTGGCGGCGACGTTGTCCGGCGCGGCGGCCACGTATTCGGCGGCGTCGCGGGTGGTGATGTGCTCGAACACCACGCGCAGCGAGGGCAGTTTGGCCAGCAAGGGTTGGAACACCTGCTCGATGAAGGCCGCCTCGCGGTCGAACACGTCGATGGCCGGGTCGGTGACTTCGCCGTGAACCAGCAGCGGCAGGCCGGTTTCGGCCATGGTTTCCAGCGCCGGCATGGCTTTGTTGACGTCGGACACGCCGAAGTCCGAATTCGTGGTGGCGCCGGCCGGGTAGAGCTTGACTGCGTGGACGAAGCCGCTGGCCTTGGCCTTGCGGATTTCCGCCGGCGAGGTGTTGTCGGTCAGGTACAGCGTCATCAGCGGCTCGAAGCGGCTGCCGGCCGGGCGCGCGGCCAGGATGCGCTCGCGGTAGGCGGCCGCGGCGTCCACGGTGGTCACCGGCGGCTTGAGATTGGGCATGATGATGGCGCGGCCCATCTGGCGACAGGTGTCGGGTAATACGGCGGCCAGCGCCGCGCCGTCGCGCAGGTGAAGATGCCAGTCATCGGGGCGGATCAGGGTCAGGGTTTGCGTCATGGTCTTGCCTGCGGGTAGCGATGTAAAAGGCGGCGGCCAAAAAGAACCGGTTTACAAGCTGCTGCGTGTCGTGAAACGAGGCATGGTGAGCAGGTCTTCAGAATGCTCATGTACCGTGTGTACATTCCGCTTCTTCAGCCGCTTGCGCGCTGTCTCGCCTTTGCTTGCGAGCTTGTAAACAGGCTCTGAGCCATCGGGGTTATTTCCGTTTCAGCACCATGCGGAATTTGCCTTCCGCCGTGGTGTCCGAGGTTAACAGCGCGTTGCCGGTCTGACGGCAGAAGGCTTCGAAGTCCTTGGGCGCGCCGGGGTCCGTGGCGATCACCTCCAGCACCGCGCCGCTGTCCATTTCCGCCAGCGCCTTCTTGGCGCGCAGGATGGGCAGCGGGCAGTTGAGGCCGGAGAGGTCTATGGTTTTGTCGAAATTCATGGTCCGGCTTCCTCAGCCTTATCAGTTACAATGGAGAGAAGCCCGGCCGCTTGAAATCCGTTCGAGGCCGCATCGCCAACGCGCGGCGGACATTGAGCGGAATACAGGCCTGGTCGGAACTGTCCGCGGCTGCTCCCTAAACCCTAAGTTTACGCGAGTCGCCAAGCCATCCTCAAATCGGTCTTCATCATGTGCGTGATTGCTTTTGCCTACAAGACTCCCGGACTGGGCCAGCTGGTGTTGCTGGCCAACCGGGACGAATACTATGCGCGTCCGACCGAACCGCTGGATTGGTGGCCGCAATATCAGAATACGCTGGGCGGCCGCGACGCCGAGTCCGGCGGCAGCTGGCTGATGGTGGACGGCCGAGGGCGCATTGCCGCGGTGACCAATATCCGCGACGGCCATCCGGTCAAAGCGGAACGCTCGCGCGGGGAGCTGGTGGAGCGTTTCGTCGCCGGCGACGAGGATCCGTTCGCCTTCGCCGATTGGCTGCGCGCCGAGCAAGGCCGCTACGCGCCGTTTAACCTGCTGTTCGGCTATACCTCGGACCTGTTTCATTTCCACAGCCGCGGCGGCCAGATCGCCCGGGTGACGCCGGGCATCCACACCTTGTCCAACGCCACGCTGGACACGCCGTGGTTCAAGAGCGAGCGGCTGGCGGAATATTTGCGCGAGTTTCAGCGCGTGCCCACCGAGGATCAGGCTTTCGTCGCGCTGTCCGACGGCACCCCGGCGCCGCTGGGGCAGTTGCCCAATACCCGCATCGGCTCCGCGCTGGAGCGGGTGCTGTCGCCCATCTTCATAAAAGGCCGCGACTACGGCACCCGCGCGTCCATGCTGCTGACGGTGTCGGCGCGCGGCGACATGCAGTTTTCGGAATTAAGTTGGGGCCTGGCCGGCAGGGAAACCGGCCGCCGCCGTTTCACCTTGCGTCCGGGCCAGCCAAGCGCGGCTCCGGCGCGCTGAACGAGGAGTAGTGATTTGAAGACCTTTGCCGCCATCATCGTGCTGGCCCTGTGCGCCGCGCAGCCGGCGTTGGCCGACAACAAGATCAAGAAGAACATCGATTTCGCGCCGGAAGTGCCGTGGCAGGAGGCCGACTACCAGTTGCCGCCGTATCCGGCGCAGCCGGATTGGATCGCCGTGAGCACTGATAATCTGCAGACCAACCAGTATTTCGTCGACGCCAAGACGCTGAGCGCGGGCGAAGACGGCGTGGTGCGAATGATCGTGCGGGTGAAGAGCCCGGCCGGCGCGGAGAATTTGAGCTTCGAGGGCCTACTGTGCAATGAGGGCAGCTATCGCGCCTACGCCTTCGGCAACAGCATCGATAAAAACTGGATCCGCTCCAACAAGGCGGTGTGGCGCAAGATTGATCATGACGACAAGCTGCGCCGTTCGCTGCGCGATCTGGCCTGCCCGGACAAGCGCGCGCCGCGCGACGCCGAGGAGGCGATCAAGCGTTTGCGTCAGGGCTGAGGCCGCTGAAAATACAAAGGCCCGCGCCGGATGTCCGGCGCGGGCCTTTTCGCGTCAGGCGCGCAGCGCGCGCCGCCTTTCCCGCCAGGCCGCGTGGCGTTGCGCCAGCGCGTCGAAGTACAGATAGAGCACCGGGGTGATGTAGAGCGTGACCACCTGGGAGAACACCAGGCCGCCCACCACCGCCAGGCCCAGGGGCTGGCGCAGCTCGGCGCCGGCGCCCAGGCCCAGCGCAATGGGCAAAGCGCCCATCAAGGCCGCCAGCGTGGTCATCATGATGGGCCGGAAACGCAGCAGACAGGCGGCGTGGATGGCCTGCTCCGGCGACATGCCCTGCTTACGCTGCGCTTCCAGCGCGAAGTCGATCATCATGATGGCGTTCTTTTTGACGATGCCGATCAACATCAAGATGCCGATGCTGGCGATCACGGTCAGTTCCTGGCCAAACAGCATCAGCGTGCCCAGCGCGCCGATGGCGGCGGAGGGCAGACCGGACAGAATGGTCAGCGGGTGGATATAGCTTTCGTACAGCACCCCCAACAGCACGTAGATCACCGCCACCGCGATGCCCAGCAGCAGGATTTGGCTGCCCTGGGTTTCCTCGAAGGCGGCGGCGTCCCCGCTGTAGCTGGTGGCGATGGACGCGGGCAGGGCGATGCGCTCTTTGAGCTGGCGCAGGTGTTGGTCGGCCTGGCTCAGCGGGATGCCGGGCGCCAGGTTGAAGGACAGCGTCACCGCCTGCAACTGGCCCTGGTGGTTGACCGAGATCGGGCCGACGGTGCGTTCCACCGAGGCGATGCTGGACAGCGGCACCAGTTGGCCGTCGGCGGCGCGCACGCGCAGCCGCGAGAAGTCGAACTCGTTGACCTTGAACGGGTCGTCCGCCTGCAAGATCACCTGATAGTTGTCGCTGGCGGTATAGATAGTGGAAATCTGCCGCTCGCCGAAGGCGCTGTACAGCGCGCTGCGTATGCTCTGGATGTCCACGCCCAGCAGGTTGGCCTTGTCGCGGTCTATGTTCAGCTTGGCTTGCAAGCCCTTGAGCTGGGAGTCGCTGGTGACGTCGCGGAAGATGGGATCGGCCTGCATCCGTTGCAAGAGTTTGTCGGACCAGGTATTCAGGCTTTCCGCCTGTATGCCCTGCAGAGTGTACTGATAGCGGCTTTTGCTCTGGCGGCCGCCCAGGCGCAGGTTCTGCGTGGGGTTCAGATAGACGCTGAGCCCCGGCACCGCGCGCAGGTCGCGGCGCAGGCTTTCCATGGTCGGGTCCAGTTTGGCGCGTTCGCCGCGCGGTTTGAGCTGGATGAACATGCGGCCGGTGTTGCCGCCGGACAGCGAGGAGGTGGCGAAGGCGACGTTGGGGTTGGCCTGGGTGATGGCGGCGGCGCGTTGCTGCAGTTTGAGCATGGCGTCGTAGGAGATGTCTTGCGCCGCCTCGGTGCTGGCCATGATCTGGCCGGTGTCTTCTGTGGGGAAGAAGCCCTTGGGAATGGTGTTGAACATCAAGGCGGTCAGGACAAAGGTGGACAGCGCGCCGGCCAGGGTCAGGCGGCGATGCTTGAGCGCCAGGTCCAACGTGCGGCGATAGCCGGCCAACACCGCGTCGAAGCCGTTCTCCAGCGCGGCGGCCAGCCGGCCGCGCTGGGCTTGGTGTCCAATCGAGTCGGCGCTGAGAAAGCGCGAGGACAGCAAGGGGATCAGGGTTAGCGACACCGCCGCCGATACCAGCACCGCCAGAGACACCACCACGGCGAATTCGTGGAACAGCAGGCCGATCACGCCCTGCATGAAGAAGATGGGGATGAAGATGGCCACCAGCGACAGCGAAATCGACACGATGGTGAAGGCGATTTCACGCGAGCCCCTCAGCGCCGCCTCCATCGGCGACAAGCCCTCTTCGATGTAACGGACGATGTTTTCCAACATCACGATGGCGTCGTCCACCACCAGGCCCACCGCCAGCGTGATGCCCAGCAGCGAGATATTGTCCAGGCTGTAGCCCAGCCAATACATCAGCCCTATGGTGCCGATCAGCGAGATCGGCAGCGACAGCGCCGGAATCACCGTGGCCGCCATGCGCTGCAGGAACATGAAGATCACCATGATCACCAGCGCGATGGTGAGCAGCAGGGTCAGCTTGACGTCGTGGATGGCTTCGCGGATGGACTGCGAGCGGTCGTTGAGCAGGTTCAGCCGCACCGAGCCGGGCAGCTGCGCCTGAAGTTTCGGCAGCTCCTTGCGGATGGCGTCCACTACCGCCACGGTGTTGGCGTCGCTTTGACGCATCACCGCCAGCACGATGGAGCGCTCGCCGTTGACCCAGCTGCCGGTCTTGAGGTTTTCCACGCTGTCTTCCACCACGGCCACGTCGGACAGTCTCACCGGCAGGCCGTTGCGGCTGGCGATCACCAGCTTGGCGAACTGGGCGGCGTTTTGCAGCTGGCGGTTGGCTTCCACCGTCATCAGTTGCGATTTGCCCTCCAGCGTGCCCACCGGGGTGTTGACGTTGGCCGCGCGGATGCTGGCGGCCACATCGTCCAGCGTCAGATTGCGCGAGGCCAGCTTGCCCGGATCGGCCTTGATTCGCACCGCGTAGCGTTTCTGGCCGAAGATGTTGACCTGGGCCACGCCCTTGAGGGTGGCGATATTGGGCGAGATCCAGTTCTCGGCGTAGTCGTTGAGGTCGGACAGCGACATGGACGGCGAATTGAGCGCCAGCAACAGCACCGGCGAATCCGCCGGGTTGACCTTGCGGTAGGACGGGGTCGAGGTCATTTCCGTCGGCAGCGAACGCTGCGCGCGCAGCAGCGCCGCCTGCACGTCCACCGCCGCCAGGTCGATATTGCGGTCGTTGTCGAACTCCAGTGTGATGGAGGTGCTGCCCAGGGAGCTGGACGAGCTGATCACCGAGATGCCGGGAATGGTGGAAAACTGCTTTTCCAGAGGCGCGGCCACCGAGGAGGCCATGCTGTCCGGGCTGGCGCCGGGCAGGCTGGCGGAGACGTTGATGGTGGGTGTATCGAAGCTGGGCAGCGCGGCGATCGGCAGTTTCTGATAGGCGATCAGGCCGGCCACCACCAGGGACAGGCACAGCAGCACCGTCATCACCGGACGGCGGATGCAGAGCTCGGAGATTTGCATCATTGGCCTCCGCTGGCCGGGCCGGCCACGGCCGCACGCACCTTGTCGCCGGGGCGCAGATTGAGGCCGCCGTTGGACACCACGGCGTCGCCGACGCGCAGGCCTTTGACAACGGCTTTTTCCTTATGAATGGCCAGCAGTTCCACCGGTACGCGCTTGACGCTGCCGTCGGCTTGCACCGCGTAGCTGAATTTGCCTTCCGGCCCGGTGAGCAACGCCGCCACCGGAATGGTGGTGGCCTGCTGGTAGCGGCCGGCGCCCAGCGAGACGGTGACGAACTGGCCCGGCCACAGCTTGCCGTCCTGGTTGGAGAACTCCGCTTTCAGCGTGAGCGTGCCGTTGGCGCTGTCCACCGCGCTGTCGATGAAGACCAGCTTGCCGTCCACGCTGTCCCCGCTGTCCGGCAGCGTGGCGCGTACCTGCAGTTTGCCGGCGGCCTGGGCCGCGCGCACCGCGCCCAGCTCGCGCTCCGGCAAGGTGAAGGTGGCGTTGATTGGATGAATGCGAGTGATGGTCAGCATCGCCGCGGCCATGCCCGGTTGCGCCAAGGTGCCCGGATAGACGTTGATCACGCCGATGCGTCCGCCGATGGAGGCCCGCAGCGTTTTATAGTCCAGCGCCGCCCGCGCCGCTTCCACTTGGGCGCGGTCGGCGGCGACGGTGGCGCTGAGCGCGTCTGCCTTGGATTGATTGGCGTCCACCACGCTTTGCGAGACGAAGTTCTTCGCCAGCAGGTCGCGGCTGCGCGCCAGGTCGCGTTCCGCGTTTTTCAGCTGCGCCTGGTCACTGAGCGTCTGCGCCTGGGCTTTTTTCAACTGGGCGATTTCCGCCGCCGCGTCCAGCGTGAACAGCAATTGGCCCGGCGCCACGTTTTGGCCTTCCTTGACATGGACTTTGGCCACCACGCCGGAGACCTGAGGCTTGACCTCCACTTTTTCAATGGCGGTGACATTGCCGGTGGCGTTCAGCTCGATCGGCAGATCCTCCGCCGTCACTTTGGCGATGCCAACGGCAATCGGCGGACGCGCCGCGGTTTTTGCTGCGGCCGCGGTCGTTCTGGAGCCATACCAGCCGGCTAGGCCGGCCGCAGCCAGAGCAAGCGCGGCAGCGCTTGCAACGACTCTTTTATTCATCTTTTATTCTCGCTCTTGGGGCGGGCGCCTAACCCGCCGTGTGGATGCCAGGCGTCGTCCCATTGATACCTGTCGGCGCATGCCGGCATTGCCGCTTGCCGTGGACATGAGTCCGGAGGCGAGCCGCGTTTCCAGGGCGTCCCTCCGCCGCTGGACGCGCGGCCCGGAAGACCGGGCCGGACTCCGTCCGCTCATTGGAATGATAGGGCTGAATAAGCCTTGCGGATCAGGAAGATGCGTTGGCGGCGCGACCTGGGCGCCAGAGGACTGCGGCCGGAAAGCCGGCGCGGTGCGCGGCATGCGTCCGGTCGAGCTTACTCAAGCCCTTACGTTTTCGCCAAGCGCAAAAGCGTTAATGATTTTGGAAAAAGCCGTTAAATTAAAAATTAGACTGTACTGATATGTCCATGGATTAATTGTATAGGCTGATTTGGCCGGGCCATGAGTAATGCGTATGAGAGCTAATAATTTTTAGAATGCCATGGCGGGTAAAGTGAAAAACCACCGCAAAATCAGAAGGCTGTGGCAGCTAATGCGGGAAAGGATAGTCAATTTGCGACTAAAACGTTAAATCGCTCGCCGCAGCGTCGTGCTTAGCACTTGAAGTATTCAAAATCCTCAGCGCATAATGGCCGCCAACCACTCTGGATACAATCGAGTGAAGATTCTGATCGTCCCGCGATATCGACGGGGTCGACAATACTTAGGAGAGTAGGCGAGATGGCTGATAAGAAATCGCTACAGACAATCGCGGCCGCCGTGGCGCTGGCCCTGACTTCCGGCGCGGCCCTGGCCGCCATCGTGCCGCCGGGCACCAAGCTGGCCGCCAAGCAGGAATTGGTGCGCTCCAACGGCTCCGAACCGGAGTCGCTGGACCCGATGGTGGTGGAGGGCGTGCCCGCCAACATCATCACGCATGACCTGTTCGAAGGCCTGACCGCTACCGACAACGAAGGCAAACTGCAGCCCGGCGTGGCCGAATCCTGGAAACAGACCGGGCCCACCACCTGGGTGTTCAAGCTGCGCAAGAACGCCAAATGGTCCGACGGCAGCGGCGTCACCGCCGACGACTTCGTCTACGGCATCCGCCGGCTGGTGGATCCCAAGCTGGCGGCTCCTTATGCAGGCACCTTCGGCATCTTCTTCCAAAACGGCGAGGCGATTGTGGCCGGCAAGAAGCCGGTGACCGCCATTGGCGTCAAGGCCCTGGACAAATACACCGTACAAGTGGATACCGCTTTCCCGGTGTCCTACCTGCCGGAACTGATGTCCAACGCCCAACTGGGCCCCGCGCCCAAGGCGGTGATCGACAAGTTCGGCAAAGACTGGGTCAAGCCGGGCAAGATGGTCAGCAACGGCCCCTTCGTGCTGAAAGACTGGCAAGTCAACAGCAAGGTGGTGATCGAGAAAAACCCGCAGTACTGGAACGCCAAGAACGTGCAGCTGACCCGCGTCAGCTTCCTGCCGATCGAAGACCAGAACGCGGATCAGAAGCTGTATCAGTCCGGTCAGACCGACATGACCTATGAGATCCCGCCGGGCAGCTTCGACAAGCTCAAGAGCACCATGCCCAAGGATCTGAAAACCTCCACCATCCTGGGCCTGCGCTATTACAGCCTGAACAATAAGGATCCGCTGCTGAAGGATGTGCGCGTGCGCAAGGCGCTGTCCATGGTGGTGGACCGCGACCTGATGGCCAAGAAAATCACCGGCGACGGCCAACTGCCGTCCTACAGCGTGATGGTCAAGGGCGTGCACGGCGGCCAGCCCACCAGCTACGACTGGGCGCAATGGCCGATGGCCAAGCGCGTGGACGAGGCCAAGAAGCTGCTGGCCCAAGCTGGCGTCAAGCCGGGCACCACGCTCAAGCTGTCCTACAATACCAGCGACTACCACAAGAAGATGGCCATCTTCGTGGCCTCCGAGTGGAAGAGCAAGCTGGGCTTCAATACCTCCATGGAAAACATGGAGTTCAAAGTCTTCCTGAAGAAACGCCACGACGGCGACTACCAGGTGGCGCGCAACGGCTGGCTGGCCGACTATAACGACGCCACCACCTTCCTGGCGCTGGTCCAGTGCGGCAATACCCAGAACGACAACTTCAACTGCAACAAGAAAGCGGAAGAGTTGATCAAGCAGGGCAATGAAAGCACGGATCAAGCCAAGCGCACCCAACTGCTGACGCAGGCCACCAAACTGGTGATGGACGACTACCCGATGATCCCAGTGCTGCAGTACACGCTGCCGCGCCTGGTGAAACCGTATGTGGGCGGCTACTCGCTGAAGAATCCGGTGGATCGTTACCGCAGCAAGGATCTCTACATCATCCAGCATTGATCGGCCGGCCTCGCGCCGACGCCTGAACGCCTCCAGTCCCTAGCGGGACCGGAGGCGCCCTGGCGGACGCGCGTTAGGCTCTGATCTGAAAACGGGGGCAACCCCGGTGTGTTGAGCGGGCCGCCGTGGCAAGCGGCGCCCGCCCGTGACTGTCGGTGTCAATCGCCGTTGGTCCGTCCGCAGCCCGCGCATCGCGCCGGCGCGCGTCGGGCGCGGCGAGTCGGAGTAATTTGCAATGTGGTCCTACACTTTACGACGCGTGCTGTTGACGATTCCCACCGTGTTGGCCGTCATCACCGTCTGTTATCTGCTGCTGCACATGACCCCTGGCGGCCCCTTTGACGGGGAGCGCAAAGTTTCCGAGGCGGTATTGGCCAATTTGCAGGCCAAATACCATCTCGACCTGCCCTTGTGGCAGCAATATCTGTACTACCTGAAGAGCCTGCTGCAAGGCGATCTGGGCGCATCCTTCCGTTATTCGGACTGGAGCGTCAACGACCTGGTGGCCAAGGCGCTGCCGGTGTCGGCGGCCATTGGCGGCAGCGCCATCCTGATCTCGCTGGTGATCGGCGTGGTCCTGGGCATCGTCGCCGCGTTGCGTCAGAACAGCGTGGTGGATTATCTGGTGATGCTGATCAGCAATATGGGCAGCGCCTTTCCGTCCTTCATCATCGGGCCGGTGCTGGTGCTGGTCTTCGCCGTCTCCTTGCAATGGCTGCCGTCCGGCGGCTGGAACGACTTTGATCCCCGTTACATGATTCTGCCGGTGGCGCTGCTGACCTTCATCAACGTGGCCACCATAGGCCGGGTGATGCGCGGCAGTCTGATCGAGGTGCTGGGCAGCAACTTCATCCGCACCGCGCGCGCCAAGGGCTTGCCGATGCGCACCATCATCGTTCGCCACGCATTGAAGCCGGCCTTGATGCCGGTGGTGACCTTGCTGGGGCCGCTGACCATTTCCTCGATCACCTCCGCCGTGGTCACCGAGTCCATCTTCTCCTTGCCCGGCCTGGGCAAGCTCATCGTCAACGGCGCGGCCAACCGCGACTACACGCTGGTGCTGGGCCTGGTGGTGCTGGTGACTGTGATTGCCGTGTTGCTCAATCTGCTGGTCGACCTGGCTTACGCCTTCCTCGATCCCAAGATTCGCTATTGACGCGCGTGACCGCGAAGGATTTCCCATGTTGAGAAGCAAACAGAAGCAAGCGGCGATCGCGCTGGAGACCCGTCTGGACGATGCCGCCGTTGAAGGCCGCAGCCCGTGGCGCGATGCGCGCATCCGCTTTTTCCGCAATCGCGCGGCCGTGGTCAGTCTGATCATCCTGTCGCTGATCGTGCTGGCCTGTATCTTTGGGCCGATGTTCCTGCCCCATACCTATGACGACACGGACTGGGACGCCATCAGCCTGGCGCCCACCTGGCAGGGCATGCACTGGTTCGGCACCGACGATTTGGGCCGGGACCTCCTGGTGCGCACCCTGATAGGCGGCCGCATCTCGCTGATGGTGGGCGCGCTGGCCACCGTCGCCGCGGTGATCATAGGCGTGTTGTGGGGCGCCAGCGCCGGCTTCCTCGGCGGCAAGATAGACAACCTGATGATGCGCATCGTGGACATGATGTACGCGGTCCCCTATCTGCTGATCGCCATTCTGATGGTGACCCTGTTGGGCCGCGAGTTTTATCTGGTGGTGCTGACCATCACCATCCTGGCCTGGATGGACATGGCCCGGGTGGTGCGCGGCCAGACGCTGTCGATCAAGTCCAAGGAATATGTGGAGGCCGCGCGCGCCATCGGCGTGTCAACCGCCAACATCATCGCCCGTCATATCGTGCCCAATTTGCTGGGCATTGTGGTGATCTACACTACGGTAACGGTGCCGGGGGTGATTCTGACCGAATCGGTGCTGTCCTTCCTGGGCCTGGGCGTGCAAGAGCCGATGACCAGCTGGGGCGTTTTGATCGGCGACGGCACCAAAACCATGGAAACCCAGCCCTGGCAGCTATTGTTCCCCGCCGGCATGTTGTCGCTGACGCTGTACTGCGCCAACTATATCGGCGACGGCCTGCGCGACGCGCTGGACCCGAAAGATCGATGAGCCCGAGGTAGAACCACTATGAGCATTTTGAAAGTCAGCAATCTCGGGGTCCAGTTCCAGACCAACGACGGCATGGTCAACGCCGTCAACGGCGTCAGCTTCGAACTGGACAAGGGCCAGACCCTGGGCATCGTCGGCGAGTCCGGCTCAGGCAAGAGCCAGACTGTGTTGTCCATCATGGGCCTGTTGGCCCGCAACGGTTCCACCACCGGTGAAGTGCTGTTTCACGGCAAAGACCTGCTGACCATGGGCGCGCCGGAACTGAACGCCATTCGCGGCGACCGCGTGTCCATGATCTTCCAGGACCCGATGACCTCGCTCAACCCCTACCTGACGGTGGAGCGGCAGATGACCGAGGTGTTGGAACTGCACAAGGGCATGAGCCGGCGCGCGGCCAAGAAGCGCGCGATCGAGCTGTTGGAAGCGGTGCGCATTCCGGAAGCGGCGCGCCGCGTGGACATGTACCCGCATGAATTTTCCGGCGGCATGCGCCAGCGGGTGATGATAGCGATGGCGCTGCTGTGCGAGCCGGAAGTGCTGATCGCCGACGAACCCACCACCGCGCTGGACGTGACGGTGCAGGCGCAAATCCTGACCCTGCTGAAGGATCTGCAGCGCGATTTCGGCACCTCCATCATCATGATCACCCACGATTTGGGCGTGGTGGCGGGCCTGTGCGAAAAAGTGATGGTGATGTACGGCGGCCGGGTGATGGAATACGGCGACGCCGACAGCATCTTCTACCACCCCAGCCATCCTTACACCATCGGCCTGCTGGGCGCGCTGCCGCGGCTGGACCACGACGGCAGCGAGCTGGTCAGCATCCCCGGCAATCCGCCCAATATGGCGCGCATGCCCAAGGGCTGCCCGTTCTCCGAGCGTTGTCAGCACAGCACCGAGCGCTGCGCCGACGAACTGCCGCTGCTGCAGGCCAGCAGCCACAATCCGCAGGTGATCCGCGCCTGTCACAAGCCGGCCGCGGAGCTGGCGCAAGCAGCCCAGGAGGTGGCCCATGTCTGAACAAGCCAAACAGGCCATTCTCTCGGTGCGCGACGTCAAAGTGCACTTCCAGGTCAAGGGCAACGATAGTTGGCCGTGGAGTCCCAAGAAAACGCTGAAGGCGGTGGACGGCGTCAGCTTCGACCTCTACGCCGGGGAAACCCTGGGCGTGGTGGGCGAATCCGGCTGCGGCAAATCCACGCTCAGCCGCGCCATCCTGAACCTGATTCCCGCCACCGACGGTGAAATCGTCTGGATGGGCAAGGATCTGCGCAAGGGCAGCGACAAGGATTGGCTGGCAGTGCGCAAGGACATCCAGATGATCTTCCAGGATCCGCTGGCCTCGCTCAATCCGCGGATGACGGTGGCTCACATCATCGGCGAGCCGCTGCGCGTGCACAAGCCGGAGTTGGGGCCGGAGGAAGTGATGCGCCGGGTCAAGGCGATGATGGCCAAGGTGGGCCTGCGCGAGCAGATGATCAACCGCTATCCGCACGAGTTCTCCGGCGGCCAGTGTCAGCGCATCGGCATTGCCCGCGCGCTGATCCTGGAGCCCAAGCTCATCATCTGCGACGAGCCGGTATCGGCGCTGGATGTGTCCATCCAGGCGCAGATCATCAACCTGCTCAAGGAGTTGCAGCGCGAAATGGGCTTGGCGCTGATTTTCATCGCCCATGATCTGGCCGTGGTCAAACACATCTCCGACCGCATCCTGGTGATGTATCTGGGCCGCGAAATGGAGCTGGCGGAAAAATCCGCGCTGTACGACGCGCCTTCGCACCCGTACACCCGCGCCTTGCTGTCGGCGATTCCCATCCCGGATCCGAAGCTGGAAAAGACCAAGGTGATCCAGATCCTGCAAGGCGACTTGCCCAGCCCGATCAACCCGCCTTCCGGCTGCGTGTTCCGCACCCGTTGTCCGCAGGCGGAGGCGCGTTGCGCTCAGCAGGCCACGCCGCTGCGCCCCGTCAGCGAGCAGAGCCAGTCCTCTTGCCTGTTGGCCTGAGCCGGCTTTGCCCTGCGACAAACCGCCCTTAGGGGCGGTTTTTTCGTCTCAGAACTGTTCACGATCTGCTGCGCGTCGTGAGACGTGGCACGGTGAGTATCGCTTCGAAATGCTCATGTACCACTCCACCATTCCGCTTTCTCAGCGGTTTTCGCCTTGTCTCGCTCTTGCTCGCGAGATCGTAAACACGTTCTCAAGAGCCCGGCCTTCGCTATAGTGGCGAGGTGGCATCAAGTAAAATCCAAACATGAAAACCACGTTCAAAATCGCCACCGGCCTGCTGGCCGCGTTGGCCTTGGGGTACTCGGCGCTGCTCTGGGCCGATTCTGACGCCTTATGGAACATCGTCAACCGGCAGTGCCTGCCCAACCAACAAGCGACTGGCCAGCCGGCGCCCTGCGCCGACGTGAACTTGAGCGGCGGCGAGGCCGGCGGTCACGCGGTGTTGAAAGACCGCAACGGTTGGCTGCAATACCTGCTGATTCCCACTGCCCGTCTCAGCGGCATCGAAAGCCCGGAGCTATTGAGCGAGCGTGCGCCGGATTACTGGGGGGCGGCCTGGCGCGCGCGCAGCTTTCTGGAGCAGCGCTACGGGCGGCCGATTCCGCGCGAACTGCTGTCGCTGACGATCAACTCCCAGTACGGGCGCACGCAAAACCAGTTGCACATCCATATTTCCTGCACCGACGCCACCGTGCGCCAGCAGCTGGACGATCTGAAGGACAGCCTGAACGAAGAGTGGCGGGAATTGCCGGTGGAATTGCAAGGCCACGCCTACTGGGCGCGCACATTGGCCGCCAAGGCCGACGGCGGTCCGGAAGTGGATCCGTTCAAGGCGCTGGCGGCCGGCCTGCCGGAAGCCGGCCTGGCAATGGGCCGTTACGGCTTGGCCTTGGTGGCGACGCGGCTGGCAGACGGGCGCGACGGTTTCATACTGCTAAGCAGCCGCGCCAGCCTGATCGGGGCCAACCGCGCTTCGGTAGAGGAATTGCAGGATCACGCGTGTCCGGCGCTGCGCGCCGGCAAGTGAGCCGTGTCCGCTAGTGGTTCGTATGCGTTGCGTCTCCGCGACAACCCTTCGCATCCCTCTTCTCCGCCAGCTTAGCTCGGTTTCGGAAAAACCTTTGCGCTGGCAAGGGCTTGCCGGTTTAAGCGGGCAGGGGGCCGTGAATCGGAAATGGCGGGTAGTTATGCCAATCGCTTTTCAAGCGGCGGCAAAGCGGATAGCATCCGTCTGCTTTATTTGTACATTGAATTTATTGATTAAATGAGATTAAACAATATGAAAAAATTCGCTCTGACAGTTCTGGCTGCTGCTTGCTTCTCCGCTCCGGCGCACGCTTTCGATCTGGGCTCCATGATCAGCGCCGGTTCCGACCTGGTGAAATCCGCCACCCTCAGCGACGCCGACGTCAAAGCCATGGCGGCTGAATCCAGCGTGATGATGGACAAGAAAAACAAAGTGGCTCCGGCTTCCAACGCCTACTCCAAGCGCCTGGCCAAGATGGTCAAAGGCCTGGACAGCGAAGACGGCACCAAGCTGAATTTCAAGGTTTATCTGACCAAGGAAGTCAACGCCTTCGCCATGGCCGATGGCACCGTGCGCGTGTACAGCGGCCTGATGGACAAGATGAACGACGATGAAGTGCGCTTCGTCATCGGCCATGAAATCGGCCACGTGAAACTGGGTCACACCAAGAAAGCCATGCAACTGGCCTACGCTACCTCCGCTGCGCGCAAAGGCGCGGCCGGCAGCGGCAACGCCGTGGCCGCCAACCTGTCCGAATCCGAGCTCGGCGGCTTTGCCGAGGCGGTGGTGAACGCGCAGTTCTCCCAATCTCAGGAAAGCGATGCCGATGCTTACTCGGTGGGCTTCCTCAAGCGCCACAACTACAATGTTCAAGGCGGTCCGGCCGCCTTGCGCAAGCTGGCGGACCTGTACGGCAACGACAGCAGCCTGCTGTCCAGCCACCCGGCGCCGGGCGACCGCGCAGTAAAACTGGAAAAGCAGATCCAGAGCCTGTAAGCGGCATTCCCTCGCAAGCAAAAAGCACCGCCCAGGCGGTGCTTTTTTCATGACAGGCTTCAACGCTTCTTTCTATCCACTCCGCCACAGCGCAGCAGATCGTAAACAGACTCTTAGCCTCGCTTGACCTTGGGCGGCTTGGCCAGCTGCTTCAGCGCCTGCGCCACCGCCACCAGGCCGAAGCTGGCGGTGACCGTCATCGCCGCGCCGAAGCCGGCGCAGGACAGGCCCTGCGGGCCGCGCGCTGCTGTCGCGTCGCAAGCTTGTTGTTCCGGTGTGTCCGGATAAACCAGCTGTTCGGTGGAGAACACGCAGGGAACGTGCAGCTTCTTGCCGGGTTCGCGGCTGAACTGATGGTGACGGCGCAGGTTGTAGCGCAGCTTGGACAGCAGAGGGTCGTAAGTGACCTCGCCCAGGTCCGCCACCCGGATCAGCGTGGGATCGGTCTGGCCGCCCGCGCCGCCGGACACGATGAAAGGCTGGCGACGGCGCACGCACCAGGCGGCCATCGCGGTCTTGATGCGCAGACTGTCGATGCAGTCGATGATGAAGTCGTAACCCTGGCCCAGCAGCTGCTCCAGATTATCCTCGGTGACGAAGTCCTCGATCTCTATCACCTGGCAGGCGGGGTTGATCGCGCGCGCGCGATCGGCCAGCGCGGTGACCTTGGCCATGCCGTAGTTGGGGTCCAGCGCGGGCAACTGGCGGTTGGTGTTGGACTCGGCGACATTGTCCAGATCTATCAGAGTCAGCTTGCCGATGGCGCTGCGCGCCAGCGCTTCCACCGCCCAGGAGCCGACGCCGCCGACGCCGACCACGCAAACGTGGGCGGCCTGGAAGCGAGCCAGCGCCTCCTGCCCGTAAAGACGGGCGATGCCGCCGAAGCGGCGTTCCAGATCTGCGTTGTGGGTGTCCATGCTTGCAATCGTCAACAATCAAATCGGCGAAGGATACTGCAAGCCCCGGCAACTGACCAGTGCGTCGGCCATGGACGCGGGGCTTGCCCGCAGTCAAAAAAACCACAGTTAAGTGGCTGATTGCTGGGAACCTTTCGTCGGCGGGGCTATCCTTCATTTCAGGTCGGCCATGAAGCGCTTCCTGCTCTTCCTCTGGCCGGCCGGCCTTTGTCACAGCAAGGGAGATTCCCATGAAGCAGCAAAGATTCGATATTGATCTGGACAAGCATTACAACGCCACCGTCGTGGTCGCCTGCGAGGAATGCGGCCATGAAATCCGTCATCATCTCAAGTCCCTGCACCCCGACAGCGTGTTGCGCTGCCATTGCGGCGCTCATGTGAGCATGAGTCCGCTGACCGTTCAACAGGCCGAGCGCCGCGTAAGCGAGATCAAGCAATCGTATCGAATCCATTAAGCCACTGCTGACAATCTGAGAGTGTTTCCACCGGCCGTTCCGGGCCGGATTCGCCGGGCATAACCCGGCCTCCCGCAGCAGCGACACGGCGACCGCAAGGTCGCCGTTTGTATTGGCCGGCCTGGCGGAGCGGGCGGTCAGCCCGCGGGCAGCTGCGCGTCGTAGTCGCGGAAGCCGTCTTCCACCGCCGGCAGAATGTCGACGAACTCGAAATAAGGCTCGGTGACGAGTTTGCTGTCGCGCAGCGCGTCGATCAGGTAATAGAAATCCTTGATCGATTCCGTTTCAAACAGCGCGATATCGCTGCAGCGGGTGGTGAAGGCTTCGGCGTCGAACCAGCGCATGCGCACCGCCGGATAGCGCGCGTAGATCGGACGCAGGGTTTCCGCTTCGAATTGCCGGCGTTCGGGCCGGCTCAAGCGCAGCCAGTTGGGATGGACGCGCAGCAGCACGAAGAAGGCGTAGCTTTGGCTCATGGTTCCGCTTTCAGGGTGGGTTGGAGTCGCTTTCAATGTATCCGCCCTTGTCAGCCGGCAAAACTCGTGTTCTGCTAAGCCTTTGTCGCCGTCTTCTCGCCGCAGGCCCCGTTGCCGCGGCGCAGGCCTCCCGCCCTTACGGACCGCCGCATGCCCATGATTCCGCAAGCCCGAAAACAACCCGGCCAAGCCCGCTCCCGCCACGTGGTGGCGGCGATTCTGGAGGCGGCTGCTCGCATTCTGGAGCACGACGACTATGCCGGGTTGACCACTAATAAGGCGGCGGAGCTGGCCGGTGTGAGCATCGGCTCTTTGTATCAGTACTTTCCCAATAAACAGGCGCTGGTGGCGGCGTTGCACGGCCGTCACGGCGAAGAGACCCTGGCCACGGCGCGGGAGGCTTTGCGCCTGAGCGACGGCCTGCCGTGGCAGGCGCAACTGGCGTGTCTGGTGTCCGCGTGCCTGCGCTTGCATCTGGCCGCGCCCGGGCTGCACCGGGTGCTGGAGCGAGAGTGGCCGCAGTTTGATTTGCCGCCGGCGGACAATCCGCAGGACGCCGCGTTGCTGGACTGCGTGGCGGAGTGGCTGGCCGGCTGCGGTTTGCCCGCCGAGCGCGCGCCGCGCCTGCTGCGGATGGCGGACAGCCTGATTCACGGCTTGGCGCTGGAGGACGCGCCGGACGAGGCGGAATTGACACGCTGCGTCGCGGCCGCCTTGGCCGCCTACCTGACCTTGCCGCGGCAAGGGCCCGAGATTTCCACTTAGCGAAGGAGCTAATCATGCAATGGATTGATGTACGCAGCGACACCGTGACCCAACCGACGCCGGCAATGCGGGAGGCGATGTTCAACGCCGAGGTGGGCGACGACGTCTACGGCGACGATCCCACGGTGCAAGCGCTGGAACAACTTGCCGCGGAGAAGCTGGGCAAGGAAGCTGCGCTGTTCGTGCCCACCGGCAACTTCGGCAACCAACTGGCCATCTTCACTCATTGCCAGCGCGGCGACGAGGTGATTCTGGAAGAAGGCTGTCACATCGTCTGGCACGAAACCGGCGGCGCGGCGGTGATAGGCGGCGTGCAGCTGCGCACCATCGCCGGCGTGGACGGCGTGATGTCGCCCGAGGCGATTGAACAGCGCATCCGCGTTGGCGAGGATATCCACTGGCCGCGCACCGGCTTGATCTGTCTGGAAAACGCGCACTGCAACGGCCGCGTGATTCCTTTGGAAGCGATGGCCGCCAGCGCAGAGGTGGCGCGTCGCCACCATGTGCCGGTGCATCTGGACGGCGCGCGTCTTTTCAACGCCGCGGCCCATTTGGGCTGCGATGCGCGAGACATCGCCCAATACGCCGACACGGTGATGTTTTGCCTGTCCAAGGGCCTGGCCGCGCCGGTGGGCTCCATCCTGGCCGGCAGCGCGGATTTCACCGCCCGCGCGCGCCGCAACCGCAAGCTGTTGGGCGGCGGCATGCGCCAGGCGGGGGTCATCGCCGCGCCCGGTATCGTGGCGCTGAACGAGATGGTGGATCGGCTCAAGGACGACCACGCCAACGCCCGCTACCTGGCCGAGCGGCTGGCCGTGCTGCCCTGCGTCGAGGTGAAGCTGGAAGACGTGCACATCAATATGGTCTGGTTCCGCTTTACCGCCGACATCGACGTGGCCGAGTTGATGGCCGCGTTGCGCCAGGCCGGCGTCAAGGCCAATCCGCCGGAGGGCGGCCTGATGCGCATCGTCACCCACTGGCAGGTGCGGAGAGAGGATCTGGATAGGCTGGTGGAGGCGTTGCAACGGGTGTTGTCCGACTGAACGGAGATCCGACGGCTATAAATTAAGCAGCTGCGGCGTGTGAAAAGGAGGCGGGATGAAACGATGGTTGAGCGCCTGCTGCGCCGCGCTGGCTTGCGGCGGCGCTCTGGCGGGTTCTCTGGACGAGGTGAGGCTGTTCAGCAGCGGCGATCCTCCCTATGTGGAAGTGGGGCCGGACGGCCGGATCAGCGGCGGGCTGGCGGTGGCGCCCGTGTTGGCCATTCTGGACCATCTCGGCCTGCCGCCATCGCGCATCGAGACGGTGCCGTGGGCGAGGGCCTACGAGGAGGCCAAGACCCGGCCGGGCGCGGCGATCTTTCCTATCGCCAAAACCCGGGAGCGGCTCAAGCACCTGAACTTCGCCGTCAAGCTGCTGGATTCCGATGTGTATTTCTATCAGTTGGCGACGCGCCGGGATATCCAGGCTCCGACGCTGGCGGCGGCCAAGCGCTATTCGGTGTGCGTGGTGTTGGGAGATTACCGGCAAGAGTATCTGAAGACGGAGGGCTTTCCGAGACTGGATCCGACTTCCGATGCCAGCATCAACGTCAAGAAGCTGGTGTCCGGCCGCTGCGACCTGCTGCCCGCCACCGAGATCGGCATGCGCCGCAAGCTCAAGTCTCTAGGGCTGGACGCGGCGTTGGTGCGGCGCGGCATGAAGCTGTCCCAGCTGGACAGCGCCCTGTACGCCGCCTTCAATCGCGGCACCGCGCCGGAGGTCATCGCCCGTTTCAAAGCCGCCGCGCGGAGCGTGGATTAGCGCCGGGTTTGGCGTCGGCGGCGCGGAGTGCTAACCTCGCGGCCATTGATCCGCAACCGTGATGACGCCGATGTCCGACTATAACGCTCCCGATCCCCACGCCTGGCTGGAAAACCTGGACGACCCCGCCGCCGCCGAATGGGTGGCCGAGCAGAACGCGCGCGCCCAGGCGCGGCTGGACGCGGACCCGCGTTTCGCCGGCCTGCGCGACGAGATCCTCGCGCACCTGCGCGACACCCGCCAGATCCCATTCTGCGCCGAGCACGACGGCTGGCTGTACAACTTCCACCAGGACGAAGCGCATCCGCGCGGCATTTACC
This sequence comes from Chromobacterium haemolyticum DSM 19808, assembly GCF_000711885.1. Lineage (GTDB taxonomy): Bacteria > Pseudomonadota > Gammaproteobacteria > Burkholderiales > Chromobacteriaceae > Chromobacterium > Chromobacterium haemolyticum. Next base: position 35,101 of record NZ_JONK01000008.1, read on the forward strand.
GCCGCACCACGCTGGCGGCCTACCGCGCCGTCGAGCAGGACTGGCAGATCGTGCTGGACATCGACGCGCTGGCCGAAGACGCCGACGAGGACTGGTATCTGGACGGCGTGTCCCACTGCACGCTGGCGCCCTTGCAGGCCATGGTGCATTTGACCGCCGGCGGCGGCGACGCGGGCATTGCGCGCGAATACGATCTGGCCGCCGGGGCATGGCGGGCGGACGGTTTCAGCTTTCCGGAAGGCAAGAGCCATGTGGCTTGGCGGGATCCGGACAGCGCCTGGGTTTGCCCCGGCTGGCCGGGCGCGCCGCTGACCCGTTCCGGCTATCCGCGCGAAGTGTGGCTGGTGGAGCGCGGCGAGGAAGGCCATGCGTGGAGCCAGGTGTTCGCCGCCGGCGAGGACGCGATGATGGTGGCCGCCTGGCGCTTCCTCGACGCCGACGGCGCGACGCTGGACCTGATCGAGTGCTCGGACAGCTTCTACAGCAAAACCTACCATCTAATCGACGAAGCGCTGGACGTCCATGCGCTGTCGCTGCCGGCTAAGGCCGAGCTGGAAGCCTATCTGCATGGCGACCTGATCGTTAAGCTGGCCGAAGACTGGGACGCCGCCGGAACCCGCTATCCGGCGGGCGCCTTGCTGGCGGTGGCGCTGGCGCCGCTGCGGCAGGGGCGGATCGCCGCGCAATTGCTGGTGGCGCCGCAGCCGCGCTTGGCGGTGGAGTCCGTGGAGACCACGCGCGCCAGCGTGGTGGTGAATTTGTTGGACCAGGTTAAAAGCCGGCTGCTGGCCTTCGACAAGGTCGATGGCCTCTGGCGCGAGCGCGCCCTGCCCACGCCCAGCGGCGGAGTGATCGAGTTCGCCGACCAGCCCTGGAACAGCGACATTCTGTGCTATAGCTTCAGCGACTTCCTCACCCCCACCGGTCTGTACCGGCTGGACGTGGCCAGCGGCGCGCAGGAATGCCTGCGTCGTCAGCCGGAGGCTTTCGATCCGGCTGATTTCATCGCCGAGCAATGGCAGGCGCGCGCGCCGGACGGCGAAAGCATTCCCTATTTCGTGGTGCGCCGGCGCGACGCGCCGCTGGACGGCTCCACGCCCACCTTGCTGTACGGCTACGGCGGTTTCGAAGTGCCGATGATGCCTTACTACGTGGAGAACTTTGGCCCGCACTGGCTGCAGCGCGGCGGCGCCTTCGCGCTGGCCTGCATCCGCGGCGGCGGCGAGTTTGGTCCCGGCTGGCATCAAGCGGCGCAGGGGGTGAACCGTCAGGTGAGCTTCGATGACTTTATCGCGGTGGCGGAAGACATGGTGGCGCGCGGTCTGACCGCGCCGGCCAGGCTGGGCATTGAGGGCGGCAGCAACGGCGGCCTGCTGGTGGGCGCCTGCATGACGCAGCGGCCGGAGTTGTTCGGCGCGGTGGTGTGCGAAGTGCCGCTGCTGGACATGCTGCGCTATACCGAGCTGCTGGCCGGCGCCAGCTGGATAGACGAATACGGCGACCCGGACGATCCGGCGCAACGTCCGGCGCTGGCGGCGTACTCGCCCTACCACCGGCTGCGCGGCGATCTGGCCTATCCGCTGGCGCTGTTCACCACCAGCGCCAAGGACGACCGCGTGCATCCGGCGCACGCGCGCAAGATGGTGGCGCGGATGCGGGAGTTGGGCCACGACGCGCTGCTATTGGAAACCGAGGCCGGCGGCCACAGCGGCAACGCCGGCCAGGAACAGACCGCGCAGGAACTGGCGCGGGTGCTGGTGTATTTGTATCAGCGGCTGATGGATTGAGCGGTGGAGGGGGCTGCGGCAAGCGCCGGCAGCTCCTCCAGGAAAGCCGCGCGCGAGCGCACGCCGGCGGTGCCCGGCTCTTTCTTGTCGTCCTGGATCAGGCGCACGAAAACCAGCGAGCGCTCGCCCTTATTGGCCCAGCCCACATACCAGCCGTAAGGGTGTTCTTCGTCGAACTCGCCGTCCGCCTTGCGCGGATAAGCCATGCCGGTTTTGCCGTGAGCCTGCCAGCCGTCCGCCGCGGCGCTGGTTTCCACGATCTTCATTGTCAGTTCCTGCGCGCGCTTGGACACCGGCAGTTCAAGGTTGACCAGTTTGCGCACAAAGGCCAGCTGTTCCAGCGGCGACACTTTCAGCGAAGAAGCGATCCAGGCGCGCTCCAGGCCGTTGTGCTTGCCCGGGTCGCCGCTGAAGTCGGCGTTGCCGTAGCCGAAGGCGTCGGCGTAACGGCTTAGCCGCTCTTCGCCCAAGGCCTGGGCGATCTGCTGCGAATACCACACCACGGAGTATTTCAGCCAGCGCACCGGATCGGTGGGCTGTTTCCAGTTATCGCCGCCCCAGTCCACATAGCCGTCCCGATAAGGCAGCGCCGGCTGGTGTTCGCTCTGAAGGAAGCCGGAGTCGAAGCCCATCACGCTGAGCGGAATCTTGAAGGTGGAGGCCGGCGTGTAGCGCTGTTCGCAGTTGCCCTGCTGCAGCAGGATATCGCCGCTTTTGGCGTCGGCCAGCAGGGTGCACAGCGTGGCGGCGTGAGCCGGCAGGCTGAACAAGCCGGCGCAGATCAGGCCGGCGGCGGCGAGGCGTGGTGCATTCATGATGTTTCCCTATGGTGGATTCGGCGCGGCGCGTCCATTGGATCGCCGCGGTCTGGAGTCAGATGGGGGGGCGGATTCCAAAGTTCCACGCGTGGCGCTGTTCAAATTGCCGCCTGTTGTTTCAACCAATCGCTGGGCGGCAGCCCAAGTCGTTGGGCAAACACCCGGCTGAGCGCTGCGGGGCTGGCGTAGCCCACTTGGGCGGCGATGCGCTTGATCGCGTGTCCCTGGCGCAACTGGTGGCGGACGACGGCCAGCCGCCAGTCGGTCAGATAATCCAGCGGGGAGAGGCCGACTTGTTCGCGGAAGCGGGCGGCGAAGCGCGCGCGCGACATGCCGGCCTGTTCCGCCAGCAGTTCCACGGTCCAGCCGCGCTCCGGGCGCGCATGGATGGCGTTGACGGCGCGCGCCAGTTTGGGGTCGGTCATGGCGGCGAAAATGCCGCTGTGGATTTGGCCGCTGTCTATCACCGAGCGTATCGCTTGAATCAGAAAGTATTCCATTAGCCGGTCCAGCGCCGCTTGACGGGCGAAGCGCTCGGAGAAGGCTTCGTCGAACAGCAGTTGCAGCGTGGGCAGCAGGTTGGGGGCGTCGTCCAGGTAAAGCACCAGGCATTCCGGCAGCGCCATCGCCAGCGGGCCGCCGGTCTTGAAGCCCAGGTCCAGCGTGGCGCAGACCAGGTCGGCGCCGCGTTCGCCCACCGGCAGCAGGGTGTGGGCGCTGGGGCGCGGAAACAGCAGCGCGCAAGGGCGGTCGGTATCCAGCACCAGGGTGTCGCGCAGCGTGCAACTCAGGCGGCCGCCTTTGAACAAATGCAGATGACCGGCCATTGCGCCAGGGTCGAAGTCCGCCAGATGGCATAGATTGCCATGATGGAACACGCGCGCGGAAAACGCGCTTTGCTGCAACAGGGGCGTCAACAGGTCCATTTCGATACGATCTGCAAAGTTTTCGAGACGATATGACATCGATTGTATTGCAATATGGCTTCCGTGCAGTCCCTATCGTTGTTCAACTTGAATGTCTGGAGCCCATTATGTCCCGCATCCCCACCGTAAACCGCAATCAGGCCAGCCCGGAACTGGGCGCCACCCTGGACGCCGTCAAAGCCAAACTGGGCATGGTGCCCAATCTGTTCTCCACCTTCGCCCAGTCGCCGGCGGTGTTGAACGCTTATCTGGGCTTCTCCGAGGCTTTGGCCAAGGGCAGGCTCAGCGCGCGTCAGCGTGAAGTGATCGCCTTGGCGGCCGCCCAGGCCAACGCCTGCCAGTACTGCCTGTCCGCCCATACCTTGATGGGCAAGGGCGCGGGTTTGAGCGAGACGGACATCCAGGCGGCGCGGGCAGGCCAGGCCGCAGATGCGCAGACCGACGCGATTGCCCGCCTGACCGTGCAAATCGTCGGCCAGCGCGGGGTGCTGTCCGATCAGGACCTGGCCGCGGCGCGCGCCGCCGGCGTCGACGACGGCCTGCTGGTGGAGGTGATCGCCGCGGTGGCGCTGAACACGCTGACCAATTACGCCAATCTGGTCGCCGGCACCGAGATCGATTTCCCGGTGGTGGCCTTGTAGGCGGCGGTTGCCGCTGATTGAGCGAGGCCGAGGCTTGGCCGGCGTATTCGAGCATGCCGGCGGCCTCGGCCGTTTTCGTGCCGACCTTGTCCTGCTCAGCAATGCAGCCGGGCGTGACGCTGGCGCAGCGCTTGCGGCGCAAAGGCCGACGCTGTTGGTTCAGGCGCGCGGCAGCACCGCTCGGCGCAGTCGCTGATGCGTTCCAGCTGCCGCTGGAGCGCCGCGGCGTCGCAATGCGCCAGCGGCTGGCGGTTCCACAGCACCCAGTCCTGGCTGTGCGCGGATTGGCCGATCACTGGCTTGAGCGGATCGTCGCTGAACAGGTTCTGCCGCAGCGGCGACGCGTCCGCTTGCGCCTGCTGCGGAGACAGGCAACAGAACATCAGCAGCTGACGCGCGGGCTGCTCGCTCAGGTGCACCGCGTGTTCGCCCACTTGCAGGGTGAAAAGGCTGTCGTCCATCTGATCCGGAGGCGGAAGCGACAGGGATTGGCAAAGTTCGACGACGGCGTGTTGGAAAGGCGTGGACATGTTTTTTTCTTCTTGGACGGGTGGATGGAAGCCGGCCGCGAGCAGCGGCCGGGGCATGGCGCTTATTCCGAGCGCTGTGGACGCTGGGTGAGCAGTTGCTTCATGACCGTGGCGTACTGAGCACGCCACGGTTCCTCCGTGACGGGTTTATCCGCCGGCGAGGAAGGAGGCTCGGCTGACGAGTCCGCAGGGGCGGCAGGCGTGTTCAGCCAACTTTGCAGGATGGCTTTGCGGATATTGGATTGAGTCTCCGAGCGCTGCGTGCCGAGCATCGAGTTTTCCAAAGGATCCAAGTTGCTATCGTACGCTCAAGACCGCGTGAGCCTTGCCGCGGCTTTCCGCGCTGTCGTCTATGCGCACCGGCTTGCCGTTAAGGCTGCCGGTCTGGACGGCGGGAGTTTCGGGGGCCGGGGCGTGCGAAGGGCTGGCGTGGGGCCGGCCAGAGGGAAAGCCGAGAGGCAATAGCATGATGGCGCTCCAGTGGCGTTGAAATGGCCGCCATTACATCGCGCCGCTCCGGCGACGGCTTTCAGGAAGCGCTCAGAACCTGTTTACGAGCAACTGAGCCCTTATGCGATGAGAGCCGTCTTCAAAATGCTCGCGCGCCGCGCGCGCACCCTGCTTGCTCAGCCGCAACGCCTTGTCTCGCTCTAGCTCGCCAGATCGTAACTACCTTCTCAGCCGCCGTCTTGACCCGGCGGTTGGGCCGGGGGGTCGCCGATCAAGTAGCGCGGCCCATCGCCCTGGCTGGCCGCGCAGTCACCGGGGTTGTACAGCGCGCATTGGCTCAGAGACAGACAGCCGCAGCCTATGCAGTTGCCCAGCCGGTCGCGCAGCCGGGTCAGTTCGTCTATGCGCTGTTGCAGGCGCGGCAGCCAGTCCGCGGACAGCGCTTCCCAGTCGCGCGGGGTGGGCGTGCGCTGGCTGGGCAGGGCGGCCAGCGAGCCTCGGATGTCGTCCAGGCTGATGCCGACGATCTGGGCCGCGCGGATGAAGGCGACGCGGCGCAGCGCGTCGCGCGGGTACCGGCGCTGGCCGCCGGCGGAGCGGGCGCTGTGCAGCAGGCCTTGGCTTTCGTAATAGCGCAGGGCGCTGGCGGCCACGCCGGAACGGCGCGCCAGTTCGCCTATGCTGAGCCAGGGGAAGGGTTTGGCAGTGGGAACAGCAGGCATGCGCGGACTCGCTTGACTTAAAGTTGACTTTAACTTTTATCGTGAGGCCAAGATTTTTTCAAGGAGGACGCCATGAACGCGCCAAGCCGTCACACGGAACTGCATGCCTTACTGGACGCCAACCATGAGTTTTCGCTGATGCACAGCGACACCACCAACCATTGCCCGATGGCGCTGACCGCCTTGGCGGAAATGGGGGCGGAGCCGCACCAGTTGCGCGCATTTTTCGATTTTTGGGAAAGCGAGCGCGCAGAGCCTGCGGAAGCGACGCGCTACGATATTGGCTGGGGACGGTGGGACACGGCCGTGGGGCGGTTGGACGCTTTCCCGGCGCTGCTCAGGGTGATGGAGGAGAGAGTGGCGGCGCGCGGCGTGGAAGAAACCGTGCGCGAGGTGCTGGGCAGCCTGCCGTTTTCGCCCGGCGGCGGCGCTTTCCACCCCTTGATCCGGCTGGCTTTCGCCCTGCGCGCCGGTCACGACGGAGAGGCGGCGGCGGGTCTTGCCTATTATCTGAGCAGCTATCTGCGCCTGCCCGCCGGTTTGAATGCGAATGCGCCGGCGGCTTCGGTGGAGGATGGGCTGGCGAGCTTGTCGCGGGCGATGGGCGGCTGGAACAGCGCGGATGACTGGATACACGAGCGTTTCGACGCGGTGTTGGCCGATCCGCGTTTCGCCGCCGCGCTGCCCGGCGCGCCGAAAACGGCGAACTGGCTGGACGCGCTGGCGCGGACGGCGCTGCGGGTGTATTGGCAGACCGACAATTTCACTGCGCTGCACATGGTGACGGCGACGCTGGCGCTGCGCGACGTGCTGGAGCATCTGCCCGGCTTGCCGGCGGAGGCGTGGCGCCCTGCCTTGTGGCAGACTTTCTGCGTCGCCTATGTGTCCATCGGCGCGCCGGCGCTGGAGGCGGAGGAACTGCCGGAGGCGCAGCCGGCTTGGCCCTTATTGCTGCAGCGCGTGCTGAACGTGCGCAACGAACATGTGATCAAGCTGGTGTACGCCTGCCAGCGAGAGTTCCAGCGCAGCGGCGACGTTTTCTATCACGCGGCGGCGGCGCGGGCCTTGTGGGACGCGGTGTAAATCACCAGTCCTCCATCTCCTTGGGCACGCCGCCGGACAGAATCGCGTCCTGCATCCATTGAGTCATCATGCTCTCAATACCGATATTGCTCACCAGCGAGGTCATCAGCGCGGTGTGCAGCGGTGAGGCGGCGTCAAGCTGTTCCAGCGTGCGCTGGATCATGTCGTTTTGCTCTTGCAGTGTTCGGAAGGCTAGTTCGCCGGAGGCTGGGTCCTTGAAGTCGCGCAGCAGCCTGCCGACGGCATCGGCGTAGCGCTGTTTGTCCTCTTGCGAGTCGGACGCAGGCGGCGGCAGCTCGCGTAGCGCCGCGAGGAAGGCTATCGCTACTGGATCGGACTGGAAATCCGGCCATTTGTGCGGCGGCGGCTCCACCGGCTTGGCGTCGTCGGTCTCCGGCGTTTCGGCCGGCGGCGCGGCGCCGTCGACGTCTTGCGCCGCGGCCAGCAGCCGCTGTTGCAGCGGGATGAGGTCGTCGCCGGGCGCGGCGGCGCGGCCCATGGCGTAAGGGGTCAGCGAGGGGATCATTCCGGGCTCCTGTCTGCGGCGGCCAAGGCCGCCAGGTCTTGTTCCAGTTGCGCGATCAAGCCGCGCAGCGCCTGTTCCGACAAACGGCGGCAGTCCTGGGGCAAGGGCTCCAGGCATTGCAGCAACTGGCGGCTGGCTGGTTCCACGTACTGTTCCGGCGAGAACTCCGCCGCCTGGTCCGCGCAGCGCATCATGAAGCGCGCGTCGGCGTGGTAGTCGATCTGGATGGCGCCGGGCCAGTTTTCCGCCAGCAGCGTCATCAACTGAGGCTGCAGCGCGCGGGCGCGCTTGGGCAGCTGGAGATAGAGGGTGGCGTCCGGCTGATCCAGGCCGCGCAGCCATTCGTCCAGCAGGAGCAGCAGCGTGTCCGGATGGTCCACCGCGGCGGCCAGCATGGCGCGCGCCTCTTGCTCCAGCCGCTCGCGCCAGTTCCAGGCCATGGCCTGGCTGGCGGCCAGATGGGCGGCCGCGTGTTTCAGCGCGGCGAGCATGCCTTGCTGGTAGCCCTCCTGGCTGGCTTGCCGGCGCAAGGATTCGGCCTGGCGCTCGGCTTCGCGCAGCACGCGCTGCGCCTGTTGCCGCGCGTCGCGCTCCAGTTGATCAGCGCGTGCGGCGCGGCGCAGCTGGCCGCGGCGCACCAGCACGCCTTCAGCGGCGGTCGGCGGGCGGGGTGTGGGGATGTCTCTGGGCATGTTGTAGGGCCAAGGTCAAAATCAGGGCGTCGGCCGCCGGTTGCGGCGGCGCGGCGTCGGCCTCCGGCGGGAACAGCAGCGGCAAGCGTTGCGCCAAGGGGCGCGGCAGCCGCTCGCGCCAAGCTTGCAGGCGGCCGTAGCCGGTGAGCAGCAGCGCGCCGTGGCTGAGCGCCGGCCGTTGCGCGGCGGCGGCGTCCGGCGGCAGCGCCACGGCGGCGAATTCCTGAGCCCAGTCCGGCAGCCGCAGCAGACCGGCCTGCCAGCCCAGGCCGGCGCGCAAGGCGTGGCAGCCCAGCAGATAGGCGGTTTGCGGCAGCCGCCGCCAGTGGCGCAGCCATTGCCGCGCCAGCGGGTCCAACTGGGCGTCGGCGCAGTCGCTGTCCAGCCGATAGGCGGAAATCACCAGTTCATTGGCCGCGGCGCGCGCGGCGGCGGAGGCGGTCAGCGCCGATGGCAGGACCAGCCTCCGCGGGTGGAGATAGGCCAGCGGGTCGTACAGCAGCGCTTGCAGCGCCGGGGAACGGGCGGCGGGCGGCTTACTCATGTCCGGTCTGCGGCTCGGAGGCGGGGGGCTCGGCGGCGGGTTTGGGCGCCCGGCGCTGCCACAGCCAGCCGGCGGCCGCGCCCAAGAGCGCGATCAGCGCCACGCCGGCCATCAGCCAACTCAGGCCGGAGCCGCGCTCTTCCGCCGGGGCGGTGGGCGCCTGCTGCTGCGCTTCGCTGCGCCGCGACAGCACCACCGAGATATTGTCGTAATCGATGTCGGCGAAGCTGTTCTTCAGGAAGCGCTTGATGTCGTTGACCATCTGCTCCGGGTCCACGTCGCGGTCGTACACCGCCAGCGCGGACAAATGGATGGGCTTGGCGGCGCGGCCGCCCTCGCCGGAATCCAGGTCGTAGCTGACGTGCACGCGCGCGGACAGCACGCCGTCCATGGTTTGCAGCGACTGTTCCAGCCGCTGCTCTATGGCGGAATACAGCCGCGCCTTCTCCGCGCGCGGCGAGGACACCAGGGAATCCGCCGGGAACATCTGCGCCACTTCCACCCGCGGCCGCGACGGCAGGTTGTAGGCCTTCAGCCAGTCCACGGCGGCGGCGAAGTCCGGCTGCGCCACGGCGATGCTGAAGCCGGCCTTGCCGCGGTCGGTCTTGTCGGCTTCGATATTGTGGCGTTGCAAGACGGCAATCACTTCATTGGCCTGCTGCTGGTCCAGGCCCTTGAGCAGGTCTTTCTGCTGGCAGCCGGTCAGCAGCAATGCCAGCAATACGGCTTTGAAACCATGGCGGATCATGAGCGCAACAGGCTTTCTACCGCGCCCACGGTCTTGCGGGTGAGGGTGCTGATCATGGACACCTCCAGGTTGTAATTGGAAGTGCGCTGCTGCAGTTCCATCAGCACGGCGGGGTTGCTCAACAGACCCGGCTGTTCCAGCCGTTGCAGAATAGCGTCCTTCTCCATGCCTACATTGACGGCGTTTTGAGAGAAGGCCTGGATCAGGCGGTCGTCCAGCGACACGAGATTGTGTTCGGAGCGGGTGATATCGCTGACCTGAGTGGCCAGCGCGTCCAGAGACTGGGCGGCGATGGGAATCATGGGTGGACTCCTGAAGCGCCGGCGCGTGGCCGGCGTCGAGGTTTAGCGGAAGTTCTGGATAATGGCCGCGTCGATATCCTTGAACACCTTGACGGTGTTGGATTGCGCATTGCGGTACAGGTTGTATTCGGACAGCTTGCTCTGGTAGTCGGCCAGGATCTTGGGGTTGGACGGGTTCTTGTTCAGGTCGTCCAGCGCGGTTTTCAACTCCTCTTGCAGTTGCGCTACGCCGTTGTCGAACTCGCCGGACATATCGCTGAGTGTCCAGTCTTTGTTAGGGAGATCGATTGCCATGGTGAATTACCTTGTGGTTCTAGAGTGGTTTGGGGAAATACCAGTGGCCGGTCGCCATCTTGACGTAACCCTGGTTGCCGTACTTGAAGGACTTGCCCTTGAGCCAGTCGTCCTTCAATTCAATGGCGAATTGCACGTAGCGGCCGCCCCATTGGCGGTAGTAGTCGTCGACGAAGCGACGCGCGCGCAACAGTTCGCCGTCGTCCAGCGAGCCCTGGATTACGAAGGTGACGCCGTTGGGCTGCTCGCTGCGGGTGAAGGGCAGCGCCTGGCGCGACAGGCCGGTTTCGGCCTGACTCGCGGCGGCGGCGTCGTCCACCGGCACAATGTCCACCGCGTCGGCGTAGGGCATCTGCTCGGCCAGCCGCTGCGACAGCGCCTGACTGGCCGGCCCGCCCAGCGCGGCGCGCTGTTGGCTGACCCAAAGCTGAGGCCGGCGCGGGTTGTCCAGCTGCAAGCGGTAATAGGGCAGGTGCGGGTAGTGATCCGCCAGCCAGCGGCCGACGCGTTCGTTTTCCTGCCGCGGGCTGAGCACCCGCGCCGGGCGGTTGTAATCGCCGCGCGCCAGTACCTGCCGCGCCCAGGCGCTATCCCGCTCATTGGCGGCGGCGACGTAGAACACGCCGTCGCGGCCGGGCAGCACCTGGAAGCGTTGGCTGTCGCGTCCCAGCAGCGCGTTCAATTCCGAGGCCTGGCGTTGAGGGGTGTTCCACAGCCAATAGCCGCCGCCTGCCAGCAACAGGACGGCGAGCACCGCCAGCGCCACCGCGGCGGCGGCGTGGCGACGCGCCGGTTTTTGTTCCGGCTGCGGCGCGTCCTGGCCGTGACCCAGCACCTCCGGCGACCAGGACAGGTGCTCCGGCCGCAGCGCCAGTTCCAGCGCGCCGATGCGCAGCGGGCGGTTGAATTCGGCCGGACGCTCGTCCACGCCGGCGTCGCCCAGTTCGCGCAAAGTCACTCGGTCTGGCTCGGCGCGATCAATCAGCACTTCGAAATTGACGCCCCCCTGTTCCAGGGGAATGAACAGAGCGTCGGCCGGCAATTCCGGCAACTGGCCGGCTTCGGTCAGGGCGGCGGCCGGGCCCACCAGAAACAAGGTCTTGCCCGGTTGCAAAAGGAATTCGCAGCCGCGCAGCGGACTGTTGAGCAGGCGGACCACGATGGGCGCCGGCGCGGAGAGAGTAATGTCTTCAGCTGCCATGGTGTCTGTCGGTGAGTGCGCAAGGTTCTGCGATATTGGCATTCACTTTACGGACAAGACGGAACGGATTCCTGATGGAAAACCGATGAAATCTCGGGTGGGGAATCAGATTCGGGGAGGAGGGAAAAAGCATGGCGGCGTGCCGTGGAAGCGGCGGCCGCCATGTAAAGGGGGATCGGGGACGGCGCGGGTTTAGCGCTCTTGGGCGTCAGCGGCCCGCGCTGCCATTCTTTGTTCTCTAAGGGCCTGCCGCTCTTTCAATTCCTTGATGAGCTCATTTCCCGCCGGCGAGGCGGCCGAGGGTTTAGAACCCGGCTCCTTGCGCAGTTTTTGGCTTTGCTCGTCGCGTAATTGCTGTATATCCGCTGCGCTGGCCGCCGCGATCTTGTTCCAGACGCGCGCCGGGCCGGCAGCAGGGGCCGCCGCGTTGACGGGCGGCGGTGGGGGCGGCGGCGGCGGCGGAATCTGCCCGGGCTGCGTTGGCTGCGGCGCGGCGGCCATTACGGCAGGCGCGGCTTGAACGACGGCTACCGATTGCTGCGGCGTCTTGACCGGGGCGCACTTGCCGGCGGTGTCAGCCAGTTTTTGCTCAAAATCCTTGAGCGCCTCGGGCGTCATGCGTTGGCGCAGCAGCGCCATCGGGTCGCGCCTGGGCGTCGGAGCGGCATTGGCGCGGGTTGAGGCACTGTCCGCCAGGGGCATGGGCAGTCGCAGTTTGCCGGCGGGTCGAGCCAATGTTTTCGCGGGCGGCTGGGACGCCGCTTGTTGGAAAGCTTGCCGCAGTTGGCTGACCGAGCGGCTGGGCTGAGCCGTGCGCGGCGCTGGCTGAGGCGAGGCCGCTTGGCTGACGCCGCGCAGCTGGGCGGTCCAGGCCGGCTGCGGACAGGTTCTTGGGGCGGCGACCGGGGCCGCCACGGGCTGCGGGCGCTGCGGGGGAAGCGAGCGAATCATGAGAGCTCCTTGCTTGGGGGTGGGGCGGCTTGACGCAGTTTCTGATAGCGCCGCCACACTTGCTCGGCGTAACGCATGCGCAAGGCGCGGCGGCTGGGCGCGGTGCCGGCGTTGTAAGCGCCCACCGCCTCCCAGGAGTAACCGTAGCGTTTCATCATCTCGGCCAGGATGGAGGCGCCGACGATCACGGACAGGCAAGCGTCGCCCATCAACTGCGGTTCGGTGACGCCCAACTGACGCAGCCGCGGCAGATGAGCGCTGTTGATCTGCATCAGGCCCAGGTCCCGGCTGCCGTCGCGGTTGCGTCCCACCGCGTCCGGCTTGAGCCCGGACTCCTGCTGGGCGATGGCGTAGAGTAAGTCCGGCGCGATGTTGAACATGCGGCCGGCGCGATCCCAACAGTCCGCCCGCGCCCCGCCGGCGCACAACAAGAGAGCGGACAACAGGCCGACGCGGATCACGCGGCCTCCGGCTGGCAAGGCTGGGCCTGTTCCGCCAGTTCGCTCAGACGCGGATCGTGGCGCCAGGCCTTGATCCACAGATAGCCTTCGGCCTGCAATTGGCGCCAGTGCTGGACTGCGGCCTCCGGGCCTTGCGCGGCCAGAATCAGCGGCAACAGGCTGGACCGCACCTGGCGGCTGTCCACCTTGGCGAGGAAGGCCCGCAGCGCGGGCACCGCGGCGTCGCCGTGTCGGCAGTAATCGACATAGCAGTGATTGAGGGCGAGCAGGCCCGCTTCCTCGCCGGAGTCCCGCACCGCCTGCACCAGCTCGTCGGCTTGCGCGTACTGGCCTTGCAGCCCCAGCAACAGCGCCAGCACGCTTTGTAGCACCGGATGGTTCTGGCCGTATTGGCAGAGCTGGCGCTTGCCCAGCGACACCGCGTCTTCGATGCGGCGCTCGTAATAGGTCAGCCACAGTTTGAGAATGCTGGCGGAGATGCGCGAAGGATCGCGCTCCAGGCAGGCGTCCAGCGCTTGTTGCGCCTGGGCCAGCTTGCCGGACAGGAATAAATGCCAGGCGTGGTAGTAATGGATGTCGACGGCATCCGGCGCCAGCAGCCGCGCCTGTTCGAACAGGGCCTCGGCCACCGCCTGCTGAGAGCGCATGCTGCTGAGCAGGGCCAGCAAGCCCAGCGCCTGCGGGTTGGCCGCGTCCAGCTCCACCGCCTTGTTCACCGCCTGCTGCGCCTGGCTCAGCGCCTGGGCCTGGTCGAACAGTCCCAGCTGGGCCAAGGTCAGATAGCACTCGGCCAAGCTGCAATAAGGCAGCGCGTGGCTGGGGCCGGCGTTGACGCACTGACGCAGCAGCATCAGCGCGCGGCGCAGGCTGGAGGGGGTGTGTTGTTGCAGTTCGTGGCGGCCGTTCAGATAGGTGATGGCCATGTCCAGAGAGCCCAGTTCATTGTTTTGCCCCTGATTCCAGCGCAGGCCGGGAATGCGTTGCGGCAGCAGGCTGGCCAGCCGGGTCTGCAGCGCGGTGATGGGCTGTTCCGGGCTTAGCTCTATGCTTTCATGGTGAATCAGTTGATGGCCGGCGGCGCGCACCAATTCCACCCGCAGCTTCCAGACGCCGCCTTGTTGCAGAGTCTGGCCGGCCAGGTAGTAGTCCGGGCGAAGCTGGTCGATCATCGCCACGATGTCGGTGACGTCGCGGCAGTTCTGGGTGATGGTGGCCGGCAGCACGATCAGGCCGAACGGCGAGTAGCGCGACAGACATTGCACCAGAGCGTTGTGCAGGCTGACCGCGTCCAGTTGAGGGTGGGTGCGGAAAGGCAGCACCGCCACAGAGCATTGAGCCGCGAGCGGCGTGGGTTTGGACACCATGGCCACCGGACGGCTGAAGCGATAGCCCTTGCCGTAAACGGTGTCGATGTAGCGGCAGTCCTTGGTTTCCAGCAGGATGCGCCGCAGCGCGTAGATGCAGCGGGTCAGCGATTCCTCGTTGACTTCGCCGTCCGGCCAGACGCGGTCCAAAAGCGCGTCCTTGCTGACCAGCTCTCCCGCCGCTTCCAGCAGAGCGGTCAGCACCGCCAGTTCCTTGGGCGGAATGCTGATTTGCTGCTCGCGATGCAGCAGCATGCCGTCGAAGTGCAAGACGAAGTCGCCAAAAACAAATTGCCTGTTCATGAAGCCATCTTTATGTAACGCCATCTTCTAGTTCCTCTTGCGCGCACGGCGCAATAGCGCACGGCGGACCATGCGGATCGAGTCGACCAATGCCGCGACTTGTGTGCTATTCCCCGTAGCATCGCTGCATGTCGGCGTGTTTTTTGTTCGGTGGATCTGTTGGGTGATTTGCGCTGGTTCTTGGGGCCGGCTGCGGATTCGCATCGCGCGACGTGTATCCGCCGCTTCCCGCCCGCTATCGCCTGGAATTGCCAGTGTCGTCAACTGACGCTCAAAGCCTTTATCCGGTCATAAAAACAGAGAGAGTGGATGGTACTTTTGCCGACGAGGGCCAGCTTGCAAAAAATGTTCAGCGAATGACATGGTCTTGTTCATCCTGTTCTTATGCCATGGGGTTGATAAATAGGGTTTTGATTTCCTTCGCATAAATTTGGGGTGTGTAGGAATACTACGTGAGGGAGTGCTTGCTACAAATGGGAAAACTCTCAAAAACGAGGGGGGCGGCGGGGGCTGGGCCGCGGCCGATTTATGCAAGTTCGGACAGGCGTGTTGGGGTAGTTTGACGCTGTCGCCGGGCATGCGCCGGCGGCCTCTCATCACCGTCGTTCTGGCCTCGCCGCCAAATCAGGAGCGTTTGAAATGCCTTTTAATGTTTCGTCGAAGCCGATCGCCAATCCCCCCGGTTTGGGGGGGCTGTCCGAGTCGCAGCCAAGCGTGGCGTCCGCGCGGCCGCAAAGCCTGCTCGCGGCCGCGCTGAGCGGCGGCGGCATGACGGCGCAGGCGCCGGCTGTCGAACAGAAGCCGGGAACCTGCGACGCCGACGCCTGGCAGGCAGTGCAAGCCGGGCTGGCTCGGGACTGTGCCAAATATTGCGATTTGGCGGCCCAAGGCGCGGCAGACAAGACAATCAGCGCTGAGACGCGCGGGCAATTGCAAGAGCTGCTGCCGAGCTTGACGGAGCTGAAGCAGCGGCTGCAGTCGGAAAGGCTGTCGCCACTGGCGATGGCCGCGAACTTGAAGGCCGGCAACGGCGAAAACTAGACAGGCGCGCGGGCTCGGCCCGGCGTTTGAGCCGCGATGCGGCGCGAGGAGGCATCCATGTTGGACACAGTTGCAAGCGGGGCGGGTACGGTGCGGTTGCAGGGCTTCCGCCGTTTATCGGAATCTTCGGCCTCGCGGCCGGCACAAGGCCTGGCCGCGGCGTTCAACGGCGCGCGGGGCGCGGCGGAACGCAGCGTAGAAGACGCGCCGCCGGCGCGGGGCAGCCAGGTGGTGCTCAGCGACGACAAGCTGCGTTTGCGGCGCGAGGATCTGGGCCAGACCTTGCTGGCGATGAAACGCGAAGCGTATCGCCAGGCGGAGCCGGAGCGCTCGCGCTGGCCGCGCTGGGTGCAGGCGCTGAACATCCTTCCGCGCAGCCACGCAGTGACGCCCAAGACGGTGGCCATCGTGGAAAGCTTGCGGCGGACGCTGGCGGCCGGCGATGCGCGGACGCCGCTGGACATCAAGGAATGCGCGCGGCTGTCGCTGGACATGGAGGCGTTGGCGCGCACGGCGACGCCGGGCAGTCCGCTGG
Source organism: Chromobacterium haemolyticum DSM 19808 (assembly GCF_000711885.1). GTDB lineage: Bacteria > Pseudomonadota > Gammaproteobacteria > Burkholderiales > Chromobacteriaceae > Chromobacterium > Chromobacterium haemolyticum. The sequence continues at coordinate 51,020 of NZ_JONK01000008.1, forward strand.
CGGAGCTGAGCCAGCGGCTGGCCTTGTTGGGCCAGGCGGCTTGGGCGCAATTGGCGCGGACGGAGGCGGAAGCGCAGCTGCTGCCGCAATTCCAGCGCTTTGATCAGCCGGGCGCCAGCCAGGAGCGCAGCGTCGGCGGTGCGGTCGGCGTCGGCCTGGGGCTGGGAGAAGCCGGCGCCGGAGCCAAGGCCACTCTCAGTGTGGGCCTGGCCTGGAGCCGCGGAATGGACAACGACGACGAAGGCTTCGTGTTCCAGAACCAAGGCAGGGCGGTGTCCGCGCGCGCCGGGGTTCAGGGCGGCGTCGGCGTCGCCTCCTTGTCCGGCGCGGTGGAAGGCCGCCGCCAACGCACCGTGGCGACCGAATACGCCAGCGCCACCGCCTTCGTCAAACTGAAGGCGGACCAGTTGGCTCACGGCTCGCGCCGCGACACCTTGGGCCTCAGCGCCCGCACCGCGGTGGGGGCGCTGATCCGCCTGTTCCGCCCCAGCCACGGCAATGAATTGCGTCAGTACCAGCAACTGCAACAGCAGGCTGCGGATCAACAACAACGGCTGGGCGTGTTGCTGGGCTGGCTGGGGCAGCGCGACAGCGCGGCGTCCCTGCCCGGCGCGCAGGTGCCCTATCTGCCGCCCAGCAAGGTGGACAGCGTCAAGGGCAGCGCTTCCGCCCGCGCCGAAGCGGTCGGCGTCGGGGCCGGCGTTGGCGCGGCGGTGGAGCGCATCGACATTCAGGCCGACGCGCTGACGCCGATCTGGCAAGGCCTGCGCCAGGAACAGGGCGCGGCGCGCAACGCGACGATCGCCCAGCAACGGCTGGCCGGCATTGAACAAAAAGCCGCCGCGCTGATGGGCGCGGACGCGCGCAATCATCCGCTAAGCGGACTTAGCTGCGCGCAGAACATGGCGGCGCTGCGCGAACTGGCGCCGGAGAAGCTGCGCGACGCGGCGGACGGTTTGCGCGCCGAATTCGAACATTTCTGCGCCGTTGCCCAGCAACTGGACGCCGGCATCGGCAAGCGCCAGGGCGGCGCGGCGGTGGAGCGCTCGATTCAGGCCGCCTGGCGCGCGGGAAGCCGCGAGGAAACGCTGGCCAATATGGCGCTGGCCCACGCCGCGTTGACGCTGACCGCGGCGGGCAAGGGCGACGAGAGCCTGTTGCAAAGCCTGGACCAATTGGCGCCGCGTTTGTACGCGCCGCCCATCCGACACGACGCGGCGGCGCTGGCCAAGCGCACCAGCTTTCACGACGTGCTGCGCCTGCAAATCCGCGACCGCAGCATCGCTTTGGACCTGGGCGGCGCGCTTGGCCCGCTGGGCCTGAAAGCGGAAGCTTCGTTGACCGAGCGCACCCGGGTGCATCACAACCCGGTGAGGGCGGGGGATTACAAGGACGTGAGACTGATCCTGTCCGGTAATCTGAGCGGCTCTTGGCCGCTGGACGCCTTGCGCGACGCGCTGAGCGCGCAGCTTGCGCCTCACGGCCTGGCAGCCGAAGTGCCTGCTGCGCTGGCCGGGCTGCAAAGTGCTGTGGGCTTGCAAGGCGGCGGCGCGCTGACCCTGCTGCTGCGTTTTTACCGGCCGCAATACCAGACCCAGGCGGATTTCCCGGCGGAGGCCGCCGGCTTCCGGCTCCAGTTGAGCCGGGTTAGCGCCAGCGGCAACCTGGGTGTGTCCGCCTCCGGCGGCGTGCCGCTGCAGCCGGGGGTGTCGCTGGAACTGGGTCTTAACGCCGGCTCCTCCGCCACCGCGGTGCTGGGCGAGCGTTGGGGCGACAACAGCCTGAGCGCGCCGCTGATGCACTATTTGCACCTGAAGGCGGTGGATGAGAGCGAGCGCTGGCCGGCCATGAGAGAGGCGCAACGGCCGGCGCTGGAAGCTCTATGCCGCAAGCTGGCCGAACCGGACTCCGCGGTGCGGCAAGAGGCCGGCTACTACCTGAAGCGCCAGGGCGTGGACGGCGCGGATTTCTTCGCCGCGATGGAGCGCTTCGCGGTCAGCGGCTCCAGGCGCGCCGGGGACGCCGCGCTGGACGCGCTGGACGCGATGATGGAGCGCCAGTTCCCCTTATGGCAGGCGGACAAGCAGAGTTTCGCCGGTTGGGAAGAACTGCCGCTGGCGCGCTAGCGGGCATGGACAACGAACAAGAGGACACATTCTGATGAGAATCACGGCAAGCGGCGCGGCCACGCCGCCGCCGCGCCCGGAAGCGCCGCCGGCGGCATCCAGCCGGCTGGCGCAAGCGGTCAAGGGCGTCGATAGCGTTTGCGAACCCCCGCCGCGCCCCTTGGAGCGTTTCCGCGACGCCGCCCGCTTCGTCGCCTCCCTGATGCCCAGAGAAGGCGAAACCGGACTGGTGGACGAAGAACTGCGTGAAGCGCGCGACCCGCGACATCGCTACCGGGAGTACGCGCAGCCGGCGCACCGGCAATGGGTGGCCAGCGGCGACAATGCCAGGGAAAACTTCTTCGCCTGGATGGATGCCCGCCCTCAGCTGGAAATCAATCTGGCGAGGCCCGGTCAGCCGCCGCGCATGGCGCGCCTGGGCGACGCGCCGCAAGTCAGCTATCTGAGCGACGCCGCCGCGCTCAAGCCCTATTTGGCCGAAGTGGTCGATGGCGTATGGCGGCGGCCGGACGGCGCGCTCATCGACACCGCCGGATCCAACGGCAAGCTGGGCATGCCTGGCTACGCCATCCTGGTGCTGGACCGAAACGACAGGCTGTTCGTCCACGACGCGGTGCTGGGGCGCTTGCACCACACCAGCACCAGCGCCGGCAAGCCGGTGCGGGCGGCGGCGATGATAGAGCTGCGCGACGGCAAGGCCCGGTCGCTGGTGCTGTCGTCCGGCCACTATATGAGCGATCTGGACGATCTGGAACGGCTGCTGGCCTTCCTGGACGGCAAAATGGATCTGTCCAAGCTGGCGGTGCTGGCTCCGCACGAAGACAGGGCGGAACTGGCGGAGGTGATGGCGCCTTACCGCCAGGCCGGGCGTTGAAGACGGAATGTTCTCAGAGCTTGTTCAATGTCTGCTGCGCTTCGTGAAGCGTTGCAGGGTGAGTACAAACTCAACATGCTCATGTACCGCTAGACCATTCCGTTTTTTCGCTCGTTTTCGCCTTGCCTCGTCCTTGCCCGCGAGACTTTGAACAGGCTCTCACACGCAAGCGGCGCGCCAAATCGGCGCGCCGCTTTATTTTGACGGTGTTCAGCTTAGTCGTTGGCCTTCTTGTTACTGTGGTCTTTTTCTGAAAGTTTGGATTGGCGCTTGGTGGGAGATTGGCGGCTGAATTCAACTTTGAAAGGAAGCTCGCCATGTTTGTATCCAGATCAGGCGGTACGTTGAACGCGATATTCGGCATGGACGCCCAAGGCAAGCCGGAGGCGACAGCCAAAAGCGGGCCGCAGGGCGTGGCCTTGTCGGCCGCCCAGCAGCAGGCGGTCAGCAACAGCAAGTTTTTTGAAGCGGGCGCCAGCATGTCCTTGCTGGACCGGCCGGGCAAGATGGGCGATGTGTTCGACCAGCACGCACGGCAATTGGCGGGCTTGCTGCGCCACATGCTGGAGGGGCAGGGAGAAGCCGCTGGCCGCACCGTGTATTTCCAGGGTCGCGAACAGACGCTGGGCGCGGTGTTGCAAGCGGCGATCAAGCCGCTGTCGGCGGAGTCGGACCAGATTGGCCGACAGATGAATGGCGGGCAGGACTTCCAGCCTTGGCTACTGGATACGCTGAGCACCCCGCTGCAAGGCCGCGCCGATGGTTCCGGCAAGCAGGGGCACGCCGAACTGCTGACCAAGATCCGTACCTTGAGCGCGTTCGGCACCACGGTGTGGCAACTGATGAACCCGGTGGAAAACCAGGCCAAGCCGGAACTGTTCTCCCAGCACAAACAGGCCAACGCCGACGCCTGCTGCGCCTTGTTGCGCGAGGCGGGCCTGTCCGCGCAGGCGGATGACTTCGCCGCCCGCTTCAAGGAATTCGCCGGCAAGACCCGTACGCCGGGTTTCGATAATCCATTGAGCCGCGCGCGCAGCGAGCGCATGCCTATGGTGGCGACGGAAGAAGGCGGCGCGCGCGCGGTGAACGGGGTGTACGAGGATGCCGCCAAATATGGCCTGGGCTTTGGCCAAGTGGTGCAGCGCACCGTCGATGGGGCGGACGACGCGGCTTTGCGCCAGGCCTTGGGCGACCGCAACCAGAATATCAATGCGATTCCGCGCGAAGGCGCGCCTATCGCCGATCTGAGCCGCCCGTTCACCATGTCGGAGGCGGACATGGGCGCGGTGCCGGAGGCTTATGCACAGCTAGGCATCGGCAAGATGCTGGAACAGCATGCCATGACGCACGGCACCGGTATTAACCGTTGGCAGCCCTTCGGCGCGTTTGCGATGGAGAGCAATACGCAAGGCCTGCCTTCCGCAGGCGCTCAATCCGGGGGTACCTGCGATATTTTGCTGGCGCTCAATACCCTGGGCGAGGAACGGATTTACGGCAAGCCTGAGCTGGCGTTGGCGGCTGGCCTGGGGATCGCCGCCTTCATGAATTTTGGTGGCTATCACACCTTTGCTGAAACCTTCCCCATCGCCGAGGCCGCCGCCGCCAACCGCCCCTATGTGCCGACCAATCTAGCCGCGGTGAATCAGCCTGAACTGTATCAGCGAATGCAGGCGACGGCGGAAACGCCTTGCCCCGAGGGCAGCGAGCAGATGGCGCGTTTCCTGAGCGCGCATGCGGATACGCTGGCGCCGCTGCTGAGCCAGCATCCCGACTTGGATCTGAGCCCGCGCGCGCATGATGTGGAGTTCCACGGTACGCCGGCGCAGATCGAGCAGTGGCGTGCCTGAGCGGCGACTTCTGCCACCGAAAGGCCGCGGCCTCCCCGCCGTGGCTTTTTCGTGCCGCGGGCGGGGGCAACCCCGTCCAGCGTTCTTGACGCCCTCTGCAGCCTGTTTAGGCTTGGTCCCGCGCCGTGCTCAATCACACCGCGCAGGGTTTGCAGGCCCATCATTTAACTCTCCCGCAGATACAACGGTCCGCTTTGGCACCGTTACGTCTGCTGCCACGCCGTACCCATTCGGGGCGGGCCGTGGCAGGGAGCCTTCGGGCTACCGGTTTTTGGTAGAGTTAGCCGGTCCTGCAACCTTGTCATGTGCCTGCCCCAGCCTCGCCTGGGCAGGTTTCCAAAGATGACATGGAGACCGTGATGACCTTCTCTACCTTTCCCCCCGCCATGCCGCCGCCCGCCTGTCCCCACTGCGCAGGCCAAACTGTCGCACCCGCCGCTGTGCCGGTGATAGAGCAGTTGTATTCATGTTCCCAGCGCTTGCCTGCTGCTGCCGGCGATGCGGCGCTGCTGAACGAGTTGGGCCAGCAAATCAACCAGTGCTATGTCGAACTGGACTCCGCCTTGCTGCGCGGGATGATGGATATGCGCGCCGCCCACACTGGGCTGTTGGCCTTGCTGACTTTGCTGGAACGACGCGACGAGCCGCTGCTGTTCAGCAGCGAAGAGGCCTTGGCCTTGCTGGAACCGATAGAGCAGCGCTTGAAACAGGGCTTGGAGCACTTCAACCCTTTGCTGTGACTCAGGGGGCATATGGGCGGGGCCTTAGACGATAACCGCCAATAGGCGGCTATCCGGCCGCTTATTGGGCAGACCTGTTGCAGGTGGGTATCGCTACGCTCCGGGGCGTTCTAAGCGCAGCTGCCGAAGGCCTTCAGCCGCTCCACATCCACCAGCGTGATGTCGCGGCCGTCCACCTGGATCAGCTCCGCTTCGATCAACTGGTGCAGCATGCGCGAGAAGGTTTCCGGGGTCAGGTTGAGCCGGGAGGCGATCAGGCTTTTGTTCACCGGCAGCGATACCTGCGGCGTGAGGCTATCGCCCTCCTCCGGGATGTGTTGCAGCAGATAGCCAATCACCCGCTGCAAAGAGCTTTCTATGGAGTAGCGCTCCACGTCCCGCACCAGGCCGTGCAGGCGCAGCGACAGGCCAGCCAGCAAGCGCCGGGCAAAGGCCGGGTCGTGGTCTATCGCTTGCAGGATGCCGGCCGCTTCCACTTTGAGCAGCATGCCGTCTTCCAGAAACTGGGCCATTACCGGGCAGGGCCGGCCCAGGAACATCACCGCCTCGGCAAAACTCTGGCCGGGGTGGACGATTTCCATCACTTTTTCACTGCCCTGCGCCGAGGACAGCGCCAGCTTCACCCGGCCGTACACCACCAGAAACATGCCGTCGCAGGGGTCGCCCTTCTGGAAGATTACCTGGCCCTTGAGGCCGCGCAGTTCTTGGGTGTGCGGCACCAGCGCTTGTATCTGTTCCGGGGAGAGTTGCTGGAACAGCGGCTGGTGGCGCAGGAAGGATGGGATGTCCAGATGGCTCATGACGGTGTGGCTCGATAAGGGTGGAGGCTTACACTATAAAATCGCGCTCCGCCAACGGCCATGCGCCATTGGCAGCAGCGGCCTAGTTCGATGTGATTAGAGCCGGCCGCGTGGCGGGAGAAACGGGGGATTGTCTTGTCAGCCGTCTTTGAGCACGACAGGCGAATCGTCCAGGCCCCAGTCGCCGTGCAGATACCAATCATCGCCCAGCACTTCCGCCGGGTGCTGGGTGCGGCTGGAGCCGTTGCCGCATTGCAGGGAGTGGGCCGGGCAATACAGATCACAACCCCAGCAGATGCGTTCGGGGTGGGCGGGGTGAAGCGGGAATTTTTTGGCCATGAGGGTCTTCGTTGTGGGTGACTTTCAGCTTGCCAGTCATGACTCAAGCGGACTTGGAGCCTGATCAAACAACGGCCATTCCGCCCGCTAGAGCGGCTAACACAATCCCTGAGGCAAGGCGCGCCGACGCAGCATCAGGGGTTTTGTTGGCCGCGTTCATGCGGTAAGGCTGGCATACAGCCTGGTCAACGCCTGCGGCAAGCGCTCCGCCTGCCGCACGAGTGCATAACCGTTGCGGCCGAACAGATGCGGCAGGTAGTCGCCCGCCTCGCGGTCTATGGTGACGCAGAACGGTGTCAGGCCGGCGCGGCGGGCTTCCAGCACCGCCTGGCGCGTGTCTTCTATGCCGTAGCGGCCTTCGTAATGGTCCAGATCGTTGGGCTTGCCGTCCGAGATCAGCAACAACAAACGCCGCCGCGCCGGCCGCTCGCTCAGAATGCGGGCGCACTGGCGGATGGCCGCGCCCATGCGGGTGTAGTAGCCGGGGCGGATGGCGAGGATGCGGCCGCGGGCGGCGTCGTCGTAACGCTCGGCAAAGTCTTTCAGGATTTGCAGCCGCACTTCCTGCCGCCGCAGCGAGGAGAAGCCGTACAGGCCGAAATCGTCGCCGCTGGCGCTCAAAGCCTCGGCAAACAGCAGCAGGCTGTCGCGGATCACGTCGATCACCCGGCCGGTTTCGCCCAGCCAGCTTTCGGTGGACAGGGACAGGTCGGCCAGGGTCAGGCAGGCCAGGCTGCGCTCGCCGGGCGGCCAGTCCTGATACAGCGCCGGCTCGCTAAGCGCCGCGCCGCCGCGCCGTTCCGCAAGGAAGCGGATCAGCCGGTCCAGGTCGATGTCCGGCCCGGCGGTTTCGCCGCTGCGTCGGCAGCGCTCCGGCGCCAACGACTGGAATTGCCGCCGCAGCCGACGCGCCAGCGGCTGTAAACGCTCCGGCAGCGGGGACGGCGCGGCGTCGCGCGGCAGCATCGGCCGCAGCAGACAGTGGTCCTCCACCAGGCATTGCCGCTTCCAGTGCCATTCCGGCAGCTTGATGCCCGGCCCCAGCGGAGTGTCGTCGTAGGCGGCGGCCGGCAGGTCGAGATCGAAACGCAGCCGGCTGCCGCGAGTGTGGGCGTCCTGGTCCAGGGTCAGCCGGTTCATGTCTTCGGCGGCGATTTCGCCGTTGCCGTCATCGTCGTCGTCATTGTGGCGGTTGACTTTGACGTATTCGTCCCAGGTGAACAGGCTTTCCGCGCGGAACACCATCAGCATGCCGTTCTTGCGCGGGTCCTGTTCCATGCGCCGGGCGCGATAGCGGCGACGCTGGCGCTGGGCGTCCTTGCCGCCGCCGCGTTCGCCGTCGGCGTGGGGGCTGGCCTGCCCGTCGGCGTCCGTCAGCGGCGGTTCCGGGTGCAGCCACAGCGGCACCGGTTGCGGCGGTCTGCTCAACGGCGGCAGCGTCACGGCGTGTTCCGGCCGGCTCAGCGCCGCCTGTATCGCGCGCTCCACTGCGGCCTCCGCCGGCGGCAGGCTGGCGGGATTCGGCCGCAGTTCCAAGGCGGCCGCCGCCAACCGGTGGTAAACGGCAGCCAGGCCCGGCATGTCCGCCAAGGCGCGTGACGCGGCCAGGCGGTTGCGGCTCAGCCAGTCGCCATCGCTGCCGGCGGCGTAAGCGGCTTGGGCCAGCAGCCAGAAGTAACAGTCTCGGTTGAGGCCCGCGCTGGGAAAGCTGTCGATGCGTTCCGGCAGATAGAGCACCTGGCTGTCTCGCCAGGCCAGCTCCACCCTGGACCCGGTGCCGGCCAACCGCTGCAGCCAGCCGCGCCGCGCACCGTGCTCGGTGCCCACGGTGGAGCGCAGCGTCAACGCCGGGTCGCCGCCCATGGCGCGGAAGAACAGCGGCGCTTGCGCCGTCACCTGGGCCAGCTCTACCGCGCATTCCGGGAAACCGCGCCGCGCCGCGCGCCGCGCCAGTGTGTCCCACCAGCCGCCGACAATGTCTTCCATGCCGCTCAGTCCGGGAATTGGGTCTGGATGACCGCCAGCAGCGCCGCCACGGTGTCGGCGTCGTCGCTCAGCGGTTCCGCCAGCGCGGTGCGGCAGGCTTGCAAAGGCGGCAGGCCGGCCTGGATCAGCTTGGCGGCGTACACCAGCAACCGCGTGCTGGCGGCTTCTTCCAGGTCGTAGCCGGACAAACGCCGCAGCTGGCCGGCCAGCGTCACCAGCTGGCGCGCCAGCGCTTCGCCGATTCCGCTTTCCAGCATCAGCACGCCGATTTCCACTTCCGGCGGCGGAAAATCGAAAGCCATGGCGACGAAGCGTTGGCGGGTACTGGGTTTCAGCGTTTTCAGCACATGCTGGTAGCCGGGGTTGTAGGACACCACCAGCATGAAGCCCGGCGGCGCTTGCAGCACTTCGCCGGTGCGCTCCACCGGCAGGATGCGGCGGTCGTCGGTCAGCGGGTGCAACACCACGGTGGTGTCCTTGCGCGCTTCCACCACTTCGTCCAGGTAGCAGATGCCGCCTATGCGCACCGCGCGGGTCAGCGGGCCGTCGCACCACACGGTGGCGCCGTCGGCGATCAAGTGGCGGCCCACCAGGTCGGCGGCGCTCAGGTCGTCGTGACAGGAAACGGTGATCAGCGGCAGGCCGAGCCGGGCCGCCATATGGGCGACGAAGCGGGTCTTTCCGCAGCCGGTGGGGCCTTTGATCAGCACCGGCAATTGCTGACGCCAGGCGGCTTCGAACAGCTCGCACTCCGCGCCTTGCGGCTGATAGAAGGGGACAGGAATAGTCAGGAGTTCAGGCGCGTTCATCGGCGTTCCTTCAGATAAAGCTGAGCAGCAGCGCGGCCGACACCAGCGCCAGCCAGCCCTGCACCAGCGCACGCAGCCAGCGCGGCGCCTCGCGCAAGCCCATATAGCGCTCCACCAGCAATACGCCCTTGAGCCAGGCCAAGCCCAGAGCGATCAGCGCCAGATGCGGCAACCGGCCGCCTTCTGCCAGCCAGGCCGCCAGCAGGGTCAGCCCGGACAAGAGCAGCCACAGGCCGGTTTGCGTAAAAGGGGTGGGATAAGTCATGAGGGCATGATGCCGATGCGGCGCGGCAGCCGCCTTGATGCGAAATAAGGCTTTGCGCGGCCGCTTTATCTCGCCACGTAGACCAGAGCAAACAGCAACAACCACACCAGATCCACCATATGCCAATAGGCGGCGGCGGTTTCCACCTCGTTCATGGACTCCGGCGTGTAACGGCCGTTGCGTGCCAGCCGCCACACCGCCGCCACAATCACCATGCCCAATACCACATGCAGGAAATGAAACACCGTCAACGACAGGTAGAACATCCAGAAATCGTTGCTGGACAAGGTGATGCCCTGCAAGGCTTTACCCACCAGCTCATAGCCTTTCAAGCCGAGAAAGCCACCGCCGGCCAGCAAGGTCAGCGCCAGCCAGCGCCGCCCGGCGCATTGCCTCCCAGCGGAAAAGGCGCTGAGCGCGGCCAGCATGGCGGCGCTGCCGGCCAGCAACAGCAGGGTATTGAGCGTGGGCAGGCCCAGCTCCAGCTTGCCCTGCCCCGCTGCGAACAAGGCCGGCTGTTGCCGGCGTGCCCAGGCATAAGCCAGGAAGAACACGCCGAACACCGCCAGCTCGGCCAGGATGAAACACCACATCGCCAGATCACCCGGCACGCGGCGCTCCGGCGGCGCGCTCAGTTCCATGCCGGGGCCTTCCGCGTCGCCATCCTTGCTTGCGCCATCATCAATCCTCGCGCTTGCCGGTCACAAAGAAGCTGATCACGTACAACACCAGCCCGCAGAAGAAGCTGATGCCAAACACCCAGCGCCCCCAGTAGATGGGCATGATCCTTTCTTGCGTCTCCATGAAGGACAGCGGCGCGACGGACATCCGCTGCAACCACACCTGGACTGCGCCGGCGGCGGTAAGGCACAAAGTGATGGCCACGATGGACAGGGTCATCACCCAGAACGCGGTTTTTTCCACTTTCTGCGCCTGCGCGCAATTGGCCTCGCGGCCGCGCAGCAGCGGCATGGTGTAGGAGATCATGGTCAGCACCACCATCACGTAAGCGCCATAGAAGGCCATATGGCCGTGGGAGGCGGTCACCTGGGTGCCGTGGGTGTAGTAATTGACCACCGACAGCGTGCCGATGAAGCCCCACACCCCGGCGCCGAGGAAGAACATCACCCCGGTGCCCAATGCCCACAGCGTGGCGGCCTGGTTGGGGTGTTCGCGGCGGCGGCGTTTGACCATATTGAAGGCGAACAGGGTCATCATGAAGAAGGGCACCGGCTCCAGCGCGGAGAAGATGGAACCCCACAGTTGCCAGTAAGCCGGCACGCCAATCCAGAAGTAATGGTGGCCGGTGCCGATGATGCCGGTGATCAGCGTCATGGCGATGATCAGGTACAGCCATTTTTCGATCACCTCGCGGTCCACCCCGGTCACCTTGACCAGGACGAAGGCCAGCATCGCGCCCATGATCAGCTCCCACACGCCTTCCACCCACAGGTGCACCACCCACCACCAGTAGTACTTGTCCAGCACCAGGTTGTCGGGGTTAACAAAGGAGAACAGGAAGAACACGGCCAGGCCCCACAGGCCCAGCATCATCACCATGCTGATGCTGGTCTTGCGGCCGGCCAGCAGGGTCATGGACAGGTTGTAGAGGAAGGACAGCGCCACCAACACGATGCCCACTTTAGTGATCAGCGGCTGTTCCAGATAACCGCGGCCCATGGTGGGCAGCAGGTCGTTGCCGGTGAGCCGGGCCAGCTCATGGTAAGGCAGACCCAGGTAGCCGAGTATGGTCAACGCGCCGGCCACCAGGAACACCCAGAAGGTGATGATGGCCAGCCGCGGGCTGTGCAGTTCGCGCTCGCTCTCCTCCGGGATCAGGTAGTAGCCGGCACCCATGAAGCCAAACAGCAGCCAGACGATCAGCAGGTTGGTATGCACCATGCGGGCGGTGCCGAAGGGCACGGCGGGAAACAGAAAATCGCCGATCACGTATTGCAGGCCGATGATCAGGCCAAACACGATCTGGCCGATAAACAGGCCGATGGCGGCGATGAAATAGGGTTTGGCCACGGCCTGCGAGCGGTAGCGCACCTGCGCGACGGCGGCGGCCGCGCCGCGCGGCGGCGTGGCCACGGTAGCGTTGCTCATTGTGTTCTCCAAGGGAAAGGGATGGGACGGGATCAGCCCTCGATATTGGGCGGCCAGTTATTGGTGTTGATCTGCGACGCGTATTTCAGGAAGGCCACCAGGTCGTCCAGCTCGGCCGGGTTCAGATGGAACTGCGGCATCTGGCGGCGGCCCGGCGCGTTGGTTGGCATCGCCTGCATCCAGCCCTTGATGAATTCCGGGCCGCGGCGCACGTAGACGTTGCCCAGCTCCGGCCCAAAGTAGGCGCCTTCGCCCAGCAGGGTGTGGCAGCCGCCGCAACTGCGCGTCTCCCAGATTTTCTTGCCGCGCACCGCCTGCTCGGTGAGTTGAGCCTTGGCGTTATGGCTGGGCAAGGCCAGGGTGGTGTCCAGGGTCAGCCCCAGAAACAACAGAAAAAAGAAAACCGAGCCGCCGTAAAAAATATTGCGGGCGGTCGATTTGGTGAAGCTCGCGCTCATCATGTCCTCCTCGAATGCTTGCACCGCCGGCGCGGTACTCGGGCCGAACTGTACGGATTCGGGCATTCCGGGAGCATTGATTCGAATCAACGATTTCCAGCAGTCCGGCGGCCTACACGGCGCCATCCGCCACCGCCAACCGCAAGGAGGGCGCCATGATCCGCCCCATTTCCCTTCTCCGATCTGGACGCCGCCGCCCCGCTCTTTCCACCCGGCGAGCGCTGCGCCGGGACTGAGTCATGGTTTGGAATTTCTTGATCCGGGTCATTCAGCCGCCGCCGCGGCCATACTGCGCCCCCATCCCACGAGTACAGGTCATGAGCGCCATCGACATCCTTGTTGAGCAACACCGCGCTTGCGGCACGCGTTCGCCTCCTGTGAAACGGCGATCCGCGCGCAGGACTGGGCCTTGGCGCTAAGAACGTGTTTACGATCTCGCGAGCCAAGGTGAAACAAGACGAAAACGGTTGAAGAAACGGAACGTACAGGTGGTGCATGAGCATTCTGAAAGCGTTTTTAACGCCCGCCTGAACTACATCGCGCCGGCCGGCGCGTCTTATCCTGAGGCGCGTCCCCAAAAACAAACCCGCGCCGGCAATGCGGGCGCGGGTGCGAGAGCGCTGGCTCAGCCTATCCTCAGTCCCACTGCAGGGCGCCCTTTTTCCATTCATAGATGAAGCCGACGACCAGCACGCCCAGGAACACCGCCATCGCGCCCAAGCCAAAACCGCCCAGCTCCTTCAGCGTCACGGCCCAGGGGATCATGAAGGCGACTTCCAGATCGAACAGAATGAACAAGATGGCCACCAGGTAGTAGCGGACATCGAAGCGCATGCGCGCGTCTTCGAAGGCCTCGAAGCCGCATTCATACGGCGATAGTTTTTCCGGATCCGGCCGGTTGGGCCCCAACAACTTGCCCATCAGCAGCGGCACCACTCCCACCAGCAGTCCGACAACGATGAATAACAGGATGGGAAAGTAATTCTGCAGCATGGGGCCGACTCCTCCGGATAGTTTGCAAAGAGAGATAGACCGCCCCCAAGCGCCAAGTTTGCACCCCAAGGAAAATATACCGATGGGAAGCGGCCCGTCATGACGACCAGGCCGGGGGGAGAGCAGCGGGGATATCGGTTACACTGGGGATTCCCGCGTCATCCGGCCACCCCGAGCAACGCGGCTCACGGCCCCGCGTCCGATCGGACCCGCTCGCCCCCGCCGCTCCGCGGCAAGCTTGCCCGCCACCCGCGGCCAGGCAGACATACCGCCGCTTCGCCGGACTCCTCGCTCACAACTCATATCAAGCTCCGGCGCTGCGGACCGCTCTTTACACGACCCATGACAACACAGGGCCGGCTCACCCGCTCGGCCCGCCACACCAAAGGTCTCGTCCATGCATCATGCTCTGCAAACTTTATTGGACCGGGTTCGCCTGCGCGACCCGGAACAAATCGAATTCCACCAGGCCGCAGCGGAAGTGCTGCACGGCCTGGACGACTTCCTGGGTAGCCATCCGCACTTCTTCGACCACGGCTTGCTGGAGCGGCTGCTGGAGCCGGAGCGCGTCATCCTGTTCCGCGTGTCCTGGGTGGACGATCACGGCCACGTCCAGGTCAATCGCGGCTACCGGGTGCAGATGAACAGCGCGCTGGGGCCGTACAAGGGCGGCCTGCGCTTTCATCCCTCGGTGACGCTGGGCACGCTGAAATTCCTGGCTTTCGAACAAACCTTCAAGAACGCCTTGACCGGCCTGCCTCTGGGCGGCGCCAAAGGCGGAGCGGACTTCGACCCCAAGGGCAAGAGCGAGGGCGAGGTGATGCGCTTCTGCCAAGCCTTCGCCAGCGAGCTGTTCCGCCATATCGGCGCGGAAACCGATGTGCCGGCCGGCGACATTGGCGTCGGCGCGCGCGAGATCGGCTATCTGTTCGGCCAGCACAAGCGCTTGAGCAATCAGTTTTCAGGCGTATTCACCGGCAAAGGACCCAGCTACGGCGGCAGCCTGATGCGGCCGGAGGCCACCGGCTACGGCCTGGCGTATTTCGTCGAACGCATGCTGGCCACGCGCGGACAGACGCTGGCCGGCCAGCGTGCCGCCTTGTCCGGTTCAGGCAACGTCGCGCTGTACGCGGCGGAAAAGCTGCTGGCGCTGGGCGTCCGGGTAATCAGCCTGTCGGATTCGGAAGGCACGCTCAGCCTGCCGGATGGCCTCAGCCCGGACTTGCTGGCGGCATTGGTCGAACACAAGCACCAACGCCGCGGCCGGCTGGCCGCTTTCGCCGCCAACCACGGCCTGGACTTTCTCCTTGGACAGCGCCCATGGCGCTTGCGCTGCGATATCGCGCTGCCCTGCGCCACGCAAAACGAGCTGGACGCCGACGATGCGGAAGCCTTGTTGGCCAATGGCTGCTTCTGCGTGGCGGAAGGGGCCAATATGCCCTGCCCCGCCCAAGCGGCGCAGCGCTTTCAGCGGGCCGGCGCGCTGTACGCCCCCGGCAAGGCCTCCAACGCCGGCGGCGTGGCGGTGTCCGGCCTGGAAATGAGCCAGAACGCCACCCATTTGCCCTGGAGCGCGCAGGAGGTGGACGCCAGGCTACGCCGTATCATGGAGGAGATTCACGAGGCCTGCGTGCGGCACGGCGGCCAGCCGGACGGCGCTGTAGACTACGCACGCGGCGCCAATGTGGCGGCCTTCGGCAAGGTGGCGGCGGCGATGCTGGCGCAAGGCGTGATCTGAGCTAGCCGCCCATGCAAAAGCCCCGCCGGGAGGCGGGGCTGTGCACATTGAATGGAGCACGTTTCTAGAACAACTGGTCCTTGACGTTCTCCACCGCATCCTGCGCGGCAGGCTTGTCCTGCGTCTCGCTGGCACCGCCGCTGGCGTCGCCGCCCGCGCCCGGCACTGCGCCGTGGTTGTCCACCTTCAGTTCCGGATTGGTCTTCTGGAACTCTTCATAGTAGTACTCGTCACCGCCGCGCTGGCCGGCGCCCGCCTTGACCACAATGCCTGCCGGTACCGGCATGTCCACTTCCGGCTGCCCCTTGAGCGCATTGGCCATGTAATTGATCCACACCGGCAGCGCCGCGGTGCCGCCGTAACCGTAGCGGCCCAACGAGCGCGGCTGATCAAAGCCCACCCAGGCGGCGGCCACCAGATTGGGGTTGTAGCCAACGAACCAGGCGTCCTTCCAATCCGAGGTGGTGCCGGTTTTGCCGGCCAGATCGGTGCGGCCCAGGCTCATCGCGCGGTAGCCGGTGCCGTAGCGCACCACGTCCTTGAGCATGGAGCTCATGATGAAGGCGTTGCGCGGGTCTATGGCCTGCGGCGCGTTCTGGCCTGCGACAGTGGGCACGGTCTTGGCCAGCACGCGGCCGGACTGGTCTTCGATGCGGTCGATGAAATAGCCCTTGCTGCGGTAGCCGCCATTGGCGAACACCGAGTAGCCCTCCACCATTTGCAGCGGCGTCACCGCGCCGGCGCCCAGCGCCATGGTCAGGTAAGCCGGATGCTGCTTGGCGGCGAAGCCGAAACGCTGGATGTATTGCTGGGCGTAATCGGTGCCGGTGGCCATCAGCACCCGCACGGACACCAGGTTTTTGGACTGGGTCAAACCGCTGCGCATGGTAATCATGCCGGCGAATTTGCCGTTGTCGTTCTTGGGTTCCCAGCGCTGACCGTCCGCGCCCACCACCGACAGCGGCGCGTCGTTGATCATCGTAGACGGCGTCAGGCCGCGTTCGATGCCGGCGGAGTAGATAAAGGGCTTGAAGGTGGAGCCGGGCTGGCGCCAGGCCTGGGTCACATGGTTGAAGCTGCGGCGGTTGAAGTCGAAACCGCCCACCAGCGAGCGGATCGCGCCGGTGCGGGTGTCCATGGACACGAAGGCGCCCTCCACTTCCGGCATCTGCACGATTTCCCAATAGCCTTTTTCATGCGCACGGATGCGGATGACCGAACCGCGGCGGATCTGCTGCGCGGCGCTGACCTTGCCGCCCAGGGCGCGGCGGGCGAAGTCCAGACCGTTGCCCTTGATTACCGCCACCTTGCCGCCGCGCATATAGGCACGCACTTCCGCAGGGCTGGCGGACAAGACGATGGCCGGCAGCATGTCGCCGCTGTCGCGCAGTTCGCTAATGGCGTCATCCAGCGCCTCGGTCTGCTGCTCGCCTTCGGCGCCGGACAGTTCCACTGTGCTCTCTGGACCGCGGTAGCCCATTTTGCGGTCGTAATCCACCAGGCCGGCGCGCAAGGCGTCGTACGCCCATTTCTGGTGACGGCTGTCCAGCGTGGTGTAAACCTTGAAGCCTTCGGTGTACGCCGATTCGCGATAGCGCTCATACATCGCCTGGCGCACCATTTCCGCCACATACTGCGCCGGCTGGCTGCTGCTGTCCGCGCTCTGGCTGGCCAGCTTCATCGGCTCCGCCAAGGCGGCGTCGTATTGCTCCTGAGTGATGAAGTTGAGCTCGCGCATCCGGCGCAGCACGTATTGCTGGCGCAGACGGGCACGGTCCGGGTTGACGATGGGGTTGTAGGCGGACGGCGCCTTGGGCAGGCCGGCCAGCATCGCCATTTCCGCCACGGACAAGTCCGCCAGCGGCTTGCCGTAATAGGCCTGCGCCGCGGCGGAGAAACCGTAGGCGCGCTGCCCCAGATAGATCTGGTTGAAGTACAGCTCCAGGATCTGATCCTTGGTCAGCGTGTGTTCGATCTTGAAGGCCAGCAGCGCTTCGTTGAACTTGCGGGTAAAGGTTTTCTCGCTGGACAGAAAGAAGTTCTTTGCCACCTGCATGGTGATGGTGCTGGCGCCGGAACGGGCGTGTCCGGACACCAGATTGCCAACTGCCGCGCGTACCACGCCAACGTAATCAACGCCGCTGTGCTGGTAGAAACGCTCGTCCTCTGCCGCCATCACCGCCTGCTTCATTAACTGCGGCACTTCGTGGATTCGGGAGAAGGAACGACGCTCTTCGCCGAATTCGCCTATCAGTTGATTGTCGGCGGAATATACGCGAAGGGGAATTTTCGGACGATAGTCCGTCAGTACATCAAGACTCGGCAAGCGCGGGTAGGTTATGATGATTGCAATGGCGCCTGCGCCAGCAACCAATACGGCTCCACCTAGAAACAGACCTGCAAGTATTGCGAGGATTCGTCTTAGCATATTTACAATGGGCTTTCACTGGAAACCGGATTATAACGTCTTGTGAAAGCAGGCAAGACAAACAATGGCAGCGACAGGCCAAAAAACTGTCGCATAGGACCAATCGAGGCACCTGATGCTTATCGACAAACTCAAATCCGCCCCTCCCTGGCTAGAACAACTTGGATTGGGGAAGGCTAAAAATGTTCCAATGTTGGGACTGGATATCAGCAGCACCGCCATCAAATTGGTGGAGCTATCCCGCTCGGGTAAAAATTGCCAGGTTGAGCGCTATGTGATTGAAACCTTGCCCAAAGACGCCATCAGCGACGGCAATCTGGTGGACATCGAAGGCATAGCGGAAACCCTGCGCCGCGCCTGGAAGCGGCTGGGCAGCCCCACCCGCCATGTCGCCATCGCCATTCCCACGGCGATGGCGATTTATAAGAAGCTGCTGGTGCCGGTCAGCCAGACCGACAACTTGGCGGAATTGATCGAATCCGAAGCCAATCAGAGCATTCCCTTCCCGCTGGAAGAGGTGAACCTGGACCATCAGGTGCTGGGGCCGGCGCCGTCCAGCATAGACGATCTGGAAGTGCTGCTTTGCGCCGCCCGCAAGGAAAAAGTGGAAGAGCGCGTGGCGGTGGTGGAGATGGCTGGCCTGCGCGCTCAGGTGGTGGACGTCGAGTCCTTCGCCATGATGACGGCCTTTGAACAAGTCGAGCAGCAGTTGCCGGAACAGGGCATGAACCAGACCTTCGCCCTGTTCGACATCGGCGCCACCCGCATCCACTGCAACGTCATCCGCAACAACCAGCAAGTTTATTACCGCGAGCAGGTGTTCGGCGGCCAGCAATTGACGCGCGACATCCAGCGCCGCTACGGCATCAGCTACGAAGAAGCGGAAAGCGGCAAACGCGGGATGAGCCTGCCGGACGGCTATGAGTCCGAACTGATGCATCCTTTCGTCGACTCGCTGGCGCAGGAGATACAGCGCGCGCTGCAGTTCTTCTACACCACGGTCAGCGTGTCGCAATACCTGCGCGTCGACTACATCCTGTTGGCCGGCGGCTGCAGCATGCTGCCGGGCCTGGACGACGCGGTGGCCGGCCGTACCCAGATCAGCACCATGATCGCCAACCCGTTCAGCACCATGGTGCAATCCAGCCATATCCGTCTGAAGGAACTGCTGATGGACGCGCCGGCGCTGCTGGTGGCCTGTGGCTTGGCCATGCGGAGGTTCGACTGATGATACGCATCAACCTCCTCCCGCACCGCGAACAGAAAAAAGCAGCGCACCGGCTGCGCTTCCAAGTAATGCTGGGACTTACGCTGGTGGCCTCGCTGGCCTTGGTGGTGCTCAGCTATCTGATCATCGGCGGCCGCCTGTCCCATCAACAACAGCGCAACGATTTCCTGCAAGGCGAAATCTCCAAGCTGGACAGCCAGATCAAGAATATCGGCACCTTGAAAAAACAACGCGACGATCTGCTGTCGCGCAAGCAGTTGGTGGAGCGGCTGGAACAGGGCCGCAACGAGGGCGTGCATGTTTTTGACCAACTCGTCCGCCAAACCCCGGATGGCGTCTACCTGAAAAGCTTCAAGCAGACCGGCAACCAGTTCACGCTGTCCGGCTACGCGCTGTCTGGCGCTCGCGTTTCCAACTATATGCGCAGCCTGGCGCAATCCAGTGTTTTTGACGCGCCGGTACTGGTGGAAGTCAAAGCCTCTAGCGTCAATGGCCAACGCGCCAACGAATTCACCCTGAACTGCAGCCTGCGCGAAGCCGCCCCGCCCAAAACCGGCCAGCCCGCCGCCGCCCACGGAGCCAAACCATGACGCTGGACGAATTGCGCACGCTAGACCCCAAGGACATCACCAATTGGCCACTGCAGGGCCAGGTCATCGCGCTGGCGCTGCTGGTCGCCTGCTTCGTGGGCCTTGGTTATTTCTTTGTGCTCAGCGATGAGCTGGACCGCCTCAACGGCGCCAAGCAGCAGGAGGAACAGCTCAAACAGACATACGTCGACAAGAAACGCCAAGCAGTCAACCTGGATGCGCTGCAACAGCAATTGAAGGAGATCGACGCTTCCTTCGGCGCCCTGCTCAAGCAACTGCCGACCAAATCCAACATGGACACGCTGTTGACTGAGATCAACCAAGCCGGCATCGGCCGCGGGCTACAGTTCGAGCTGTTCCGGCCCAATCCGGAAATCAAGACGGCCGAGATGGCGGAAGTACCGATCACCATTCGCCTGACCGGCAGTTATAACGACTTGGCCGCCTTCGTCAGCGATGTGGCACAGCTGTCCCGCATCGTCACCATCGCCGATATCAGCCTGACGCCGGACGCCAAGGGCGCGCGCCTGACCATGGACGCCACCGCCAAGACCTTCCGGGCGCTGGAGCCCGAGGAGCGGGCCATACAGCCGGCCCCCGCCAACAAGTGAGCCGCAAAACCCATGACAAGAACTCTCGCTTGCTTACTGCCCTTGCTGCTCGCCGCCTGCGGCAGCAGCGATACCGACGATCTGCGCCAGTGGATGCAAACCAACACCCAGGGCCTGCGCGGCCAGATCGAGCCTTTGCCTCAGGCTCAGCCCTACCGGCCGTTCGCCTATCAGGCCTTTGACCTGCTAGACCCCTTCAACTCGCAGAAACTCGCCGCGGCCAAGAACCAGAACCTGGCAAACGCGCCGGACATGAAGCGGCCGCGCGAAGCGCTGGAAAACTACGATCTGGACAAGTTGAAGATTGTTGGCGTCATCCGTCGCGGCGGCGCCAACTACGGCCTGGTACGCACGCCGGAAGGCGCGATTTACCGCGTTCAGGCCGGTAATTTCGTCGGGCCCAATTTCGGCCAGATCAAGAAAGTCGGCGACACGGACATCCAGTTGACTGAAACCGTGGAAGATTTGAACGGAGAATGGGTGCAGCGCAACACCAGCATGTACCTGGACGAACAAGGGCAAAACAAATGAGCAAGCACTCCATCAAACTGTTGTCCGGGCTGGGCCTGTCCCTGCTGTTCAGTTTCGCCGACGCCGGCCCGGCGATCACCGCGATCCAGCTGGCCAACGGCGACGGCGACCAACAGGTGCTGCAAGTCAGCTTTGACGGCCCCGCCGTCCAGCCCAACAGCTTCGCCATCGCCAACCCTCCGCGCATCGCCTTCGACTTCGCGGGCGCCAGCGTCAAGATGGCCAAGCCGCAGCAAGACTTCGGCGGCCCGCTGGTTAAATCAGCGGTGGCGGTGGAAGCCAACGGCCGCTCCCGGCTGGTGCTGAGCCTGAGCCGCAACGCGCTGTACAGCAGCAGCGTGGCCGGCAACACGCTGCGGGTCACGCTGAATCCCAATCTGGGCAACGCCGCGCAAGCCGCCACGCCGGTGGAGCGCCCCGCGGCAAACCCGCAAACCGCCGCACGCCCAAATCAGGCCCAGATCGCCAGCGCTCAGCCGCTGGCGCTGGACTTCCGTCGCGGCAAGAACGGCGAAGGCAGGGTGGAGATCAAGCTGCCGTCCGCCAATACCCCGGTCGATATCCGCCGCGAAGGCAAACAATTGCTGGTGGACGTGCTGGGCACTCAACTGGACAGGCAGAACCAGCGACGCCTGGATGTGTCCGACTTCGGCACCCCGGTGTCCAAGATCGACGCCCGCAATCAGGGCGGCAACAGCCGCATCCAGATTCAACCGCAAGGCGACTGGGACTTCTCCTCCTACCAGACCGACGGCCAGTTGGTCGTCGAAATCCGCCGGCCGGCGCTGGAGTCCGCGGCCAACGCCGACAGCAACCAGAAGCCGCAGTACAAGGGCGACAAGCTGTCCCTGAACTTCCAGAACATCGAAGTGCGTACCGTCTTGCAGGTGATCGCTGAATTCACCGGCCTCAACATCGTCACCAGCGACTCGGTCAGCGGCAATATCACGCTGCGGCTGAAAGACGTGCCCTGGGATCAGGCGCTGGACCTGATCCTGCAAACCAAGGGCCTGGACCAGCGCCGCGCCGGCAACATCATTCAGATCGCGCCGCGCGAAGAGTTGCTGGCGCGCGACAAACAGGTACAGGAAGCCAGGCAGCAACTGGCCACGCTGGAACCGGTGCGCTCGGAAACCTTCGTGCTGCGCTACCGCTCGGCGGAGGATTTCAAAAAGGTGCTAGACGGCACGAACACCACCGGCAAGAAGGAAAGCATCCTAACCGAGCGCGGCAGCGCGCTGATCGATCCCAAAACCAATACGCTGATCATCAACGACACCGGCAGCACCATAGACAAAATCCGCGACATCATAGGCAAGACCGATGTGCCGGTGAAACAGGTACTGATTGAGGCGCGCATCGTCGAGGCCACCGACAACTGGAGCCGCAATCTGGGCGTCAAACTGTCCTTCGACCGCGTAGGCAGCACCGGCATTATTTCCGGCGGCGGGCTCGGCAACGCCATCACCAACGCCAATGGCCGCCTGGGCATCGTGGGCGGCGCCGCGCAAACACCCTATGTCATTGCTCCCGGCGTCAATTTGCCAATCACCAATCCTGCGGGCTCGCTGACTGCGCTCTATAGCGTGGGCAAGTCCGCCATCATCGGCCTGGAATTACAGGCGCTGCAAACCGAGAACAAGGGACGGGTGATTTCCAGTCCGCGCATCATGACCGCGGACCGGCAAGAAGCCACCATTGAGCAAGGCACGGAGATCCCCTATCAGGAGGCCTCGTCCAGCGGCGCGACCTCCACCTCGTTCAAAAAAGCGGTGCTCAGCCTGAACGTCAAGCCGCAAATCACGCCGGACAACCACGTGATGCTGGACATCAAGGTCAACAAGGATAGCGTCAGCCCAACGCTGACCGTGGGCGGCACACCGGCGCTGGACACCAAGAAGGTCAACACTCAGGTGCTGGTGGAGAACGGCGGCACGGTGGTCATCGGCGGCATTTACCAGCAGCAGATCAACGACGTCGTCAACAAAGTGCCGCTGCTCGGCGATATTCCCTTCCTGGGCGCCCTGTTCCGCAGTTCGCAGAAGTACGACAACCGCACTGAATTGCTGGTCTTCATCACACCGCGCGTGGTAGAGGACCTAAGCGGCAATAATCAGTAAAATCCCGGTCGCGGCAGCGCCCCAGGCGCTGCTGCAACGCCGAAAGACAGAGCGGCCAAGCTCGGCTACAATGCCTGCCATGGAGAAACCGGCAGGCAATTTTTTTCTGGTCGGCTTGATGGGCGCGGGCAAGACCACGGTTGGCCGAGCTTTGGCGCGGCGCACCGACAAAACCTTTTACGACTCTGACCACGAGATCGAGGCCAGGACCGGCGTGCGCGTCGCGACCATCTTCGACATCGAAGGCGAGCTGCGCTTCCGAGACCGGGAAACCTCGGTCATCGCCGACCTCGCCCGCCTGGACAACATCGTTCTGGCCACGGGCGGCGGCGCCATCATCCGTCCGCAAAACCGCGCTTGCCTGGCCGCTCACGGCACCGTGATCTATCTGCGCGCCACCATAGACGATTTGCTGGCCCGCACCCTGCACGACAAAAACCGTCCATTGCTGCAGATCGCCGACCCCAGGGGCAAGCTGGAAAGCCTGTTTCAGGAACGCGACCCCTTATACCGCGAAGTTGCCGACATCGTCGTCGACACCACGCAGCAGAATGTCAGCCTGTTGGTTGCCCGCCTGATGGAGCAGCTATCCGGCCTCCCCCCCAAACACCGCCCCGAACAAGGAAGCTGATTGTGATTACCCTCGACCTGATCCTGCCCGACACCCGTTACCCGATTCACATTGGCCGGGACTTGCTGGAACAGGTCGAGTTGCTGCTTCCCCACCTGCCCTTGCCCAAGGTCGCCATCGTCAGCAACGAGACCGTGGCGCCGCTGTATCTCGCCCGGCTGCAACAAGCGCTGGCCCGGCACCGGATCGATTCCTTCAGCGTTGTGCTTCCGGATGGCGAGCAGCACAAGGACTGGAGCACGCTGAACCTGATCTTCGACGCGTTGCTGTCCCGCAACGCCGAACGCAAGACCACCTTGATCGCGCTGGGCGGCGGCGTCGTCGGCGACATGACCGGCTTCGCCGCCGCCTGCTATCAACGCGGCGCGCCCTTCATCCAGATTCCCACCACTCTGCTGGCGCAAGTCGACTCCTCTGTCGGCGGCAAGACCGCGATCAATCATCCGCAGGGCAAGAACATGATAGGCGCGTTCTACCAGCCCAAAGCGGTGATCGCCGACATGTCGCTGCTGGACACGCTGCCGGAACGCGAGTTGTCCGCCGGCCTCGCCGAGGTGATCAAGTACGGCCTGCTTGGCGACGCAGTCTTCCTAGGCTGGCTGGAGGAAAACATGCCGCGCCTGCGCGCGCGCGACCCCGATGCGCTGCAGCATGCGGTCAAGCGCAGCTGTGAGATGAAAGCTGACATCGTCGGCCAGGATGAAAAGGAGCAAGGCGTGCGCGCCCTGCTCAACCTGGGCCACACCTTTGGCCACGCCATCGAAGCCGGCCTGGGCTACGGCGCCTGGCTGCATGGCGAAGCCATCGGCGCCGGCATGGTGCTGGCTGCCGCCGCCTCTGCCGAACTGGGCTGGCTATCCTCCTCGGACGTCGAACGCGTGCGCGGCCTGGTGGCCGCCGCCGGCCTCCCGGTCAAAAGCCCGCGAATGCCGCTGGCGCGCTGGCTGGAGTTGATGAGCCACGACAAGAAGGTGGAAGCGGGCACCATCCGATTTGTGCTATTGCAACAACTGGGACGCGCCACTATTCAGGCCGGCCTGCCTTCTGCAATACTCGAGAAAATACTGGACAGAAATAGTTAATGCTCAAACGGCATCGGTACAGATCCGGTAAGGATTTCTACGGATTGCCGCTTGCGCCGCTTCATCAGAATAATGAATCTACCGGAGATGGAGAAGGCCGGCAGGACAGCCCCGCGCAAAGCTTGAAGCCAGAGCGCACAATATCGGGGAGCCGCCGGCGAGGCCAAGTCGTTGCAAAGCGGAAGGGGAGAAGCCACATGGTAGCGTTGAGCGCGTTTGCCGCCAGTTTTGGACTGATGGCGGGATATTACGCCCTGCAATTCTTTTGGAAGAAAATACGTTACACCAAGCCGTGCCAGCGCGGCATCGATCCGGTGGGCGAGGCGGAAGTTTTCCTCGCCTACGGCCGTACCCGCGATGCGGTTCGGGTGCTGAAAGATTCGCTGCGCGACAATCCGGACGATCTGCCGGCCAAAGTCACATTGTTGCGGGCCTATTCCAGCGAATGCAATCGCGAAGCCTATTGCCTGTTGGCGCGCGATGTTCAGTCGCAAGTGCAAGGCCAGCCGGTTTGGCACACCATTCAGGAGAACGGCCGCCGCTTAGCGCCGCAAGACCCGCTGTTTGAAGCCAAGCTCTGAATCACAGTCCACATAACAAATCGGCCAAGGCATCCGCCTTGGCCGATTTGCTTTCACCACCGTAAACGCTCAGCCAGCGGCAGCATCCTCATCCTTGAACTGCAGGCTATGCAGCTTGGCGTAGAGCCCCCCTCGCGCGAGCAACTGCGCGTGCGAGCCTTCTTCGACAATCTCCCCGTGATGCATCACCACAATGCGATCGGCGTTTTCTATCGTGGACAAACGATGGGCGATCACGATGGTAGTGCGATTCTTCATCAGATTTTCCAGCGCGCTCTGCACCAACCTCTCGGACTGGGTGTCCAGGGCCGAGGTCGCCTCATCCAGAATCAACAGCGGCGCGTTCTTCAACAAGGCGCGGGCAATCGCCAAGCGCTGGCGCTGCCCGCCGGACAGACGTACGCCGTTTTCACCGATCAGGGTGTCGAAACCGTCCGGCATCGCCTCGATGAACTCCAGTGCATTAGCCGCGCGCGCCGCCTCTACCACTGCTTCGCGACTGTGCGACGCTTCGCCGTAGGCGATATTGGCCGCCACGCTGTCGTTGAACAGCACCACATCCTGGCTCACCATGGCGATGTGCCGGCGCAGATCGCTCAAGGGCATGTCCTGCAAGCGCACATCGTCCAAACGAATCTCGCCGCCGTCCGGATCGTAAAATCGCGGTATCAGGCTGACCAAAGTGGTTTTTCCGCTGCCGGACGACCCCACCAAGGCGATGGTCTCGCCGGGCTGAGCCTGCAGATTAATGTTCCTCAGCACCTGCCGCTCCGCCGCCGGATAGCCGAAGCTCACTCCCGACAGCTGCAACTTGCCGCGGGTGCGCGGCAATGCGGTGCGGCCGTGATCGGGCTCTTCCGGCAAGTCGAGAAAATCGAAGACCGACTCCGCCGCAGCCAAGCCGCGCTGCATGGCCTGGGCAATGCCGGTGATGCGCTTGACCGGCGCGAACAGCAACATCATCGCAGTCAAAAAGGACATGAAATCGCCGGCGGTGAAAGCGCCGTCCTGAGCGCGCAGCGTGGCGAAATACAGGATGGCGGCCAAGGCGCAAGCGATCATCAGCTGAGTAACGCCGGTGTTGGCGGACGTTGCCGCGCTCTGCTTGACCGCGTTGCGGCGAATCGCCGCCGCCGCTAGGTGAAAACGTTCACTCTCGCGCGCTTCGCCGCCATAGACCTTGATCACGCGCTGACAGTTGATGCCCTCGCCCAATACCTGGGTCAATAAAGCCATATTTTGCTGATTCTCGCGCGATAGATTGCGCAGCCGTTTGCCTACTATCCGCATGCAGAAAGACACCACCGGCAACACTAGCAGACAGATCAGAGTCAGCTGCCAATCGATATACAACAACCCAGCCAGCAGGCTGATCGCGGTGACCCCGTCCTTGACCGTAACCGTAATCACGCTGAAGCCGGCCTCGGTCACCTGATTGACGTCGTAGGAGATCCTCGACACCAGTCTGCCCGACTGATTGTCGGCATAGTACTGCACCGGCAGACGCAGCATCTTGGCGAACATCTGTTCGCGCAGCGTCTGCACCAGGTGCCCGGTCAACCAGCTGGAAGTGTATTCATTGATGAAGCTGGTAACACCGCGCACCGCGAACACCCCGATGATGGCCAAGGGCACCCAGGTGATCGCATGCGGATCACGGTTGACGAAACCGTTGTCGATCAAGGGCTTCATCAAGTGGGCAAACGCCGGCTCGGTCAAGGCCGCCACCATCATCGACACCAGCGAGATCAGAAAGACCTTCCAGTAGCAGCTCAAATACCCCAGCAAACGGCGATAAATCGCCCAATTGCTTTGCAAAGAATTCTTCATTCGTTCCTATCGTTCAACACCCGCACCCACGGGGCGGTGATCAGTCAAAGCATCACATCCCCGGCGCGCTCATGCCGCTGAGTTCCAGGATGCGCCGCAGGTTTTGTTCCGGCGCAAAGCGCGAACGCACATCGGCGCGTCCGGCTTGGGCCCAAATTTTCATCATTGCCGGCTGGCTCAGCGCCAGATCAATCGCAGAGGCCCAGGCGGGGGCGTCTCCCGGCGGCGCCAACATGCCGGTCTCGCCATGGCTCATGGTCTCGGGAATGCCTCCGGTGTCGCTGGCGATCACCGGCACGCCCAGGCCCAGCGCCTCGATCTGAGACATGCCCAAGGGCTCGTAGCTCGACGGCATCAACACCAGATCGGCGCGTGCCAGCAGGGCGGCCACCGGACTTACCACGCCGGCCAGCAACACCCTATCCTGCAAACCCAAGCTGCGCGCCAGCTCCGTGATCGCCTGCTGCTCCGGCCCTTCTCCCGCAATCAAATAACGCGCGTCCGGCCACTTGTCACGCAGCAAATCCAAGGCGGCCAACACCGTCCTATGCCCTTTTTCCCCGCGCAGCATCGCCGCTTGCACCAGCAAAGGACCGGAAGAACGGGACAGCCACTGCTCCAGCTCTGCCGGCAAAGGCAACGAGGCCGCTTGATCCAAAACGTTGAAATCGATGCCGGGATAGACCACGTGCAGCTTTTCGGGAAGGATCGCCGGATTCTCCAGCAAACAACGCTTGAGATAAGCGCTGGGCAACATGGTTGCGTCCATCAGCTGGTTATAGCTCCAAGCCGAAGCCTGGCCGGGTTGATAAGTGCGCGAGCGAAGCAGGAAAGGCCGGTCACGGCCCATCAGCCGCGCTGCAATGGCCAGATTATTACTGTCGTGGCCGCTATGGCAGATGGCCAGCCGCGGACGATGACGGCGCATCCAGGCGCTCAAGGCCAAGATCGAAGGCATATGTAGACTGTTGCGAAAACGCAGCGGCAACACCTCCAACCCACGTTGACGCGCGACCTCCATCACCCGCGTCTGCGGTCGGCAGGCCAGCACCGGGCGAAAGCCGCGCTCCCCCAGCAGGCGCATCTGCTGCATCAGTTGCAGTTCCTGCCCACCCACATTGGGGGAGGACTCGGTGAACAGCACCCAATCACGCATGCGCGGCGTCTTTCTCACGCTGTCTCAGCTCCGCCAACAAGGCGGCGGCGGTGAACAGGAAGATATGCAGCATATGATCCTTGTTCACGCTTTCCAGCAACATGCGCCCAAGAAAACCGCAAGTGACCAACATCAACACCAGCCCCAGCGTATCGCGCCGAAGACAGAAGGCCCGATACCCGGTCCAGATCAGCACGCCGCAAAACGCCAGCCATAGCGCGATGCCAATCACGCCCAAGCCCACACCCAGATCGATGAAACCGCTGTGACTGTGACCAACCTGATTGGGATGACCCGTCGCAGTCAAAGCATTGGTGAAGGCGTTGCGGCTATAGCCATAGCCGATGGGTTTGGCCGCGATGAGGTCAAGACCGCTATGAATCCAGGCTACTCGCTCATAAGCAGAGCCATCCACAATCACACCATTAGACAACTTGGGTAGCGGCGCTACACGCAGCCAAGCTTTGGTGTCTGCATAATGCCAACCCGCGGTCGCCGACTCAAAAAATATTTGATTTCGACTGTCTTGCTTGATCGCATATGCGGCAAGGCTTCCCAAGGCAGCCAAGACCAGGCTGGCAATAAGCAGGGTTTTGCCCCACCCAATTTTCACGCCTTCAAACACTGAATAAACCAGCAGCATGGACAGCATCAGATAAATGATACCAATCATGCCGTTGCGCGCGCCCGCTTTGAGGCTGACAAACAGAATCAAAGCCGCGGCCAAGCACAGCGCCCAGCGAGGAAAGAATGTGAGCGGCTGGGGCCCACGTTGCCCGAAACAAAACGCGGCCACAATGAAGGCCAGCACAAAATTCATGAAGAAGGTGAACTCCAGCTTGGTGGCGGTGGTGAACACATCATTATTGAACGGCCACAGGCCCGTAGTCAGATAGACATACGCACCACGGATAAACTCGGCCAAGGCCAATACACAGCCGGCGACGATGACCAAGTCGGAAATCGTCCAGCGCCGAGGCGCATGGAACAAGGCTAGACCCGTGGCAAACCACACCCCCCCCATCAATAACTGACTGCGGAACTCGCCGGCGGAAGCTTCCGGCCACATTGAAAGCAATAGGGTGTGAAACAACGCGTATAGCAAGAACGCGCCCATGGCCATCAGTGGCCCACGCTGGTCGCGCCAACAGCTTTTGAGTTCGGCATGGTTTTTCGCCACCAGGATCAGCATCACCAGCAAAATCACATAGCGCAACGCAATCGTGTGGGACACATTCGCCAAGGTCAAAAACGCCAAGGACAGACCGATGGCCAAGCGGCCATGCCAGCGCGGCTCACAACCCAGATGATTATTCATGCAGAAGTTTTTCCAAAGTCTTGGCCACTTGCCCGACAGGTATCGCAGCCATACACTGCGCCTGGCGGCATTCGCCGGCCTGATTTCCAAATTTTCTAAAACAACGCAGAGCCCAATCCACGTCGCGATAATGCACGCTGCGCTGATTGCGGCAAGGAAACCATGCAGGGCCGACGCCAACACAGGTAAAGCCGGCGAAAAACCGGCTCGCGCCAAACAAGGTTTCGCTGCCCGGTCCAAACAGCATCAGCAAGGGCGTGCCCGCCACTTTGGCCAGATGCGCAATGCCAGTGTCCGGGCATACGCAGGCTTTGGCACGACTCAAAACATCACGCAATTGCGCCAGGCTCAGCGTGCCTGCCATAACAAGGTCATCCGGCCCCACTTCTATGGCCGACAGCAAATGCTGCTCCCCTGGCCCGCATGACCACACTACCACGCACCGGCAAGCCCGGACAGCCGCGGCGACCCGGTTCCAACTGGATGCCGGCCAGAAGCGGGTTGCCGAACTCGCGCCAACATGCAGCACGACGAAACGGGCCGGCAACGATGGCAGGCTCTCTGCCGATGTCGGCCAATCCTGTAAACGAAACGGCCTGGGTTCGGGTCCGTCGATCAAGCGCGCGGCGGTATCGGTCCAGGCTTCAGGCTCCCCGGCGTACGGCACCGCCTCGTCCAGCAGCCAATTCTTGTAAAGCGGCGCCTCCCCTGCAAAGCCCACTATCCAGCGGGCTCCAATCGCGCGCGCCAGAAAACTCAGCCGGTTTTCACCCATCAGGTAGACCATGTCGAAACGCTCTTCAGCGAACAAACGCCGGATCGAGGTAAAATCACGCGGCTGCCACGGCAACGGTCGAATCCCATAGGGTCGCGTTTCATACAGCGGCGCTTGTCCCGGCGGGCAGGCCAGCACAATCTCCGCCTTGGGGAAGCGCTCGCGCGCTTTGGCCAGCAGGCTGGTCGCCATCAAGGCGTCGCCCAGCAGAAACTGATGCAGGATCAATACCCGGCGCGTTCGCTCAGGGTCCGGTTTACGGCGCAGCCATTGCCAAGGCAGCCGCAACAACAGCGCCGCAAAAATCAGCAAACGCCCTGGGAAACGTCCCGGCCTCATCGCCAGCCCTTCATGCGCAAGCCCCGCGCTCGCCGTCGCCGGACGACAGATTCCGGTACAAGACCAACATCTGCGCCACCATATTGCTCTCGCTCAAGTCCGCCACCCGTGTGCGCGCAAGCTCCCCGCTACGCGGCCAGTCCGCGCGCGCGGCCAGCCAAGCCGCCACATTGTCTTGCCAGGCGGCTGCATCCCCCGCCTCGGCCAGCCAGCCGGTAACACCCGGCTCCAGCAACTCGGCACCGCCGCAACGCGTGCTGGTCAACACCGGCAAGCCGCAGGCCATCGCTTCAATCACCACCGAACCAAACGGCTCGTACAGCGTTGGCAGAATGAAACCGTCCGCCAGTCCGTAATGGCTGCGTACATCGCGCTGCGGACCGGTAAAGTGCGTCCGCTCGGACACGCCCAATTGCGTAGCCAGCCGTTGATAGCGCGCCAACTTCTTGTCGCCGCCCACCACTACCAAATGCACGGCGGCATGGGGCGCGATGGCGCGCAACGCCTGCGCCACGCCCTTGCGCTCGAAGCCGGAGCCCACATAGACCAACACCGGCGCCGTCTGTGGAATGCCGTATCGCTCGCGCAGCGCTTCCCGCTGCTCGCGCGCCGCCGCCGGATTGAAAAAGTCGCTATCCACGCCATTGCGGATCACTGTGCAGCGCCGCGGGTCCACGCCGAAACGGCCCACCACGTCGTCGCGCACCAATTCCGAATTGCAAATCACCGCCCGCAACGCCGGATGCTGGAACATCGCCCGCTCGGTGCACAGCATGAAATGGTGGTAAGGATTACAAAAGGTGCTCAGCCGTCGCCACCAGGGCGCCCCTTCCAGCCGCGCGTCCAGCCAGGCGGCGTGTACGCCGTCGCCCGCGCGAAACACATGGCAGCCGGGAATGCGCTCGTGCGATTGCACCAGGTCGGCGCCGGCTTGCCGCCACGCCGCGCGGGCGGCGCGGGCGAAACTCCAGTCTCGCCAAACACTGCCCAGATAGAATGGTTTGACCCTCACCGTGTCCACGCCCGGCAGGCTTTCCCAATTGCGGCTGATTAACAACGGGCTGAATTCGCCATCGGCCTGCAATTGCTTGACGATGGCGCTGACAATGCGTTCCGCGCCGCCCGCCGGGTTGTATTTCTGCCGGATAATCGCCAGCCGCTTCATGCGCTCTCCTTCAAGACCGCGTCCACCGCCGCCAGCACTGCGTCCACTTTGATGCGCTGCAGACATTCGCTCTGCCAGCCTCCGCCGCAGCCGGCGTTGCCGCAGGGGCGACAGGGCACAGGCTCCGACACCACCCGGTGCGGCACCTGCCACGGGCCCCATTCAACATCCCCCGACGGACCGAACAAGGCGACGCAAGGCGTCTTCATTGCCGAGGCGATATGCATGGGCACCGAATCCACGCCGATATACAAGCGCGCCTGATCTATCGCCGCCGCCAGTTCCTTCAGGCTCAACGCGCCGGCCAGGCTCGCCACCGGTCGCTTCAGCCGTGCCTCGATGTCGGCGATCATCGCCATTTCTTCCTCGCCCGGCGCGGCCGACAGCACCAGTTGCTCGCCGCGCGCGCTCAAGGCGTCGATCAGCGCGCTCATTTTTTCCACCGGCCAGCTCTTGAACGACCAGCGGGAGGTCGGGTGGACCAGAATGTACGCGCCCGGCCGCAAACCGCGCTCGGCCAGCTTGGCCGCCAGCGTGGCCTCTGCGTTGTGCCCCGGCACCAGCACCAGCTCACGCTGGCTTTCATTCGGATAAACGCCGATCCGCCTCAAAGCATCCAAATGGATCTCAATGGTGTGGCGGCGGTTGCCCGGCACCTGCAGATAGCGGTGAGTAAAGCTCTTCTTGAAAAAGCGCCCATAAGGGCCCTGCGGCCCCACCGACCAGCGCGGCGCGAGCAAGCGCGCCAGCCAGGCCCCGCGATTATGCTCGGTCAGCGTGATTACCAGATCATAGCCACGGGCTCGCAAACGGCTCAGCAAGCCCAACTCGGCGCGGCACTGGCCCAGCAGCCCCAGTTTTTTCCAGTGGCGGTCTATGGTGTGCAGTTGCGCAATCGCCGGGTGAAGGCTCAGCATTTCCCGGGTGTCATGGTAGACCAGCGCGTCGATCTCCAGATGCGGCGCCTGCTGCTGCAGCGCGGAAAACAGCGGCGAAGTCAGCAGCACGTCGCCATGGTGACGCAGCTTGATGACCAGCACCCGCCGCACGGCGTTCAGGTCGATGGGATCGTTCAGCATAAGAAAGGAAAAAGCAGGATCAGGCGCCCGGCTCGGCATTCAGTTGTTGCAAAAGATCGGCGATTTTATCAGGGTCTTCGGTTCTAAGCATGCGCGCCGCAATCGGCGCGATCTGATCCAGATGAGTATTGAGCACCTGTTGCTTGACCGCCAGCAGGTTGGCCGGATGCATGGAGAACTTACGCAGGCCCATGCCCAGCAGCAAACGCGTCAGCCTGGCGTCGCCGGCCATCTCTCCGCACACCGACACCGGGACGCCTCCCTTGATGCCGGCCTTGATGGTGTGCAGGATCAGTTTCAACACCGCCGGATGGATAGGATCGTACAGATGACTGACCGAATCGTCGTTGCGGTCGATCGCCAGCGTGTACTGGATCAAATCGTTGGTGCCCACCGACAGGAAGTCGATATGTTTGAGAAAACTGCCCACCACCAGCGCCGCCGACGGAATTTCAATCATCGCGCCCACTTCGATCTCTTCCGAATAGGCGATCTTCTCCTCGCGCAGCTCCTGCTTGGCGTATTCAAACTGCGCCAACGCCTGCTTCAGCTCCGGCAGCGAATTCACCATCGGAAACAAGACCTTGATCTTGCCGTGCACCGAGGCGCGCAGTAGCGCCCGCAATTGCGCGCGGAACATCAGCGGCTCGGCCAGGCACAGTCGAATGCCGGTCAGGCCCAGCGCCGGATTGTCCGCCACCGCGTGGTTCAGCCATTTCGGGTTCTTGTCCGCGCCTAAATCCATGGTGCGGATGGTCACCGGCAAACCCTTCATGGTTTCCGCCACATGCCGGTAAGCCTCGTACTGCTCGTCCTCGTCCGGCAAAGTGTCGCGGCCCAGAAACAGGAATTCGCTGCGGAACAGGCCCACGCCCACCGCGCCGGACTTGCGCACGTCTTCCACGTCCTGCGGCAGCTCGATATTGGCCAGCAGTTCGATCGCGGTGCCGTCCTGGGTCTTGGCGTTGGACTTGCGGATAGACGACAGCTTGCGCCGGGCGTCGCGCCAGGCGCGCAGCCGGCGGCGGTACTCAGCCAGCACCAAATCGTCAGGATTGATGATCACCACGCCTTGCAGGCCGTCGACGATGATCAACTCGTCTTCACGGATCAGTTCGCGCGAGTGATGCAAGGCGATCACCGACGGCAGATCCAGGCTGCGTCCCAAAATCGCGGTATGCGAAGTGGCCCCGCCGACATCGGTGACGAAGGCGGCGAAGTTGGAGTCCTTGAAATAGACCATATCGGCCGGCGACAGATCATGCGCCACCAGAATGTGGTCGTCGACCAGGTCTTCCGGCGCCGGCAGTTGCGGCACGTCGCCGTCCAGGTTCTTGAAGATGCGCTCCACCACTTGCAGCACATCGTTCTTGCGTTCGCGCAGATAATCTTCCTCGATCGCGTCGAACTGCTCGACCAAGGACTCGCATTGCAGCTTCAACGCCCACTCGGCGTTGCAGCGCTGTTTTTCGATGATTTCTCGCGGCTCGCGCGAGATGGTGACGTCGCCCAACAGCATGATGTGCAAAGACAGGAAAGCGCCCAGCTCCGCGGGCGCGTTCTCCGGAATGCTGCCCCACAGCATTTCCAGCTCTTTGCGGGTGTCGCGGATGGCTTCGTCAAAGCGCGCCAACTCCGCCGGGACTTCCTCGTCTTCCAGCAGATAGTGCGCGACATCGTCCATGCTGCGCGAAATCAAATGGGCGCGGCCAATGGCAATGCCGCCGCCTATGGCCACCCCGTGCAGGATGATGCTCATCGTCCCGTCCTTAGGCTCCGGCTTATTCGGCTTCGTCGAATCGGTTGTTGATCAGGGCCACCAGGGCGTCCAACGCCACTTGCTCATCCTCCCCGCTCACCTCCAACTCCACGGTCGCCCCCTTGGCCGCCGCCAGCATCATCACGCCCATGATGCTCTTGCCGTTGACCCGGCGATTGTTGCGCGCGATGAAGATATCGCTTTTGTAGCGGCTGGCCAGCTGAGTGAACTTGCTGGAGGCGCGGGCATGCAGGCCGAGCTTGTTGATGATTTCTACTTCAATTCGCAGCATTGCCTTCCCCCGGAATAATATACAGCACACCCTCCAGGCCGCCGGTGATCGCCTTGCTCACGACGATTTCCAACGGCTGGCTGCTATAGCACAAGGCTCGGACCACCATGGGCAGACTCGCCCCGGCCACCGCCTCCACCCGCCCCGGGCGGATCAGCCGGCTGGCGATATTGGACGGCGTGCCGCCATACATATCGGTCAGGATCACCACCCCGTCGCCCGCGTCCAGCCTGTCCACCAACAACTGGGCCTCGGCTTGCTTGCTTTCCGGGTCATCGGTCTTGTCGACCGCCATCAATGCCAGATTTTCCGGCTCTCGGCCCAGGATATGCCTGGCGCAATCCGCCAGACTGCGCCCCAAGTCGCCATGCGCGATTATCAATACACCTACCATGCCTGATTCTTCATGTTGGCAGCGTCGGCGGCGCGGAGCCGGGACACTGAAGCAAAAAGGTTGATCAACACGTCAGTCCGCCATTGTATCAGCAGTATTCGCCAAGGGCCTGCCGACATCTTATTTCCCCGGGGCCTTCCGCCTTGTATAGCGCGCTTTTCTCGGCCTGCGCAACGGTAAAACATACGTCAACAGACTCGGGTCCGGTACCAGCCCAGTTTGTCCGCCAACCCCACCACCTCGCCGACAATGATCAAGGCGGGCGATGCGATATGGTGCTTGGACATCAGTTCCGGCAGATCCCCCAGCGTGCCCGCCACCGTTCTCTGCCGCTCTGTGGTTGCCCACTCCACCGCTGCGGCCGGCGTCGTAGCCGGCTTGCCATGCTTGATGAAAGCGAGGCACAGCTCCTGAGCAGTGGACACCCCCATGTAGACTACTACGGTCTGAGCCGGCCGCGTCAACGCGGGCCAGTCAAGGTGAATGCTGCCGTCCTGCTTGTGGCCGGTAACGAAGGTCACCGACTGCGCGTAATCTCGATGGGTCAGCGGTATGCCCGCATACGCCGCCGCGCCGCTGGCGGAAGTGATGCCGGGCACGACCTCGAAAGCGATGCCATGCGCCGCCAGCGTCTCGATCTCCTCGCCGCCGCGACCGAAGGTGAACGGATCTCCGCCCTTGAGCCGTAATACCCGCTTGCCTTGTTGCGCCAGCTCCACCATCAATAAGTTGATGTCGCCTTGCGGCAGCGTATGGTTGGCCCTGGCCTTCCCCACGTAAATGCGCTCGGCGTCGCGTCGCACCAGCTCCAGCAGCTCCGGCGCCACCAGATTGTCGTGCAAGACCACATCGGCCTGCTGCATCAGCCGCAGAGCCCGAAAAGTCAGCAAATCCGGATTGCCCGGCCCCGCCCCCACCAGATAGACGGCGCCCTGCGCAGTCTGCGCGCCGGCGT
Organism: Chromobacterium haemolyticum DSM 19808; assembly: GCF_000711885.1. Classification (GTDB taxonomy): domain Bacteria; phylum Pseudomonadota; class Gammaproteobacteria; order Burkholderiales; family Chromobacteriaceae; genus Chromobacterium; species Chromobacterium haemolyticum. The sequence continues at coordinate 86,968 of NZ_JONK01000008.1, forward strand.
CCTCCAGCCTTCGCTCCATCGCCTGCACAGCGGCGGCCTCGTCGCCGTTGATCACCGCTTCGGCCAACGGCCCCTCCAGCACCGACTCCCAGAAAGCCCGACGGCGCTCAACATCGGGAATGCCGGCTTTGACCCGATCGCGGAAACCGGCGGCAAAACGCGCCAATCGCCCAAACCCGCTGGGAATAAGGCTTTCCAGCCGGCCGCGGATCAACCTCGCCAGCACCGGCACCCCGCCTCCGGTTGAAACGGCTATCACTAAGGGCGAACGATCCACAATGGCCGGGGTGATGTAGCTGGACAGTTCAGGGTCGTCCACCACATTAACGGGAATATTCAAGGCCTGACAGGACAGGGAAACTTGGCGGTTGACTTCGCGCTCGTTGGTGGCAGCCACCACCAGACGCCGGCCGCTCAGTTGGGCCGGCTCGAAACAGGCGCGCAAATGGGTCAGTTGGCCCTGCCTCGCCATCTCGGCCAACTCAGGCGTCAACTCCGGCGCCGCCACCGTCAGTTCCGCGCCGGCGGACAGCAAAAGCCGCGCCTTGCGCAGCGCCACCTCGCCGCCGCCCACCAGCAAACAAGACGCGCCTTGCAATTTAAGGAAGATCGGGAAGTAATCCATTTCCAGCTCCGCAACAATGTTTGCAGCATACTGCATTTGTTGCATAAAAACGACGCTGGGGAATGCTATCAATATTACGAAAAGCGCCCAGCTTGGCGCCTGGTGCCATCATTGCAGCTTTGCGCGCCGCCGCGCCTTCGGAGAACCGCTTGAACCCAGCCTTACGCCGCCGGGCCAGTCCGCGCCGTCGACTGTTCGCCGCCGCGGGCTCGCTGTGCCTGTTCGGGGCCGACTACGCGCAAGCCGCGACGCCCGACTGGCTCGCCGGCTGGCCGTTGTTCGTCCCCTTGTTGGCGCTACTGGGCCTGCCGCCATGGCGACGCCGGCGGCAGCTGGCCACGCTCAGCCGCCAGGTCCGGGACAGCCAACAGCCGCTCGTGCTGGCCAACGCCGCCGGCCGTCTTCTCGCCGCCTCCGACTACGCGCCGGCGCCCTCACGCCAAGACGGCGTGCTGACCGGTTACGGTTTCAGCCGGCACGACCTCGCGCTGCTGCTGGACCCGGCCCACCCCGGCCATCGCGACGGCCTGCTAGCGGCCCATGCCGATTTACTGGCCTTTCCCCTGCCCTGCCCGCTCCCCGACCATCTTTTGTTGCGCTTGCAAACACCATCCCTCGTCCACGGCCCCGGCGGCGATCTGAGCGGCTGGCGCCAGGCCCTCCAGGACGCGCGGCTGGGTTTGCTCGAGTTCGACCTGGCCGGCCAAGCAGTGCGCGGCGCGCCTCAAACGCTGCACGCCCTGTTAGGCCTGCCGGCGGACGCTGAACGAATGGCTTTTTCCCGCTGGCTGGAGCTGCTTCATCCCGAGGACCGCTCGCTGTTCACCGCCTTGCTCAGCCACCCGGAGCAAAGACAAGAAAGCGCCTGCGGCATGGAGTTCCGCGTGCGTCACGCCCACGGTCATTGGGAATGGCTGGAGCAACGCACCCAGTTTCACAAAGACGAAGTGGGCCGCATCAGCCATATCCACGCGCTGTGCCAGATCGTCACCGCGCGCAAGCTGGCCGAGTCCGCGATGCTGCGGCGCGAACAGGAGTTCCGCACGCTGGTGGAGAACTCGGAAGACGTCATTGCCCGATACGATCTGAACCTGCGCTGCCAATTCATCAACCGCAGCGTCAGCCGCTACTCAACGCTGGCGCGCGAAGAGCACCTTGGCCGCAGCGTCCATGACAAAGCCTGGCCCGAAGCCGCGCGCGCCCGTTTTGCAGAGGAGTGCGAGCGACTGATCGCCGGCGGCGAGGCCCGCCGCTTCGAACTGGAGCTGAGCATGGGCACCCGGCGCTTTATTTTCGAGGTGAGGCTGTTCCCCGAATTCGGGCTGGGCGGCGAGCTGCGCAGCATTCTGGCGGTGGAGCGCGAAATCACCCACAGTCGCCAGAGCGAACGTCTGCTGGCAGAAGAAAACGCGGTGATGGAGATGATTGCCGGCAATGCGCCGTTGCAAGACACGCTTAACCAGATCTGTCGAATGATGGAGTCGCAACTGAACCGTGGCGTCTGTTCCATCATGCTGCTGGACGCCAGCGGAGAAACCTTAGGGCTGGCGGCCGGCCAAAGCCTGCCTCCGAGCTACCGCAAACTGCTGGCACAAGTGCCGGTGGGCCCGGAGGCCGGCTCCTGCGGCACCGCCGTCCACCGCAAAAGCCTGGTCATCGTCGACGACATTGCCAATAGCCCGCTTTGGGCCAGCTACCGCGAACTAGTGGCGCCCTTTGGCCTGAGCGCCTGCTGGTCCACGCCCATATTCTCCAGCGACCGCCGACTGCTCGGCGCTTTCGCCATCTATCACCCGGATCCGCGCCAACCCGAGCCGGAAGAGTTGCAGTTGGCGCAACGCAGCACCCACCTGATCGCCATCGCGCTGCAACGCGACGCTCACGAAAAGAAACTCTATCAGCTCGCCACACTGGATGAACTGACCGGCCTGTGCAACCGCCGCCAGTTCATCGCGCTGTCCAGCCGCGAAATCGAACGCAACCGGCGTTATCAATTGTCCTTGACCGTGCTGATGATGGATTTGGATCACTTCAAGAACATCAACGACCGTCATGGGCACGCCAAGGGCGACGAAGTCATCGTCCACTTCGCGCAAAGCTGCCGCAACGTGCTGCGCAGCACCGACATTTGCGGCCGCCTGGGCGGCGAGGAGTTCGCCGCGGTGCTGCCGGACACGCGGATGGAAGACGCGCTGCTGGCGGCGGAGCGCCTGCGCCGCGTCGTCGCGGAAGCCCGTTTGCCGGACGGCGAGACCGGCACTCTGCAATACACGGTCAGCATAGGCGTCGCCATGCTGCGCGCCGACGAGACTGAAATCGACGAAGTATTGGGCCGGGCGGACAAACAGCTGTACCAGGCCAAACACAATGGCCGCAACTGCATCAGCGGCGAGGAATTGCTGCTATTGCGCTAAAATGCCGGCCTGAATCTTTTTCCAAGATGTCCACCGTGAGCGCCTGGCAAACCGACTATCTCTCCCACCCTCTATATCGGCCCGTACGCGACGCCGCCGAGCTGATCGCTCCCGCCTCCTGGCCGGAGCAAGAGGACTACGACCTGCTGCTGCGGCGCTACCGGCAACAACGCCCGAACGCGCTGCCCCCGGCACTGCGCTTTGCCTGCGATCTGGAGCCGGAAGCCTATTACGAGATGCACATCGGCCACACCGGAGAGATCCCCACCCGCAGCGGCAACTGGCACGATTGGTTCAACGCCTTGGCCTGGCTGGCTTGGCCGCGGAGCAAGCAAGCGCTGAACCGCCGCCACCTGCGCGCCATCGCCCGCGGAGAGACCAAGCGCGGCCCGCTGCGCGACGCGGCCACGCTGTTGGACGAATGCGGCGTCATCGTCGCCGTCGCCGACCCGGCTTTCAGCCGGATGCTGGACGATATGGAATGGCAGCGTCTGTTTCTGGAACATCGCCAAGACTGGGACCGTCGCATCGGCGTTCACGCCATCGGCCACGCGCTGTTCGAAGTCGGCCTGCGGCCGCATATCGGCTGGTGCGGCAAGGCGCTGCCGCTGGCGGTGCCGGAAGCCTTCTTCCACTGGGACGAAGCTCGCCGGCGGGACCATCTGGACACGGAGTTGGCGCGACGGCTGGACGACGACGACTTCATGCCGGCCCCGCGCTCGCTGTGGCCGCTGCCGCTGCTAGGCATTCCCGGCTGGTGGCCGGACAATGAAGATCCGGCCTTCTACGCCAACCGCGATTATTTCCGGCCAACGCGGCGGGCGAAATCTTCCAGCGTCACGGACTGAAGCTCGGCCGTCATCGGCCCCAACAGGGTTTCCACGCCGGCGCCGACATCGTCGTCGCGGTAGTTGTCGCTGCGATAGACGAACAATTCGAACAGCTCCACCATGCAGATGGCCGACAACTTCTTGCCCAGCACCCAACCGTCGCGCTGGCTTTTCTGAACAAAACCGCGGGAGCTCAACATGTCCAGCACCCAGCCCAACTCGTCGTAACCCACCTTCACCTGGCTGCGCAACTGCACCGGGCTCAGCAGTTCGCCGCGGTTCTGCGCCTCGTCCAGCAGCAGCAACACCTCCACCGCATCGAGAAAACGTCGCCTAGGCTCGAAGCGACGCCGCCATGCGTCGCCCTCCCAATAAGACAACGATGCCGTGAACACCGCGCCGCTGAGCACCACCATCCACAAGCAATACACCCACAACAGGAAAATCGGGATGCTGGCGAAGGCCCCGTACACCAATTGGTAATTAGCGACCTGACCGATGTAGAAGCCGAACAAGGCGCGCGTGGCCTCCAGCAAGATCGCGGTCAGCAAGGCGCCCACGCTGGCGTGCTTGATCGGCACAAAACGATTGGGCACGATGCGGTACAACAGCGACAGCACCAAAGCAGTCAGCAAGATGGACCCGCCGGCTTCCACCATATTGGCCAATACCGGCAGCGCGTGATCGAACTTGCTGACCTTGAACAGGCTGCGCCAAGCCAGCAGGCTGCCGCCCAGCACCAGCGGCCCCAGCGTCAGCACCGTCCAGTACACCATGCTTTGCTGCAATAACGGCCGACCGCGGCGCACGCCCCAGATGGCGTTGAAAGTACGGTCTATGGTGGACATCAGCATCAGCGCGGTCACGCCCAGCATCACAATGCCGGCGGCGGTCAACTTCTCCGCGTTGTCGGCGAACTGGCGCATATAGACGGTAATCACCTTGCCGGCGAACTCCGGAACCAGCGTGGACAACAGCATGATCTTGAAACGGGTGCTCAGATCCGCGAACACCGGAAACGCGGAAATCACCGTCAAGGCGATGGTGAACAAGGGCACCAGCGCCAACAGCGTGGTGAAGGTCAGGCTGCCGGACACTTGCGCGACGCGATGACTGCCCATGCGCCGGGCAAGAAAGCGCGCAAAGCCCAGATACGGTTCGATTCGACTCATTTGCATCTCGGCAAAATAATGGCAAAGCGCGGATCAGGCAAGCCGCACAGAGTTGCTTTATCATGCATCCGCTTGCGCAGCGGCGCGCGACCTATCGTTTTTGATCTGATAAAGAAGGCCCCAAACCCATGCAAGACCTCTTGGTGCTCTACTACAGCCAGCACGGCGCCACCCGCGAACTGGCCCGGCTGATCGCCCGCGGCATTGAAAGCGTGCCCGGCTGCCAGGCCCGGCTGCGCACCGTGCCCAAGGTGTCCGCGGTCTGCGAAGCCACCGAGGCCGCCGTCCCCGAGGCCGGCGCGCCCTATGTCGAGGCCGCGGATCTCGTCGAATGCATCGGCCTGGCGCTGGGCAGCCCCACCCGCTTCGGCAATATGGCCGCGGCGGTGAAATATTTTCTGGACGGCACCAGCCCGGAATGGATGCAAGGCGCGCTGGCCGGTAAACCCGCCTGCGTGTTCACTAGCAGCGCCTCGCTGCACGGTGGGCAGGAATCCACCCTGTTGACCATGATGGTGCCCTTGCTGCACCACGGCATGCTGATGGTGGGCCTGCCCTACACGGAAACCGCGCTGACCCGCACCAGCACCGGCGGCACGCCTTATGGCGCCAGCCATGTCTCAGGCGTGCGCAACGAACAAGCCATCAGCGACGACGAGAAACAGCTGGCGCTGGCGCAGGGGCGCCGGCTGGCTGAGATTGCGCTGAGGCTGGCCGCCCCGTTCTAAAGCTGCTGCGCATCGAAGAAAGCGCTCGGCGACGCGCCCAATTCGCGCTTGAACATCGTCGAAAAAGCGCTGGGGCTGGCATAACCCAGATCCAGCGCCACCTCCAACACGCTGGCGCCACGCGCCAGACGCTCCAAAGCCGCAATCAACCGCGCTTGTCGCCGCCACTGCCCGAAACTCAGCCCGGTCTCGCGCTGGAAGCGGCGCTGCAATGTGCGCGGGTCCATCGCCGCCTGCGCCGCCCACTCGGCTACGCCGCGCGCGTCGCCGGGGTGGCTGAGCAACTGCCTACACAATTGGTCCAGCGCCGCCGACGCCGGCTGCGGCAAGGACAAAGCCAAGCTCGGCAGGCTGCGGATCTCGTCCAGAATCAAACGCATCACTCGTTCCGCCCGGCTATCCGGCGGGTAAGGCACCGCAATGCCGGTTGCGGCCTGAATCAGCTCGCGCAACAAGGGCGACACCGCCAGCACGCAGCACTCTTCGGGCAAGCCGGTCAAGGCGTCGCCGCGCACATACACCGTGCGCATCCGCACCCTGCTCAGCATATTCACCTGATGCCAAGTGGCGATGGGCAGCCAGATACCGCGCGTCGGCGGCACGATCCATCGGCCCTGATCGGTGGTCACCATCATCACGCCTTCCACTGCGTACAGCAGTTGTGCCGTGGGGTGGGCGTGGCGCGGCGAGACTCCGCCGGCAGCGTAGTCACGCGCCTTGCCCACCACCGGGGCCGCGCCGCCGTCATAGTCATGCAAATGGTCGAAGTCCGCCACAATGCCTCTTTTGCAAAGATAACTGCCTTATTTTGGCAGGACGGACGCCATTTTGCTCGCTAGTATGACATTCACCCACTAGCTGAATGATTCTCAAGCCCATGACCACCGCCACCGCCGCCACGCCAGATCAAGACAGCACTCGCTTCCGTGTGCTGGGCGCCATCAGTTTCTCCCATTTTCTCAACGACATGCTGCAATCGCTGCTGCTGGCGATCTATCCGCTACTTAAAGGCAACTACCAGCTCAGCTTCGCCGAAATCGGCCTGATGACCTTGACCTACCAATGCACCGCCTCGCTGTTGCAGCCGCTGGTGGGGCTCTACACCGACAAGAAACCGATGCCGTACTCGCTGGTGCTGGGCATGGGAGCCACCCTGTGCGGCCTGTTATTACTGTCCAGCGCCGGCAGCTTCCCCCTGCTGTTGTTGGCCGCGGCGCTGGTGGGCACAGGCTCCTCGGTATTTCATCCGGAATCGTCGCGGGTGGCCCGCATGGCCTCCGGCGGCCGTCCTGGTCTGGCCCAATCCATTTTTCAGGTGGGAGGCAACGCCGGCAGCGCCAGCGGGCCGCTTCTGGCGGCGCTGATCGTCATCCCCTTGGGGCAGGGCAGCATCGCCTGGTTCGGCCTGGCCGCCTTGTTGGCGATGGCGGTATTGTTCAAGATCGGCCAGTGGTACAGCCACCAGCAGCGCAAGGCTAAAACCGCCGCCATCGCAACGCCGCCCCAGTTGTCGCCGGCGCGAGTGAAGCTGACGCTGTTCGCCCTGCTGGTGCTGCTGTTCTCCAAATACTTCTACACCGCCAGCATCACCAGCTACTTTACCTTCTATTTAATCAAGCACTTCGGCTTGGGCGTGCAGGCCGCGCAGCTCCATCTGTTCTTGTTTCTGTTAGCGGTCGCGCTGGGCACCATCTTCGGCGGACCGATCGGCGACGCCATCGGCCGCAAGCGGGTGATCTGGTTCTCCATCCTCGGCATCGCGCCGCTGACCTTGCTACTGCCCTACGTCAATCTGTTCTGGACCAGCGTGCTGTCGCTGGGCATCGGCTTCGTGCTGGCCTCGGCCTTCCCCGCCATCATCATTTACGCGCAGGAACTGTTGCCGGGCCGGGTGGGCATGGTGTCAGGCATGTTCTACGGCTTCGCCTTCAGCATCGGCGGCATCGGCGCCGCGGTGCTGGGCCAACTGGCCGACAGCCACGGCATCGAATTCGTCTATCAGCTATGCGCCTTCCTGCCGCTGTTGGGCTTGGTGGCCGCACTGCTGCCGGATCTGCGCGGCGACAAGGTTTGACACTGGCGCCGCCCTGCCCGGATACTTCGGCCATTCAATTTTTCCAACGCGCCTGCGGTGCCGTCTGAGAACGTGTTTACGATCTCGCGAGCTAAGGCGAGACAAGGCGAAAACGGCTGAGAAAGCGGAGTGTACACACGGTACATGAGCATTTCGAAGGTGTTTTCAACGCCGTATCGCCGACGCGCAGTAGATCGTAAGCAGGTTCTGAGCGCTCTGCGCTCGGCGGCTTACCCGGCGCGTTGCCCATTCGGACAGAAAATCATGTGTGGAATCGCCGGTTTCTTCTCTCAACGCCCCGCCGCCGCGGCCACCGCCCAGGCCATGTTGACGGAGCTGGGCCGACGCGGACCGGACGCGGCCAATCAATTATGGCTGAACGCCGACTGGCAAACGGCGACAGACGGGGACATCCACAACGCGCTGCTGCACGCGCGCTTGTCCATCATCGACCCGCGCCCCATCGCCAACCAGCCGATGGCCAGCGAGGATGCTCAGGTCTGGATCTGCTACAACGGCGAAGTCTATGACTGGGCCGCCGACAAGGCCGAACTGGAAGCCGCCGGCGCGCGCTTCACCACGCACTCCGACACCGAGTTCATCCTGCGCGGCTACCAGGCCTGGGGCATTGAAACCCTGCTGCAGCGGCTGCGCGGCATGTTCGCCTTCGCCATCCTGGATTTGAAACAGCGCAAAGTGCATCTGGCGCGCGACCGGATGGGCGAGAAACCGCTGGTCTATTCGCTGCTGGACGGAAACTTCGCCTTCGGCTCGCTGGTGCGCTCGGTGCTGCCCTTCCTGCCGCCCCAACGGCGCGACTTTTCCGCCGACGCCATCGACGCCTATCTGGCGCACCGCTACATCCCGGCGCCCGCCACCTTGTTCAGCCACATACAGCGCCTGGAAAACGGCCACCGGCTGGAATTTGACCTGGACACCCGCTCCCTGCGCAAACTGCGCTACTGGCAGCCAGCCAAGGACGGCGGCGACTGGCTTCAAGAGCTGGACCGCGCCGTGGCGATGCGCACCGTCGCCGACCGCCCGCTGGGCGTGCTGCTGTCAGGCGGCATAGACTCCACCGTAATCGCCAGCCGGCTGGCCTTGCAACAGTTGACGCAATTCAGCAGCTTCACCGCCGCCTTCCCTGGATCCAAGCTGGACGAGGCCGCCGACGCCGCCGATTCCGCGCAAAGAATGGGGCTGGCCAATCTGGCGGTGCAGATGCCGGAGAATCTGGCAGCCGATTTCGAACGCATCGTCGCCGACCTCGACCAGCCTTTCGCCGATCCGTCCAGCTTCCCCACGTGGTACCTGGCGCGCGAAGTCAGCCGCCACGTCAAAGTGGTGCTCTTGGGCGACGGCGGCGATGAGCTGCTGGCTGGCTACAAGCGCGTCAACAAGCATCTGCGCACTCGCTGGCGCAGCCTGATCAAGCTGCCGCTGACGATCCAGCCCTCGCTGGACGGCAAGGGCGCCGGCAAACTCGCCACCGAGTTGGCGATGAGTTGGCAAGACGCCTATTCGCTGCGCTTTTCCGGCTTCACCCCCGGCCAACGCCTGTTCCTGCAAGGCAACCGGCCGCTCTCGCGACTCTGCCACTGGCGCGCGCCGGACGATATTGGTCCGCCGCCGGCCAATGCGCCGGCCGGTCTGCATCATTTGCTGGCCATAGACTTCGCCAATTATCTACCGGACTACATCCTGCAAAAGTCCGACCTGTGCACCATGGCCCACGGCCTGGAGGGCCGCGCCCCGCTGGTGGACCACCGCTTCTATCAGACTTTGCTGGCGGTGGACGGCAAACAGCGTTTCACCCAGCCTGCCAAGCTGATCTTCCGCCGCGCCGTTCACCCAGCGCTGCCTGCGGACTTCTTCCAGCGCAAGAAACGCGGCTTCAACCCGCCGCTGTCCGGCTGGCTGAAAACCAGCCTGGCTCCGCGCATGGATGGTCTGGGCGAACGTCTGGCGCGGCTCAGCCGCGGCCAGCTCGACGCCGCGGCGGTGGACGCCTTCGCCGCCGCCTACCGAAACGGGGCCGAGCATCTGGCCGAGCAGATGCTGCAGTTGCTGATTTTGGACGAAAGCCTGAGGCAGCTAAGCTTGCTGGCGGCCCAAAACGACTAATCCGTCCAAAGACGGGCGAACAAGCGCTAGGCAAGAAGCAGCCAGCAGGGAAAGCAATATGCGCAAACGACGCATAAGCATTGCGAAGCTGGCTTCCAAGGTCTTTTCAATCGAGCGCGCCAACGCGGCGCATGCCATTCCTATGGCCAGCGCCGCCCGGCGTCGCATCTGCTACATTCGACAACACATTTTCGTTTGAAAACGATAATGATTAGCATTAGTATTTTTAGGCAGGCCAAGCAAACCAAGAATAAAGCGCCTATCCGCCCGGCCGGCGTCCTTCGCCGCCAAGCGGCCCGCTTGGGCCAAGCAGTGCCCTATTCAATTGAAACCAAAAGGAAACAATATGCGTCGCTTTGTCCAACTGGCTATCGCCACCGCAGCACTCACCGCTTCCGCCGCCGCCATGGCCAAGGAATACCCGATCGGCAAGCCGGCCCTGAAGAACGGCATGGAGATCGGCGCGGTCTACCTGCAGCCGACAAAGATGGAACCGGAAGGCATGATGCGCAAGGCGGAGGCATCCGACATCCACCTGGAGGCCGACATCCACGCTACCAAGAACAATCCCAACGGCTTCGAAGAAGGCGCATGGATGCCCTATCTGGTGGTGAAGTATGAACTGAGCAAGGTGGGCGGCAAGGAAGTGCTCAAGGGCGATCTGATGCCGATGGTGGCCAACGACGGTCCGCACTATGGCGACAACATCAAGCTGCAAGGCCCGGGCAAATACAAGCTGAAATACACCATCCTGCCGCCGTCGGCCAACCAGCACGCTCACTTTGGCCGCCACATCGACAAGGAAACCGGCGTGGGTCCGTGGTTCAAGCCCTTTGAACTGAACTACGAATTCACTTATGCCGGCATCGGCAAAAAAGGCGGCTATTAATCCCGTTGTTCTTGCAAAAACAGGATTAATGCGAATGAGAATGTAAACGCAAGCCATTCTCATGCGTTAAAATAAGACAGCGCATGCCTTCGCCTGCGCTGTTTTCAATCCGGAGACCCATTCCGATGAAGTTCGCGCCCTTGACCCTGGCCGCCGCCGCGGCCTGCCTGTTGTCCATGTCGGCCATAGCCGACGACATGCCGGTGTTCAAACTGGTGATGAAGGACGGCGTGTTCACACCCGCCCGCCTGGTGGTCCCCGCCGGCAAGAAGTTCAAGGTTGAAGTGATCAATGCCGGCAAGACCCCGGCCGAATTCGAAAGCACGCCGCTGCGCAAGGAAAAGGTGCTCGGCCCCGGCGCGGAGTCCTTCCTGGTTTTCCAGCCGCTGTCCCCCGGCGAATACAAGTTTTTTGACGAATTTCACATGAAGACCGGCCAAGGCGTCATCGTCGCCAAGTAAACGCGGCCCATCCGCTGTGTAAGCCGTATTCAGGAGTAGACCTCATGGGACAAGTCCTATTCATCGTCTGGCGCGAAAGCGTCGAAGCCTTGCTGGTCGTGGGCATCCTCAATGCCTGGATGAACCAGAACCCGGCCGGCGCCGCCGGCAAACGCTATTTGTGGGCCGGCGTGGCGCTGGGCCTGCTCGCCGCCGTCGGCCTGGCCGTGGCCCTGTTCGCCGCCAGCAGCCTGATGGCCGGCGCTCAGGACATCTTCCAGACCGTGATGGTGTTCACCGCCGCGGCGCTGATCGTGCACATGGTGCTGTGGATGCGCGAGCATGGCCGCACGCTGAAGAAAGAACTGGAGGCCGGCCTGCGCGAAAACGCCAGCAATGCCAACTGGTGGGGCGTCACCCTGCTGGCCGCCATCGCCATCGCCCGCGAAGGCAGCGAAACCGTGGTCTTCCTCTACGGCATGTTGGCCGAGGCCGACGGCTCCACGCTGGCCAGCATGAGCTTTGCCGCCATAATAGGCCTGGGCCTGGCCTTTCTGACCTTCTATCTATTGCAGCTGGGCGGCAAATATCTGTCATGGCGCTTGTTCTTCCGCATCACCGAAATCATGCTGCTGCTGTTGGGCGCTTCGCTCTTCCTCAGCGGCGTGGAAAAGTTGATCTCGATGGACATTCTGCCGGCGCTGGTCGACCCGCTGTGGGACAGTTCCTCGCTACTTGACGACATGAGCCCGGCCGGCGGCGTCATCGCCTCGCTCACGGGCTACCGCGCCCACCCCGCCCTGATGAGCCTGATCGCCTACGCGCTGTTCTGGGCGACGATCTGGGCGCTGTTCCAGTGGCGCAACCGCAAGCAGACGCTGGCCGTATGAAATCCGCCCGCCCGCCGCTTCCCCATTCCGCCGACGTCGCCGCGCGCGCCGGCGGTTCCTGTCGCCAGCCGACGACCCAGGGTTTCATGGCCGCCGTCGGCTTGTGGCTGCGGGATCACGCCGGCCTGCTGCGCGCGCTGCAATGGGGCGTGGTGCTGGTCTACGCCGCGCTGCTGATCGTGCCGGCCTGCCTGGACTTGCCGGAAGACAGCGCCCGGATCTGGAACAATCTGACCATCTTCGCCCAATTCGTGTTCTGGGGCATTTGGTGGCCGTTCGTGCTGTTGTCCATGGTGTTGTTCGGCCGGCTGTGGTGCGGCGTTCTCTGCCCGGAAGGCGCTTTGTCCGAGTGGGCTGCCAAAAAAGGCCTGGGCCGCCCTATCCCGCGCTGGATGCGCTGGGGCGGCTGGCCCTTCGTCGCCTTCGCTCTGACCACCATCTACGGCCAACTGGTCAGCGTCTACCAATACCCTAAGGCCGCCTTGCTGGTGCTAGGCGGCTCCACCGTGGCCGCGGTGATCGTCGGCTTCATCTATACCCGCGGCAAACGCGCTTGGTGTCGCCACCTGTGCCCGGTCAACGGCGTGTTCGGCCTGCTGTCCAAGCTGGCGCCAATGTATTACCGAGTGGACGAAGCCGCCTGGAAAGCCTCGCAGCAAGGCAAAACCATCCCGATACAGGCGGTGGATTGCGCGCCGCTGCAACCGCTGCGCCATATGCAAGGCGGCAGCGGCTGCCATATGTGCGGCCGCTGCAGCGGCCATCGCGACGCCATCGAGCTGAGCCTGCGCTCGCCCACAGAAGAAGTGGTCAAGGTCGCAGCCAAAGAGGCCGATGGCTGGCAAACCGCCTTGATTGTCTATGGCTTGCTGGGGGTGGCGATGGGCGCCTTCCACTGGACCATGAGCCCTTGGTTCGTGGCCATGAAACAGGCGGCAGCGGAATGGCTGGTGGATCATGACATCCTGTGGCCGCTGGATACCGAGGCGCCGTGGTGGCTGCTGACTCATTATCCGCAGCACAACGACGTGTTCTCCTGGCTGGATGGCGCGGCGTTAATCAGCTACGTGCTGGCCACCGCCCTGGCGCTGGGCAGCGGCCTGTTGCTCTGCCTGGCCGCCGGCGTGCGCATCGCTGGCCCTTGGCGGACTCAACGGCTGCACCACCTGGCCCAAAGTCTGATCCCGCTGGCCGGTTGCGGCGTATTCCTTGGCCTGTCCGCGCTGACGGTGACGCTGCTGAAGGCGGAAGGGGTGCCGATGTTCTGGGCCAACGACGCGCGGCTGGCCTTGCTGGCCGGAGCCAATCTGTGGTCGCTATGGCTGGGGCGCGCCATTCTCGCGCGCTGGAGCTCCGGCCCGCGCCAGGCGCTCGCCTTGATGCCATTGTTGGCGGCGCTGGCCCTGGTGGACGCCGCCTGGGGCTTCATGTTCTGGTGGTGGTAGCCGTCCCGCTGGCGACGGGGTGGGCGCTGTGCGATAACAAAGCATGCTCCCACCCTGATCCTGGAGTCGCGCCATGTGGCGTCCGCTGCTGCTTGCTCTCTATTGCCTGGCCGCGCCCGCCCGCGCCGAAACACCGGCGATAGACTTCGCTACGGGCGAGTGGCCGCCCTATGTGTCGCGCAGCTTCACCGCCGACGGCGTCTTCGCCGACATGGTGCGCCAAGCTTGCCGGCGCGCCGGCTATATCGCACGTTTTCACTATATGAGCTGGCCTCGCGCGGAAGCCGAAATCAAGGCCGGCCGCGCCGCGGCGGCCTTTCCCTATCGGCCGACGCCGGAACGCGCGCTCAGTTTCGACTTTTCCCCGCCGCTAATCCACAGCAGCAGCTACTTCTTCTATTACAAGCCCCGGCTCGCCCATCCTCCCGCCGACTTCCGCAGCCTGGCAGATTTGCGCGCCTACCGCATCGGCGTGCAGCTGGGTTATTGGTACCAGCCGCTGTTCAAGCAATACCGCTTGAATACGCTGAACACCAACGACGAGGAAAACGCGATCAGGCTGTTGCGCGCCGGCCACCTGGACCTGGCGCCGCTGACGCTGGAGCGCGGCCTATTCCTGATCCGCACCCAGGCCACTGGCCATGAGCGCGACTTCGCCTACATTCCCACGCCGCTGGACAAAGCCACCGCGCTGTCCCTGATGTATTCACGCAGCTACCCAAACATCGCCAAGCTGCGACCGGCAATCGATCAAGCCTTGCAAGCAATGCAGGCTGACGGCAGCCTTCACGCCATCTACCAGCGCAACTTCCCCGAACTCAAGCCGCTGCGTTGACCAGAGTCGGTTTCAGCACCCGCTCGGCGTCCTTGGGATCGACGCCGATCAGGAAACCGCGCTTGCCGCCGTTGATATAGATGCGCTCCAACTCCAAGATGCTGGCTTCCATATACACCGGCATCTCATGGCGGGTGCCGAACGGGCTGGTGCCGCCCACTTGGTAGCCGCTGTGCTTGTCCGCAGTCTTGGGATCGCAGGGATGCACCTTCTTGACGCCGATCTGCTTGGCCAGCATGCCAGTGCCCACTTCGCGGTCCCCGTGCATCAGCACGATCAACGGTCGCTTGTTCTCGTCCTCCATGATCAAGGTCTTGATCACGCAGTGCTCGTCCACGCCCAACTCTCGCGCCGACACCGTGGTGCCGCCCTTTTCCTCGTACTTGTACACATGCTCGCTAAAGCTGACATGATGCTCGCGCAATACCCGGATCGCCTGAGTGACCGGGGCCTTTCCCTTGGACATGATCTTCACAGCCTGAAAAAACAAAACGCCACTGTAGAAGTTTGCGCGCCGCGAGGCAAACCCCAATCCGCGCCACGTCGCCGATGTCGGCAGCGAGCTTGCCCGAGATCAAACGCCGCTCGGCCGACGCCAACGCCACCACAGTCTCAGCCCAAGCAGCAGGGCCAGCACCGCGGCGTAGATCAAGGGCTGGCTCAAGTCCTTCTTCACCAGCCACCAGTAATGCACCACCGCCAGCAGCGCCGTCGGGTACACCAGCCGATGCAGCCGGCCCCAATTGCGCTTGAGCCTGCGCATCCAACCTTGGGTCGAGGTCAGCGCCAGCGGCGTCATCAACAACAGCGCGGCAAAGCCGACGGTGATGAAGGGGCGTTTGTAGATATCCCTGACGATGCCGGCCCAATCAAAAAACTGATCCAGCCATAGATAGGTCAGGAAATGCAGGCTCAGATAGAAAAAGGCGAACAGGCCCAGCATGCGCCGGCACTTAAGCGGCCAGCCGCCGACGCCAAAGCGCCGCAACGGCGTCATCGCCAGCGTCGCCAGCAACCAAACCAGGGTCCAGGTGCCAGTGGAACGAGTGATGAACTCCACCGGGTTCACCGCTTCTCCGGACAACACGATCCAGGCGGCGCGCGCCAGCGGCAACAGACAGGCCACAAACAACAGACATTTGAACCCGGCCAACACGCGGTCGGCAGGACGGGCGGCAGCGGATTTAAGGCGCAAAGTCGTCATCCCCGCTCCATCAATAGTTCTTGCGCAGATCCAGGCCGCGGTACAAACCCGCCACCTGCTCTCCGTAGCCGTTGAACATCAACGTCTTGCGCTTGAAGAATTCGCCGATGCGGCGCTCGCTGGCCTGGCTCCAGCGCGGGTGATCCACTTCCGGATTCACATTGGAATAGAAACCATACTCGCGCGCATTCGCCAGATTCCAGCTGGTGACCGGCACGGTTTCCTGCAAATGGATGCGTACGATGGATTTGATGCTCTTGAAGCCGTATTTCCACGGCACCACCAAGCGGATGGGGGCGCCGTTCTGATTGGGCAACACATCGTTATAGAGGCCGACGGCCAGAATGGTCAGCGGATGCATCGCTTCGTCGATACGCAGACCCTCGCGATAGGGCCAGTCCAGCACCCGGCCGCGCTGGCCTGGCATTTCCGCCGGTCGCTGCAGGGTTTCGAAGGCCACGTATTTGGCGCGCGAGGTCGGATTCATCTGTTTAAGCAGGCTGGCCAGCGGAAAACCCACCCAGGGAATCACCATGCTCCAGCCTTCAACGCAACGTAGCCGGTAAATCCGCTCCTCCAGCGGAAATTTCAACAGCTGCTCGATGCCGAAGCTGCGCGGCTTGGCCACCTCCCCGTCCACCAACACATTCCAGGGTCGGGTTTTCAGACTGCTGGCGTTTGCCGCCGGATCGGCTTTGTCGGTGCCGAATTCATAGAAATTGTTGTAGCCGGTAATCTCTTTCAGGCTATTGGCCTTGTCGTTGCCGGCCAAGGTCGACAGCGGGCTTTTCTTGGCGGCCAGCGCCGCCAAAGTCTCAGCGGACAGCAGCAGGCCCGCGCTGCCCAGCATGAAATGGCGGCGGTTCAGATATACGCCTTCCGGCGTGATGTCCGACGAGGAAATATCGGCGGGTTTCTTGATCAGCATGGCGGTGTCTCCGGTCTCTACCCCCATGAGTCGGGAGCGGCTCCTGAATCTGACAATCGTTCACGCAGATAATTTACGCAAGGGGCTCCTCATCCGCCCGCCAGGCCCGCCCCAAAGCGCTGCCCTGGCCGCCGTCACGCGCCAGAAGCCGGCCTATCGCCTGCAAGGCGGCCCAGCGCGGGCCGCACCAGTCCGGCGCGATCAGGGTTGGTGCCTGCGCGGTGGCCGACACTCGGTGGTACACCACTTGCGGCGGGGTATGGCGGATCAGGCTGGCCGCCGCTTCCGCGTAATCGTCCAAGCTCCACGGCGCCACTTCGCCCCGCCGGTATTGCGCCGCCATCCGCGAACCGCGCACCACCATCAGCGGATGCAACTTCAACCCTTCCACGCCGATGTCCAACACCGCGTTCAGCGAGGCATGGACAGCGGCCTCGTCCTCTCCGGGCAGGCCGGCGATCAAATGAGTGCACACCTTGAGCCCGTGGCCATGCGCTCGCCGCACCGCATCGCGATACTCAGCCAAGCCGTGGCCACGCCGGATCAGGGCCTGGGTCCGGTCGTGAGCGGTCTGCAGTCCTAGTTCCAGCCATACCTCGCCGCCTTGCTGCTGGTATTCCGCCAGCAAGGCCAGCGCGGCGTCCGGCACACAGTCCGGCCGGGTACCCACGCACAAACCCACCACATCGGCACCGGCCAGCGCCTCGTCGTACAAGCGGCGCAGTTGCTCGGTTTCGGCGTAGGTACTGGTATAAGCCTGGAAATAAGCCAGATAACGGCGCGCGCGGTCAGTCTTGATTTTCTCCCGCGCCAATTGCTCGCTGATCGACAAGGCCGCCGGATCGCGGCCGAAGCTGCGCACATTGCAAAAGGTACAGCCGCCGCGCCCCAAGGTGCCGTCGCGGTTGGGACAGGTGAAGTCGCCCGCCAGCGATAATTTATGCACCGGCTCGCCAAAACGGCGCTTCAGATAATAACCAAAGGTATGCAGATGCCGGGTCAGGTCCATTGCCAAACAACGCTCAAAGCCGGGCAGTCTAGCCAGCGAGCGGGCAGGAGGCGCTGAGCGGGATCAAGGATGGGCGCAATGGCTCTCTGTAAAGCAGTTCAATGTCTGGCGAGCAAGAACGAAACAAGGCGAAAACGGCTGAAAAAGCGGAGTGTACACACGCTACATGAGCATTTTGAAAGTGCGCTTACCGAGCCAGGTTTCACGACGCGAGGCAGATCGTAAACAGGTCTTAAAGACGATGCCAGCCCAATAGATACAGCACCGAAAACAGCCCCGCACTGACTAGCAACGCCAGGGCCAGCGTGCTGAACAGCTCGTGCAGGCTCTGCCGCTGGCGACGGTTGAGCAGCCAGCGGGCCAACATCAGCAGCACGCCGCACAGCACGAAGAACTTGAAGAGACGACCGAACATGGCGGGCCAGAGAAGGAAAGTCGCCCGATTATCCGGCGCGCCGCCGCGGCTGGCAAGACGCTGTCGCCGGCGGCTCAAGACATGCTAAAGTCCTGACTGTAGCCTACAGGAGGCTCCGCGACGAGAATGGCCGGCACAGACCGGCCGCCGGTGGAGCGACAGCATGAGCATGGCCAACGCCGCGCATGCCGAAAATAGCAAAAGAGGCACTCAAGTCATCATGTCCGACTCCCACGACTCCGTCGGCATCGTTACGGCTCAAACCGCCGTGTTCGATACCCCCTTGCCGCTCAATAGCGGCGCCATACTGCAAGGCTACCAGCTGCGCTTCGAGACCTATGGCGAACTCAATGCCGCCAAGAGCAACGCCATCCTGATCTGTCACGCCCTGTCCGGCCATCATCATGTAGCCGGCTGCTACCAGGCGGACGACAAGGCCGCCGGCTGGTGGGACAATATGGTTGGTCCCGGCAAGCCCATCGACACCCGCCGCTTCTTCGTGGTCGGCGTCAACAATCTGGGAGGGTGTCATGGCAGCACCGGTCCCTCCAGCGTCAATCCCGCCACCGGCCAGCCCTGGGGCTCCGCCTTTCCCGTCGTCACCGTGTCCGACTGGGTCTACAGCCAGTCGCGCTTGGCGGACCGATTGGGCATAGAACGCTGGGCGGCGGTGATAGGCGGCAGCCTGGGCGGCATGCAGGCCTTGCAATGGAGCATCGACTACCCGGAGCGCATTGCCCACGCGCTGGTGATCGCATCCGCCCCCAAGCTATCGGCTCAGAACATCGCCTTCAACGACGTGGCGCGCCAAGCCATCATCACCGACCCCGAATTCCACGGCGGCGACTTCTACGCCCATAATGCGCTGCCGCGGCGCGGCCTGCGGCTGGCGCGCATGCTCGGTCACATCACCTATCTATCCGACGACGGCATGGGCGCGAAATTCGGCCGCATGCTGCGTTCCGGAGACTATCGCTTCGGCTACGACGTGGAGTTCGAGATCGAATCCTATCTGCGTTATCAGGGCGACAAATTCTCCGACGCCTTCGACGCCAATACCTACCTGCTGATGACCAAGGCGCTGGATTACTTCGACCCGGCCAAGAGCTTTGGCGGAGACCTGGTCGCTGCGCTGAAAAAGGCCAGCGCCCAATTCCTGGTAGCCAGCTTCACTAGCGACTGGCGCTTTTCGCCGGAGCGATCGCGCGAAACCGTCAAGGCGCTGGTGGCCGCCAACCGGCCGGTGTCTTATGCCGAAATCGAGTCCGTACACGGCCACGACGCCTTTTTGATGACCGACGAACCCTATGTCCAATTGATGCGCGCCTACCTCGACCGCGTGGCGCGGGAGGTGCAAGCATGAACGCCCCGCAAACCACGGTGCCGCTGCGCGCCGACCTGGGCCTGATCGCCGACTGGATCACGCCCGGCAGCCGGGTTCTGGATCTAGGCTGCGGCGACGGCGCGCTGCTGTCCTGGCTGGGCCGCAACAAACAAGTGGTGGGTTACGGCGTGGACCTGGATGTGAGCAATGTCGTCAAATGCGTAGCCTCCGGCGTCAACGCGCTGCAAGGCAACCTGGAAACCGGCTTGGCCGAATTCGACAGCGACGCCTTCGACCACGTAGTGCTGTCGCAAACCATACAGGCGATGCGCGAAACCGAGCAGATTCTCAACGAAATGCTGCGAGTAGGCCGCGAAGCCATCGTCACTTTTCCCAACTTTGGCTTCTGGGAAAACCGCTGGCAAATCCTGCAGGGCCACATGCCGGTTTCCGACACCATCCCCTACCAGTGGTACGATACGCCCAACATTCACTGGTGCATGCTCGGCGACTTTGAAGCGCTGTGCGCCAAGAATCGGCTGCGCGTGGTGGAACGCGTGGTGATGAATGGGGTCAAACGGGTGACTTTCATGCCCAACTTGCGCGGCAGCCTGGCGTTCTACCGGGTGGCGCGCCAATAACAACAAGCGGCGGGCCGGTCCCGCCGCGCGATCCGTAGAAACTGGCCTGCCCATGAGCAACACAACCATCGACTGGCGGCGCGACGTCTTCTCGCGCACGATGCTGATCTGCGTCTTCACCGGCTTCGCATCCGGTCTTCCGCTGTACACCCTGATCAACCTGCTGCCCGCCTGGCTGCGCAGCGAAGGCGTCGACCTCAAGGCCATCGGCTTGTTCGCGCTGATCGGCTTGCCCTATACCTGGAAATTCCTGTGGTCCCCGTTGATGGACCGCTACGTGCCGCCGCTACTGGGCCGCCGCCGCGGCTGGATGCTGCTGACCCAACTGGCGCTCATCGTCACCATGGCTGGCTTCGGCCTGTTCAACCCGGGCCAGCACATCTGGAGCATCGCCGCGCTGGCGGTGGGCGTGGCCTTCTTCTCCGCCAGCCAGGACATCGTGCTGGACGCCTATCGCCGCGAAATTCTCAGCGACAACGAGCTGGGGCTCGGCAACACCGTGCACATCAACGCCTACCGGCTGGCCGGCCTGGTGCCCGGCTCGCTGTCCTTGATCCTGGCGGATTACATCCCCTGGGACCGCGTCTTCTTGATCACCGCCTTGTTCATGATTCCGGGCGTACTGATGACGCTAAAAGTCAGCGAGCCCAAACTTGCGGGCCAAGCGCCCAAAACGCTGCGAGAAGCCGTGGTGGAGCCCTTCCATGAGTTCATCACCCGCCAGGGCTGGCAAGGCGCCGCCTGGATTCTGGGCTTCATCTTCCTGTACAAGCTAGGGGACAGCATGGCCACCTCGCTGGCCACCCCGTTCTACTTGGACATGGGTTACGCCAAGTCCCAGATCGGGCTGGTGGCCAAGCACGCCGCGCTATGGCCGGCGGTGATAGGCGGCCTGCTCGGCGGTCTGTGGATGATCAAACTGGGCATCAACCGGGCGCTATGGGCCTTCGGCGTGGTTCAGGTACTCTCCATTCTGGGCTTCGCCTGGCTGGCCAGCTATGGACGTTTCGCCGCCATCGGCGCGCATGAACTGAGCATGCTGGCCGTGGTCATCGGCTTCGAAGCGCTGGGCGTCGGCCTCGGCACCGCCGCCTTCGTCGCCTTCATCGCCAAGAGCACCCACCCGGCCTACACCGCCACCCAATTCGCCTTGTTCACCAGCCTGGCCGCGGTGCCCCGTACCCTGGCCAACGCCTCGACCGGCTACATCATCGACGCCATAGGCTGGACCCATTTTTTCCTGTTGTGCACCGCGCTGGCGCTGCCCGGCATGGTGTTGTTGCTGAAAGTCGCCCCATGGAGGGAAAAGGAGGGAGCATGAAGGCATGGAAATCAGCGTTGCTCGGCGCAACGCTGCTGAGCGCATCCTGCGCCGCCGCCGCGTCGGCCTCCGCCGACACGACCATGCAAACCGTCAAATACCGCTGCAACGGCAGCAAAATGGTGGTGGTGGAGTATCCACTCCAGCAGATCGACGCCGCTATCCGCCTCAGCTGGAATAACCACCGCTATCGGCTGACCTCGGCCAAGGTCGCTCAAGGCGAGCGTTACGTAAGCCAACAATTGATCTGGTCGCGGCTGGACGAGCAAGCGCGTTTGACTACCCGTGGCGGCCGTGTACTGGCTCAGGGCTGCCGCGATATAGAGCGATAAGCCGCGGCCGACGACGCTCAATCTCCCCAGGCCACGCATGACTGCGGGCCGGACTCATCCGGTCCGCACTGCGATAGATTGCCGTCCTGATCCAGGCTCAACTGCAAACGGCCGGCTAAACGGTGCCCCACCCTGGGCTTGGCCAACAAACGGAAACTGGCTTGTCCGGCGCGGTCCGCCGCCAGACTGGCACTGCCCAGCCTGATTTCAAACTCGCTCGTGTTCGGCCGCGGCAACGGCGGCCACGACCCGGACTGTGAAGGGTTTTCCAAATGCCAGCGCTGGACGAAATGGAGATTCTCCAACAAGGCCGCGGGCGCCTCAGCCAACTGCCCGCGCAATATCTGCTGCTGATAAGCCGGCCAGGCCATCGCGACCAGGATGGCCGTCACCGCCATCGCCGCCAGCAACTCCAGCAAGGTCATCCCGGCTTGCGCCCTCATTCCTCCTCCAATTGCCGCCAGTTCAAGCGCCCGCCGCGGCCGGCCTGCTCGCCCGCTCCGGCCCAGAACCAACTTTGCACAGTCAGCGCGCTACGCTCGCTTTCACCCCAAACCCGCACACTGATCCGGAACAGACGACCATCGACGCCGACGAACCGAAATGTAGGATTGAGCAACTCCAGCACATAGCGCGGCGGGCTCCAACGCTGTCCAACTCGTACCCGCGCCGGCAAGCACGATGTCGGCGGACGGCCCGGCGTCTGCTCAAGCGGACGACTGGGTCCGCAAGGATGCAATAGCGGCCACCGCGCGCCGTTGATCTGCACGCTGCGCCGCCACAAATCTGGCTCGGTCGAACACAAACCATAACCGACGCCGTCAACGGTGGACAGACAGTCCGGCATGAACCAGCCCAAGCCGCGGGCGTCGCCGTGCCAGGGAATGCCGCTTTCGCCCGTCAAGCCATCCTCAAAGCGGAGATTCAAGTCCAAAACTCGCCGCTCCGCCGCCCGCAAGGCCTGCAGCGCCGCCAGCCGCAGCGCCCGCTGTTCCGCCAGATTGCGCGTGGCGCGCTGTTCCACCGCCACTGAGCGAGCGGTTCCCATGGCCAGCACCGTCAACAGGCTGAGCAGCGGCAGGATCAGCCACAACACGGCGCCGTGCGGCCGGGAGCCTCTCATCCGCTCGGCTCCAATGCGCACGGCAGGGCCGGCGTCAACGCCACCACGGTGGTCCATCCCTGCCGGCGGCCATCCGACTGAATCTCAAGCGACAGCTCCACCCGCGACAAACGCATCCAATCCTCAACGCTGAGTTGATCCGCTTGTTCCCGCCAGGTCAGCTCCAGCGGCCGACAGGCATGGCGAACGCCAAAGCGCTGCCGCAACGCCGTAACGCCCGTTGCCAGCAATTGCGGCGGCTCCGCCGCGCGGCCGGGCCGGTTTTCCTCCAGCCATAAGGCATCGCCGTCGCCCTCCCTGCGCAGGACGTAACGCTGCGAAGCGATGGCCAATACCTCCAAGGAGGCGCTATCCGCGCCGCGCAACGGCCCCGCCGCAGCGTCCCCCTGCCAGGCCAGCACATGCGCGCCGGACTCCCGCCGCCATTGCAAGCCCGGTTCACCCTGCGTCAACAGCCTCAGACTAGAGCAACTGGCCAATGCCGCTTCTTTCCAATCCGCCTCGCTGTGCCAACGCAACATGGTCTGCGTCGCCTCCTCCGTCACCGATACCGCCGCAGCGCTAACGCCGTAGCGAAAGCGCATGCCTTCCGGCGCCTCGAACCCGCGCCCTGGCGACTCCGCAGCTTGCGCGCACGCGAAGCGTCCATGCCTGCGCCAGCTCTCCGCCAGTTGCGCCAGCGCAAACTGCCCGTCCTGGTGTCGCCGCAAACGGCTCTCGAGCGCTCGCAGGCTACCCTGCATCGTCAACGCGCCTTGCAAGGCCAGCGCCAACACCAGCAGGCCCAGGCTCATCGCCACCATCATCTCCACCAGGGAAAAACCCTGGTCACGCACACCGGCGGCCACGGCTAAGGCTCTTCCAATGCCAGCACGTAACGACGAGCAAAACGACCGGGGCCATCTCCGCCCGCCCTCTCGTCCCAAGTCAACCGCACATAGACGACATCGCCCTGCTGCTCGCACAGCTCCGTCATCGCATTCAACGCGCCGCGGCACTGCCGCGCCTCAATGGCGTTTCCCCCCAAACCTTCCAGCCGCTGCCGCAAGCGCGACCAATCCGCCTGCTGTTGCGCAGCCGCCTGCGCCTCTTCCGTCTCCGGCCACAACAGCGCCGCTTCGCCCAGCTCCAGCGCTGCCGCAATCACCTCCGCTCTCAACAAGGCGTCGCGGCCATGCAGCAGGGCACGTAGCTGCACAGAGGACAGCGCCAACATTGAAACCATGACAACGAACAAGGCCAGCATGGTTTCCAGCAAAGCGCCGCCGCGCAAGGCGGACTCAGGCCGGGCAAGCATGATCCGCCTTGCCGACTTCCGCACGTCCATAGCCGCTGACCGTCAGAATCAAACACAGACCCGCGCGCGGGCTTTCCAGCACCAGGCGAGCACCCTGCCCGCGCGCCAGCCGTCCGTCCGGCATGAATTGCAACTGGTCCCGCTCCGCGCGCATTCGCACCTTGCCCACGGCGAACACCAGCAGATGCAAGCGCTCCTGACTGTCGTAACCCGCCTGGACGCCGCCCTCCTTATCCGCGTAAACCAGGGCGCCACGGTCCCACACCTGCCGCTGCTTGGCACAGCCTTGCAATTGCAGGTTCCGCTTCAGGTTGGCCGCGCACACGTATACCGGACGGTTGCTACGCAGCGCCTCGCTGCGGGCAAAGTGCAAGAGATTGGCCATGGCTTGGGCGTGGCTGCGCAATTGCTGCGTCAACAACAAACGGCTCAGTCCCGGCGCGGCGATCGCCAAACACAGCAACATGATCGCCAGAACCGTCATGGCCTCAATCAGGGTGAAACCGATCTGAGTTCGCATGTCAGACCCCGTCTCATTGGGAGTCTGGACAATATATTGAGCAAAGCGAGGCTAACGGAACCGATCTTGTTCCCGAAAACGCCAGACCAGCCAGGCATTTAGGCCAGGGCCAACAAAACGACATGGGCATGAAAAAAGCCAGCCTACCCGGCTGGCTTTCAGATTACGATGCAAATCCCGCTCAGTGCGCGCTTTCCCAACTTTCCCCCGCGCCCACCTCCGCCAACAGCGGCACCTTGAGCTTGGCCACGCCGGCCATGATCTCAGGCAAACGCCGCTTAACCCGCTCCAACTCGGCTTCCGGCACTTCCAGCACCAGCTCGTCGTGCACCTGCATGATCAGTTTGCTGCCCATGGCGTCGTCCTGCAGCCAGTTTTGCACCGCTATCATCGCCAGTTTGATCAGATCCGCCGCCGTACCCTGCATCGGCGCATTGATCGCCGCGCGCTCGGCGCCAGCGCGGCGCGCCTGATTCGAGAGCTTGATTTCCGGCAGATACAAGCGACGGCCAAACACGGTTTCAACATAACCTTGCTCGCGCGCGGTTTCGCGCGTGGTCTGCATATACTCCGCCACGCCCGGATAGCGCATGAAGTAACGATCGATGTATTGCTGGGCGGCGCTGCGCTCTATGTCCAGCTGCGCGGCCAGGCCAAACGCGCTCATGCCGTAGATCAGGCCGAAATTGATCGCCTTGGCGGCACGCCGCTGATCAGGGCTGACTTGGGACAATTCCACGCCGAACACCTCGGCGGCAGTGGCGCGGTGGATGTCCTCTCCGCTGGCGAAGGCTTGCAACATGCCGGCGTCGTCGGACAAATGCGCCATGATGCGTAGCTCAATCTGCGAATAGTCGGCGCTGACAATCACATGCCCCGGCGGCGCGATGAAAGCCTCCCGCACGCGACGCCCTTCCGGTGTGCGCACTGGAATGTTCTGAAGATTGGGATCCGAGCTGGCCAAGCGTCCGGTGATCGCTACCGCTTGGGCGTAATTAGTATGCACACGGCCGGTGGCAGCATTGATCAGCAGCGGCAATTTGTCAGTGTAGGTGGACTTGAGCTTGGCCAGGCCGCGATATTCCAGAATGCACTTGGGCAGGGGGTGGTCCAGCGCCAAGGCCTCCAACACCGACTCATCAGTGGAATAACCGCCGGACGGAGTCTTCTTCACGCCCTTGGTGGGAATGGCCAACTTGCCGAACAGGATTTCTTGCAACTGTTTGGGCGAGTTCAGATTAAACGGCTGGCCGGCCAATTCATAAGCCTGGCTCTCAAGCCGCAGCATTTCCGTACCCAATTGGTGGCTTTGCGCCGCTAGCCGGTCGCGGTCTATCAACACCCCATTTCGTTCCATCGTAAACAACACCTCGGCCACCGGCAGCTCGATGTCGCGGTAGACCTCGCGCAAGCGTCCTGTCAGCAGGCCGGAGAAGTATTGATTCAAGCGCAGCGTGATGTCGGCGTCCTCGGCCGCGTAGTTGGACGCAGTGTCCACGTCCACCTCGCCGAAGCCGATCTGCTTGGCGCCTTTGCCGCAAATCTCCTCGTAGCTGACCGTGGATTCGCCCAGGTGACGGCGCGCCAGATCGTCCATATTGTGGCGCTCATGGCTTTCCACCACATAGGAGGCCAGCAGGGAATCGTCGATCACGCCCGCCAGGCGAATACCGTGATTGGCGAACACATGACGGTCGTACTTCAGGTTCTGGCCGCATTTTTTCCTGTTGGCGTCTTCCAGCCAAGGTTTGAGCTTGGCCAGGCTTTGCTCCAGATCCAATTGCTCAGGCGCCCCGGCATAGTGATGCCCCAACGGCAAATAGGCGGCCTCGCCGGAACGCACCGAGAAACTGATGCCGATAATACGCGCCTGCATCTGGTCCAGACTCGTGGTCTCGGTGTCCAGCGATACCACGTCCGCCACCGCCAGCTTGGCCAGCCAGGCATCCAGTTGCTCAGCGACCAGAATGGTTTCATAACGTCGCTCCGCCACCGCCTCCGGCAGAGCCGGGCTGTCTTGCGCGACTTCAATGGCGAACAGGTCGTCCCCCTGGGCCCCGGCGGTGGTTTGCGCCACCGCGGGCATGTCTTCACCCTCGATCACCTCGCGGTAGAAAGTACGGAATCCCAATCCCTGATATAACTCGGCCAGCCGCGGCTTGTCCTTGACCCCATGCTGCAAGCTGTCCAGGCCGTAAGGCATGTCCGCGTTCAGATCGACATCGCACTTGATGGTGATCAGCTCGCGGCCCTTGGGCAGCCAGTCCAGCGCCGCGCGCAGGTTCTCGCCCACCTTGCCGCCCACCTCTTCCGCCTGTGCGATGATGGCGTCCAGACTGCCGTACTGCTCCAGCCACTTGACCGCCGTCTTGGGGCCACACTTGTCGACGCCCGGCACATTGTCCACCTTGTCGCCGATCAGGGTCAGGTAGTCGACGATCAATTCCGGCGGCACGCCGAACTTGTCCTTGACCCCGTCGCGGTCGAAGGTTTCATTGGTCATGGTATTGACGATGGACACCAGGCCGTCCACCAATTGCGCCATGTCCTTGTCGCCGGTGGAGATGATTACCCTCATGCCGGCGGCCGCGCCGGCTCTCGCCAGCGTGCCGATCACGTCGTCGGCTTCCACCCCCGGCACTACCAGCATCGGCCAGCCCGAGGCTTGCACCACCTCATGGACCGCCGTAATCTGGGAGGCGAGTTCCTCCGGCATCGACGGGCGATTGGCCTTGTATTCGGGGTAAAGGTCGTCGCGAAACGTCTTGCCTTTGGCGTCGAAAACGCAGGCGCTATAATCGAACTGCACTTCCTTCTCCAGCCGCCTGAGCATGTTCACCATGCCGTAGACAGCCCCCACCGGGCGGCCATCCGGAGAGCGCAAATCGGGCATCGCGTGAAAGGCGCGGTACAAATAAGAAGAGCCGTCGATCAATAACAGTGTTTTCATAAAAAGAGGCAGAATATGAGCTTGTCCGATAAATTACCGCAAACCAGCGATCGTCACGCAATGATGCAGCGTTTCCGTTCCCGCGAAGCCTGGCATGTGATGAAGATAATGTCGGAGTTTGTCGATTCGGCGGAAGCCTTGCAAGGCATCATGCCGGCGGTGAGCATTTTTGGCAGCGCGCGCACGCCGCGCGACCACAAGTATTACAAATTGACCGAAGAAGTCGCGCGCCTGCTGTCGGACTCGGGCTTCTCTGTCGTTTCCGGGGGCGGCCCCGGCATCATGGAAGCCGCCAATAAGGGAGCATTCTACGGCAGAAGCCCGTCCGTGGCGCTGAATATCGTGCTGCCGCATGAACAGAAACCCAATGAATACCAAGACCTGAGCATCAAGTTCAACCACTTCTTCAGCCGCAAGGTCATGTTCGTCAAACACGCCATCGCCTACGTGGTGATGCCGGGCGGCTTCGGCACGCTGGACGAAATGTTCGAGGCGCTGACGCTGATCCAGACCGGCAAGAGCCGCAAGATTCCGATCATTCTGTGCTGCAGGGAGTTCTGGGAAGGCCTGCTGGACTGGGTCAAGGACCGCTTGATCAGCGAGGGCATGATCAACCCCGACGACATGAATCTGATCCAACTGATCGACGATCCGCGGCAAATCGTCGAAACTATCTTCAAACATTACGAAACCCGCGGTTTTGAAGCGCTGCCCGAAGAGCGCGAACAACTGCTGCATCTTTAAAACTGATGACAATCAAGGACCACGCCATGCGCCGCCTGCTCGCCGCCCTCGCCCTGCTGCCATTGACAGCCGCCTGGGCCGATACGCCCCCTCCCGCCAAGACTCCGGTGCCGCCGCCGCCGGCGATCAGCGAACAAAACGCCGCCACCGCGGAACCTGAGGTGCGCATCATTCAGAAGGGCGAAGACAAGATCGAGGAATACCGGCTCAACGGCCATTTGTACATGGTCAAGGTGACACCGTCGCACGGCGTGCCCTACTACCTGATGGACGATAACGGCTCCGGCTCCATGAAACAGATCGATCCCGCCAACCGCATCATCATCCCGCGCTGGGTGCTGATCCGGTTCTGAGAGGGCAACCATGTCTGTTTACACCACGGTCAGCCATGACCAGATGCAGGAATGGCTCAAGCGTTACACCTTGGGCCAGCTGCTGGACTTGCAGGGCATCGCCTCCGGCATCACCAATACCAACTACTTCGTCACCACCACGCATGGCCGCTACGTGCTGACGCTGTTCGAAGCGCTGAAACTGCAGGAACTGCCCTATTACCTGACGCTGATGAGCCACTTGGCGCGCCACGGCGTAGCCTGCCCGGCGCCGGTAGCCGACAATACAGACCAGTTCGCCTCGATGCTGGCCGGCAAACCGGCCTGCCTGGTCAGTTGCCTGGACGGCGCCGACGTCGCGCAGCCCACCCCGGCGCAATGTCGCGCCGTCGGCGAGATGCTGGCGCAAATGCATATCGCCGGCGCCACCTTCCCCGGCAAGATGGCCAATCCCCGCGGCCCGCGCTGGTGGAGCGAAACCGCCCGCATGGTTTACCCCCGCATGGACGAAGACGCCGCCGCCTTGCTTCGCGAGGAGGTGCAGTTCCAGGACAGCCACCGCTTCGATCACCTGCCCTCGGGCGTGATCCACGCCGACTTGTTCCGCGACAATGTGCTATTGGACGGCGACCGCATAGCCGGCTTCATCGACTTCTACTACGCTTGCAACGACGTGCTACTCTACGACCTGGCCATCGCGGTCAACGACTGGGCACGCAACGATGATCACAACATAGACGATGATCGCGCCGCCGCACTGCTTTCCGGCTACCAGTCTGAGCGCAAGCTCACACCGGAAGAGAAAAAGGCCTGGCCGCTGATGCTGCGCGCCGCCGCGCTGCGCTTCTGGGTGTCACGTCTGCAAGATCTGCATTTCCCGACAGCGGGCGAGATGACCTACACTAAAGAGCCGCAGGTTTTTCAGGCCGTTCTCAGCACCCATAGAACTCGTCTGCACTTTTGGACATAAACCATAGTTAATCCGTCAAATAGCGCTCGTCATACAGCATTCACTTTGCTAAAGACAATATACTGTCTTATGATGCAGGCTGTAGTATCTTGCAAATATTCTTGTGTCCAACTTTCGAACATATAAGGACTTCATCATGTTGAAAAAAATCATGCTGATCGCTTTGGCTGGCGCACTTTCCGCTCCGGTATTCGCAGCGGAAGAAGCCGCTGCCACCTCCGCCGCGGGCTCTAGCGCTGCCGGTACCACCTCCGCAGCCGCCGCTGGCGCCGCCGGCACCACTGCTGGCATTGCTGGCTTGAGCGTTGGCACTATTGCTGCTATCGGCGCCGCTGTAGCAGCTGCCGTAGCTGTCTCGAGCAATAGCGACTCGTCGACCAGCCACTCCGCGACCACTCATCACTAACAGCTCAACCATTTGGCCTGATGATTGCTTAGGCCAGGTGGACTTAGCTGTATTAATCAGGCAGCTTATCTTCAACAAATAAAGATAACTGCCTGATGCTTTATTCTATATTCCATTATAATTTTGAGCTATGTGGCGCCCCGAAACATCACACCCTCATAGCACCATAGAAAATTCAAATAATTCAAAAATATTGTGTCAATTTCACTTTCTTTGCGCAGCGGGATAATCAAAGGGGTTTTAATTGGCGGCGCATATTATTATTGCGTGCCACTCGCTTTAGCTCAACCAAGCCTCAATGGTCAGCTTGGCTACATCAATATGCCATCCGCCGATGTTGGCCGCGATGGTTCTCTGAGCTTTGGTTTTAGCACGGACAAGCCCTATGACACTCTCTGGACCTCCGCCACCATTTTACCATTCCTGGAAGTTTCTGGTCGCTACGTCTCTATATCTGGTATTGCTGGTTTCGACAATCAGCAGTATGGCGGAGGTTATGGCAGCTACAAAGACAAGGCCATAGATACAAAGTGGAAGATATTCTCTGAAACCTCGACATGGCCAGCCCTATCCTATGGGCGCACAGACATATTTGGCACAGCTTTATGGCGGGGCAACTACATTGTCGCCAGTAAACATATTCTACCTAATTTAGAGGCCTCGATTGGATTTGCTTCAGGACGTATTGAAGGCCCCTTTGGCGGGGCTCGGTGGACCCCTCAAAGCTATCCGAATTGGTCACTAGTAGCCGAATACGACGCCAATAATTACCCAAAAGATTTTCGTGCAGAAGATACCTTTGCCAGCCAAAGAAAAAAGGGCTCGGCAGTTGGCATAGAATACCGTTGGGGTTGGCTGGGACTACAGCTTGCCAAGCAAAATACCCATACCAGCCTGAATGCCTCCATTGAAATTCCTCTCAATGAGCGGGAATTTGTTCCCAAGATTTCTGAACCCGCCTACTTCTCAGGCAGCCTGGAAGTGCCGATCCGGCCTACGCTTAGCCAGTGGCAAAACGATACCAGCTATGGCCATCGCTTAGTATCTGCGCTCAGCCGTCAGGATTTCAAGAATATCCGCATCAGTGTTCAAGGTGATGAGCTGTTGCTGGAGCTCACTAATAGCCGTATTTCCAATGTAGGCCGCGCTGTTGGTCGCGCGGTGCGTACCGCCCTTTATTTTGCTCCAATAGAAACGCGCAATATCCGCGTCGTATACACCAAGCTGGAGCAGCCTATCGTCACCTATAGTTTCTTTAATTTGACGGTGCTGAACAATTACTTGCTGGGCAAAGTCGATCGGCAGACTTTCTTGGAAAGCGTCTCGATCAAGCCGGGCAGGGATGCTGAACTGGTGGAGCGTTCGGCCGAGCAATTGGCCTCTACCATTCGAGATGGCGTCAGCCTGGAAGTCATGGCAGGCAAAGACGGCGATATTGTCCAGATCAATGCGGAAGACAATGAGGCCAACCGCTTCCGTCTTGTGCCAAAAACAGGCGTCTATTTTAACGATCCCAGTGGGGCGTTTCGTTATGAGATCGCAGCGGCGGCGACCTATACCAAAAGACTGGGCAGCGGCCTATATCTGAACAGCGCCTTGAGCACCAACCTATACAATACGGTTTCTGGCGTTAAACAAGCATCGAATAGCTTATTGCCTCATGTGCGCTCCGACGTAGCCGATTACAAAAAAACCAATACCCCCAAGCTTGATCGCCTGATGCTCAACCAATACCTGACATTTGGCGCCAATACCTATGCGCGGGCCTCTGCTGGTATTTATGAGGAAATGTTCCGTGGCGCAGGCGGTCAAGTCTTGTATTTCCCGGAGACCCGGCACTGGGCGGTAGACCTCACTGTCGATGCGCTACAGCAGCGCGACGTCAAAGGCTGGTTCGGCAAGCGCGATTATCAAACCGTAACCGCTCTCGCCGCCCTGCATTACCGGTTGCCGATGAATGTGACCGCCACCGTCCGCGCCGGGCGTTTTCTGGCCAAAGACATGGGGGCACGTCTCGAGGTAAAACGCCGCTTCCACTCTGGCATAGAAATTGGCGCTTGGTATACCAGCACCAATGGCAACGACATCACCTCCCCGGGCACGCCAAGTTCACCTTATAAAGATAAGGGCCTGTTCATATCCATCCCGCTGAACAGCATGCTGACCTTGGACACTCAAGCTGTTGGTAATTTTTCCTTGTCGCCATGGACTCGGGACGTTGGCCAAATGGTCATGTCCCCTGGCGATCTTTACGACATTCTCAGCGATCCTCGTCGTGATGTGGAAATGTATGACGGCCTTGGCAATTTTGCGGAGCGCTCCGATGAGCAGAACCTTCCTGCGGTCAATCCACCATTGCCGACCTTCCAGCCCTGGCCTGCGATACGCCTGCGTCTCGAGGATAGCGGCCGGCAATTTTCCCGCCTCGACGACAAGACCAGCGCACTGACAACCGCCGCGGGGCTAACCCTGGCAGCCATGGTGCTGGATAAACCCATCAATAAGGCCATCAACCAACGCCAAGATCATCGCCTGCTACGCGGCTGGAAACATATCGGTGATGCCGCTCCTCTCATGGCAATCGGCCTGGCTGGCAGCGCCTTCGCCTTCGGCGATGAGCGTTTGAGCAATACCGGCCTGATTTCCCTTGAGTCCGCCGCTCTGGCAAGTGCTGGCAGCATGGCATTCAAAGGCTTGGTCAATAGAGCCCGCCCCGATAGCAGTGATAATCCATGGCGAAAGCAAAGCGCCGATGCCGCCCGCTTCCAGAGCAGCTTCACATCCAACCATGCTGCCGCGCTATTTGGAGCCGTCACCCCCTTTGCCAAAGAATATGACCAGCCTTGGCTCTACGGTTTGGCTGCAATTGGCGCGCTCGGCCGGGTTGCCGGCAAAGAACATTGGTTATCGGATGTCGCCGCAGGCAGCCTGATCGGTTATGCCTCCGGCGCCTGGCTATGGCAGGCTCAGCGAGATGAGTCCCGGTACCGCACCACGATGATGATTGGGCCCAATCAAGCCGGTATCCAAGTTTCGAAATCATTAAACTGAATAACTATTGAATATGGCCTTATAAGCAATGAAAAACTTCAAAAATATTTCAAGCGGCATTTCCATCAGCCTGATTGCTGGCATCTTCGCCTTCGGTGCTGCCTCAGCCCACGCAGCTCCAAATAGCAAATCTGCCGCCGCCGGCTTTTCGGAAACGATGATGCAGGGCTATGACAGTGACCCCTCATTCGGCATGCCCAATATTGCCAACCAGCCCCCCTTCCCGAATCAATCTACGCGTTTTGGACAAGCAAACCAAATGCGGCCCGTTCAGGCGCGCAAACAAGAAGAGCAGCAACTAAGCCCATTTGTTGAGTTTGTCCGGGTGGCAACAGGTAAAACCTTGCCCATTTTTGGCAGCGATCTGTTCAACAACCCGCCATCGACGTTTGCACCCACCGATGCGGCTCAGGTCAATCCAGATTACATCATCGGGGCGGGAGATCAAATTCAGGTCAAGGGCTGGGGAATGGTCGACATTGACCTGACCTTGACCGTGGAACGCAACGGCACAGTCTACCTGCCCCGTGTCGGCTCGGTAGCCGTTGCCGGCATCAAGTTCAAGGACTTGCAAGACACTCTCAAGAAAAGCGTTTCTCGCGTTTTCAACAACTTCGAGCTCAGCGCCAGTCTGCTGCAAGCGCGAGCAGTACAAGTTTATGTGGTCGGCAATGCTCAGGCGCCAGGGAGTTATACCCTGAGCGGAATGAGCACATTACTGAATGCGCTGTTCGCCTCCGGCGGCCCCAACGACAATGGCTCGATGCGCAACATCCAATTGATGCGCGATGGCAAACTAGTCGGCACTCTCGACTTGTACAAGATTCTGGTTGATGGCGACAAATCCACCGACCTGACCCTACGTGATGGAGATGTCGTTCGCATCTCCCCTGCCGGTAAGAGAACGGCTCTGCTAGGCGACGTCAAACACCCCGCGATTTATGAGTTTTCCACCGGAGAAAGCGCCGCGGACTTGTTGCGTTGGGCTGGCGGCCTGGAGTCCGCCGCGGAAAACAAGGCATGGCGGCTGGAGAAAAATACGGATAACCAATTTGCCTTGCAATGGCAGGCGACCCCGGATACCAGCAACATCAACGCGCCATCTTTGAAACAACTCAAGCTGGCCGCGGGTGATATTTTCCGAGTATTCGCTCCTGGAGCTTTGCCGGTGGACCTTCGCCAAGAAACCGAGTTTGTCCGGATCAGCGGCGAAGTCAAACAAACCGGGACTTTTCAACTGCAAAAAGGCGAAACACTGCGCGAGCTAGTCATGCGTTTGGGTGGGGTAACCGAATATGGTTATATCTTTGCCACTGCCCTGCAGCGTGAAAGTATACGTAAAGAGCAGCAAATCAAGCTGGATCAGGTTGCCTCCCGTTTCGAGAAAGAACTGG
The DNA here is from genome assembly GCF_000711885.1 of Chromobacterium haemolyticum DSM 19808. Lineage (GTDB taxonomy): Bacteria > Pseudomonadota > Gammaproteobacteria > Burkholderiales > Chromobacteriaceae > Chromobacterium > Chromobacterium haemolyticum. Next base: position 121,395 of record NZ_JONK01000008.1, read on the forward strand.
AACAAACTGCAGCAGCCAGACTCTCCAAACAAACCGACAAAGACAATGTTGCAGCCATCACCGCGGAAGTGGAGCGTCAGCGCAAGTTAGCCGAGAAAATGCGCACGGTCAAGGCGGAGGGCAGAGTGGTACTGGAACTCAACGGAGCCGATGCCCAAGTCAAAGACCTACCAGACCTGCCCTTGCAAAATGGAGATACCATCACCATTCCACGCCGACCAGGTACCGTCAATGTTTTAGGCGCGGTCTATCAAAGCAATGCTTTCATCTATCGCCCGCAACGCGCGGTTAAAGACTACCTTGATCTCGCTGGCGGCATCACCCAGACCGGCGATAAGTCCGCCACCTATGTACTCCGGGCGGATGGCACCGTGGCCAGCAACAATAATGCCGGCTGGTTCTCCAGCTTGGGAGGGAAACGCATCAATCCAGGCGATACCATCGTCGTACCAGACGAAGTCGTCGTCAGCAGTTGGACTCAGTCCTTGAAAGAATGGACCTCGATTCTCTATCAGTTCGGCTTGGGTGCTGCCGGTCTTAAAGTCCTGAAATAAGCAATCCGCCGCCTTAACACCTGGAATTGATTATGTCCATGAATGAGAACTCCATCAGACCACACGACGACTCCGAAGAGATCAATCTTCTGGAAATCATTCGAGTCTTAGTACAGCAAAAATACTGGATTATCGGCAGCACAGCCTGCCTGGGGGGAGCTGCACTGCTTTTCAGTCTACTCCTGCCTCCCACGTTTACCTCAACCGCAAAAATCTTGCCCCCACAGCAGCAGAGCGCCGGTATGAGTGCCCTGCTGGGACAGTTAGGCGGCTTGGCCGGAGTTGCCGGCAGCGTCTCTGGACTAAAAAATCCAAACGATCTTTATATCGGTATGCTGCAAAGCAGAACCGTTGCCGACAATTTGATTCGGCAATTCAAACTAAAGCAGCGCTATCAAACAGACTCTCTGGATGCCACCCGCAAAGAGTTGCAAAACGCCAGCTCAATTACTAGTGGTAAAGACGGCATAATCACTGTCAGCGTGGATGACTCAGGGCCTCAGTTTGCAGCCAAGCTGGCTAATGCCTATATCGAGCAGCTTATCAAGCTGAATCAAAGCCTGGCGGTGACCGACGCGGCCAAACGGCGCCTGTTCTTTGAAAACCAACTCAAGCAAACCAAAGCACAACTTGCCGAAGCGGAAACCGCGCTGCGCCAAACCCAGGAACGTACCGGCATGATTCAACCGGAAGGACAGGTCTCCGCAATCATGAGTACGGTTACCCAACTCAAAGCGAGTATCGCGGCTAAAGAAGTACAGTTGGAAGCTATGCGCAGCTATGCAACCGAGCAGAACCCGTTGTACCAGCGTACAAGCCAAGAACTTGCCGGCTTAAAAACCCAACTGGCAAAAATGGAAACCGGCAAAGAAACCGCTGGTGACGTGATGGTGCCAACCGGCAAAGTGCCTCAGTCTGGCCTTGAATATTTCCGCCGGCTACGGGATGTCAAATACCAGGAAACCATCTTTGAGCTGCTCTCCAAACAATACGAACTGGCTCGTATTGAGGAAGCCAAGGACTCGTCTCAAATCCAGGTGCTGGACAAGGCCGATATCCCGGAACTGAAGAGCAAGCCCAAACGTGCGCAGATCATCATGATGGGCGTCCTTGGGGGGCTGGTAATAGGCATTCTGCTAGCCTTCCTGCGTGACCGCATGATTGCCGCCAAGCAGTCCGGGCGCTTACGCGAGTTTGCCTTAGCCTTCAAAGAAAGCTGAGCACTAAAAAAAACACCACAGCGCTGCTGTGGTGTTTTTTTATAGGGTTTTAAATCGTGAAGACACCACGACGCTCTCAGGATGCCATTGTTACCTTCCGCCTATAGCCCATCCGGAACACGAAGCCCAACACCAGCATGACCATCATGCAGGCCGCCAGGCTCAATGGGCTACCCCAGACCAATGGCGCGATCAAGCCCGCCACCACGCTGGACATCATGGTCTGGAAAAAACCTTGCAACGACGAAGCAGTGCCGCGAAGCGATGGGAACTGATCCATCAGATTCAGGGTGATGGATGGCGCGGCGATTGACATGCCGGTTGTGTACAGCGCCAGAGGCAACACCGCCCACGGCATCGCGGCCTCCGGCGCAAGCAGGTTGTACAGCAAGTTCCAGCCGGCGGCGATGAACATCACCACATAGCCGCGAGACACAATATCCTTCTGCGATACCCGCCCCGCCATCTTGCCGGACAGGTAAGCGCCGAACATGATGCCGGACACCGCTGGGCCAAACATCCACAGGAACTGCCCCGGACCCAGATGCAAATGCTGCATCAAAAAGACCGGCGCCGATGGGATGTACAGGAAGAACCCAGCGAAATTGAATGATACCGCCGCAGTCAGTAGCTGGAACTCGCGCTTACGCCCCACCTGCCAGTAATTGGCCAACAGGTATTTGATTTTCAAGGGCTGGCGCGCGGACTCATGATGGGTTTCCGGCAAGGCGAACCAGCTCATCAGGAAGAGCGCCAGGCCAATCAACGCCATGAACACGAAGATGGAGTGCCAGCCAAAGGCGCCGAACAACCAGCCGCCCACCACCGGCGCGATGGCAGGCGACAGCGAAAACAACATGGTGACCTGCGACATCAGCCGCTGGGCATCGGCGCCGTCCAGCTTGTCGCGGATGATGGCGCGCCCCACCACCAAGCCAGCGCCGCCGCAGAAGCCTTGCAGCGCCCGGAACAACAGCAGTTGGCCCAGGCTGTCGGCGAAGGCGCATCCTATCGACGCCAGGCTGAACAACAAGGTGGTGACCAGCACCACCGGGCGGCGTCCCACCGCGTCCGAGATCGAGCCGTGCCACAGCATCATCACCGCGTAAGACAATAAATATACTGTCAGCGCCTGCTGCATCTGCAGTGGCGAGACAGCCAAGCTTTGCCCGATCGCGCTCATCGCCGGCAGGAAAGTGTCGATCGAAAACGGCCCCAGCGTGGACAGGGCCGCCAGCAGGATTGCCAGCCCGAAGTGGCTGCGTGTGGAGGGATGCATGGCGGATAAATAACAATGAGAGTCAATGCATGTTAACGGTTAGGCCTGCACTTGCCAAACCGGACTGATGTAAATAAAACGTCATAGCCTCATATCGCGCTTTTCAAGCGCGCGCCGCTGGCGCCGGCTTCGATTTCGTGCCACGATCAATCCACTCCACGCCAGCCATAACAAGGAGAGACCAGCATGATTCGCCTGTATCACAACCCGCGCTGTTCCAAATCCAGGGAGGCGCTGAGCCTGCTGGAAAACGCCGGCGCGGAAATCGAAATCGTAGAGTATCTGAAGCACCCGCCCAGTTACGAAGAACTGGAGCGCCTGCTGACGCTGCTGAACATGGAGCCGCGCGACTTGATTCGCCAGAAGGAGGAGGAATACACCGAACTCTACCTGGACGACATCACGCTGGAACCCAGACATCTAATTACCGCCATGATAGACAATCCCAAGCTGATCGAGCGCCCTATCGCCGTCTGCGGCGAACGCGCCGTGGTGGGACGGCCACCGGAACGGGTGCTGCAGCTTCTGGACTAAGAGCCTGTGCACGATCTTGCGAGCTAGGGCGAGACATGGCGAAAACCGCTGAGAAAGCGGGATGTACATACGGTACATGAGCATTTCGAAGGTGTGTCCACCGTGACGCGCAGCTGATCGTGAACAGTTTCCTAAGCCTAGCTGGCTCCTCCCTCCAGCGCCCAAGGCAATCGCTCTTGGGCGTTTTTGCATTCAACGTCCCGCCAACCTGCACTCGTCCCATCCCCTTCAAAATTATCACTTGCGGAATAGTAACATCCGTTACTAAAATGGCGCTCATGAATCCAACCAAGTCATTTCAAACGCTTGAGCAGGCTGTAAACCGAATCGAAGCGCGTTTTCCCGGCGTACCCCGCCAGGAAGTCATTCTGGCGCGCTTGCTATACCACATCCTGCCTCGGCTGTCCGCTCACCTGTGCGACAAGCTGAAGCATCACGGCCTCAACGAGACGGTGTGGATGGCCCTGCTGGCGCTATACGCCTGTCCGCAACAAGCGCTCTATCCGTCTGAAATCAGCGACACGCTGGATTCATCGCGCACCAACGCCACGCGCATTGCCGACGAACTAGTCAAAAACGGTTGGGCGGCTCGTTCGCCCAGCGCGGAAGACCGGCGCAAGATCCTGCTGGAGTTGACGCCGGGCGGCGTTCAACTCGTGGAATCCCTGCTGCCCGTTTCCCGCGAATGCCACCGCGAGTTGTGGTCGGATTTCGACGCCGCGGAAAAACAGGAGTTCGAACGCTTATTGCGCAAGCTGCTCTGCAGCCTGGGCGGTTGAAGCTGGGAAACCGGCTTTTTTTCGTCCTTATAATAACCTGCGTGACTATCACATCATCAATCACTTTACCAATTGCTAATACAGCAAGTCAACACGGGAGTCCCACTAGGTGAAAAAGACTCAATGGCAGCACGGCGTCAGCGCCCTGCTGCTCAGCGCCCTGTTGGGCGGCTGCGCGAGCTTCGGCCCTGACAACGTCCCCGCATCTGAGCTCAAAGCCGAACAATTACGGCTGACCGATGGCCAGGGCGAACAGATCGCCAATGATTGGTGGACGCAACTGAACGACGCCGCGCTGAGCCAGCTGGTGGCCAAGGCCCTGCAGGACGCGCCCTCGCTGAAACTGGCCGAGGCCCGGCTGCGCCAAGCGCGCGCCGCAGTCGGCATCGTCGAAGGCAATAGCGGCCCCAAACTCGATTTCAGCGCCAATATGACGCAGCTGCATTACGAGTTCCCGGCGCCGATCTCGCGCGACTACGTCAACGCCTACACCGCGATGCTGATGGGCAGCTGGGAGTTCGACTTCTGGGGCAAGCACCGCGGCCAGATCGACGAAGCCGTCGGCCAGCAGCAAGCCATCGCCTTCGAAGGCGCGCAAACCCGGCTAACGCTGGCTCAAGCCGTCATCGCCCAATACACCCAGTTGCAACGGCTGCAGGCGCAAAGCGCGGTGCTGGCCAAGCGCATCCAACTGGCGGAAAGCCGCCAGACGCTAACCCAGGCCCGCATCAACGCCGGCCTGCTGCCGGGCGATAACCAGCGCGGCAACGAAGTCTCGCTGCATCGCCTGCGCCAGCAGCAAAGCGCGCTGACTCAGGACAGCGACCGCGCCCGTCACGCGCTGGCGGCGCTGACCGGCCAAGGCCCGGAAGCCTTGCGTGACTTGCAGCCCGGCAAGACGCTGACGGTGCCGGCCATGGACGCCGACGGCCTGAACGCCGACCTACTGGGCAAGCGCCCGGACATCGCCGCCCAACGCGCGCGAGTGGAAGCCACCGCCGGCGCGGTCAAAGCCGCGCGCGCCGAGTTCTATCCCAATATCAAGCTGACCGCCTTCGCCGGCCAGACGTCGCTGGAATTCAACAAGTTGATGAACGGCGACTCCACCTTCTGGGGCTTCATGCCGGCGATCAGCCTGCCCCTCTTCCACTCCGGCGCGATCCAGGCCAATTTGGGCAAACAGCGGGCTGGCTACGACATCGCCGTGCACAGCTACAACCAGACCGTACTGGACGCGCTCCGCGACGCCGCCGACTCAGTTAGCGGCTGGCAGCAAAGCGGCAAGCAGCTGGAACAGGCCCGCCAAGCGCAAGACAGCAGCCGTCGCGCCGCCGACTCCGCCGCCGCCCGCTTCAAGGCCGGCATCATCAACAAGCTGAACCTGCTGGACGCCCAAGACAGCGCGCTGGCGCAACAATCGGCGCGCATCGACGCCGAAGCCGGCCGCAAACTGGCCTGGGTTTCCCTGAACACCGCATTGGGCGGCGGCTTCAACGCTGCGCCCGCCACCCACTGAGAACGCATCCATGGACAAGAAAACCAAAACCGCGCAAGGCCGCAAACGCAATCTGATCGTCGCCACCACCCTATTCGCCGCCATCGCCATCGGCTATGGGGCGTACTGGACGCTGGTGCTCAGCCACCAGGAAAGCACCGACGACGCTTATGTCAGCGGCCATCTGGTGCAAGTCACCCCGGAAGTGGGCGGCACCGTCGCCAAAGTCCTGGTGGACGACACCCAGCACGTCAAGGCCGGCCAATTGCTGGTCAGCCTGGACAAGAACGACGCGCAGCTCAACTTCGACCGCGCCCGCAATGAATTCGCTCAAGTCGTGCGCCAGACTCGGCAGTTGATGAGCAACACCCAGCAACTGGCCGCTCAAGTCACGCTGCGCGAAACCGAACTGGCCCGCGCCGACGCCGATCTGAAGCGCCGCAAACAGCTGGCCGGCACCGACGCGCTGTCGGCGGAAGAGTTGAGCCACGCCAACGACGCCGTCGCCGGCGCCAAGGCCGCGCTGGACGCCGCGCGCGAACAGCAAAAAGCCAGCGCCGCGCTGCTGGGCAAGGACGCGCTGGCGCAGCAGCCCGCGGTCAAGGCCGCCGCCAGCCGGCTGAAAGAAGCCTGGCTCGCGCTGCAGCGCACCGAAATCAAAGCGCCATTGGACGGCGCCGTTGCCCGCCGCAATGTGCAGGTGGGCCAGCGCCTGGCCGCCGGCACCCCGCTGATGTCGGTGATCCCGCTGCAAAACCTGTGGGTGGACGCCAACTTTAAGGAAGGCCAACTGGCCAAGATCCGTATCGGCCAGCCGGTGGAGCTGAAATCCGACCTCTACGGCGGCAAGATCGTGTACCACGGCAAAGTGGTGGGCCTATCCGCCGGCACCGGCAGCGCTTTCTCGCTGCTGCCGGCGCAGAACGCCACCGGCAACTGGATCAAGGTGGTGCAACGCGTACCGGTGCGCATCCAGCTGGACCCGAAAGACCTGCAATCGCACCCGCTGCGCGTCGGCTTGTCGATGGACGTGGTGGTGGACACCTCCAGCACCGACGGCAAGGCCGTGGCCGAAGCCCAGCCCTTCGTCGCCCACCAGGACGTCTCCGGCCAGTTACCGGACCTGAAACAGGCCGACGAACTGGTGCGGACGCTGCTGGCGGCCAACGCGGGTGAAGGCAAGGCCGAATAAGGGGGCCGGACCATGAATCATCCACCATTGACCGGCTCCAAGCTGGTCTGGATCACGCTGGCGCTGTCGATGTCGGTGTTCATGCAAGTGCTGGACACCACCATCGCCAACGTGGCGCTGCCCACCATCTCGGGCAACCTGGGCGCGGCCACCAGCCAGGGCACCTGGGTGATCACCTCCTTCGGGGTGGCCAACGCCATCGCGGTGCCGCTGACCGGCTGGCTGGCCAAACGCCTGGGCGAGGTGAAGCTGTTCACCGCCTCCACCCTGCTGTTCGTGCTCACCTCCTGGCTGTGCGGCATGTCCAGCAGCCTGGAAATGCTGATTTTCTTCCGCGTGCTGCAAGGCGCGGTGGCCGGCCCGATGATTCCGCTGTCGCAGAGCCTGCTGTTGTCCTGCTATCCGCCGGAGAAGAAAGGCATGGCGCTGGCGCTATGGGCGATGACGGTGATCGTCGCGCCGGTGTTCGGCCCGATTCTGGGCGGGGTGATCAGCGACAACTGGCACTGGGGCTGGATCTTCTTCATCAACGTGCCGGTGGGACTGGCGGCGGCCTTCATTTCCTGGCGCATCCTCAAGCCGCGCGAAACCGAAACCGTCGATCTGCCGATCGACCGCATCGGTCTAGCCCTGCTGGTCGTCGGCGTGGGCGCGCTGCAAATGGTGCTGGACCGCGGCAAGGAGCTGGATTGGTTCAACTCCACCGAGGTGATCACACTTGCGGTGATCGCGGTGCTGGCGCTGGTTTATCTGGTGATCTGGGAGCTTGGAGAGAAGCATCCCATCGTCGACCTCGGCCTGTTCAAACAACGCAACTTCACCGTCGGCACCGTCGCCATCAGTCTGGGCTTCATGCTCTACTTCGGCACCGTGGTGCTGCTGCCCTTGATGCTGCAGACCCAGATGGGCTACACCGCCACCTGGGCCGGCCTGGCCGCGGCGCCCATCGGGCTGATCCCGGTGGTGCTGTCTCCCATCATCGGCAAGTACGCGCAGCGGCTGGACATGCGCTGGGTGGTGACGGTGAGCTTCAGCGTGTACGCCGTCTGCTTCTTCTGGCGCAGTACCTTCAACCCCCAGATGGACTTCGCCTACGTGGTGTGGCCACAGGTGGTGCAGGGCATAGGCGTGGCCTGCTTCTTCATGCCGCTGACCACCATCACGCTATCCGGCCTGCACCCGAGCCAGATCGCCAGCGCGTCCAGCCTGTCCAACTTCCTGCGGATTCTGGCCGGCAGCATCGGCACCTCGATCACCACCACGATGTGGGACCGCCGCGAGGCGATGCACCACGCGCGCCTGACCGAGCATGTCAGCCTCTACGATCAGGCCTCCAACGCCTGGTTCCGGCTGCTGGACATGGCCGGCCTGTCCTCCGGGCAGCAGGCGGCGCTGACCTCGCTGCAGATCACCAAGCAGGGTTACATCATGGCGGCCAACGAGATTTTCTGGCTGTCCGGCGTGCTGTTCGTACTGCTGATCGGCCTGGTGTGGTTCGCCAAGCCGCCGTTCACCGCCTCCGGCGGCGACAGCGGCGCGCATTAAGTCCCGTCATCCATCCTCGCCGGACAGCCAAGCTGTCCGGCGTGTTTTCATTCAGGCCAGCAGCGCCGCCATCGTCATGTTCTGGAACGCGGCCATGCCGCGGGTCAGCGTCTTGTCGCGGTGCTGCACTTGGTACAGCGTACGCGTCAGCGCCGGCAAACCGGCTCTCACTTCCACCACCGCGCCGGTCTGCAACAGATCGGCCACCACCCTCCGCGACAGGCAGCTGACGCCGAGGCCGGCCGCCACAGCGTGCTTGATCGCCTCGGAATGGCCCAACTCCATGCTCACGTTGAGCATGGCCAGGTGCGGCAACAGCAAACGGTCCACTTCCTCGCGCGTGCCGGAGCCGGTTTCGCGCAGAATCCATTCGGCCTTAGCCAGGTCCTGGCGCGCCGCTTCGCCTCGCGCCAAGGGATGATCGGCGGCGGAGAACACCACCAGTTCGTCCTGACGCCAGGGCTGAGCAATCAAGTCCGGGTGGTGGCAAGGCCCTTCGATGAAACCGAAATCCACACGCAGCGCCGCTACCGCATCGACGATGTCGCGGGTATTGGCCACGTCCAGCTCCAACCGCGCCAGCGGCCAGGCGGCGCGGAAGGCCGCCAGTTGCTGCGGCAATAAATAGTTGGCCACCGTGCTGCTGGCGCCTATCTTCAAAGACATCGCCCCGGCGTTGAACAGGCTTTGCATGTCTTGGGCCGCATCCAGCATCGCCCGCGCCTTGGGCCACAGTAGCCGGCCGTGCTCGTTCAGGCTCAGCCGCTTGCCGATCCGGTCGAACAAACGCACATCGAGGCCGGTTTCCAGCTTGTCCAACGCCTGGCTGGCCGCGGACTGCGTCAGGGCGACATGGCTAGCCGCCTGGGTGACGGTGCCGTATTCGGCCACCGCGACAAAGACCTCCAGTTCGCGCAGGGTCAGCTTCAAGCCCATACCCCCTCCTTAATATCGATTTTACTACTGATATATATCTATTTTATCCGTTTCTCTACTGAAAACGAGGGGCGTATCGTTAGCTCCATCCGCCATAGACCAAACAGGCATTTACTTATGACAAACCTTCGCCAAATCATGCCGGGCCTGGCGTTGGCCATCGCCGTCGCCGTGGCTTCGCTGTACGCAGCGGATTTGCCTGCGATGAAACACCTGGGCTTCTCCGCGCTCACCATCGCCATTCTGGGCGGCATGCTGATAGGCAACACCGTCTACCGCTACTTTGCCGGCGCCAGCCACCACGGCATCCAGTTCTCCAAGCAAAAGCTGCTGCGACTAGGCATCATCTTGTTCGGCTTCAAACTCACATTTCAGGACATCGCCGCAGTAGGCTTTGCCGGCGTATTGATCGATACCTTGGTGCTATGCACCACCTTTCTGCTGGCTTTCCGCATCGGCCGCAAATACTTGGGCATGGACGAGCAAAGCGTGATCCTGATCGGCGCCGGCAGTTCCATCTGCGGCGCGGCCGCGATTCTGGCCACGGAACCGGTGATCAAGGCTCATGCGGAAAAAGTGGCTGTAGCCGTCGCTACCGTGGTGGTGTTCGGCACCGTGGCGATGTTCCTGTGGCCGATGCTGTATCAATGGACTAGCCATCTGGGCATTTCCGAGTTCAACTACGGCGTGTTCGCGGGCTCAACCATCCATGAGGTGGCGCAAGCCGTTGCCGCCGGCAAATCGGTCAGCGAGGCGGCGATGACCACTGCGGTGATCACCAAGATGATACGCGTAATGATGTTGGCGCCGTTTTTGATCGCCTTGTCCAGCTGGCTGGCCGCCAAGCCGCACGGCAGCCGTCAACAAAAGAGCGGTATTGCCATCCCCTGGTTCGCCGTTGCCTTCCTGGCCGTGGCCGCCTTCAATTCCTTCAACCTGCTGCCTGCTGCATGGGTCGGCGCCATCGTCTCGCTGGACAACTTGCTGCTGGCCGCCGCGATGGGCGCGCTGGGCATCACCACCCACTTCTCCGCCATCCGCCAGGCTGGCGCCAAACCGATGCTGCTGGCTTCCATCCTGTTTGGCTGGCTGATCGTCGGCGGCGGCCTGATCAACTTCGGCGTCAGCCATCTGCTGCACTAAACACTGTGTAAGCCAAAACAAAACCGCCCGGTTTACGCCGGGCGGTGACAGTGGGGTTGCATTGCGGACATGCCTAGGCGTCGTCTCTCTTCAGCCGCCTTGAGATTCACTCATTGCCCGATACCTGCTCGCGTGACAAACCCTTCATAACCATCAGCCGGCTTTGCACCAAGGCTGCGGCAAACTGCTTCTTGAAGTTATCAGCCGGGCGCCAGTCTTTCCCGTCCCGAACAAAACCAAACTCCCCTTCCAGCAGCAAGCGGTCCTCCTTGCCGATCGCAACCATGAACGGGTCGCGATATTGCACCATCAGCTTGCAGCGCCAAACGCCGCCCGCACCTTGTACGCAATCGTTCAAAGGCAATACTTCGCCTAGGGCTACTTCCGGCTGGCCAGCCGCTCCTTGCATACGGGCCAATGCCTCGGCCGCCGAACCACCCAGCTTGCTAAAGTCCAGCACCCCTTGTTGCAGCGCCTGCCTCACGCCCTCCCGCCCCAAAGGCTTGCCCAATTCCGCCAGCGCCCCATCCGAATTCAACTGAGCGTAGCGTGTGCGCAGCAAACGCTCGTCGCCCCCCATCACGAAGATATCCTCGCCCTTCCCCTTCACCTCGTACGCAATGGGCGCGCGTTGCTCATTTACAACCAACATGGCCACGCAACCGCGTGCGCGCTCCGTCTTGATGTAGCCCAGCTCCTTGACCTGTTCCAGCTTGAGGCTCCCTAAATTGCCCGCTATCGGCGCGCTCGCGCTGGGTTTTCGCGACATCAGGTGCGCCTGCGCCGACCACAAAGACTTATGTATGCTTTTCTTCACCACCGATGCTTCGCATCTCGGCACCAACGGCGGCGTCAGGAAATACCAGCCTGCCGCGCCAAGCAACGCCGCGCCACCCAGCCCCCAAGCCAACTTTCCGCGCCATGAAGTGGTCCGTTGCTGCTGGAGCAGGGCCAACTCCAGTTCCCAATCCTGGTTGTACTCATCCACCGCTTGCCTGCGCACCGCATTGGAAGCAAAACCTTCATCCGCATCCGCCTTGGTTTCGATTTCAATCATTTGCTCCAGACTCAGCACCTCTTCCTCTTCCAACCAGTCCAAGCCGCCCCCCAAGGTGGAGAAAGGCTCCACGCCCTGCTCGCGCAGCTTTTCGCGCGCCGTCTGGTAAAGCGCCTGGTCAATTACTCCGCCCTCCAGCAGGCGGTCAAGGATCGGGGTTGCAAACGTGGAATCGCTCATATCGTCCATCAACGGCGCGCATTTCGCATACGCATCCGGGCTAGTGGAAAGGCCGTCCAGAATAACCCAAGGACAGAAAAACACCTAAAATCCAAACCATTTTGGATGTGAAAATCGAAAAACAATCCCATGGTCATTTACAAATATAAAACGCACGGCGTGCAAACCGCGCAGCCTCTCACGCAATGAAAAACGCCCGGCCAAGCCGGGCGTTCAACTATGCCGAACCATCAGGACTCAGCACGGACACTTCTTCATGCTCTTGCCGCCATAGCGTTCGTCCTGACAGCGGCGAAAAAAGGCCTCCCGGCTCATCACCTCCGCGTTGGGATTGAAACGGCGGCGGCTGGCGACGTAAGCGTCGTAATCCTTGACGCCCACCATCAACCGGGCGGTTTTCGCCCATTGCTGCCATAGCTTGTTCATTATGCGCCCTCCTCACGGAACACCGCCGGCACCTCTTTGGCGGTGGACCACTTCACCGCCAGCGACTTGCGCATCACGTTCAACGCGAACACCAGCATGGCGATCACCACCGCCATGAACAGCGCCGTCAAAGTGGCGTCCACATAGTCATTGAAGATGATCTGATGCATTTGCGCCATATTCTTGGCCGGCGCCAGAAGCTCGCCCTTGGCCGCGGCGGCGGAGAACTTGTCGGCGTGCGCCAGGAAGCTGATTTTGGGGCTGGCGTGGAACAGCTTCTGCCAGCCAGCGGTCAGCGTCACCACCAGCAGCCACAACGTAGGCAGGGCGGTGACCCAGATGTAGCGGGTTTTCTGCATTTTGATCAGCACCGCGGTGGCCAGGATCAGCGCGATGCCGGCCAGCATCTGGTTGGCGATGCCGAACAGCGGCCACAAGGTGTTGATGCCGCCCAACGGATCCACCACGCCCTGATACAGGAAATAGCCCCAGCCGGTCACCGCGAGGCCCGTGGCGATCAAGTTGGCGGTCCAGGATTCGGTGTTGGCCATGGGCTTGACGACCAGGCCCAACAGGTCCTGGATCATGAAGCGCAGCACGCGAGTGCCCGCGTCGATGGTGGTCAGAATGAACAAGGCTTCAAACAGGATGGCGAAGTGATACCAGAAGGCCATCATCGCCGGCCCGCCAATCACATTGGACAGAATGTGCGCCATGCCCACCGCCAAGGTCGGCGCGCCGCCGGCGCGGGACAGAATGGTGCTCTCGCCCACGTCCTTGGCCATCTGGGTCAGCATATCCGGCGTGATGACGAAGCCCCAGCTGGAAATCACCTGGGCGGCTTCCTCCGCGGTCTTGCCTATCACCGCCGCCGGGCTGTTCATCGCGAAGTAGACGCCCGGGTCCAACACGCAGGCAGCAATCAAGGCCATGATGGCGACGAAGCTTTCCATCAACATGGAACCGTAGCCGATCATGCGCGCGTGGGTTTCGTTCTCCAGCATCTTGGGCGTGGTGCCGGAGGCCACCAACGCATGGAAGCCGGACACCGCGCCGCAGGCGATGGTAATGAACAGGAAGGGGAACAGATTGCCGGAGAACACCGGACCGCTGCCGTCGATGAACTTGGTCACCGCAGGCATGTGCATATTGGGCGCCACGATCATGATGCCGATGGCCAGGCCGACGATGGTGCCGATTTTCAGGAAGGTGGACAGATAATCTCGCGGCGCCAGCAGCAGCCACACCGGCAGCACAGAGGCGATGAAGCCGTAGCCGATCAGAGTCCAGGCCAACGTGGTGCCGCTCAGGGTAAACAGCGGCGCCAGGGTTTCGTTCTTGGCGATGTCGCCGCCGTAAACGATGGCCAGCATCAGCAGGATAAAGCCGATGACGGAAATCTCGCCGATTTTGCCCGGCCGGATATAGCGGGTGTAGACGCCCATGAACAGGGCGATCGGTATCGTGGCCGCAATGGTGAAGGTGCCCCAGGGGCTGCCGGTCAGCGCCTTGACCACCACCAAAGCCAGCACCGCCAGCAGGATCACCATGATCATCAGAATGCCGATGGAGGCGATAACGCCGGGAATCGCCCCCAATTCGGTGCGGATGATCTCACCCAGCGATTTGCCGTCGCGGCGCACCGACAAGAACAGAATCAGGAAGTCCTGCACCGCGCCGGCCAGCATCACCCCCACCAAAATCCACAGCGTGCCCGGCAGATAGCCCATCTGCGCGGCCAGCACCGGCCCCACCAGCGGCCCCGCGCCGGCGATGGCGGCGAAGTGGTGGCCGAACAGCACCCATTTATTGGTGGGCACGTAATCCAGGCCGTCATTGTATTTTTCCGCCGGGGTCAGTCGGCGGGCGTCCAGTTCCAGCACTTTGTGGGCGATGAAGCGGCCGTAAAAGCGATAGGCGATGGAGTAGACCGACACCGCCGCCACAATCAGCCAAACAGCGTTGACCGGTTCGCCGCGATTGAGGGCCACTACGGCGAAGGCCGCTGCGCCGGCCAGGGCGACGGCCAGCCACACGGCCCATTCTCTTATCTGTTGCATATGGCAAGTTCCTATTCTCTTTATCCCGTTTTAATTCCCCGGTCCCTGGCGACGACAGCGGCCACGGCCGGCTTTTTTTGCCTGACCGATTCTGGATTGATAGTTCCGGAAAATCAAGCACGCCATGTCATTTGTAGAAACTATCGATAATTTATGACGAATAGCAGTCACGATAATGCTAAAGTCGCCAGCGAACCCCGCGTGCTAATATTTTGATTTGAACCACAGAATCCCGTCGACGGACATGAACAGCGATACCCCCTATATTCTCATTGTCGAAGACGACGTGAGACTAGCCGAATTGATAGGCGCCTATCTGAGCAAGCACGGCTATCGCATCTCCCAGCACGGCCGCGGCGACACCGCGCCGGCCATCATCCTGGAAGAAAAGCCGGACCTGGTGATCCTGGACATCATGCTGCCAGGCAAGGAAGGCTTCGACGTCTGCCGTGAAATCCGTCCGCGCTATAACGGCAGGGTTTTGATGATGACCGCGCGCGACGAGGACGTGGACGAAATCCTGGGCCTGGAACTGGGCGCCGACGATTATCTGGCCAAGCCGGTGGAACCGCGCCGCCTGCTGGCGCGGGTGCGCGCGCTGCTGCGCCGCGGCGGCCCCGGCGCTCAGGCCGATGGCGATAACGGCGGCGACGACAGCTTCACCTTCGGCCAGTTCTGCATCAGCCAAGCCACGCGCGAGGCGACGCTGAGCGGGGACTTGATCGACCTGACCACCGCCGAATTCGACCTGCTGTGGCTGCTGTCCTCCCACGCCGGCCAGGTGCTGTCGCGCGACGACATCATGAGCGAGTTGCGCGGGATAGGCTTCGACGGGCTGGACCGCTCGATAGACGCACGCATTTCGCGACTGCGTCGCAAGCTGGGCGACAATCCGGACGCACCGGCCCGGATCAAGACCGTTCGCGGCAAAGGCTATCTGTTCTCTCGCAGCGACTGGGAATAAAGCATGAGCGCGCGTCGTCTTCGCGGCTGGCTCAAGCCGTCGCTGGGCACCCTGTTTGCCCGCTACTTCTTCGCAACCATGCTGGCTGAGCTGATCATCATCATCGGCTTTGGCTTCATGGTCACCAAGCTGTACGAAAACAGCGACCGCGACAGCAAGCTTCAATTCATGAACGGCACCGTGACCCTGATCCGCCAGCAGCTGGAACAAACGCCGCACCAGGATTGGGACCGCAAACTCGCCGATATCGCCCGCGCCTTCAGCTACCCTGTCAAGCTGATCGCCCATCCTCCCGACGATTTCGAACCGGAAGGCCACGCCGCGCTGCTGAGCGGCCGCCCCTATCTAGACTTCGACAACCAATTGCTCTACGTACCGCTGCCCCATGATCCGCGCCTGCTGCTGCTGGGCCCCTTGGAGGCGCCGCCCAGCAATAGCAGCTGGATCAGCGAGGACATGGAAATCCTGCTGCTGTGGATTTTGCTGACCGGCTCTACGCTGGGCACACTGATCTATTTCAGCCTGCGCCCGCTATGGAAGGACTTGCTGGAAGTGCGCCTCAAGGCGGAGATTTTCGCCGACGGGGATTTCAGCGCCCGTGCACAACCCTCCAAGAGCCGGCTGCTGGCGCCCTTGTCGCGCGCCTTCAACAGCATGGCGGCACGGCTGGAGCGGCAGATGGAAACGCGCCAGGCGCTGTCGCACGCCATCGCCCACGAAATCCGCACGCCGATCGCGCGGCTGCGCTTCGGCCTGACCATGCTGGAGGAGGAAGAGGACGAAAAGGAGTGGAAGCGCTACCGCGAAGGCATGGAGCGCGATATGCAGGAATTGGAAGAACTGTTCAATACCAGCATGGAGTTCGCCAAGCTCAACCGCAACGAAGTGCCCTTGCACTGGGAAACGGTTGACCTTTACGACTGGTTCGACGATCTGGTCGATCTGGTCACGCCGCTGAAACCGCCCGGCATCAAGCTGGAGCTGGACTGCGCGCTGGGCAATGGCGCCTTCGACCGCAAACTGATGTACGTGGCCAGCCGCAACCTCTTGCTCAACGCCTTCAAATACGCCAACGCCCAAGTACGACTGACGGTGTGTCACAACGCCGCCGGCCAGTTGCTGATCCATGTAGATGACGACGGCTGCGGCATCCCCGAGGCTGAACGCGACAAGGTGTTCGAACCCTTCCTGCGCCTGGACCGCAGCCGCGACCGGGCCACCGGCGGCTACGGTTTGGGCCTGTCCTTCGTCAAACTGATCACCGAACACCACGGCGGCCAAGCCAGCGTGGCCGCCAGCGAACTAGGCGGCGCGCGCTTTACGCTGTGCATCATGCAGCCACAGCAATAGCACGGTTTACGATCTGCGGCGCGCCATGAGGCATGACACGGTGGTAGCGCATTCGAAATGCGCGTGTACCGCTGGCACACTCCGGATTCTCAGCTGTTTTCGCCTTGTCTCGCCCTAGCTCGCGAGACTTTGAACAGCCCCTAAACACTCCCGATAAAGATGCCGGAACGCCGTCTCCAGAGCCAGCAAAAAGTAAAGCCGCAGTTTGTTAAATAATCTGAATTGGGTCACGGTCCGTCACAAAGCGGGGACAGGAAGCCAACAGACCCAGGACCACCATCCCTGGATAATGCCAGCATCTCAACTTGGATTCGGGTATTTTCCATGGTTTCTTCACGACCGGCCGCCCTGCTGGTACACGGTCTGGGCGGCAGCGCATACGACCTTGGCGCGCTTGGACGCACGCTGGAGGAGGCTGACATCGTCACGCACACCCCGCTGCTGCCGGGACATGGCGGCGAGCCGGAAGATCTGCTGTCCGTCCGCTGGCAGGACTGGGTGGAAACCATACGCAAGGAATACCTGGAGCTGAAAACGCGCCACAAAGTAGTGCACCTGGCCGGCGTTTGCCTGGGCGGCCTGGTGGCGCTGGAAGTGGCGCGGCTGGAAAACCACAAGGACGGCCTCGCGCTGTACGCGCCGCCGCTGTTCCTCGACGGCTGGAGCCTGCCCAAGCTGACTTGGGCCCGCCACATTGTCTACCGCATTCCCGGCCTGGCCAAGAAGATGCGCGTGCCGGAGGTTGAACCTTTCGGCATCAAGAACGCCCGCATCCGCAAAGCGATCCAGCAGCGCTTCGAACGCGGCGAGCGCTTCCACTACGCCTACATCCCGTTGGCCTGCATCCGCCAAGTGGATGGACTGCGTCGCCAGTTGATGTCGCGGCTGGAGCAGATCACTTGCCCGACGCTGATCGTACATGCCGACGAGGACGACATCACCAGCCCGCGCTCCGCCCATCACCTGCAACGCCACCTGGGCGGCAAGGTCGATTTCATGCCTTTGTCCAACAGCTACCATATGGTGATGGTAGACAATGAGCGCGGCGAAGTGCTCAAACGCAGCCTGAAGTTTTTCAACCAGCGCGCTCAAGCGCCGGCCACCGCCGCCGAGCAAAACGGCTGGGCCCTGTTCGCCGCCGCCTGAACGCCGCGCACTCGCAATCAAGGCAAGCTTCCTGCTTGCCTTTTTTCTTGCCCGCGCAGTCGCATCGGCTTTATCAGCCTGAATTAAAGTTGCAAGCGATCACAACTGAAAGTTGAATTTAACAGCTGAGCAAACTTCTAAGCCGGCTCGTCACCAACCGTCATCAAGCCAGAACACAGCAACAATGGAAGGCCAGGATCAGCTGAAGCAAACTGTTTGCACGAGCCGGATCGGCCCCCAGCCGGTCTTGCAACGGTTCCGTTCTCTTCCCTTTGTGTGACTTTGCGTGCCCGCCGGCTTCGGCGGGCATCTTTTCTTTCAGGCGCCCGCCCTGTTTTGTTACAGATCGTTACACAAGCTCTTCACCCTGCACACAAAGAGCGCTTACAAGCTCAACAGACTGAATTGCTTCTTATTCGCACAATATTGCCGTTATCAACAAAGCAAATAGTCTCAAAAATGAAAAAACTAATCACCGCTTCCGTGTTGAGCCTGGCAGCTCTGTCCGCGCATGCAGCCGATCCCGGCTTCTACGTCTTCGGCAACACCGGTTATAACTTCTCCAAGCTGGAGTCCGGCAACCGCAACATCATTCTGAAAGACGCCAAGGCCGCCGGCACGGTATGGGAACTGGGCGCGGGCTACCGTTTCAACCAATACCTGGCAACCGAACTGTCCTACGCCGATTTCGGCAAATCCAAGGCCAACGGCTCCATCGCACCGTCGGTGCCCGTGTTCGGAGGCAGCCGCGGCGATGTGTCGGTCGCCACCAAGGCCGAACGCATTGCCGTGTTGGGCATTCTGCCGGTGACCCAGGATTTGGAAGTCTTCGGCAAGGCCAGCCTGAACAATGTCCATACCAAGCTCAAGATCGACCAAGTTGGCAACAAGACTTTCAACGACACCCGCTTAGGTCTTGGTTTCGGCGCGCAGTATCAGCTGCACAAAAACCTGTCTCTGCGTGGCGAATACGAATACATCGCCGGCAATGACTTCCAAATGGCGGGCCAGAGCTTGATCAAGACCTCCGGCACCAGCGTGCTGAAGGCCGGCATCAGCTACCACTTCTGATCGCGCGTCTTGCCTACACTCGCCAGTCGCGGCCCCTGCGTTCGCGGCTGGTTTTGCGTTTCAGGCCGCCGGCACCGCCATGCCGCGCCGCACCGCCGGGCGGGCGCTCAGCCGCTGGAACCAATCCCATACCCGGGGAAACGCCGTCAGATCCACCTGATGCCATTCGTGACGCGCCGCCCATGGATAAAGCGCGATGTCGGCGACGCTATACTCGCCGGCGACGTAAGCTCGCCCTTCCAACTGCCGGTCCAGCACCCCGTACAGACGCAAAGCCTCGTCGTGGTAGCGCTTCTGCGCGTAAGGCAGACTTTCCGGCGCGTAGCGCAGGAAATGGTGAGCCTGCCCCAGCATCGGCCCAAAGCCGCCCATCTGGAACATCAGCCATTGCAGCGCCTCGTAGCGCGCCGCGCCCGCCGCCGGCAACAAACGGCCATGCTTTTCCGCCAGATATTGCAGAATGGCGCCGGACTCGAACATCGCCAGCGGCCGCCCGTCCGGCCCGTCGCTGTCCACGATGGCCGGGATCTTGTTGTTGGGGCTGATGGCCAGAAAGGATTCGGCAAACTGCTCGCCCTTGCCAATGTCCACCGTGTGCACGGCGTACGGCAACTCCAGCTCTTCCAGCATGATGGAAATCTTGCGCCCATTGGGCGTGCCCCAGGTATACAGATCAATCACGATACGCGTCTCCCGTATTCAAGGCTCCGGCGGCTCGCGCCTGCGCGCGCCGCCCCGTCTGCTACAATGCAGCCCATTTCAAGCCTTCAGGATACTGCGATGAGCCAGCCGCGCGTCAATGATGTCAAAGCCTTTCTCTTGGACCTGCAAGACCGCATCTGCGCGGCGCTGGAGCAGGCGGACGGCGGCGCTCAATTCGTCGAGGACGCTTGGCAACGGCCGGGCGGCGGCGGCGGACGCAGCCGGGTCTTGGCCAAGGGGGCCTTGTTCGAGCAGGCCGGGGTCAATTTCTCCCACGTCTACGGCGACGCGCTGCCCGCCTCCGCCACCGCCCACCGGCCGGAGCTGGCCGGCCGCGGCTTTCAGGCCATGGGCGTGTCGCTGGTGATCCACCCGGAAAACCCGCACATTCCCACCAGCCACGCCAATGTCCGCTTCTTTATTGCGGAAAAGGACGGCGAGGCGCCGGTATGGTGGTTCGGCGGCGGTTTCGATCTGACTCCGTTCTATGCGGTGGAAGCCGACGTGGTGCACTGGCACCGCGTGGCCCGCGATTTATGCCAGCCCTTCGGCGAGCAGGTGTACCCGGACTACAAGCGCTGGTGCGACGAGTACTTCTACCTGAAACATCGCCAAGAGGCGCGCGGCGTCGGCGGCCTGTTCTTCGACGACCTGAACGCCTGGGGCTTCGATTCCTGTTTCCGCTTCATGCAGGCGGTGGGCAACGGCTTCATCAACGCTTACTTGCCCATCGTCGAACGCCGCAAGGGCGATAGCTGGGGCCACCGCGAGCGCCAGTTCCAGCTTTATCGCCGCGGCCGCTATGTCGAATTCAACCTGGTCTGGGACCGCGGCACCCTGTTTGGCCTGCAGTCCGGAGGCCGCACCGAATCCATCCTGATGTCGATGCCGCCGCTGGCGCGCTGGGAATACGATTACCAGCCGGAGCCGGGCAGCCCGGAAGCGGCGCTGACCGAGCGCTTTCTGGCCCCGCGAGACTGGCTGGCCTGAGAGCCGCGACCGAACCGGATACCGCCGCTTTCTTCAGCCCTCACATGAGTTTAGCCAATCACAAGAACGACGAAATCGGGTATCCTTGCGCAGCTGCCCATAACAATCCCATGACCATCCGTTCCGCATGAATCAACCCCATTTTTCGGCTGGGCTCTCCAGCCGCGCCGCCCGCCCCTGGCAGGAGCCGGCGCTGTGGCTGCTGTTCGCCGTCGTCTGGTTCGGCTCCCTCGGCTACCGCGGGCTGATTCACGCCGACGAAGGCCGCTACGCGACGCTGTCGCTGTTCATGCTGCACAGCGGCGACTGGATCACGCCGCGGCTGAACGGCCTGCTCTACTTCGAAAAACCGGCGCTGCAATACTGGATGGGCGCGCTGAGCTTCGCCGCCTTCGGCGTCAACGAGTTCGCCGCCCGCTTCTGGCCGGGCCTGACCGGCTTTCTGTCCGTAGCGATGTGCGGTTTCACCGCGCGCCGGCTCTGGGGCGTAGACGCCGGGCGCTACGCGGCGCTGACCGCCGGCAGCTGCGCCTGGATTGTCGCCAATAGCCATTTCCTTTCGCTGGACATGGGGGTGAGCTTCTTTCTCACCGTGGCGCTGTGCGGCTTCCTGCTGGCGCAACACGACAGCGCCGACGCGCGCGCGACCCGTCACTGGATGTGGGTCACCTGGGCGGCGATGGCCGCCGCCACGCTGAGCAAGGGCTTGATCGGCCTGTTGATCCCCGGCGCCACGCTGGTGCTGTACAGCCTGCTCAATTGGCAATGGGGCTTCTGGAAACGCATGCACTGGCTGAGCGGCCTGGCCTTGTTCCTGCTGCTGACCGCGCCCTGGTTCATCCTGGTGTCCCAGCGCAACCCGGACTTCGCTCACTTCTTCTTCATCCGCGAGCACCTGGAGCGCTTCCTCACCACCGAACACAAACGCACCGGCGCGCCGTGGTATTTCGTTCCCTATCTGCTGCTGGGCCTGCTGCCCTGGACCAGCCTGCTGCCGGCGCTGTGCCGCGACGGCTGGCGCGAACCGGGCACGCGGCTGCGCGTCGGCCGCCTGCTGCTGATCTGGTCGGTCTTCATCTTCGCCTTCTTCAGCAAATCCAGTTCCAAGCTGCCGTCCTACATCCTCCCGATGTTCCCGGCGTTGGCCCTGCTGCTGGCGCCCACGCTGCAGCGCATGCCCTCCGCCGCGCTGAAGAAGCACCTGCTGCCGACCCTGCTGCTGTGGCTGGCCGCGCTTGCGCTCTACCCCTTTGTTGATCGTTTCGCGTCCGAGGACATCCCGTTTGATGTGCTGCACGGCTTCGCCCATTTCGTCGCCGCCGCCGCCTTGCTGTTCCTGGTCTGCGCCGCCGTCGCCTGGCGCTTGCTGGGCCGCGAACGCAAGCTGGCCGCGCTGTGCTGGCTGGCCTTCGGCAGCTTGCTGGCCGTCAGCGTCGCCGCCGCCGGCCACGATAGCTATGGCCGGCTGAAGGGCAGCAAGGAAATCGTCCGCCAGATCCAGCCTTATTTCAATGCGGACACGCCGGTGTTCTCGGTCCGTTATTACGACCAGACTTTCCCGTTCTATCTGGGCCGCCCGGTCACCCTGGTGCAGTTTGTCGATGAGTTTGAATTCGGCGAGAGCCAGGAGCCGCAGCGCTGGATGCCGCGGCTGGAACAATTCGTCGCCGCCTGGAGCGCCGCCCCGCGCGCGCTGGCGATGACCGACCCCGCCACCTATCAGGAACTGCAAGCCCAGGGCCTGCCGATGCGGGTGGTCTACCAAGATCCGCGCCGCCTGGTGGTGGCCAAGCCGTGAAACAGCCAACCTTTGGACCCGCTCTACTATGAAGTTGATCGAATTCGGCCTGATTCTGCTCGGCGTGCTGCTCAACGCCGCCGCCCAGCTATGCTTGAAGGCCGGCGTGCGCCAGATCGGCCACTTTGACTTTTCCGCCTCCAACGTACTGCCGATAGGCTGGTCGCTGGCCACCAATCTGCCCATCGTCGGAGGCCTGTCCTGCTATGTCGTCAGCGTGGTGGTATGGATCATGGCGCTGTCGCGAGTGGAGGTCAGCATCGCTTACCCTATGCTGTCCATCGGCTACGTGGTCAACGCGCTGCTGGCCTATTGGCTGTTCGGCGAAGCGCTGAGCGCTCAGAAACTAATCGGCATCGGCGTCATCATCATCGGCGTGGTGCTGGTCGCCCGCAGCTAAGCAGAAAGGCTCAAATGGATTTCCTGCCCTTCACCCGCCCGGACATCGACGAAGCCACCATCGCCGCCGTCGGCGAGGTGCTGCGTTCCGGCTGGATCACCACCGGTCCCAAATCCCGTCAACTGGAAGCCGAGCTGTCCGCCCATGTCGGCGGCCGTCCGGTACGGGTGGTGGCATCCGCCACCGCCGCGCTGGAAATGGCCTTGCAAGTGGCCGGCGTCGGCCCCGGCGACGAGGTGATTACCTGCCCGCTGAGCTGGGTGGCCACCGCCAACGTGATTCTGAAAGTGGGCGCCAAACCGGTATTCGTCGACGCCGACCGTGCCAGCCGCAACATCGACCTGAACCAGGCGGAAGCGGCAATCACCCCGCGCACCCGCGCCATCATCCCGGTGGACCTGGCCGGCCTGCCGGTGGACCGCGACCGCCTCTACGACATCGCCAAGCGCCATCGGCTGCGCGTGATCGAGGACGCCGCCCAGTCCATGGGCGCCAACTGGCGCGGCCGCCGCATCGGCAGCTTTGGCGATTTGGTGTCCTTCAGCTTCCACGCCAACAAGAACATGACCAGCGGCGAAGGCGGCTGCCTGGTGCTGAACGACGAGGACGAAGCCCGTCTGTTCGAGAAGCTTCGGCTACAGGGCGTGACCCGCCACGCCGACGGCGGCATGGACGTGGACGTGCTGGGCGGCAAGGCCAATATGACCGATATCGCCGCCGCCATCGGCCTGGGCCAGTTGCCGCGGCTGGAGGGGTTCAACGCCCGCCGCCGCGAGCTGGCGGCGCTGTATTTCCGCCATTTCGACCGCCAGCTGGGCTGCGAACTGCCGCTAGAGGACATGGCCCAGAGCAATTGGCATATGTTCCAGCCGCTGTTGCCGCTGGACCGAATGAGCATGGACCGCGGCGAATTCATCGCCCGGATGAAAGACCTGGGCATAGGCGTGGGCGTGCACTACCCCGCCATGCATTTGTTCACCTTGTTCCGCGAGATGGGCTTCCAGCCGGGAGATTTCCCGGTGGCGGAAGACATCGGCCGCCGCACCGTCACCCTGCCGCTGTTCCCGGCCATGGCCGACGAGGACGTGGAACGCGTGTGCGCCGCCGTGAGCGGCGTGCTGAAGCCCGTGCTGAGCGTATAAAACATCTATGAAAAGCGTAATCGATCTTTCCGTCGTCATCCCGGTATACAACGAGCAGGACGTGCTGCCGGCGCTGTTCGACCGCCTCTACCCCGCGCTGGACGCGCTGGGCGTGCGTTATGAAATCGTCTTCGTCAACGACGGCAGCCGCGATAAAAGCCCGGCCATGCTCGCCGCGCAGTTCGACCTGCGGCCGGACGTGACCCGAGTGGTGCTGTTCAACGGCAACTTCGGCCAGCACCGCGCCATTCTGGCCGGCTTCGAATACAGCCGCGGCGATCGGGTGGTGACGCTGGACGCCGACCTGCAAAACCCGCCGGAAGACATCAAGCTGCTGCTGGCTGAAATGGACAAGGGCCACGACTACGTCGGCTCCATCCGCCGCCAGCGCAACGACAGCCTGTGGCGCCACCTGGCCAGCCGCGCGATGAACCGCCTGCGCGAGAAACTGACCCGCATCAAGATGACCGATCAGGGTTGCATGATGCGCGCCTACAGCCGCCGCATCATCGACACC
Organism: Chromobacterium haemolyticum DSM 19808; assembly: GCF_000711885.1. GTDB lineage: Bacteria > Pseudomonadota > Gammaproteobacteria > Burkholderiales > Chromobacteriaceae > Chromobacterium > Chromobacterium haemolyticum. Next base: position 145,875 of record NZ_JONK01000008.1, read on the forward strand.
ATCAATCAGTGCAACGAGCTGCACACCTTCATCCCGGCGCTGGCCTATCAGTTTGCGCAGAACCCGACCGAAGTCACCGTCGGCCATGAAGAGCGCTTTGCCGGCGAATCCAAGTACTCGCTGTACAGCCTGATCCGCCTGAACTTCGACCTGATGACCGGTTTCTCCATCGTGCCGCTGCAGCTGTTCTCGCTGCTGGGCATGCTGGTCTCCGCCGGCTCCGGCGTGCTGGTGGTCTACCTGGTGCTGCGGCGCTTCATCGTCGGCCCGGAAGTGGGCGGATTGTTCACTCTGTTCGCCATCGCCTTCCTGCTGATCGGCATCGCGCTGTTCGGCATCGGCCTGCTCGGCGAATACATCGGCCGCATCTACCAAGAAGTGCGGGATAGACCGCGCTATGTGATCGGCGCGGTGCTGGAGCAAAAGGACAAACCATGAAAGCCGTGGTCTTCGCTTATCACAATGTCGGTGTGCGCTGCCTGAGAGCGCTGATCGGCGGCGGCGTGGATGTGGCGCTGGTGGTCACCCACCGTGACAACCCCAATGAAAACATCTGGTTCGCCAGCGTGGAGCAGGTGGCCCGCGACTACGGCATACCGGTGATCACCCCGGACGACCCGAATACGCCGGAAGTGCTGGCCCAAGTGCAAGCGGCGCGGCCGGACTTCCTGTTCTCTTTCTATTACCGTCACATGCTCAAAGCCCCGCTGCTGGAATGCCCGGCGCGCGGCGCCTTCAATATGCATGGCTCGCTGCTGCCCAAATACCGCGGCCGGGTGCCGATCAACTGGGCCATCATCCACGGCGAAACCGAAACCGGCGCCACCCTGCACGTGATGAACGTCAAGCCGGACAACGGCCCCCTCGTCGATCAGATGGCGGTGCCCATCTTGCCGGATGATAATGCCGACGAAGTGTTCGCCAAGGTCACCGTGGCCGCGGAAATGGTGCTGGCCCGCAGTCTGCCGGCTCTGCTTGCCGGCAAGGCCGAATTCCGCCAACAGGATTTGAGCCAAGGCGGCTATTTCGGCGGCCGCAAACCGAAGGACGGCCGCATTGACCCGCAAGCCGGCGCCGCCGATCTGCACAACCTCGTGCGCGCGCTGACCCATCCGTTCCCGGGCGCCTTCGCCGACATCGACGGCGGCCGGCTGGTGATCTGGAAAACCCTGCGCGCAGGCGGCCACGGTCAGCAATTGCAAACCGCCCGGCTACACTCAGAAAACGGCGCGCTGTGGCTGGACGCCGTGGACGGCGGCCGCTTGAAGGTACTATCCGCCACGCTGGACGGCGCGGCGCTGGATCCGACGACAACACAGACGCTGACGCTGGCCTGAAGCGGCGCGCTCACGGAATACACATGCAAATCACAGTCCCCCTCCAGGGGACGATGAAGGAAATCTCAATGAAAAAAGTACTGATCCTCGGCGTCAACGGCTTTATTGGCCACCACCTGACCAAGCGCATCATCGAAACCACCGACTGGCACATCTACGGCATGGACATGCACGATGACCGCGTGGCCGAATGGAAAGACCACCCGCGCTTCCACTTCTTCGAAGGCGATATCACCATCAACAAGGAGTGGATCGAGTACCACGTGAAGAAATGCGACGTGGTGCTGCCGCTGGTGGCCATCGCCACTCCGTCCACCTATGTGAACAACCCGCTGCGCGTGTTCGAGCTGGACTTCGAAGCCAACCTGCCCATCGTGCGCCAGTGCGTGCAGTACAAGAAACACCTGGTGTTCCCGTCCACCTCGGAAGTCTACGGCATGTGCCATGACGAAGAGTTCGATCCGGAGAACTCTGAGTTGATCTGCGGCCCGATCAACAAGCCGCGCTGGATCTACTCCTGCTCCAAGCAGCTGATGGACCGCGTGATCCACGCCTACGGCATGCAAGAAGGCCTGAACTACACGCTGTTCCGTCCGTTCAACTGGATCGGCGGCGGGCTGGACAACATCAATACCCCGAAGGAAGGCTCCAGCCGCGTGATCACCCAGTTCCTGGGCCACATCGTGCGCGGCGAGACCATCAAACTGGTGGACGGCGGCCATCAAAAACGCGCCTTCACCTATGTGGACGACGGCATCAGCGCGCTGATGAAGATCATCGAGAACAAAGACGGCAAGGCCTCCGGCCAGATCTACAACATCGGCAACCCGGCCAACAACTATTCCATCCGCGAACTGTCCTCGATGATGCTGGACCTGGCCCGCGTCTACCCGGAATACCAACTGAACGCCGACAAGGTGAAGATCGAGGAAACCACGTCCGGCGCTTACTACGGCAAGGGCTATCAGGACGTGCAGAACCGCGTGCCCAAGATCGACAACACCATGACGGACCTGGACTGGAAACCGAGCGTGACCATGGCCGACGCGCTGCGCGGCATCTACGACTACTACCGCGACCAAGTGGCCGCCAGCCGCGACCTGTCCCAGTAAGCGGCCCCGGCGCCGGCCCAAGATCCACGGCCTGGCGCCGGCTCCAGAGATCCTTCATGAGAAAACTCGCTCTTAAAATCGACGTCGACACCTGGCGCGGCACCCGCGACGGCGTGCCGCGGCTGATGCACATGCTGCAGCAGCACCACGCCAAGGCCACCTTCTTGTTCAGCCTGGGCCCGGACCATACCGGCCGCGCGATCAAACGGGTGTTCCGCCCCGGCTTCCTGTCCAAGGTGTCGCGCACCTCGGTGGTGGAACACTACGGCATCCGCACCCTGCTGTACGGCACCGTGCTGCCCGGCCCTGACATCGGCAAGCGCGAAGCCGAGCTGATGCGCGAAGTGCGCTCGCAGGGCTTCGAAGTCGGCATCCACACTTGGGACCACATCAAGTGGCAGGACTATGTCGCCGGCAAGGACGCCGCCTGGACCCGCGCCGAAATGCGCAAGGCGGCCGAACGCTTCGAACAGATCTTCGGCGAACCGGCGCGCACCCACGGCGCTGCCGGCTGGCAGATCAACGACGCGGCGCTGGCCTATGAGCGCGAGCTAGGCATGCTGTATGCGTCCGACGGCCGCGGCACTCACCCGTTCCAGCCGGTGGACGCCGCCGGCCAGCCGCTGGGCGTGCCGCAATTGCCCACCACGCTGCCTACGCTGGACGAGCTGATTGGCCTGGACGGACTTACCGCCGACAATGTTCATCACCACATCCTGGCGCTGACGGAAGAAGCCCCGGCCACCGGCCATGTCTACACGCTGCACGCCGAACTGGAAGGCTTGCGCCTGGGCTATACCTTTGAGCACCTGCTGGTGGGCTGGAAAGCCCAGGGTTATCAGTTGTGCAGCTGCATCGAGCTGTTCAGCAGCCTGGACACGGCCGCGCTGCCCGCCGGCCGCGTGGTGATGGGAGAGATTCCCGGCCGCAGCGGCACGCTGGCGCTGCAAGCCTAAGCTGTTCACGATCTCGCGAGCACGAGCGAAACAAGGCGAAAACGAGCGAAAAAGCGGAATGGTCGAGTGGTACATGAGCATTTTGAGCTTGTTTTTAACGCCGTATCGCCGCAGCGCAGCAGATCGTGAACCGGTTCTAAGCAGGGCAAGGCGATAAGCCCGCCTCCTGCTTGATGCGGAAACACGACAAAAGATTTCGCGCCGGTCACGCTACCGGCGCGGCAAGACACAAGCTCGGCAGGCGATCAGCCGCGTTTGTTGAGGCGCAGGGTCAGGGTCAATTCGCCTTCGCCGTCATTTTGCGACTGGATGTTCTTCAAGGTTATGCCGCTGGGCAGCAGCACGCTGATGCCGTGGCCGACGCCGTACTTGGACAAGGTTTTTTCCAACTGCCGCGCCATCCCCTTGGCCGGCAATTTAGCCTCCTCGTCCAGCGCGAAACCATAAGACTCCGCGGCGGAGCCCATTGCTTGATCCACCTGTTCGCGCGGGACGAACTTTTCAGCGGCGCTGGCCAGTTGCTTGGCCGACACGTCTTCCTCGCTGCTCACTAGGTTGAGGAACTCGTCCTTGAAACGCGCCTGTTGCAGCGGGTCCTCTATCTCCTCCGACAACTGCTCCACCACGCTGGCCATCATTTTGCTGCTGGATGCCTTGTCCGGCACCCGCATGGCTTTCAGAAAATCGTCCAGCCAGAACTTGGCCTCGCGGCTGAGCCGGTCCACCGCGTACACCGTGGGGCCATGCTCCAAAATCAACGCGCCCTTGTCGATCAAACGCGGGTTGATGCCGGACGCGTGGCTGATGTCGAATACGTCGCCGGACTCCACCACGGTGAGGAAATCATCGCGGATCTCGGATTTGAACACCCCTAGCGCACGCAGCTCGCGGTCTCCGTCGTTGAGGCCGGAAAACAAAATCACCAACAGGTCGCCGGCATTGATGTTGGGGTGCTGCGAACGCGCGTACAGATGCTTGGCGATGCGCTGGGACACCGCCAGGAAGTCCAGCTCTCCGTGGAAAAACTGGCGGGTATAGTGGTAAATCTCGTTCAGATTAAGATCGGACTCGTGGAAAAACTGATGCTGGCGCTTATCCGACACGATGTTCTTCAAATAGCCGCCCAACAACAAGGAGGACACTTCCTCGTCCACGGAGCTGGTCCTTTCGGACAAGCGCGCGCCCTCGCCGCGCGCGGCGTTGCCCACCCGGTGCACCACCAAGCGCTCCACCCTGCATTCGCCAATCGCCAACATTTCCACGCTCCCACCTAAAATCGAATGCGCGATTATTGCCACTACGTCCGGGCTTGGCAACCGCGAAAGCGGCCTGCTATTCCGGCAAGGCCAGCGGATCATCGGTCAGGGAGTCCGCCAGGAAGTCCATCAGCAGCCGGACCTTGGGCGACAGCTGGCGGTTGTGCGGCGTCAAGGCCCAGATGCCCTCTTCCGGCTCGCGGTAATCGGCCAGCACCTCGATCAGCTCTCCGCTGCTCAAAAAGCGGGCGACGTAGTAATCCGGCAATTGCGCCAGCCCCAGGCCCAAGCGCGCCGCGTGCGCCAAGGCGTGGCCGCTGTTGCAACGCAAGCTGCCCTTGATCCTCACCTGCCGCCTGCGGCCGCCTTCCAGCAGATGCCAGTGCTCGCCCCCCAAAGACAGGCAGTTGTGACGCTCCAGGTCCGCCGGCTCCAGGGGCGTGCCACAGCGCTCCAGATAGGCCGGCGCGGCGCAGACATGATGGCGACGCGAGGCCAGCCTTCGCGCTATCAACGTGGAATCGCTCAAATGGCCGATGCGGATCGCCAGATCGTAACCGTCCTGCACCAGATCCAGCACTTGGTTGGACAAGTTCAGGCTGGCCTCCAGCTGCGGGTGGCGTTGTAGAAATCGAGTCAACAACGGCGCGATATGGCTTTCGCCATAAGCCAGCGGCGCGGTGAGTTTGAGCTTGCCCTGCGGCTGCGCCTGATGACGCGAAATCGCCTGCTCCGCCTCCGCCAGCGAATCCAATAACTGCCGACAGTGGCGCAGATACAACGCGCCGATCTCGGTCAGCGCCTGATGGCGGGTGGTTCGATACAGCAATTTGGCGCCCAGCCGCTGCTCCAGCTGCGTGACCTGACGGCTGACCTGAGCGACGGAAATCCCCAACGCCTGCGCCGCCTTGGTGAAACTGCCCTGTTCCGCCACGCTGACGAATTCGCAAATGCCTTCCCAACCCAACATTATTCCACCTCGGAAAAAATCATTTACCAATTGCCACGATTATCTATTCAAACACGAGAAATACAATTGAAGTTTTGCCGCCGACGGCCAAAAACCGCCGACGGCGTCGATCCAACACCAAGGAGGGCTCATGAGCCAGGACATCATCAAGTGCAAGGCCGCCGTGGCCTGGGCCGCTGGTCAGCCGCTGAGCATTGAAGAAGTGGAAGTGCAGCCGCCTCGCGCTGGCGAGGTGCGGGTGAAAATGGTGGCTACCGGCGTGTGCCACACTGACGCCTTCACCCTGTCCGGCGAAGACCCGGAAGGCGTGTTTCCCTGCATCCTGGGCCATGAAGGCGGCGGCATCGTAGAATCCGTCGGCCCCGGCGTCAGCAGCGTGGCGGTGGGCGACCACGTGATTCCCCTCTACACCCCGGAATGCCGCGAGTGCAAATTCTGTCTGTCCGGCAAAACCAACCTGTGCCAGAAAATCCGCGCCACCCAGGGCAAGGGCCTGATGCCGGACGGTAGCACCCGTTTCTCCAAAGACGGCAAGCCTATCTACCACTATATGGGCACCTCCACCTTCGCCGAATACACAGTGCTGCCGGAAATCTCTCTGGCCAAGGTCAATCCGGCCGCGCCGCTGGAAGAAGTGTGCCTGCTGGGCTGCGGCGTCACCACCGGCATGGGCGCCGTGATCAACACAGCCAAGGTCAAGGCAGGCGACAGCGTGGCCATCTTCGGTTTGGGCGGCATCGGCCTGTCCGCCATCATCGGCGCGCGCATGGCCGGCGCCGGCCGCATCATCGGCATCGACATCAATGAGAGCAAGTTCGAACTGGCGAAGAAGCTGGGCGCCAGCGATTGCGTCAACCCCAATGATTTCGACAAGCCCATCCAAGACGTGATCGTGGAGATAACCGACGGCGGCGTTGATTTCTCCTTCGAGTGCATAGGCAACGTCAAGGTGATGCGCGCGGCGCTGGAATGCTGCCACAAGGGCTGGGGCGAATCGGTGATCATAGGCGTGGCCGGGGCCGGGCAGGAAATCTCCACTCGCCCGTTCCAGCTGGTCACTGGCCGAGTATGGCGCGGTTCCGCCTTTGGCGGCGTGCGTGGCCGCAGCGAACTGCCGGACTATGTGGAGCGTTATCTGAAGGGCGAATTCCGTCTGGACGACTTCATCACCCACACCATGCCGCTGGAGCGCGTCAACGAAGCCTTCGACTTGATGCACGAGGGCAAGAGCATTCGTTCCGTGATCCACTACTGAGCCGGAGACACGCGTGAACCTGGAAAACATCAGCGCCAACAAATCGTTTGGCGGCTGGCACCGGCAGTATCTGCACGATTCGGAGACGCTGGGCTGTCGGATGCGCTTCGCCGTCTATCTGCCGCCGCAAGCCGGGGCCAACCGGCGCGTGCCGGTGCTGTACTGGCTGTCCGGCCTGACCTGCACCGATGAGAACTTCATGCAAAAAGCCGGCGCTCAACGCGTCGCCGCGGAACTGGGACTGGCCATCGTCGCGCCGGACACCAGCCCGCGCGGCGCGGAAGCGCCCGACGACGAGGCTTTCGACCTGGGCCAGGGCGCCGGCTTCTACCTGAACGCCACCCAGGCGCCGTGGGACCGTCACTACCGGATGTACGACTACGTCAGCCGGGAACTGCCGGCGCTGATCGAAGCCAACTTCCCCGTCACCGAGCAGCGCGCGGTGGCCGGTCACTCGATGGGCGGTCACGGCGCGCTGATCTGCGCGCTGAAGCGGCCGCAGGACTATGTCTCGGCATCGGCGTTCAGCCCGATCTGCCATCCGGTCAACGCGCCTTGGGGCCAGAAGGCCTTCGCCGCCTACTTGGGCGAAGACCGCGCCACCTGGGAGGCTTGGGACGCCAGCCTGTTGCTCAAACACGCGCAGCGACAACTGCCGCTGCGCGTGGACATTGGCCTAGCCGACAGCTTTCTGGACGTGCAGTTGCAACCGGAGGCGCTGGAACGGGCGGCGCGGGACTGCGGCTACCCGCTGGAGCTGCACCGCCACGCCGAGTACGACCACAGCTATTACTTCGTCGCCAGCCTGATTGAGGAACAGCTGCGTTTCCACGCGCGCCACCTTGGTCTGTGAGACGATGGAACGCAAAAAAGCCAGGCAACGCCTGGCTTTTTTGTTGAATCTGGTGGAGGGAGAAGGATTCGAACCTTCGAAGGCAGAGCCGTCAGATTTACAGTCTGATCCCTTTGACCGCTCGGGAACCCCTCCAGAGAGAGGCGCATGATATAGCCTCGCGCCGCCCACGTCAATCACCGCCTAGCGAAAACCCTTTAGAGCGTGTTTACGATCTGCCGCGCTTCATGAAGCATTGCACGGTGAGCACAAGCCCAAAATGCTCATGTACCACTCGGCCATTCCGCTTTTTAGCTCGTTTTCGCCTTGTCTCGCCCTGGCTCGCCAGACTTTGAACAGGCTCTTAGCCTGCTGCCCCGTGCCGGCAGCGGATTTGGCAAATCTGCGCGCGCGGACGCTCAAGCGCGCCAAGAAAGCCCGCTGTGCCATTGGCATGATCTCGCCATCAGGGACACGCCCTGACACACGGAGACAAGCCATGCAGATCATTCCTCTCGCCGCGCTGAGCCTAAGCCTGGCCGCCGCCTTGCTGGCGCAGCCGGCGTTGGCCGCGCCCAAGCTGCAAAAAGCCCCTCATCAGGCTCAGGCCCGGCCGAAACAAGCGCCGCCGCCGCGGCAATGGCAACAGCGTCCGCCAAGCGACGCGCAATCCCGCTACCGCTTGCCGGACGACCGCACCGTGATCGGCAAGCCCAAAAGCAAGCTGATCCGCCGCGCCGCAGTTGTGCAATGCCCGGACGTGAAAGCGATGGCCGGCTACAACGGCGCGGCGCTGGCCAACTACCTGGCCGGCCTGCCCGACTACACCTGCGCCTACGGCCTGTTCTCGGTGGACAGCAAACTGGCCGCCACGCTCTACAGCGCGGCCAACCTCAACGCCGTCGCCGGACGCTTCGCCCAAGAAGCCGCGGCGTACAACGCCGGCTCGATGACTCTGGTCAACCTCACCCTCTATCTGCGCGCCGGCTATTACCTGGCCAGCGGCGGCGCCCTGCCGGCGCTGGACCCCAATCTGCTCTCCGTGCTGCGCCCCGGCATCAAGCAACTGGCCGACGGCAACACGCTGTTCTCCGCCAACGCCCAGGCCTCCACGACCGCCGGCGAGGTGATGAAGCTGATCACCAATATGGCGGACGAGGCTTACTATCTGCCCAGCATGCGCGCCATCGTGCAGCGCTACACCAATAGCGCCAGCCAGCCCAACGCCGCCCAGGCCCTGCGCGAAACCACCGCCAGCCAAGGCTTCACCGGCGCGCTGACGGTGTTCTTCTACGCCCACGGCCGCGCCAACGCCGCGCCGCTGTTGCAGAACGACGGCAGCTACTCGGCGGCGCTGACCCGCTTCGCCCTGGCCAACAAGAGCGCCCTGCTCGGCACCGAAAGCGCCTTCCAGCTGGGCGACGCCACCCGCGAAGGGCTACGCTTCATGCAATACCCGGCGCTGAAGCCCGCGATCAAACCCCAGGTCCAGGCCATTCTCTCCGGCAGCAGCATGACCGGCAACGACAACGAGCTGTGGCTGGCCGCCGCCGAGGCGGTGAAGTATTACGACGCCGCCAGCTGCGCCGATTACGGCACCTGCGACTTCGAAACCCGGCTCGCCGACGCCATCCTGGTCAATCGCTACACCTGCAGCGCCAGTATCCGCATCCGCTCCCAGGAAATGACCCTGGACCAGCTGCAGTCCTCCTGCGCGCTGCTGCAAAAAGAGGAGTCTTACTTCCACCAGATGCTGCAAACCCGCAAACAGCCGGTGGCCAACGACAACAACACCTCGCTGGAAGTAGTGGTGTTCGACGATTACAACAACTACGCCAAGTACGCCTCCATCATCTACGGCATCAGCACCGACAACGGCGGCATGTATCTGGAAGGCGACCCGGCCGCGGCCGGCAACCAAGCGCGCTTCATCGCTCACGAAGCCTCTTGGCTGCGCCCAACCTTCAAGGTCTGGAACCTGGAACACGAATACATCCACTACCTGGACGGCCGCTTCGACATGTACGGCGATTTCAGCGCCAGCACCCGCCTGCCCACGGTATGGTGGATAGAAGGGCTGGCCGAATACCTGTCGCTGGGCAACGGCAACCAGCCGGCCATTGACGCCGCCCGCAGCGGCACTTACACGCTGAGCCAGATCTTCGGCAACACCTACGACATGACGGACTACGTCACCCGCGCCTACCGCTGGGGCTATATGGCCACCCGCTTCATGATGGAGCGCCACCGCGGCGATGTGGACGGCTTCCTCGCCCGCTTCCGCAGCGGCGATTACAACGGCTATCGCAACCAGATCCAGCAGATAGGCGCCCGCTACGACGCAGAGTTCGCCAGTTGGGCGCAAAGCGCCACCACCTCCGGCCAGCCGCCGCTGCCGCCCGACACGGGGCTGCCGCCGTGCAAGGAAGCCTCTCCCAGCTACCTGGGCAAGAACTGCTCCATCAGCGGCCTCTCAGCCTCCGCTTCCGGCGCGGCCTACGCCACCATCATGCTGCCGGCCGGCGCGCGCAACCTCAAACTGTGGACCAGCGGCGGCAGCGGGGACGTCGATCTCTACGTAGCGCTGGACCGCTACCCCACCCCCGGCAATTACGACTACGCATCCGCCGGGTCAGGCAACGAGGAGAACGTGGCCATCGCCGCGCCGCAGGCCGGCCGCTGGTACTACCTGACGCTGCAGGCGCGTCAACCTTTCGCCAACGTCACGGTCAGCGCCAGCTACGATTAGCGAGCGGTTAAAAGCCTCGCGCTAGCAACGTCAACCCAAGCCGCCGCGGCCCGTCCGCGGCGGACTTGCAAAATGGGTTGAATTAATGCACTTTGTTTTCAAAAAATGATTAATGAATGACATTAAGATTAGATAGCCCGGTCCGCCGTCGGCGGCTGGCTGTTTCTTTGGAGCGCAACACACCGTAAACCGCTTATAAGGCCGCCCGCCATGCCCATGCCGCCGCAACGCCCCTACATCGTCAGCGACCTGAACGCCATGCAGGCGATGGCCGTCTTGTTCGATCAGTTGCCCGATGTGGTGTTCGCGGTCAAAGACCTGGACAGCCGCTACCTGGCCTTGAGCGAGGGTTGCGTGGGACGTTGCGCGCTGCGCAACAAATGGCAGGCGGAAGGATTGACCGCGCACGAGTTGTTTCCCAACGCCATGGCCAACCGCTACCGCAGCCAGGATCTGCAGGTCTTCTCGGAGCAGCGGCCGGTGCGCAACCGGCTGGATCTCACCGTCTACCATGATCGTGCGCCCGGCTGGTGTCTGACCAACAAACAATCGCTGCACGATCCTGACGGACGCTTGATCGGACTGGTCTGCATTTCCAAGGACCTGACCGAACTTACCCGCGAGAAGCTGCTGGACGAACGCTTCGCCGCCTGCGTAGACCATATCCAGACCCATTACGACCGCCCCTTGCATCTGGAGGAATTGTGCGATCTGTCAGGTCTCAGCGTCGGCCAGATGGACCGGCGCATGAAGCGGGTGTTTCAGGCCAGCGTAGGCGAGTTCATCCGCCTCACACGAATGGAAGCCGCCTGTCACGCCATCCAGCACAGCGGCCGGCCGCTGGCCGACATCGCCGCAAGCTGCGGCTTTTCCGATCAAAGCGCGCTAACCCGGCTGTGCCGGCAGATGTTCGGCCTCAGCCCGCGCCAATTGCGCCTGCGGACACCGCCCCCCGGCGGTCCTCATCTTGCGGCGCCCGGTACAATCCGGGCCGCCGGTCATCAAGCACATGATTGCGCTGACTGATGAACTTGTCCCGGCTGGCCGCCAGGTCCAGCTCCGCCAGCAATAACTGGTCCGACTTCAATCCCGTTTCGGCCAGCGCCTGCGGATAGCCGTTAGCGTCAACGATCAGCGAAGCGCCGCTCCAGTCCACGCCGCGCTCGCGGCCATGGCGGTCGCACACCGCGATCGGCAAGCGGTTGAACGCCGCGTTGGCCTGAGCCTTGAAACGCTCGGCCTGCCGCTCCGCCGGCGGATGCGGCAACACGGGCCAATTCACCGGCGCGCACAATAATTCAGCGCCGGCCAAGGCCGGCAAACGCACCCACTCCGGCACCTCCAAGTCATAGCAGATCATCAGAGCCAGCCGACCAAACCGCGTATCCAACACCGGCGGAGGCTGGTCGCCCAAATCGAAGATCAGCTTTTCGGCATCCCACAGATGAGCCTTGCGATACCAGGCCTGTTCGCCATCCGGCCCCAACAAGACCGCACTGTTGTACAAACCGCCATCGGCGCCGGCTTCGCAAAAACCCGCCGCCACCACCATGCCCAACCGCCGCGCTAACGCCGCCCAGGCTGACACGCTGCGGCCATCGGCCGCCTCGGCCAAGCCCTGCGCCTCCTCGCGGCTGGCGAATACATAGCCGGTATTGGCCAGTTCCGGCAAGACCGCCACTTGCGCGCCTAGCGCCGCCGCCGACTCCAGCGCCCGCTCGGCGCGCGCCAGATTGCCATCGACATCGCCAAATACCGGTGCCACCTGGCAACAGGCTACTTTGATCTTGTTCATCTCACCGCTCCCATGCCGCTTGGGCCGCCTCTTGGCGGCTCAACATCCAATAAGCGCCGCCGGACACCAGCAGCCCCACCACCCATGACAAATCCACACCGCCCAAAGCCCTCGCCCCCGGCCCGGCATAGGCCCCCAGCACCACAAAGGGCAACATGGCCAGCAGACCGCCAAGATAGGACAACAGACCAGGGCGCGACCATTGCCCATAAACGCCGTCGGCTAGACAGATGTCGCGGATCGCATAGCACCCGCGTCGCACCCAATAGAAATCCACCAGATTGACCGCGCTCCAGGGTACCAGCAGATAAAGCATCAACGACACAAAGACATTGAAGCTGGCCAGGTAATCCGCCGACAAGCCCAGCGCCGACAACCACACCACCACGGCGGAAACCGTTATTCCGCCCACGCGGAAAATCAGCCCACGCGGCACAGGCCGCATCGCGTCCAATGCGCTAAGCCCGGTCAGCATGGCGCCGTAGAAGTTCACCGCCATGATGCCCACCAAGGCTGGCGCGGCAATCAGCACGGCTAAAACGCCAAACCCCGGAGCCAGCGCCTCGCCCAATTGTCTCAGGCCCTCTATGACATTCGACGGCGCCAGCTCTCCCGCCAGCACCGCACCCAACGACATCAGCCACAAGGCCGAACCGGCTGCGCCCAGCCAAGTCCAAGCGATCAGCCGCGCGGCCGGCGTCTCCTCGGGCAAATAACGAGAATAATCCGACACATACACCGAGTAGCTAAGCTGATAGCCGGCCGCCGCCGACATCTGCGCCAACCAGGCCGACCAGGCGAAAACGCCCATCTCCACGCCACCGGCGGCGGCCAGCCTGACACATAGGGCAATGCTCAGCGCACCGAATATCAGAATCAGCACGCAGGTCAGCCAGCGCTGCACCACATGCAGCAGATCGTGGCCTACGATGGACACAATACCCGCCGCAGCGATCAAGACCGCATAGCTTGCCGGCCGCGGCGCTTCAAACACCACGGCGATGGCATCGGCCGCCAGGATCACGTCGAACACATTAAAACCGATATAAACAAAGACCGCCGCCATGAACGGCAGAACGGCGCCGCGGCGGCCAAACTGGGCGCGCGACTGAATCATCTGCGGCAAACCCAGGCGTGGCCCCTGGTTGGCGTGGCAGGCCATCAAAAAGGTGCCCAAACCCACGCCCAGCGCAATGGCAAGAATGGACCAACCGACGCCCAGGCCCAGCAGTGGCCCGGCGAAGCCAACCATCATGGTGGTCAGCACGAAATTGCCGGCAAACCAGAACGGCGCCTGGTGCCAGGCTTTGCCGCGCCGCTCCTCCGCCGGGACATAATCGATGGAGCGCGTTTCCAACCAGCGCTGCGCGCGCCTTTCCCGCTTGTGATCTTGTTGCATGGTCTCCTCCTGTGTTCCCCGGTCCGGCCGGAGTGAGGAGCCAGTCTAGATGGCCGCGCGGCGGCAACCCATACCTAATGCCCAATGTTCATATTGATGCGGATGAATGCGAGCCCCGGCCCCTCCAGGCCGGCACCGTTGCCAGACTCAGCCAAGCCCCGCGCAAAATGCGCTCGCAAGCCGCGAAGGGCGCCTTGCCGCCGTCCATCATTCCGTACATGCCTTCGAACAAACGCACCAGGAACTCGGCCGCGATGCCCACCTCGATGTCCTGCGGCAGCTCTTCCAGGGCGATGGCGCGTCTCAACTGGCGGCGCACATAATGCATGGTGGCGCGGTCCATCAGCTCTCGGCGGCGCAGGATGCCTCGGTTTTCCTCATTGCGCTCGCACTTGTGATACAGGAACTCGGTCACCCGTTGCGCCGGGCCAGGCTCGTGGAACTGGCGCAAATAATACATACCCACCGCCACCAAGGTTTCGCCCGCCGAAGCCTGCTCCGCCGGGAAACGCAGCGCATCCAGTTCGAACACCCGGTCCACCATTGCCCGGCACACTTCCATCTTGTTGTCGTAATGACCGTAGACCGCGCCGCGCGACACGCCGGCCGCGTCGGCGATCTGCGCCATGGTGGCATTGGCGACGCCTTGCAGCAGAAACACCCGCTCCGCTCCGTCCAGGATGGCATCCCGGGTCTTTTGCGATTCTTCCTTGGTTTTCCTGGCCATATCCGCCTCTGAACTTTTCCCCAGATGCTACCTCAAAGAATTAATTAATCAACCGTGATTGATTAATTGAATGGACAACATCCGACCCGCCCAGGCAAGGCGCGCCGCCCTGTCGTCCCTCGATCTTTTGAAACTCTCCTTAGGCACCACCATGTCACACACAACAACAAACCACCGCGACCTGGACACGTTGCCGGTGTCCAAACTGTTCTGGCAATACACCATTCCCTCCCTCGCCGGCATGCTGGCCACCGGCCTTTACGTGGTCATCGACGGCATCTTCGTCGGCCACTTCGTCGGCAGCCACGGCTTGGCGGCCATCGCGCTGGCCTATCCGCTGGTGATGATGCAAGTGGGCCTGGGCGCCATGCTGAGCATGGGCGCGGCCACCCGCATCGCCATCCTGCAAGGCGGCGGCGACTACGAGCGCGCGCGCGCCACCCTGGTGGCGGCGCTGGCGCTGCTGGCCCTGATCAGCCTGGCCATCCCGTTGTTGGGCCTCACGTATCTGGACACCCTGCTGCAATGGCTGCAAGCCGACAAGCAGCCTATCGTGATGGCGGAGGCGCGCAACTATCTGCAATGGATGCTGGGCGGCGCGCTGTTCACCATGGGCCAAATGGTGGCCACCTATCTGCTGCGCAACGACGGCCGCCCGCGGCTGGCCACGCTGTTGATGGTGATAGGCTCACTGCTCAACGTGGTCTTCAACTACCTGTTCGTCGGCGTGCTCAAGCTGGGCCTGGCCGGCTCGGCCCAGGCCACCTTGCTGTCCGAATCCGTCGTAATGCTGGCCGGCCTAGGCTATTTTTTCACCCGCCACGCGCGGCTGCGCCTGCGGCTGGCGAACTGGCGGCTGGATTGGCGCTGTTGCGGCCCCGTCCTGGCGCTGGGCCTGTCCAGCCTGTTGATGGAGTTCAACCTGGCCTTGCTGATGTTCGCCCACAACTTCCAGCTGCTGCGCTGGGGCACGGACCTCAGCGTGGCGGCCTACGCCACCGCCGGCTACAGCGAAGCGCTGTTCACCCTGGTGGTGCACGGGCTGGCGGTGGGCCTGCAGCCCTTGCTCAGCCACTCCACCGGCGCCGGCCGCCCGGAACGCACCCGCGAAGCGCTGCGCTACGGATTGCGCGTCACCATGCTGCTGGGTCTGACGGCGTTTGCGGCGGTACAGCTCTTCCCCACGCTGATCGTGCGGATGTACAACAGCGAAGACCTGGCGCTGATCGCCGCCGGCAGCCACGCGTTGCGCCTGCACTTGCTGGCCATGCCTTTCGACGGCCTGGTGATCATCGGCATCATCGCCCTGCAAGCGATGGCGCTGACGCGGGCGGCCTTGCTGCTGACCATAGGCAAAACCATACTGCTGCTGCCCGCCTTGTGGCTGTTGCCGCTGTGGCTGAAGCTGGACGGCGTCTGGCTGGCGATGCCGCTGGTCAACCTGCTGCTGGGCACGGCGGCCGCGCTGGCCTTGTGGGGCGCCTTCCAGCGCCTGAAACGTCAAGAGAACCTGGCAACCGCCGCCTGATCGCCGCCGTTCTCAACCAATGGCCGGAAATCCGGCCATTTTTTTTAGGCATTGGCGAACCGCTTCCAATTGCCATTGTCTATATCCTTCGCGCGCAAGCGCCGCGCCCCTTTGCTCCCGAGCCCCGGCCGGTTCCCGGCCGCCCTCGCGCCCCGTGTTACGTTGGGGTCGCGAGAACGCAGGCCGATTCGTATAGTGATAGCACCCGTCTGTTGGCGCCCGCGCCGCGGCTTGACTCCAACCCGTCAATAACAAGGAAAACAATGTCTCTGAAAACCATTCCCCACTGGACCGTCGCCGCCCCGCTTGTCGCCTGGGCCGCAATCGTGGCCGCACCCACCTTTGCCGCCTCCTCGCTGTTCATCGCCCTGCTGGCGGTGCTGTTGGCCGGCACCGTCTTCGCCGCCGTCCACCACGCCGAAGTGGTGGCGCACAAGGTGGGCGAGCCTTACGGCACGCTGATCCTGGCGCTGGCGGTCACCGTGATCGAAGTCGCCCTGATTGTCTCCTTCATGCTGGCCGGCGGAGAAAGCAAGCTGGCGCTGGCGCGCGACACCATCTTTTCCGCCATCATGATCACCTGCAACGGCATCGTCGGCATCTGCCTGCTGCTGGGCGGCCTGCGCCATCGCGAACAGAACTTCCAGCTCAGCGGCGCCAAGGTGGCGCTGACGGTGCTGGCCGCCATTTCGGTGCTGGCGCTGGTCTTGCCCAACTACGGCACCAGCGAGCCCGGTCCGCTGCTATCCTCCTCGCAACTGGCTTTCACCGGCGTGGTGTCCCTGGTGCTGTACGGCGCCTTCGTCTTTGTGCAAACCATACGCCACCGCGACTATTTCTTGCTGGAAGGCAGCCATAGCGAGGACGAACACGCGCCGCCGCCGTCCGTCAAAGTGACCTTGATCAGCCTGGCGCTGCTGCTGGTTTGCCTGGTGGGCGTGGTCAGCCTGGCCAAGCTGCTGTCGCCGTCGATCGAAGGCTTTGTGGAAGCGGCCGGCGCGCCTGCCGCCGTGGTGGGCATCATCATCGCCGCGCTGGTGCTGCTGCCGGAAGGCCTGGCCGCCGCCAACGCCGCGCGCGCGGACCGGGTGCAGACCAGCCTCAACCTGGCCCTGGGTTCGGCGCTGGCCTCCATCGGCCTGACCATCCCCACCGTGGCGCTGATCTTCGTGGTGATGGGCGAACCGCTGATCCTGGGCCTGGAAAACAAGGAAACCATCTTCCTGGTGCTGACCCTGCTGGTCAGCTCGATGTCGCTGGCCGTGGGCCGCACCACCATTTTGCAGGGCATCGTCCATCTGGTGATCTTCGCGTCCTTCGTGTTCTTCGCCATCAGCCCCTGAGCGCCTGCTCTACGCAAAAAAAACCGCCAACCGTTGCCGGCTGGCGGTTTTTTATTGGCGGACCCGGTTTTCAGAACCGGTTCATGATCTAGCGAGCTAAGGCGAGACAAGGCGAAAACCGCTGAGAAAGCGGAATGTACAAGTGGTACATGAGCATTTCGAAGCGGGTTTCAACGCCGTATCGCCGACGCGCAGCAGATCGTAAACAGGTTCTCAGGCCCGCATCGCTTCCAGCACTTTGGCGCTGTCCACAATCTGCACGAACTTGACGATCTTGCCGTCCCGCAGCGTGTAGATGTGGGCGAAAGAGGCGACAAAGCCTTTGCCGGTGGCGCGGTAGACGCCATGGTAGAAGCCTTGGGCGATCACGTGTTCGCCTGCGTCGTAGAAGCTGTCCACCGCCGCGCGGTAGCCTTCCCACTCGCGGCCCAACCGCTCGTGCACGTTCTTGACGATGGACTCCGCGCCCA
This sequence comes from Chromobacterium haemolyticum DSM 19808, assembly GCF_000711885.1. Lineage (GTDB taxonomy): Bacteria > Pseudomonadota > Gammaproteobacteria > Burkholderiales > Chromobacteriaceae > Chromobacterium > Chromobacterium haemolyticum. The sequence goes on from NZ_JONK01000008.1 coordinate 163,604, forward strand.
CATAGGTGCCGGCGTAGGGGAAGCCGGCGGCTTCTGTCCACTCCGCGTCCGGCGCCAACGCGGCCAAGAGATTGCGGCCGTTGGCCTCGGAATCGCCTTCGTAAGTGGCGCGGACGATGTCCACATTGCTCAGGTGGCCCTGGCCCGGGGTTTGATTAGCGTTCATGTTGTTCCATCCAAAAATCGGTTTGCTCATGCCCTTCCCTCATTGCGGCAACACACAGCTGTCCGGGCCGCAGGCCAACGCCTGCGTCGCAGCCGGGGCCGCGCTGGACGCGGCTTGGCTCAGACGAGCGCGCCAGGCGTCCGGCCGGCCCAGGTAGGCGCCCAGGTCCAGCACCGTCAAACGGCCGTTTTCCTCCAACGCCAGCGTGGGGAAGCCCTGGCCGCCCGCCTGGGCCAACAGCCGGCGGCTTTCCTGGAAGTGAGCGTCGGTGGCCGCGCCCTCCAAACGATGGTAAGCCGCGGCGAAAGCGTCCGCGTCCAGACCGATGTCGGCGGCCAGCTCGGCCAGCACCGGAAATTCCGCGATGCGACGGCCTTCCACGAAGTGGGCGCGCTGAATGCGATGCAATAGTTCCAAGCCGCTGCCGGCCGTTTCCTCCGCCGCCAGAACAGCGGTGGTGGGCGGCGCGGAATCCATCACCGCGCCATGATCCTTGAGCAAGCCGTCGAAATAAGCTTCGCCGAAAGGCTGGCCCGAGACTTCGGCTATACGGCGGTCGTGCGGCAATACGAATTGGCGCCACTCCGGGCTGACCCGGCGACGATTGGCGCCCACCATCATGCCGCCGCCGTGCAGCGCCACCGTCAAGCCCGGCACGCCGCGCGCGGCTTCCAGCAAGGGCGCGGCGCCGTAGCACCAGCCGCAGAGCGGATCAAAAATAGTGTGCAAAACAATGCCGGACATGGCGGTTTCCTTTCTTGCGCCGCCCGCAACGCGGGCGGCCATACATTCAAATCTTCAGGCGTAGAAAGCATGAAGGGCGGCAAACCAATCCTGAGGCAAGGCGCGCCGACGCCGACCGTACATGAAGTACGGCAAGTCGGCGCCGTGCAGTATCAGGACTTTCGCTGGCGGCCCTCAGAGCCTTATTGCGGCCACTTCATCTCGCCCTTGAGCACCTTGGCGCTCAGCTCCAAATCCGCCACGCCTTCCAGCTTCGGATAGCGCTGCTTCATCGCCGTCACCAGTTCGGCCGAGTTCTTGGCCTTGGGCAGTTCCGCTTCCAGCGTTTTCAGGTAGTCGCTGGTGAACTTCACCGAAGCCAGGGTGTGCGGCGCATTGTTCAGGAAATGGCCCGGCACCACGACCTTGGGCTTCAACGCCTGCAGGTTCTTCAGCGACTTCTGCCAGTCCGCGCGGTCTTTCGGAGTTTGGGTGTCCGCGGTCCAGACATGCATATTGCCGTAGGTCAGCACGCCGCCCATTGCGGTCTTGATCGACGGCGCCCAGATATAGGTGCGGTCCGGAGTCGGGCCTTTCAGACCCATCACTTGCAACTTCTGGCCGTCCACTTTCAGGGTGTCGCCCTGGATGGGCTCCGGCACGATCACGGTCTTGGGCGCGTTATCCTTCAGGATCGGGCCCCAGTAAGCCATCTTGCCGTCCTTGGAAGCCTTGATCGCCTCGATGGTGGACGCGGTGGCCAGCACCTTGGCGTCCGGGAAGGCGGCTTTGATCACGTCCAGACCAAAGTAGAAGTCCGGGTCCGGATGGGAGATGAACACCGTGGTCAGCTTCTTGCCGCTGGCCTTGACCTTGGCTACCAGGGCCTCGGCATCGTTGCGCTGGAACTGAGCGTCGATCAGCACAGCCTCGCTCTTGCCGGTGACCAGTTCCGAGGACACCGGGAACAGGCTCTTGGCGCCGGGGTTGTAGACATCGACTTTCAAAGCGTCGGCTTGGGCGAAGGCGGCGGACATCAACAGGGCGCCTGCTACAAAGCTGCCGGAAATGCGGTGTTGGATCATGATGGTTTCCATTTGGTGAATTTGAGATCGGTCGGCTTGGTAGCAAGCCTGATGTGAATCATAGATTGCTATTTTCGAATCAAAAACCGGATAATAAGCAATGGTTAGTTGCATAAATCGAGCGAATCATGGATAGGATCACCGCCGCGCAAGTGTTTGTGGCCATTACCGAACGCGGCAGCCTGGTGGCCGCGGCGGAGACTCTGGACATGTCGCGGGCGATGATCACCCGCTATCTGGCGGAGATGGAGGAATGGGCCGGCACCCGCCTCCTGCACCGCACCACGCGGCGGCTAAGCCTGACCCCGGCCGGCGAGGAGACGCTGGCGCGTTGCCGGCAGATGCTGGAAATCGCCGGTCAGATGCCGGCGGCCAACAGCGCGGACCCAGGCCAGCCGCAGGGGCTGCTGCGCATCAGTTGCGCGCAGTCGCTGGCGCAGGACGCGCTGGCGGCGGCGGTGACCGAGTTTCTGCGCCGCTTTCCGCAAACCGCCATTGATTTGCAGATCAGCAACCGCGCGGTCAATCTGGTGGAAGAAAGAATCGACCTGGCCATCCGCATCACCAACGCGCTGGACCCCAGTCTGATCGCCCGGCCGCTGGCCAGTTGCGCGTCGGTGATCTGCGCCTCTCCCGCCTACCTGGCCGCCCACGGCGCGCCCAAGCGGTTGGAGGATTTGTCGCTGCACAACTGTCTGACTTACTCCTACTTTGGCAAGAGCCTGTGGCGTTTTCAGCGTCACGGAGAGCAGTTGGCGGTGCCGGTCAGCGGCAATCTGAGCGCCAATGAGTCCATGGTGTTGTTGTCCGCCACCGCGGCCGGCGCGGGCATCGCCTTGCAGCCCTTGTATTCCGCCGCCCCACTAATCGCCAGCGGTCAGTTGGTGGCTTTGTTGCCGGAGTATCAGCCGCAGGAATTGGGCATTTACGGTATTTACGCTTCGCGCCGGCAGATGCCGGCCACTTTGCGGGCGATGCTGGATTTTCTGGTGGAGCGGTTCGCCAGCGATCCGGCTTGGCAGGCGCGTACCGCCGGGGGCTGAGGTCGGGTGGGGTGCTTGCTTCGGCTAGGTAAGGGGTTTGAATCCGCTTCGCGGATGATGGATTTGATTGCCGGGGCCCGTCAGGCCCGAGGCGCGGCTGAACTCGCACCGCGCTAACGTCGCGCTGCTCGAACAAGCAGCCGCTTAAAACCTCGGGCCTGCCACCCGACGGCAGGCTTGAAGGGACCTGGGGCGCGTCGGAGACGTTCTTTCTTCTTGATTTGCCTTAGATATCCACAGGCGGGGTCAAACTGGACAGTTATCCACAAAAATAAACAACAAAGCTAATATCACTCTTTCTTTTCAATTCTTTTCAAAAAATACCACCTCGTGTAGCGCCCAAGTGTCCCCTCGGGGCGCGCTCCGGGTTTCGCGTCCTGGGGGACGAGGGGGGCTGGAAGGGGGCGGCAGCCCGCCCCCTCCCCGTCTTATTCCCTCGCGACGCTGCGCTTGCCTCGCTCGGTCAGCGCGGAAAGCGGCACCTAAATCAATATCCGCGAAGCGGATTCAAAACCAGATCACTCAACAAGTAAGCCGCGCTCAATCAAAGCAACCACCCCACCTTGACCCCAACCGCCCCCTCGGCAACAATCCCCCCGTTGTCGCCAAAACAAGCGGCACACGGGATTGGC
>NZ_KL543996.1:0-43536 GCF_000711885.1 Chromobacterium haemolyticum DSM 19808
TCCAACCGCGGCCGCCCACCCCGGCGGGAACGCGGTGGTGGAGGAAGTAGTGGTTGCAATGACTTCCAGAGCTTCTGACTGACGACTTTCCGTTTCATCTTCGCCAAATGCGGGCATACGCATCTGACATCAAGAGGTTTTGTTAGCGGGTCTAAGCTGCCTATCCGGCAGTGAACAATTGATAAACAGGGTCACACTTAATTTGAGATTTCTAAGCTGCCTATCCGGCAGTGAACGTGGCCACCTCGCCGATCTGGAGGTTTCTCATTTTCTAAGCTGCCTATCCGGCAGTGAACTTTGAACATAATTTATTATACGTTACGCTAACTTTCTAAGCTGCCTATCCGGCAGTGAACCCCTTGGTCTAACGATGGTCAGCGTTTTCTTGTTTCTAAGCTGCCTATCCGGCAGTGAACCTTTTTTCCATGGCTCCGACGATGTCGTTTATTTTCTAAGCTGCCTATCCGGCAGTGAACAAATCCGCTTTTTCCTCTGTTGTTTCTGGCATTTTCTAAGCTGCCTATCCGGCAGTGAACTAGAGTTTACACCGCCCCCTCGCCTTATGGCGTAGGCATCTTCGGTGATTTTTCCGGGTTTGACCCAAATTTTCAGATAAAGGCTAAGTGCTTGTTTTTACTGGGGCTGATGAGGGGCCTGAAAAAAAGGGTTTTACCGCGCTTCCTGTTCCTCCGTTCATGCTCATGGCAAGATGCGTTATCGCGTCACATCCCATAGGTATGGTCATGTCCGATTTTTCCCCGTCCGATCTCAAGACCATTCTGCATTCCAAGCGCGCCAATCTTTACTATCTGCAGCACTGCCGCGTGCTGGTCAACGGCGGGCGGGTGGAGTACGTCACCGATGCCGGCAAGGCTTCGCTGTACTGGAATATCCCCATCGCCAACACCACTTGCATCTTGCTAGGCACCGGCACTTCAGTGACGCAGGCTGCAATGCGGGAGCTGGCCAAGGCCGGGGTGATGGTGGGTTTTTGCGGCGGGGGCGGCACGCCCTTGTTCAGCACCAATGAGCTGGAGCAGGAGGCGGCGTGGTTCGCGCCGCAAAGCGAGTACCGGCCCACGGAATATCTGCAGTACTGGGTGCGCTTTTGGTTTGACGACGCGCAGCGGCTGGCCGCCGCCAAGGATGTGCAACTGGCGCGGCTGGGTTGCTTGCAGCGGCATTGGCTGGGCAGCCGCGCCTTGCGCGAGTCCGGTTTCGAGGTGGAGGCGGCCGGCTTGGAAGCCGCCTTGCAAGCCTCGCGCCAGGCGATTGCCCAGGCGCCGGACCACGCGCATTTGCTGACAGAGGAGGCGCGGCTGACCAAGCTGCTGTTCCGCTTGGCCGCGCAGGCCACCCGTTATGGCGATTTCAGCCGCGCCAAGCGCGGCGCCGGCACGGACCCGGCCAACGCCTTTCTGGATCACGGCAATTACTTGGCTTACGGCCTGGGCGCCACCGCGGCCTGGGTGCTGGGCTTGCCGCACGGCCTGGCGGTGCTGCACGGCAAGACCCGGCGCGGCGGGCTGGTGTTCGACGCGGCGGACCTGGTCAAGGACGCGCTGATCCTGCCGCAGGCCTTTATCTCCGCGATGCGCGGCGACGACGAGCAGACCTTCCGCCAGGCTTGTATCGAGGCGCTGACCCGCGGTGAGGCGCTGGACTTCATCATCGACACCTTGAAGGATATTGCCGAGCGGCGGGGGCGGGCGGCATGAATATCCTGCTGATTTCGCAATGCGACAAGAAAGCGCTGACGCGCAGCCGGCAGATTCTGGACCAGTTCGCCGAGCGCCGCGGCGACCGGGTCTGGCAAACGCCCATCACCCAGGCCGGGCTGGACACGCTGCGGCGCTTGCTGCGCCAGAGCGCGCGCAAGAACACCGCGGTGGCCTGCCACTGGATACGAGGCCAGGACCATAGCGAGCTGCTGTGGATAGTCGGCGACGCCAGCCGCTTCAACGCCGACGGCGCCACGCCCACGCACAGTACCCGCCGCAATGTGCTGCGCAGCGCGGACGAAAACGACTGGCACAGCGGGGAGGACATTCAACTGCTGGCCGGCCTGGCGGCTTTGCTGCATGACCTGGGCAAGGCCAGCCAGGCGTTTCAGGAGAGGCTGCGCGGCAAGCGGAGCGAGCGTAATCTCTACCGCCACGAGTGGGTGTCCTTGCGCTTGTTCCAGGCTTTTGTCGGCGACGACGACGACGCAGGCTGGCTGGCGCGCTTGCGGCAGCCGACGGAGCGGGATCACGCCAGCTGGCTGGATCGTTTGCAGGCGGACGGCATGGGCGCGGCGTGCGAAACGCCGTTTGCCCGTTTGCCGCCGCTGGCCGCCGCGGTGGGTTGGCTGGTGTTGACGCATCACCGGCTGCCGCTGATGCCGGATTTCGCGCAGGGCAAGCAATGCCGCCTGGGCGGCAAGCTACAGGGCTTTCAAAGCCGCATGCTGTTGAATATTCCGGCACATATCGACGCGCGCTGGAATGAATGGCGGGAGGCGGAGGCCGAGCCGGCGCAGCTGGCGCCGTACTGGCGCTTCCCGCAGGGGCTGCCGGTGAACACGCCGGCCTGGAGCCGCCGCGCCGCGCGGCTGGCGGACAAGCTGGCGGCGCGTTTGGCCGTGCGCGGCGAGACGCGTTGGCTGGACAATCTTTACGCGATGCATGTGGCGCGGTTGAGCCTGATGCTGGCGGATCATCATTTTTCTAGCCTGGATTACGCCCAACTGCGGCACAAGCGCGGCCAGGCCGGCTATCCGCTATGGGCCAACACCCATGGCCGGTCCGGCGATTTCAACCAGCCGCTGGACGAGCATTTGCTGGGCGTGGCGGAGCATAGCGCCTTGGTATGCCGCGCCTTGCCCGGTTTTGAGCGGGAGTTGCCGCGGCTGTTGCGGCGCAAGCGCTTGCAGCAACGCAGCGCCGACGGGCGCTTCCGCTGGCAGGACCGCGCCGCGGACCTGGCCGCGGGGATGCGGGCGCGGGCGGCGGAGCAGGGCGCTTTCATCGTCAATATGGCGTCCACCGGCTGCGGCAAGACGCTGGGCAATGCGCGGATCATGTATGCCTTGGCGGACCCGGCCTTGGGTTTGCGTTGCGCGTTTGCGCTGGGCTTGCGCGCGCTGACGCTGCAAACCGGCCAGGCTTTCCGCCAGCGGCTGGGCCTGAACGAGGATGATCTGGCCATCTGCGTGGGCGGCAGCGCCAACACCCAGTTGTTCGAGCACTATCAAGAGCAGGCGGAGGCCAGCGGCTCGGCGTCGCGCCAGGCCTTGTGGGACGAGGGCGGCGAGGTGCGTTACGAGGCCGGCGGCGAGCATCCCTTGCTGTCGCGCGCGCTGCGCGATCCGCAAACGGCCAAGTTGCTGCAGGCGCCGTTGCTGGTGTGCACCATAGATCATCTGACGCCGGCGACGGAAAGCCAGCGCGGCGGGCGGCAGATCGCGCCCATGCTGAGGCTGATGAGCGGGGATTTGGTGCTGGATGAACCGGACGATTTCGACTTGGCGGACTTGCCGGCGCTGACCCGGCTGGCGCATTGGGCCGGCCTGTTGGGCAGCCGGCTGCTGCTGTCGTCGGCCACCTTGCCGCCAGCGCTGATCGAGGGCTTGTTCGAGGCCTATCTGGCCGGCCGTCGTCAGTTTCAGGCCAATCGCGGCCAGCCGGGGAGGCCGCTGGCGGTCTGCTGCGCCTGGGTGGATGAGAATGCCCTGGCGCAGCAAGACTGTGCCGATGTCGATGCTTTCCGCCAGAGGCAACGTCAGTTTGCCGGCCGGCGCGCCGATTGGCTGGTCACGCAGCCGGCGCGGCGCAACGCTGAACTATTGCCGCTGAGTTTTGGCCAGGGACAGGCGCCGGCGTTGCGTCGGGAGTTCGCCGCTCAGCTACAGCCGGCCATCGAGCGTTTGCACCGGCTCAATCAGCAGCGGGATCCGCTCAGCGGTCAGGCGGTCAGCTTCGGCCTGGTGCGCATGGCCAATATCCAGCCTTTGTTCGAGGTGGCGCTGGCCCTGTACGCGCTGCCGTGGCCGGCGCATTGGCAGCTGCATTTATGCGTTTATCACTCGCAATACCCCTTGTTGCTGCGTTCCGCCATTGAGCGCCAGCTGGACCAGGCGCTGAATCGTTCCGATCCGCAAGCGGTGTTCACGCTGCCGGCCATTCGCCGCGAGCTGGACGCGGAGCCGGAGCGCGAGCATGTGTTCATCGTGCTGGGTTCGCCGGTGACCGAGGTGGGACGGGATCATGATTACGATTGGGCGATTGTCGAGCCTTCGTCCATGCGTTCGCTGATTCAGCTGGCCGGGCGGCTGCGCCGCCACCGCCCGGAGCCTTGGGACAAGGTGAATGTGCTGATTGGCGAGCGCAATCTGCGCAGCGTGGAGCAGCCGGCGCAGCCGGCCTTCCGCTGGCCGGGTTTTGAGGATGAGGCGTTCCCCTTGGGCAGCCATCTGCTGAGCGAGTTGCTGGAGGAAGACGAGTACCGGCACCTGGACGCACGGCCACGCATCGTGCAACCGGAGCCGTTGCAGGCGCAGCGGCGCTTGTCGCACCTGGAGCATGCGCGGCTGGCGCAGTTGATGTCGCCGGCGGGCCAGGCTAAAGCCGCCAGCAGCCGGCCGGGGCGAGAGGGGCCGGCCATCGCTCCGATGGGGGCCTATAGCTGTTGGCAACAGCCTCAGGCGCTGCTCAGCGGCGTGCTGGCACAGCAGCAGCCTTTCCGCGCTGGCGGCGAGCCGGAGGTGGATTTGCTGTTATTGCCCACCGAGGACGGGGACGATTACGCGCTGCACCGTGTGGAAAGCCGGCCGTGGCCGGAGCCGCCGCATTTCACGCCGGTGGAGGTCAGCTTGAACCAGCGAGTGCCGGAGGCGGCGTTGACGCAGCCGAATATCCGACCCTGGGGCGTCAGCGATTATCCAACGGCTTTGGCCGAGCTGGCGGCGGAGCTGGGCATGGAACTGGAGACTTGCGCGCGGCGCTTTGGCGGGTTGAGCTTGCCGCAGTCGGACAATGGCTGGCGCTTCCATCCGGCACTGGGGTTTTGCAAGGCTTGAGGCCGGGCTGGCCATGAAAACGGCCGAGGCTGCGGCGTGGTATCGCCGGCGGCCTCGGCCGTTCGCAGTAGACATCTGACAGACTCTCAGAGCCTGTTCAAAATCTCGCGAGCAAGAGCGAGACAAGGCGGAAACAGCTGAGAAAGCGGAATGTACAAGTGGTACATGAGCATTTCGAAGCTGTTTTCAACGCCGTATCGCCGCAGCGCAGCAGATTATGAACAGGTTCTCAGCGCAAACCGCTGTGCAGCCCGTCCACCAGCACATGCGCCACGCCCTGCGAGCAGCGCTCCACCCGGCCGCTGACGCCGTAGACGCGGCGCAGGCTTTGGCTGTCTATCACCTCGTCCGGCGCGCCGTTGGCTTGCAGCGCGCCGTCCTTCAGCATCAGCACCCGGTCGCAGTGGCGCAGCGCCACGTTGAGGTCGTGCAGCACGATGATGGTGACCATGCCGCGGCGGCGGGTTTCGCGGCGCAGCAGGTCCATCACGTGGAACTGGTAGTTGAGGTCCAGCGCCGACAGCGGTTCGTCCAGCAGCAGCACCGCCGGTTCGCGGATCAGCGCCTGGGCGATGCCCACCAGTTGGCGCTGTCCGCCGGACAACTGGTCCAGGTAGCGCAGCGCCAGTTGCTCGATGCCCAGCGATTGCAGCAGCGCGAACACTTGCTGGTCGTCATGACGGCGAGACAAACCGGCGGCGGTGGCCTGGCCGGCCACCATCAGCGATTCGAACACCGACAGATGCACGCTGGGCGGCAGGGTTTGCGGCAGGTAGGCCACTTCGCCGCGCTGGCGGCTGAGCGCGCGCTGGTCCAGGCGGACGTCGCCGCGGCTGTGCTGCAGGCCGGCCAAAGCGCGCAGCAAGGTGGATTTGCCGCTGCCGTTGGGGCCCAGCAAGGCCGTGATGTCGCCCGCCCGCAGACAGGGCACGTCCAGCGCGCGTATCACCTGGCGCTTGCCGTAGCTGACCGAGAGTTGATGGATGGACAGGGCGGAGCTCATTGGCGGCCTCCGTTGCGCAGCACGATGGCGATGAAGAAGGGGATGCCCACCAGCGAGGTGACGATGCCCACCGGCACGATGACGCCGGGCACCAGGTTCTTGGTCACCACCGAGGCCATGGACAGGATGGCGGCGCCGGTCAGCGCGCTCACCGGCAGGTAGAAGCGGTGGTCCTCGCCCACCAGCCGGCGCGAGATATGCGGCGCGATCAGGCCGATGAAGCCTATGGTGCCGACGAAGGCCACCGCCAGCGCGGTGAGCAGGCTGGCGCGCAGCAGCGAGCTGAGGCGCAGCCGGCGCACATTGATGCCGAAGCTGGCGGCGCGGTCTTCGCCCAGCCGCAGCGCGGTCAGCCGCCAGGACTGGCTCAGCGACCAGGGGAGGATCAGCGCGAAAGCGCCGAACAGCAGGGCGATCTTGGGCCAGTCCGCGCGCGACAGGCTGCCCATCAGCCAGAACACCAGGTCTTGCAGCGAGTCCGCGGTGGAGACGAATTGCAGCAGGGACACCAGGGCGTTGAAGCTGAAGAACAGCGCGATGCCGAACAGCACCACGCCGCTGGTGGGCATATTGCTCCAGCGCGCCACCACGTCCAGCAAGAGCGCGGAACCGAGCGCGAACACGAAGGCGTTGACCGGAAGCATCCACGGGCCGGGGACGCCGGGGATGCTGACATCCAGCAGGATGGCCAGCGCTGCGCCAAAGGCGGCCGCGGGCTGCAGGCCCAGGGTGAACGGGTCCGCCAGCGGGTTGTGCAGCACGGTCTGCATCTCCGCGCCGGCGAGGCCCAGCGCCAGGCCGGCGGCGATGGCGATCAGCGCGTAGGGCAGGCGGATCTGCCAGACGATGACTTCCGTGGCGGGATCTGCGGCGGCGGGGTGCCACAGCGTCTGCCAGAATTCGGCCAGCGGCATGCCGCTGGCGCCGGTGGTGACGTCCAGCGTCAGCGAGACGGCGAGCAGGCTCAGCAGCACGGCCACCAGCAGCAGCCGGCGCAGCAGGGTGCGGCGGTAATCCGCCGCCACCGAGGCGGCGGAAAGCGTCATGGTTTCGCTGCTCATTTAGCGCCCTTGACCCAGTAAGTGCCTTGCGGCTCGATGGCCAGGAAGTCGCGGTGCAGCTGCTTCCAACTGGCGTCCGGGTCCAGTTTGGCGAAGCGCGCCGGTTGCAATTCCTTGGCGAAGGCTTCCAGCAGCACGATGTGGTAAGGCGTGTTGTAGAAGTGATGCCAGGCGCCGAAGGTGCGGCCTTCGCGCACCGCGCGCAAGGCGCCCACCGGACTGCGCGCGGCGGTGCGCTTGAGCGAGGCCTGCGCCTGCGCCGCGCTGATGTTGGCGCCGAACTGGATGCCGGTTTTCTCGGCGGCGTCCGCGGTGCCGGTACCGATGTACAGGTCCGGATTGCTGGCCAGCACATGCTCCATATTCACTTCGCCCACCGCGCCGGGGATCAGCTTGTCGGCGATATTGACGCCGCCGGCGGCGTCCACCAGCTCGCCCAGGCTGCCGCGGCCGGCGCTGGTGACATTGCTGAAGGCGCCGGCGCGGAGGTCCAGGAAGGCCTTGGGCTTTTGCTGCGCCGGGATGGTGGCCACCACCTTGCGGATGGCGTCCATCTTGCCCTGGTAGAAGCGGATGAAGCGCTCGGCTTCGGCCTCGCGCTGCAGCGCCTTGCCCATGATGCGCAGGCTGGGCACGGTGTGTTCCAGCGGGGCGTTGCGGAAATCGACGAAGACCACCGGCACCTTCGCCGCTTGCAGCTGCTGCACGATGGGGTTGTTCAGGCCCGGGCCGTGGCCGGAGATGCTGAACACGGCGATGTCCGGGCGCAAGGTCAGCACTTTCTCGGCGCTGACGGAGTTCTCGCTGGTTTTGCCGATCAGCGGAATCCGGTCGATGGCGGGGAAGCGCTGCTTGTACTGGGCGTAGGTTTGCGGGTCCAGCTGGCGGAAGTCGCCCTGCCAGCCGGCGATGCGGGCGATGGGCTGCTTGCCTTCCAGCAAGGCCAGCGCGTAGAACAGCCGGCCTTCGCCCAAGAGGATGCGGTTGACCTTGGCCGGCACTTCCACTTTACGGCCGGCGATATCGGTGACGGTGGCGGCTTGGGCCGCCAGCGTGGCCGCGGCCAGCGCGCCGGCCAGCAGCAGACGGGAGAACAGTGTTTTCATTGTGATTCCTTGAGCGATACGGCTCCGCTGTCAAAGCCCGCCGTAGGGGTGGGTGGACGGGCTTTGGCAGTGGAGCGGGTGGGCAAGCATCATACCGAAACGAGAGCGGCCGGGCAGGCCCGGCGTACTCGGAAAACGCCGATAGGCTGGGGTTCTTACTCGGTCTTGGCCCAGTCCAGCTTCAAGTCCGGCGTTTTGGCCATCAGGCCCAGATGCTCGTCCATGATGAATTCGATCTTGGCCAGCTTGTCGGCGGCGTCGGCGGCACAGATCATGTCCAGGGTGTCGTCCTGGCGCTGGATCCGGCATTCGCCTATGGGGAAGTGCACGTGGGCCTGGTGGCTGTCGAACTCCACCGGCACTTTCAGCGCGTAGTGCTTGCACAGCTTGTACAGCACCTTGTCGGCATTGGGCGTGGTCAATTGGGCGCGGCTGCTCAACATCATCAATTCTCCAATCGTAAAAACGGGAACAGGCAGTTGGCGAATCCGGCGGATTCGGCAACTGCCGTGCGGTGTTTCCGGCCCGTCCGGAGACGGGCCGTCAGAAGCGGTTCACGATGCTTGCTAGCCCGTGAACCTTTTCTTAGAACTTGCCGGTCAAGGTCAGCCAATAGCGGCGGCCCTCATCGACCATCCAGTTGCCGTTAAGCGGCGCTTTAGTGCGATCCGGTTCGGCGTTGCCCACACGGTCATCAATCGCTACCTTGCGGTCGGCCAGATTGAAGACGGCGAAGTTGACGTCGAAGTTCTTGCTCAGCTTGTAGCTGCCGCCGAAGTCCCAGGTGCTGGAACCGCCGCGGGTGCGCGCATCGTAAGCGCCGTTGCGGAAGCCGGTGTAGTACTGCTTGCCTTCAAAGTTCAGGCGGGTGTACAGGTCCAGCTTTTCCATCGGCGCCCAGGCCAGCTTCACGTTGCCGGCGTGTTCCGGTGTTTTGTCCAGCGGCAGGCCGTTCAGAGATTGACCGGATAGCGAGGTTTCCCTACCGCCCTCGCGCTTGGACTTGGTGTAGGTGTAGTTGCCGGACAGTGTCCACTTCGGCATGAAAGTCCAGCTGCTGGACAATTCCAGGCCGCGGATGTTGACCGAGTCCACATTGTCGTATATGTAGACGCGGGCCGGCTTGCCCTTAGAGATCAATGCATTGGTGAATTGATCGGTACCGTAGCTGACCACCTTGTTCTTGAAGTCGTTGTTGAACAGCGTGGCGTTAGCGCTCAAGCCCTGTTCATTGTCGAAGTGCAGACTCACTTCGTAAGAGGTGCTTTCCTCCGGCTTCAACTTGGAGTTGCCGCACAGTAAGCCGGTTTCCACGCGGCTGCCGGTACGCATGCAGTAGCCGTCGGTGCTCTGGCGAATGGTGGGCGCCTTGAAACCCTTGCCGATGCCGCCTTTCAGGGTCCACTGAGAGTTCAGGTGCTGAACCAGGTAAGCACGCGGAGTGAAGTGGGTGCCAAACACGCTGTGGTGGTCGACACGACCGCCGGCGGTGATGGTCAGGCTGTCTGTGGCTTCGAAGCTGTCTTCGGCAAACAGAGACCAGGTGTTGACGGTGACCTTGTCCGGGTTGGGCGCGCCAGTGTATTTGAAACGATTTGGATCGAAGGCTTCTTGAGCCTGCAGATCAGAGCCAACCTGTCGGCCAAGCTGGGTGCCGACTTTCACGGTGTGACGATCCAGCAGGAAGGTGAGTTGGCCGTCCAGCGTGGTATTGGCCAACTTCACGCCTTTGCCGTCGCTGACGTTATTTTCGTCCGAGCTAGACTTGGCCAGTTCCTGATACAGCGCGACATTGGAACGGATATTGCCGTACTTGCCGTTGTGGCTCAGGCTCCAGTGATCACGGGTATCGTATTGATCGTATTTTCCGAGAGTCGGAGAAATGCTCTTGCCGCCGGTGGTGGTTTTACGCAGCTCGTTATGACCGGCCTCGAAGGTGATCTCGTGGTCCTGGTTCGGGGTGAAGCTGAGCTTGGCGTTGATGTCGGACATGTGGTTGGCGTCTTTGCCGCCATCGCCGCTCTTGGAGTAGAAGATATTATCTTCCGCCTGGTTGTTCAGCGAGCCGTAGACTTGCAGCGACAGCAGGTCCTTCATCAGCGGGCCGCCCAGCCAGAAGCTGCTCTGGCCGGTATTGCCTTCGTTCGAATGTTCGGTGATGGTGCCGCCCAGGGTCATCGAGCCATGCCATTCCTTGGGCGCTTTGCGGGTGATGATGTTGACCACGCCGCCCATGGCGTCGGAGCCGTACAGCGAGGACATCGGGCCGCGGACCACTTCGATGCGCTCAATCGCCTCCATCGGAGGGATCTGGTATTGCTGGAAGCCGCCGGTGCCGCGACTGCGCACTTCGCGGGTGCCTTGGCGGCGGCCGTCCACCAGGATCAGCGAGTATTCGCCGGGCATGCCGCGGATGGCAATGTCCTTATCGCCAGGGCCGGAGCCATTGATGCTGACGCCTTCCAGATCGGTCAGCGCGTCGGCCAGGTTGGTGAACGGCTTTTTCGCCAGATCTTCGCGAGTAATCACCGAAATACTAGCCGGGGCTTGTTTGATTTTTTGCTCGTAGCCGGAGGCGGTGACCACTACCGAGGGCAGGGTGGCTTCGGCTTCCGCCGCGTGGGCGGCGGGCAGGTAGAGGGCGGAAACCGCCGCGGACAACAGGGCGAGGCGCACGCCGTGACGGGCGGCGGAGTCAAAGGTTTTCATTATCGTGGATACCTGGAAATCATCACATGAACGAAGCCCATTTGATCCGCGTCACGGCATGGCCGGCGCTGTTTGCATGCCGTTGGCGTTTAGTTTGCGCAAGGAATGTCAAATGGGACCGTAAGTATCCCACCGAATTAATGCGAACGCAAATGCGAATCGTTATTGATTGATGCTCGGCTTGGGCTTGATTGCAAGCAATCTGACGCTAACATGACATGGCTCAAACTTTGTTCGGGGCGACAAAAATTGAGAAACAGCTTGGGAACCAAGGCGCTAGCTGTCAGTCCCAAGCCTGTTCCAAGCTGAGCGCGTAACTGAATCGATGCTTATCCGCCTACCCCTGCTGCTGTTGCTAACCTGTCTGCTGCTCTTGCCGCAGGCGGGCTGGAGCATGGGCGGGCGCGTGGCCGCCAGCGCGCCCTGCGTGTGGATGGCGGATGACGGCGCGGCCTGCCATACCCAGCCGGCCAGCGCCGCCCAGGCCGCGGCCTGTTGCCAGTTGCCGGCCGCTCCGTGGCCGGCGGCGCCCTGCTTGCCGCTGCAGACGATTCGCCCGGTATTGCAGGCCAAGGCCGAAGTAGTGTGGTCCGGTTTTATCCCCGCGCCGCCGGAGCGGCCTCCCCAATCTTTATGAATGAGCCGTTTTTTTGCGCCAACCGTGTGTTTGCGGGCTGGCGCGCGTTTTCATTCAAAAAGCATTGGAGTTCTTGCCATGACTAAACCTTTGTACTGGGCCGCCGCCGCGCTGGCCGTTTCCCTGATTTCTCCGCTTGCCGCCGCCGCCGACGGCGTGATGCACAAGGACCCGTATTGCGGTTGCTGCACCGCCTGGGCCGAGCATATGCAGAAAAACGGCGTGGCGATGCAAAGCCGCAACGAGGCCGACATGTCCGCAGTCAAGAGCCGGTTGAAAGTGCCGGCGGATCTGCGCTCCTGCCATACCGCCGAGGTGGGCGGCTATGTGTTCGAAGGCCATGTGCCGGCGGATTTGGTGAAGAAGGTGCTGAAGGACAAACCCAAGATCGTGGGCCTGGCGGTGCCGGGCATGCCCATGGGTAGCCCGGGTATGGAAGGGCCGAGCAAGCAGCCGTATCAGGTGTTGAGTTTTGACGAGCAGGGAAGGCGCAGCGTCTACGCCACGCGCTAAAGCCGGCGAGGCGCAAGCCGCGTTGCAGCGGCTTGCTTGAGGGTATGACGGGCGTTCCGGCATGTTGGAATGCCCGTTTTGCGTCAGCGCATTGAGAACGCCTCGTGGTGGAAAGCCGGCGCTTGCGCGCCACGCTGGCTCAGACCGTGCTGTAGCGCTTTGCCCAGGCCCTGCGGGCCGCAGAACCAGACCTCGTCCACTTCCGGCAGCATATCGGCGTTCAACCGTGCGCCGGTTTCGCTTTCGATCAGATGCAGCCGCACGCCGCGTTGACGACAAGCTTGCCGCACTTCTTCCAGCCGCGCCGCTTCGTCGCGATGGCGCACGCAGTAGTAGAAATCCACATCCAGTGGCGTCTCCGCCAGCGCCCTGCTTTGCAACCAGGCCAGGAAAGGCGTGACGCCGATGCCGCCCGCCACCCAGGCCTGGCGTGTACCGCCACGCGACTGGAAACCGCCATAGGGGCCTTCCACTGTGACGGCCTGGCCGATCTCTAGTTCGTCCGGCAGGCGGCGGGTGTAATCGCCCAACGCCTTGATGATGAAGCGCAGCCGGCCGTCGCCGTGGTCGGCGCTGGCGATGGTGAAAGGGTGGGCGCCTTCGGCGGCGGTGAAGTTGACCAGAGCGAATTGTCCGGCGCGGTGGCCGGGCCAGCCGTCCATCTGGCAGATCACTTCCAGTTGCCCGGCCGGCAGGGCTTCTATGCGGTCCACCCGGCCGGCGTATTGCCCTTGTTTGCCGATGCGGCCGGCCAGCGCGTAGAGCGCGCAGCCGGAACCGATCAGCATCAGCGTGGCCAGCAGCCAGCCCACCGGTTGTGTCCACATCTCGGCCGGCATCAGGATCAGTCCGTGGAAGGCGCCCATCAGGTAGAGCGGGGCGAATAGCTTGTGCAGCTTGCGCCAGAAGCGATAGGGCACGGCGCGCAGCAGCGCCAGAATCACCATGGCCAGCACCGCCCAGGCGGCCCATTCGCCTATGTCCTTGGCCAGCGAAACCAACGGGTCTTTGCCGCCGCCGCTCTTGATCCGCGGTGCGACCCAGGCCAGCGCCAGCATCAGCTTGGGCGAGAGCTTGATCAGCCAGTGAGCGGCCAGCAGCAGGCCGGCGGCGATGCCGAGGCGCT
Source organism: Chromobacterium haemolyticum DSM 19808 (assembly GCF_000711885.1). Taxonomy (GTDB): domain Bacteria; phylum Pseudomonadota; class Gammaproteobacteria; order Burkholderiales; family Chromobacteriaceae; genus Chromobacterium; species Chromobacterium haemolyticum. Next base: position 13,215 of record NZ_KL543996.1, read on the forward strand.
TGTGCAGCGCGTATAGGCGGTCCAGGCCGCCCAGCAACGGTTCCAGCCAACGCGGGCGTGTGGCCAGCAGCATGGCTGCGCTCATCACCGTCATTAATTGCACGCCGCTGAGCATGACCAGTTCGTGCCGCCATTGCCAGTAGTTGGCGGGCAAACCGTTTTGCCACAGGCTGGCGGCGGCGTATAAGGCGCCGCTGACGAGCAGCAGCAGGCTAAGCAGGGGAAGTCTACGGTTCATCGCCATGTCCTTTCTTGCGATAGGGGATTGAGACGATTGGAACACCGTAAACTTAAGCGCAGCTTAAACGCGGCGCGGGGGACCGGTTTAGCGTGGCGGGATGCCGGGCTGTGTGTCGCCGCCAAGCGCCTTATACAAGGCGATCAGGTCGGCGGACAGGGTTTGCCGCGCGGTTAGCCGCCGCCGGCCGGCTTCTTTGGCCATTATTAGTCCGCAGTCCAGCAGCTGCTGTCGAGTGGCGTTGGTCGATTTCATGTTTGTATGTTTATACGGATGTATAAGCGCATTGAGCCGAATTTGTACGATTGTATAAATTTTGCGCAATCCGGAGGGAAACCCCAAGTGCTTGTTTTACAAAGTGGTGATTGCCGGCGCTGTCGCCGCGGGCAAATTCACCGCGCGGTGGCATGTGCCGGCGGAAAATAATCGGCCATAATTGGAGCGTCGGCGCTCCGCCGCAAGCAAGAATCCCGCAGCCGCGCCGGGCGTATCCAGCTCAGGCCGCGGCAAAAACAGCGATCCGTCGCACTATTACAAAGGGGACATATCATGTTGGCCATCATCGGCGGCAGCGGCCTGGCCCAGCTGCCCGTATTGGAAGTCACCCATCGTCAAGTCGTTCGCACGCCGTATGGCGACCCTTCCTGCGCACTGACCTTCGGCCTGCTGAATGGACAGAACGTGGTATTCATCGCCCGCCATGGCTACGGCCATTCGCTGGCGCCGCATGAAATCAATTACCGCGCCAATATCTGGGCGCTGCACGATCAGGGCGTGAAGGGCGTGATCGCCATCGGCACGGTGGGCGGCATCCGTCCCGACATGCCGCCTGGCCGCCTGGTGGTGCCGGACAACATCATCGACTATAGCTGGGGCCGCAAGCATACCTTCTTTGAAGGCCTGGACCGTCCGGTGGTGCACGCCGAATTCTCTTCGCCTTATGACGAGGCGTTGCGAGAGCGCCTGATCCGCGCGATGGCGGACAGCGGCCATAGCGGAGTGGTGGGTGGCGTTTATGCCTGCACCCAGGGGCCGCGTTTGGAAAGCGCCGCGGAAATATTGAAGTTGGAGCGGGATGGTGCCGATATAGTCGGCATGACCGGCATGCCGGAAGCGGCATTGGCGCGGGAGATGAACCTGCCTTACGCGCACCTGTGCCTGGTCAGCAACTGGGCGGCCGGCAAGGGCGGCGCGGCGACGGTGGAGTTTGACGCCACCACCGGCGCGATGGGGGTGGAGGTGGTGATGTCGGTGCTAGCTAAGCTATTGTCAAGCAAGCAGTAGGATTATTTGATCAATCGGCCTGCATTGTTTAAGGCATGCTATTGGAAGATGGGCTTGCAGATTATCGGCAAGCATTGTTTTGGCGGCCTGGGATTGGAAGTTTAGCGCTCATGGCGGACGGCACATCCGTCTTTTTCAAAGAAATCAAGGCATATTGGCGATGTTTGACAACAAGTCCATCTTAATTACCGGCGGTACGGGATCCTTTGGCCGTAAATTTATTACTACGCTATTGGAGCGTTTCAAACCAGCGAGAGTAGTGGTGTTTTCTCGCGATGAGTTGAAACAGTTTGAGATGCAGCAAGAGTTTTCCGACCCCAGCATGCGCTTTTTTCTGGGTGACGTACGAGATGGCGAGCGCTTGCGGCAAGCCATGCGCGGCATTGATCTGGTGGTGCATGCCGCCGCTCTCAAACAAGTGCCTGCCGCTGAGTACAACCCTACCGAGTGTATTCGCACCAATGTAAATGGCGCGGAAAACGTAATCAATGCCGCTATAGAGTGCGGGGTCGAGAAGGTCATTGCGCTGTCTACCGATAAAGCGGCTAGCCCGATCAATTTGTACGGGGCAACCAAGCTGTTGTCGGATAAATTGTTTGTCGCGGCAAATAATATCGTTGGCGGCCACAAGACCCGTTTCGCGGTTGTGCGCTATGGCAACGTCGTCGGCTCGCGGGGTTCTGTGGTGCCGTTCTTTCGAAAGTTGATTGCCAGCGGGGCTGACAGCCTGCCCATTACCGATGTGCGCATGACCCGCTTCTGGATCACCCTGCAGCAAGGAGTGGACTTTGTGCTCAGCAACTTTGAGCGGATGCAGGGCGGGGAGCTTTTTGTGCCCAAAATTCCTTCCATCAGAATTGGTGATCTAGCCACGGCAATGGCACCTGCGTTGCAACAAAGCATTATTGGCATTCGTCCGGGGGAAAAGTTGCACGAGATGATGATCGCCCGGGATGATAGCTTGCATACCTTCGAATTTGATGACCACTATGTCATTACCCCTTCGATACGTTTTATTGTCCAGAATGAATACTCCGTCAATGGCTTGGCCGAGCATGGCCACCCCGTAGCAGAAGGCTTCAAATATACCTCGGACAACAATAGCTGGTTTTTGACGGTTGACGAGTTGCGAGACTTGGATCGACAGTTACATGATTAATATTCCTTACGGTCGCCAGGAGATAAGCCAAGCGGATATTGAAGCTGTTCAATCTGTGCTGATATCTGATTGGCTGACTCAAGGACCGGTAATCGCTAATTTTGAGCAAAGCGTAGCGAAGTATTGCGGCGCGAAATACGCAGTTGCGGTTAGCAATGCCACGGCTGCGCTCCACCTGGCTTGTCTAGCCTTTAAATTGGGTCCTGGGGATTATCTGTGGACGTCGCCCAATACTTTTGTAGCCTCGGCTAACTGTGCCTTGTACTGTGGTGCTGAAGTAGATTTTGTGGATATCGATGTCCAGACATTCAATATTTCAGTAGCGGCGCTGTCGGCTAAACTCGAACAAGCTGAGCGAACAGGGACCTTGCCAAAAGTGCTGGTTCCTGTCCATTTTGCCGGGCAGTCTTGTGAAATGTCTGAGCTCAGAAAGCTGTCGCAGCAGTATGGGTTTTATCTATTGGAAGACGCTTCTCATGCTATCGGTGGTAGTTATCAGGGGAGCAAAGTTGGAGCATGCGAGTATTCCGATGTAACGGTTTTCAGTTTTCACCCGGTAAAAATCATCACTAGTGGTGAAGGTGGGATGGTGCTGACCAATGATGAACAGCTCTATCAAGCCTTGTTGCGTTTGCGCTCGCATGGCATTACCCGAGATCCTCGATTTTTACAGGGAGAGTCCGACGGTCCCTGGTGCTACCAGCAACTGGACCTTGGGTATAACTATCGAATGACTGATATGCAAGCGGCTTTGGGGCTAAGCCAAATGCAGCGTCTGGACGAGTTCGTGGCTATCCGCCGCCGACGCGTCGATGCATATCGACTCGCCTTGGCTGATTTGCCGTTGAGACTACCAGAGTCTTTGATGGGCGTTGAGCCGGCCTGGCATTTGCAAGTGGTGAGCCTGGATGACCCCGCTTGGCGAAAGCCGGTGTTCGATGCCTTAAGGGCTATTGGCATCCAGGTCAATGTGCATTATCAACCCGTCTATTTGCAGCCGTATTACCGGCAGCTTGGCTTCTCTCCTGGCCTTTGTCCTGAGGCCGAACGCTATTATCACGGAGCTTTGACTTTGCCGCTTTATCCGGGAATGTCAGATCAGGATTTTGATTTTATTGTATCTTCATTTCGAAATATTCTAAGCGAGATAGCATTATGACTGTGCACTTTGGTCAGCGTATTGTGGGTGATGGTCAGCCATGTTTTATTACTTATGAGGCAGGACCAACTCATACCAGCCTGGCATCCGCCAAAGAGTTGGTGAAGTTGGCGGCGGAAGCCGGGGCGGATGCGATCAAGTTTCAGATCTTCGACCCGGACCGGCTGTGCGCGGATAAGAAGCAGCTGTTCAGCTATGATGTGCTGGTTGATAAAGATTCCGGCAAAATGGAGACGGTTGAAGAACCACTATATGAAATTTTGAAGCGACGTTGCTTGCTGGAAAGCGAGTGGCGCGAGTTGAAGGCTTACTGCGATAGCTTGAATCTGGCCTTCTTCTCAACTGTCTCTTTTGAGGAAGATATTCAGCTATTGGAGTCTTTGCATTGCGACTCGATCAAGATTGCTTCCGCAGACGTTAATCATTTTCCCCTGCTGCGACAGGCCGCGCGTACTGGGCTGTGTTTGCAGTTGGACACGGGTAATGCTTCCTTAGGAGAAATTGAGGCCGCGGTTGATGTCATTCGCAGCGAGGGCAATGAAAATATCATTATTCACCAGTGCCCATCTGGTTACCCTGCGCGTTTGGCAAGTATCAATCTGAATATCATCCCGACGTTGAAACGCATGTTCCCGTATCCGGTCGCATTTTCCGATCATACGCCGGGCTGGGATATGGATGTGGCAGCGCTGGCGCTTGGCGCCAATCTGCTGGAAAAAACCATCACCATGGATAGGACCACTCGTAGCGTTGAGCACGTCTTCTCGCTGGAGCCGCAGGAGATGTCCCGTTTTGTTCAGGCGATTCGCGACGTGGAAGTGGCTTTGGGGTGCAACCGCAGAATCATGCATCCGGAAGAACTCTTGAAGCGGCAGCGTATTCGGCGCAGCGCCTATCTGAAGCAGGCTGGCAAAGCGGGACAGAAATTGTCCGAGCTTCAAGTCGAGTTCAGAAGGCCGGGGTTTGGGATGGCGCCGAATGAATATGAAGCATTGTTGGATTGCGTGTTGGTGCGGGATCTGGACAGCGGCCACATGCTGCTGATGGGTGATCTATCCAATGGCTAAGCTGGCCGTCATTCCAGCGCGCGGCGGCTCCAAACGCTTGCCGCGCAAGAACATCCTGCCGTTTCTTGGGAAACCCATTCTGGCATACACGATAGAGGCTGCTGTAGAGGCCGGTATCTTCGATGCAGTTGTGGTGTCGACCGAAGATGCGGAGATTGCCGAGCTTGCGCGCCATTTTGGCGCCGAAGTGGATCTGCGCCCGCCGTCTTTGGCGGAGGACCAGGCAACGGTGGCTGATGTGTGCGTTGAGCTCCTGACGCGCAAGCCGCTTCCATGGACGGATGTCGAGCAGATGTGCGTGTTATATGCGACGGCCCCATTGCGTAACGCAAATGATATCCGCGAGGTGATGGCCTTGCTTGAGCCCGGAGTGTGCGACTTTGGAATTGCCGCCACCCAATATACTCATTACCCGTACCAGGCATTGAGGTGCGGGGAAGGTGGCGAGCTTAGCCCGATGTGGCCGGAACTGTGTGATAAATCCAGCGCCGAGATTGGCAGTCTGGTTGCCGGCAATGGCAGCACTTATGCGGTCAATGTGCCGGCTTTTCTTGAGCACAAGGCGTTTTATGGTCCGGGGATGCGCGCGCATATGATGCCGTTTTCGCGTTCCATCGATATCGACACGGCGGATGATTTCGACTTGGCGCTATGTCTGGCCCGCGGCGCAATCGGACCATGATGCGTAAGAAAGTCCTGTTCAGGGTGGATGCCGGCGGTTCAGTCGGTGCCGGACACTTGATGCGTTGTTTGGCCTTGGCGCGCTATCTGACGGAGGCTAGTTACGAAGTCGTCGTGGCTTGCGCGGCTTTGGAAGCCGAGTATGAACGGCTGATGCGCGAAGCAGGCTGTGGGCGATTATTGCTGGATGATGGCCTGACATTGGCGCGGGACGCGCAGCTATGCGCCGATTATGCCGATTTGCATCAGTTTGATGGCGTGGTGGTGGATCACTATGGCTTGGATCAGGCGTGGGAGAGCCGGTTGCGCGGCAGTGGCCGGATCCTGCTGGTGATTGATGATTTGGCCAATCGTCCGCATGTATGCGATGCGCTGCTGGACCAGAACGATTGTGCGTCGACAACGTCGCGTTATGACGAGCTGTTGCCTGCGGATAGCGAATTTTTCCTGGGGCCGAAATTTGCCTTATTGCGTTGCGAATTTGCCGTATTGAGGGAGCGGTGCGCCCCTAGGGGTGAATTGAAGCGGCTTCTGGTTTTTTTCAGCGCCAGCGATGAAAAAAATGAAACGGCGAAGGCGCTTGCTGGGATCGCGCAGTGCCAGCGGGCATGGCAGGTTGATGTCGTCACCGGAGCCAGCCACCCTGATGTAGCCGGGATTGCCAGAACCTGTCGGGAACAAGGATGGGCGCATCACCACCAGGTGGAATACATGGCGGCCTTGATGGCCGAGGCGGACCTCTGCCTGGGCAGCGCGGGATCCGCCAGCTGGGAACGATGCGCAATGGGTTTGCCGGCGATTTTGGTGCAGCTGGCTGATAATCAAGCAGAAGTCATGCGCTGCTTGCTGCGGCATGGGGCGGCGTTGAGCCTGGGCGCCGCGGAGCGCGTGCAAGCCAGCCATTACGCCCAGGCTTTGGGTGCCTTTGGACCGCAGAAGCTAGCCGCGATGTCGCAAGCGGCGTTTGAATTGGTTGATGGGAAGGGTGTGACGAGAGTGGCCGAATGGATAATGAAAAGGCTGTGGCGGCGATGAGGCAGATTGGGATAGGCGGCCGTTTGATCGGGGATGGGCAGGCACCCTTCACGATTGCAGAGGTTGGCATCAATCATAATGGTGATGTAGATCTGGCTTTGCAGATGATTGAGACCGCGGCGAAAGCGGGAGCCGATGCGGTCAAGTTTCAGACATTCAAGGCCGTGGAGTTCTGCGGAGACCCTGAGCAGCAATACACCTATCGCTCGCAGGGGCGCGAGGTGACCGAGTCGATGTTGGCGATGTTCCAACGCCATGAGTTGCCGCGAGCGGCTTGGTTTCGACTGAAGGCCAAGTGTGATGAGTTGGGCATTCTATTTTTATCGACCCCGCAGAATCGAGGCGATCTCGATCTGCTAATGGAGGTTGGGGTGCCGGCGATCAAGATCGGCTCCGATGATTTCAGCAACTTGCCGCTGATCCGTCATTATCGCCAGGCGGGAGTGCCCTTGATCATGTCGTGCGGCATGAGTGATCTGTCGGAGGTGCATCAGGCGCTGGAGGCCGCGGGCTGGTTCAATGGGCATCCGGTGGTAGTGCTGTTGTGCACTTCGCAATATCCCACCCCGCCGGAAGACGTTCATCTTCGGAAACTGATGACCTTGCGGCAGGCGTTTGATGGGCTGTTACTGGGATTCTCCGATCATACTCAGGGTCCGCTGGCCAGCAGTCTGGCGCGTGGTCTCGGCGCTTGCGTGTTTGAAAAGCACTTCACCTTGTCCCATGATTTCCCAGGACCGGATCATTGGTTCTCGGAAGAGCCGGCAGACCTGGGGGAGTGGGTTGCCCATATTCACGCCGCGGACAAAATGTTGGGCTCGCCTTGGGTGCGTCCCACTGAGGCCGAGAGGGAGATGAGGGAGTTGGCTAGGCGTAGCGTGGTGGCTTTGAGGCGTATTGCTCCGGGGGAAACGCTGACGCTGGAAAATATTGGCTTGAGGCGCCCCGGCGGCGGGCTGCCTCCAGAGTGCTTGGATAGGGTTCTTGGTTTGAATGCGAGTGTTGCCTTGCAGCAAGGACAGCGTTTGGAATGGGGTGATATGGTGAAAGCGCGGCAAGCATGAGCAAGAATTCTCTGATTTCGGAAGTGGAACTGGATCTTCAGCAGGCGTTTACAAGGCTGACGTCTTTCCGGGAGAACCGCTTTCATCCGCTGGTCTGGGTTAACGGCGAGCCCGTGATCGGGGAGGGAACGTTTATTGGAGCCTTCTCCGAAGTCAATGCGAAAGGTTGCGATGTATTTATCGGCCCGCATTGCGATATTGCCTCATTTGTTTCCATCAATTGCGCAGACTCCCATCAGCGTTGTCTTGGCCTGAGTGAGGAAATTGAGCGCAAGTCAATTCGTATCGGACACCATGTTTTTATCGGCTCACACTGTTTGGTCAAGGGGGGGGCAACGATTGGCGACTATTGTGTGATTGCGGCTGGAACCATGGTTGATGGTGTGGAAATTCCTCCCTACTCCTTGGTGTCAGGTAATCCCATGGTTGTGCGTGCAGGCTATTATCTGGAAAAGCTGCTGCAAGCGGGCGTGCTTGGGTCATTATGAGCTTTTGCCTGTCCGCACATCAACCCGCTTATCTGCCATGGTTAGGTTATCTTGAAAAAATCGCCAGGGCGGATGTGTTTATTTACTTGGATTCGGTCCAGTTTGAAAAAAACAGCTTTACCAACCGCAATCGCATTAAAAGCGCCAATGGCGTACATTGGCTGACTGTGCCGGTACGCTCCAAAGATCATCTATTGTCAACTATGGCGGTGCTGGAGGTGGATGAGAGCCAATCGTGGCGTGAAAAACATTTGAAGTCGATTGCGGCCAGCTATGCCAAGGCCCCGGACTTTCAGACGAAGTTTTCCCGCTTGGAGTCGCTCTATTACCCCAAGATTTCAAGTTTCTCAGAGATTTGTTGGCATCAGCTGCAGTTTTGGCTGCAAGAGTTCGGGATTGATACGCCTGTTATACGCTCCAGTCAATTGCCGGAGATGGGAAAGAAATCGGACCTGGTCTTGAATTTGTGCCGGCATTTTTCTGCGGATGAGTATTTGTCTGGCAAGTTGGGGCGCGCGTATCTTAAAGAGGCCGATTTTACAAAGCATGCTATTAAAGTGTCGTATCAGGATTTTAAGCCGCAACCCTATCCGCAATTGCATGGGGAGTTCGTGCCAGGCTTGGCTGTGGTCGATATTTGGATGAACAGTTCTGAACCATTGTTTCAATTTTTCAAACAGAGAGGGCCCTGTGAGCTTTTCAAATGAGTGGGAACTGGCGTTTCAAAGTGGAGGGCATCACAGCATTTGGCCATGGTCAGATCTAATCAGTCTATACAAAAGGTATGCTCGTTATTGGCCATCAAGGCCTAGAGTGTTGGAGTTGGGTTGTGGAGTGGGTGCTAATATCCCCTTTTTTTTGGCTGAGGAGGCAGAGTACTTTGCCATTGAGGGGAGCGCTGCTGCTGTGAGGCGGCTATGTGAGCGCTTTCCTCATCTAGCGCCGCAGCTGGTACATGGTGACTTTATCCATCACCTTCCATTTAAAGGTGAGTTTGATCTGATCGTAGATCGTGCCGCCATGACCCACAATAGTACGGATTCTATTTTACGGGCGGTTCAAAAGTTGGCCAGCATCCTGAAGCCTGGGGGCATTTATCTTGGCGTTGACTGGTTTTCAACTTCCCATGCAGGCTATGGTTCAGGGCTTCCGGCCGAGGATGTCTGGACAAGACAGGGCTATGAGGACGGTCCTTTTGCCGGAGTGGGCAAAGTGCATTTCAGCGATCGTGAGCACTTGAAGACTCTGTTTGCCGGCTGGGATTGGCTCGCATTGGAAGAAAAAAAAATTATACGTGAAATCCCGGTTGCGGATACCTTGGCAACTTGGAATTTCGTGGCGAGGAAACCATGAGCAAGGCGGTGTTGGTTGTGGCGGCACACCCAGATGACGAGGTGCTTGGCTGCGGAGGGACGATTGCTGCGCATCGTTTAAAAGGCGATCAGGTTCATGTGGCTATTCTTGCTCAAGGGCTGGCCAGTCGAGGAGAGGTCGATGAAGCCGAGCGTGCGCGTTTGCATCAGGCGGCACGCGATGCGCAGACCATTTTGGGCGCAGCCTCGCTGTCCTTATTTGATTTCCCAGACAACCGCTTGGACAGCATTGATTTGCTGGACTTGGTCAAGGTAGTGGAAGTACTGCTCGCCAGGTATCGACCAAGCATTGTGTATACCCACTTTGCTGATGATCTCAATATCGACCATCGTCGCACCTACCAGGCAGTGATGACGGCCTGCCGACCTATTGGAGGAAGTAGTGTCGAATCCTTGCTGTGTTTTGAAGTGCCTTCATCGACCGAGTGGTCGAACTGCCCCTTTACACCAAACTGGTTTGTGGATATCTCTGGTACGCTAGAACAGAAGGTGCGGGCCTTGGAGGCGTATGCGGGTGAAATGAGAGCCTTTCCGCACCCCCGCTCTATTGAGGGAGCGAAACACCTTGCCGCTTGGCGTGGGGCAACTGCGGGCTTTACGGCGGCGGAAGCCTTTGTTCTGGCTAGAAAACGATGCGTGATTTGAGCCTTACGAGGGCTATTAAATGAAAAACTCTGAACAAGACTTGATTCATTGGAAGACAGAGGCCTGGAAAGACCGGGATATGGTCAGGTGGTATTCGGGGCGCATGGATGAAAACACCGACACCAATCGACTGAAAAACATCATAGAGACCGAGCTATGTGAGCGTTTTCTTGCGGGCAGCGATGTGTTGGATGTAGGCATCGGCACGGGGCGTGCTTCGCTGCCTCTGATTGCCAAAGGTTTCAATTTGTCTGGCACTGATAGCTCGCAAGCCATGTTGGATGAGTGTAGAAGGCTAGCCGGCGGCGCCCCCATCGAACTGGTGCAAGGAGATGTGCAGGCCTTGCCTTTTCCTGATCAATGTTTTGACAGTTTGATCTCCTTGAATGTCATGACTCACTTTCCTCATGTTGAGAAAGTCTTGCATGAATGGAAGCGTGTGGTGCGCCCCGGGGGACGGTTGATCTTCGATATCTACTCACTAGATCATCTGAGCTTTGCGCGTCAAGCCGACGTGACTGTCGATGAACTGATGGCGCAGGGGGCTAGTGCGTTCAACATGCACCTTTCTGCCGAACGTTTATGTCTGGCGGCGAATGAAATTGGCTTGAAAGTTTTGGGAACAGTGCCGTATGGCAGCTTATTCAGCGGAGAGTATCATCATCCCGCCTTTCCCATGCCATTACAGCAAACGAATTGGTGGCGCCGTCAGTTGTCTTGGTTGGCGGCAGATTCGCACTTGCTTGAAATGTCCGTGTTTTTGGAGCGGGAGTGGTTTGGCTGCTTAAGCGGGATTACAACCGGTCGTTTCATGGTGGTGTTGGAAAACAGCGTGGATGTGGCAGCCAATCAACAGTGGCTTGAACAAGATGGGCAATTGAACAATTACTTGGTGGGAGAACAAGTACGGTTGGATGATTTGGCTCCTTGGCTTGGTATGGCTCCTGATGAGTGGAGAACCGCGTTCGATTTGCATTTGGATAGGGCTCGGAATCGAACCGTAGCTTATTTCCTGCTTTCCAGCTTCCTTGGAAGGACGAATGCGGTGGACTGGACAGATCTGGCTCCGCGTAATGGCGCGATCTTGCAGCGATGGAGCGATGCGGAAACCATTGATCGCGATTTGCAGGGTTTTGTTCGCTCCTGGCATCAAGACGTCAAGACGCAGCACTTGTGCCAAGTGAATGAGGTAGATCTTGCGAGTGCTCTTGAATATCGCTTACAGCGCCGCTTGGTGACTGAGTTGGTTTCGGCAGGGAATGGAGCCCAAGAATGAAAACGGTTGCTCTTATATATGCGTTGTGGGAAAAGAACCTGGCTGTTTTGCAGCATTATCTGCAAGGTAAAAAGCGAACGGTGCTTGTTCCTGAGTACTTTGCTACCGAGGCGGTCAGGAAGGTGGTGGAAGCCTCCGGTTGTGAGCTGAGGCCGTTTGTTATCGGAGGTGCAAGCAGCCGCGATGCTTTGGTGTCCCCGTTACTCAAGGCCTTGCAAGCAGAGTCTGTTGATAGCGCCGATGAATCGACTGGACATTCGGTTGCGGTGATGAATTTGCTTGCCAGCGAGATTCGTGAAGAGCTGCCAATTGCACATGGCCTTTTTAGTACTTTGGAGGCCTTGGCAGAAGAGCATGATATCGAAATAACACTGATCAACGAAGATGCCTTGCGTGATGGCAAGGTGCTGGCCTTATGGTCTCGGCACCGTGAAATTCCCGTGCTGCAATTGGCGCATGGAACGGGTATCGGTCGTAATTATATTGGTGAAGTCAACTCCTCCGACTTTATCGCGGTATCTAGTCAGCGAAGTGCGGAGTACTTCATTGATCAGGGCATTGCTCCGCAGCAGATCCATGTGGTGGGTAATCCTTGCTGGGATATTCTTCCCGCGATGAAAATGAGCCGGCATGCGATTCGACAGCGACTGGCTGATGCTTATGACCTGCCGTTGGATGGATTTTGGCTTGTCTGGGGATCGACATGGAATGCACAGCTTAGCGCGCTGGATAACCGTGATTATATCGAGCAAATGCTGCAGGCTTGCCAGTCGATCCAGGCTTTGAGTCAGCAGGGGCTTAGCCAGGTTCGTTTGATTTATAAAGATCGGCCGACGCCAGATATCCCTATTGAGCAGATGAGGGATGGTTTTCAGGCGATTGCCAAAGCGCTGGGGGTTGAGGATCTTGTCAGGTATGCGGTGGATGATGCTCGGCATTGGGCGGCATGTGGCGACACCGTCGTATCCTATGACTCTAATATGGCGATTGAAGCGCTGTTAGTTGATGTGCCTGCGATTAATCTGACGAGCGATTTTGGCTGCATTGCCGGTGGTGGCTACGGAGCGAGCGATGGGGTTATTGTGCTGGAACCTTCGGAGCTGGGACAGGTTTTAGGAGCATTGTGCCGCGATGAGGGCTTCCGGAGCGAGGTGGCCGCTGTGGCGGCAACTCGAAAAGGATTTTTTAACTTCGGCAATGATGATAAGGCGGCCAACCGAGTCGCTGAATTAATTGAGCAGTTGTCTAAAAAATTTACAGACCGTCCTGATGTCTATGTATGGCAACAATATCTGGATGTGGAGTCCATGGACGTCACGGCTGGTTACCATACCACTGGGCGACGGGACCTGGTCAATATGTTTAGGAATCGTCCCAAATTGCTGCTGGATATCGGTTGTGCAGGTGGAGGCAATGGCGCTCTGGTCAAAGAGCGTTTTCCCCTGTGTCAGGTGTGGGGCATCGAAACCAATAAAGCGGCAGCGAACTTGGCAAGTCAGAGATTGGATAAAGTCTTGGTGGGCATGTTTGAGGATTTTGACCTCGAGGCTGAGGGGATGGCTAAAGGCAGCCTGGATGGGGTGATTTTGGCCGATGTGCTTGAACATATGTACAACCCTTGGAAAGTGATGACTTCCTTGAGGGACTATTTGTCGGCGCACGCCCAGGTTTTGATCAGCATTCCCAATGTGCGTAATCTGGTATTAATAGATGACCAGGTGAAGGGGAACTGGACTTATGCCCGAGAAGGTTTATTGGATATTACTCATATCCGGTTTTTTACAGAAAAAGAAATTTTGAGGTTTTGCCGAGAGACCGGATATAAGGTTGTACAAAAATTGCGAGCAATGGATGGCCGTTTGTTGCCACTTTTTGAAAAGGCTCGTGACTCGCTGCCATGCAATATTGAGACTGATCGTATGATTATCAAAAATGTCTCATTGGATGAGATGGAAGAGATGTGCGCTTTGCAATTTTATTTGTTGCTTGAAAAGGCATGATCTTGGGCATGGTCCGGCTCCCCATTGGTAATGACTCGGATCAATGATTGAATTAGTCATTTTAACAAAGTTAAGCTCGCCATTATGCAAAAACGTAATCCTAGAGTAGGCGTTTTGTCTCGAGATCACTTCGATCATGCTTGCTTTAAGCTAAGATTGGGGGATCCCTTATCCTTATTGGCAGGGGTCGTCGATACTTTTTTTTACAAAAATATCGAGTCCCATCGCTTGCTTGGGGATTATGCGTTTGAAAATGATGATGACTTTGTGCGAGCCATGGATATTTTTCTGGTTCAGCGCGGATTTGTCGATGAAAGCTACAAGGCACTGATACTTGCCATTGTGGATGCTGGGAAGCCAATTATATTCGACATCGATGATTGGTTGTGGGGTATGCCTCGCAGTAATCCGATGTTTGACGACTTTGCCAAGCTGAATGAATTTATTCTATGGTTGTTGCCTTATTGCCAGCTGGTGACTACAAGCACAGAGAGCCTGGCGGAAAAAGTAAGGCCGCTTAATCCAAACGTGGTGGTGGTTCCAAATGCGATTAGCCAGCACCGCATATTGGAGGTTGTGCCGAGAGAGCCTCAGGTCGTTATTGGCTTTGCCGGTACCAGTACGCATAGCCGCGATGTTGATATGATCGCCCCGGCATTGCTGCGGGTTTATCATGAGTACGCCGATTCAGTGAAGTTTGTGTTTTGGGGCAATGTACCTCGTGGCATGGTCGGTTTAAAAGGTGTACGTCAAGGCCCGGGTGGTGTGATGTACCATGATTATTTCAAGACCTTGGCTAGCCTGAAGTTAGATATTTGTCTTGCGCCACTGGAAGATGAGGATTTTAATAATTGCAAATCGGATATTAAGTGGCTGGACTATTCGGTTACGGGAGGGGCTTGCATTGTTTCTGACTCTCCTCCTTACCAAGAATTAAAAGACAGCAAGCTTGCCTTGGTAGTGAAAAACAGCACGGAGGCCTGGTACGACGCGATTGTGACGCTGATTGAAGATGAAGCGTTACGTAAAAGCTTGGCTTCTAATGCAAGGCAACATGTATTGTCCGAACGGACACTAGAGGTTTTGTTGCCGAAGTTTATCGAGGTCTGGAATCGGTTTTTGCCAAGTGAGCTACAAATTAAGCTACCCAAGGTCTTGGGCAAGCCGATCTTGGAGGCATCTTGTGTAGAAGATACGAGTGAAAGCCTGTATTACAAGCGATGGAAAGATAGGCATCAGCTTCGTGAGGTACATGCTGAGCTTCTGGCCGAGCGTATGATGATGGTCTGGGATCGGCGACCGGTATTTAATTTGATCGTATTGTCTCCCGAGCGTGATAAGAAGAGACTGGTGGAATCCTTAGCGGCAATGGAAAAGCAGTTGTATCCCCATTGGCGTTTATTGGTTGTCGCCGACTGGGATATGCCTGATCCCGTATTTGAGTCTAGCCCTCAGCTAGGTTGGATTCGTTTAAAAGATCTGGATGATGCCGAAACCCTTGCAAAGACGTTAAATGATATAGTAGCGGAGGTGTTTGCGGACTGGATGATGGTGCTTCCGGCTGGTTTCCGGCTGGCGCCTAATGCTTTGGTTCGCATGGGTGATGCTGCTTTTTCTCACCCGGAATGGTCGGCAATTTATACTGATAGTGATGTGGTTTCACCAATTGGCGAGTACTTTTTGCCCAATTTCCGGCCTGATTTTTCGCCCGAGTATTTACGGTCAATGGATTATATTGGATCCGCAGTAGCGTTTTCTCATTCGGCTTTGGTTGCCATTAATGGGTTTGAGGCCTATCCCTCCGCCTATCAATATGATGCCTTATTGAGAGTGTTTGAGCAAAAAGGAGCTCGCAGCATAGGCCATATTGACGATATGTTGGTCTCGTTCCCTTACACCAAAGCTAATAATAGCCCGGTAGCGATTGCCTCTCGTAAAGTCGCCTTGGAAAATCACGCTCGCAGGCTAGATCTACTCGTTGATGTGGATGATGGGTATGTCCACGGCACGCATCACTTTAATATTCGCTTGCAAGAGTCTCCCTTGGTGTCGGTGGTGATTCCCACTCGTGACAAACTGGAGTTTTTGGAGCCATGCGTTGAAAGTTTGTTTGAAAAAACGGTATATCAAAACTTTGAACTACTGATTGTTGATAATCGGTCGGAACAGCCTGAAACGGCTGAGTATTATCAGTTGTTGGCTGAAAAATATCCTGGGCGGGTCAAAATTGTTGAATATAATGCGCCCTTTAATTTTTCCGCCCAATGTAATTTGGGTGTGGCACATGCCGCCGGTGATTACATATTGTTACTTAATAATGACACCGAAGTTATTTTGGGCTCTTGGCTGGAACGGCTGCTTGCCTCTGCTCTGCAAGAGGGAGTGGGCGCTGTTGGCGCTCGCTTGCTGTATCCAGAGGTTGGGCAAATTCAGCATGCCGGCATTGTTTTAGGTTTGCCTGGCGGGATGAGATCAGTTGCGGACCATGTGTTTGAGCCAAACGATATTTCTGACCCTGGCTATATGAACCGAATTTTGACTATGCAGAATTATTCTGCGGTCACTGGGGCATGTTTGCTGGTGAATAAACAGATTTATCAGGCCGTGGGTGGTTTGGATGAAGAACGTTTCAAAGTCTGCTTCAACGATGTCGATTTTTGTCTGAAGATCCAAGCGGCAGGTTTCAGAAATATCTACAACCCTTTCGTTGTGCTCTATCATCACCATGCAAAAAGCATTGGGCGCAATACTTCTGATCCGCGTATTGCGTTGGAGGCCGCCGTCAGAGAGTACAATGAAATGGAGTCGGTGCTGCGGACATGGATGCCGGTGTTGCGTAGGGATCCAGCTTTCAACCGCCATTTGTCGCTGCGTGGACGCCGGATGGAGGTGGAGTGGCAGCGCAGCGTGTCGTGGGATCCGGATCTCCCAGGAAGAAAGCGTGTGTTGGGAATGCCGGTTCCTGGGGGGAGCGGTGAGTACCGATTGAGCATGCCGCTGTCGGTGCTCCAAGAGAAAGGCCGCTTGGATGGAGAGATCCATCAACCTACGCAGGGCGTTTTATCGATCATCGAAATGGCGCGGCATGCGCCTGATACCTTGTTGCTGCATACCGGCATTAATGACGGCATCTATGACGCGCTGGCGGCCTACCGGGAGTTCATTCCGGACATGAGGGTGGTTTTCGGTATTGACGACTTGATTGGCGGCACGCCGGTGAAAAGTAATTTGTACGATCATTGGAAGCGTTTGTATCCGGATGCCAAGCAGCGTTTGCGCAAGGCGCTGAAGTTGAGCGATGCGCTGGTTGTGTCCACGGAGCCGTTGGCTGAATTCGCCAAAGGCATGATTGATGAGATCGTGGTGATTCCCAATCGTTTGCGCAAAAGCACATGGGGCAAGCTGCGGTCGCAGCGGGGCACAAGCCCCAAGCCACGGGTTGGCTGGGTGGGCGCCTCGCAGCACCGCGGTGATCTTGAACTGCTGTTGGAGGTGATCAAGAAAACCGCAGCCGAAGTTGACTGGGTGTTTATGGGCATGTGCCTGCCTCAGTTTCGTCCTTTTGTCGCCGAAGTGCATCATTCGGTGCCATTCGATCAGTATCCGGAGGCCATTGCCAGGCTGAATCTGGATCTGGCCGTGGCCCCATTGGAGTTGAATGCTTTCAATGAGGCAAAGAGCAATCTGCGTTTACTTGAGTACGGGGCTCTTGGCTGGCCTGTGGTGTGCACGGATATTTATCCTTACCAGACCAATGGGGCGCCGGTTTGCCGGGTTCCCAATGAGGTTGCCGCTTGGGTGGAGGCCATCCGTGGCCGGGTACACGATTTGGCGGCGATGGAGCGTGAGGGGGCGCAGTTGCGGGCCTGGGTGGATCAGCATTACTGGCTGGAGGACTATCATGAAGATTGGTTCCAAGTGCTCCATGGTTGAGCGCTGATTTAGGAGGTCATAGAACAGCCCCGCAGCTTAATCTGCGGGGCTTTTGATTTTGGTCGCCGGACTGAGGGGGAGGGGTCATGCCCGAAATGGCGTTGCAATGGATGGCGCGTTTGTTGAACGGCTTTGTTTGGTAAAAATACCATTTTGGTCAAGTTTATTAACCTTTAGACGATCTACTTAGTACGCTGCGCAACTCACGGAATCCCGCTGCCGCAGATCGATTTCAAGGGGAATAACATGGCTATTACAGTAAACACCAACATCGCGTCGCTGAATGCGCAGCGCAACCTCAATCATTCCAGCAACTCTTTGCAGGTATCCTTGCAAAGGCTTTCTTCCGGCTTGCGCGTCAACAGCGCTAAAGACGATGCCGCTGGTCTGGCCATCTCCCAGACCCTGACTTCCGCCATTCGCGGTAACAACCAGGCGATCAAGAACGCCAACGACGGCATCTCGGTTGGTCAGACGGCTGAAGGTGCCTTGGGCCAACTGGCCAACAATATGCAGCGTATCCGTGAAATTGCGGTACAGGCATCCAACGGCTCAGTCAGCAACACCAACCGTTCGCAGCTGCAAAGCGAAGTGGACCAACTGACTCAGGAAATCTCGCGTATCGTGCAAACCACTCAGTTCAACGGCACTAGCCTGTTGTCCGGTGGTTCGGTGCTGACTTTCCAGGTTGGTTCTTCCGGCGCGGCAACAAACCAGGTGTCGATCTCCTCCACTGACTTGACCTCTGCCGGCACGCTGAACACCTATAGTTCCAGCTTGAGCAATACAGGTACTATTAATGTAACAACTCAGGGCGCTGCTTCCGCTGCTTTGTCGGCACTAGATACGGATATTGCGCAGATATCGAATATCCGCTCGACTTTTGGCGCGGTACAGAACCGTTTTGACGCGGTAGTCAACAATCTGCAGAACTACACTGAAAATCTGACTGCGGCTAACAGCCGTATCATCGATGTGGATTTTGCGGCGGAAACCGCCAACCTGACCAAGAACCAGATTCTGCAACAGGCTGGCACTTCAATTCTGAAAAACGCCAACTCGCTGCCGCAATCGGCTCTGACCCTGCTGCAGTAAGCTTTGGATAAACGGGCTCTGGCTGATTTGGGCTAGGGCTCGTTCACCGAGGAGCTGGGTCCTAGGCGGGGGGCGATGCAGAGGTGTCGGTAAAATTCACGTTCTGGCTGTAAAGTTTATTGCAGCGTTGACGATATGGTGAGTAAGCAAGTCGCTTTGCCCAACTGTATCTCAGGAGAACTAACATGGCTATTACCGTCAACACCAACATTGCTTCGCTGAATGCGCAGCGCAACCTTGGCAACTCGAACAACGCGTTGCAGGTCTCTTTGCAGCGCTTGTCTTCCGGTCTGCGCGTTAACAGCGCCAAGGATGACGCCGCTGGCTTGGCTATTTCCCAGACCCTGACTGCCGCCATCCGTGGTAACAACCAGTCGATCAAGAACGCCAACGACGGCATCTCTGTCGGCCAGACTGCTGAAGGCGCGTTGGGCCAGATTGCCAACAACCTACAGCGTATCCGCGAAATCGCGGTGCAGGCCGCTAACGGCTCTGTGAGCAACACCAACCGTTCGCAGCTGCAAAGCGAAGTGGACCAGCTGACCCAGGAAATCTCGCGTATCGTGCAAACCACTCAGTTCAACGGCACTAGCCTGTTGTCCGGTGGCTCGGTACTGACCTTCCAGGTGGGCTCGTCCGGCGCGACCAACAACCAAGTTTCCATTTCGTCGACTGACCTGACTTCCGCCGGCGTTTTGAATAGCTACAACTCGAGCTTGACCAACACCGGCACTGTGAGTGTGACCACTCAAGGTGCAGCATCCGGCGCGCTGTCGTCGCTGGATGCCGATATTGCTTCGATCTCGAACATCCGGTCGACCTTTGGTGCGGTACAGAACCGTTTCGACGCGGTAGTGGCCAACTTGCAGAACTACGTGGAAAACCTGACAGCGGCCAACAGCCGCATTGTGGATGTGGACTTCGCGGCGGAAACTGCTAACCTGACCAAGAACCAGATTTTGCAACAGGCTGGCACTTCGATTCTGAAGAACGCCAACTCGCTGCCGCAGTCGGCACTGACCCTGCTGCAATAAGTCTAGAATGATGGTATGAGCCAGCGGCGGCTCCGGTTGGTTGGGCAACCGGAGCTGCGCGCGTCAGGAGAGTTGCCATGCAAATACCTTCTTTACAATCACTGCCGATTGCCAACGCGGGCGCTTCTGCGCCGCGGCAGCAAACGGTGGAACTGGCGCAGAGTGGGCAAGGGGCCGATAAGGCTGCTTCCGCCTTGCCGGATAATGCTCAGGCTGTCGCCGCCGCTGGGCAGGCGCAGCAGCAGCAAGCGCAGAACACCGCGGCCAAGGAAAAACCATCGGTTACCGAGCAGCTGCAGTCGTCGTTGAAGCAGTTGAATAGTGTGGCCTCGCTGTACAATAACCAACTGGAGTTTTCGGTGGACAAGGACACTGATCTTCAGGTGGTGAAAGTCGTGGACAAGGAAACTCAGAAGGTAATCCGGCAGATACCTTCCGAGGATGCAATCCGGATTGCCAAGGCGATCGGCGACTTCAAGGGCATGTTGCTGAAGGACAAGGCTTGAGTTCCGGGAGCGGCTCAACGAATACACATAAAGGGTGATGAACATGGCAGGGATAACAACATCGGTCGGCTCGCTCGACGTCCAAACCATCGTAAGCCAACTGATGGCGATCGATTCCCGGCCATTGGTCGCCAGTCAGAAGAAACTGGAGGGCTATAACACCCAGCTGAGCGATCTTGGCAAGATCGGTTCCGCACTGTCTGCGCTGCAAAGCGCAATCACCAGCTTGTCGTCGGGATCGTTCTTGCAAGCGTTCAAGGTGTCCTCCAGCGACACCTCGGTAGCGGGAGTCAGCACCACCTCCGGTGGCGTGAATGGCACTTATGTCGTCAACGTAGCCAAACTGGCGACCTCTCGGCAATTGGTGTTTGACCAGTTCAACGGCGCCGATATCAAAGATGCGAAAACGGAAATCACCGGCGCGCCCAGTGAACTGAAGTTCACCATCAATGGCAAGGAACAGACGGTCAAGCTCAAGGATAATCCGGGCGATAAAGTCACCTTGCAGTCCATTTCAGACAAGATCAACGCCGAGGGCATGGGGGTTAACGCCTCTGTGGTTAAAAACGGCGATAACTATAAGCTGGTGGTGGCGTCGACCGCGTCCGGCACCGACAATAAATTCACCATTAGCGCTGGGGGTACCGATTCGGGTTCAACCAGCGGTTCGACGCTGGCGGGTTTGACGCAAAGTTCGACAGCCGCTAATGAGTCCAAGGACGCAGGCAATGCTGACTTGACCGTGAACGGCGTTCAGGTGTCTTCCGGTAGTAATAAAGTCAGCAATGCGATTCCAGGGGTTGACCTGGATCTGTACAAAGGCGGGGCAGGCGTTTCCACTACGGTGACGCTGAATCAGGACACCGCGGGGATCGGTAAGAATCTACAAAGTTTTGTCGACGCGTATAATCAAGTGCTGAGCTCGATCAAAGACGCGCGTGGCGGCAGCATGAAGGGCAATGCTTCGGTTTTGTCGATTCAGCAAAAACTACAGGATGTGTTGACCAAGTCTATCCCCGGAGTCGATCCGGTGAACTCCTATGCATACCTGTCCCAGGTTGGGATTGCCATTCAAAAGGACGGTACTCTCAAGCTGGATCAGACCAAGTTCAATGATGCTCTGAAAAAAGATCCGACCGCGGTCAAAAATCTATTCGGAAATACCAGCACTACCGGGATTGCGCAGTTGTTGAATAGAGAAATCAATAGCCTGCTAGGTCCCACCGGAGTCGTGGAAAGCAGCAAGACTTCTATCAATACGCGCATTAGTACCGAGAAAGCTTCACAAGACGCGTTGACTGCCCGGCTGGCTGCGCGGCAGAAACAATATATCCAGCAATACACCGCACTGAACTCGACATTATCTAAAATGACCGCCGCCACCAATAATCTTAGCGGTTTGATGTCTCAAGTATGAATTTGGTCTCTCGTCATGACTTTACGCTGAGGTCGGATAGGGCTGAACCGCCCGCCGACTTGGCATTGCCGGTGGTAACACTATGCTGAACTCCAGAATGTTGAAGCAATTCAACAAGGCTTATGAAAACGACGCCTTGAAGGCCGCGGTATACGGCGCCAGCCCGATCGGGATCGTGGTCATGCTGTACGAAGGCGCGATCAAGGCGATCATGTCCGCTAGTATTGCGATCGAAGCTCAGCGCTTTGACGAAAAGGCACGCATGATTTCGAAGGCAATGGACATCATCGAAGGCCTGCGCATCGCTTTGGATGTCGAGGCAGGCAGCGAGGCAGCCGTCAATCTGAACGAGCTCTACCTCTATATGAAGACGCGTTTGGGGCGGGCTAGCCTTAAGAACGATCTGGAAATCCTGGCTGAGGTACGTGGGTTGTTGGAAACCATTCTTCCCGCCTGGCAGCAGGTGGATCGCAGCCAGCCCGCGGCCAGCGCGGCGGCGGGCGCATGAAGGTGACGACGCGCGCGACTGCCTTGGTTCAACTGGTGGAGGAACTGGAGGCCTTGACGCCCCAGGTGTCCGCTGCGGTGTCCGCCAAGGACTATGAGCGTTTCAGCGCCTTGCAGGCGCAGCAGGAAAAGCTGATGTCCCGGCTGCTGACTTCGCTCACCCAGGAGGCGCTGTCCGGCCTGGAGGGCACTCAGCGCGACAGGCTGCGCGAACTGGTGCGGCGGCGCGAGGCCATCCAGGCCGATCTGGCGCAATGGTCAGAGGCGCTTCGCTCGGAACTGGTGCTGATCAATCAGAATTCTCGGGTGCTCAAACACTATCGTTGACCGCAAGCCGCCGGGATCGCCCAGCCGGGACGGCGGGGATGATTTGATGGCGGGTTGGCCTTGGGTTGTTGGAGGTTTCGCCATAAAATTAAGTCACGGCGGAAACTCTTCCATGGGGAACCAAGATGTCCGGCACCTTCTTCCCATACCTGATGGTTGTGCTCTGGCTGATGCTGGCCATGGCGGTGGCCTATGTTTACTGGCGCGTGCTGCGCCTGGAAACCAAACGCGACAGCTTGACCACCATGTATCTCGACCAGCAGCAACAGCAGATCAGCGCTATGCAGCGGGATATGTCGCGCCTATTGTCCCGCATGGAACAGCAGGCGCACGGGGATGTCGGGCTCAGTCCTTACAACCAGGCTATCGAGATGATTCGCCAGGGCCTGACGGCTTCCGAAGTGGCCTCCCGCTGCGGCATTTCCCGCAGCGAGGCCGAGTTGATCGTTTCCCTGTACCGAAATAGTCCCACCTCATGATTCCGTCAATCAATACCGGCGTCTTGCCGGCGCAGCAGATCAACTCCTCGCAGTTGTTGGGCGAGGGAGCCAAGCTGTTGCTGGAAACCGCGACGCTGCCCAGCCGCTTGCCGACGCTGTTGTTGGGCGAGCAGGTGACCGCGCGCGTAGCGGATCGGCTGGACAATAACCAGCTGGCGGTATTGATCAAGAATGCGCTGTTTACTCTGAATCTGCCTCAGGGAGCGACGGTCAGCGGGGATACCCTGCAGCTGAAGGTTGCGTCGTTGCAGCCGGCGCTGACCTTCTTATTGCAGGATGGCAGCAAGGAAAGCGCGGAGCAAAGCAAGAGCAGCTCGGTGCAAGTGGCCTTGAGCCCGGCTTCCCGCTATCTGACGCATCTGTTGTCCACCCAGACCAGCGACGCCGGCAAGCCGGTGCTGGTCAATGCGGCACAGCAGCCGCCGCCCAAGGTGGCGGAGGATTTGCAGCAGGGTGTGGCCAAGAGCGGCTTGTTTTATGAGTCTCATCTGAAGGACTTCGCCGACGGCCGCACCAGTCTGGCCGAAATCAAGCAGGAACCGCAAGCCAAAATGAGCCAGACGCTGGCAAGCGCCGAGCACGCCGCGGCTAGCGCGCGGCCGCAGGCTCAGGAACTGGGCAATCTGGTGCAAAGACAGCTCAATGGCTTGGAAAACCAGCAGCTGCAGTTTCAAGGCATGGCTTGGCCCGGCCAGCCGATGCAAATGGTGATTGAGCAGGAAAAGGCCGAGGCCGACCGGGAGGGTAATGGCCAGCAGGAGATGCAGGCCTGGTCCACCAATCTATCCTTGAACCTGCCGGCCTTGGGCGGCATGGCGGCGCGCATCCGTCTGGTGGGCCAGACGGTGCAGGTGTCTTTTGCCGCCGAAGACGAGCAGGCGGGACAGCTGATCACTCAAAACGCCAGCCGGCTGGAGGCGGGCTTGGCCTCGGCCGGCCTGGCCTTGGCTAGCTTGGTGGTGAAGGACGATGGCGCGGCCGCCGAGTGAGGACAAGCGCCGCTCGGCGGTGGCTTTGTCTTACCAGGAGGGCCACCGCTCTCCCAAGGTTGTCGCCAAGGGCTACGGCGAGCTGGCCGAGCGCATCATCGACCGCGCCCGGGAAGCCGGCGTGTTCGTCCATGATTCCCCGGAGCTGGTGTCCTTGCTGATGCAGGTGGACCTGGATAAGAACATCCCGCCGGAACTCTACCGCGCGGTAGCCGAGGTGCTGGCCTTCGTCTATTTTCTGGAGCATCACGCCTCCGGCAAGGATTATGAGTTCGAGGCCTGGTTGGGCGGGCGGAAGCCGGCACCCTTGCCCGAGCCCTGATTTCCCTCCGCCGCGCGCTGGCGTTGCGGCGCGCTTCCCCTTATCCTCGATGAATGTCGTCGTTTTCATCGTGGAGTCGCAAATGAAAGTCGGTTATATCGGTCTGGGCATCATGGGCCGTCCCTGCGTATTGAATCTGCTGAAGGCGGGCCATCAGGTGGCGGTGTGGGCGCGCAGCCGCGAACGGGCGGAGGATGTGTTGCAGGCCGGCGCCAGTTGGGCGGCCAGCCCGGCCGCGCTGGCAGGCCAGGTTGAGCTGTTGATCACCAATGTGTCGGATACCGCGGATGTTGAGCAGGTGTTGCTGGGCGAGGAAGGCGCGGTTCACGGAGCCGGCGCGGGCCTGGTATGCGCCGATATGAGCACCATCGCACCCAATGGCGCGCGCCGCATTGCGGAAAAGTTGGCGTCTTTCGGCGTGGACTTCCTGGACTGCCCGGTTTCCGGAGGCGAGGTGGGCGCTGTCAACGGCACGCTGACCATCATGGTTGGCGGCAAGGCGGAAGCCTTGGAGCGGGCGCGGCCGGCCTTGCAGGCCATGGGGCAAACCATTACCCATATCGGCGCCAGCGGCGCCGGTCAGGTGGCCAAGGCCTGCAATCAGATCGCGGTCGGCGTCGGGGTTGCCGCGGTGGCGGAAATCATGAAGCTGGCCCAGGCCTGCAATGTCGATCCCGCGCCGGTACGAGCGGCCTTGCTGGGCGGTTTTGCGCAGAGCAAAGTGCTAGATATCCACGGCCAGCGGATGATAGATGACAATTACGCGCCAGGCTTCAAGGCTAAGTTGCACGCCAAGGACATGCGCATCGTGCTGGAGACGGCGCGCGAGCAGGGCATCCGTTTGCCGGAAGCCGAACGGGTATCGGGCCTGATCGATCAGCTAGTGGCCGAGGGCGAGGGCGAGTTGGATTCGTCGGCGATCGCCAGGTTGATCTGGCGGCAGAACTGAGCCGGCGGAAAAGAGTCTGTTCCCGATCTAGCGAGCACGAGCGAGACAAGGCGAAAACAAGCAAAAAAGCGGAATGGTCGAGGGGGACATGAGCGTTTTGAGCTTGTTTTCGCCGTATCGACGCAGCGCAGCAGATCGGGAACAGGTGCTTAAGAAAACGGCAAGGCTCAGCCTCGCCGTTTTCGAACAGCGGTGAGAGCTGAGAACGCTTCAGGCGACTTTGTCCTTCAACTGCTTGCTGGGCAGAAACACCACTTTACGCTTGGCGGCGATCTCGATGGTTTCGCCGGTCTTGGGGTTGCGGCCGGTTCGCGCGGCGCTTTCCTTGACTTTGTACTTACCCACCACGGTGGTGATTTCATCGCCCTTGGCCAACGCGTTTTGCAGCACTTCGTCAAAAGCGCCCAATACGCGGAGCACGTCGGCCTTGCTCAGGCCGGATGTTTCCGCCAATGCCGCGATCAGTTCTGCTTTGGTCATGTCTTGGTCTTTCCCTAAGGTCTAGGAACGCTTGCCGCGGCGGCTTTGGCCGCCGGTTCCGTGCTTACTCGATATTCTGGATCTGCTCGCGCATCTGTTCGATCAGGACTTTCAGCTCTACCGAGGCTTGGGTGGTTTCGGTGGATACCGATTTGGACCCAAGGGTGTTGGCTTCGCGGTTCAGTTCCTGCATCAGGAAGTCCAGGCGCTTGCCGGATTGGCCGCCGGCCTTCAGGATGCGGCGCACTTCGCTCAGATGGGTGCTGAGGCGGGCCAGTTCTTCGTCGACGTCTATCTTCTGCGCGAACAGCGCGAATTCCTGCTTCAGCCGGTCTTCGTCGATATTGCCCAGCGCTTCTTGCAGGCGGCTGGACAGTTTGGACATATGGGCGTCCAGAATGGCCGGCAGCTTGGGTTTGATGGCGACGACGATGGCTTCCATGCCGGCGATGCGCTCCTCCAGCACCACCTTGAGCTTTTCGCCTTCGCGGCTACGCGAGGCGTTGAAGTCCTTCAAGGCCACGGTCAGGCTTTCCGTGCACAGTTGTTGCAGCACTTCCGGCGCCAGTTCGTTGGTTTTCATCACGCCGGGCCAGCGCATCAGTTCGCCCACGGACAGGCCGCGGTTTTCCCCTGCCTGCTCACGCACCTGCTGGGAGACTTCGATCAGGCGCTGCAGAACGCTCTGATTCAGTTCCAGCGTCGGCACGGCGCTGTCCACCTGATTGATGCCGACGCGGCATTCCAGCTTGCCGCGGCTGACTTTGGCGGAAATCAGTTCGCGCAGTTGCGGTTCGATCACGCGCAGCTCTTCCGGCAAACGCATTTGCAGATCAAGGTAGCGGTGGTTGACCGAGCGAATTTCTAGGCTAAGCAAGCCGCCGGGAAATTCCCTGCTGGTTGCGGCAAAGCCTGTCATACTTAAAATCATCAGACACCCCCTTAGATGAGCGGATTGTTTACATTCTCAAGGCTGGGCCCGAATTGCTTTGCTAAGCTCAATCCAAGGCCTGTGGACACTATAACAACTGACATCCCATGACTCAATCGAACCAGCAGACAGCCCTGCCGGCCGGCTCCCGGCTGGGGGAGTACACGATTGTTCGCCAACTCTCAGTGGGCGGCTTCAGCGTGGTCTATCTGGCCTTGGACGATCAGGACAATAAGTTCGCGATCAAAGAGTACCTGCCGCGCAATTTGGCGCTGCGGGACGAGGATGGCCACGTGACGGTGCCGCACGAACTGGATCGGGAGGCTTTCAACCTGGGCTTGAAGTGTTTCTTTGAGGAAGGGCGGATTCTCTCCGGCATTTCCCACCCCACCGTGGTGCGCGTGATTAATTTCTTCCGCGCTAATCAGACGGTTTATATGGTGATGGAATACGCGGACGGCCGTTCGCTGGTGCGCGAGCTGGAACTCGCTGGTGGCCGGCTGGAGGAACGACGCTTGCGCAAATGGTTCGCCGCGCTGTTGTCCGGGCTGCGCGAAGTTCATCTGCAGCGTTTGCTGCACCTGGACATCAAGCCGGCCAATATCTATGTGCGCCGCAACGGCGCGCCGCTATTGCTGGATTTCGGCGCGGCCAGGCAGACGCTGTCTCGCCGCGACAAACATTTCGCCTCGATGTACACCCCCGGTTTCGCCGCGCCCGAGCAGTATGAGAAAGACGCGCCGCTTGGGCCCTGGACCGACATCTACGCCTTGGGGGCCTGTCTTTACGCCTGCATGGGCGGCGGTACGCCGCAGATTTCCAAGGAACGCAAGGAAAGCGACAGGCTGACGCCGGCGAGCAAGGCGTTTCGTCATTTGTATTCCCGCGAGTTGCTGGAGTTGACCGACCAGTGCCTGGCGCTGTCTCCGGAAGAGAGGCCGGCCACGGTGCCGGAGCTGCAAAAGCGTCTGATGGCTGAGGAGTACAGTCAGCCGGAAGAGTTGGCGGGCAGCAAGTGGGTGGGATGGATAAAAAATCTGACTGGCGGACGCTCATGATGAGGGGATCGGCATGAAACTATCCATTTATCAGGAAAGCCGAATCGGCGGGAGGGCGTATAACCAGGACCGGTTGGTGATTGCGCATTCTCGCGACGCCGTGATGCTGGTGGTGGCGGACGGCATGGGCGGGCATTTGCGTGGAGAGGTGGCGGCGCAGATCACGGTGGACCTGCTCAGCGAGTTGTTCTATCAGCAAGCCACGCCGCTTTTGACGCATCCCAACCGTTTTCTGGTCAACGCGGTGAGCACCGCGCACCAGGTCATCCTCGACTATGCCGCAGATCATAGGCTGCCTGAGGTGCCAAGTACCACGGTGGTGGCCGCCATCATCCAGCAGGGTCAGTTGTATTGGTGTCATGTAGGCGATTCCCGGCTCTATCTGCTGGATGACAAGGGGCTGCGGCTGCGTTCACGCGACCATTCTCAGGTGCAACGCCTGATCGATCAGGGCCAGTTGAGCGAGGATGCCGCCAAGGTGCATCCGGAACGCCACAAGATCTACAACTGTCTGGGGGCGGCCAGCGATCCGGACATCGATGTCGGCGAGAAACAGAGCGTGGGCGCGGGGTGCTCCATCCTGCTGTGTTCAGATGGCCTGTGGTCGCAAGTCATGGACCCCGAACTGGAAAAGGTGTTTGTCCGCCGCAACGTCAGCCAAGTGTTGCCGGCGTTGATGAACGTGGCGGAACGCCGCGCCGGCGCGGGAGGAGACAATTTGTCCGCGGCGGCGGTGACCTTGCTGGACGAGGCGCAGGACTACGGCGAGCGCGAGGACGTGCTGGACACCGAGAAGGCGACGCCGCGTCAGCTGGGACGGATGATTCTGGATTCCAACCTGGAAACCATGCATCAGGAGATTCTGGCCAGCCGGGTAGCGGGCAAGCACGACTGAGCGCCTGCGCCGGCTGCGACGACTGTTATAATCGTCGGCATTTCCCGTTCTGGACGATGACATGATGCGACCTTCCCAACGCTCCGCCGATGCTTTGCGCACGGTGCGGATCAGCCGCCATTACCTCAAGCATGCCGAAGGCTCGGTGTTGATTGAGTTTGGCGATACCAAGGTGATTTGCACCGCCAGCGTGGACGACGGCGTGCCGGGCTTCCTGAAGGGCAAGGGCCGCGGCTGGGTAACGGCCGAGTACGGCATGCTGCCGCGTTCCACGGGCTCCCGCATGCGGCGAGAGTCTTCCGCCGGCAAGCAGTCCGGCCGCACTCAGGAGATCCAGCGCCTGATCGGCCGTTCGCTGCGCGCGGTGGTGGATCTGGAGAAGCTGGGCGAGCGCCAGATCCAGATTGATTGCGATGTGATCCAGGCCGACGGCGGCACCCGCACCGCCAGCATTACCGGCGCTTATGTGGCTTTGGCCGATGCGATCGGCCTGCTGCTGCGCGAGGGCAAGTTGAGCGAGAATCCGCTGCGCGACCAGGTGGCCGCGATTTCGGTCGGCTTGTATCAGGGCGTGCCGGTCTTGGATCTGGATTACGCGGAAGACTCCAACTGCGACACCGATATGAATGTGGTGATGACTGGCGACGGCCGTTTTGTTGAAGTGCAGGGCACGGCTGAAGGCGAGCCGTTTGGCGATCAAGAGCTGCAGGCGATGTTGGGCCTGGCCCGTTCCGGTATCCGCGAGCTGGTGGCGCTGCAGCGCCAGGCGCTGGCGGAGTGAGTCGAGCCCAGTTCAATAAAAAAGCCCCGGAAACGGGGCTTTTTTCATGGCTTGGCGCTCTTGCGAATGAACTGCTGCAGCGCATCGTAGAACATCGGCGCGCTGACGCTCATATTGTCTTCTTGTTTGCGTCGCGCGGCGACGGGGGCGGAGCTTTGCACCGCGACGATCACGGGCTGTCCCGGCCCCATCACGAACACAGGCGAGCCGCTATTGCCCTCCAGGGTGTCGCAGCGGTGCGTCAGCCGGCCGTCGGGGCGCAGTTTGGTGGCTTTGCAGGCGTTATGCACCAGCAGGTGCTTTTGATCGTCGATGGGGTAGCCGCCTTGGGTCAGCGTCCAACTTTGCTGATTCAGCAGTTCGCGCAACTGTTTGGCGTTGCCGCTGAAGACCGGCAATACGCCCTGGGTATCGCCCAGCGGGGTGGCCAGGCGCACGAAGGCGAAGTCGCGCGGCGCGATGCGCGGGGGGATGTAGAGCCCGTCCGCCCGGCGGTCCAGGCCTTTGAGGAAGCTCTTGTCCACCTGAACTTCCAGGATTTTGCTGCGGGCGGTGTATTCGTCGCCCCACAGGCCGACGGTGAAGCTGACGGCTGGGTCGAACCGGCCTTTCTCGTCAACAAAGCAATGCCCTGCGGTCAGCACCACGTCGCGGGCCACCAGCGCGCCGGTGCAAATGGTGCGTGAACGAGTTTGCAATTGCCCTACTGCAAGCCAGGGTTGATGGTCGGGGCGGGTGCGAACGCGGTCGTCCTGGCCGAAGAACAGGATTTTGTGTTCCGCGGAGATCTTGGGGGCGGCGGAAGCCAGCGGAGCCAGCAGCAGGCTGAGGACAAGCAGGGGGAGTTTCATCGAGTGTGGCCTTGCAAATGAAAACGGGGCGCCGAAGCGCCCCGAATTATGTGCGATTGCCGGAGGTGCCGGCAATGCTTGCCGCCTGATTACTTGGCAGCGGAAGCAGCTTTTTTGGAAGCTTTCTTCTCGGCTTTCTTGGCCGGAGCGGAAGCTTCTTTCTTAGCGGCTTGGGCTTTCTGAGCGGCTTTTTTGGAATCTTTCTTCTCGGCTTTCTTGGCCGGGGCGGAAGCTTCTTTCTTAGCAGCTTGGGCTTTCTGAGCAGCGGAAGCTTCTTT
>NZ_KL543996.1:44060-161395 GCF_000711885.1 Chromobacterium haemolyticum DSM 19808
GAAGCTTCGGCTTTGGCGGCCTGAGCTTTTTGAGCAGCGGAAGCTTCTTTCTTCGCTACTTTTTTCTCGGCTTTTTTAGCCTTGTGGATCGCAACCGGAGCGGAAGCAGCAGCTTTTTCAGCGGCGAAGCCGTTAACGGACACCAGGCTGAAAGCAGCGGTCAGAGCAAGCAGAGCCAGCTTTTTCATTTGTGAAACTCCTAAGTTTCTTGGATTGGTATGAAAGTGGACACATAATCCTTTTCAGGCCGAAATGCTAACCATGACAAGGGGCTGAGTCTATGCTCTCTGTGTATCCCAATGTTACGGAATGTACATATTTGGCGGCGGCGGGGTTCAGATCGGCCAGCGGAACAGAAAGCGCGCGCCGCCCAGCGGCGAGCTTTCCACTTTGACTTCGCCTCGGTGGGCGCGGGCGATGCCCGCGACGATGGCCAGGCCCAGACCATGGCCGCCGGTTTTGCGGCCGCGGCTTTCGTCCAGCCGCACGAAGGCGTCGAATACTCGGCTGCGGTCTTGTTCGGGAATGCCGGGGCCGTCGTCGTCCACCATGATGATGCAGTGGCGCTGCTCGACGATGATGCTGGTTTGCACCAGGTGGTTGGCGTGGCGGCGGGCGTTGGACAGGAAGTTGTCCAGCACCCGGGTCAGCAGGTGTTCGTCGGCGGTGATGGCCAGGCTGGCGCCGGCAGGCTCCAGCCACTGAATGTCCTGCGTCAATGCGGCTTGGCCGGAGATGCGGTCTTTGGCCCAGGGAATGGCGTCGAAGGTGCTGAGCTTAAGAGGCGCTTCAGGCCGGTCCAGCCGCGCGTGCAGCAGCAATTCTTCCACGAGTTTGTCGATGGCGGACAAGTCGCGTTCGATCGCCTGCCGCTCCGGGCTGCTTTCGTCTCCTTCCAGCAGCGCCATCCGGTAGCGCAGCCGCGCCAGCGGCGTGCGCAGCTCATGGGCCACGGCGTTGGTCAGTGTTTTCTTGCTGTTGATCAGCGCGGCGATATTGTCGGCCATGTGGTTGAAGGCGACGCCCAACTGGCTGACGCCAGAGCGCGGCGGTAGATCGACGCGGGCGGAAAGGTTGCCGCTGGCCAGCTTGCCGGCGGTTTGTTCCAGAGCCACCAGATCGCGCCAGTGCGGACGCATCCACAGGAAAACCGGGATCGCCAGCGACAGGCCGATGAAGCCCAGCAGTGCGTAGTCGAACCATTTGAGCTGATGCAGGAAAAAGAGATAGCGCAGCGGGCCGGCCACCAACAGGTAGTTGCTGTCCTCCAGTTTTTGCAGGAATACGTATTTATCTTCCAGCATCACGATTTCGCCGCGGTCCAGCGCCTGCTTGGATTCGTCGTCCAGCAGATAGCTGCTCATCTTTTCCACTTTGACGCGGAAGGTGAAGCCGTGATCGGAGTTGGCCAGCGTTTCGCTCCAGCGGTCTTCCGGCACGCCGCGCAAATCGGCCTCGATCAGCGACAGCGTGGTACGCAGCAGGTCGGACAGATAGCGCTCGCCCACATCGTCCACCGCCTGTTTGTAGACCGCGCCCACCAAGACCACTGCCACCAGGAAACAGGTCATCAGCAGCAGGTAGAACTGGATGAACAATCGGCGCATGCGCGCTTACTCCCAGCCGGACAAGGAGAACAGATAGCCGCGGTTGCGCACGGTCTTGATGCGGAACGGCTCGCTGGGGTTGTCGCCCAGTTTTTTGCGCAGCCGCGAGATGGCCACATCTATGCTGCGGTCCAGTCCGTCGTAGCTGACGCCGCGCATTTCCTTGAGCAGGATATCTCGGTTCAGGGTTTCGCCGGCGTGGCTGGCCAGCAACCACAGCAGATCGAAGTCCGAGGTGGACAACGGAATCTTTTCGTTTGCCAGCGTCACGTCGCGGCTGATCGGGTCTATGGCCAACTGACCGAACACCACTTTCCGGGTGCCCGGCTTGGGCGCGGCGGCGTCGGCGTTGGCCGGAGCGGGCCGCAGGTTGCGCAATTGGGCGCGCAGCCGCGCTACCAGCACCGAGGGCGGCGTGGTTTTCAGAATGTAGTCGTTGGCGCCCAGTTCCAAGCCCAGTATCTGGTTCATATCGCTGTCCAGCGAGGTCAGCATGATGATGGGGCCGTCAAACTTGGGGCGCAGCTCGCGGCAGATGGAGAGACCGTCCTTGCCGGGCAACATGATGTCCAGCAGCACCAGATCCGGCGCTTCGCGGGCTATGGTGTCCAGCGCGGCGTCGCCGCGCGGCTCCACAACCACGTCCATTTCATGACGGGACAGGAAGTCGCTGATCAGCTCGGCCAGGTCGGCGTCGTCTTCTACAAACACGATGCGGTGAGTCATGCCTTGCATCCATCTATTCAGTGGTCAATCCGCGAAGTATCGCCCGAGCCGCCGCGCGCTTCAACTGCAAGCACGGTCAGGACGGTGTTGTTCCGGTCCGGCGAGCAGGCGATTTCCGTTTCGAAGCGGAAAATCCACCGGTCCACAGTTGGCAGCGGCTTGATTACAGTTTCTCGGCATCGCCAACCGTTTTGCAAAGGAAACCCCATGAACGATCAAGTCCGTCCCATCGCTGTCGACCAGGCCGCTATCCGTCGTCTGGCGGACCAGGTTTTGGGGCAGGTTCCCGCCTTGCTGGACGCGGCCGGCAAATATTTGACCGAGGTTCAGCAGCAGAAGCTGGATTCGCATGTGCTGGCGATGGCGCGCCGTTCCTTGACCGGAGAGTGCCTGCCGGATTTCGACAAGAGCCTGTTCGACGAGATCTCGGACACTACGCGGCGTTTGTCCGCCGCCGTGGTGGCCTTATTCGGCAACCTGCCGGAAGAAGAAGCGCTGCTGCTGTCCATTCATTTCGAGATGGCCAAGAACAAGGCCTGAAGTCCGCCGTGCAAAGCTAGAGAGATAGAGGAGAAGACCATGACGCAGATAACCGTAGTGATTGGCGACCGCCTGGGCAAGGGACAGAAAGTGGGCGCGGGGGCGGAAGCCGCCGGCGCGCGCGCGGTGGTGGTTCCGGGCATGGCCGCGGACATGAAATTGGGCGACGTGATGCAGGCGGAGGGCGCGCAGCTGGGGATTTCCTTCTGCGGCAGCGGCGGCGCCGGCGCCATCACCGCGCAGACCAAGTACGGCTACAAGGCCAAATACGGCATGCGCTCGGTGGAGGAGGGCGTGACCGCGATCGAGGAGGGCTACACCGTGCTCGGGTTCGGTTTCATGGACAAGGAAGAGCTGGGGCAGCGGCTGGTGGCCGCCTATTTGAAGAAATACGGCGGCTGAGCGATGCAAAGGCGTTTCGAATCCAGCGTGACGGTCAGCGGCCGCGGCGACAGCAAGGCTCAGGCTTGCGCCGATGCCTTGTCCGGCGTGCAGCGCGCGGTGACGGCGGCCGGCCATCAGGTGCTGCTGCGCATTGAGCCCCTGCGGGTGGCGGTGGTCGCGGCGGAGGAAGTCCGCCGTCGCGAGCGCTTTTTGTTCTTCTTTCTGCCGCGGGACCGGCTCAGCTATGCCGTCACGTTGGAGGTGGAGGTCAGCGTGACCGTACTGGATATCGAGGCCGTGCCGTTCACTGTGCGCCAAGCTTAGGCGCTGGCTGTCGTTTCATACCAGAGGAGGAAGCCATGCTTCTGATCATTCTTCTCAAGTCGCTGTTGATCGGCGGCTTGGTCGGGGTTGCGGTGGGCGCCGGCGCGGCCCGCATGTTCCATGCGCCAACGTCCCAAGGCATGGGCGCCTTTCGCACCCTGGGCGAACTCAATTCCTGCGAGGGCGATCCGGCCTCGCATTTTTCCTTCGGCCTGGGCTTTTTCTTCAACGCCTGGGCCTCGTCGGTGGCGGCCGGCGCTTTCACTCAGGACATCGATCACCGGGTGATCCCGCACTGGGGGGCGGCGGCGCTGCTGGCGCGCAACCGCAACCTGGCGGAGACCCTGCACAACCCGCGCAAGATGGCCTTGGTGTGCGGGGTGATAGGCATGCTGCTGGTGGCCTTCCTGAACACCACCGCTTCGGCGGTGCCGGCTTCGCTGCAAATCACCGCGGTCAAGGTCTTGGTGCCCGCGGCCAATCTGCTGGTCAATACCGTGATGCCGGTGATTTTCTGGCTGGCGGCGATTGAGGCCGGCCGTCGCTCCGGTTTGTGGGGCACGGTGTTTGGCGGTCTGGCCCAGTTGATCATGGGCAATGCCGTGCCGGGCCTGGTGCTGGGCATTCTGATCGGCAAGGGAGTGGACGAGGGCGGCTGGAACAAGATCACCAAGTTGATGATGGCGGCTATCGTGGCCTTGTTCGCGCTCAGCGCCTTCTTCCGCGGCTTTGATCTGAAGTTGCTCAGCAGCTTCCACTTGAACGCCCCGTCCTGGTTGGAACTGGTGCACGCCGCCGTGCGCGGCGCTTGAGGCTGAAGGAGAGAATGATGACTGAACAAGCACAAGCCGGCGGTTTCTGGCTGGCGGACTGGTCTTTTCCCCTGCTGGTGGGGCTGTTGTCCGCCGGCGTGTTCGCCGGCACGCATATGTATTACGTCTACGGCATCGGCGCTTTCAACGAGGTGGCTTTCGTCTCGATGCTGAGAGCGGGCATGGATACCGGCGTTTACGGCGCGGTGGCGGCCTTCGGCGCCAGCTTCCTCTTTGCCCGGGTGATAGAAGGCTCGCTGGTGGGCATTCTGGACATAGGCGGGGCCATCATGACCGGCGTCGGCCTCGGCATTCCGGCCATGTTCCTCGGCGCGGGGATTCTGTTTCCGGTGGAAAACTTCGGCGCGGCGCTGGCCACCGGCCTGGTCATCGGCCTGCTGATAGGCGCGGTGATTGTCTTTGCGCGCAAATTCACCATCAATCAGGGCAATTCCACTTACGGCGCCGACGTGATGATGGGCGCCGGCAACTCCTCTGGTCGCTTCCTCGGCCCCTTGATCATCCTGTCGGCGATGGCGGCGTCCATTCCCATTGGCGTGGGCTCGCTGCTGGGCGCGCTGGTCTTCTATCTGTGGGGCAAACCCATCACCGGCGGCGCCATCCTCGGCGCGATGCTGCTGGGCACGCTGTTCCCGGTGGCGATTGCCTGAGGAGGCGCTGATGGATGACTTGCTGATCAAGGATGCCTTGCTGGCCGATGGCTCGGTGCTGGACGTCGCCGTCCGCCACGGCAAGATCGCGGGGCTGGGGCGCCAGGAAGGACCGGCCCGGCGCACGGTGCGGCTGGATGGCCGTTGGCGGCTCAGCGCCGGCTGGATAGACGGCCATGTGCATTGCAACCCGGCTTCGCCGATTTATCACGATGAGCCGGACCTGGTGGGCGTGGCCGGCGGCGTCACCACGGTAGTGGACGCGGGGAGCGTCGGAGCCGACGATGTCGCCGCTTTCCGCGAGTTGGCCGGCGGCTGCCGCACCGATGTGCGCGCGCTGTTGAATATTTCGCGCATCGGCCTCGCCACTCAGCATGAGTTGGCCAATCTAGACGATGTCGACGTGGCGTTGGCGGGCGCGGCGATCCGCGCTCATCGCGATTTCATCGTCGGCATCAAGGCTCGGCTGAGCGGCAGCGTGGTCGGCGCCAACGGGATCGCGCCGCTGGCGCGGGCCAAGGAGATCCAGCGCCGCTTTGGGCCGCTGCCGCTGATGGTGCACATCGGCAATACTCCGCCGTCGCTGGACGAGATCGCAGAATGGCTGGAGCCGGGCGATATCGTCACCCATTGTTTCAATGGCAAGCCCAACCGCATCCTGGACGCCGCCGGCGCGCTGCGCGCCTCGGTGCGGGCCGCGATCGAGCGCGGCGTGTTGTTGGATGTCGGCCACGGCAGCGCCAGCTTCAGTTTCCGCGTAGCGCGCGAAGCCATGGCGCTGGGCGTGTACCCGGACACCATCAGCTCGGACATCTATTGCCGCAACCGCGTCAGCGGGCCGGTGTTCGGCCTGGCGGCGGTGATGTCCAAATTCCTGAGCCTGGGCATGCCGCTGGATCGGGTGCTGGACTGCGTGACCCGGCGGCCGGCAGAGACGCTGCGGCTCAGCGGCAAAGGGCGGCTGGAAGTAGGCGCGGACGCCGATCTCACCATTTTCGACATCGAAACCGCGCCGCGGCCGCTGAGCGACAGCGACGGCGACACGCTGACTTGCGTGCGTAACCTGGTGCCGCTGGCGGCGGTGGCGGGCGGCGTTTTGCTGCCCACCGAACAAGGAAAGGCTTGCCATGTCTTCAATCTATGAACGGTACCAGCTGCGACCGGTGATCAACGCCTCCGGCCGCATGACCATGCTTGGCGTATCCACGCCTGCGCCGGAGGTGACGGCCGCGGTGGCGCAGGGCCTGGGCCAGTATTTCGAGATGAAGGATTTGGTCGACAAAACCGGCGACTACATCGCCCGCTTGCTGGAGGTGGAGGCCGCCACCGTGGTGTCCTGCGCTTCCGCCGGCATTGCTCAGTCGGTGGCCGCGGTCATTGTCCGCGATGATCCGCGCCTGCTGGTGAACCTGCACGCGCAGGCAGTCAACGGGCCGCGTGAAATCGTGCTGCCCAAAGGGCACAACGTCAATTTCGGCGCGCCGGTCGGCACCATGGTGGCGCTGGGCGGCGGTCAGGTGGTGGAAGCCGGCTGGGGCAATGAGTGTTCGGCCGCGCAGCTTGAGGCCGCGGTGGGGCCCGACACGGCCGCCATTCTGTACATCAAGTCGCATCACGCCTTGCAGAAAAGCGTGCTCAGCGTGGCCGAGGCCGCCGAGGTGGCGCGCCGCCGCCATGTGCCGCTGATCGTCGATGCGGCGGCGGAGGAGGACTTGCGCGCCTACTACCTGCAAGGGGCCGACCTGGTGATCTACAGCGGAGCCAAGGCGATTGAGGGGCCGACCAGCGGCCTGGTGCTGGGCCGCCGCCAGTATGTGGAATGGGTCAAGCTGCAAAGCCAGGGCATAGGCCGGGCGATGAAGGTGGGCAAGGAGGGCATCCTGGGCCTGACCTGCGCGATCGAACGCTATCTCAAACAGGACAAGGAAAGCGGAGCGGCCATGGCGGAACGGCTGCAGCCCTTCATCGCCGGCCTGAACCAACTGGCCGGCGTGAGCGCGCGGCTGGTCTGGGACGCCGCCGGCCGCGACATCGCTCGCGCCGAGATCGCTTTTGACGCCGCCGCGTCCGGCCTCAGCGCGGCCGCCGCGGCCGCCGCGCTGAAACAGGGGGACATCGCCATTTATTTCCGGGAATACCGGGCTAACGAGGGCAAGCTGGAAGTGGACGCGCGCAGCGTGGACGCCGCCCAGCTGGAACAGATCAGCGCGCGCATCCGCCGCTTGCTGACGGGAGAACAAGCATGAAACTGGAACCCAATTTTTATCAAGGCCGCGTTTGCTTGAATGTGTTGGCGGGAAGCAAGCACAATGCCAGAGATATCCACCAGGCGGCGGAAGGACACGTATTGGTGGGAGTCTTGTCGAAGAACTACGCCGATGTGGACAGCGCGGTTGCCGACATGCGCGAATACGCGGCCTTGATCGACAACGCCTTGTCGGTGGGGCTGGGCGCCGGCGATCCGCGCCAGTCGGACATGGTCAGCGCCATTGCCGGCCAAGTGCAGCCGCAGCACGTCAATCAGGTGTTCACCGGCGTCGGCGCCAGCCGCGCGCTGCTGGGCCAGGCGCGTACCGTGGTCAACGGCCTGGTTTCGCCCAGCGGCATTCCTGGCCTGGTGAAGGTGTCCACCGGTCCGCTCAGCGCAGAATCGCCCGTTTGCGCGGCGCCGGTGGACACCGCCATCGCCATGCTCAAGGATATGGGCGGCAGTTCGATCAAGTACTTTCCCATGGGAGGACTAGACTGCCGCGACGAGTATCTGGCGGTGGCGGAAGCCTGCGCGCGCCATGATTTCTGGCTGGAGCCCACTGGCGGCATCTCGCTGGAGAACTTCAGCGAGATCGTCCGCCTGGCGCTGGAGGCCGGCGTGCCCAAGGTGATTCCGCATGTGTACAGCTCCATCATCGACGCGAATGGCGAAACCCGGCCGGGCGACGTTGAACGGCTGCTGTCGATGGTGAAAGCCTTGTTGTAGACGCGCCCGGGGAGGCCGGGCGCGGATGGGTTCAAGAAAGAGGCTCATGGTCAAATTCCCCTATCAACGGCTGGCCCAGGCCTTTGCCGCCCTGCAGGCGGAAGCGCTGCCGCAGGAAGAGCTGGCGCGTCGGCTGGCGGTGTCCACCCGCACCGTGCGCAACGACATCGACGCGCTCAACGCCATTCTGGCCGAGCACGGCGCGCGCTTCGTGCTCAAGCGCGGCGAGGGCTACCGGCTGCAGGCCGACGACCCGGAACGCTTCCAGCGGGTGCGGCCGCAGGCCGGTTCCGGCCGCGCCATCCCGCGACAGGCCGGCGAGCGGGTGCACTACCTGCTGGCTCAATTTCTAGGCTCCGCCTACGCCTTGAAGCTGCAAGATCTGGCCGACGCCTGGTGCGTGAGCCGCGCCACCTTGCAGGCGGACATGGCCGAGGTGCGCGAGCGTCTGGCCGCTTACGGTCTGAGCATAGAGGCCAAGCCGCACTACGGCATGAAGCTGTTGGGCGCGGAATCCTCCATCCGCGTCTGCCTTAGCGATCTATTGGCGCAACTGGCGGCGGAGCGGCCGGACCACCCGCTGTTGAGCGCGGACCCGGTGCTGGCCGACGCGCTGGCGACGGTGCGCGCCGGCCTGCCAGGCTGTTTGAGCCGCGCCGGCGTCCGTCTCAGCGACGATGGCGCTCAGTTTCTGACCTTTTATTGCGCGGTGGCGGCCAAGCGCATCGTCGACGGTTTTCCGCTGCAGGACTTCTGCGGCGAGGAGACGCTGCCGGCGGTGGATCAGGCCGCCACGCATATCGTCGGCCTGCTGAGGCGCATGAGCGGAGTGGAAATCGCCGCCGCCGAGCGGGCCTTTCTCTGCGTCAACATTGCCGCGCGCAGCCTGACCGGCATGTTGCCCAGCGCGATCAACGCCGACGACGCCGACGCCTTGGTCTGCTACATCCTCGACTACATCAACCGCCATTACCGTTACGATCTGCGCGCCGACCGGCAATTGCGAGAGGACCTGATCACCCACGTTAAAACCATGATCACCCGGGTGCGTTACCAGATTAATCTGCCCAATCCGGTGTTGGCCGACATCAAGCAGCATTACGCGCTGGCCTATGACTTCACGCTGGCGGCGGTGTCTAGCTGGGCCAAGCACTCGCCGTACCGGATCTCGGAAAATGAGATCGGCTATCTGGTGCTGCACATCGGCGTGGGGCTGGAGCGCCATTACCAGATCGGCTATCTGCGCCGGCCGCAGGCCCTGCTGGTGTGCGACGGCGGCAACGCCACGCTGCGCACGTTGGAGGCGGTGTTGCGGCGCCGTTTCCCGCAGTTGGAGGTATGCGCCTCCTTGTCCTGTCAGGAATACGAGGCGCTGGAGCATGTGAGCGCGGATTTCGTGGTGTCCACGGTGCGCTTGGAAGACAAGCGCAAGCCCGTGGCGCTGCTGTCGCCGTTTCCATCGGATTACCAGTTGGAGCAATTGGCGCGGCTGGTGGCGGTGGACCGTACCCGGCCTTATATGTTGGAACGCTATTTTTCCGCCAAGCATTTCTGGGTGGCGGAAGCGGGACTGAGTCAGCAGGCCTTGTTCGAGCGTGTTTGCGGGCAGTTGCGCGAGGAGGGCTATGTCGACGCCGATTTCCTGCCTTCGGTGCGCGAGCGCGAGGACATTCTCAGCACCATGCTGGGCGACGGTATCGCCTTGCCGCACTCGCTGGGCCTGCTGGCGCGCAAAACCACGGTGTGCACCATCATCGCGCCGCACGGCGTCGCCTGGGGCGAGGGCAGCGTGGCGCGGGTGATTTTTCTGCTGGCGATCAGCAAGACCGAGTACGAGGAGGCGATGGCGATCTACGAACTGTTCGTTTCCTTCATGCGCCAGCGCGCCGGCGTCCGGCTGGTGGAAAGCCGCAGCTTCGAAGAGTTTCTGCGCAATGCCTTGCTATGCCTGCCTGAGTCCTGAAGCACGCGGGAAGGGCTTTTCCCGCGGCTGTCAATCCATACGGTTTGGTTTATGTTTTTGTTGCGATTTGTATTGAATCGCGTTGTTTTTGTGCACAGCAAAGGGTGGAGTTCCTGCTTTTTTGTAACAGTTTGAAACTGTGTATATGTTCGAGTATTTACTTCATGCTTTCGTTCTAGATCACGCCATGTCTGAGCTTGGGCGTTATTTTCGTCATTGATCTGTAACAAGTGATCTGGTTTTGCCCTGCGGGCGGCCATTAACCTGGATCAAATTTGCCCTTGAAAGTTAGGGGCGAACTGTTTTTAATAGCGCCGCCTGGCTTCACAACCGGGATGCTCCCGCCGCTTTCTGCGCCGTCCAGGGCTGCTTGCCCGCTGGAAGACGCGTCTCCGCCCGAGGGTTCGCCGGCTGTCAGCGTTGTGATGTCCCAGCAGGAGAAAGCCGGCTGTCGCCGCTCTCCTGTCGCGTCATCCACTTGGAGCGATTCACGTCGCCCCTGTCGATTGATCATACCGACCTTTCGATTTTGATCAGCTCGCGCTGCGAGTTCCGCATTGTTTTTTATTATGACGATAGCATTTGCATGGCCGTCGGCCGCGCAAGGGCTCGCTGTTGCCGTCCGGTCATGAGCCGGGCCTGGATTACCGCCGCCGGGGCCGATGGCGCGCAGCCGTAGCGCCCGGGCGAGATAACAAGAATGTTCAACCCGTAAAGTCGTAAATGATGAGAAACCAAAGACCCTCACGCCTGTGGCGGGGACTTGCTGTTGCTTCGGCGTTGCTGCTCGCCGGGTGTCAAGGCGGAATCCTTGACCCCAAGGGCCCGGTGG
This sequence comes from Chromobacterium haemolyticum DSM 19808, assembly GCF_000711885.1. Lineage (GTDB taxonomy): Bacteria > Pseudomonadota > Gammaproteobacteria > Burkholderiales > Chromobacteriaceae > Chromobacterium > Chromobacterium haemolyticum. Next base: position 54,897 of record NZ_KL543996.1, read on the forward strand.
CGGCGGAGCAGAAGTCCCTGATCATCACGGCAACCGCGCTGATGCTGCTGGTGGTCATCCCGGTGATCGTGATGACCCTGTTCTTCGCCTGGAAGTACCGAGCCAGCAACAAGGACGCCGTCTACGAGCCCAAATGGTCGCACTCGACCAAGATCGAGCTGGTGGTCTGGCTGATTCCCTGCATCATCATCGCCTTCCTTGCCGTGCTCACCTGGGAAACCACCCACAAGCTGGATCCGTACCGCCCGCTGGATTCGGATCAGAAGCCGATCGAGGTGCAGGTGGTGGCGTTGAACTGGAAATGGTTGTTCATCTACCCGGAACAGCAGATCGCCACGATCAACGAGCTGGCCTTCCCCAGTAATGTGCCGGTGAATTTCAAGATCACTTCCGACGCCGCGATGAACTCCTTCTTCATCCCGCAATTGGGCGGCCAGATTTACGCGATGGCCGGCATGCAGACCCAGTTGCATCTGCTGGCGCATGAGCCGGGCGTGTACAAGGGCTTCTCCGCCAACTACAGCGGCGCCGGCTTCTCCGGCATGAAGTTCAACGCCGTCGCCACCAAGACGCCGGCTGAGTTCGATGCCTGGGTGGCCAAGGTCAAGGCTTCCGGCAAGACGCTGGACGTCAACGGCTATCGCGGCCTGGTGCTGCCTAGCGAAAAGAACCCGGTGACCTATTACGGCGCCGTCACCCCCTATCTGTTCCAGGGCGTGTTGCACAAATACATGACCGGCCGCACCTCGCTGGCCGCCACCGAGGCCGACGTCAAGCTGGCCGCGCTGGCCAAGAGCCTGTGTGAACCGCTGACGGTGAAGGAGTAATCAAGACATGCTGTTAGGCAAACTGACGCTGGACGCCATCCCTTTCCACGAACCCATCGTGATGGGCGCGCTGGGCGGCGCCGGCCTGATCGGGCTGATGCTGGTGGCCCTGATCTCCAAAATGGGCAAATGGGGCTATCTGTGGCATGAGTGGCTGACTTCGGTCGATCACAAGAAGATCGGCGTGATGTACATCATCGTCGCCATGATCATGTTGCTGCGCGGCTTCGCCGACGCGCTGATGATGCGCGCGCAACTGGCCATCGCCACGGGCGGCAGCCATGGCGTGCTGCCGCCCGATCACTACGATCAGATCTTCACCGCCCACGGCGTGATCATGATCATTTTCATGGCGATGCCGTTCATGACGGGCCTGATGAACATCGTGGTGCCGCTGCAGATCGGCGCGCGCGACGTGGCTTTCCCCTTCCTGAACTCGCTGAGCTTCTGGCTGCTGGTGGCGGCGGTGATTCTGGTCAACTTGTCGTTGGGCGTGGGCAACTTCGCCCGCACCGGCTGGGTGGCCTATCCGCCCTTGGCCGGCATTGCATTCAGTCCAGACGTGGGGGTGGATTACTACACCTGGGCCTTGCAGATATCAGGGATAGGGACGACGCTGACGGCGATCAACTTCCTGGTCACCGTGATCAAGATGCGCGCTCCGGGCATGAAGCTGATGGACATGCCCATCTTCACCTGGACCTGCACCTGGGCCAATGTGCTGATCGCCAGTTCCTTCCCGATCCTGACCGGCGCGCTGGCCATGCTGAGCCTGGACCGCTACCTGGACTTCCATTTCTTCACCGCGGAAGCCGGCGGCAACGCCATGATGTATCTGAACCTGTTCTGGGCCTGGGGTCACCCCGAGGTGTACATTCTGGTGCTGCCCGCCTTCGGCATTTTCTCCGAGGTGGTGTCCACCTTCACCGGCAAGCGCCTGTTCGGCCATAAGTCCATGATCTACGCCAGCGGCGCGATTTCCATCCTGGGCTTCATGGTATGGCTGCATCACTTCTTCACCATGGGTTCCGGCGCCAGCGTCAACGCTTTCTTCGGCATCGCCACCATGATCATTTCGATCCCGACCGGGGTGAAGCTGTTCAACTGGTTATTCACCATCTACCGCGGCCGCCTGCGCTTTGAAACTCCCATCCTGTGGACGCTGGGTTTCATGGTTACCTTCTCCATCGGCGGCATGACCGGCGTGTTGATGGCGGTGCCGGGCGCGGACTTCGTGTTGCACAACAGCCTGTTCCTGATCGCCCACTTCCACAACACCATTATCGGCGGCGCGGTGTTCGGCTACTTGGCCGGCGTGACCTTCTGGTTCCCGAAAGTGTTTGGTTTCAAGTTGAACCCGAAACTGGGCAAGGCCTCGTTCTGGTTCTGGCAGATCGGCTTCATGTTCGCCTTCATGCCGCTGTATGTGTTGGGCTTCCTCGGCATGACCCGCCGCCTGAACTACACCACCAATCCTGAATGGGAGCCGTGGCTGTACCTGGCGCTGTTCGGCGCGCTGTTGATCGCCTGCGGCATCGCCTGCCAGCTGCTGCAGATCGCGGTTAGCATCCGCGACCGCAAGAAGCTCGCCGACGTCAGCGGCGACCCGTGGAACGGCCATACCCTGGAGTGGTCCACCTCGTCGCCGGCGCCGTTCTACAACTTCGCCAAGCTGCCGGTGGTGCATGACATCGACGCCTTCACCGACATGAAGGAAAAAGGCGTGGCCTATGCGGTGCCGTCGTCCTACGAGCCTATCCACATGCCCAAGAACACCGCGGTGGGCGTCTACATCGGCGGCTTTACCACGGTGCTGGGCTTCGCCTTGATCTGGCATATCTGGTGGTTGGCCATCTTTGGCCTGGTGGGCATCGTTGGCTGCATGCTGGCGCGCGCCTACGACAACGACCTGGACTACTACGTCCAGCCGGAGGAAGTGGAAGCCATCGAGCGCGAGCGCTTCGAGAAGCTGGGCATCGACGTGGACAACTACACCGAGCGTGATCCGGCCCAGCCGCAAAAGGCTGTGCGTCCGACCACCACCGCGTAAGGGGCTGAATCCGACATGACGACTTATGTAAAAGACGCGCACGAAGCGCATGAGGACCACGAGCACCACGACAGCGGTTCGCAAACCGTGCTGGGCTTCTGGTTCTACCTGATGACCGACTGCATCCTGTTCGCCAGCGCGTTCGCGGCTTACGCCGTGCTGTTCCGCAATGTGGCGGAAGGCGTGTCCGGCAAGGATATCTTCGATCTGCAATACGTGCTGGTGGAAACCGCGGCGCTGCTGCTGTCCTCCATCACCTACGGCTTTGCGATGATCGCCGGTCAGAAGGGCAATAAATCCGCGGTGCTGGGCTGGCTGGGCATGACCTTCCTGTTTGGCGCCGCCTTCATCGGCCTGGAAATCAACGAGTTTCATCACCTGATCTCCGAGGGCCACGGCCCGCAGGTCAGCGCCTTCCTGTCGGCCTTCTTCGGCCTGGTGGGTCTGCACGGCCTGCACGTGACCGCCGGCCTGATCTGGATGGCGGTGATGATGATGGAGGTGGCCAAGACCGGCCTGACCGGCCGCGCGATGACGCGCCTGAACTGCCTGTCGCTGTTCTGGCACTTCCTCGACATCGTGTGGATTTGCGTGTTCACCGTCGTCTACCTGAAAGGAGCCATGGGATGAGCCAGGCACATGAACACGCCGCGCACGGCAGCGTGAAAAGCTATCTGATCGGCTTCCTGCTGTCGGTGGTGCTCACCGCCATTCCGTTCTGGATGGTGATGGGCGGCGCCTTCACGCCGCAGGCGACGGCCATCGGCATCTTCGCGCTGGCGGTGGTGCAGATCGTGGTGCATCTGAAGTATTTCCTGCACCTGGACTTCAGCAAGGAGGGCAAGCTCAACACCATGTCCTTCCTGTTCACCGGCATGGTGATCGTGCTGCTGGTCGGGCTGTCGATCTGGATCATCTACACCGCCGACGCGCTGATGATGCGTTGAGACGGCGTTGAGAGAGACCGCCTTGAAATTCAAGCGCTATTTGCAGGTGACCAAGCCGGGCATCATCTTCGGCAACCTGATCTCGGCCGTCGGCGGCTTTCTGCTGGCGGCCCAGGGCCGGGTTGACTGGAGCTTGCTGCTGGCCACGCTGGCCGGCCTCTCGCTGGTGGTGGCGTCCGGCTGTGCGATCAACAACTGCATAGACCAGGACATCGACGCCAAGATGGCCCGTACCCGCAAGCGGGTGCTGGTCACCGGCGCGATGAGCACCCGGGCGGCGCTGGCTCACGGCCTGCTGCTCGGCTTGGCCGGCTTCTACGCGCTGTGGCGCTGGACCAATCCGCTGGCCTTCGGCTGCGTGCTGTTCGGCTTCGTCATCTATGTGGGGGTGTACAGCCTCTATATGAAGCGCCATTCGGTGTACGGCACCCTGGTGGGCAGCTTGTCCGGCGCGGTGCCGCCGGTGGCCGGCTACTGCGCGGTGACCGGCCGTTTCGACGCCGGCGCGGCTATCCTGCTGCTGATGTTCTGTCTGTGGCAGATGCCGCATTCCTACGCCATCGCCATCTTCCGCCTGCAGGATTACCAGGCGGCGGGGATTCCGGTGTTGCCGGTGGTCAAGGGCATTTCCAGCGCCAAGCGCCAGATCGTGCTTTACATCCTGGCCTTCGGCGCCGCCACCGCGATGCTGGCTTTCGGCGGATACGCCGGCTACGGCTATCTGGCGGTGGCCGGAGCCACCAGCCTGTGGTGGCTGAAGATGGCCTTGTCCGGCTACAAGAGCAGCACCGACGACCGCGTCTGGGCGCGTCAGGTGTTCTTCTTTTCCATCATCACCATCACCGCGCTATCCGTGATGATGGCGGTGGATTTCCGGCAGCCGGAACGCCAACAGCTGGCCGGCCTGAGCGCCACCGCGCAGTCCTGAACGTCAGCAAGCCAAGACAAAGCGCGGGCCGTGGCCCGCGCTTTTTTCATGGCTGAGCGGCTAGAGCGCGATCACACGTCGTCGGCCGCGACGCTGACCAGCACCTGGTCGGCGGCGACAATGTCGCCCACCCGGCAGTGCAGCGCGCTGACGACGCCGGCGCGCGGCGCATAGATCCGGTTTTCCATCTTCATCGCTTCGACCACGGCCAGTACCTGGTTGGCTTCCACGCGCTGTTCGACGGCCACCGGCAGCGCCACCACCGTGCCCGGCATCGGCGAGGTCACCCGTTGGCCGGCGTCGGCGTCCGCCTCGGCGGCCTCCGGCTGCTCCGCCTGTAAGCGCAGTCGATGGCCGCCCACCGTCAGCTCCATATCGTCGCCGCAGGGCAGGGCGCTCCAGCGCAGCCCGTCCACCTCGCCGCGCCACAGCTCGCCGTCGCGGCTCAGTTCCACGCACAGGCTCCGCTCTCCCACCGCCACGCGGGCATGGGCGCCGGCGCGTTCCAGCAGCCGGGCCTGCCAGCGCGAAGCGCCGGCGCGATAGCTCAGGCGGCCCAAGGGCGCGTCCGGGTCCAGCGCGGCGCGGTCGTGGGGGCCGATGCCGCCCTGCCAGGGCGAGGATGATTCGGCGCAGTTCAGCGCCAGTTCGACGGCTGCGGCGCAGGCGACGGCTTCGGCCACCGGCGCGCTTTCCGGCGCGGCGGCGAGCTGGTCGACCAGATGGGTGTCCAGCAGGCCGGCCCGCACTCGCGGTTCGCGCAGCAGCCGGTCGATGAAGCCCAGATTGCTGGTCAGGCCCGGCAGCGCGGTGTCGCGCGCGGCGGCCTGTAGCGTGTCCAGCGCCGCGCCGCGGTTGCCGCCGTGGGCGATCAGCTTGGCCAGCATCGGATCGTAGAAGGCCGGTACTTCGCCGCCGCCGCCGTCGAAGGCCGCGTCCACTCGGCAGCCTTGCGGCCAGCGCGCCAGCAGCGCCTTGCCCGGCATGGGCGCGAATTCGCGCAGCGGGTCTTCGGCGTAGACTCGGCACTCGATGGCGTGGCCATCTGCGCGGATCTCCTCCTGGCGCAGCGGCAAGGCTTCGCCGGCGGCCACGCGCAGCTGCCATTCCACCAAGTCCAGGCCGGTGACGGCCTCGGTAACCGGGTGTTCCACCTGCAAGCGGGTGTTCACTTCCAGGAAATAAAACTGGCCGTCCGGCGCCAGGATGAATTCAAAAGTGCCGGCGTTCCGGTAGCCGATGGCTGCCGCGCCGCGCACCGCGGTGTCCAGCAGCGCGGCGCGGGTGGCGGCCGGCATCGCGCAGGCCGGCGCCTCTTCGATGATTTTCTGGTGGCGACGCTGCAAGGAGCACTCGCGTTCGAACAGATGCACCACATTGCCGTGACTATCGCCGAACACCTGTACTTCCAGGTGGCGCGGTTGGGCGATGTAGCGCTCCACCAGCAAGCGGCCGTCGCCGAAGCTGGAGCGGCCGACGCGCACGGCGGCGTCCACCGCCTCGCGCAGCGCGGCTTCTTTCCACACCACCTGCATGCCTTTTCCGCCGCCGCCGGCCACCGGCTTGAGGATGACCGGATAGCCTATCTCGGCGCTGCTCTCCAGGATCAGACCGTAGGATTCGGTGGCCTCCGCCGAGCCCGGCGTTACCGGCACGCCCGCCGCCGCCATCAACTGACGCGCGCGCGCTTTGTCTCCCATCTGGGCGATGGTGTCGGCGTCCGGGCCTATGAAAACCAGGCCGGCGGCGGTCACCGCTCGGGCGAAGTCGGCGTTTTCCGAGAGGAAGCCGTAGCCGGGATGAATGGCCTCGCAGCCGCTGGCCAGCGCCGCGGCGATGATGGCCTCTCCATTCAGATAGCTGGCGCTGGCCGGGGCCTCGCCTATCCAGCGCCGCTCCGCGGCCCCTTCCAGGTGCGCGGCGTCGGCGTCGGCCGTGGAGTAGACGGCGACATGCTCGATACCGAGCCGCCGGCAGCTGCGGGCGATGCGGCGCGCGATCTCGCCGCGGTTGGCGATCAAAATTCGTTTGAACATGGTGTTTACATCCTGAAAACGCCGAAGCGGGTGTCTTGGACGGGAGCGGCGGCGGCCAGCGCCAGGCTGAGCGCCAGCCATTCGCGGGTCTGGGCCGGGTCGACGATGGCGTCCACCCACATGCGGGCCGCCACGTACAGCGCCTGGCCCTGGCGCTCGTAGGCGTCGCGGATCGGCCGCTTGAAGCTTTCCTCTTCTTCCGGCGTCCAGGCCTTGCCCTGTTTTTCCAATTGTTCCGCGCGGATCAGCGCCAGCACTGTTGCCGCCTGCTCCCCGCCCACCACCGTGGTCTTGGCGTTGGGCCACATCGCCATCAACTGCGGGCCGATGGCGCGGCCGCACATGGCCAGATTGCCGGCGCCGTAGCTGCCGCCGATCAGGATGCTGAATTTGGGCACGCGGGCGCAGGAGGCGGCGTTGACCATCTTGGCTCCGTGCTTGGCGATGCCGCCGGCCTCGTATTCCGCGCCCACCATGAAGCCGTTGATATTGTGCAGGAATAGCAGGGGAATGCCGCGTTGCGCGCATAGTTCGATGAAGTTGGCCGCTTTTTGCGCGCTCTCCGAGAACAACACCCCGTCGTTGATCAGCACGCCCACCGGATAGCCGCCGATGTGGCCGGTGCCGCACAGAATGGTGGCGCCGAAGCGGGCGCGGTATTCGGCAAAGGCGGAGTCGTCCAGCAGCCGGGCCAGGATTTCCCGCGCCGGAATATGTTCGCGCGGGTTGGCGCTGACGATGCCGGCCAGCTCAGCCGGATCATAACGCGGTGGCCGCGGCGTTTGCGGCGGTGCGTACTGCCTGCCGCGGCCGCGGCGGGCCACGATGTCGCGCATCAGCCGCAGCGCGTGCTCGTCGCTCAGCGCATAGTGGTCTGCCACGCCGCTGTCGCGGGCGTGCACGTCGGCTCCGCCCAGGGTTTCCGCGTCCACGATTACCCCGGTGGCGGCTCGCACCAGTTGCGGGCCGCCCAGAAAGATGGAGCCGTTGCCGCGCACGATGATGGTTTCGTCGCTCATCGCCGGGATGTAGGCACCGCCGGCGGTGCAGGAGCCGAGCACCGCGGAGATCTGCGGCAGGCCCAGCGCCGACATCTCGGCGATATTGCGGAAGATGCGGCCGAAGTGCTGCTCATCCGGGAAAATGTCTTCCTGCAAGGGGAGGTAGACTCCGCCGGAATCCACCAGATAGAGGCAGGGCAGGCCTTGTTCGCGGGCGATCTGCTGGGTGCGCAGATGCTTGCGCAGTGTCAGCGGGTAATAAGTGCCGCCCTTGACCGAGGCATCGTTGGCGAATACCGCCACTGCGTGGCCGGCGACGATGCCGATGCCGGTGACGATGCCGGCGCAGGGCACCGCGTGGTCGTAAACGTCGTGGGCGGCCAGTTGGCCGATCTCCAGAAAGGGCGTGCCGGGGTCCAGCAGCAGCGACAAGCGCTCGCGCGGGGACAGCTTGCCCTTGGCCGCCTGTTTGGCGCGCGCTTCGGGGCCGCCGCCTTGCAGGGCGGCGTCGCGGGCGGCGGCGATGCGCTCGCGCAGTTGGCGGTAGGCTTCGGCATTGCGTTCAAACGCCTCGCCGGAGGCGGGAACGCGGGATTCAATACGGGACATGAATAAGCTTCCTCGATTCAGGACGCGCGCGGGCGCACCTTGAACAGCACTTGGGACAGGGTCAACAGGCCGAGGGCGGCTACCGCCAGCGTCCAGGCGCCATCGTGATGCAGCAGCACCGAGACGGTGGCGGCGATGCCGGCCAGCCCTTGCTGCAGGAAGCCGCACAAGGCCATCGCATGCGCGCCGTGTTCCTTGGCGTCGCTGACGGCGGTGGCCATGCTGTTGGGAAACAGCACCGCCTGGCCGAAGATGGTCAGGCAGTAGAGGCCGATGAACAGCCACAAGCCGGGCTGATGCTCCAACAAGCCCAGATGCCAGCCCAGCAGCATGGCCAGCGTGGCCGCGGCCAGCAGCGCCGAGCCGGCGCGCATCAGCCGCAACCCGCCCACGCGGGCCACCAGACGGTTCACCACCATGGCGCCGCTGAAGTAAGACAGGCCGATCAACAGGCCGACGTTGCCGAAACCGGCCACCGCGAGGCCGAAGTGCTCCTGAAACACAAAGGGGCTGACTTCTTGCAAGGTCACCGTGGTGGCGAAGCCCAGGCCGCCGGCGCAGGCAGGCCATAGAAAGCCGGGGCGGCGCAGAATGCGCCAGTACGGGCTGGGGCCGGAGGCCGAGGCGGCCGGGCGGCCGGCTTGCAGCGGCAGGCCCATGGTCAGCAGCGCCGCCACGGCGCCGGTGACCGCCATCAAGGCGAAACCGGCTTCCCAATGACTGTATTTGCCGATCAGACCGCCGATGAACTGGCCGCCGCCCAGCGCGGTGATGAAGGCGATGGACAGCACGGATAATTTGCGAGCCAGATCGTCGCCGCGCCAGTGATCGCGCACGATGATGCGGGCGATGATGGCCGCGCCGCCGCCGGCGATGCCTTGCGCCACGCGCAGCGTCAGCAGCTCCGCGGCGTTGGACACGAAGGCGAGCAGCAGGCTGCAGACGATGAATAGCGCCAGCGAAATCAGCAGCGGTCCGCGCCGGCCCCAGCGGTCGGCCGCCGAGCCCCAGAACAGCACCGGCAAGGCCGCGCCCACCACGTAGCCGGAAATGGACATCTCCACCAGGCTCTGGCTCATCGCCAATTCCCGCATCACCGCCGGCAGCGAAGGCAGATACACGGTGGTGGCCATCTGCGCCATGAACACGATCAGGCAGGCCAGCACCATCAGCCGGCCGGCCGGCTGCGCCAGCGCCGCTTGCGGCGCGGTCAGGGTTTTTTCATTCATGGGCGGCTCGCAACTGATTGAGGCAGGCGGCGAAGCGTTCGATCTCCTGCGTGCTCATATTGGCGCGGATCATGATGCGCAGGCCGGCGCGGCCCTTGGCGATCACCGGGAAGAAGATGGGCGAGGTGTAGAAACCGTCTTCCAGCAAGCTCTTGGCGTAGAAGATGGTGTTTTCTTCCGAGCCGATGGAGACGAAGCGGATGGGCAGCGGCTCGCCGCTATTGTCGGAGGCCACGTGTTGGTCGAACAGGCGGATATTGTCCTGCAACCGCTGTTGCAGGCGCGGCAGCTCCTCGGAGCGATGAATGGCCGCGGACTGGATGATGGCGCCCAGGCCGGCGGTGTTGATGCGTTGCGACCAAGTCACCGGTCCGCCGAAGCGGGTGGCCAGCTTACGGCGCTCCGCGTGGTGGCGCGGGCCCAGGAAGATGGCGCCGCCGGACGCGCCGAAGCCCTTGTTCAGCGAGGTGACGATCAAGGTGCGCTCATTGATGCCGCCCATGGTTTCCAGCACCAGGCCGCGGCCATGGCGGCCCAGCGTGGACAGACCGTGAGCTTCGTCGAAAAACAGGAACAAACCGTATTTGTCCTGCAACGCCAGCAGCTCCGGTACCGGGGCCATGCCGCCGGTGCTGTAGACCCCGTCGGCGACGTAGGCCACGCGCGCATGCGTTTTGCACAGGTCTTCCAGCGTGTTCAGATCATTGTGGCGGATGGTGTGGATCTCGGCCTCGTCGGCGCAGATCGGCTTCATCATGTTCAGGCAGAAGTGGGCGTTCTTGTCGAACACCATCAAGGGCGGCACATCCTCGGTCAGCGCGCCGGAGGCGAGCAGGGGCAGGGCGGCCGCGGCGGCGGCGGCGCAAGACGGCACGGTCAGCGTTTCCGCATCCACCAGTTCCGCCAGCGCGTCCTCCGCCTGCTGCAGGATGTCGAACTGCACGCGGATGCGCGAAATCGAGGTATTCAACGAGCCGGTGTTCAACACCGCGTCCGCCGCCGCTTGCAGGATGTCCGGGTGCGAGTCCAGGCCCAGATAGGAATAGGACGACATATTGACGAAGCGCTTGCCGTTGGCCACCGCCTCGTGACGGCCGTCGCCCAGGTTGCGGGTGACGATATTGGCCATGCCGGCCTGGGTGGTGATGTCCCAGAAGCTGTTACTCAACTGAATGGCTTTTTTGATATTGGCGTGTTGATGCATGTTTCCCCCCTCGTATGGTTTGGCGGCGGCCGTCATGGCCGCCTCGTCCGGCTTATACCCGCTCCAGAATCAGAGCCGCGCCCTGTCCCACGCCCACGCACATGGTGCACAGCGCGTAGCGCTTGCCGCTGGCCTGCAACTGCGCGGCGGCGGTCAAAACCAGCCGGCTGCCGCTCATCCCCAGCGGGTGGCCCAGCGCGATGGCGCCGCCTTTGGGATTCACGCGTTCGCTGTTGTCCGGCAGGCCCAGCGCGCGGGTGACCGCCAGCGCCTGAGCGGCGAAGGCTTCGTTCAGTTCAATGATGTCGATGTCCTCGATGCCCAGGCCGGCCTGGCGCAGCGCCTTGCGGCTGGCCTCTATCGGGCCCGCGCCCATGATGCGCGGCGCGATGCCGGAGCTGGCCGAGGCCAGCACCCGCGCGCGCGGACGCAGGCCGTGACGTTGCGCCGCCGAAGCCGAGGCGATGATCATCGCCGCCGCGCCGTCGTTGACGCCGGAGGCGTTGCCGGCGGTGATGCTGGATTCCGGGCCAAACAGCGCCTTGAGCTTGGCCAGTTCCTCCAGAGAAGTCTGGCGCGGGTGTTCGTCGCGGCTGACGATGAGCGGGTCCTGCTTGCGGCGTGGAATCGTCACCGGCACGATTTCCTCGGCGAAGGCGCCGGTTTCCAGCGCGGCGAAGTAACGCTGCTGGCTGCGCAGCGCGAAGGCGTCCTGATCCTGGCGGCTAACGCCGAATTCACGCGCCACGTTCTCCGCGGTGGCCGGCATGGTGTCCACGCCGTATTGCTTCTCCATCACCGGATTGACGAAGCGCCAGCCTATGGTGGTGTCGTAGATCTGCATGTCGCGGCCGAAGGCTTTTTCCGACTTCGGCATCACGAAGGGCGCGCGCGACATGGATTCCACGCCGCCGGCGATCAGCAGCTCGGCCTCGCCGGACTTGATTGCGCGCGCCGCCAGCGCCACCGCGTCCAGACCGGAGGCGCACAGGCGGTTCACAGTCAGGCCCGGGACGCTCTCCGGATAGCCGGCCAGCAGCAGGCTCATGCGGGCCACGTTGCGGTTGTCCTCGCCGGCCTGGTTGGCGCAGCCCAGGATGACTTCGTCTATCTCCGCCGGGTCCAGGCCCGGATTGCGCTCAAGAAGGGCGCGCAGCGGCGCCGCGGCCAGATCGTCGGCGCGCACGCCGGACAAGGCGCCGCCGAAGCGGCCGATGGGTGTGCGCACGGCGTCGCAGATGAAGGCGTCGGTCATTGCGGTTTCCTCTCAGCTCAAGCTGGTTTGCGGTTGCAACAGCGCGGACAGCAAATCGCGCGCCGCGTCTATTTCGTCGGCGCAAACGTGGTGGGGCATGTCCGGATAAACGCGGAAATCCACCTTGGCGCCAGCGCGACGGAAGGTCTCGGCGCTGCGTTGGATCCGCTCCAGCGGCATCCAGCTGTCGCTGTCGCTGGTGCCGAAGAAGGCCGGGAAGTCCAGCGCCGCGGTTGGCTCGCCCCAGGCAGACTCGTCGGGGCCGAACAGGCCGCCGGAGAAGGCGATCAGCCCGCCTATCGGGCTGGGGCGGCGATAGATGAATTCGGCGGCCAGACAAGCGCCCTGGGAGAAGCCCATCAATACGATCTGGCGGTTAGCGAAGCCGTAGCCGCGCAATTCTTCGATGGTGGCCTCGACGCAATCCAGCGCCTGATCCAGCGCGGGCTGATTGCTCTCCAGCGGCGCCATGAAGCTGTGCGGATACCAGGTGCGGTCCTTGGCGATGGGCAGGATATAGGCGACGTCGGCCAGGCCGATGGCCTCACCGTTTTTGTAGGCGTCCTGGGCGCTCTGGCGGCGGCCGTGCAGCAGCACCACGGCCAGTTTGGCCTGGTTCAGCGGCGCGCCGTAGATTTCCAGACCTTGTTCTTTGTGCGGATTCGGATCGATCGTGCTCATGTAGTGTGTCCTTTGAATGGCTTGGCGTTACGATCTGCTGCGCATCGGCGATACGGCGTTGAAACCGTCTTCGGAATGCTCATGTACCGTATGTACACTCCGCTTCTTCAGCCGTTTTCGCCTTGTCTCGCTCTTGCTCGCGAGAACGTAAACATGTTCTTAGTGGATGCCCAGAATCTGCTTGGCTTCGGCGGGGGAGGCGATCTCGCGGCCGACTTCGCCGGCCAGGCGCGCCAGGCGCTCCACCAGTTGGGCGTTGTCGCGGGCCAGTTCGCCGTAGCGGTAATAGACGTTGTCTTCCAGGCCGGTGCGAACATGGCCGCCCAGCAGCAGGGTGTGCAGATTGATCGCCAGCTGGTGTTTGCCTATGCCCAGGGCGGACCACACGCTGTCCTGCGGAATGCTTTCGACGAAATGCAGCAGGTTCTTGCAAGTGGCGGCCGCGCCGCCCTGTATGCCCATGGCGAAGCTGAAGCACAGCGGGCCGCTCAGGTAGCCATCTTCCTGCAGTTTCAGCGCCTCGCCGATGATGCCCTGGTGGTAGACCTCGATCTCCGGCTTGGCGCGGTATTCGCGGATGTCCAAGGCCAGCGCGCGCGCCAGCTCCGGCGGATTGATGAAGGGCTTGCTGCCGTGGTTGACCGAGCCGCAGTTGAAGGAGGCGATGTCGGGGCGGAAGGGCAGGTGATTCCAGGCTTCCTTCTTCTCCAGTTGCGGCGGCAGGTTGAGGCCGGAGGTGCTCAGATTGATCAGGATGTCGCAGCGATCGCGGATGCGGCGGACGATCTCGCCGTAGACGTCCGCGTCGTAGCTGGGCGTGCCGTCCGGGTTGCGGGCGTGGATGTGGACCACCGCCGCGCCGGCGTTCCAGCATTCGTAGGCGGCCTGGGCGATTTCCTCAGGCGAGAACGGAACGCCCGGATGTTTTTGCCGGCTGGTGATGCCGCCGTTGACGGCGGCGGTGATGATGAGTTTTTGCATGGTGGGAAAGCTCATGTGAATAAAGGGTAAAAAGCGACGGCGCTCAGATCTGGTCGCCGGCGGGCGCGGTTTGAGGCTGCGCGGCGGCGGTTGGGCGCTTGGACACCAGATAAATGCCAACGCCGATCAGCACGCCGCCGATCAGTTCATGCAACGACAGCGAATAGCCGAAGGCGACAAAGGAAATCAGGGTGGCGAACAGCGGAGATAGAAACAGGAAGCCGCTGGTGCGCACCGCGCCGCCCAGGTCCAGCGCCATGAACCACAGCGCCATGGCCCCGGTGGTGGCCGGCAGCGCCAGCCACAAAAAGGCGGCCAACACCCGCTCGCTGTGCGGCGGGGCGGGGACTTCTCCGCCGGCCCAGGCCAGCAGCGCCAGGCAGGCCGAACCGACCAGCATCTGCCAAAAAGTCAGCGCCCAGACGTTGATCACGATGCGGCTGCCCTTGATCACCAGCGTGGACGCGGCCCAACAGGCCGCGCCGCACAGCACCAGCGCGTCGCCGGCGCCGAAGCCGTCCAGCTTGTTCAAGCCGATGCAGACGGCGACGCCGAAGAAAGCGAGGACCAGGCCGACGGCGGCCAGAGGGTGGATTTTTTCCTTTAGCGCCAGCCGCGACATCAAGGCCACGATCAAGGGGGTGCAGGCCATCAGGATGGCGGCCTTGGCCGGTGTGGTGCTGCGCAGCCCGATATTGAGAAAGCCCATCGAGCCGGCGGTTTGCAGCAGCCCGATCAGCGCCAGCACGCCCCAGGGGCGCGGGCGGACGAAAGCGCGCGGATAGCGGAAGCGCTGCCACAGCAGTATGGGGACGATGCCGGCGGCGGCGGCGGTGAAGCGCGCCACCGCCGCCCATAAGGGCGGCATTTCCGAAAGCACGATCTTGGAGGTGGGGAAGGTGGAGCCAAACAAAAAGGTGGCGGCCAGAATCAGCAGCCAATAGCGTTTGGCGTCGTAGTTGGGATGGGACATGGTCACCTGGCCAGACAGCGGTTTCAATAGCTATTTATCATATTGAAACGGTTTGGCTCAGGCTTCTTGCAAGCGGACAATTGCTGCGTCAAAACGGACAATCATGCTGCGCTGCGGCAAAGCTGTGTCGGCGCGCGGGGCCGCGAGGTGGAGGAGTGGCTGCTCAAAGCCTCGCTTTTGCCGGCGCGGCTTTGAACAGCTTATGAGCTCAGGAGAAGTACTGGCTGGGGGCCGCGTTCATAATGCGGCGGAACATGGAGGAAAACGCGCCGGGGGTTTCGTAGCCCAGGTCGGAGGCAATCAGGGTGACCGGCTCGCCGGCGCCCAGCCGCGGCAGGGCCGCCATTGCGCATACTTGTTGGCGCCAGTATAGATAGGACACGCCCAACTCCTGTTGGAACAAGCGCGCCAGCGTGCGGCTGGACGCGCCCACCAGTTCCGCCCATTCGCTCAGGCCGCGGCGGTCGCCTGGATTGGCCAGAATCGCCGAGCATACCCGTTGCAAGCGCGGGTCGCCCAGCGGGGGCAGTGGCAAGGCCGTTTCGCTGGACCATTCGATTTCGTCGATCAGTAAATCCAGCAAGCGGCCTTCTTTTTGGTTGTCGTGGGGAATGGCGTGCGTGCGCATCAGGCGGATGATGATTTCCCGCATCAGCGGCGAAATGGCGATGGCTTTGGAGTGACGCGGCAACTGCGCCAAGTAGCGGGGGGACTGTATGTACAGCGTGCGCAAGGACACCGTGCCGCGGGCACGCATGCTGTGCTCCACCGCCGGGGGCATCCAGACGCCGCGCTGCGGCGGCACCAGCCACAGGCCGTCGGAGGTAGACAGCTCCATCACGCCGGAGACGGCGAAAATCAGTTGGCCTTCGCGGTGTTGGTGGCGGCCGACTTGATGACCGCTGGGAAAGTCCTTGGACATGCTCCACGCGGCGAAGTCCGGCAGGACAGCGTTGGATTCTATGGCCATGCGCTTGCTTTCTTATTTGAGGGTAGCCCGGTTCCGCGCGGCTTGCGGCCCTGTTGTGCGGGCGTCTTCAGCCGCGAGTTCAATCTCATGATACTGCAGCGCACAAAATATTCATACAGTATAAATTGTGTCTATTTCGATGCGAATGCCTTGGGGTTGCGGCTCCGCCCCCGCAAGGACAAAAGAAAACACCGCGGCCGGAGGGCCGCGGTGCGTTAGGAGGAGGGTTAAGAAGAGCGATGCTTCGTCAGAACCTCAGCCCAAAACCGCGCGCGTAGCGCAACGCGCCCGGCTGGCCGTTTTCATCCAGCGCATGGATGGCCACCGGCAGCTTGCCGCCCGGCGGGTTCGCGCCCAGCATGACGTCCACCAGCGCCGGCATGGAGGGCCCGCGCAGGCCGTTCTCATAACCGTAGTAGGAGTAGGTGGCCAGCGTGGCGTCTGCCAGATCGTCGTAATTGATCACGTCGTAAGGCGCG
This sequence comes from Chromobacterium haemolyticum DSM 19808, assembly GCF_000711885.1. Classification (GTDB taxonomy): domain Bacteria; phylum Pseudomonadota; class Gammaproteobacteria; order Burkholderiales; family Chromobacteriaceae; genus Chromobacterium; species Chromobacterium haemolyticum. The sequence goes on from NZ_KL543996.1 coordinate 71,067, forward strand.
CGCAAGGTCACGTGGATCAGCTTCTTGCCTTGCCGTTTGGCGTATTCCATCGCATTGCGCATTTGTTGCGCCTCGCTGAGCGGCGGCGCGGACAGGCTGCGGGCGAAACGGGTTTGCAAGGACGGCAGGTCTTCCGCCACGTTGAAGACCAGGGAGCCGTTGCCGGACATCGGCGCCGACGCCGCTTCAGTCGGCAGGCTGCGTTTCAGTCGAGGCGCAAGGGCCGGCGCGTTGGGGTCGCCGTTGCGCTCCACCGGGCTGACGCCGGTGGCCAGGGTGCCGATGACGACCACGTCGGCCTGATCGATCGCCTGTTTCTGGGCCTCCCACGGCGTGGCGCTCAGCTTGGCGCCGCTGACTTGGCGATAGCCTTTCTCATCAAAGCGGCGACGCATCGCCTCGGCCTGCTCGCCCCAGGGCGTCAGGATGAAGATGCGCTGGCTGGGCGAGCGCAACGGCAGCGCCGCGCCCTGATTGCGCAGCAGGGTGATGGATTGCCGGGTGATCTTATCTTCCACCGCGCGGTGTTCCGCACCGCCTATGGTGCTCAACTCCGGCAACGGCTTGGCTTCGCCGGCAGGGGTGACCTCGTTGCGCAACTTCATCGCCACGATGCGCCGCACCGAGCGGTCCAGTTCGGCGCGGTCTATCCGTCCGTCCGCCACCGCGGCGGCTACTTGGTCGATTAATTGACGCAGCCGGCCGGCTTGCGCGGCGGTGCGGAATTCGGTGGGCATCAGCGCGATGTCGACATCGGCCTGGAACACCTTGATTACCGCGTCGGCCTGCTCGAAGAAATCGCTGATGCCCTTCATGTCCAGCGCGTCAGTGACGGTGACGCCCTGGTAGCCCATCTCGCCGCGCAGCAGATCGTGCTGGATTTTGCGCGACATGGTCGCCGGCGCGATCATGCGTTCGCCGTTGCGGGCGGTGATTTGGCTGTTGTCCAGCGCCGGGTACTGGATGTGGGCGGTCATGATCATCTCCGGGGGCTGGCCGGAGGCGATGGCTTGGCGGTAGGGCGCCAGGTCGATGGCGTAGGCGTCGGCGCGCGATTTGTTGACCACGGGCAGACCGTAATGGGAGTCGGTGGCGGTGTCGCCGTGGCCGGGGAAGTGTTTGAAGGAGCCGATCACGCCTTGCTCGCGCATGCCTTGCGTCGTGGCCTGGCCCAGCAGGCTGATGGTGGCGGGGTCGTCGCCGTAGGCGCGGACATTGATTACCGGATTGAGCGGATTGCTGTTGACGTCCACGTCCGGGGCAAAGTTGACGTTGAAGCCGACGGCGCGGATCTCGGCGGCCAGCACGCGGCCGGAGTCGCGGGCCAGGCCACTATCCCGAGTTGCTTCATAGGCGGCGCCCAGCGCCATATTGCCAGGAAAGCTGGTGGCCAGCGGACGCGGCAAGCGGAAGACATTGCCGCCCTCCTGGTCAGAACCAATCAACAGGCCGACCGGGCTGTTTTGCGGCCGCGCCTTGCGGATCTGCTCGGACAGGCGGCGGGTTTGCTGCAGATCGGTCAGATTGTTGGCGAACAGAATCACGCCGCCGATGGCGTTGTCGCGCAAGGAGCGGCTGGCGGCTTCCGGCAGTTCGGTCATGCCGGCGGTGCAGGCGGGCTGATCGTCCGGGCACCAGTAGCGGAAGGCCATCATGATTTTCTGGCCGATTTTCTCGCGGGGGCTCATTTGTTCGACGATGCGCGCGGCTTGCTGTTCGACGCTGGGCTGGTCCAGGCAGCCGCTCAACAGCGCCGGCAATAGCATCAGCGCCGGTAAGCGCAGGGAGTATGGTTTAAACATGGGTCAACCTTGTGCTGAAGTGGAAACATCCGGAATGACGGGCAGGCCCGCCCGACAGCCTGCAACGCTGGTCCGGCGGACAGGCGCGAGGGCTGGATTCTCTTTTCATGAATATATTCATTTGTGAATGATTCTTGTTAGTAATGGATTGGCACGCCAGACACCCCTGCCAGGGCGCGTCCGGCGCGAAGATGCGGTCGCCGTAGTTAAAGCTTATGAAATTCAATTCTTGAAAAAGTTGCCTGCGGGGGAGAATCGTTGGGCCATAATCGCCATATCCCTTTGATTGCTCGGTGTTTTTGCCTAAATGCTTGACCCTTGTTCGGGTGCGGGAGGATAATTCATGCCTTTTTTCAAACGCTTAGCGCGATGGCGGGCCGGTCTGCAGCCGGCGCTGAGCGGCGATCTGGTTTCGGGTGGATATGGATACGATGCAGGACAGCGGAGTGCAGCATTCTAGGGTTGGGAACAGCGACGGCTTGCCGCCGCGCCGTCTATCGGTGGCGCCGATGCTGGATTGGACCGACCGTCACTACCGCTATTTCGCGCGTCAGATCACTCGGCATGCCTGGCTGTACACCGAGATGGTGACCACCGGAGCGTTGTTGCATGGCGACGTTGAACGCCACCTGCGTTTCGACGAGGCGGAACATCCGCTGGCCTTGCAACTGGGCGGCAGCGAGCCGGCGGAGCTGGCGCGTTGCGCCAAGCTGGCGGCGGAGTGGGGCTACGACGAGGTCAATCTGAACGTGGGCTGCCCGTCGGAACGGGTGCAGAAAGGCGCTTTCGGCGCCTGCCTGATGGCCGAGCCGCAGCTGGTGGCCGACTGCGTCAAAGCGATGCGCGACGCGGTGTCCATTGATGTGACGGTCAAGCACCGCATCGGCATCGACCGCATCGAGCATTACGATTACCTGAGCGATTTCGTCGGCCAGGTGGCGGACGCCGGCTGCCGCACTTTCATCGTGCATGCGCGAAACGCCATTCTCAAAGGCCTGAGCCCCAAGGAAAACCGCGAAATCCCGCCCTTGAAATACGATTACGTCTATCGGCTGAAGCAGGAGCGTCCGGATCTGGAAATCCTGATCAACGGAGGCGTCAAAAGCCAGGCCGACATTGACGAGCATCTGCGCCACGTCGACGGCGTGATGGTGGGGCGCGAGGCCTACCACAACCCCTGGCTGATGGCGGATTGGGACCAGCGCTACTACGGCGTCGCCGCCGCGCCGGAGCGAGAACAGGTGGTGGCCGCGATGATGCCCTATGTGGCGGCGCGTCTGGCCGAGGGCCACAAGACACGCAATATCGCCCGCCACATCCTGGGCCTGTTTCAGGGCATTCCCGGCGCGCGCAACTGGCGGCGCATGCTGTCCGACGCCAAATTGCTGGACGGCGCCGACGAGCGCCTGCTGCAACAGGCGCTGGAGGCGACGCTGGGCGCAGCCCGCCGCGCCGAATAAACCGCCTGGCCGTTGCGGCCAGGAACGGATTCGCGGCGCCGGGGTCTGCTGTAGCAAGGCGAGAGCGTTGCTCTTGCTGAGGCAGGGCCCGACGCCGCCGTATTTAAGAGCTTGTTCAAAGTCTCGCTGGTTAGCGCGAGACAAGACCGAAACCGTTGAAGAAGCGTTAATGCGCCTACCGCGCATGGGCATCAGAACGCGACGCTTGTCGATGCTAAGCGGACTTTGAACAGGTTCTACGTCGCGGGGCTTCCCAAGAGGGAAACCCGCCATGGCGGCTTGCCGCCTTTTCTGTTCGCCATGCTGGTCATGGCCGTCTGGAGGTGAATCTGAATTGAAACCGCTGAAGCTTGTCCTATTGTCCTCCATCCTGTCGTCCGCCGTCTGGGCCGGACCCAAGGACGTCTTGCACATCTATAACTGGAGCGGCTCACTGTCGGACGCCATCCTCCGTCAGTTCGAGAAAAGCTGTGATTGCCGCGTGGTGCAGAATTACTACGGCGACAATGAGGAAATGCTGGCCAAGCTGGCGGCCGGGGCCAAGGGTTACGACATGGTGTTTCCATCCAGCTTCGTGATCCAGGCGATGAGCAAACAGAAGCTGCTGCGGCCGCTGGATCACGCCAAGCTGCCGAATCTGAAGAACGTCGACCCCGCTTACTTGTCCCAAAGCTATGATCCCGGCAACCGTTACACCGTGCCCACGGTGCTGTCGCTGACCTCGGTCGGCTACAACGCGGAGCGCTTGCAGAAACTGGGCATCGATCCGCACAGCTGGTCCGTGATCTTCGATCCCAAGGTGCTGCAGAAGATCAAGGGCAAGGTCACCGTGCTGGACAGCTCGCGCGAGGTGTTCGCCGCCGCGCTGTTCTACCTGGGCAAGAACCCGAACACCGCCAGCCAGGCGGATTATCGCGCGGCGCAGGCGGTGATCAAGCAGGCCAAGCCCTACTGGGCCACCTTCTCCAACGCCAGTTATCTGAAAGAGCTGGCAGTGGGCAATATCTGGGTGTCGCTGGGCTATTCCACCGAGTTCTTCCAGGCCGCCGAGGACGCGCGGCAGGCCAAGCGCCGCTTCCACATCGCCAATGTGGCGCAGAAGGAAGGCAATGAACTGGGCGTGGACACCATGGCGGTGTTGGCCAGCGCCAAACGCCCGGACCTGGCGCATCAGTTCATCAACTTCATGCTGGACGGCAAGAACGCCGCCCAACTGACCAACCTTAACGGCGCCACTAATCCGGTTAAAACCGCCGCCCCCTTTTTCCGCGCGGATTTGAAAGCCCATCCGGTGATCGATCCGACGCCGGACACCGTGAAGAAATGGACGGTGCTGCGTGAGCTGACGCCGGTGGAACGGCGCTCGCTGGCGCGGATGTGGACGGAAGTGAAGGTCAGCCGTTAAGCTTGTTTTGAACAAAGTCTGCTGCGCGTCGGCGATACGGCGTTGAAAACGGCTTCGAAATGCTCATGTACCACTTGTACATTCCGCTTTCTCAGCTGTTTTCGCCTTGTCTCGCGCTAGCTCGCGAGACTTTGAATAAGTTCTTATACTTATGTCCGCAGCCCCGGCGTCGTCGGGGCTGCGTTGCATTCGATGGAGTTCTCAATGTTCGACAAATTAGTGATGGCCAGCAACAACGCCGGCAAGCTGAAGGAATTCTCCTCGCTGCTGGCGCCGCTGGGCATACAAGTGATTCCGCAGGTGGAACTGCAGGTGCCGGAATGTCCGGAGCCCCACCACACTTTCCTGGAAAACGCGCTGGAAAAAGCGCGCCACGCCAGCCGCATGACCGGCTTGCCGGCGTTGGCCGACGACTCCGGCATCTGCGTCGAGGCGTTGTCCGGCGCGCCGGGCGTGTATTCGGCCCGCTACGCCGGCGAGCCCAAGTCCGACGCCGCCAACAACGCCAAGCTGGTGGCGGCGCTGCAAGGCGAAGCCAACCGCCGCGCCTGGTATTACTGCGTGCTGGTCTTGGTGCGCCACGCCGACGATCCGCAGCCGCTGGTGGCGGACGGCATGTGGTTTGGCGAGGTGAAAGACGAGGCGGCCGGCACGGGCGGCTTTGGCTACGATCCACATTTCTGGCTGCCGCAACACGGCTGTAGCGTGGCCGAACTGGATGCGGCGGAGAAGAACCGCGTCAGCCACCGCGGCCAGGCGATGCAGGCGCTGCTGGCCAAGCTGCGCGCGCTGGCATGAAGCCCTTCCTTCCTTTCTGCGCCCGGCTGAAGCGACAAGGAGCCGCAACGTGCAGGTGACCAAGATCTCGCTGTCCGCGCTTGGGGGCTTGGGCGGGCAGCCCGCTTTGACGGAGCTGCCGCCGCTGTCGCTGTACATCCATTTCCCGTGGTGCGTGCGCAAGTGCCCGTATTGCGACTTCAATTCGCACGAGCCCAAGAGCGGTTTCGACGAGATGGCCTATGTCGACGCCTTGCTGCGCGATCTAGAATTCAGCCTGCCGGAAGTCTGGGGCCGTCCCTTGACCAGCATCTTCATGGGCGGCGGCACGCCCAGCCTGTTCTCGCCGCAGGCGATGGACGCGCTGCTGGCCGGCGTGCGCGCGCGCATGCGTCTGCAGCCGGATGCGGAAATCACCATGGAAGCCAATCCCGGCACGTTCGAGGCCGAGCGTTTCCGCGGCTACCGCGAGGCCGGCATCAACCGCTTGTCCATCGGCATCCAGAGCTTCAAGCCTGCGCATTTGCAGGCGCTGGGCCGCATCCATGACGGCGAGGAGGCGCGTCGCGCCATCGACATCGCGCTCAGCCACTTCGACAACGTCAATCTGGACCTGATGTACGCGTTGCCGGGGCAGACCCTGGACGAAGCGCTGGCCGATCTGGACACCGCACTGTCCTATGGGATTACTCATCTGTCCGCCTATCACCTGACGATAGAGCCCAACACCCTGTTTGCCGCAGAGACGCCGCGCAATCTGCCGGACGACGAAGTGTCCGCCGATATGCAGGAGGCGATCGAAGCGCGGCTCGCCGCCGCCGGTTTCGAGCACTACGAAACCTCGGCCTTCGCGCGGCCGGGCCGCCGCGCGCGGCACAATCTCAACTACTGGCAGTTCGGCGACTATGTCGGCATCGGCGCCGGCGCCCACGGCAAGATCAGCAGCCACGCGGGCATTGTCCGTCAGATGCGTCACAAGCAGCCGGCCGCCTATCTGAAAGCGGTGGCCGAGGGCAAGCCCTTGCAAAGCAGCCGCAAGGTGACGCGCGACGAACTGCCGTTCGAATTCATGATGAACCTGCTGAGGCTGACCGAAGGCTTCGAATTGCGCCTGTTCCAAGAGCGCACCGGTCTGCCGCTGTCCGGCATACAATCCGCGTTGACGCAAGCCGAGGCGCAAGGCCTGATTGAGCGCGACGCCGTGATGTTGCGGCCCACGCTCAAGGGCCAACGCTTCCTCAATGACTTATTAACCCTGTTCCTGAAAGAAGGAGATGAATAATGGCTAAGGAAATCATTCACACCGACAAGGCCCCGGCCGCCATCGGCGCTTACTCGCAAGCCGTGAAAGCCGGCAACACCGTTTACTTGTCCGGCCAGATCCCGCTGGACCCGGCCACCATGAACGTGGTGGAAGGCGGTTTCGCCGCTGAAACCCACCAGGTGTTCAAGAACATGAAGGCGGTATGCGAAGCCGCCGGCGGCAGCCTGGACCAGATCGTCAAACTCAACGCTTACCTGACCGACCTGTCCAATTTCGCCACCTTCAACGAAATCATGGGCCAGTATTTCAGCCAACCCTTCCCGGCGCGTGCCGCCGTGGGCGTGGCCAGCCTGCCCAAGGGCGTGTTGGTGGAGGCGGAAGCGGTTCTGGTGCTCTAAGAGCCTGTTCACGATCTGCTGCGCGTTGGCGATACGGCGTTGAGAACAGCTTCAGAAGGCCCGTGTACCGTGTGTACACTCCGCTTTCTCAGCCGTTTTCGCCTTGTCTCGCTCTTGCTCGCGAGATCGTAAACAGGCTCTGAGCAGCCCAACTGCTCGAAATGTCAGACCACAAGGCGGCCCAGGCCGCCTTTTTTCATGTTAACTATCCGGATCGTTCATTCCTGCCGCGGAGGTCGCATGAGCATCTGGATCGCACTGTTGTTATTGCTGCCGGGCCTGGTCTGGGCCCAGGTTTACAAATGTCGGGACGCGGAAGGCGGATTGACCTACCGCGACCGGGCCTGCGCCGACGGCGGCGCGGCGGAAGCGTTCCGGCCGCCCCCGTTGAGCGTGGTGGAACAGGATGAGCGCCAGCGCCGGGGCGTGGCCGAGTCCCAGGCCCAAAGCCGGCGCTGGGCCGCCGAAGAGGCGCGCGAGGCCCGGCGGCGACAGGCGCAACGCAGCCGCGCTGAGAGTGCGCAAGCGCGGGAACTGGACAAAGCGCGTCGCCGCTGTCATGGTCTGGAGCTTCAACAGCGGCGCTTGCGGCAGTCCTTGGCGGCGGCGCCGGCCAGGAAGTCCCTGGCCGAGCGTCTGGCCGGCGTCGAGGAAAAACTGGCCGCGGCGGCGTGTCATCCATTCCGGGAGGGGGCATGAGCGGGTATTCGTTCGAATTGGTCAATGTGTTCGCCGAGGAGCGCTTCGGCGGCAATCCACTGGCGGTGTTCTCCGACGCCAGCGGGCTGGACGAGCGCGAGATGCAGCTCTTGGCCAGACAGATGAATCTGTCGGAAACCGTATTTTTGTTCCCGGACGGGGAGGCGGCTGCGCGGCTGCGCATCTTCACCCCCAGCCAGGAACTGCCGTTCGCCGGCCATCCCACGCTGGGCGCGGCGGCGGTGCTGCATTGGCGCGGGGAGCTGGACTCCCGCTTTCAGTTGCGCACCAACGCCGGCCTGATTCCCATCCTCCACAGCGACGGCGTTTACACCTTGCGGGCGAACCCGCCCAGCGCGCGCGCCGCCGGCCTCAGCCGTGCTCAGGCCGCGGCGATGCTGGGGCTGGACGAGGAGGACATCGCGCTGGAGCCAGTATGGGTGGACACCGGCAGCGAACAGCTGCTGATTCGCGCCGCCAGCGCCGGCGCGGTGTTGCGCGCCCGTCCGGTGCATGCCTTGCTGCTGCGCGACGCCACCTTGAGGCCGGGGCGCAGCGTCGCCTATCTGTGGCACGAGGACGGCGGCGTCGCCACCGTGCGGCTGTTTTTCGAACAGCGGGGCGCAGTGCTGGAAGATCCAGGCACCGGATCGGCCTGCGCCAATCTGGGCGGCTGGTGCGCGCTCAACGGCCTGGGACCCTTGCAGTGGCGGGTGGAGCAGGGGGCGGCGCTGACGCGGCCCAATGTGCTGCATCTGCAAGTGGACGCCGAGGGCGGCATCCTGGTGGGCGGGCGAGTGCATAGGGTAGGGCGTGGAGAGATATCTTTGTGAGTTTCATCGCTCTTCGTCTCCATTCTTGACGGCGGCATTGGCTGTTGGCATCCTAGAGCCGCTGCTCCAAACCAACGTTTCTTTTCGGCGTGCCGGCTATTCCGGGGCGGCGTTCTGATAATTAAAAGGCCGATGCGGCCGCCCGTTCGCGGAGCGGCCTCTCGGCCCGACTCGCGAGGAAATCAAGATGAGCAAATTCGCCAAAGCCGCCTGCCTGGCGTCCGTGCTGGGCCTGTTCAGCCACATGGCGCTGGCCGACAGCGCCGCCGGCGTCTGGAAGACGATAGACGACGAAACCAAGCAGGCCAAGGCCCTGGTGCAGATCACGGAAAGCGCCAGCGGGGAACTGAACGGCAAGATCATCAAGCTGTTCGCCAACCCGGAAGCGGTGTGCGACAAATGCGAAGGCGATCGCAAAGGCAAGCCGGTAAACGGCATGCAAATCCTCTGGGGGCTGAAGAAAGACGGCGCCGAGTGGGGCAGCGGCAAAATTCTGGACCCCAAGTCCGGCAAGATCTACACCTCCGGCGCCAAGCTGATCGAAGACGGCAAGAAGCTGCGCGTGCGCGGCTACATCGGCCCCTTCTTCCGTTCTCAGGTGTGGGAGCGTCAGTAAGCGCAAGCGCCGCGGCGCGGCGAGAATGAGCAAGGCGGGAGCGCGAACAGCTCCCGCCTTTTTCTTTATTGGGTACAATCGCTGCTGATGAGCTCCCTAATCGACCCCGCCAATCAGCCGCCGGCCGTGGCGCCGGCACTGGCCAAGAAGCTGGAAAAGCTGGGCATACGCCGCCGTTTCGACCTGGTCCTGCATCTGCCGCTGCGCTATGAGGACGAGACCCATCTGTACGCCATCGCCGACGCGCCGTACGGCCAGGCGGTGCTGGTGGAGGGCGAGGTGATCGCCCATGAAATCCAGTTCCGGCCGCGCCGTCAGCTGGTGGCGCGCATTGAGGACGCCAGCGGCAGCCTGGTGCTGCGCTTCATTCATTTCTATCCCAATCAGGTCAAGCAATTCACCACCGGCAACCGGGTGCGTGCCTTGGGCGAGATCCGCCGCGGCTTCGCCGGCGACGAGATGGTGCACCCCAAAATCCGCGAAGTGGGCAATGGCGCGCCGCTGGCGGACAGCCTGACTCCGATCTATCCCACGGTCAACGGCCTCACCCAGCCGGCGCTGCGCAAGCTGATCCATGCCGAGCTGGACAGCCAGCCTTTGGGCGAGACGTTGCCGGAGGAACTGGCCGCGCCGTTGCGGCTGACGCCGTTCGCCGAGGCGATCCGCCTGCTGCACTTGCCAACGCCGGATTACAGCGCCAGCCAATTGGCCGACCCGAGACTGCCGGCTTGGCAGCGGCTCAAGTTCGACGAATTACTGGCGCAGCAGCTGTCGATGCGTTTGGCCTATCGCGCTCGACGACTGGGCCGCGCGCCGCCGCTGCGTGGCGACGGCACGTTGAGCCGAGCGTTGGTCGAGCGCCTGCCGTTCTCGCTGACTGGCGCGCAGCAACGGGCCTTGGCTGAAGTCCGCGCCGACCTGACTCAGCCGCATCCGATGCACCGTCTGTTGCAAGGCGACGTGGGCAGCGGCAAGACCATCGTCGCGGCCCTAGCGGCCTTGACCGCGATTGAATCCGGCTACCAAGTGGCGCTGATGGCGCCGACCGAGATTCTGGCCGAACAGCACTTCCTCAAACTTTCCGCCTGGCTGGAGCCCTTGGGCGTTCCCGTGCGCTGGCTGGCCGGCAGCCTGCGCAAGAAGCAAAAGCAAGAAGCGATGGCGGCGATCGCCAGCGGCGAAACGCGGCTGGCGGTGGGCACCCATGCCTTGTTCCAGGACGAGGTGGCCTTCCATCGCCTGGGCCTGGTCATTGTCGACGAGCAACACCGTTTCGGCGTCGGCCAGCGGCTGGCGTTGAAGGAGAAGGGCGGCGAGCCGCACCAGCTGATGATGTCGGCGACGCCGATTCCGCGCACGCTGGCGATGAGTTTCTACGCCGACCTCGACGTGTCGGTGATAGACGAACTGCCGCCGGGGCGCACGCCCATCGTGACCAAGCTGATCAACAGCGCTCGCCGCGAGGAGATCGTCGCCCACGTGGCCAAGACCTGCGCCGACGGGCAGCAGGCCTACTGGGTGTGCCCGCTGATCGAGGAATCGGAAACCCTACAATTGCAGACCGCGGTGGACACCCATCAGCAACTCACCGCCGACCTGCCGCAGCTTGGCATCGGGCTGGTGCATGGCCGGATGAAGGCGGACGAAAAAGCGGCGGTGATGGCGGCTTTTGCCCGAAACGAACTGCAAGTGTTGGTGGCCACCACGGTGATCGAGGTGGGCGTGGACGTGCCCAACGCCAGCTTGATGGTGATAGAGCACGCAGAGCGCATGGGCCTGGCTCAGTTGCACCAGTTGCGCGGCCGGGTGGGGCGCGGCAGCGCGCGCAGCGTCTGCGTGCTGATGTTCGACAATCCGTTATCCGACTTGGCCAAGGCGCGCTTGAAAGTGATTTACGAGAATGTTGATGGTTTCGAGATCGCGCGGCAAGACTTGCTGATTCGCGGGCCCGGCGAACTACTGGGCGCGCGCCAGAGCGGCCTGCCCATGCTGCGCTTCGCCAATCTGGAAGAGGACCTGGAACTGTTGGAGGCGGCGCGGGAACTGGCGCCCTTGCTGCTGGAGCGCCACCCGCAGGCGGTGGACGCTCATCTGGACCGTTGGCTGGCCGGACGCGAGCAGTTTCTCAAAGCTTGAAGCCGGCTAAATGCTTGCTCCGCTTCGGCGGGATGGATGGATAAAGGGCGTGGAGAGCCGCTTCGAAATGCTCATGAGCCACGTTCACATTCCGTTTTCTCAGCGGTTCTCGCCTTGCTTGGCTCTGGCTCTCCAGCCTTGGAGCAGGCTTTCGAATAGGGCAAAAAAAAGCGCCTCGGCTGGGGGGCTGAGGCGCAAAGGGATTGCTGCAAACAACAAAGGAGAAACCATGATGAAGCGAGCAAATATTAGCAATTTATAAAATATTGGCACAAGCAGTGCCGGCTTAAAGCTTGACCCAGGTCAATCGAAAATTTTCCGACAAGGAAATGCCAAAAGAAAAAGCCACCGCAATGCGGTGGCTTTGACTTTCTCGACAGCCTTGAAGAGTCTGGCAAGACTTTTATTACAACCAGAGCGAGGCCACGTAGTACAGCCCGCCCGCCAGCAACATCGATACCGGCAGCGTGAACAGCCAGGCCAATGCGATCGAGCGGATAGTGGACATCTGCAAGCCGGCCTTGTCCGCCACCATGGTGCCGGCCACGGCGCTGGACAGCACCTGAGTGGTGGATACCGGGAAGCCGAACTGGCTGGCGAGGCCGATGGAGATGGCGGCGGTCATTTGCGCGGATACGCCCTGGGCGTAAGTCATGTCTTTCTTGCCAATGCCTTCGCCCACGGTTTTCACCACGCGGCGCCAGCCGACCATGGTGCCGATGCCAAGGGACAGCGCCACGGCGACGATCACCCAGGTGGGCGCGTATTCAGTGGTGGTGGTCAAATCCTTGCGCAGGTTCTGCAGCATCTGCTTGTCGTCGGCGGACAGCTTGGGCAGGGCGGAGGCCTTCTTGGCGGCGTCGTCCAGACACAGCAGTTCGGTGCGCACATTCCAGCGCTGTTCGGAGCTCAGCGCATGGTAGTCGCCGCCGTCGCCCATGGTGCTCAGCAGGCGCTTGACGGTGTCGCCGGTTTCCAGCGGGTGGCATTCGTACTGGCTGGAGCCCTTGGACGGCAGGATGATCTTGTTCAGTTCGACTTGATGACGTTCGTAGAACTTCTGCAAGTGAATGGCGGCGTCGCGAGTGCGGTCCAGTTGGTAGGGCGTGCTGTCCAGATCCAGCACGAACTTGGCCGGCACGATGCCGATCAGCACCAGCATGATCAGGCCCACGCCTTTCTGGCCGTCATTGGAGCCGTGGGCGAAGCTGACGCCCATCGACGACACGATCAGCATGAAGCGGGTCCAGAACGGCGGATGTTTGCGGCCTTCCACCTGCTGGCGTTGGTAAGGGGTCTTGTGCACATTGCTGTGAGGCCGGTAGCGCCGCAGCAGGATGACGATCAGCGCGGCGAGCAAGGCGCCCACCAGCGGCGAGGCCAGCAGCGAGGCGCCGACGTCGATGGCCTTGCTCCAGTTGATGCCATGGGACAGCGAAGTGCCGTGGATGAGGCTGTTGGCCACGCCCACGCCCAGAATGGCGCCGATCAGCGTGTGGCTGCTGGAGGCGGGCAGGCCGAAGTACCACGTGCCCAGGTTCCAGGCGATGGCGGCGGTCAGCAGCGCAAACACCATGGCCATGCCGCGGGTGGTGTTGATCGAGATCAGCAGGTCCACGGGCAGCAAGTGCACGATGGCGTAGGCGACGGCGAGGCCGCCGGTGATGACGCCGAGGAAATTGAAAATACCGGAGTAGAACACCGCGAGGCGCGGTTTCATCGACTGGGTATAGATAACGGTAGCCACCGCGTTGGCAGTGTCATGGAAGCCGTTGATGAACTCAAAGGCGAGCACGAAGCCCAGGGAAAGCACCAGGGTGATGGCGACGTGGGTCTCAAGCCCGGAAAACAGGTCCAACATGGTGAAATGTGCACACAGTATCGTAAAGGCGGGATTGTTGTGTCCAAGGCCAATGCCGTCAAGTACTTATAAAAAAAAAATAAATGGTGTCGTATTTGCCGGCAAACCATGTGGAATCGCCTTGACAGACCGGTCCGGGAGACCGGCTGATTTAGGCGGTTTTTTGCCGCCGTCATGGTAAATTGCGCTCGCGATAATGTTAAAAGCCGCCATGCCCGGAGAGGTCATGACGGCGGTCTGAGAGCCTGGACGGGATCAGCCGAACTTGCCGGTGATGTAGTCTTCGGTGGCCTTCTTCTGCGGGGTGGTGAAGATGGAGTCGGTGTCGCCGAACTCGATCAATTCGCCCAAATACATGTAGGCGGTGTAGTCCGATACCCGAGCCGCCTGCTGCATATTGTGGGTGACGATGGCGATGGTGTAGTCCTCTTTGAGCTCATGAATCAGCTCTTCGATGTGAGCGGTGGAAATCGGGTCCAGCGCCGAGGTGGGCTCGTCCAGCAGCAGCACCTCCGGCTTGGACGCCACCGCGCGCGCGATGCACAGCCGCTGCTGCTGGCCGCCGGACAGCGAGTTGCCGGACTGCTTGAGCTTGTCCTTGACCTCGTCCCACAGCGCGGCCTTGCGCAGCGCCCATTCCACCCGGTCCTCCATCTCGCCTTTGGACAGTTTTTCGTAGAGCTTCACGCCGAAGGTGATGTTGTCGTAGATGGACATCGGGAACGGGGTGGGCTTCTGGAACACCATGCCCACTTTGGCGCGCAGCAGGTTGACGTCCACGTCGCGGCCCAGGACATTGTGGCCGTCCAGCAGGATGTCGCCCTCGGCGCGCAGGCCGGGGTAGAGCTCGTACATGCGGTTGAAGGTGCGCAGCAGCGTGGATTTGCCACAGCCGGACGGGCCGATGAAAGCGGTGACCTTGCGCGAAGCGATCTCCAGCTGGATGTTCTTCAGCGCGTGGAAATTACCGTAAAAGAAGTTCAGATTCTTGACCTGAAGCTTGGAGTGGATTTCAGCCATGGTCTGCAAGCCTTAATGCGATTGGTTTTTCTGGCTGCCCATCCAGCGGGCAACGATGTTCAGCGTCAGCACGCTGAAGGTGATCAACAGGGAGCCGGCCCAGGCCAGTCTGTGCCAGTCCTCGTACGGGCTCATCGCGAACTGGAAGATCACGATGGGCAGGTTGGCCATCGGCTGGTTCATATTGCTGTTGAAGAACTGGTTGTTCAGCGCGGTGAACAGCAGCGGCGCGGTTTCGCCGGAAATGCGCGCCACCGCCAGCAGAATGCCGGTCAGCACGCCGGCCTTGGCCGAGCGCAAGGTGACGTGCAAGGTGACCTTCCACTGCGGCGCGCCCAGCGCCGACGCGGCTTCGCGCAGGCTGCCCGGCACCAGGCGCAGCATGTTCTCGGTGGTGCGCACGACAACCGGGATCACCAGGATGGCCAGCGCGAAGGAGCCGGCCCAGCCGGAAAAGTGTCCGACCGATACCACGTAGACTTCGTAGATGAACAGGCCGATGACGATGGACGGCGCGGACAGCAGGATGTCGTTGATGAAGCGGGTGGCCGGCGCCAGCCAGCCGCGCTGGCCGAACTCGGCCAGGTAGATGCCGGCCAGGATGCCGATCGGCGTGCCGAACAGGGTGCCAAAGGCCGTCATCATCAGGCTGCCGTAAATGGCGTTGGCCAAGCCGCCGGTGCTGCCCGGCGGTGGCGTGCTGGCGGTGAACACCTCCCAGTTGAGTCCGGACAAGCCGTGCTGAAGCAAGGTGCTCAGAATCCAGAACAACCAGAACAGGCCGAAGGCCATGGTGAACATCGACGCGCCCATATTGATGCGGTTCACCAGCCGGCGGCGGCGGTAAACGCTGCTGTCGGCCTTGGAGGAAATGGCGGATTGGGGCGGGCGCAGGGCGGAATTCATAACGGTTTGGCTCATGCGGTTAGCGTCTCTCGTGTTCAGGACGGGCGACCTTCCTGTTTCTTCAGGCGCAGCAACAACAGTTTGGAGCACGCCAGCACCACGAAGGTGATGAAGAACAGGATCAGGCCCAGTTGAATCAGGGAGGAGAGATAAAGCTCGCCATTGGCTTCGGCGAATTCATTCGCCAGAGAGGAGGCGATGGAATTGCCCGGCTCGAACAGGCCGGCGGCGAAGCGGGTGGAGTTGCCGATGACGAAGGTCACCGCCATGGTCTCGCCCAGCGCGCGGCCCAAGCCAAGCATGATGCCGCCGACCACGCCGGTCTTGGTGTAGGGCAGCACCACATAGCGCACCACTTCCCAGGTGGTGGAGCCCAGACCGTAGGCGGACTCCTTCAGCATCACCGGCACCACTTCGAACACATCGCGCATAACCGAGGCGATGAAGGGGATGATCATGATGGCCAGGATCAGCCCGGCGGTGAAAATGCCAATGCCCATCGGCGCGCCCTGGAACAGCACGCCCAGCAGCGGGATGTTGCCCAGGGTGTCGGTCAGCAGCGGCTGCACGTGGTCGGCGAAAATGGGAGCGAACACGAACAGGCCCCACATGCCGTAGATGATGGACGGAATACCCGCCAGCAGTTCCACCGCGATGCCCAGCGGCCGCTTCAGCCAGGTGGGGCACAATTCGGTCAGGAACAGGGCAATGCCGAAGCTGACCGGCACGCCGATCAGCAGGGCGATGAAAGAGGTGGCCAGGGTGCCGAAAATGGGCACCAGCGCGCCAAATTGCTCGTTGACCGGATCCCAGTCGCTGGTGACCAGAAACTTGAAGCCGAAGGCTTGAATGCTGGGCAGCGCGCCGATCAACAGCGAAATCAGGATGCCCACCAGCAAGGCCAGCACCAGGAAGGCGAAGAAACGGGTAACCCAGCGGAACAGATTGTCCAGCAGCAGCTGGGTTTTGATTTGCTGCGAGTGACTCAACTTTTGCATATGCATGCTCATTTATCAGACAAAAAGCCGGGGAAGCCTTCCCCGGCCTGCGTGCATGGTATGCGGCTCAGTTCCACACCGATTTGCCGCTGTTGTCGGCAATTTGCTTCCAGCTGGCGCGAATCACGCCCTTGATCGCGTCCGGCATCGGGATATAGTCCAGATCCAGCGCGGTCTTGTCGCCGTTCTTGTAAGCCCAGTCGAAGAATTTCAACACTTCGCCGCCTTGCGCCGGCTTGTCCTGCTTCTTGTGCATCAAGATGAAGGTGGCGCCGGCGATGGGCCAGCTGTCCTTGCCCGGCTGGTTGGTCAGCAGCAGGTAGAAGCCCGGCGCTTTTTTCCAGTCGGCGTTGGCGGCGGCGGCCTTGAAGCTGGACTCATCCGGCTTCACGAAGCTGCCTGCCTGGTTTTGCATCAGGCCGAAGGCCAACTTGTTCTGCTTGGCGTAGGCGTATTCCACGTAGCCGATCGCGCCCTTGATGCGGGTCACGTAGTTGGCCACGCCCTCATTGCCCTTGCCGCCCACCGGGTTGCCTTTCCAGCTGACCGCGGTGTTGGAGCCGACTTCCTTGGCCCAGTCCGGAGAGACCTTGGACAGGTAGTTGGTGAAGATGAAGGTGGTGCCGGAACCGTCGGAGCGACGCACCACGGAGATGCGCAGGTCCGGCAGTTTGACGCCGGGATTCAGCTTGGCGATGGCCGGGTCGTTCCACTTGGCGACTTTGCCCAAGTAGATGTCCGCCAGCAGCGGGCCGGTGAACTTCACCTGTCCCGGAGTGATGCCGGGCACGTTCAGCACCGGCACCACGCCGCCGATCACGGTGGGGAATTGGGTCAGGCCGGATTTTTCCAGCTCTTCCGGCTTCAGCGGCATGTCGGAAGCGCCGAAATCCACGGTCTTGGACTGGATCTGCTTGATGCCGCCGCCGGAGCCGATGGACTGGTAGTTCAGGTTGTTGTTGGTGCCGGCTTTGTAGGCGGCGGCCCATTTGGCGTACAGAGGGTACGGGAAGGTAGCGCCCGCGCCGGTGATGTCGGCGGCCGCGGCCGCGCCGGACAGGCAGACGGAACCGAGAACAAACGATGCGGCCAGACGAACAGACTGTTTCATGCCTACTCCTGAGAATGGATGAGGTGCGTGGTAATGGGCGCATGCTAAGACGGAAATTTTTCAGGAATATTACAAGTCGTGGAAACGGCTTTGTTTGCGGACAATCAATGTCAGCTGGATGTCGGTTTGAGCCAACAAGGCGGCTGCGGATATAATCGGCGGATATTCAAGAATCGCGGGAGGCGGAAATGGCCGGCAAGCTGGTAATTGGCAACTGGAAGATGAATACCCGCGCCGACAGCGCGCAGACGCTGTTGCAGGCGCTGCTGGCGGATGAGACGAGCAACCGCGATTGGGTGGGCGTGGCCGCGCCGGCCGTCTACTTGGCCGGCCTGGCGGAACGGCTGCGCGGTCAGCCGCTCCGGCTGTGCGCGCAGGATGTCAGCGCCTTCGATCAAGACGGCGCCTTCACCGGCGAAACCAGCGCCGCGATGCTGGCCGATATCGGCTGCGGCTACACTTTGGTGGGCCACTCGGAGCGCCGCCAGTATTTCGGCGAGAGCAACGCCGCTTTGTTGCGGAAGATGCGGAACGCCATCGCGGCCGGCCTGGTGCCGGTGCTGTGCGTGGGCGAGACCCTGGAAGAGCGGGAAGCCGGCCGTCAGCTCGAGGTGATTAGAGATCAGCTTGCGCTTCTGTCCGAGATAGACCATGGTGAATACGTTGTGGCTTATGAACCGGTCTGGGCGATCGGCACCGGCAAGGTGGCGACGCTGGCGCAAATCGCCGAAATCCACGGCGCGATCAAAAAATGGTGCTTGCAAAACGTCAAGGCCTCCGATAATATTCGCGTCCTCTACGGCGGCAGTGTCAAGGCAGAGAATGCCGAAGCGATTCTGGCGACTGAAAATGTCGACGGAGCCCTTGTTGGAGGGGCATCTCTGGACGCCGGTTCATTCAGGGCAATTTGCCAAGCCGCAGGAAAATTGATATAGTATGGAACTTATTAAGACGCTTATTTGGATCGTAAATCTCCTGTCTGCAGGGACTATTATCGTGCTGGTTTTGATGCAGCACGGCAAGGGCGCGGACATGGGGGCGGCTTTCGGTAGCGGCTCTTCCGGTAGCTTGTTCGGCGCGTCTGGTTCTGCGAATTTCTTGAGTAGGACAACCGCTGTCGCAGCGGCCGTGTTCTTCTCGACTTCCCTTGCTCTGGTTTTTCTGTCTGGGGGCGGAAAAAGCGATTTGGGCGTAATGGGAACCAAGGTTGAACAGGTTGCACCGCAAATCCCGGCCGGTGTGCCTAGCGATAAAGCTTCGGGTACGGCATCGAAAATACCGGAGTAACAATTAAAGCTTGCTGTGCCGACATGGTGAAATTGGTAGACACGCTATCTTGAGGGGGTAGTGGCGAAAGCTGTGTGAGTTCGAGTCTCACTGTCGGCACCACCATTCAAAAACAGGCCACCGGGACTCCGGTGGCCTGTTTTATTTGGAGCCAAAGGGGGGGTAACCCCCTTTATTTCGTGGGGGTGTACGGGAAATGCTGCAAAATTACTTTCCCATTCTGCTGTTTGTCATGGTCGGACTGTTGGTCGGCGTAGGCCCTATTTTATTGGGCAAACTGCTGGCTCCCAATCGTCCCGATCCTGAGAAACTGTCTCCGTATGAGTGCGGCTTCGAGGCTTTCGAAGACGCTCGCATGAAGTTTGACGTCCGCTATTATCTGATAGCCATCCTCTTCATCCTGTTCGACCTAGAGGTCGCCTTCCTGCTGCCGTGGGCCGTGGTGTTGAAGGAGTTGGGGACTTATGGTCTGGGCGTCATGGTGGAGTTCCTGGGCGTGTTGACCCTGGGCTTCGTCTACATGTGGAAAAAAGGAGCTCTGGAATGGGAGTAGAAGGTATTCTGGAGAAAGGGTTTGTCACCACAACGGCTGACAAGCTCATCAATTACACCCGAACCGGTTCGCTGTGGCCGATGACCTTTGGTCTGGCCTGTTGCGCGGTGGAGATGATGCATGCCGGCGCGGCGCGTTACGATCTGGACCGTTTCGGCATCGTGTTCCGTCCCAGCCCGCGCCAGTCCGATCTGATGATCGTGGCCGGCACGCTGTGCAACAAGATGGCTCCGGCCCTGCGCAAGGTTTACGACCAGATGGCCGAGCCTCGCTGGGTGATCTCGATGGGGTCCTGTGCCAACGGCGGCGGCTATTACCATTATTCCTATTCAGTCGTGCGAGGCTGCGACCGCATTGTGCCGGTCGACGTCTACGTGCCCGGCTGTCCGCCAACTGCAGAGGCCTTGCTGTACGGCATCATTCAGCTGCAGAACAAGATCAAACGCACCAACACCATCGCCCGCTAAGGTAGAAACTTATGGCCTCCAAGAAAATGGAAGCGTTAGGGTCGGCTGTGCAGCAGGCGCTGGGCGACAAGCTCGTGCAAAGCACGCTGGCTCTGGAAGAGCTGACCATTGTATGCAAGGCGGCGGATCTGATCGCCGTGGCGACCACGCTGCGCGACCACGCCGACCTGTCTTTTGAGCAATGCATCGATTTGTGCGGTGTGGACTACAGCGCGTACCGCGACGAGGTATGGGACGGTCCGCGCTTCGCCGTGGTCTACCATCTGCTGTCGGTCAAGCACAATCAGCGCATCCGCCTGCGCGTGTTCGCCGAAGACGACGCCTTCCCGGTGGTCGCTTCGGTCGTGGGCGTCTGGAGCGGCGCCAACTGGTTCGAGCGCGAGGCGTTCGACCTGTTCGGCATCGTTTTCGACGGCCATCCTGACCTGCGCCGCATCCTGACCGACTACGGCTTCGTCGGCCATCCGTTCCGCAAGGACTTCCCGCTGTCCGGTCACGTGGAAATGCGTTACGACCCGACACAACAGCGCGTGATTTATCAGCCGGTGACCATTGAGCCGCGTGAAATTACGCCGCGCATCATTCGCGAGGAGAACTACGGTGGCTGAAATCCGTAACTACACCCTCAACTTCGGCCCGCAACACCCTGCCGCTCACGGTGTGTTGCGTCTGGTGCTGGAACTGGACGGCGAAGTCGTCCAGCGCGCGGACCCGCATATCGGCCTGCTGCATCGCGGCACCGAGAAGCTGGCCGAGAGCAAGACCTTCATTCAGTCGCTGCCTTACATGGACCGTCTCGACTACGTGTCCATGATGTGCAACGAGCACGCGTACTGTCTGTCCATCGAGAAGCTGCTGGGCATCGAAGTGCCTGAGCGCGCGCAATACATCCGCGTGATGTTCGCCGAGATCACCCGCCTGCTGAACCACTTGCTGTGGATTGGCGCGCATGGTCTCGACATCGGCGCGATGACCGTATTCCTGTACGCCTTCCGCGAACGCGAAGACTTGATGGACTGCTACGAAGCGGTGTCCGGCGCGCGTCTGCACGCGGCCTACTTCCGTCCCGGCGGCGTGTATCGCGATCTGCCGGACAGCATGCCGCAGTACACCGTCTCCAAGATCAAGAACGCCCGCGAACTGGCCCGCCTGAACGAAGGCCGCCAGGGTTCGCTGCTGGACTTCATCGACGATTTCACCAAGCGTTTCCCGACTTATGTCGACGAATACGAGACTTTGCTGACCGACAACCGCATCTGGAAGCAGCGCACCGTCGGCATCGGCGTGGTGTCGCCCGAGCGCGCGCTGAACCTGGGCCTGACCGGTCCGATGCTGCGCGGCTCCGGCATCGCCTGGGATTTGCGCAAGAAGCAGCCCTACGATGTGTATTCCAAGCTGGACTTCGATATTCCCGTCGGCGTCAACGGCGATTGCTACGACCGCTACCTGGTGCGCATCGAAGAGATGCGCCAGTCCAACCGCATCATCCGCCAGTGCGTGGAATGGCTGCGTAAGAATCCGGGCCCGGTGATCACCGACAACCATAAAGTGGCGCCGCCTTCGCGCGAAGGCATGAAGGCCAATATGGAAGACCTGATCCACCACTTCAAACTGTTTACCGAAGGCATGCATGTGCCGGAGGGCGAGGCCTACGTGGGCACCGAGCACCCGAAAGGCGAGTTCGGCGTCTATCTGGTGTCCGACGGCGCAAACAAGCCGTACCGCATGAAGATTCGCGCGCCCGGCTACGCCCACCTTGCGGCGCTGGACGAGATGGCCAAGGGCCATATGATCGCCGACGTGGTGGCCATCATCGGTACGCAGGATATCGTGTTTGGGGAGATTGACCGCTGATGCTGTCCGCTGAATCGCTAGCCAAAATCGATCGCGAAGTCGCCAAATATCCCGCAGACCAGAAACGGTCCGCGGTGATGGGCGCCTTGCGCATCGCGCTGACTGAACGTCGCGAAGCGGGCTCCGCTCCGGAGGAGCGTTGCCTGAATACCGAGGTGATCGAATTCGTCGCCAACTACCTGCAGATTCCGCCGGTAGCCGCTTACGAAGTCGCCACTTTCTACAATATGTACGACATGAAGCCGGTTGGGCAGTACAAGATCACTGTCTGCACCAACTTGCCCTGTGCCTTGTCCGGCGGCGTCAACGCGGCTGAGTACATCTCCAAGAAGCTGGGCATCGCCATCGGCGAAACCAGCGCGGACGGCAAGTACACCTTGCTGGAAGGGGAGTGCATGGGGGCCTGTGGCGACGCGCCGGTCTTGCTGGTCAACAACCACAAGATGTGCAGCTTCATGACGCCCGAAGCAATCGATAAGAAACTGGCGGAGCTGAAATAATGGCAATCTTCGTCAATGGCGTGATTTTCGATGGCGTCGACACTTCCGATCCCAATTGCTGGCAACTGAGCGCCTACGAGGCGCGCGGCGGCTACCAGGCGCTGCGCCGCATTCTGGACAGCAAGATGGCCCAGGAAGACGTGATCGCCGAAGTGAAAAACTCCGGCCTGCGCGGCCGCGGCGGCGCGGGTTTCCCCACCGGCCTGAAGTGGAGCTTCATGCCGCGTTCGTTCCCGGGCGACAAATACGTCGTTTGCAATACCGACGAGGGCGAGCCGGGCACCTTCAAGGACCGCGACATCCTGCGCTTCAATCCGCATTCGCTGATCGAAGGCATGATCATCGCCGGTTACGCGATGGGCACCAAGGCCGGCTACAACTACATCCACGGTGAAATCTTCGCCGAATACGAGCGTTTCGAAGAAGCGCTGGATGAGGCGCGCAAAGCGGGTCTGCTGGGACAGAACATTCTGGGCTCCGGCTTCAACTTCGACCTGTTCGCCCATCATGGCTACGGCGCCTACATCTGCGGCGAGGAAACCGCGCTGCTGGAGTCGCTGGAAGGCAAGAAGGGACAACCGCGTTTCAAGCCGCCGTTCCCGGCCAGCTTCGGCCTGTACGGCAAGCCGACCACCATCAACAACACCGAATCGTTCGCCTCGGTGCCCTTCATTATCCGCGACGGCGCGCAGCCGTTCCTGGAAAAGGGCAAGCCGAACAACGGCGGCACCAAGCTGTTCTCGGTCTCCGGCCATGTGAACCGTCCGGGCAACTACGAGATCCCGCTGGGCACTCCGTTCTCCGAGCTGCTGGAAATGGCCGGCGGCATGCGCGACGGCAAGAAGCTCAAGGCGGTGATTCCGGGCGGTTCGTCCGCCCCCATTCTGCCCGCCGACGTCATGATGCAATGCACGATGGACTACGACAGCATCGCCAAAGCCGGCTCGATGCTGGGTTCCGGCGCTGTCATCGTGATGAATGAAGACGTGTGCATGATCAAGGCGCTGGAGCGTCTGGCCTACTTCTACCACGAAGAATCCTGCGGCCAGTGCACGCCGTGCCGAGAAGGCACCGGTTGGCTGTACCGTGTGATCCACCGCATCGCCAACGGCCAGGGCCGTCCGGGCGATCTGGAGCTTCTGGATTCCGTGGGCAACAACATGGCGGGCCGCACTATCTGTGCGCTGGCCGACGCCGCCGTGTTCCCGGTTCGCAGTTTCACCAAGCATTTCCGTCACGAGTTCGAGTACGCGATCGAACACGGAAAGACCTTGGTGGACCACAAATGGTGTTGAGCGATGCTTGAAATCGAAATCGACGGAAAAAAACTGACGGTCCCGCAAGGCAGCACCGTCATGGAAGCGGCCCACTCGGTGGGCACGTACATTCCGCACTTCTGCTACCACAAGAAGCTGTCCATCGCGGCCAACTGCCGCATGTGCCTGGTGGAAGTGGAGAAGGCGCCCAAGCCGTTGCCGGCTTGCGCCACCCCGGTGACCGACGGCATGAAGGTCCATACCCACTCCGACATGGCCAAGAAGGCCCAGGCGGGCGTGATGGAGTTCCTGCTGATCAACCACCCGCTGGATTGCCCGATCTGCGACCAAGGCGGCGAATGCCAGCTGCAGGATCTGGCCGTGGGCTACGGCAACTCCTCCTCGCGCTATCAGGAAGAAAAGCGCGTGGTGGTGGGCAAGGACATGGGCCCGCTGGTCTCGGCGGAAGAAATGTCGCGCTGCATTCACTGCACACGCTGCGTGCGCTTTACCGAGGAAGTCGGCGGCTTCCAGGAAATCGGCATGGCTCATCGCGGCGAGTTCTCCGAGATTCTGCCCTTCCTCGGCAAGACCGTGGATTCGGAAATCTCCGGCAACGTCATCGATCTGTGCCCGGTGGGCGCGCTGACCTCCAAGCCGTTCCGCTACAGCACCCGCGCCTGGGAGCTGTCGCGCCGCAAATCGGTCAGCCCGCACGACGGCCTGGGCTCCAACCTGATCGTTCAGGTCAAGAGCAATGAAGTGATGCGCGTGCTGCCGCTGGAAAATGAAGCCATCAACGAGTGCTGGATCGCCGACCGCGACCGCTTCTCCTACGAGGGCTTGAACTCGGCCGAGCGTCTGAAGCAGCCGATGATCAAGTTTGACGGCAAGTGGCACGAAACCGATTGGGAGACCGCGCTCAATTACGTGGTCAAGGGCCTGAACGGCGTGTCCGCCGATCACGGCAAGGACGCCATCGCTTTCCTGACCAGCCCGCACTCCACCACCGAAGAGCTGTATCTGGCGCAGAAGCTGGCGCGCGCCTTCGGCGTGGAAAGCATTGATTACCGCCTGCGCCGCAGCGACTTCGCCGCCGATGCGGCCAAGCAGGGCGCGGAATGGCTGGGCTCCAGCATTTCCGATCTGGCCGCGGCCAAGTCGGTACTGGTGGTGGGCTCCACGCTGCGCAAGGAACAGCCTCTGCTGACTTCGCGCCTCCGCTCAGCGGCCAAAAAAGGCAGCGAGCTTAATATTATCCACGTCGCCGACGACGACCTGCTGATCAAGATCAACGCCAAGCTGATCGTGTCGCCGCTGGCGCTGGTCAACGGCTTCGCTCAGGTGCTGAAGGCTGTGGCGGAAATCAAGGGCGGTGAAACCTCCGTTGATCTGTCCGCGGTGGAAGTCTCCGCCGAGGCGCGCCGCATCGCCGAAAGCCTGAGCGGCGCAGAAACCGCCGCCGTGGTGCTGGGCAATGTGGCTCAGCATCATCCGGCGTTCAGCCAGCTGCTGTCCGTGGCGCAGGAGATTTCGCGCCTGAGCGGCGCCAGCTTCGGCGTGCTGTCCGAGGCCGCCAACAGCGTGGGCGCGGAACTGGCGGGCGCGCTGCCGCAAGGCGCGGGCGCCAATGCCGCCGCGATGATCGCGCAGCCGAAGAAGGCTTACGTGCTGCTGAACACCGAAGTCGAGTTCGACAGCTACAACCCGCAGGCCGCCGTCGCGGCGATGAAGCAGGCCGCCACCGTGATCGCGTTGACCGCGTTCAAGGGTCAGGGCTTGCTGGATTACGCCGACGTGCTGCTGCCGATCGCGCCGTTCTCCGAAACCGCCGGTTCCTTCGTGAATATGGAAGGCAAGCTGCAGCCGTTCAACGGCGTGGTGCGTCCGTTGGGCGAAGCGCGCCCGGCCTGGAAAGTGCTGCGGGTACTGGGCAATATGCTGAATCTGTCCGGCTTTGAGTTCAACAGCGCCGAGGAAGTACGCGCCGAGCTGTTGGCCAAGGGCGACATCGCCGCGCGTCTGAACAACGCGCTGAGCCAGCTGAACGTCGCCGCTACCGCTGCTGCCGGTCTGAGCCGTATCGGCGAAGTGCCGCTGTATCAGGCCGACGCCATCTGCCGCCGCGCCAAGTCGCTGCAACAGACCCGCGATGCGGCCGAGCCGGTGGCTTCCGCTCACAGCGGCCTGCTGCAGAAGCTGGGCATTGCCGTCGACAGCACCGCATTGCTGAGCCAGGGTTCCGGCCAGGCGCGCGTGCGCATCGTCGCCGACGACCGCCTGCCGCAGGATACGGTCCGCATCGCCACCGCTCACGCGGCCACGCTGGCGCTGGGCGGCATGTTCGACGCTATCGAGATCACCCAGGGGTAAAGCATGGAGTTCTTGCAAGGTATTCTTGGCACTGACGCGGGGCTCGTGGTTTGGACCCTGTTGAAGATCATCGCCATCGTATTGCCGATGCTGCTGTGCGTCGCCTACCTGACCTATGCCGAGCGCAAGGTCATCGGCTTCATGCAGATCCGCATCGGCCCCAACCGGGTAGGCCCGCTGGGCCTGCTGCAGCCCATCGCCGACGCGGTCAAGCTGCTGATGAAGGAAATCATCCTGCCCACCAACTCCAGCAAGGGCCTGTTCCTGCTGGCGCCGGTGCTGTCCATCGCTCCGGCGTTGGCGGCCTGGGCGGTGATTCCCTTCACCGACAAGCTGGTGCTGGCCAACGTCAACGCCTCGCTGCTCTACATCCTGGCGCTGACCTCGATGGGGGTTTACGGCGTGATCATCGCCGGCTGGGCGGGCAACTCCAAGTACTCCTTCCTCGGCGCCATGCGTTCCGCCGCTCAGATCGTGTCTTACGAACTGGCGATGGGCTTCGCGCTGATCGGCGTGCTGATGGTGTCCAGCAGCCTGAACCTGGTGGAGATCGTCCAGCAGCAAGGGCAGGGCATGGCGGGCGGTTCCGTGCTGTCGTGGAACTGGCTGCCGCTGTTCCCGCTGTTCGTGGTCTACCTGATTTCCGGCGTGGCCGAAACCAACCGCGCGCCGTTTGACGTGGCCGAGGGCGAATCCGAGATCGTGGCCGGTTTCCACGTTGAGTACTCGGGCATGGCCTTCGCCATCTTCTTCCTGGCCGAATACGCCAACATGATTCTGGTTGCCGCGCTGACCTCGCTGCTGTTCCTCGGCGGCTGGCTGTCGCCGTTCCCGGCGTCCTGGGGCATTCTGGGCGCGGGCGGTTTCTTCTGGCTGGCGCTCAAGGTAGCCATGGTGCTGTTCTGCTTCCTGTGGTTCCGCGCCACCTTCCCGCGTTATCGCTATGACCAAATCATGCGTCTGGGCTGGAAGGTGTTCATCCCGGTGACCCTGGTGTGGATCCTGGTGGTGGGCGTCTGGATGATGACCCCGCTGTCCTTGTGGCACTGAGACGGGGATAGGTGAAAAGATGAATTCGATCCGAAACTTTTTCAAGACCTTCCTGCTGGTGGAGCTGGTCAAGGGCCTGATGGTCACTGGCCGCTACTTCTTCGCCCGCAAGATCACGGTTCAGTTCCCCGAAGAGAAGACGCCGATTTCGCCGCGCTTCCGCGGCCTGCACGCTCAGCGCCGCTACGCCAACGGCGAAGAACGCTGCATCGCCTGCAAGCTGTGCGAGGCGGTGTGCCCGGCGATGGCGATCAGCATCGAGTCCGAACAGCGCGATGACGGCACCCGCCGCACCACGCGCTACGACATCGATCTGACCAAGTGCATCTTCTGCGGCTTCTGCGAGGAAGCCTGTCCGGTGGACGCCATCGTGG
The DNA here is from genome assembly GCF_000711885.1 of Chromobacterium haemolyticum DSM 19808. Lineage (GTDB taxonomy): Bacteria > Pseudomonadota > Gammaproteobacteria > Burkholderiales > Chromobacteriaceae > Chromobacterium > Chromobacterium haemolyticum. The sequence continues at coordinate 98,067 of NZ_KL543996.1, forward strand.
AAACCCACATCTTCGAATACCACGGCGAAAAACGTGGCGATCTGTACTACACCAAGCCGATGCTGCTGGCGATCGGCGACAAGTACGAAGCCGAGATCGCCGCCAACAAGGCGGCCGACGCCAAGTATCGCTAAGGGGGGGTCATGAACTTCACAATGTTTGTCTTCTATGTTCTGTCCGCCATCCTGGTGTTCGCGGGTATCCGCGTGGTGACGGCCAAGAACCCGATTCACGCCGCACTGTTCCTGGTGCTGGCCTTCTTCAACAGCGCCGGTCTGTGGCTGCTGATGGAGGCCGAGTTCCTGGCCATCACCCTCGTGGTGGTGTATGTGGGCGCGGTGATGGTGTTGTTCCTGTTTGTGGTGATGATGCTGGACATCAACATCGAGAAACTGCGCGAGGGCTTCTGGAAGAATCTTCCGGTCGCGGCCGCCGTCGGCATCATCATGGTGTTTGAAATGGCGATGATTCTGGCCAGCCCCAGCGCCAGGCTTGACGCCTACCAGGCCGCCGCGCCGCTGGCGGCCGACTTCAGCAACGTCAAAGTGCTGGGGCGTCAGCTGTACACCACTTATCTGCTGCCTTTCGAAGTGGCGGCGGTGGTGCTGCTGCTGGCCATGGTGGCCGCCATCGGCCTGACCATGCGCAGCCGTAAGGACACCAAGGCGATCGATCCGGCGCTGCAGGTCAAGGTCAAGCGCAACGACCGCGTGCGACTGGTGAAAATGCAGGCCGAACAGCCTGCTGAAGAATCCACGGTGGAGGAGGCCTCCGAGGCCGAATCCGGTAAGCAACAGGCCTGACGGCCAATCAACATAAGGGAGGAAATGTGCTGACACTGACTCACTTCCTGGTGCTGGCCGCAATCCTGTTTGCCATCGGCGTGCTAGGCGTTTTCCTGAACCGGAAAAATCTGATCGTGCTGCTGATGGCCATCGAGCTGATGCTGCTCGCGGTGAACTTCAATTTCATCGCGTTCTCGCATTACCTGTCGGATACGGCGGGCCAGATCTTCGTATTCTTCATCCTGACGGTGGCTGCGGCCGAAGCCGCGATCGGTCTCGCCATTCTGGTGGTGCTGTTCCGCAATCTGCGCACCATCAACGTTGAAGACTTGGGCAGCCTCAAAGGCTAAGGCAAACCGGAACCTACACAAAGCACACAAGCATGGATATGAAGAGCTTATACCTGCTGATTGCACTCGCCCCGCTGGCGGGTTCCATCATTGCAGGCCTATTTGGATGGGCCATCGGCCGGCGCGCTTCGCACGTCGTGACGATAGCCGGCGTGGCGCTGTCCGCCGCGCTGTCGCTCAAGGTGCTTCACGCCTTCCTGACCGGGCAGGCTGAAGTGTTCAACGGTCCGGTTTACACCTGGCTGACAGTGGGAGGCTACGAGTTCTCGGTGGGCTTCCTGGTGGATTCGCTGACCGCGATGATGCTGGTGGTGGTCACCAGCGTGTCGCTGATGGTGCACATTTACACCATCGGCTACATGCAGGAAGATCCGGGCTATCAGCGCTTCTTCAGCTATATCTCGCTGTTTACCTTCTCGATGCTGATGCTGGTGATGAGCAACAACTTCATCCAGCTGTTCTTCGGTTGGGAAGCGGTGGGCCTGGTGTCCTACCTGCTGATCGGCTTCTGGTTCAAGCGTCCGACCGCGATCTTCGCCAACCTGAAGGCTTTCCTGGTCAACCGCGTCGGCGACTTCGGCTTCCTGCTGGGCATCGGCCTGGTGCTGGCCTATTTCGGCGGCTCGCTGAACTACAGCGATGTGTTCGCCGCTGCTCCGGCGCTGGCCAGCAAGACCATCAGCCTGATTCCGGGCACCGAGTGGTCGCTGCTGAGCGTGACCTGCATCCTGCTGTTCATCGGCGCGATGGGCAAATCGGCGCAGTTCCCGCTGCACGTGTGGCTGCCGGATTCGATGGAAGGCCCGACCCCGATCTCGGCGCTGATCCACGCGGCCACCATGGTGACCGCCGGCATCTTCATGGTGTCGCGGATGAGCCCGCTGTTCGAGCTGTCCGACACCGCGCTGAACGTGATCATGGTCGCCGGCTCCATCACCGCGCTGTTCATGGGCTTCCTCGGCATCGTCCAGAACGACATCAAGCGCGTGGTGGCTTACTCCACGCTGTCGCAACTGGGTTACATGACCGTGGCGCTGGGCGCCTCGGCCTACTCGGTGGCGATGTTCCATGTGATGACCCACGCCTTCTTCAAGGCGCTGCTGTTCCTGGCTGCGGGTTCGGTGATCATCGGCATGCATCACGATCAGGACATGCGCAATATGGGCGGCCTGCGCAAGTACATGCCCATCACCTGGCTGACTTCGCTCTTGGGTTCGCTGGCCTTGATCGGCACGCCGTTCTTCTCCGGCTTCTACTCCAAGGACTCCATCATCGAGGCGGTGCACGCGTCCAATCTGTCCGCGGCCGGTTTCGCCTACTTCGCGGTGATCGCCGGTGTGTTCGTGACCGCCTTCTACTCCTTCCGCATGTACTTCCTGGTCTTCCATGGCAAGGAGCGCTGGATGGAGAAGAAGGACGATCATCACGACCATGGCCATGACGATCACGATCATCACCATGGCCTGGGCCCGAACGATAAGCCGCACGAGTCGCCGTGGGTGGTGACCCTGCCGCTGGTGCTGCTGGCGATTCCGTCGGTGCTGGTGGGTTACTTCGCGATCGAGCCGCTGCTGTACGGCGACTTCTTCAAGGGCGTGATCACCGTCAACCATGAACTGCATCCGGCGATGGAAGAGATCGCCCGCGAGTTCCATGGCGCCGCCGCCATGGGCGTGCATTCGCTGAGCACGCTGCCGCTGTGGCTGGCGCTGGCCGGCGTGGCCACCGCCTGGTTCTTCTATATGAAGGCGCCGCAGATTCCGGCCGCCATCAAGCAGAAGTTCAGCCTGGTGAACAAGGTCCTGGAAAACAAGTACTACCTGGACGAGATCTACTTCGCCGTGTTCGCCAAGGGCTCTCGGGCTCTGGGCACCTTCTTCTGGAAGGTGGGCGACATGTTGCTGATCGATGGTCTGGTAGTGAACGGCACCGCCAAGCTGGTGGCGACGTTCTCCGGCTTCATCCGCCGCGCGCAAACCGGCTTCATCTACAGCTACGCCACCGCGATGATCATCGGGGTGCTGGCGCTGATGACGATGTGGTTCTGGCCGCTGATCTGGCGTTGAGCCCGGACTCCGGGATTGGAATAACAACTTGGGTTTGACTATGTTCACAAATCTATTGACTCTGGTGATCTGGGCCCCGATAGCGGCCGGGTTGCTGGTGCTGGCAACCGGGGGCGATCAGCGGGCCACGCTGGCGCGCTGGCTGGCCGCGGCGGGGGCCCTGGCGGGCTTCCTGCTGTCGCTGCCGCTGTTCACTGAATTCAACAATCTCAGCGGCGGCATGCAGTTCGTCGAGATGAAGCCGTGGATTGAGTCCCTCGGCATCAACTACCACTTGGGCGTGGACGGCATCTCGATGCTGTTCGTGGTGCTCAACAGCTTCACCACTCTGCTGGTGGTGGTGGCCGGCTGGCAGGTGATCCAGAAGCGCGTGTCGCAGTACATGGCCGCCTTCCTGATCATGTCCGGCTTGATCAACGGCGCTTTCGCCGCGTTGGACGCTATCCTGTTCTATGTCTTCTTTGAAGGCATGCTGATTCCGATGTATCTGATCATCGGCGTCTGGGGCGGCCCGCGTCGCGTGTACGCGTCGATCAAGTTCTTCCTTTACACCCTGCTGGGCTCGCTGCTGATGCTGGTGGCCTTGATCTACCTGTACTTCCAGGCCGGCAAGTCCTTCGACATCCAGGCTTTCCACGACATCGCCAAGATCCCGCTGACGGTGCAGATCCTGCTCTTCGTCGCCTTCTTCCTGTCCTTCGCGGTGAAGGTGCCGATGTGGCCGGTGCACACCTGGTTGCCGGACGCCCACGTGGAAGCGCCTACCGGCGGCTCCATGGTGCTGGCCGCGATCACGCTGAAGATCGGCGCCTACGGCTTCCTGCGGTTCGTGCTGCCCATCCTCCCCGACGCCGCGCGCGAGCTGTCCGGCGTGATGGTGGCGCTGTCGCTGGTGGCGGTGGTTTACATCGGTCTGGTGGCGCTGGTGCAGTCCGACATGAAGAAGCTGGTGGCTTATTCGTCTATTTCGCACATGGGCTTCGTCACCCTGGGTCTGTTCCTGTTCACCGGTTCCGAACTGAACCAGTGGGCGGTTGAAGGCGCGCTGGTGCAGATGGTGTCCCACGGCTTCGTGTCCGCCGCGATGTTCTTCTGCATCGGCGTGATGTACGACCGCGTGCACAGCCGCAATATCGCCGACTACGGCGGCGTGGCCAACAAGATGCCGATCTTCGCGGCCTTCATGATGCTGTTCGCCATGGCCAACTCCGGTCTGCCGGCCACCTCCGGCTTCGTCGGCGAGTTCATGGTGATCATGGGCGCGGTGCAGGTGAACTTCTGGTACGCAGCCTTGGCCGCCACCACGCTGATCTTCGGCGCGGCCTATACCTTGTGGATGTACAAGCGCGTGATCTTCGGCGATGTGGGCAACAGCCATGTGGCGGAGCTGTCCGACGTCAACAAGCGCGAATTCCTGGTGCTGGCCATCCTGGCCATCGCGGTGCTGGGCATGGGCCTGTATCCGCAAGCCTTCGTCGAGAAAATGCACCTGTCGGTCAATGACCTGATCCTGCATGTCTCGCAGAGCAAGCTGTAAGCGCGGAAGGAATGGAAACAATGAATTGGGCTGATCTCAACCTGATACCGGCAATCCCCGAGATGTTCCTCGCCGGCGCGATCCTGTTCGTGCTGATGGCGGACCTGTTCGTTTCGGACGAAAAGCGCGGCATCACCCTGGGCCTGACCCTGCTGACCCTCTTGGGCGCGGCGGTGGCGCAGGTGATGACTTTCTCTTCGCAGCCGGTCGTGACTTTCTCCGGCATGTTCGTCGCGGATCCGATGGGCGGCGTGGTCAAGCTGGCCATGTACGCTGTGACCGCCATCGTGCTGATCTACAGCCGGCAGTACACTGCTGATCGTCAGCTGTTCAAGGGCGAGTATTTTTCGCTGGCGCTGTTCGCTTTGCTGGGCATGAACCTGATGGTGTCGGCTTCGCATTTCCTGACCCTGTATATGGGCCTGGAACTGCTCTCGCTGGCGCTGTACTCGCTGATCGCTCTGCAGCGCGAGTCCGTGAAGGCCACCGAAGCGGCGATGAAGTACTTCGTGCTGGGCGCGCTGGCCTCCGGTCTGCTGCTCTACGGCATTTCCATGGTCTACGGCGCCACTGGTTCGCTGGAACTGGCGACGGTAGCCAAGTCCATCGCCGCGCATAAGGCCAACGACGTGCTGCTGGTCTTCGGTCTGGTGTTCATCGTGGCCGGCCTGTCCTTCAAGCTGGGCGCTGTGCCGTTCCACATGTGGGTGCCGGACGTTTACCACGGCGCGCCGACTTCGGTGACGCTGATGGTGGGCGCGGCCCCCAAGCTGGCGGCCTTCGTCTTCACGCTGCGCATCCTGGCTCAGGGCCTGGACGCGCTGGTGGCGGACTGGCAACTGATGCTGGTGATCGTGTCCGCGCTGTCGATGGCGATCGGCAACGTAACCGCTATCGTGCAGACCAACATCAAACGGATGCTGGCTTACTCGACGATCTCGCACATGGGCTTTCTGCTCTTGGGCGTCCTTGCGGGCACCAAGGTGGGCTACTCGGCGGCGCTGTTCTACGCGCTGAGCTATGTGCTGATGTCGCTGGTCAGCTTCGGAATGCTGCTGGCCCTCTCGCGCGCCGGTTTCGAGTGCGAGAAGGTTGAGGATCTGAAGGGCCTGAACAGCCGCAACAGCTGGTATGCGCTGCTGATGCTGCTGACCATGTTCTCCATGGCCGGCATTCCGCCGCTGGTGGGCTTCTACGCCAAGTTCGCGGTGATCAAGGCTATCGTGGATATCGGCATGATCAAGCTGGCCATCTTCGCGGTGCTGATGTCGGTGATCGGCGCGTTCTACTACCTGCGCGTGGTCAAGACCATGTACTTCGACGATGCCGAAGACCGCAGCGATATCGTGGTGCGCGGCGATATGAAGCTGGTGCTGTCGCTGAACGCGCTGGCCTTGCTCGTCATCGGCCTGCTGCCGGAGCGCGCGCTGGAGTTGTGCCTGCAAGTCGTGCGTCAATCGCTTACCGTGATTTAAGGCTGCCATACCATGCAATCCAGCGTCATCGCTTTGCTGATCATCGCCTTGGCGGCGGCCAACCTGCCGTTCTTGACCCAGAAAGTGGGCGGCGTGTGGAAAGTGGCCAATAAGCATTTTGGCTGGCGCTTTCTGGAACTGATGGCGCTGTATCTGCTGGTGGGCGGCTTCGCCTACCTGCTGGAAAGCCGGTTGATGCCGGTGCAGCCGCAGAATTGGCAGTTCTACGTGACGACCTTGTCGTTGTTCCTGGTGTTCGCGTTTCCGGGTTACGTCTATCGTTACTTCTGGCGGCGACGCGGTTAACAGCGGGCAGGGCGAGCAGTATCGGCGCGGATGGGGGAAACCCCGTCCGCGCTGTTTTTTTGGGGGGAAGCGGGCGCGGAGCCCCTCTGGCCGCGCAATAAGAAGAGGGGAGCGAAGGTGATTGCTCGGGACTTCACCCCGCTGGACCGCGTGGCTGAGGTGGAGCCGCTGTATCGCGAATTTGGTGGAGAAGGCGCGGCAAGAGCCGGACTGCATCCGCTATGAGCTGTTCATCGATCAGAAAGACTCAGGCCATTTCGTCTTCATCTAAACCTGGCCGGACAGGGCGGCCTTGGACCGGCATTGCGGTACGGAGTGGAGCCGCAGATCGACAGCCGGCAGCGGCAGGCGGCCATCTTCTCGTTGGCGGACGTCTTTGCAGACACTAGCGTCTGATTGAAAAAGGCGCCGCTTTGGGCGCCTTGCTTAGAACATGTTTACGGTATCGCCGACGCGCAGCAGATCGTAAACAGGTTCTTTAGTAAAAGCGGGCCTCACCCTGCGGCCGGCTTTTGAAGCGCTTATGCAGCCAGAAGTACTGGTCCGGGATTTCGCGAACGCGTTGTTCCAGGAAGGCGTTCATGCGGCGGGTGTCCGCTTCGACGTCCTCGCTGGGGTAGTCGTCCCAAGGCGGGTAGAACTCCAGCTCAAAGCGGTTGCCCACCCGGCGGGCGATGGCCGGGACGACTTTGGCGCGCGCCAGCTTGCTGATGCGGGACAGGCCGGTGATGGTGGCGGCCTTGACGCCGAAGAAGTCGACGAATACCGAGTCGCGCACCCCAAAGTCTTGATCAGGCAAGTAGAGGAAGGGGGCGTGGTCCTTGCGCATTGCCTTGATGATGGGGCGCAGGCCTTCCTGACGAGACACGATGTAGGCGTTGTCGTAGCGCTGGCGGCCTTTATAGATTTGGCGGTCCAGAGCTTCGTTCTTCTGGTGGGAGTAGACGCTAACCAACGGGATGTGCTGGTTCAGCGAATACACGCACATTTCGAAACCGACGAAGTGGGGGTAAAACAGGATCACGTCTTCGCCGCGCTCGCGCAGCTCGGTGACGTAGTGCAGGTTTTTGATCTCGACCAGCTTGTCGATGCGAGCGGCCGAACTCCACCAGACCACGCCGTACTCAAGCACCATGCGTATCATGTGCTGGAAATTGCGGCGGATCAGCCGGCGGCGTTCCGCCAACGGCATGTCGGGGAAGCATAGCCTCAGATTGATCATGCCGACGCGGCGGCGGCCATGTGCCAGGCAGTAGGCGATATTGCCCAGGCCGCGGGCCAGCAGGCCGATCGCCCACATCGGCAGCAGGCGGATCAACCACAGCAGGGAAAAAGCGAGTTTCATAGGTTTCCTTGTCGAGAAGCTCGAACAACCCGCCGCGCGTCCTGGGCGAGAGTGTTCCGAGCCTCTCTGTTATTGCGTGTCCGGCCGGCTGACGCCAGGCGGGCATTTATAGCGGTTATAGCTCCACAGGTATTGGCTGGGGAAGCGGCGAATCAGCGCCTCTACCTGGGCGTTGAGCTGAGCGGCGTCCTGCTCCTTATCGCCGCTGAACGCTTGCGCGGGCGGTTCGATGTGAACGCGGAAGCCTTGGCCGCAAGACAGTCTCTCGCCGACGAAGAACAGCGTCTCCACGCCGCTGATCTGAGCCAGCCGCGGCACCAGAGTCATGGTGTAGGCCGGACGCTCGAAGAACGGCGCCCACACGCCTTCGCCGTTGCCGGGCACTTGATCCGGAAGGATGATGGTGGCTTCGCCGGATTTCAGCGCTTTCATAAGCACGCGCACTCCGGCGCCGGTGGCCGGCGCGGTCTTGCCCTTGCCGCGGGCGCGGCCGGCCTGCATCACCGGTTCCAGCCAGGAGAGCTTGGGAGGGCGGTACATCGCGGTCAGCGGAAACGGCAGCCGCGAGCTGATATAGCGGCCGGCGATGTCGTAGCTGCCCAGGTGCGGGGTGACGAAGACGATGCCGTGGCCTTTGGCCAATGCCGCCTCGACGTGCTCCCAGCCGGTGCACGACTTGACCATGGCGGCGATGTCGTCCGGCTCGCGGCACCAGGCGATGGCCAGTTCCAGCGCGCCCTTGCCGGTTTCCGCGGCGCTTTGTTTGACTAAACGCGGTAAAAGCTGATAATTTCCACAGATTTTACTAGAACTTAGGTTCTCCCGGAGCCGTGCTCTGTAGCGGGGGGACGCATGATAAGTCAGTCGTCCAAGAACGGCACCTAGGCCTTGTAGCCAGGATAAAGGCAGGTGCGCCAGGAAAGACAGCAATAAATGGACTAGCTTAGACATATGAAGCTCAGTCTTGGTCTTAAAGCGACCTATTTTATCATCACAAGGTTTTGCATTTTTCGGGAACGAATAATAAATGAGCGAATATCTGTTTACATCTGAGTCGGTGTCGGAAGGGCACCCGGACAAAGTCGCCGATCAGATCTCCGACGCCATCCTTGACGCCATTCTGCGCGAGGACAAGCACGCGCGCGTCGCCGCCGAGACCCTGGTGAACACCGGCCTGGTCGTGCTGGCCGGCGAAATCACCACCAGCGCCAATATCGACTACATCAAGATCGCCCGCGAGACCATCAAGCGCATCGGTTACGACGATTCCGCGCTGGGCTTCGACTTCCGCGGTTGCGCGGTGATGGCTTGCTACGACAAGCAGTCGCAGGACATCGCCCAAGGCGTCAATGAAGGCGAAGGCCTGGATTTGAACCAGGGCGCCGGCGACCAGGGCCTGATGTTCGGCTACGCTTGCGACGAAACGCCGACGCTGATGCCGTTCCCGATCTACTACGCGCACCGCTTGGTGCAGCGTCAGGCCGAGTTGCGCAAGGACGGCCGCCTGCCGTGGCTGCGTCCGGACGCCAAGAGCCAGATCACTTGCGTATACGACGGCGCCACCGGCCTGCCCAAGCGCATCGACACCGTGGTGCTGTCCACCCAGCACACCCCGGAAATCGATCACAAGACGCTGACCGAGGCGGTGATCGAGGACATCATCAAGCCGGTGCTGCCGCCGGAGATGATTACCCCGGAAACCAAATTCCTGATCAACCCGACCGGCCGTTTCGTGATTGGCGGCCCGATGGGCGATTGCGGCCTGACCGGCCGCAAGATCATCGTCGACACCTATGGCGGCGCGGCGCCGCACGGCGGCGGCGCTTTCTCCGGCAAGGATCCGTCCAAAGTGGACCGTTCCGCCGCCTATGCCGGCCGCTACGTGGCGAAGAACATCGTTGCCGCGGGCCTGGCACGCCAGTGCCAGATCCAGGTTTCCTACGCCATCGGCGTGGCCGAGCCGACCTCCATTGCGGTGGACACCTTCGGCACCAACTCGATTCCGAATGAGAAGATCGTGGAGTTGGTGAAAAAGCACTTCGACCTGCGTCCCAAAGGCATTATCCAGATGCTGGATCTGCTGCGCCCGATCTACAGCAAGACCGCCGCTTACGGCCACTTTGGCCGCGAAGAGCCGGAATTCAGCTGGGAGCGCACCGACAAGGTGGAGGCGCTGCGCGCCGACGCCGGCCTGTAAGCCTCGCTGGGCTTCATGCCAAGAAACGCCTGTCCACGGACAGGCGTTTTTTCGTTTCTTTTTAGAAGCTGTTCATGATCTGCTACGCGTCGTGAAACGTGGCTCGGTGAGTGCACCTTCAAAATGCTCATGTACCGTGTGTACATTCCGCTTTTACAGCTGTTTCCGCCTCGCCTCGTTCTAGCACGCAAGATCGTCAATGCGTTTTAGAGGGCCGCGCTCAGGCGGCAGGCATTCTTGCCGCCGGCCTTGACCGCGTACAGGGCCCGGTCCGCGGCTTGGTACAGCGAGGCGGGGCTGTCCGCGTGCAATGGGAAGGCGGCCAGGCCGCAGGAGAAGGTGGCGCAGAAACTGTCGTCTCCAGCGCCGTGCGGCAGCCGTTGAAAGGCGGCGCGCCAGGTCTCGGCGCGACGCAGGGCCTGCTCGCCGTCGGCGCCGGGCATCAGCACCAGGAACTCCTCGCCGCCCAGACGGCAGAGGATGTCGCCGTGGTGGCCGTCTTCGGCCAGCAGCGCTGACAAACGGCGCAATACTTCGTCGCCGAAGTAATGGCCGAAGCTGTCGTTGATGCGTTTGAAATCGTCCAGATCTATCAGCGCAATGCTGAGCGGCGCGCCCTCGCTGCGGGCGCGGCTCAGCTCGCGGGCGAAGGTGTCGTCCAGATAACGGCGGTTGTATAAACCGGTCAGCGGGTCGCGCAAGGCCTGTTCGCGCAACGCCGCCTGCAGTGCTTCGATTTCGGCGATGCGCAAGGCCAGGGTCTGATTGGCGCCGCGCAGCGCTTCCTCGGCCCGGCGCCGCTCAGTGATGTCGCGCGCCACCAGCATGCGGCTGGAGTGAGGCTGAGGGTGATGAGCGATCGGATACACGCGCAGGTCCAGAATGCGCGCGCCGTCTTGCAAGGATAGCTCCAGCGATGCGTCTCGCCCTTTCAGAATCTGTTCCCTGGGCCAGTCCGCCGGCAAGGCCTGGCCCAGTAGCAAGCGGCTGGGGCGGCCCAGCAGCCGTGCGGCGGCCGGGTTGAGGTCCAGGATGCGGAACTTGTCGTCTATCACCAGCACTCCGTCTCCCATGGCTTCGAAGGAGCGCGCGCGGGCCACCGGCACCAGGTAGAGCAGGCGCAGGTAGAGCAGGTCCAGCGCGAACACCAGGCCGGTGATGGTGAAGGCCAGAGGTGTAGGATCCAGGCCCTGCAAGGGCATGGCGCTGCTCAGGTAGAGGATGTTGCCCAGCCAGGGCGCGCAGGCGCTGGCCATCAGAACGATGGACTGGCCGCGGAAGTGGGCCGGGTAGTAATGCAGCGCGCGGATCAGCATCAACGAGCCGATCAGCATCATCAGGTAGGAGTAGCCGGCGACGCCGACCCAGAATGCCGGGCCGTGCCCATAGACCAGGAGGTTGTAGCCGGAGGGGCTGGGCCGGTAACTGGTCCACACCAGGTGGTGGCTTTCGTTGCTGAGCGCCAGGACGAAGCAGAGCAAGGGCAGGGCGAACAGCGCCGCCAACCAGCGCCGGCTCAGCTGAATGCGGTTGTAGTCCAGCGCCAGCAGCAGGAACAGCACCGGCGTGCTCAGCGTGCCGAGGTATTCCAGCTTGGACCAGGCGATTTTGGCGGACAGGCTGGCGGCGGCCAGCTCGCACATGGCGCCGGCGGCCCAGAACGCCACCGAACTCATCAGCAGCGCCAGCCACCGCACGCCAGGAAACTGGCGGCGATACCAGGCAATGGCGGCGATAGCGGTTGAAATCAGCGCGGCGATCCCGGACAGGGCGGCCAGCGGGGTGAAGTCGAAAGTCATGGGGCGACGATGAATCGGCAAGCCGGTAGTGTATCTTCTTGGCATGCAGACTCCTACCTTTTCCGAGCGGCATAGGTATAATCGAAACGTCGCCGTCCGCGTGTCCACGCCGCCGGCGGCCGGTCGGCCCGAGGGGCGCTGCGAGGATGATCCATCCCCAGGCTCGGGCCGCTCCCGTTTCAACGGCGCTCACCTGATCAAAACCGTGCCGGGCACGGGAGCGGGTGAGCCGCATCCTGGCCGGCTGCGTGAACTAAGGAATGCTCGCGATGGCTGATTTCACCGATTTTCATGTTGCCGATATTAATTTGTCCGCCTGGGGCCGCAAGGAACTGGCGATTGCCGAAACCGAGATGCCGGGCCTGATGGCCTTGCGCGATGAGCACCGGCATAGCCAGCCGCTACGCGGCGCGCGTATTGCCGGTAGTCTGCACATGACGATCCAGACCGGGGTTTTGATTGAAACCCTGGTGGCGCTGGGCGCGGAAGTGCGCTGGGCCTCTTGCAATATCTTCTCCACCCAGGACCACGCCGCCGCCGCCATCGCCGCGGCCGGCATCCCGGTGTTCGCCTTCAAGGGCGAGAGCCTGGACGAGTATTGGGAGTTCAGCCACAAGATCTTCGAATGGCCGGAGCATGAGCCGGCCAATATGATTCTGGACGACGGCGGCGACGCCACCTTGCTGCTGATGCTGGGCAGCAAGGCGGAAACCGATCGCGGGGTGATCAGCCATCCGTCCAACGAGGAAGAGACAGCGCTGTTCGCCGCCATTGCCCGCTATTTGCAGAAAGATCCGCAGTGGTACTCCAAGCGGCTCAAGCACATCAAGGGCGTGACCGAGGAAACCACCACCGGCGTGCATCGCCTGTACCAGCTGGAGAAGGAAGGCCGCTTGCCGTTCCCGGCCTTCAACGTCAACGATTCGGTGACCAAGTCCAAGTTCGACAATCTCTACGGCTGCCGCGAATCGCTGGTGGACGGCATCAAGCGCGCCACCGACGTGATGGTGGCCGGCAAGGTGGCGGTGGTGCTGGGTTACGGCGACGTGGGCAAGGGGTGCGCGCAGAGCCTGCGCGGCCTGGGCGCCACGGTGTGGGTGACCGAGGTGGACCCGATTTGCGCGCTGCAAGCGGCGATGGAAGGCTACCGCGTGGTGCGCATGGACGAGGTGGCCGATCAGGCCGACATCTTTGTCACCGCCACCGGCAATGTAGGCGTGATCACTCACGAACACATGAAGAAGATGCGCAATAACGCCATCGTCTGCAATATCGGCCATTTCGACAGTGAGATCGAGGTTGCCAGCCTGCGCCAGTACCAGTGGGACAATATCAAGCCGCAGGTGGACCACATCATCTTCCCGGACGGAAAACGGGTGATCCTGTTGGCCGAAGGCCGCCTGGTCAACTTGGGCTGCGCCACCGGCCACCCCAGCTTCGTGATGTCCAATTCCTTCACCAACCAAGTGCTGGCGCAGGTGGAAATTTTCGCCAACGGCCAGCAATACGGCAAGCAGGTGTATGTGCTGCCCAAACATCTGGACGAGAAGGTGGCGCGCCTGCATCTGGCCCGCATCGGCGCCCGGCTGACCGAGCTGTCCGACGAGCAGGCCGCCTACATCAGCGTGCCCAAGCAAGGCCCTTATAAGCCGGATCACTATCGTTATTGATTTTTATAACGATAGAAAAACGGACAGGGCTATTAGAATGGTGCTGTCCGTTTTTTCTTGTCCGCCGCCGCGGACCGCGGTCATCCTATATAAAAACAAAGGAGTCTCCCGTTGGGAGATACAGAGAGATCATGACAGCACAGAGCCGAACCTTCAGTTTCGAATTCTTTCCGCCCAAAACCCCGGAAGGGATTGCCAAGCTGCGCACCACGCGCCAGCAATTGGCTCAATTCAAGCCGCAGTTTTTCTCCGTCACCTTTGGCGCCGGCGGCACCACCCGCGACGGGACGCTGGCGACAGTGCTGGAAATCCGCAGTGAAGGCCACGCCGCCGCGCCGCACCTGTCCTGCATCGGTTCCACCCGCGAGAATATCGGGGCCATCCTCAACGAATACCGCAACAACGGCATCCGACATATCGTCGCCTTGCGTGGCGACATCCCGTCCGGCATGGTGGCGGCCGGCGAGTTTCGTTACGCCAACGAGCTGGTGGAGTTCATCCGCGCCGAGCACGGCGATCATTTCCACATCGAAGTAGCGGCCTATCCGGAATTCCATCCACAGGCGCGCTCGGCCGAGGACGACCTCAACAACTTCGTGCGCAAGGTCCATGCCGGCGCCAACTCGGCGATGACTCAGTATTTTTTCAACGCCGACGCCTATTTCCGTTTCGTCGACGAAGTTCAGGCCAGGGGCGTGAATATTCCCATCGTTCCGGGCATCATGCCGATCTCCAACTTCGGGCAACTGTGTCGTTTTTCCGACATGTGCGGCGCGGAAGTGCCGCGCTGGCTGCGCCAGCGCATGCAGGCTTATTACGACGACAGCGCGTCCATTCGCGCGCTGGGCCTGGACGTGGTCACCGAGTTGTGCGACCGCTTGCTGCAGCACGGCGCGCCGGGCCTGCATTTCTACACGCTGAATCAGGCGGGGCTGGTGTCCACGGTTTGGCAGCGATTAGGCTTGTAAGAACCTGTTTACGATCTGCCGCGCGTTGTGTGACGTGACATGGCGAGTACCGCTTCGAAATGCTTCTGTACCGTGTGTACACTCCGCTTTCTCAGTTGTTTTCGCCTTGTCTCGCCTTAGTTCGCGAGATCGTAAACCGGGTCTAAAAGCTTTTGACTAGGTTTTCCACCCATGCAAAACGGCCCGGTATACCGGGCTGTTTTGTTTCGAATCCGTATGCGGCGCAAGGCCGCCCCGCTTAAAGACCACGCAACTGGCCGAGCGGCAGTGAAGTCGTCCGCTTGATCTCCTTGAGCACGAAGCTGGACTTCACATCGGCGACACCGGGGTGTTGCAACAGCTCGTCCATCACGAAGCGCGAAAAGTGCTCCATGTCCTCGAAATACACTTGCAGCAGATAGTCCATCTCGCCGGTCATCGCAAAGCAGTTGATGACCTCCTGCCAGCTTTGCACCGCTTCGATGAAGCTTTGCAAATGCGCGTTGCCGCGTTTTTCCAGCGTAACCCGCACCCAGGCTTGCAGGCCCAGACCGATGCGGGCGGGGTCCAGCAGCGCCACGTATTGGCGAATCACGCCGGATTCCTCCAGCTGTTTCAGGCGACGCAGGCAAGGGGATGGAGACAGGGCCACCCGTTCTGCTAATTCCACATTGGTTAAGCGGCCGTCATGCTGAAGTTCGGCCAGAATACGCAAGTCTGTCTTATCTAATGTAAGACTTGGCATGTTTTCTCCTAAAAGAGGCAAAATATTAGTGTTTTATACTTAGTTATTAATGGTTTCTTGGTATTTAGCAAGAAAATTGCCCCGTAGTTTCCATAGAATAAAAAGCCTAAAAACGCATTCTACACACGGCGCTAAAAAAGCACCGGGGTTTGTCGAGTGAATAAGACGGCGGAGATAAGATTCACATTTTGAGGAGAAGCTTGCCGCGCGTCACGGCAAGCTAAATCAACGCGCGGCTAGCGCGTCCCTCCTGATAAGTCTTTTTCCTTCCGACTTTTCCACGCGAAGCCAAATGCGTTGCGCAGGGCTTTTTACAACATGTCATGACAAGACTATCACAAGACATGTCATCAAAAGCTACTGTTATTTGTTTATAAACAAGCTTGTTGCGCGGAACGCAAGATCAAGTCGCCAGTTCAGAGCGGCGTCATGCTCCGCTCGCCGCCTACCGGCCACACACTCATCTACAACAGGAGAAACAGATGAAAATGGAAACTATGCTGCAGAATCCTTTGGCTACCGACGGTTTTGAATTTGTCGAATACACGTCCCCCACAACGGAAGGCATCGCCAAGCTGAAGGCCCTGTTCCTGTCGCTGGGGTTCAGCGAAGTCGCGCGCCACCGCAGCAAGAACGTCAGCCTGTTCCGCCAGGGCGATATCAATTTCATCTTGAACGGCGAACCGTCGCAGCCGGCCAACGCCTTTGGCCATGAACACGGCCCGTCGGCTTGTGCGATGGCGTGGCGCGTCAAGGACGCGGCCAAGGCCTATGAATACGCATTGGCCCACGGCGCCAAAAAGTACGAGCGCCCAATCGGCTTCATGGAGCTGAATATTCCTGCAGTGGAGGGGATTGGCGGCTCGGCGCTGTATTTCGTCGATCGCTACGGTCCGGAACACAGCATCTACGACGTGGACTTCGTGCCGCTGGAGGGCGTGGACCAGCATCCGGAAGGCGTGGGCCTGTATGAGATCGATCACCTGACCCACAACGTGTTCCGCGGCAATATGGCCAAGTGGGCGGGCTTCTACACTGATATCGCCAACTTCCGCGAAATCCGCTACTTCGACATCGAGGGCAAGCTCACCGGTCTGGTGTCCCAGGCGATGACCAGCCCCTGCGGCAAGATTCGCATCCCGATCAACGAGTCCTCCGACGACAAGAGCCAGATCGAGGAATTCCTGCGCGAATACCACGGCGAAGGCATCCAGCACATCGCGTTGACCACCCGCGACATTTACAAGACCGTGGAAACGCTGAAAGCCGCCGGCACTCGTTTCCTCGATACTCCAGACACCTATTATGAAAAAGTGGACGAGCGCGTGCCGGGACACGGCGAGGACCTGGAGCGTCTGCGCAAGAACCACATCCTGGTGGACGGCGCGCCGGTGGACGGCGCCGGCATCCTGCTGCAGATCTTTACCGAGACCGTGATCGGCCCGATCTTCTTCGAGATCATTCAACGCAAGGGCAACGAGGGATTTGGCGAGGGCAACTTCCGCGCGCTGTTCGAGTCGATTGAAGAAGATCAGATCCGCCGCGGCGTCATTTAAATAGCGGTTTACGATCCCGCGGGCCAAGGCGAAGCCAGCCGTTGCGGCTGAAGAAGCGGAGCGCGCCACGGCGCATGAGCATTCCGCCGCCGGTTCCAACACGGCGTCGCTGAGGCGCGGCAGACTACGAACCGGCTTTAAGCCCGCAGTTCTATCGATGCCATCCCGCCGCCTGGGCGGCGGGATTGAAGGACACACCATGCGTAAATGGATTCAATATCCCCACCGCGAAGGCACCGTCTCGCGCCAGGCGCACGCCGACTTTCCGGACACAGCCATCTATGAGCGCGAAGTGGGCCGCAGTGGTTTTTTCGGCCCCGCCACTCATCTGCATCACAAGCACCCGCCCACCGGCTGGAGCGCCTGGGAGGGCCCGCTGCGCCCGCGCGCTTTTGACCTGAACGAGCTGCCCAAGAACGTGGCCGCGCCTTGGGCCGCGCCGTTGGTGCTACACAATGCGCAGTGCAAACTGCGCATCTGGAGCGTGGATCAGGCGATGACTCAGCTGTTCCGCAATGGCGACGGCGACGACATGCTGTTCATCCACGCCGGCAGCGGCGAGCTGTTTTGCGATTACGGCCATTTGAGCTATCGCGACGGCGACTACATCTTGATGCCGCGCTCCACCAGTTGGCGTATCGAACCGGCCGCACCCACCACCATGCTGTTGATTGAGGCTAGCAACGGTGCCTACCAGTTGCCGGACAAGGGGCTGGTGGGGCCGCACGCCATTTTCGACGAGGCGATGCTGGACGTGCCGGCGATCGACGACGCCTTCCGCGCCCAGCAGACCGAGGACGAGTGGCAAGTGGTGATCAAGCGCCGCGGCGCCCTGTCCACCGTGACCTATCCGTTCAATCCGCTGGACGCGATAGGTTGGCACGGCAACCATTCCGTCGCTCGCATCAACTGGCGCGACATCCGGCCGCTGATGAGCCACCGCTACCATTTGCCGCCGTCTGCGCACACGACTTTCGTCGCTGACGGTTTCGTGATCTGCACCTTTGTGCCGCGGCCGATAGAGTCCGATCCCGGTGCTTTGAAGGTCCCGTTCTATCACAACAACGACGATTACGACGAAGTGATCTTCTACCACGCCGGCGATTTCTTCAGCCGCGACAACATCAAGCCGGGCATGCTGACTTTCCACCCGGCCGGCTTCACCCACGGGCCCCATCCCAAAGCCTTCGCCAAGGCGATGACAGACCCCAAGACCTTTACCGACGAAGTGGCGGTGATGATAGACACGCGCGACGCGTTGGAGCAGGGGCCGCAGATGCCGGAGGTGGAGTGGACCCAATATGTGGATAGTTGGAAACCCAAGCCCTAGTCGCCTGGCGTTATCGCTGCGGCGCAAGCCGATCTCGGCGCTGCGGTGCTCGCGGTGCCATTTGTACCGCTGCGCTTCTCCCGCCGGCCTCCGCCTGCTCGCGACGCGATAGCGCTCAGGCGGTGTTGTGGATGTCACACCGTATCACTGGAATTTCAGCTGCCCAGCTGCAGAAAGAATAGAAGATGAAACTCGCCACTTATCAGAATCAAACCCGCGACGGCCAGTTGTTGGTTGTCAGCCGCGACCTGTCCCGCGCGGTGGCGGTGCCGCAGATCGCCGCCAGCCTGCAGCAGGCTCTGGACGGTTGGGACGCGCTGGCGCCGCGTTTGCAGGAGGTTTACGCCGCGCTTAACGAAGGCGAGGTGCCGGGCGCTTTCCCGTTTGAGGCGCAGCGTTGTCATAGCCCGCTGCCGCGCGCCTATCAATGGGCGGACGGTAGCGCCTATCTGAACCATGTCGAACTGGTGCGCAAGGCGCGCGGCGCGGAAGTGCCGGCCAGCTTCTACCACGACCCGCTGATGTACCAGGGCGGCTCCGACGCCTTCCTGCCGCCGCTGGCGCCCATTCCGCTGCGCGACGAAGCCTGGGGCTTGGACTTTGAGGGCGAGGTGGCGGTGATCACCGGCGATGTGCCGCTTGGCGCCGACGCCGCCGCCTGCGCCGGTCATATCCGCTTGCTGATGCTGGTCAACGACGTCAGCCTGCGTAATCTGATCCCCAACGAACTGGCCAAGGGTTTCGGCTTTTTCCAGAGCAAGCCCGCCACCGCCTTCTCGCCGGTTGCGGTGACCCCGGATGAGCTGGGCGCGGCCTGGCGCGACGGCAAGGCGCATTTGCCGCTGCTGGTTGAATACAATGGCGCGCCTTACGGCCATCCCAACGCCGGCGTGGAAATGCAGTTCAGCTTCCCGCAGTTGGTGGCTCACGTAGCCAAGACCCGAGAACTGGCGGCCGGCTCCATCATCGGCTCCGGCACCGTGTCCAATCACGACCGCAGCGTAGGCTCCTGCTGCCTGGCGGAACAGCGGATGATAGAGACCATCGAGACTGGCGCGCCGACGACTCCGTTCATGAAAGTGGGCGACCGCGTTCGCATCGAGATGAAGGACGCCGCCGGCGCCAGCATCTTCGGCGCCATTGAGCAGATTGTGGTGAAGCATGACTGAACGCGTGCTGTACGGTTATTTCCGTTCCAGCGCCGCCTATCGGGTGCGTATCGCGCTGAATCTCAAGGGGCTGGATTACCGTTATCAAGCGGTCAATTTGCTCAAGGGCGAGCAGCGCAGCCCCGAGTATCTGGCGATCAACCCACAGGGCTTGGTGCCGTTACTGGATGACGGCGGGGTCAAGATCGCGCAGTCCCTGGCCATCTGCGAATATCTGGACGAAGCCTATCCGGATACGCCGCGGCTACTGCCGGCCGGCGCGGCGGCGAGGGCTCGGGTCCGCGCGTTGGCGCTGGCCATCGCCGCGGACATCCATCCCTTGCAGAACACTCGGGTCGGCAAGTATCTGCAGACCGAGTACGGCAAGGACGAGGAAGGCAAGTCGGAGTGGATACGGCATTGGATTCGCACCGGCTTCGACGCGCTGGAGCCGCTGCTGGCCGCAACGCCTGGCCGCTACGCGGCGGGCGAGCAGCCGACGCTGGCCGATGTCTGCCTGCTGCCGCAGGTATTCAGTGCTCGGCGTTTCGGCGTGGATCTGGCGGCTTACCCGAACATTGTTCGCGTGGCGGACGCGCTTGAGCAGGTGCCGGCTTTCGCCGACGCGCATCCATCTCGTCAGCCGGACGCAATCTAAACGCGATCCAATAACGTGTTTACGATCTTGCGAGCAAGAGCGAGATAAGGCGAAAACCGCTGAGGAAGCGGAATGGTCATGCGGTACATGAGCATTTCGAAGCGGTACTCTCCGTGTCCATCTCTCGGCGCGCAGCGGATGGTAAACAGGTTCTAAGTCGTTGATCTGACGGGCCGGCCCCCTTGAGAGGGCCGGCCCGTCTGTTTTTCCTGCCTGCCTGGCGTCCGTTTTTTTGCAATTATTCCTTGACGTGAATAGCGTCCTCTGATTAAATGCGTGGCTCTGACGGCGCGACAGCGCAGCAGTGATGGCCAGTTAGCTCAGTTGGTAGAGCAGCGGATTGAAAATCCGCGTGTCCGTGGTTCGATTCCGCGACTGGCCACCATCACCGCCTTGCCATAGCACTCGTCGGCCAGTTAGCTCAGTTGGTAGAGCAGCGGATTGAAAATCCGCGTGTCCGTGGTTCGATTCCGCGACTGGCCACCAGATACCAAAAAAGCCGAACTCATTGAGTTCGGCTTTTTGCATTGGCACGAGGGATCTCCTTGGGCCTGGCCCTGATTGGGGTCATGTCATAATGCAGCGATGAAACCGCTACCTCCACTTTATACCCTGATCGCCTTTGAAGCCGTGGCCCGGCTTTCCAGCTTTACTCAGACCGCCGCGGAACTGAATTTGTCGCAAGGTGCGGTGAGCCGCCAGTTACTGCTGCTGGAGGACTATCTGGGGTGCAAGCTGTTGCAGCGCGGCACTCGTAAAGTGGAGCTGACACTGGCTGGCGAGCAGTATCTGGCAGAGGTGCGTTCGGCCCTGGAGCAATTGGTCGGCGCCACCGCCAGTCTGATGCATTGGCAGCAAGACAAGCAGGTCACCGTAGCCTGTTCCACCGCGATCGCCTCCTTATGGCTAATGCCCCATCTATCCGCCTTTCGCCAAGCGCAGCCGGATCTGTCTATCCGCATCCTGGCTAACGATAATGTCCAGGAACTCCAGGCGGGCGACTTCGATCTCGGCGTTTACTATTTCCGTCAGCCCCCCAAGGGGGCCAATGCGGTGGCCTTGTTCGATGAGCAAATGTACGCGGTTTGCAGCCCTGCTTATTTGCTCGCGGGGCCGCTGTCGGCGGAGGCTTTATTGGATGAGAGGCTGATCACCATGGATGGCGGCCAGCGGGATTGGTTCAACTGGCCGCAATGGTTTTCCGCTCAAGGCATCGCTTGGCGACCGGCAGCCAGACAGTTCAGCGTGACGAATCACCACTTGGCGGTGCAGGCCGCATTGGCCGGGCAAGGGGTGGCGCTGGCCTGGGCTTATTTGATAGACAGCTACCTGGCCAGCGGCACGTTGGTGATGGCGGCGGAGGCCAAGGTAACGATGAGTGGCGCCTTTTATCTGCTGCGTCCGGAACGTAGGCCGCTCAAGCCGGCTGCCCGATTGTTTGCCGATTGGCTGACCTCGCTGGTGGCGCAGTCATAACGGCAGATGGCTGGGGCCCTCGATATGCGGGTAGCGCGGGAGGATTGATGAGCTGGGAACATAAATCTATCTAAAACTATCGTTTGTTTCGGGCTGGACTTATCGCCGACACTGGTCTGGCCGGCGCAATAGGCTCCGGCTTGTCTGCAAGCCGCGCCGGCCTTAGACCGGCAGCCCCCGTGGCGATAGCGGCGGCAGGCTCCATCAAGGAGACAAACCATGCATCGTTCTCATCGCATCAGGCTTCTGGTGTTCTGGCCCACTTTCTTGCTTCTGCTGGCGGCCTTGCTGTTCAGCTATCTGGACCTGCCGGCCTTTCTCGGCATGGCCGCCGCCGCCAATAAATGGATACTCAGTCACTTTTCCTGGCTGTTCAGTCTGGCCAGTTTCAGCCTGCTGTTGACCTGTGTCTGGGTCTATTGCTCGCCGATAGGCAAGCTGCGTATCGGCGGTGTGGACGCCAAGCCGCTATTGAATCGCAAGCGTTGGTTTGCCGTCACCTTGATGACGACCATGGCGGTTGGGGTGCTGTTCTGGACTACGGCCGAGCCGATTTACCATCTGTACTACCCTCCGGCGTCTTATCACCTGAGTGCAGGCAGCGCCGAGGCCGCGAGTTTCGCCATGTCGGCGATGTTTCTGCACTGGACGTTCACCCCTTATGCCATTTACACCGTGCCGGCGCTGTTGTTCGGCTTGGTGTTTTACAACCTCAAGCAGCCGTTTTCGGTGGGCAGCATGTTGCGGCCCTTGCTGGGGTGCTGGGTGGATGGCCGCAGCGGGCAATTGATAGACGCGCTGGCGCTGTATGCCTTGGTGGCCGGGATGGCGTCCAGCTTGGGTACCGGCGCGTTGGCGTTGGTGGGGGGGATCAATCAGTATCTGCCACTACCTGCCAGCCCGTTCAGCATCGGGCTGGTCATTGCCGCCATTGTGCTGACCTTTGTCGGCTCTGCGCTCAGCGGCCTGCACCGCGGGCTGACTTGGCTGTCCAGCATCAATACCTGGATATTGCTGGCACTGGCCGGTTTTTTGCTGATCTTTGGGCCGACCACCTTCATCCTGGCGTTTGGTCTGGAATCATTCGGCAACTATTTGAACCAGTTTTTCCGGCTAAGCCTGTCCACCGGCGCGGCCAGCCAGGATGGCTGGGCGGGGTCCTGGACCATCTTCTACTGGGCGGTATGGTTTGCCTGGGCGCCGATCAGCGCCATGTTCCTCGGCAAGATCTCCCGCGGCTACACCGTGCGCGAGGTGATTGTAATGAACCTGCTGCTGCCCGCTGGTTTTACCGCGCTGTGGATCATGATTTTCAGCGGCTCCGCCCTTGCCATTGATCTGGGCCAGGCAGGTCTGCTGAAAGGAGTGTTGGAGAGCCGGGGCGTGGAGAATGTGCTGTACACCATCATCCGCCAACTGCCAATGAGCGAAATCATGGTGGCCATGGTGGTCTTCATCGCTTTTCTCAACTATGTCACCGCGGCGGACAGCAATACCGATGCGATCAGCAATTTGTGCACCGCTGGCTTTTCAGCCGACAGCGCCGAAAGTGCCGGCATGGGCATGAAAGTCGTGTGGGGCGCGGTGATTGGCGTGGTGTCCTGGGTGATGACCAGCTACGCCGGCGGCGTCGATGGCGTCAAGATGATGTCCAACCTCGGGGGCTTGCCGGCCCTGCTCATCATTATGGGCTGCATGCTGTCGCTCATCATCCTGGTGAATTCCGGCAAGCTGGTCTCTCGGACTGATATTCAGGAATCCGCTGCCGCGAAAGAGACACAAGCATGAAAACCGTTACGCAGTTTCCGCACGCCATTCGCGACGTGGAGCATTTCACCATCACGCTGGCTGATGGCTGCCAATTGGCGGCGAGGATGTGGCTGCCGCTGGACGCAGAAGCGAGGCCAGTGCCGGCGATTCTGGAGTACCTGCCTTATCGCAAGCGAGACGGCACCGCTGTGCGCGATCAACTGACCCATCCGTATTTCGCCGGCCACGGCTATGCCTGTCTCCGGGTGGATATGCGGGGGTGTGGCGAATCCGACGGCGAGTTTGTCGATGAATACCTGCGGCAGGAGCAGGACGATGCCTTGGAAGTGATTGCCTGGATCGCCGCGCAGCCATGGTGTAGCGGCAAGGTGGGCATGATGGGCATTTCCTGGGGCGGTTTCAACAGCCTGCAAGTGGCCGCTCGTCAGCCGGAAGCCTTGAAAGCCGTCATTACCATATGCTCCACCGACCACCGCTACGCCGACGACATCCATTACAAAGGCGGTGCTTTATTGCTGGAGAACCTGGGTTGGGCCGGCACTATGTTCAGCTACTGCGCCGCCGTACCCGATCCGCTGTTGGTGGGCGAAGCATGGCGCGAACGATGGTTGCAACGGCTGGAGCGAATGCCGCTGCTGCTCAAGACCTGGTTGAGTCATCAGACTGACGATGACTATTGGCGGCATGGTTCCATCTGCACCGATTACAGCGCCATCAAGGCCGCCGTCTACGCAGTGGGCGGTTGGGGGGACGCCTACCATAACGCCGTCGGCCGGATGATGCAGCAACTGAGTTGTCCGAAAAAAGCGCTGATCGGTCCGTGGGCCCATAAGTACCCGCATTTCGCGGTGCCGGATCCGGCGATTGGCTTTTTGCAGGAAGCGCTGCGCTGGTGGGACTACTGGTTGAAGGATATTGACACCGGCATCATGGCGGAAGACCCGGTCACGTTGTATCTGCAAGACGCAGTGCCCCCGCAGGCCAGTTACGCCGCGCGTCCGGGGGTTTGGCTGCGCGATCCGGCCTGGCCCAGCCCGCATGTCGGGCCGCAGCAATGGGGGCTGAGCGCCGCGGGCGAACTGCGACCGGGGGCGTCCGATACCGGCGAACTCAGCATTCGTTCGCCCCTGACCACCGGCGCCGCTTGCGGCGAATACTGTGTGATTTGGCTGGGGCCGGAGTTTCCGCTGGATCAACGCCACGACGATGCCGGCTCGCTGGTGTTCGATAGCAGCGCGCTGGAGCGGGAACTGCCGCTGCTAGGCGCGCCGGTGCTGCGGCTGAGGCTGAAGTGCGATAGTTCCAGCGGTCAACTCGCGGTGCGGCTCAACGATGTGGCGCCGGATGGCGCCGTGACCCGCATCAGTTACGGGGTGCTGAACCTGGCGCTGCGCGACGACTATCAACAGCTGCAGGCGGTAAGACCGGACGAATGGATGCAGATCCGGCTGCAACTGGATGATTGCGGCTACCGTTTGTCGGCTGGCCATCGGCTGCGGCTGAGCGTTTCCAGCGCCTACTTCCCGCTGATCTGGCCGGCGGCCGATCATGCCCGGCTGACCTTGGACTTGGCGAGTGCCGAGCTAAGCCTGCCAGTGCATGATTTGAGCACCGTGGTAATGCAGCCCTTTGCCGCGCCAGAAGCCGCGCCGCCGCTGGCCTTGAGTTATTTACGTTCTCCCGCCTGCAGCCGCGAAATCATCGAGGACGCGATGAGCGGTGAGGTCCGCACCGTGATCCGAGACGATTTCGGCCACTATCGTTTTGACGACCACGGTTTGGAAGTGGCGCAAACCTGCGAGGAAATCTACCGAATCCGGCCTGATCAGCCCTTGTCGGCCAGCGGCGTGGTGAAGTGGAGTTATGGCGCGGGGCGTGGTGATTGGCAAGTCAGGGTGGAGAGCGAGCTGGCGCTGACGGCGGATGCCAGCCATTTCCGCATCATGGCGCGGCAAAGCGCCTGGGAGGGGGAGCAACTGCTACAGCAGCGGGAGTGGGACGAATATGTGCCGCGCTGTGCCCAATAGGGTCGGGCTCCTCAAGGGGAGGGGGCGTCATGATGTGGTATGACTGGATAGGACTGATCGGAGTGTTTTTCTATCTACTGGCTTACAGCCTGTTGCAATGGAGGCTGGTGGATTTGAGCGACTACAGCTATAGCGGCTTCAATCTGATTGGTGCACTGCTGCTATTGATCTCGCTGTGCTATGCCTTTAATTTGGCGTCACTGCTGGCGCAAGTGCTGTGGATAGTCATCAGCCTGGTGGGCATGCGCAAGACGCGTAAGGAGCGTTTGCTGGCCTTGCCGGGAAGGGGCGGTGTTTAGGCGGGCAAGGAGGCTGCCGATCGTAAAGAAGAGGAGCACGGGATGGCATGGTCGCGCGGCCATGCTGTCTTCGTGCCTCGATAGGGCTTGCTTTTATCTTTCAATATATGATTAAATATAATATATATTGTTATGTTAATGAGGCAGGCCATGAGTTACAGCTATCCCGAATTAAGCGCGGAACTCGGCGCGGAGTTGAGCAAGCTGCGCAAGGAAATCCCGGAAACCATGAAAGGCTTCGGCCAGATGAGCCGCGCCGCTCACGCGGACGGCGCATTGTCGAACCGGACCAAGGAGCTGATCGCTCTGGCCATCGGCATCGCCAACCGTTGTCATGGTTGCCTGGCT
The DNA here is from genome assembly GCF_000711885.1 of Chromobacterium haemolyticum DSM 19808. Taxonomy (GTDB): domain Bacteria; phylum Pseudomonadota; class Gammaproteobacteria; order Burkholderiales; family Chromobacteriaceae; genus Chromobacterium; species Chromobacterium haemolyticum. The sequence goes on from NZ_KL543996.1 coordinate 123,901, forward strand.
TTCCACGCCAAGGCGCTGGTGGAACTGGGTTGCAGCCGCGCCGAATTCATGGAGATGCTGCAGGTGGCCGTCTATATGGGCGGTGGTCCGTCCTTGATGACGGCGGCGGAGGCCTTGCAGGCCTATGAGCAATTTGGCGGCGAGGGCGCGCCCAACTGATCTCGGTTCGGACCAGAAAGCATTCGCTCGCATTGATGGGCAGCGTCGTCGGCCGCGCGTATAATGTACGCTTCTGTTGTCGCGGGAGTTTGATGGTGTATCACTTCATCGCATCCGATCTGGATGGCACCTTGCTGGACCCCAACCACGCGGTGGACCCGTTCACCGCCGCCACGTTGCAGACCTTGCAGGCGCGCGGCGTGCGATTCGCCATCGCCACCGGCCGCCATTATCTGGACGTGCAGGGCATTCGTCAGGCGCTGGGCATCCGGGCTCACCTGATTACTTCCAACGGCGCGCGGGTCCATGATCCCGACGACAAGCTGGTGCATCGCCAGGATATCGATCCCGCCTTGGTGCGCAGGCTGGCGCAGGCGGAATTCGCTGCCGGCACGGTACTGAACTTCTATCTGGACGACGCTTGGCTGATTGATCAGCCTTGCCAGTATCTGCTCAATTTCCACGCCGATTCCGGTTTGCGCTATCAATTGGCGGATCTGGCCGGGCACAACGGCTCGGGCGTGGGCAAAGTGCTCTACATCGGCGAGCACGCGCATTTGCTGGAGGTGGAGCGCAAGCTGCACCAGGCCTTTGGCGATGAGCTGTACATTACTTTCTCGGCCGACGACTGCCTGGAAGTGATGGCGCCCGGCGTATCCAAAGGTCACGCGCTGGAACTGGTGTTGGCGGATCTGGGCCTGGACAAGGCGCATTGCCTGGCTTTCGGCGATGGTCAGAATGATATCGAACTGCTGCGCACCGCCGGCCATCCGAGAATGATGGGCAACGCCCAGGCTCGTCTGGCAGAGCAACTGCCGGATGTGCCGCGCATAGGCAGCAACCGCGAGGCAGGGGTGGCCCGCCATTTGCGCGAGCTGTTCGCCTTGTAGATCGAATCGGGAGTTCCAATAAAAAACGCCAGCGCAAGCGCTGGCGTTTTGCATGTCGGGGCGCGCCCGTTCAGTCTTGCAGCGCTTGCGCCAGGCCGGCCGCCCGGTCGCCGACGATTAGGTGCCAGACGCCGGGAGCCACTTCCTGCATCGCCGCCACGCCGGCCGCGTGGGCGGCGTCTTGATTGAACTGAGAGCCCTGTTTCAGCTCCACGCGCAAACGGGTATGAGCGATGGCTTCCACCTTGGCCAGGTTGGCCTTGCCGCCCAGCGCCTGGAGCAGCGCCGCGGCTTGGTTCTGATCGGCGGCGGGCGTCGGTGTTGCGGCATGAAGCACTGGAGCCGGCGCGCTGGCGGGCGCGACGACTTCGGCGTCCGCGCCGGCGCCGCGCAGATAGATTTCCATATCGGTTTTCAGGTTTTCCGACTGCGGGCCGAAGATGGCCTGGATGCCGGTGCCCACTACCACCACGCCGGATGCGCCCATGCTCTTGAGCTTGGCCTGATTCACCTTGGCGGGTTCCCGCACCGCTATGCGCAGGCGGGTGATGCAGGCGTCCAGGCTGCTGATGTTGCTGCGGCCGCCAAAGGCCAGCACCAGTTCGCGCGCGCGCGCGTCTTCGCTGACTGTTTCGCCTGCATCGGCGCTCTCGTCCTCGCGGCCCGGGGTTTTCAGGTTGAACTTGGCGATGACGAAGCGGAACACTCCGTAGTAGATGGCCGCGTAGATCGGACCGAGGATGAACACGTACCAGGCGTGCTTGGCCTTGTCGCCGATCAGGTTGAACATCAGGAAATCGATGCCGCCCTGGGAGAAGGTGAAGCCCATGTGCATGTCCAGAGTGTTGGCGATGAATTGCGCCGACGCCGCCAGGCAGGCATGGAGGAAATACAGTACCGGCGCCACGAACAGGAAGGAGAATTCGATGGGCTCGGTAATGCCGGTGAGGAAGGACGTTAGCGCGGCGGAAATCATGATGCCGCCCACTTTGACGCGGTTCTCCGGTTTAGCCGAATGCCATATGGCGATGGCCGCGGCCGGTAGGCCGAACATCTTGAACAGGAAGGCCCCGGACAGGATGCCCGCGGTGGGGTCGCCGGCGAAGAAGCGGTTGATGTCGCCGTGTATCATTTTGCCGCTTACCGCGTCGGGGAAGGCGCCGATTTCAAAGAAGAAGGGCACGTTCCAGATGTGGTGCAGGCCAAAGGGCAGCAGCAGACGCTCGACAAAGCCGTAGACGGTGGCGGCGGTGCGCGGATCGCTGACCGCGGCCCACTGCGAGAAGCTCTTGATGGCGTTGCCTATCGGCGGCCAGATGAAGGACAGAGCCACGCCCAGCGCGATGGCGCTGATGGCGGTGACGATGGGCACAAAGCGCTTGCCGGCGAAGAAGCCCAGATATTCGGGCAATTTGATCCGGTAATAGCGGTTGAACATATACGCCGCCAGTCCGCCGGCGAGAATGCCGCCGAACACGCCGGTCTGTATCGACGGCAAGCCCATGATGGTATCCGGTTTGACGCCCATCAGGCCGGCCATCACCCCTAGTGTGACGGTGGTGACCAGATGGCCGATCACCGCGGCGATCGCGGCCACGCCATCGTTCTCGGTAAAGCCCAGCGCCACGCCGACGGCGAAGATCAGCGGCAGATTGCCGAAGATTACATCGCCGGCGTTTTTCATCAGCGACAGGATGGCCAGCGCCACGGTGCTCTGGGTGTGGAAATCGGTGGCGCCTATGCCCAGCAGCAGGCCGGCTACCGGCAGCACGGCCACCGGCAGCATCAGCGCTTTGCCGATCTTTTGCAGAAATGCGAATGATTGACTAAACATGGTGGTTCATTCCTTGCTCAACAGCGTAGGAAATAGCGGGCGGCGTTCGCCGCCCCACATCGCTCCGGGTTACCGGAGAGTTTCGTTTATCGGGCTTGCGCGTTCAGATGCTCGCGGACTTCGCTCGCCGTGGATAGGGCCAGCGCCTGCTGCGCCAGGGTCCGGCACTCCGCCGCGCTCCAGCGCGACAGCGTGGCCTTGACCGCGGCCAGCGCCGGGGTGCTGACCGACAGCTCGGTGACGCCCATGCCCACCAGCAGCGGCGCGGCGCGTTCGTCCGAGGCGAGGCCGCCGCAGATGCCCACCCATTTGCCGTGGGCGCGGGCGCCGTCGCAGGTCATCGCGATCATCGCCAGCACCGCCGGGTGCAGCGCGTCGGCTTGCTTGGCCAGCTGCGGGTGGCCGCGGTCCATCGCCAGCACGTACTGAGTCAGGTCGTTGGTGCCGATGGAGAAGAAGTCCACTTCCGGCGCGAAGCGCGCGGCCATGACGGCGGCGGAAGGCACTTCCACCATAATGCCCACTTTGACGTCTTGTCTGCCGCTTGCGGCCTGCTCTTCGGCCAGCACGGCCTTGGCGGCGCGCAGCTCGTCCAGCGAGGCCACCATCGGGAACATGATGTGCAAGCGGGTCAGCGGCGCGGCCTGCAAGATGGCGCGCAACTGGGTGCGCAGCAGGTCCGGACGTTCCAGGCTGACGCGGATGCCGCGCAAGCCCAGGAAGGGGTTGTCTTCCTTGGGCAGGGGCAGGTAAGACAAGGGCTTGTCGCCGCCCACGTCCAGCGTGCGCACCACCAATGGGCGTTCCGTGCCCAGCGCGCGGGCCACCGCACAGTATTCATCAGCTTGTTCCTGCTCGCTGGGCGGGGTGTCGCGGTTGTCGAACAGGAACTCCGAACGCAGCAGGCCGACGCCCTCGGCGCCCATGGCCACCGCTTCGCGCGCGTCGGCGGCGTTGCGGATATTGGCCACCACTTCGATGCGGACGCCGTCGCTGGTGCGGGCTTCCCGCTGCGACATCGCCGCCTCGGCTGCTCGGCGTTCCGCGATCTGCGCGATCTCCGCCTCGGCGGTGGCCAGTTGCTCGGCGTTCGGCGCGATGCGCAGCGTGCCGCGGCCGCCGTCGATGATGACTTGTTCGCTGTCGGGCAGGGCCAGCGCGGCTTGGGAGATGCCGCAGATCGCCGGGATGCCCAGCGAACGGGCCAGGATGGCCACGTGGCTGGTGGCGCCGCCGGTGCGGGTACAGAAACCCAGCACTTTTTTGGGGTCCAGCGCGGCGGTGTCGGACGGCGCCAGGTCTTCCGCGATCAGAATGGAGCCGGCCGGCACGTCCAGGCTGGCCTGTTTGATGCCTGCCAGCAAGGCCAGCACCCGGCGGCCCACGTCGCGGATGTCGTTGGCGCGCTCTCGCAGCAGCGCGTTGTCTTGCGCTTCCAGGCGCGCGGAGTAGGAACTGAAGGCGGCGCGCCAGGACCAGGCGGCGGATTTGCCGTCCGCCAGGCCGGCGTAGGTTTGCGCCAGCAGGTCCGGATCTTGCAGCAGTTCCTGGTGCATGGACAGGATGGCCTGTTTGGCTTTGTCGGTCAGCTGGTTTTTGACCGCGTCTATCTGCTGGGCCGCTTCTTCAGTAGCGCGGGCGAAGTGTTGCTGCTCCAGGCTGGCGCCTTGGCCGAATTCCGGCACGTCGAATTCCTGCAGCCGGTGATGGTAGACGCGGCCGATGGCCAGGCCGGGCGAGGCGCCGACGCCGACCAGCAGCTCCGCGCTTTCCTGTTGTTGGGCCACGGCGGCGATGGGCGCGGGCGCTGCCGGCGCTTCGTCTTCGGCCTCGCCGCAGCGGTCCAGCAGCAGTTGGGTGAGTTCGGCCAGCGCCTGTTCCGCGTCCGCGCCGGCGGCTTCGATGCGCACTTTGTCGCCCTTGCGGGTGGACAGGCCCATCACGCCAACCACGGACTTGGCGTTGGCGGACTGCTCGTCCAACAGCAAGTGGATGTCTGACTGGAAGCTTTTCGCCTTGCTGGCGAACACGGCGGCCGGGCGAGCGTGAAGGCCGGCGGGATTGGTGATTTCGATTTCCGGCGAAAGCAGTTTGGCTCCGCCTGCCGCTGGCGCCGCCGCGGCGGCCGCGCCGGCCAGTTCCAGTTCCAGCACCGCTGTCTTGCCGGCCTCGGCGAGGCCGCTCGCGCGGTGCATGGCGCTGACGGTTTCGTCGCCGTTGGTGATGATGATCTGGGTCAGCAGGCTTTGCGCGTTGCGCGCCACCAAATCCAGATTGAAGTCGATCAGCGCCTGACCGGCGTTGACGCTCTGCCCTTGTTCCACCAGCGGCTGGAAGCCCTGGCCTTTTAGCATGACGGTGTCGATGCCGATGTGCACCATGACTTCAACCCCTTCGGGCGAAGTGATGGTGAGCGCGTGGTGCGCGGAATGGAGGTTGCTGACAACGCCGGAGACCGGCGCGAGCAGACTGCAGGAGGTAGGGTCCAGCGAGATGCCGTCTCCCACCATCTTGCCGGCGAACACCGGATCCGGGACGGTGTCCAGGGCGACCAGCCACCCGGAGAGGGGGGCGAGGATCTTCAGTCTTGGCAAGGGTGTGCTCATATGTAACTCCTCAGATCGGGAATTTATCAGTTGTTTTATTACGAGCGTCGGCCGGCTTCTTCATGAGCGGTTCCGCATTGGCGTGCCGGATAGGGTACACCGTACGGAAAGGCCTGTCTTGATTCGATGGCGCTGTGACATTCATGGCGCAGCAACAGTACAGACGCTTACTGTCCAACTGGCGATATGATGCCAATATTGTAGTTTAACTACATCGAAATAACGGTGCAGCTTGATGGCAATCAAGAAATTGCGCAAGTAGGAATTCACGTATTTGCACTAGTTCGCGCCTTGTCGGCGGTGGAGGGAGGGAAGCGGTGGCGGCGGATATTGATTTTGCGTGGAAAAGAAGCCGCCTTGGCCGCGAGCGCGGCAACGGGGCGGCTGTTGCATTTTTGTTATGCCTGAAATGAAAAACGGCGGCCCGTTGGGGGCCGCCGCCTTGCCGCGCGCCGGAGGCGCCGACGTTTCAAGCCTGGCGCTTGTTGTCGCCGAGGAAGAACAAGGCCAGCGAGCCGGCGATCAGGAAGGCCGGGTATTCCCAGCCGCCGCCTTCGTTGGCGAACATCCAGCCATGGGCGCCGTGCACCAGCACGATGGTGCCGAGCAGCAGAGGGGTCAGCGCCAATGCCACCCAGCGGGCGAAGAAACCGGACAGCAGCAGCAGGCCGCCGCCGACTTCGGCCAGGATGGCCAGGTAGCCGACAAAGCCGGGCAGGCCCAGGCTGGCGAAGTAGCCGGCGGTGCCGGCCGGGGTGAACACCAGCAGTTTGAGCAGGCCGTGGGACAAGTACATCAGACCCAGCGACAGACGCAGGATCAAGGTGCCGAGGGCGGGGTTCTGGAAGCGGTTCATGGTGGGTTCCAATCAAGTTTGCGATGGGGTGCATTTGACCATGTAGAGAAAACTCAATAAATCCGCTATTAATAAAAATATTGTTTACCTATAGGAAATGATCATGGACCGCTTTTCGGAAATCCGCGCCTTCGTTTGCGTGGCGGAGTTGGGCAGTTTTGCCGCCGCCGCGGAGCGGCTGGAGCTGTCGCGAGCGATGGTGACTAAGCTGGTGTCCAGTCTGGAAGGGCGTTTGGGTGTGCGGCTCATGCATCGCACCACGCGGCGTTTGTCGCTGACCGAGGCGGGCGAGACTTATCTGGGCCAGGCCGGTGGACTATTGGCCGAGCTTGACGATCTGGACGCCCGTTTATCGCAGGGCGCCAGCAGTCCGGTGGGCCGCTTGCGGGTGTCCGCGCCGGTTTCCTTCGGCATGCGCTATCTGGGACGCGTGGTGGCTGGTTTTCATCAGCAGTATCCGCAGATCGAAGTGGAGCTCAATTTGAACGACAGGCGGGTGGACTTGGTGGAGGAAGGCTTCGACCTGGGGTTGAGGGTGTCGAATCTGTCGGACTCCTCCCTGGTGGCGCGCCGGCTGGCGCGGATACGCGACCTGGTCGTCGCCGCGCCCAGCTATCTGCAGCGCTGCGGCACGCCGGCGACGCCGGCGGATCTGGCCGAGCATCAATGCCTGTTGTACGCGCTGACGACACAGCCCAATTTATGGGATTTCACCGCGCCGGACGGCAGCAGCGGCCGGGTCAAGGTCAAGGGCATGCTGCGAGCCAACAACGGCGACATCCTGACGGACGCGGCCATCCACGGCATGGGGGTGATTCTGCAGCCGCGCTTTCTGGTGGAGCAGGGCTTGGCCGAGGGCACGCTGGTGCCGCTGCTCAGCGATTACGACTGGCATTGCCTAGACCTGTCTGCGGTGTACCCGGCGCGGCGGCATGTGCCGGGCAAGGTCCGGGCTTTTGTCGATTATCTGCAGCAGTTCTTTCAATAGCGAACGGCCGACGGCACTCAGCATACGCTGGACGCCGTCGGCCGTTGCCAAGCTAAGAACCTGTTTACGATCTGCTGCACGTCGGCGATACGGCGTTGAAAACGGCTTCGAAATGCTCATGTACCACACGTACATTCCGCTTTCTCAGCCATTTTCGCCTTGTCTCGCCTTAGCTCGCGAGATCGTAAACACGTTCTAAGAGACGGCTTATTCGTGCATCGCCAGGAAGCCCTTGAGCCGGCTTTCAATAATGCGCGGGTTTTCGCCGTTGGCGATGGAGACCAGGCCTTCCACCACCAGCTCTTTCAAGGCGACTTCCGAGGCGATCAGGTGCTTGAGCTTGTTGGCGATGGGCAGGAACAGCAAGTTGGCGGAGCCGACGCCGTAGACGGTGGCGACGAAGGCCACGGCGATCCCGGCGCCCAGTTTGGACGGGTCCGACAGGTTTTCCATTACGTGGATCAGGCCTAGTACCGCGCCCAGAATGCCCATGGTCGGCGCGTAGCCGCCGGCGGATTCCCAGATCCGCGCCGCTTGTTTGCGCGCGTGTTCGAACATGGAGATCTCCACATCCATCACTGAACGCAAGGTGTCCGGCTCCGCGCCGTCCACCAGCATTTGCAGCGCCTTCTTGATGAAGGGATCTTTCTGAAGGTTGATGTAGCCTTCCAAAGCCAGCAGGCCGCCCTTGCGCGCGGTCTGGCTCCAGTTGATGATCTCGCGGATCATTTTGTCGTGGTCCAGCACCGGCGGCTGGAAAATCCATTTGAGCATGCGCACGCCGGCGGCGAATTGTTTGGGCGTGCTTTGCAGCATCACCGCGCTGATCGTGCCGCCGATGACGATCATGAAGGCGGTCAGCTGCATCAGGGAGCCGATGTTGCCGCCTTCCAGCGCCTGTCCCGCGATAATGGCGGTCAGGCCCATCAGAATGGCTACAATGCTTATTTTGTCCACGCGAAGTTCCGGTTTTTAATGTTATGCCGCGTCAGGGCGCGGAGGTTCAGAGCCAGTCCTTGATGCGCGCGCGCAGCCGGGCGATGGCCTGGCTGTGCAGTTGGCTGACCCGCGATTCGGAGACACCCAGTACCGCGCCGATTTCCTTCAGGTTCAACTCCTGCTCATAGTACAAGGACATCACCAGCTGGTCGCGTTCCGGCAGTAGTTTGATGCCATCTATCAGCGCTTGGCGGAAGCCGCCGTCGGCCAGTGCGGCGAACGGGTCCGGAGAGTCCTCGTCGGCGACATTAGCCACCGCGTCCGGCAGCGCGCCCCCGTCGTCGTTGGAAAAATCCTCGAAATGCAGCAAGGTCATGCCGCGGCAATCGCCAAGCATGTCCTGGTATTGCTCCAGCTCCAGTCCCATCTGGGCTGCGATTTCCGACTCCAGAGGCGAGCGGCCCAGCTGATGTTCTAGCTGGCGGACGGCGTCCTCGATCTGGCGCGAGTGGCGGCGGGCTTGGCGCGGCATCCAGTCCTCGCGGCGCAGTTCGTCCAGCATCGCGCCGCGCACGCGTTGGCTGGCGAAGGTTTCGAACATGACGCCCTGGGCCGGATCGAACTGGCGCGCGGCCTCGATCAGGCCGATGACGCCGACCTGAATCAGGTCGTCGATGTCGACCGAGGCCGGCAGGCGGGCGATCATCATGCCGGCCAGCTTCTTGACCAGCGGCGCGTAAGCCTCCACGTCGATCTCGACGGGGGGCGAGGCGGCGACGTAGCCGGTTCGGCGTAAGGACGGCAAGGTCATAGCGGTTTGACTCCATCCGCCTCGGCCCAGTCGCGCGAGGCGGCAATCAACAAATCCATGAATCCGGTGCCGCTGCGCGGCGTTTCCTGGGTGTCCCACTGCGGCAGCACCGCGGCTAGCTGAGAGAAGGCCATCGCGGCCTCGCTGTCCGGAAACGCCTCCATCAGCGGCCGGCGCAGCGTCTGGCTGCGGCGCACCGCGTTGTCCATCGGCACAAAGCCTACCCAGCGCAGCGACACCGACAAGAATTCGCCGGTGGCGGCGGACAGCCGGGTGAACAGTTCGCGCGCTTCCTCCAGATGGCGCGCGCGGTTGATCAGCACATTGAAGCGCTGGCGGCCGTAGCTGCCGGACAACCTCTTGATATTAGCGTAGGCCGTTGTCAGCGACTCCGCCGCCGGCGTGAGTACTAATACCAAATTGTCCGCCACGCTGGCGGGCACCGGGTCGTGAGCGGGGCTGGGGGCGTCAACCAATAACACCGAGGCGTCGCGCTCCAGCGCGGCGAACTCGCTGCCCAAGCGCAGCCACAACTGGGCGGAGAACAGCGCGCGCTCTTCCGGGCGCGCGTAGAGATTGATCAACTGAATGCCTTGGCGCGAGCTCACCATCATCTCATCCAGCCCGCCCAGGGTCAGCACCTGGCTTTCCAGCGTGGCGGTGGTGGGCACGCCCAGCCGGCGCGCCTGCACTTGGCCCAGCGTGCAGTCCACCAGCAGCGGCCGCTGGCCGGCGTAGGCCAGGCCCAGCGCCAGTTCGGTGGCCAGAGTGCTGGCGCCGGCGCTGGCGGAACCGATGAAGGCGAAGCTGGGCGCGCGCGCGGACCGGGCGCTGAGCAGGCGGAGGCTGGCGGCTTGATCCTGCATCGCGCTTACAGCCATCCGGCCTGGGCCGCGTTCATGATGGGCAGTTCGTCGGCCTGAAGGGTGAAGGGGGAATGCTGCTGCTGCGAGCGCATCGCGCGGTCCACTAGGAAGCCGGCGTGGGCGGCGTGCAGGTCTTCCGGCACGCGCTGTCCGTTGGTGATGTAGAACAGACGCAGCCTATTGCGAATGATTACGTCCAAGCTGGGGCCCATCGCCACGGATTCGTCTATTTTGGACAAGACGCAGCCGGTGAGGCCGTCGCCGCGATAGCGGCGCACCACGTCTTCCAGCGTCTGGCCGTCGGCGTTGGAGGCCAGCAGCAGCAGCCGCTCTATCGGCCGGCCGGCGGTGCGGAACATTTCAATCTGCGCCAGTACGCGGGCGTCGCGCTGGCCCATGCCCACGGTGTCGATGAAGACGATGTGGCGGTTGGAAAGATCCGCCAGCGTTAGCTGCAGATCGCCCTCGTTCTGGATGGAGAACACCGGGATGCCGAGAATCTTGCCGTAAATGCGCAATTGGTCCTGAGCGCCGATCCGGTAGCTGTCGGTGGTGATCAAAGCCACATGCTGGGCGCCGAAGCGCATGGTGGCGCGCGCCGCCAGCTTGGCCACGGTGGTGGTTTTGCCCACGCCGGTGGGGCCGACCAGCGCGTAGATGCCGCCGCGGTCCATGATTTCCTTGTCGGAGTCCGCGCACTTCAGGTTGTGCATCAGCGCCGAGCGCGCCCATTTGACCGCGACCTCGGCCTCGTACTGAGCCGGCATCTTTTCGATCAGTTGGCGGATCAGGTGGGCGGAAAAACCCATGGCCAGCAGGTGCTTGAACAATTCTAGGCGATTGGGCGCCTTGCCTTCCATATCGGACCAGGCGAAGCTGGCCAACTGGCTTTGCAGCAGGCTGCGCAGCAGTTTGATCTCGTCGCCGATCTGCTTGAGTTCCTGAGCCATCACCTCCGGCTCCTCGCCGTTGGTTGCGACGGGAGGCACAGCGGGGCGCGGCGGCGGGGCGCTTGCAGCCGGCGCTTGCGCGCGCGGCGCGGCGGCGGCTTGAGGCGCGGCTTGCGCGTATTGCTGTGGCGTATAGGAGGGCTGGACCGGCCGGGGCGCGGCCTGGGGTTCCGGCGCAAAGGCCGGTTCGATGCGCTGGCGCGGCTGTTGCGCCTCGATGCGCGGCGGCGGCGGGCTGTCCAGCGGCTCAACCGGCATCGCGTAAGTGCGGGCAATGGCGCGGTTGACCGCCGCTCCCGCCGGGGTGGGCAGCGGCGAGGGCGCGCGGTTGACCACCGGCGGCGCGTTGCGCGGCGGGTGCTTGCTGGAGGAGGTGGCCAGGTTGGTGGCGAGGTTGGCGACGTCGGCGTCCGCCACCGCCATGATTTCCACCCCTCCGCCCATGGTGGGGCGGTTGGACAAAATCAGGGCGTCCGCGCCCAGTTCTTCTCGAACTTGTCTGAGCGCGTCACGCGTGGTTTTGCCGAAAAACTTTTTCACCACCATGTTCGATTAGCCCTTGCTTCCCCCAATTACAGCAATTATACGAATTGATTTATTGTCCGGTATCTCATTATGAGAAATAACACGCAGCTGCGGCAGCGCGCGGCGCAAGAAGCGCGCGAGCAAGGGCCGCAGCCCCGGCGCGGTCAAGAGTACCGGATTGTACCCTTGAATTTCCACTTGTTCGGTTTCCTGGGCGGCGCTGGCCAGCAGATTTTCCGCCAGGCCGGGTTCCAGGCCGCCTCCGGTCTTGGACTGGACCGCCTGCATCAGCACATTTTCCAATGTCGGTTCCAGGGTCATCAAGGGTAATTCTTGCTCGCCGGGGAATAATTGCTGGACGATGACGCGGGACAAGGCGGTGCGGACGATGTTGGTCAGCTCGTCGATGTCCTGGGTGGTGGTCACGTGATCGGCCAGCGTTTCCAGTATGGTGCGGAAATCGCGGATGTGGATGCCTTCGGTCAACAACTGCTGCAGCACTTTTTGCAGCGTGCCCACCGGCACCACCTTGGGCACCAGGTCTTCGATCAGCTTGGGCGACTCCTTGGCCTGGTGATCAATCAAGGCCTGCACTTCCTCACGGCCCAGCAGCTCCGCCGCGTGGGTCTGCAGCAAGTTGGAGATGTGGGTGGCCACCACGGTGCTGGCGTCCACCACGGTGTAGCCCAGGCTCTGCGCCTCTTCGCGCTTGCCGGCGTCTATCCAGATCGCCGGCAGGCCGAAGGCCGGATCGGTGGTGGGAGTGCCGGCGAGTTCGCCGTTGACCCGGCCTGGATTGATGGCCAGGTATTGGCCGATGAAGGCTTCGCCGGTGCCCAGCTCCACGCCCTTGAGCAGGATGCGGTAGGCGTTGGGCTTGATTTCCAGGTTGTCGCGGATATGGACCGGCGGCACCAGAAAGCCCAGCTCCTGCGCAATTTTTTTGCGGATGCCGCGGATGCGGCGTAGCAGCTCCCCGTCTTGGCTGCGGTCCACCAGCGGAATCAGCCGGTAACCCACCTCCATGCCCAGCTGGTCCACGTGCTGTACATCGTTCCAGCTCACCTCCGTCGTGGTGTGTTCCGGCGGCGGCGCGGCCTGTTGCTGCTGTTCGGCCTGCAGCGCCTCGGCTTTCTGGCGCTTCTCCATCACCCGGCCCAGCAGGCCCAGGCTGCCGGCGATCAGCAGGAAGGAGAAGTGGGGCATATTGGGAATCAGGCCGACCATGCCTATCACCGCGGCGGTGATATACAGCACTTGAGGTTTGGTGAACATCTGGCCGAGGAATTGCTCGGACATGTCCTTGTCGGTGCCCACGCGCGACACCACGATGCCGGCGGCGGTGGAGATGATGAGGGCGGGGATTTGCGCCACCAGACCGTCGCCGATGGTCAGCAGAGTATAGGTCTTGGCGGCGACGCCGGCGTCCAGATCATGCTGGACCATGCCGACGATCAGACCGCCCAAGATATTGATGACGATGATCAGGATGCCGGCCATGGCGTCGCCGCGCACGAACTTGGAGGCACCGTCCATCGCGCCGAAGAAGTTGGCTTCCTCCGCGATGGTGGAGCGGCGCGTGCGCGCTTCGTCCTCGCCGATCAGGCCGGCGTTGAGGTCGGCGTCGATCGCCATCTGTTTGCCGGGCATCGCGTCCAGCGTGAAGCGGGCGCTGACTTCGGCGATGCGGCCGGCGCCCTTGGTGATCACCACGAAGTTGATGATGGTGATGATGACGAACACCACGATGCCGATGGCGACGTTGTCGCCGATCAGGAAGTGGGCGAAGGATTCGATCACCTTGCCGGCGGCGTCCGGCCCGGAGTGCCCCTCCAGCAGAATCACCCGGCTGGAGGCTACGTTCAGCGACAGCCGCAGCAGGGTGGTGACCAGCAGCACGGTGGGGAAGGCGGAAAAGTCCAGCGGTTTGCGCACGTTGATCCCCACCAACAACACGATCACCGAGACGGCGATGTTGAAAGTGAAGAAAATGTCCAGCAGCACCGGGGGCAGCGGCAGTACCATCATCGCCAGAATCAGGATGATGAGCACGGGGCCGGCCAACTGGGTGACTTTGAAGCGCTTCAGTATGTCTAGTATGGAGTCCATGCTGGATTTATGGCTCAAGCCGGTCGAATCGGTTCGTCGACCTTATCATTATGGTGGCGTCGCATCTTGCTGGCGTTTGCTTTGCGGGTCAAGTTCGGCGGGCACGTCCAACTGGTCCGGGAACACCGGGGCCAGGCCGCCGTTGTCCTGGTAGCTCTTGAGCTGGAACACATAGGCCAGCACTTGGGCGGCGGCGGCGTAGAGCTTGGCGGGGATGTCGTCGCCTAGCTCGGCGTGGAAGTACAGCGCGCGGGCGAAGCTGGGCGAGCGCATGACGATGACGCGGTGCTCTTTGCCGGTGTCTATGATTTTTTCCGCCAGCTTAAGCGAACCCTTGGCCACCACTTGCGGCGCGCGCATGCCGTCGTCGTACTTGATCGCCACCGCGTAGTGGGTAGGGTTAGTGACGATGACGTTGGCGCTGGGGATCTCCTGCATCATGCGTTTGCGGGCGGCTTCGCGCTGCATTTGGCGGATGCGGCCTTTGACCTCGGGCGAGCCTTCGGCTTCCTTGTATTCCTGCTTGACCTCTTCCTTGGTCATGCGCAGTTTCTTGTGATAGCTCCACAGCTGAAACGGCACGTCGATGGCCACCAGCAGAATCATCGCCGAAGTCACCACGAAGAAGGTGGTGATGATCATATCGGTCATCTTGGCGATGCCGGTAGGCAGGGGCATGGAAATCAAGCCTATGATCTCAGTGCGTTCGCGCCAGATGAACCAGGTGGCGATGCCGCCGATCAGCACGCTTTTGAGAATAGCCTTGACGGCCTCGGTGGCGGCGTTGACGGAGAACATGCGCTTGATGCCGGGCAGCGGGTTGAGTTTGCTGAATTTGGGCTCGATCGCTTTGAAAGTGAGGTTCCATCCGCCCACCAGCATGGGCACGAACAGCGCCACCAGCGCCAGGCCGGTCAGCAGCGGAGCCAGGCTCCACAGCGCGCTGAAAATGGTTTCCTTGAAGCGGAGCAGCGCCGGCTCCACATTGCGCACCGTGGTCTGGTCGAAGGTGAGCAGGGCGCGCATGGTCTGCGCCAGATTGGCGGCGATATGGCCGCCCTGGGCCATCAGCAGCGCCACGCCGGCCATGGTGATGGCGAAGGTGGTCAGTTCCCGCGAGCGGGGGATGTTGCCGTCTTCGCGGGCGAGGCCCAGCCGTTTCGCGGTGGCGGGTTCGGTGCGTTCGAGGTCGGAATCTTCAGCCATGTCCGGTGTTTCATGCTTCTGTCTTGATTTTAAAGAGAATGGTAGCCGAAGCGGCGAGGCCGGGCCAGCTTTTCCGAGGCGGCTTCAAGTCGGGTACAATGGCGGCGTCAACGATGGAATGAACACAATGCGACAGTATCTCGACCTGATGCGCCATGTGCTGGAACATGGCCACGACAAGTCCGACCGCACCGGCACCGGCACCCGTTCGGTATTCGGCCACCAGATGCGCTTCGACCTGCAACAGGGTTTTCCGCTGATCACCACCAAGAAATGCCATCTGCGTTCCATCATCCACGAACTGCTGTGGTTCCTGTCCGGCGACACCAATATCCGCTATCTGAAGGAAAACGGCGTGTCGATCTGGGATGAGTGGGCAGATGAAAACGGCGATTTGGGGCCGGTCTACGGCTACCAGTGGCGCAGTTGGCCTGCGCCGGACGGCCGCCACATCGACCAGATCGCCAATGTGGTGGCGATGATCAAGAACAATCCGGATTCGCGCCGCTTGATCGTGTCGGCCTGGAACCCGGCGCTGGTGGATGAGATGGCGCTGCCCCCCTGCCACAGCCTGTTCCAGTTCTACGTGGCCGACGGCAAGCTGTCCTGCCAGCTCTATCAGCGCTCCGCCGATATCTTCCTGGGGGTGCCCTTCAATATCGCCAGTTACGCCTTGCTGACCATGATGATGGCGCAAGTGTGCGGGCTGCAAGCGGGCGAGTTTGTGCATACCCTGGGCGATGCGCACCTGTACAGCAACCATCTGGAGCAGGCCGAGCTGCAACTGTCGCGCGAGCCGCGCGCCTTGCCGACGCTCAAACTCAATCCGCAGGTCAAGGATATCTTCGGCTTCAAGTTCGAGGATTTCGAACTGGAAGGCTATGATCCGCATCCGCACATCAAAGCGGCGGTGGCGGTATGACGGCGGCGGGAAGGCCGCGCTTGACCCTGGTGGCGGCGATGGCGGCCAAGCGGGTGATAGGCATAGACAACCGCTTGCCTTGGCATTTGCCGGAGGATCTCAAGCATTTCAAGGCGGTGACGCTGGGCAAGCCGGTGATCATGGGCCGCAAGACCTGGGATTCGATCGGCCGGCCCTTGCCGGGCCGCCGCAACATCGTGGTGACGCGCCAAGCGGATTGGAGCGCCGACGGCGCGGAGGCCGCGCATTCGCTGGAGCAGGCGCTGGCTTTGGCCGGCGCGGTGGAAGAAGTGTGTTTGATCGGCGGCGCCGAGCTGTACCGCCAGGCGATCTCCAGCGCGGACTGTCTGCGGCTGACCGAGATCGCCGGAGAGTATCCGGGCGACGCCCATTTCCCCGAGGTGTCCGCCGAACTCTGGCGCGAGGACAGCCGCGAGGCGCACGTCAGCGCCGATGGCCTGGCTTACGCCTTCGTCGATTACCTGCGGCGTTGAGGCCGGCCGGGTCTCCAATTCAAAAAGCCCGCGGCAACGCGGGCTTTTTGTGTCGCCGCGATTTTTTACATTCGCGCGATCATCGCGTCGCCAAAAGCGGAGCAGCTGACTTCGACGGCCCCGTCCATCAGGCGGGCGAAGTCGTAAGTCACCTGCTTGTCGGCGATGGCGGCTTCCATCGCCTTGATCACCAGATCGGCGGCCTCCTTCCAACCGAGGTGGCGCAGCATCATTTCTGCGGACAGGATCAGCGAGCCGGGATTGACTTTGTCCTGGCCCGCGTATTTGGGCGCTGTGCCGTGGGTGGCTTCAAACACCGCGTATTGATCCGAAATGTTGGCGCCGGGCGCGATGCCGATGCCGCCCACCTGCGCGGCTAGCGCGTCGGAGATGTAGTCGCCGTTCAGATTCAGCGTGGCCACCACGTCGTATTCCGCCGGGCGCAACAGGATTTGCTGCAGGAAGGCGTCGGCGATGGCGTCCTTGACCATGATGTCGCGGCCAGTCTTCGGGTTTTTGAACGCGCACCACGGGCCGCCATCGACAGGCGTCGCGCCGAACTCGTCTTTCGCCAGAGCGTAGGCCCAGTCGCGGAAGCCGCCCTCGGTATACTTCATGATGTTGCCCTTGTGCACGATGGTCACGCTCTTGCGGTCGTTGTCTATCGCGTAGCGGATGGCTGCGCGCACCAGGCGTTCAGTGCCGTCTTTGGACACCGGCTTGATGCCGATGCCCGAGGATTCTGGAAAGCGAATCTTCTTCACGCCCATTTCGTCCTGAAGGAAGGCGATTACTTTCTTGGCGGCGTCGCTGCCCGCTTGCCATTCGATGCCGGCATAGATGTCTTCGGTATTCTCTCGGAAGATCACCATATCGGTCAGTTCCGGCTGTTTCAGCGGCGAGGGCACGCCCTTGAAGTAACGAACAGGCCGCACGCACTGGTACAGGTCCAGCTCCTGGCGCAGCGCCACGTTGAGCGAACGGATGCCGCCGCCCACCGGGGTGGTCATCGGGCCCTTGATGGACACTGAATACGTTTTCAATGCGTCGAAGGTTTCTTTCGGCAGCCATTCATCCGGGCCATAGAGCCGGGTGGATTTTTCGCCGGCGTACACTTCCATCCAATGAATCTTTTTCTTGCCGCCATAGGCTTTGGTCACCGCGGCGTCTATCACCTTGATCATTACCGGGGTGATGTCCACGCCTATGCCGTCGCCTTCGATGAAAGGAATGATCGGATGGTCGGGCGTCGGCTGGCCGGGGATGATCTTCTCGCCGTTAGCCGGAACCTTGATATGGGTGACGCTCATACTTTCTCTCCTGAGGGTGGGGTGCGCAACGGCACGCCGCTGGGCAGGCTTGTATTTTGATTATCTATGAAAAATCATGAAAAGCTTGCCGCCTGGGTCGCTGACACGGCGCAAAAAAAAACGCCAAGACCTATGTCTTGGCGTTTTGTCGGACGGGAAGTTCCCGGGGGTACTGGGAAGGGCTTAGCCGAGCACGGCGGCCAACGCGGCATTGAAGCTGGCGCTTGGGCGCATCACGGCGCCGCACTTGGCCGCGTCGGGATGGTAATAGCCGCCGATGTCGGCCGCTTTGCCCTGCACGGCTTTCAACTCGTCCAGGATTTTCTGCTCGTTGCTAGCCAGGTTTTGGGCGAGCGGGGCGAAGCGGGCCTGCAGCTCTTTGTCCTCGGACTGTTCCGCCAGTGCCTGGGCCCAGTACAGGGTCAGGTAGAACTGACTGCCGCGGTTGTCCAGCTCGCCGGTGCGGCGCGACGGGGACTTGTTCTCGTCCAGCAGTTTGCCGGTGGCGAGGTCCAGCGTCTTGGCCAAGATCTTGGCTTTGCCGTTGCCTGTCTTGATGCCCAGTTCTTCCAAGGATACCGCCAGCGCCAGGAACTCGCCCAGGCTGTCCCAACGCAGATGGTTTTCTTCCAGCAGCTGTTGCACGTGCTTGGGCGCGGAACCGCCTGCGCCGGTCTCGTACATGCCGCCGCCGGCCATCAGGGGCACTATGGACAGCATTTTGGCCGAGGTGCCCAGTTCCATGATGGGGAACAGGTCGGTCAGGTAGTCGCGCAGGATGTTGCCGGTCACCGAGATGGTGTCCAGGCCGCGCGCCACGCGCTCCAGGGTGTAACGCATTGCGCGAACCTGGGACATGATGTGGATTTCCAGGCCGCTGGTGTCGTGATCCTTCAGGTAGGCGTGGACCTTCTTGATCAGTTCGTTCTCGTGCGGGCGGTACGGGTCCAGCCAGAACACCGCCGGCATGCCGGAGTTGCGGGCGCGGGTGACGGCCAGCTTGACCCAGTCGCGGATAGGCGCGTCCTTCACCTGGCACATGCGCCAGATATCGCCTTGCTCGACGTTTTGCGACAGCAGCACTTCGCCGGTGGCGAGGTCGACGATGTTGGCGACGCCATCTTCCTGGATTTCAAAAGTCTTGTCGTGGGAGCCGTACTCTTCGGCCTTCTGCGCCATCAGGCCGACGTTGGGCACGGTGCCCATGGTTTTGGGATCAAAATTGCCGTGCCATTTGCAGAAGTTGATCATCTCCTGATAAATGCGGGCGAAGGTGGACTCCGGCATGACGGCCTTGGCGTCGTAAGGTTTGCCGTCGGCCCCCCACATCTTGCCGCCAGCACGTATCATCGCCGGCATCGAGGCATCCACGATCACGTCGTTGGGCGAGTGGAAGTTGGTGATGCCCTTGGCCGAATCCACCATGGCCAGGCGCGGGCGGTGCTCCTGGCAGGCGTGCAGGTCGCGGATGATTTCTTCGCGCTTGGAAGCCGGCAGGGTTTCGATTTTCTCGTACAGGGTGGCCATGCCGTTGTTGACGTTGACGCCCAGCTCTTCGAACAGCTTGCCGTGTTTTTCGAAGGCTTCCTTGTAGTAGATCTTGACGCAGTGGCCGAACACGATGGGGTGGGACACCTTCATCATGGTGGCTTTGACGTGCAGGGAGAACAGGATGCCGGATTCGCGGCAGTCTTCCATTTCGCGCTCGTAGAAGTCGCACAGCGCCTTCTTGCTCATGAACATGGAGTCGATGATCTCTCCGGCCTGCAGCGCGACTTTGGGTTTGAGCACGATGGTCTGGCCGCTCTTGGTGGTCAGTTCCATCTTCACGTCGCGCGCCTTGTCCAGCGTCATCGACTTCTCGCCGTGGTAGAAGTCGCCGTGGTGCATATGGGAGACGTGGGTTTGCGACCACTGCTTCCATTCGCCCATCGAGTGCGGATGCTTCTTGGCGTAGTTTTTCACCGCCAGCGGCGCGCGACGATCGGAATTGCCTTCGCGCAGCACGGGGTTCACCGCGGAGCCGAGGCATTTGGCGTAGCGGTCCCTAATGGCTTTGTCGGCGTCGGAGGCCGGGTTTTCCGGATAGTCCGGCAGCGGGTAGCCCTTGGCCTGCAATTCTTTGACGCAGGCGATCAATTGGGCCACGGAGGCGCTGATATTGGGCAGCTTGATGATGTTGGTGTCGGGGTGCTGGGTCAGTTTGCCCAGTTCGGCCAGCGTGTTCGGCACTTTCTGTTCGTCGGCCAGATAGTCGGGGAATTCGGCCAGGACGCGCGCGGCCAGCGAAATGTCGGCAGTGGCGACTTCAATGCCGGCGGAGCCGGCGAAGGCTTGCACGACCGGCAGGAAGGCGCTGGTGGCCAGCGCCGGCGCTTCGTCGGTCAGGGTGTAGATGATTTTGGGCTGTTCCGAAGGCATTACTCTATCTCCTTTTATCTTGTGACGACAGAACGGTTGCGCAGGGCGCTGCCGGCGCATGGAAAGACCTTGGAAAGGCGGATGGCGGTTCAGGCGACGCGGCCTGAACACGGTCCGGAGACTCTCGGGTAATTTTCAAAAGCGAATTATACCTCTCCGCGCGCGCTTGGCTCGCTGCGCATTTGAACTTTTATGCTTGATAACTGCGCGGCAGGGGTTCGAATGCGAATTATAGGCCGCGCCTGGAGCGTCTTCGCCGGCAAACTTGCGGCGCGCGGCGGCAGGCTCTTGTATCATTCGCCTCATTCTTTTCTCGCCGCTCTTCATGCCATGTCCCGACTCATCCTGCTCAACAAGCCCTACGGCGTCATCTGCCAGTTTTCAGAGCATCCCAAGCATCCGACGCTCAAGTCCTGCGTGCCGTTGCCGGGCGTGTACCCGGCGGGCAGGCTGGACACCGACAGCGAAGGTCTGCTGCTTTTGACGGGCGACGGCGAATTGCAACACCGCATCGCCAATCCGCGCTGGAAGCTGCCCAAGACCTATTGGGTGCAGGTGGAGGGACAGATCCGCGACGAACAACTGGAACAACTGCGCCGCGGCGTCGACCTGGGCGATTTCACCACCCAGCCGGCACAGGCGCGGCGCATCGACGCGCCCGCGCTGTGGGAACGCACGCCGCCGGTGCGTTTTCGCAAGACGGTGCCGGACGGCTGGCTGGAGATCGTCATCAGCGAGGGCAAGAACCGCCAGGTGCGGCGCATGACCGCCAAAGTGGGGCTGCCGACGTTGCGCCTGGTGCGGGCGGCGATAGGACCGTGGACGCTGGACGGCCTGCAGCCGGGGGAGATGCGCGAGCTGGAGGTGGATCTTGCGGATTTGCCGAGGGTGTCGCATGCTCAGCGCATCGCCAAGCCCGGCGCGCGGCCGCGCGGCGTCGGCGGGGACCGGCGCGGAGGTCCGCGCAAGCCCTGAGCGAGGGCGCGGCCGTTGGCGATTCAAGAGGGCGAGCGCATGCAGATTCCCGAGTACTACAACCCGGTGGCGCGCGATATCGCACAGGCGCTGGTGGACGGTTTCGACAAGCATTACCGCCTGTTCCGCGAGTGCAATCGCGGCGCCAAGGATTTGTTCGAGTCCGGGGACTGGCAAGGGGTGCAAAAGGCGGTTCGCGACCGTATCCAGTTCTACGACGAACGGGTGGCGGAAACGGTGGCGAGGCTGCATGGCGAATTCCACGCCGATCTGCTGGACGACGAGATCTGGCAGCAGGCCAAGCTTTACTTCATCGGCCTGTTGGCCAATCACAAGCAACCGGAGTGCGCGGAAACCTTCTTCAATTCCGTGTTCACCCGCATCTTGCACCGCGATTACTTCAACAACGATTTCATCTTCATCCGGCCGGCGATCTCCACCGAGTACATCGAGTCAGACCCGCCGTCCTACCGCAGCTATTACCCCGCGCGCGAGGGCCTGCGGCGGGCATTGCGTCGCATCGTCGAGGACTTTGGCTGGCGGCGGCCGTTCACCTGGCTGCGGCGGGACATCGCCCTGCTGTTGCGCCAGGCGGAGTCCTTTCTGGAGGGGGGCTGGCCGCAGCCGGAGGCCAATTGTCAGATACAGGTGCTGTCGTCGCCGTTCTACCGCAATAAGACCGCTTATGTGTTCGGCAAGGTAATCAACGGCGGCGCGCATTACCCATTCGCAGTCCCGGTATTGCACGACGCACTGGGCGGGCTGTACCTGGATACCTTGCTGCTGGAGCCCTGGCGCATCGGCGTGCTGTTCTCCTTCAGCCGCGCTTACTTCCTGGTGGATATGGAGGTGCCGTCCGCTTATGTGCAGTTCCTGCGAGGGATGCTGCCGGGCAAGACCAAGGCTGAGCTCTACACCATGCTGGGGCTGCAGAAACAGGGCAAGAACACCTTCTACCGCGACTTCATCCAGCACCTGAAACATTCCAACGACAGTTTCGTCATCGCGCCCGGCATCCGCGGCCTGGTGATGCTGGTATTCACTCTGCCGTCCTATCCCTATGTGTTCAAGCTGATCAAGGACGTGTTCGGCGGACCAAAGGAAGTGGACCGGGCCACGGTGAAGGCAAAGTACCAGCTGGTGAAGCGCCATGACCGGGTGGGACGGCTGGCGGATACGCTGGAATTTTCCAATGTGGCGTTTCCCAAGGCGCGCTTCACCGAAGAGTTGCTGCGGGAGTTGCGCGAGCAAGCGCCGTCGATGATGGAGGAGGGCGCTGAGCAGGTGGTGATCAAGCACTTGTACATCGAGCGGCGGCTGAAGCCGTTGAATCTCTACCTAATGAATTGCGAACCGGCGGAGAAGGCGCGGGCGGTGCGCGATTACGGCCTGGCGATCAAGGAGCTGGCGGCGGCGAATATTTTCCCCGGCGACATGTTGTTCAAGAACTTTGGCGTGACGCGTTACGGGCGGGTAATTTTCTACGACTACGACGAGATCGAATACCTGAGCGACTGCCATTTCCGGCGGATTCCGGAGGCGCCCAACCCGGAAATGGAGATGTCCGGCGAGGTTTGGTACCCGGTGGCGCGCAATGATGTGTTTCCCGAGGAGTTCGGCGTTTTTCTATTGGGCGACCCCGAGGTCAGGCAGGTTTTTCTGCGCCATCACCGGGATTTGCTGAGTCCCGAGTTTTGGCAGCTGCGCCAGCGCCGCATCCGCGCCGGCCACATCGAAGATTTTTACCCTTATCCGGAGGAGATGCGTTTGATCAATGCTTATCCGCGGTTTTACCGGCGGGAGCGGGCGGCCTGGCCAAGGGAGGATTAGGGCAAGAAAAACGGGGAAGCGAAAGCTTCCCCGTTTTGGGTGTTGAACGCGGCCAACTTGGTTGTGCCGACGTTAAGCGCGATGGCTGTCCTCGAAGTAGGCGATGGGCCCGGCGCTGGTTAAACCGATGTGGAAAGTTGAGCTTTCCGGGAAGGTTTCGCCTATGCTTTCCGCGGCGCGCACGATCTCGTACAGCACTTCCACTTCCTTGAATTTTCGGGTGATGTTGTCATTGCCCTGCAACCAGGCCCGGATTTCCTCGGCATGCGGGTGGTTGTTTTCCAAGTCCAACTGGCAGGCCGGCGTGCTGATCAGACTGATCGCAGGCGGCATGCTGATGTCCAGTTGTTTCAATTGTTGGCTCGCCAGTTCGGCGAAGCTGGACAATTCGAGGTTGGCCCGCTCGCGGATGGAGGAAAGGGCAATGCTTCCATCGTCCGTGACCTGACTGAACAGTGTGACCAGGCCCGGGGCGGTGGCAGTGTTTTCAAGCGACATTGTTGTTGCTCCTGTCTCGGATGTTACCTTCTAGTAATATAGGAAACGTCCCCGGGTCTGGCCTGGTCATTTGGCCAGTTTCTTTAATTCGTAGAGCAGGGCCTGGGCTTCCCGTGGCGAGAGATCGTCTAGATCGACCTCCAGAAGGCGTTCGACTGCCGGATTCGCTTCAGGTTCCACAGTTGTCGTCGCGGGTAAACTGATAAATAGGTCTGGCTGCACGCGGCTGGCGGAGTGGTTCTCCAATTCAGTCAGATAGCGACGCGCCTCGCGGATCACTTTGCCGGGCACGCCGGCCAGCTGAGCCACCGCCAAGCCATAGCTCTGGCTGGCCGGGCCTTCCTCCACATGGTGCAGAAACACGATGCGGTCCTTGTGCTCCACGGCGGACAGGTGGACGTTGGCGACGCTGGGGTACTCGCTTTCCAGGCTGGTCAGCTCGAAATAATGGGTGGCGAACAGCGTATAGGCGCGGCTTTTCTCTATCAGCGCCTTGGCGATGGCCCAGGCCAGCGCCAGGCCGTCGAAAGTGGAGGTGCCGCGGCCCACTTCATCCATCAGCACCAACGAGTGTTCGGAGGCGTTGTTGAGGATGTTGGCGGTTTCGGTCATCTCCACCATGAAGGTGGAGCGGCCGCCGGCCAGGTCGTCGGAGGCGCCGATGCGGGTGAAGATACGGTCTATCGGTCCAATCACCGCGCGTTGGGCCGGTACGAAGCTGCCGACGTGCGCCATCAGCGTAATCAGCGCGTTCTGGCGCATATAGGTGGATTTACCGCCCATGTTCGGGCCAGTGATCAGCAGCAGTTTGCGGGTGTCGGACAGCCGGGTGTCGTTGGCGATGAAGCGTTCCACCTCCGCCTCCACCACAGGGTGGCGGCCTTCGATGATTTCCAGCCGCGGCTCGGCCACGAACTCCGGCTCCACGTAGTTGTTGACGCTGGCGCGCTCGGCGAAGGCGGACAGCACGTCTAGTCCGGCCACCGCTTGCGCTATCAGCTTCAGGTCGGGTATGTGCGGCGCCAGTTGATCCAGCAGGTCTTCGTACAGTTGCTTTTCCAGCGCCAGCGCGCGGTCTTGCGCGGACAGCGCCTTGTCTTCGAACTCCTTCAGTTCAGGCGTGATGTAGCGCTCGGCGTTCTTCAGCGTCTGGCGGCGGCGGTAGTCGTCCGGCACCTTGTCGCCTTGGGCCTTGGTGACTTCGATGTAGAAGCCGTGCACGCGGTTGAACTCCACTTTCAGGGTGGGGATGCCGGTGCGTTCTTTTTCGCGGGCTTCCAGCGCCAGCAGAAAGGCGCCGCAGTCGGTCTGGATCGCGCGCAATTCGTCCAGCGTGGCGTTGAGGCCGTGATTGATCACGCCGCCGTCACGAAGGAAGGTGGAGGGCTCGGGCAGGATGGCCTGGCTGAGCATGGTTTCCACTGGGGAATCGTCCGGCAGCAGGCGCGCCAGTTCGCCCAGCAGTTCTGCGTCGAGATTGGCGGCCAGCCGTTTGACGCCGGTCAACGCCTTCAGCGAATCGCGCAGCGCGGCCAGGTCGCGCGGGCGGGCGCTGCGCAGGGCGATGCGGGCGGTGATGCGTTCGATGTCAGCCACTTCGCGCAGCTGGGCATGGGCGTCGTCGTAGGCCGGCAGCAAGGCGCGCACCGCTTCCAGCCGGCGCGACAGCTTGCCGTGACTGCGGATGGGGTGATGCAGCCAATGGCGCAGCAGACGGCTGCCCATGCTGGTGGCGCAGCCGTCCAGCAGCGAGGCCAGCGTCGGAGACGGCTCGCCGCGTATGGTTTCGGTCAGTTCCAGGTTACGGCGGGTGGCGCCGTCCATGCGGATCAACTCGCCGGCGTCCTCCACCGCCAGATTGGCGATATGAGCCGGGTTGACGCTCTGAGTAGTCTTGACGTACTCCAGCAGCGCGCCGGCGGCGCCCACCGCCACTGGCAGGGTGTCGGCGCCGAAGCCGGCCAAGTCGCGGGTGCCGAAGTGCCGGGTCAGCGTCATCTGCGCCGACTCGATGTCGAACTGCCACGGCGGCAGCTTTTTCTTGGGCGTGGCCACGGTTTCGAACACATTGAGGCCGGTGTCGTCCGGGATCACCAGTTCGGCGGGTTTCAAGCGCTCCAACTCGCTGTGGAGCTCGTCTACCCGGGTCTGCAATACTTTGAACTCGCCGCTGGCGAGCGATAGCCAGGCGAGGCCCAGCACGCCCTTGACCATGTTCACTGCCATCACCAGGTTGTCGCGCTTGTCGTCCAGCAAAGCGGCGTCGGTCAGGGTGCCGGGGGTGACGATGCGCACCACCTTGCGTTCCACCGGCCCTTTGGACAAGGCCGGGTCGCCAATCTGCTCGGCGATGGCGACGGACTCGCCCATTTTGACCAGGCGCGCCAGATAGCCTTCGGCGGCGTGATAGGGCACGCCGGCCATCTTGATCGGGTTGCCGCCGCTGGTGCCGCGGGTGGTCAGGGTGATGTCGAGCAAGCGCGCCGCCTTCTCCGCGTCCTCATAGAACAGTTCGTAGAAGTCCCCCATGCGGTAGAAAACCAGCTTGTCGGCGTGTTCGCGTTTGATGGCTAGGTATTGCTGCATCATCGGGGTGTGCTGTGGCGTGCTCATTGGCTGTGGGCTCTTATGAATGGACAACAGGATGCCGTGGCCTTTGCCCGCGGATCAAGGGCGCGCGGGCGCCAGAGCATCCCTGATTAATGTTTCGACCCCGCGTGCGGCGGGGCTTTTGGAGAGTCGGCGCTATTTTAGCGCAGCCCGACTGCGGCGTCAGCCGTGCAGGCACAGACTGCAAAGATGCGAGATGCATGGTTTGGGGTTCTGTCAAGCGTGCGGCTCAATGATGGTTGTGATTGACTTGGTTTCGTTGCGAATTTATGATTTATATCAAAGTTTCAGAAATTCCTGAAAATTGAGAACGTCATGAATTTATCGCCACTCGTCCAGTCTTTCGTGCTGCATTTCGGTGAAATGGGCAGCCGCTGGGGCATCAATCGCACCGTCGGGCAGATCTACGCGCTGCTCTATGTATCGGAGAAGCCGCTGAACGCGGATGAAATCGCAGAGAGCCTGAGCTTTTCACGCTCCAACGTCAGCATGGGTCTCAAGGAGCTGGAGTCCTGGCGGCTGGTCAGGCTGCAGCATTTCCCCGGAGATCGCCGCGAATATTTCTCCACGCCCGACGATGTCTGGGCCATTTTCAAAACCCTGGCCGAGGAGCGCAAAAAGCGCGAGGTGGAGCCTACGCTGACCATGTTGCGCGGCGCGATCATGGAGACGCCGGCCAGCGACGCTGAACGCCATGCCCAAGCGCGGATGAAGGAGATGCACCAGTTGATCGAACTGGTGACCACCTGGTTCTCCGATATCCAGCACATGGACGTGGAGACCTTGCAGCGCCTGATGAAACTGGGTTCGCAGGTGCAGAAAATCCTGCAGTTCACCCACTCGCTTTCGAAACTGACCAGTCGCGACGGCGACAGGGAGTAGCTATGGACTTTGACCCGCTGGTATTGGCGCGCATTCAGTTCGGCGCCAATATTTCCTTTCACATCTTGTTCCCCACCATCAATATCGCGATGGGCTGGGTGCTGCTGTTCTTCAAGCTGCGTTACCTGAAAACCGGTCAGCAAGGCTGGATGGACGCCTATAGCTTCTGGGTGAAGATCTTCGCCTTGTCCTTCGCCCTGGGCGTGGTCAGCGGCGTGACCATGAGCTTCCAGTTCGGCACCAACTGGCCTGGCTATATGCAGACGGTGGGCAATATCGCCGGCCCGCTGCTGGCGTATGAAATCCTGACCGCTTTCTTCCTGGAGGCCACCTTCCTGGGCGTGATGCTGTTCGGCCGTTCGCGGGTGTCCGAGCGAGTGCATACCTGGGCCACCTTCCTGGTCGCCTTCGGCAATACGGTGTCGGCGTTCTGGATTCTGGCCTTGAATTCCTGGATGCAGACCCCGACCGGTTTCAAGATGGTGGACGGCAAGGCGGTGGTGACCAGTTGGCTGGAGGTGATTTTTAATCCCTCTTTGCCCTACCGGCTGACCCATATGCTGATCGCCTCCGGCTTGACCACAGCCTTTCTGGTGGCGGGTCTGTCCGCTTATCGCCGGCTGAAGGGCGATCGCAGCGACGGCGCGAAGATGGCGCTGAAAACCGGCGTGGTGACCGCGGCCTTGCTGATTCCGCTGCAGATTTTCGTGGGCGACATGCACGGCCTCAACACCTTCAAGCATCAACCCGCCAAGCTGGCGGCGATTGAAGGTATCTGGCATACCGAGAAGGGCGCGCCGCTGTTGCTGTTCGCTCTGCCCAATGCGGAAACCCGTCAGAACGATATGGCGGTGGGCATTCCCAAGCTGGCCAGCCTGATCATCACTCATGATCCCAACGGCGAGATCCGCGGTCTTAATGAGTTCGCTCAGCATCCGCCTGTGGGCAAGGTGTTCTGGAGCTTCCGCGTGATGGCCGGCGTGGGCGCGCTGATGCTGCTGGTGTCTTGGCTGGCCTGTTGGCAACTGCGTCGCCGCGGCCAGTTGGCGCCGCTGATGCTGCGGGCGCTGGTGGGCATGACCTTCGCCGGTTGGGTCGCGACCCTGGCAGGCTGGTACGTGACCGAGATCGGCCGTCAGCCGTGGCTGGTGGAGGGCGTGCTGACCACCGCTCAGGCGGCGGGTCCGGCGACCGGCGGTATGGTGGCGTCTACGCTGGCGATGTACCTGGGTTTGTACCTGGTGTTGCTGACCGCCTATGTGTCGGTCTTGTTCTACATGGCGGGCAAGGCGGCCGGCCAGTCCGGCGGCGAGGCCGCGCATCTTGAGGAGAAACTGGCATGAGTGGCGCTGTGTATTGGTTGCCGGTGGTGTTCGCCGGCCTGATGGCCCTGGCCATGCTGATTTACGTGGTGCTGGATGGCTACGATCTGGGCGTGGGCTTGTTGTTGCCCTTCGCCAAGGACGACGAGAAGGACATGATGATCGCGTCGATCGGCCCGTTCTGGGACGCCAACGAAACCTGGCTGGTGCTGGGCGTGGGCCTATTGCTGGTGGGCTTTCCGCTGGCGCACGGCATCATTCTGGGCGAGCTCTATCTGCCGGTGGCGCTGATGCTGGCTGGCTTGATCGTGCGCGGCGTGGCCTTCGACTTCCGCGTCAAGGCGCGCGAGCCGCATAAGCCGTGGTGGAATGTCGCTTTCGCCTGTGGCTCGCTGTTGGCGGCGCTGACTCAGGGCGTGATGCTGGGCCGCTACCTGACCGGCTTCGCCGAGGGTTGGCTGGCCTGGGGCTTTGCCTTGCTGGCCGGCATCGGCTTGGCGGCGGCTTACACTTTGCTTGGCGCCGGTTGGCTGATCATGAAGACCAGCGGCGCTTTGCAAGCCAAGGCGGTGGCTTGGGCGCGGCGCAGCCTGGCCGGCGCCGGTCTGTCTGTGCTGCTGGTGTCGGCGGCCACGCCGCTGGCCAGCAGCCATATCGCCGCAAAGTGGTTCGCCCTGCCGGAGTTCTTGCTGCTGCTGCCTTTGCCCTTGGGCTGCATTGTGTTGTTCGCCACGCTGTGGGTGATCCTGCCGCGCTTGGCGGCGCGTCAGGCCGCCGGCAATGATAATTGGTGCTGGGCGCCGTTCGCCTGCACCGTCGGCATCGTGCTGCTGTCGTTCTGGGGCCTGACTTATAGCGTGTTCCCCGAGGTGGTGATTGGCCGGCTGAATATCTGGCAGGCGGCCAGCGACACCGCGGCCTTGTGGGTGATCTTCTGGGGCGCGGCGGTGGTGCTGCCGGTGATTCTGCTGTACACCGCCTTTGTCTACCGGGTGTTCCACGGCAAGGCCAATGCGCTGACTTACCAATAAGCCCGGTATCTGGCGCCGTGTTTGACCAAGCCGTCTTTGCTCTGCGAAGGCGGCTTTTGCCATACTGGGAGCGCGTCATCCGTCTGCAATCCTCGCCGGCGACAATGATGCCTTTTGTTCGAGGTCTGCAAGGAAGCGCCCATGTCTTACTCCACGCCCGGCCTGCAATGGCCTTATCCCCGCTTCATCGCTCATCGCGGCGGCGGCGTTCTGGCGCCGGAAAATACTCTGGCCGGTTTTCGCGAAGGTTTGCGCTACGGCTACCGAGGCGCCGAATGCGATGTGAAGCTGTCGGCCGACAATGTCTGTTTTCTGCTGCATGACGACACGGTGGAGCGCACCAGCAATGGCCGCGGCGCGGCGGCGGCGCTGGGCATGGCGCAATTGGCGCGGCTGGACGCCGGCGGCTGGAAGGGCGCGGCTTTTGCCGGCGAGCCCATGCCGACGCTGGACACGGTCGCCGCCTGCTGCCTTGCGCACGGCATTGCCTTGAACATCGAGATCAAGCCCTGCCTGGGACGGGAGGCGGAAACCGGCGCTGCGGTGGCGGCGGAAGCCGCCCGGTTGTGGGCCGGCGCCGCGTTGCAGCCCTTGCTGTCGTCTTTTTCCGCCGAGGCGCTGTGCGCTGCGCGGGAAGCTGCGCCGGCTCTGCCGCGCGCCTGGCTGGTGGAGCGAGTGCCGGCGGACTGGCTGTCGCGCTTGCGCGATCTGGACTGCGTGGCCTTGCATTGCGACTATCAGAGCTTGGACGCGGCCTTGGCGACCAGCGTCAAGCAAGCGGGCTTTCAATTGCTGTGCTACACGGTGAATCAGCCGGCCGATGCCGAACGTTTGCTGGCCTGGGGCGTGGATAGCGTCTGCACCGACCGTTTGGATTTGCTGCGGCCTATTTCAGATTGAAAGCCTTGATGCTGCCGTCCGCCTTCATCGCCAGGATGGCTTGGTTCAGCCGCTGCATGGCGTCGTCGCTCAACTGCGGATGACAGGCGAAATAGATATCCGTTTCATTCACCACCAGGGCGACACGCGGCGTCGCCATTTTCATTTTGTCGGCCAGGCCCTGTATGCCCACGTCCAGCGTGGCCAGCAAGTCGATGCGGCCCAATTGCAGCTTGCGCAGGCTGCTTGCCGCGTCGGCGCTCTCGTCCAGTGTCCAGCCCTGCTGTTTTAGCCGGCTGGCCACGGCGGTGCCGCGTACGGCGCCGATATGGAATTGCCTGGCCTGCTCCACGCCGCCGAAGTCGCGGGTTTCGTCATGGCGCGCCAGCAGCACCAGCCGCAGGCGGATGACAGGCTCGCTCCAGCGGAACAGCGTTTCCCGTTCCGGAAAGCGAGCGGCGGTCAAGCAGGCGTCCGGGGTCTGCTGGACCAGCAGCACGGCGCGGGCGGTGGGGTAGGGCGTAAACTTGAACGGCAGGCCGGCGCGCAGGGACAGCGCGCGCATCAAGTCGATGGCGGCGCCGGAGACGTGTTGCTGATCGGCGGAGACTTCGATGATGGGAGGCTGAGGGCTGACCAGAATGGTCAGCCCGGCCGCCGCGGCGGGCGCCGAAGCCAACGCCGCGATCAGCTTTATCAGCGGGCGCGGCATTGTAGTCTAGACACTGAAACGGCCGGCGAGCTGCCCCAGCCGTTGCGACACCGATTGCAGTTCGCCGGCGGTCTGCGCGCTGGCTTCGACGGCGCTGGCGTTGGTTTCCGACATCCGCGCCACGCTTTCCACGTTTTGCGCCAGCGACTGGCTGGCGCTGCTCTGTTCCTTCAGACCTTGAGTGATTTGATGGATGCTGTCCAGCACCTGATCCACGCATTGGCGGATGGAGGCGATGCTGGCGCCGGCGTTGCGGGTGTTCTCCTGGCCTTTCATGATGGCGCTCATGCCGGTTTGCATATTGGTGATGGCCTGCTGCGAGGTGCGCTGAATGTCGGAAACGATGGTGCTGATCTCGGTGGTGGATTGCGCGGTGCGTTCCGCCAGCTTGCGCACCTCGTCGGCCACTACGGCGAAGCCGCGGCCTTGTTCGCCGGCGCGCGCGGCTTCGATGGCGGCGTTAAGCGCCAGCAGATTGGTTTGGTCTGCGACATCGCGGATCACATCGACGATGCTGGCGATGGACTCCGATTGCTGGCCCAGCGCGCCTATGGTTTCCGAGGCAGAAGACACGTCGCGCACGATGCTGTCCATGCTGGCGCTGGCGTTGTGGATGATGGCGTTGCCCTCGCTGGATTGGCTGACCGCGGCGCGCGAGAGCTGATTGGCTTGCTCCGATTGCTCGGCGCTGACCATCAGGCTGGTGCTCAGTTGCTCGATCGCCGCCGCCATGCTGGCCGCGGCCTGGGTTTGCCGGGTGCTGCTATGGGAGACGTTCTGGGCGCTTTGAGCCATCTGGTCCGCAGCCGCGTTGACTTCGCGCGAGGTGTCCAGCAACTGCGTCACGGTGTCGCGCAATTGGTCGCGCATCTTGCCAATGGAGGCCAGCAAGCTATTGCTGTCCTGCTCGCGCAGTTGGATCCGGGTGCCCAGCTGGCCTGCGGCTAATTGTTCGACCACGCTTTGCACGTAGAAAGGCTCGCCGCCCAGTTGCAAGGTGATGGACAGGTAGAGCTGATGAAACAGGAAGCTGGCCAGCAGCATCGCGGCCAGGCCGATGCCGATGTAAAGATTGCGCTGAGCCTGCATGCGGTCGATGCGGGCTTGCAGCAACGCCTCCAGGTTTTTCAGCGTGACATCGCTGAAGCGGGAGCCGATCTCCGCGTTTTTCGCCGCCATCCCGCTCAGGGCCAAGGCTGCGCCGGTCTGGCCGGTGATGGCTTTGTCTATGGCCGCGGCCTGGCCTTGGTGGAAGGCGGCGAGCGCCTGAGATTCTGCGCTCAGCGCGTTTTTCAGCGACGGATTGTAGGCCAGCGCCTTGGCCAGATCGCTGTTCAAGCCGTCCAGCGTGCCATTGATCAGCGGGCGCAGCTCCACCAAGCGGTCGCGCTCGGCTGGTGTCAGCGTTTGGCCGGCCTCCGACTTGGCGGCCCAGGCCAGCGCTTCGCCGATGTAGTTGCTGAGCGCGGGCAGTTTGGTGGTTGCGGCGTCCATCAGGTAGTAACTGTCTATGTCCGGGTCCAGCGTCAGATTGGAGTTGTCGCTGGCGGCGCCTAGCAAGGCGTTGAGTTTGTCCGCCGTGCTGTCAAAGCTGGTGATGACTTGGGGCGGCGGGGCGCCTCCGATCCGCGACAGCGTGCCTCGCGCGGCGCTGGCGGTTTTCCAGGCTTCGTCGGTTTGCAAGATGCCGCCGTACCGTTCGTGAGCGCTTTGCAGTTGGTTCCAGCCTTGTTCCAGCTGCGCCTGCGCCGCGGGAAGCGCGGCCTTGGCGGCGGCTTCGCCCTGAGCCGCGCGCACGGCCAGGTCCTGAGCTTGCTCCAGCGCGCCCAGCAAATGCTGCAGCGGCTGAATATAGGACACCCCGACTCTTTCTTTTTGCGAAAAGTCGATATTGTCCTGATTGGTTCGATACAGACCGTACACCATGTACAGTAAGGCGACGGCAAAGACCGTGCCGATCAGCGCAAAGCGGCTGGGGTAGCTCAAGCGCTGCATCAGCCTTACCACGGGTGTTGTCATGATTTCGCTCCTGACTGTGGCGCAGACGCACGCAATGTGGACGTCTGCTTCGCCAGTTCCAGAATAGGCAATTTTCACGGGCTGCGATTGCCGCATGAAATGCGATGGCTTGTCGGATGAGGCGCTTATCAGTTCGTTTAGCTAAGGGGCCTGAGCTTTGGCTTGTCTGGCTAGGGCGAATAACCGGCAATAATGCCTGGGGCATTGAAAATGACTTTGGATTGTTTTGGCATTGGGTCAGCGTCCGGCTATTCGGAACGATTCAATGACAAAGGCGTGCGTTGAAACGGGGGAATGGACGTTTGCGAGGCTTTGGCCAAGATTGCCCGGCATTGCCAGCAATCACTCTATTTTGCTAAATTCGCCGGGTTTTGCATCGAACAGTCTGATGAAGCAGTGTCCTGAACCAGGCGACCCGACGGTCGCGGGGAACGGTTTCGTCAAGGCTGCAATTTTCAAGCCCGGCGCCAAGACCGCGGCGAGGACAACCTTCCTGTCTGCAATCCTTCCGGCGCGCGTCGCCTATTTTCCAGATTGCCACGCTCAGAGCTTTATAGAGGATCCATGGACTTGCTTCATTCGTTTATCAATGCCGCCAATGATGTGATTTGGGGCAAAGTGCTGATTGGCCTGTTATTGGCCGTCGGCTTGTATTTCTCGTTGCGCTCCGGCCTGTTGCAGTTGCGGCTTTTTGCGCGCGGCTGGCGCGAGATGATGGGCGGCCGCGGCGGCCACCGCAGCAAGGACGACATCTCGCCGTTTCAGGCCTTCGCCACCGGCCTCGCCAGCCGTGTGGGCACAGGCAATATCGCCGGCGTGGCCATCGCCATTGCCGCCGGCGGACCCGGCGCGGTGTTCTGGATGTGGCTGACCGCCATGCTGGGCATGGCCAGCGCTTTCGCCGAATCGACCTTGGCGCAACTGTTCAAGACCAATCACCATGACGACACCTTCCGCGGCGGTCCGGCCTACTACATCCAGAAAGGCCTGGGGCAACGCTGGCTGGGCGTGATCTTCGCCTTGTGCCTGATTCTGGCTTTCGGCTTGGTGTTCAACGCGGTGCAGGCCAACTCCATCGTGGCGGCCACCGAGGGCGCCTGGGGCTGGAACCGCTATATGGTGGGCATCGCCCTGGTGGTGATGAGCGCGCCCATCATCTTTGGCGGCGTGCGCTCGGTGGCGCGGGTGGCCGAATGGCTGGTGCCGGTGATGGCGGCCGTCTATTTGCTGATGACCTTCTATGTGTTGGCGGTGCATGCCGCCGAGTTGCCCGGTCTGATTGTGTTGATCGTCAAGAGCGCTTTTGGTCTGGAGCAGGCCGCGGGCGGTTTTGCCGGATACGCCGTGAGCCAGGCGATGATGCTGGGTATCAAGCGCGGTTTGTTTTCCAATGAGGCGGGCATGGGTTCCGCTCCCAACGCCGCCGCGACGGCGACCTCGCGCCATCCGGCAAGCCAGGGCGCGATCCAGATGTTCGGCGTCTTCATCGACACCATGGTGATCTGTACCGCCACGGCGGCCATCATTCTGTTGTCCGGCGTGCATGATCAGGGTTTGAGCGGGGTGGCGCTGACGCAGAAGGCCATCGAGGCCCAGTTCGGCCCGATCGGGGCGTCCTTCTTGGCGGTGGCGATGTTCCTGTTCGCCTTTTCCACCATC
This sequence comes from Chromobacterium haemolyticum DSM 19808, assembly GCF_000711885.1. Lineage (GTDB taxonomy): Bacteria > Pseudomonadota > Gammaproteobacteria > Burkholderiales > Chromobacteriaceae > Chromobacterium > Chromobacterium haemolyticum. The sequence goes on from NZ_KL543996.1 coordinate 158,204, forward strand.
ATCGGCAATTACGCTTACGCCGAGGGCAATGTCGAATTCATTCGCAGCAACAAGTGGATCTTGCTGGTGTTCCGGCTGATCGTGCTGGCGATGGTGATGTTCGGCGCGGTGGCCAGCCTGCCGCTGGTATGGGACATGGCCGACTTCGCCATGGGCTTGATGGCCTTGATTAATCTGGTGGCCATTGTGTTGTTGTCGCGTTACTTCTTCATCGTGTTGAAGGACTATGAGCGTCAGCTGAAGCAAGGAGAGTCCACCCCTGTGTTCAAGGTGGCGGATTACCCGGAACTGGCGGCCAAGGTGGAAAAAGACATCTGGTAAGCCTTTGCCAGGCTCCAACGATAAACAGCCCGCGTTTAGACGCGGGCTGTTTTGTCTGGGACTGGCTTAAATGGTTTTGGAGTAGCGAGCCTGGGTGCGGCGCTCGCGCAGGTGCTTATCGAAGATCATCGCGATATTGCGGATCAGGAGACGGCCCTTGGGTTCCACCATGATGAAGTCGCCGTCGAAGGACAGCAGCCCCAGTTGCTGATATTCGCGGATCTGCGGCAACTCTTCCGCAAAGTACTCGGCGAAGTTGATGCCGTGAATTTCCTCCAGCGCTTCCACGGACAGCGAGAAACGGCACATCAGACCCTGGATGATGCTGCGACGCAGGATGTCGTCATTGTCCAGCGTCAGCCCGCGCAGCACCGGCAGATGGCCGCTGTCCAGCGCCGCGTAGTAGCTGTCCAGATCTTTGGCGCTCTGACTGTAGCAGGGGCCGACCTTGCCGATGGAGGACAGGCCAAGGCCAATCATGTCGCAGTCCGCATGCGTGGAATAACCCTGGAAATTGCGCTGCAGCCGGCCCTGGCGCAAGGCGGAGGCCAGTTCGTCGTCCGGCTTGGCGAAGTGGTCCATGCCGATGAACACATAGCCGGCGTCGGCCAGGCGTTGCACCGAGTCCTGCAGGATGTCCAGCTTGGTTTCCGGCGACGGCAGATCGGCCTCGTTGATGCGGCGTTGCGGCATGAACACGGTGGGCAAATGGGCGTAGTTGTACAGTGCCAGCCGGTCCGGTCCTATGGCGATCACTTTGTCCAGCGTGCGACGCACCGATTCACGGGTCTGCAAGGGCAGGCCGTAGATCAGGTCGACGCTGACGGATTTGAAGCTGGCGTCGCGCGCGGCCTGGATCACCTCTAGAGTTTCCGCTTCGGACTGCACGCGGTTCACCGCCTGCTGCACCGCGGGCTCGAAGTCCTGAATGCCGACGCTGATGCGGTTGAAACCTAATTCGGCCAGCTTGAAAATTGTAGCTGCACTGACTTTGCGCGGGTCTATTTCTATGGAATACTCCCCCTCCTTCAAGAACTCGAAATGAGTCTTGAGCAAGGTCATCAATCGTTCCAGTTGCGCGTCGGACAGGAAAGTCGGGGTGCCGCCGCCGAAATGCAGCTGTATCACCTGCTCTCGGCGCCCCAGACAGGAGGCGACCATCTGGACTTCCTTTTCCAGGTAGTCCAGATACAAGTCGGCTTTGCCGCTATCCTTGGTGATGATCTTGTTGCAACCGCAGTAGTAGCAGATAGTGTTGCAAAAAGGTATATGAGCGTACAATGATAAAGGTTTCCGGTTGGCGCCGATGCTGCGCTGCCGTAGCCAGTGGATGTAGTCTCTTTCGGCAAAACCCGGCGTAAAGCGATCTGCTGTCGGGTATGACGTATATCTAGGACCTGTCCCGTCGAGGCGTTCAATCAGAGCGCGGTCGAATTCAAAATGGGCAGGAGAAAATGGGTGGGTGGTCTTCATGTCGTATTTGGATGGCAAAACCTCTGGTGGACTGGTAAATTTGCGGAAATCCTGCGAATTTCGCTTTGATAAGGGTCAAGCTTCGTCGCAAGCTTGTACTAAACATGCCATGTCCGATCAGAACCATATCTCTTTGCATAACCTGAAGGTCTCCTGCTCCAACTGCAGCCTGAAGGAACTCTGTCTGCCAGTGGGGCTCAACCGCGAGGAACTGACCCAGCTTGACGCAGTGATCCGTCAAAGCCGCCGTTTGAAGCGCGGCGAGTACCTGTTCCGCAGCGGCGAGGGCTTCCGCTCGCTGTTCGCGGTGCGCACCGGCTTCTTCAAGACCAGCGTGGCCAGTCAGGACGGCCGCGAGCAGGTGACCGGCTTTCACATGTCCGGCGAACTAATGGGCTTGGACGGTATTTCCGCCAATGTTCACGGTTGCGACGCCATCGCGCTGGAGGACAGCGAGGTGTGCGAGTTGCCGTTCAGCCGCATGGAGAGCCTGGGCCGCGAAATTCCCACCTTGCAGCACCACTTCTACCGACTGATGAGCCGCGAGATCGTTCGCGATCAAAATGTAATGTTGCTATTGGGCAACATGAAGGCGGAAGAACGCTTGGCCGCCTTCCTGCTCAATTTGTCCCAGCGTCTGTCCACCCGCGGCTTCGCCGCCAATGATTTCATCCTGCGCATGAGCCGCGAGGAAATCGGCAGCTTCCTGGGTTTGAAACTGGAAACCGTCAGCCGCACGTTGTCCAAGTTCCAGCAGCAAGGCTGGATCACGGTCGATCACAAGCACATCCAGCTGGTGATGGTGGATGAGTTGAAGGCGCTGATTTCCGGCTGCGCTCACGCCAACGGTCATTGATCCCGCCGCTTCTGCGGAGCCTCGAAAGACGCAAGGCGTGTTTATGATCTCGCGATACAAGAGGAGGTCAGGCGAAAACGGCTGAGAAAGCGGATCGTAAACAGGTTCTTAGAGCCAGTTCAAAATCTAGCGAGCAAGAGCGAGACAAGGCGAAAACCGCTGAGAAAGCGGAATGGTCAAGTGGTACATGAGCATTTCGAAGCGGTACTCACCGTGGGGCGTATCACGAAGCGCAGCAGATTATGAACAGCCTCTTAGAACCTGTTTACGATCTTTTTGTGAGCGATAATGGGCTGGTGAAGAGAAAATCCTACCCAAGCGACATTAGTCGAGAAAAGTTTGCCCAGATAGAGCCGCTACTACGTGGCGTACGGCGTAACACCAAACCGGTACAGCTGGATCTGTATGAAGTGTTCTGCGCAGTGCTCTATGTTCTACGCACAGGTTGTCAGTGGCGCTATCTACCGCCTGACTTTCCCAAGTGGCAGAACGTCTATGCGTATTGGCGCAAATGGACCGAACCTGACTTGCACGGCGTAAGC
>NZ_JONK01000011.1 GCF_000711885.1 Chromobacterium haemolyticum DSM 19808
GGCAAACTTTTCTCGACTAATGTCGCTTGGGTAGGATTTTCTCTTCACCAGCCCATTATCGCTCACAAAAAGATCGTAAACAGGTTCTTAGAGCCAGCGCAGCAAGCCATAGACTATGAAGCTGACCACAATGGCGAGCAGAGTCTTGCCGTTTTTCCACGCCACCGCGACGGCAACCAAGGTGCCGATCAGGTAGGCGTTGCCCAGCGACAGGTCGATGCGTCCGGCGGGAGCCAGGGCCATCGGCACCACCAGCGCCGACAGCACCGCCGCCGGGACATAGTGCAGCGCGCGGTTCAGCCAGTCCGGGAAAGCCAGCCGCTGACCGAACACCAGGAAGCTGGCGCGGATCATCAAGGTGGCCGCCAGCATGCCGAGTATCATCCACCAATGATTCATGCCGCCTCCTTGCGCTTGCCTTCCAGCAAGAATCCGGCGCCGACGCCCAGCAGCGCCGCCAGCATCAGATCCAGTTTGTAGGGGAGGCCGCGCGCCAACAGCGCGGTCAGGCCGGCTACCGTCGCGGCCGCCAGCGTGGGCCGTTTTTTCAATTGCGGCGCGACGATGGCGGCGAAGGTCGCCACCATGGCGAAGTCCAGCCCCAGTTGCGCCAACCCCGGCACTGAACGTCCCAGCAGCACGCCGGCCAGCGTCCATGCCTGCCAGTTGCCGTACATCGCCAGCGAAGAGCCCAGCCAATACCACTGGCCGCCGGCCGCGCCCTGGGTGCGGAAGCGGTGCTCGACCACGGCGAAGGTTTCGTCTGTGAGCCAGAACGCCAGCGGCCAGCGCCAGGCCAGCGGCCATTGCCGCGCGTAAGGCAGCAGGGTGGCGCTGTACAGCGCGTGGCGAAGATTGACCACGAAAGTGGTCAGCCACAGTACCGGCAGCGCGGCGCCGGCCGCCACCAGGCTGACGGCGATGAATTGCGAGGAGCCGGCGAAAACCAGCAGGGACATGGCTTGGGTCGTCAGCGGGCTGAGGCCGGCGGCGATGGCCAGGGTGCCGAAGATCACGCCGAAGGGCGCGGCGCCTATCAGCATGGGTAGGCTGTCGCGCGCGCCTTGCAATGCCCAGGCGACGGGGGTGGAGCTCGTCATCGGAACGGGTCCTTGCGGAAACGAAGTCTATTCATCATGCCGCCGAAACCAGTCGTCGTCTTGAACGATTTTGCAGGATGGGTTTGCGCTGTGGCCTGGCGCTTGCGCACTAGCGCGAGATGGGGCGCTGCGGTGGAGAAAAGCGTGGACAGACGTTCAGCGGCGCAGACCCAGCGCGCGTTGATAAGCCGCCGGCGCCAGCCCCACGGTGTGGCGGAAGGAGCGGGTGAGATGAGCCTGGTCGGCGAAGCCCAGGCTGAGCGCCACCGCGCCGGGCGTCTGGCCCTGAGCCAATAGCTGGCGCGCGCGGTTGACGCGCAACTGATTGCGCCAGGCCACCGGCGGCAGGCCGAAGTGCTCGCGGAACTGGCGGCATAGTTGCCAAGGCGAGAGCTGGGCCGCTTCCGCCAGCGCTTGCAGAGACAGGTTCTCGTTGATGGCGTCGGCCAGCATTTGCCGCGCCAGCTCCACCGCGCGCGGAGCGGCCGCGTGCATCTGGCCGCGCACCTGCATATGGCGTTGCAGCACCGCGCCGAATACCCGCTGCAAGGCGGATTCGCGCAACAGCCGGTCTTGGCTGCCGCGCAGTAGCCGGTGCAACTGGTCCAGGCCGACGGCCAGCGTAGCGTCCAGCACCACGGTGTCGCGAAAATAAGGCCGGGCGTGGGCGTCGCCGCTGATGTCGGCGGCCAGCCGCTGGAGGAAGTCCGCTGATGGATAGAAGCCGCGGTAGGCCCAGCCGCGCGCATCGGCGGTTTCACCGGTATGCACTTCGCCGGGATTGATCAGCACCAGCGCGCCGACGCCGGCGCGGTGGGTGCCGCCGCGGTGGCGGTAAGACTGTGCGCCCAGGGTTAATGCGTTGACTACGTATTCTTCATGGAAATGGGGCGGAAACACGCGCTGGGCGTAGCTGGCGTCCAGGCATTCCAACTGGCCGATATCGTCGGCGCGGAAGAAGTCGGAACGGTCGGACGCCTGATAAGACATGGCAGGGCGTCGCGGCCGGCCTCAGGAACCGGCCATGAAGGTGCGGATGCCGGAGCCGACGAATTGCACGCCAATGCAGATCAGCAAGAAACCCATCAGCCGCGTCATCACCTCGCGGCCGCCCCGGCCTAGGCGCTGGGCGATCAACTGCGAGGATTGCAGCGTCAACCACATGCCGAAGCAAGTGCCGCCGATGGCGGCGAAGGTCATCGCGAAGGCCAGCGCCTTGGCTGGCAGAGTCGTCAGTTCGGCAATCTCCGTGGAAATGCCGATGACCACGGCAATGGTGCCGGGCCCGCTGATGCCGGGCATGGCCAGCGGGAAGAAAGCGTAGTCCTCGCGCTCGCCGGTCTTGGGCGCGTTGCCCGGATCCTGCGACAGGAACAGCATGCGGTAGCCAAGCACGGCGACGACGAAGCCGCCGGAAATGCGCAGCGCGCCGTAGGAAATGCCGAAAGCGGACATGATCACGTTGCCGGCCAGCAGGCTGACCACCATGATGGCCGCCGCGAACACGCAGGCGCGGCGCGCCTGGTTGTCGCGCGCAGAGTCCGTCATTTCGCGGGTCAGGGTGATGAACAGCGGAATTTTGGATAGCGGGTTAGTGATGGTGATCAGGCTGAGTAGCCCGCCGAACAGGAATTGGAGCGACAACGTCTTGAGCATGGCACTACGCTGATGAAGCGAACATTACAATGGATGGACGCAGTCTGCCTGAGGCCGCGGGCCGGTGACAAGGGAAATTCTGCTAGGAGCCCCGCGGCGGGCGCGCGGCATGACATTGGCTGTGGCATTATGCCGCACGGCTGCTGTGGGCGGCTGTGCTAGAGTGCGGAAAACCCAAGGAGTTGATTATGCGAAAGACATTGAGCGCCCTGCTGGGCCTGTGCCTGCTGAGCGCCGGAGCGATGGCGCACGAATTCAAGCTGGGCGATATCAAGATCGGCCATCCGTGGAGCCGGGCAATGCCGGAAAGCAGCCCCACCGGCGGTGTTTATCTGTCGTTGAACAATCAGGGCAAGACCGCCGACAAGCTGCTGTCGGCCAGCACGCCGCGCGCGGCCAAGGCCGAATTGCACACCCATCTCAACGACAAGGGCGTGATGCGCATGCGCGAAGTGGCCGGCGGCGTGGCTGTGGCCGCGGGCCAGGAAGTCAAATTCGCGCCCGGCAGCTATCACGTGATGTTGATGGGGCTGAAGCAGCCGCTGCGCGTGGGCGACCGTTTCCCGCTGACCTTACGGTTCGAGAAGGCGGGCAGCGTAACCGTTGAAGTGGTGGTGGAAGACGGCGTCGCGGCGGCCGCCCCGGCAGAACACGCGCATTGATTCGCTAGGCGCGATCGTTTGCTACCGGTAACGTTGCGCCGAAGTTACATCGTGCAGCGCAGCAATCGGCGCGGGCTGGAGTAAATGCTTTACCCCGAGCCGGCGACTGGGCAGACTTGGCCTCGGGAATGTGTTGCGAACAAGACGTCATTGCCACTGCCGGCGCCCTGAACAAGGTCAAAACGCCAAGTCTGCACAAAGAGAGAAACGATGGAGGAGCGGGCGCTTGCGCCCGCACACAACAAAATCCAGGGACGCCGGCAGTTCCTTTCCCCTTCCATGATGTATGCTGTCAGCCATCTTGTTGCCGACTGCTTTTTCCCGCATGACTTCCTCTATTTCCCCCGCCAAAACTCCGCGCCTGAGCATTGAGTACTGCACCGGATGCCGCTGGCTGCTGCGCGCCGCCTGGATGGCGCAGGAGCTGCTGACCACCTTCGAGAAGGAATTGGCTGAAGTGGCCTTGCGGCCCGGCAGCGGCGGCGTGTTCCGCGTGGAGCTGGACGGAGAGCTGTTGTGGGACCGCAAGGCCGACGGTGGCTTCCCCGACATCAAGCTGCTGAAGCAGCGGGTGCGCGACCGGGTGGCGCCGCAGCGTTCGCTGGGTCATAGCGACGGCGCCGTTTCCTGATTCGGCTATCGCCATGAGCGAGCCGCTGCGCAAGATCATCCACGTCGATTGCGATTGTTTCTACGCCGCGATCGAGATGCGCGACGATCCCGCCTTGCGTCCCTTGCCGCTGGCGGTGGGCGGCCGGCCGGAAAGCCGCGGCGTCATCGCCACCTGCAATTACATCGCGCGACGCTACGGCGTGCGCTCGGCGATGTCGTCCGCGCGCGCGCTGCGCTTGTGTCCCGATTTGTTGATCTTGCCGCCTGACATGGCGCGCTATCGCGAGGCCAGCCAGAAGATCATGCGCATCTACGAGCGTTACACGCCCTTGATCGAGCCCTTGTCGCTGGACGAGGCCTATCTGGATGTGACTGGACAGCCGCACGAGCAGGGCAGCGCCACGCGAATGGCGGAGGCGATCCGCCGTCAGATTCGCGAGGAGGTGGGCATCACCGCCTCGGCCGGCATCGCGCCTAATAAATTCCTGGCCAAGGTGGCCAGTGATTGGAACAAGCCGGACGGGCAATTCCTGATCCGGCCTCAAGATGTGGCCGGCTTCGTCGCCGCCTTGCCGGTGGAGAAGATACACGGCGTGGGCCGGGTCACCGCGCAGCGGCTGAACGAATTGGGCATCCGGCGTTGCGGCGACATGCTGGCCTGGGAGCTGGCCGATCTGCTGCGCCACTTCGGCCGTTTCGGCGAGCGCCTCTACGAGCTGGCGCGTGGAGTGGATCCGCGGCCGGTGTCCACTGACCGCAGCCGCAAATCGATCAGTGTTGAGGAGACCTACGCGGTGGACCTGCCCGACGCCGCCGCCTGTCTGTCCAAGCTGCCGGAACTGATAGACCGGCTGAGCGCGCGCATCGCGCGCAGCGGCAACCCCGCGTTCAAAGGCTTGTCGGTCAAGCTCAAGTTCGACGATTTCAGCCAGACCACGGTGGAGCACGCCGGCGGACAGTTGTCGCCGGCGCGTTTTGGAGAATTGTTGCGGGTGGGGTTCGAGCGGGGCCGGCGGCCGGTGCGCTTGGTGGGCGTCGGCGTCAAGCTGGCGGACGAGCACGACCTGCCGCGTCAGTTGCGCCTGTTCGGCCGCGACGGCCGTCCGCTGCCGGACCAGCCGGCGGACGCTGTCGCGGGCGAGGCGGAGCCGCCTATGATAGACGCCGACCAGCCCCCGCAGAACAGATGAGGCCAGCCGGCGCAAGGCTGGATCAGGGGCGCTTGAAGTCGCCGGCGTAGACCTGGAGCAGTTGGGCCGGGTTGATGTGTTTGCGCAGCGCGGCGTTGACCTGCTCCACCGTCAGCGCGGCGATGGCGGTATCCACCTTGGCGTTGAACTCCATGCCGCGGCCGATTTGCAACTGGCCGTCCAGCGCGCCGCTCAGTGCGCCGTCCTGAGCGCGGGCGATTTCCCTTTCCTGTTGCAGCGCCTTCTTGGCGTCGGCCAGCTCGGTGGCGTTGACGCCGTCGCGGATGAAGCGCGTCAACTCCTCCGTCACCCCCTGTTTCAATTTTTCCAGATTCTGCGGCGCGTAAATGGCCACCAGGCTCAGGCTGGCCACCGGTTCGAAGCTGCCTGCCTTGAACTGGCTGCCGGCGTAGTAGCTGATGCCGTCCTTTTGGCGCAGGCGATCCAGCAGCCGTGATTTGACGCCGCCGCCCAGGATCTTGTTGGCGACCAGCATTGCCGGGTAGTCGGCGTCGCTGTCCCGCATCGCCAACGGCGCGGTGGCCAGGTAGAAGGCGTTGGCTTTGTCCTTGGCCTGCAGTTGTTGTTGGCCCGGCTTGGCCGGCGGCAGCAAGCTGGGCGCGCGGCTGTACGTCACGGGGCTATTCCAGCCGCCGAACAGCTTTTGCAGCTGGCTTTGCGCGGCTTTGGCGTCGAAGTCGCCGACGAGGGCGAAGCGGGCGTGGTTGGCGCCGTAGAACTGGCGGTGGAAGCGCTTGAGATCGTCCAGCTTGGCGGTTTTCAATTCGGCTGCGGCCTCGTCCAGCGTCGGACGGTAGCGCAGATCGCCCTTGCGATAGATGTTGAGCGCCTGGCCAACAGCCTGGGTGGCCATGGCCTGCGGCTCGTTGCGTTGGGCGTCGATGGCGGTCAGCCCCTCCTTGCGCAGCAGTTCGAATTCCCGTTCCGGGAAACTGGGCTGTTTTAGCAGGTCGGCGATCAGGTCCAGCAAGGCCGGCAGATACGTGCGGGTGGTTTCAAAGTCCACGTTCACCTCCTGACCGGAGCCGGAGATGCTGAGCTTGGCTTTCAATTGGTCCAGGCGATTGCTGATTTCTGCGCGGCTGAGCTTGCCGCTGCCGCGTTCCAGCATGTCGGCTGCGAGGCTGGGCACGGCGCCGAGTCCGAACAGGCTTTTCTCGTCGCCGAAGGCGAGGCTGAAGCTGCCGTTAACGGTTTCTCCGCGGGTTTTCTTGGCCAGCAAGGCCAGTTTGGCGCCGTTGGCGAGCGTCGTTTTCACGGTGCGGGCGTCGATGTTGGCTGGGCTGGGATCGAAGGCCTCGCCCTGGCTGATTGCTGCGCGGCCCTTGTAGCCGTCCACCAGCTTGGCCACGTCCGGCGTGGCCGGGATCACGCTGCGGTCCGGTTTGGCGGTGGGCACGAACTGGCCGTAGGTGCGGTTGGACGGCTTGAAGTAGTTCTCCGCGGCCCGTTCCACGTCTTTGGCGCTTAGCGCCTCGATGCGGTCGCGGGTCAGGAAGAATAGCCGCCAATCTCCCTTGGCGATAGCCTCGGACATTTCCACCGCCAGCTGCTGCGGGTCGTTAAGGGTCTTGTCGATATCGTTGAGCAGGCTGGCCTTGGCGCGCTTGAGTTCGGCTTCGGTCACCGGCTTGTTCTTGAAGCCCTCGATGGCGGCGAGCATGGCCTGGCGCGTATCGGCCAGTTTCTGGCCCTTGTTCAACTCTGCCCAAAAAATGATGTAGCCGGGTTCTGCCAGCGCGAACGGCCAGGCCTCGACGCCGACGGCTTTCTTGCCGCCCACCAGCGCCTGGTACAGCCGGCCGTTGGGGGTGCTGGCCAGGATGTCGGCCAGGACGAGGATGGCCGCCGCGTCCGGGTGGCTGCCGGCGGAGATCGGGTACAGCACCGCGGCCAGTTGGGTGTCGCCGACGCGCTCCACCGTCAGCTCACGCGCGCCGTCGCGCTGCGGTTCCTCGGTCCAGGTTGGCGTCAGTTGGCGCTGCGGCTTGGCGATCTTGCCGAATGTCTGCCGGACGACGTCCAGCGTCGCCGCCGGGTCGAACTTGCCGCTGATCATCAGTACCGCATTGTCCGGCTGATAGTACTTGCGGTAGAAGGCCTGCAGATTGTCGATGCGGACTTTCTCCACGTCCGAGCGCGCGCCTATGGTGTTGTGGCCGTAGTTGTGCCAGTCGTAGCTGACCGCGGTCATCTGCTTCCACAGCACGCGGCGGGGATTATTCTCCCCCATCTCCATTTCATTGCGCACCACCGAGAACTCGGTGTCCAGATCGCTTCTGGCGATCTTGCTGTTGACCATGCGGTCTGCTTCCATCTCCAGCGCCCAGCGAAGGTTGTCGTCGTTGGCTGGGAAGGTTTCGTAGTAGTTGGTGCGATCCAGGAAGGTGGTGCCGTTGAACTGCATGCCGCGCTTGCCCAGTTCCTGCATCAGGTTGCCGCTGGTGGGCGTGCCCTTGAACAGCATGTGCTCCAGCAAATGGGCCATGCCGGTTTCGCCGTAGCTTTCGTGGCGGCTGCCCACCAGATAGGTGATGTTGACGGTGGTGGTGGGCTTGGAGGCGTCCGGGGCCAGCAGGACCCGCAGGCCGTTGGGCAACCGGTATTCGGTGATGCCTTCCACGCTGGTGTAGGCTTGCAGCTGGCTTTGGCTGGCGGAGACGGGTTCGGCGGCGATGGCCGGCAGGGCGTGGCCCAGGGACAGGGCGAGCAGCAGGCTCAGGGTCTTGATGCGCATGCGTTGGCGTTTCCTCTGCGTAGATGAGGGCGGCGGCGCGCGGCGGCGCCGGAATTCTATAGGCTTGCGATTTTGCTTGCTTTCGTCAAGCCGGAAGCATTTCTGGCATGACGTCAGTCGCGTGCAGACAGAATAGGCCGGCGCGGCGGGGAATTGGTTCCCGCCGCGGGGTTTGGAAAGAGAAGGTTCTCAGCGTTTCAGATTGCTGATGCTCATCAGCATGCCCATGCCGACGAACAGGGTGACGGTGGCGGTGCCGCCGTAGGACATGAAGGGCAGCGGCACGCCCACCACGGGCAGGATGCCGGACACCATGCCCATGTTGACGAAGGCATAGACGAAGAAGGACATCGTGATGGAGCCGGCCATCAGCCGGCCGTACAGCGTTTGCGCGCTGGCGGTGATCATCATCGCGCGGCTGAGCACCAGCAGATAGAGCACCAGCAGAAGCACATTGCCGGCCAGGCCGAACTCCTCCGAGTACACGGCGAAGATGAAGTCCGTGGTCCGCTCCGGGATGTAATCGAGGTGGGTCTGAGTGCCGTTGAGCCAGCCCTTGCCCCAGGGGCCGCCGGAGCCGATGGCGATCATGGACTGGATGATGTGGTAGCCGTCGCCCAAGGGGTCGGTGGTGGGGTCTATCATAGTCAGCACCCGGCGTCGCTGGTAGTCGTGCAGTAGGTTCCAGACGATGGGCAGGCTGGCGGCGCCCAGGCCGATGCCGGCGAAGATCACTTTCCACGGCAGGCCGGCGAAGAACAGCACGAACAGGCCGGCGGCGGCGATCAGCAGCGTGGTGCCCAGATCCGGCTGCTTCAGCACCAGTGCGCTGGGCACGGCCATCAGCAAGGCGGCCACTAGGTAGTGCCACCAGCGCATTGATAGTTCGTATTTCTGGAAGAACCAGGCCAGCATCATCGGCAACGCGATCTTCATGATTTCGGACGGCTGGATGCGGGTAATGCCCAGTTCCAGCCAGCGGGTGGAGCCGTTGACGGTGACGCCCTTGAAGTGGACGGCCAGCAGCAGCAGCACGCCCAGCCCGTAGATGGGCGGCGCGAAGTTCATGATGCTTTGCGGCCGCATGCGGGCGATGATCCACATGATGATCAGCGACAGGCTGGTGTAGATCAGTTTGTTGTCTATCTTGTCGAAGGACTGGTTGTTGGCCGAGTACAGCAGCACCATGCTGACCACGAAGATCATGCCCAGGAACAGCATCAGCCAGCCGTCCAGCGGTTCTTGGATCTGTTGCCAGACGCGTTTAATTAGAGAGGTCTGCATTGTCGTTGGCGGTGTCGGTGGGCATGGTCTTCAGCGTGCCTTCGATGTCTTTCGGCACCTTGCCCAGCAAGTAGTAATCGAACAGCGCGCGCACGATGGGCGCGGCGGCGGCGGCGCCGAAGCCGGCGTTCTCCACGATCACCGCCACGGCGATGCGGGGCTTGTCCACCGGGGCGAAGGCGATGAACCAACTGTGGTCGCGGTATTGCTCGGCCAGGGCGGAGGCGTTGTACTTGGCGCCCTGCTTGATTTGCACGACTTGGGCGGTGCCGGTCTTGCCCGCCATCGAGTACTGCAGGCCCACGCCCAGCCGCGCGCCGGTGCCGCGCGTCATCACGCCTTCCATGCCGCGCTTCACGTATTCGAAGTTTTCCGGTTTGAACGGAACCTGGCGGGTGGGCATCGGTTCAATGATGCGCGCTTTGCCGCTGCGGGTATCCACCACCTGCTGCACCAAGTGCGGTTTGAACACTTGGCCGTCGTTGGCCATGATGGCGGTGGCGTTGGCCATTTGCAGCGGAGTGTAGGCGTTGAAACCCTGTCCAATGCCGATGCTGACCACATCGGCCGGATACCAGCGGCGGAATTCTTCCTTGTAGCGGGCAAAGCGGCGCGCTTTCCATTCCTTGGACGGCAGCACGCCGATGGACTCGCCGTCCAGGTCGATGCCGCTCTTGCTGCCCAGGCCGAACTGCGCCAGTGCCGGGTGGATCTTGTCTATGCCCATGTCCCAGGCCAGCTTGTAAAAGAAGGTGTCGCTGGAGACTTCGATCGCGCGCTGCAGATTGATCATGCCGTTGCCGGCTTTCTTGCTGTCGCGGAACTGGTGGCTGGAGCCGGGCAGGGTGAAATAGCCCGGCGCGGGACGGATGTCGCGCATGCCGATGGCGTGGTTTTCCAGCGCGGCCATCGCCATGAAGGGCTTGAAGGTGGAACCGGGCGGGTAGGTGCCGCGCAGCGCGCGGTTGATCATCGGTTTCTGCCAGTCGTTGTTCAGGTTGGTCCAAGTCTGGGTGTCGATGCCGTCGATGAATAGATTGGGATCGAAGCCCGGCTTGGACAGGAAGGCGAGCACGCCGCCGGTGGACGGCTCTATCGCCACCAGCGCGCCGCGGCGGTTGCCGAAGAGCTTGTCCGCCATCTCCTGCAGCCGAATATCCAGCGCTAGTTTCAGGGTGTTGCCGTTGACCGGCGGCGTGCGCCGCAGCGAACGCACCGCGCGTCCTCCGGAATCGGTTTCCACTTCCTCGAAGCCGACCTTGCCGTGCAGATCGTCCTCGTACACCGCCTCCAGGCCCGTCTTGCCAATGTAATTGGAGCCTTTGTAATTGGCGGTTTTTTCTTCTTCTTCCAACCTTTCCTTGTCGCGCTGGTTGATGCGGCCGATATAACCGAGCACATGGCTGGTCATTTCTTTGAACGGATAGTCGCGGAACAGCCGCGCCTTGACTTCCACGCCAGGGAAGCGCCAGGCCTGGGCGGCGACCCGAGCGGCTTCTTCTTCGCTGAGTTTGGTTTTCAGCGGGATGGATTCGAAGTTTTTGCTTTCAATCAGCAGGCGTTTGAACTGGCGCTCGTCACGCGGGGTGATCTCCACCAGCTTGCGCAGCTCGGCCTCGGTGGCGGCCAGGTCCGGGATCTTGCTGGGCGTCAGCTCCAGCGTGTAGGCGGAGTAGTTCTGCGCCAGCACCACGCCGTTGCGGTCCAGAATCAGGCCGCGGTTGGGCAGGATGGGCACCAGCGAAATGCGGTTGTTCTGAGCCAGCGTGGAAAAGTGTTCGTGCTGCAGCACTTGCAGCCAGATGAAACGCGTGAGCAATACCAGAAACATCAGCACGATCAACGCGTAAGCGACGATCAAGCGCAGCTGGAACTGGCTGTCTTCGGCCTGCGGGTTCTTGAAACGGGTGGGTTGAGGCATGGACGGTCCGCGGCGCTACACCGCGTTGTGGCGGTAGGGCATCAGCATCAGCTTGGTCAGCAACGGCCATAGCAGGGCGCCGATCAAGGGCGGCAGGAAGTAACCCCAGCCGACGAAGGCGGAGCCGGTGAGCATGCGCACCACCACCATGATGATCTGGTTGGTCAGCAACAGGCCCAGCACCACCAGCGTTTGCTGGCCCAGGTTGAACATCACCACCTGGCGCTGGCGCGCGAGCGCCAGGTAAGCGGTGATTGAATAGGCCAGCGCGTGTTGGCCGAACAGGCCGGCGGTGGAAATGTCGGCCACCAGGCCCAGCAAGAATGCGGTGCCGATATTGACCCGGCGCGGCTGGTTGATCACCCAGTACAGGATCAGCATGCCGATGAAGTCCGGCAGCCAGCGCGTGCTGCCGTGCGGCAGCGGGATCAGTTCGATCAGGACGGCGAAGATGAAGGTGAACAGGATGAAGCGGCGCTTCACCGGTTTGAGCAGTTCCTTGGGGCGCTCGAACGTCATCGGGGCTTACTCCTCGGCGGCGGCTTTCTTGCCGCCCCTGCTCTTTTTGACGATGGGGGCCGGTTCCGGCGGGCGCGGGGGCGCCTGCTTTTCGCCCAGCACCAGCATGTAGCGGGTTTGCTGCACGCCGGCCAGGGGCGAGGTGGCGATGCGTGCGAAGGTGGCGCCTTGGTTTCGCTCCACCCGGGTCACGCGGGCCACCGGGATGCCGGCGGGATAAACGCCGTCCACGCCGGAGGTGACGATGTGATCGCCGTCCTTGATGTCGGCGCTTTGCGGCAGATAGCGGATTTCCACGCCGCCGCCGTAGCCGTACAGGATGGCGCGCTGGCCGGTGCGGGCCACCATGACCGGTACCATCTGGTTCTTGTCTATGACCAGAGTGACTTCCGCGGTCAGCGGCTGCACCCGGGTGACTTGGCCTAGCAGGCCGGTGGCGTCCACGACCGGCTGGCCGGCCTTCAGGTTGGCGTCGCTGCCTTTGTCGATGATGATTTTGTAGGAAAACGGATCGCGGCCGGTATACAGCGTTTCGGCCATCTGCGCCTGTTGGTGATAGCTGGACTTGATGCCGTTGAGCTTGCGCACTTCGTCCAGTTCCCGTTGCAGGGTTTGCAGCCGCGACAGTTGCGCCGACATTTCCAGCTGGCGCACGCGCAAGGCGGTGTTTTCCTGTTTCAGTTCAGTTTGGGAGCTGAGAAAGTCGCTGACGTGGCGCATCGCCTGCGCGGGCATGTTCACCGCGCGCTGTACGGGGTAGAGCGCCAGCGAAGTGGCTTCGCGCGCCTGTTCCATCAGGCCGAAATAGCTGTCGCCGACCAGGAGCGCCACCGAGGCGGCCACGGCCATGGCCAAGCGCGCGCCGGGCGGCGGCCCGGAGCGAAAAAAGCTGGGGGTGTTGGCAAAGTCCATCGGCTCAGACCTCGCCCCTTGACACGGGGCGCTGTGCTTCAAAAACGGGCGCGCTTGCCGCGCGCCCGCCATCATCGCTTGCGTTACGAGCGACCGCCGCCGCAGGAGCCGGGCTCAGGCGGGCGTCGGCCGTTCCGGTTTAAGGGACGTTGGTGAAAATAGTGCCAATCTTGTCCATTTTCTCCAGCGCCTTGCCGGAGCCGCGCACCACGCAGGTCAGCGGTTCTTCGGCCACGAACACCGGCAGGCCGGTTTCTTCGGCCAGCAGGCGGTCGATGTCTTTCAGCAGCGCGCCGCCGCCGGTCAGCACCATGCCCTTGTCGGCGATGTCGGCGCCCAGTTCCGGCGGAGTTTGTTCCAGCGCGATCTTCACCGCGGACACGATCTGATTCAGCGGCTCGGTCAGCGCTTCCAGGATTTCGTTGGACGACACGGTGAAGGCGCGCGGAATGCCTTCGGCCAGGTTGCGGCCCTTGACTTCCATTTCGCGGACTTCGGCGCCTGGGAAGGCGGAGCCGATGGTCTTCTTGATTTCCTCGGCGGTGGTTTCGCCGATCAGCATGCCGTAGTTGCGGCGGATGTAGTTGATGATGGCTTCGTCGAACTTGTCGCCGCCCACGCGGACGGAGTTGGAATACACCACGCCGCCCAGCGAGATCACGCCGACCTCGGTGGTGCCGCCGCCGATGTCCACCACCATGGAGCCGGTGGGTTCCTCAACCGGCAGGCCGGCGCCGATGGCGGCCGCCATCGGCTCTTCGATCAGTTCCACGCGGCGCGCGCCGGCGGCCAGCGCCGAGTCGCGGATCGCCTTGCGCTCCACCTGGGTGGAGCCGCAGGGCACGCAGATCACGATGCGGGGGCTGGCGGCGAAGAAGCGGTTGGGGTTCACCTTCTTGATGAACTGCTTGAGCATCTGTTCGGTGACGGTGAAGTCGGCGATCACGCCGTCCTTCATCGGGCGGATCGCCTGGATGCTGCCCGGGGTGCGGCCCAGCATGCGCTTGGCTTCCAGGCCCACGGCCAGGATGGATTTCTTGTTGGTGGGCGCGTCGCTGTGAATGGCGACAACAGAGGGCTCGTCCAGCACGATGCCTTTGGCGCGCATGTAGATGAGGGTGTTGGCTGTGCCAAGGTCAATGGCGAGGTCGTTGGAGAAGTATCCGGTCAGCGAACGAAACATTGGGCGATCCTGGTCAGTTTTCGTCATGTGGCGGACGCGCCGTCGCGTCCGCGTTTAATCTGTTGTTTGTTGTCTACTCGTACGACCCGAGTCTACCCGCCGCGTGGCAAAACGACGCTTGGCGCCCACTGGGCGACACCGGCTAAGCGGCTTCGCCCGGCTGGCCTTGCGCATCGTTTTCCGACGCTGTGTCGGGTTGATGAGGCCTGCACGATCCGGCCCCGGCGCGGCGGCTTGCCGCCTGTCGGCCGCGCGGTGAAAGCGCTGCCGAAATAACGCCGTGGCGTGATGTCGATCTTGGGAGAATCAAGCGGGCTATGATACCCTATAACGCTTGAAATATTAAAGGTTTTGAACGAGGACACCATGTCGCTGACGCATCAGGATGTCGCACGAATTGCCAAGCTTGCCCGCATCAATGTCAATGAAGCGGAAATTGCCGCGACAAGCAAGCAACTCAATAATATTTTTGGCCTGATCGAACAGATGCAAGCGGTGAACACCGACGGCATCGAGCCGATGGCCCATCCGCAGGATGTCTCTTTGCGTTTGCGCGAAGATATCGTTACCGAAACCAATCAGCGCGAAGCTTTCCAGGCCGTGGCCCCGCAAGTGGAAAAGGGCTTGTTCCTGGTTCCCAAGGTCATCGAGTGATGCTCTGATTGCCTGCGCCGGTTTAGGTTCCCTCCCGCGCGGGAGGCCGGCGCCGGTCGCTGTCTGAAAGGACGGCGGCGCCATTCCCGGATAGCTAAAGATTCCATTTGAAATGACACAGTCTACTTTAAAGCAACTGTCGCGGCAGCTGGCGGCCAAGGAAGTCTCCAGCGTTGAGCTGGCCACCCAATATCTGGATCGGATCGAGGTGCTGAACCCGGCGCTCAACGCGCTGGTCACCGTCGACCGGGCCAAGACCCTGGCCGAGGCCGCGGCCGCCGACGCGCGCATCGCCGCCGGCGACGCCCATGCGCTGACCGGCGTGCCCATCATCCACAAAGATCTGTTCTGTCAGCAGGGCTGGAGAACCAGCTGCGGCTCCAAGATGCTGGACAACTTCGTGTCGCCGTACAGCGCTCACGTGGTTGAGCAATGTCAGGCCGCCGGCCTGGTGACGCTGGGGCGCGCCAATATGGACGAGTTCGCGATGGGTTCGTCCAACGAGAACTCCTTCTACGGCGCCGTGAAAAATCCCTGGGACCAGAAGGCGGTGCCGGGCGGCAGTTCCGGCGGTTCCGCCGCCGCCGTGGCCGCACGGCTGACGCCGGTGGCCACCGCCACCGACACCGGCGGCTCCATCCGCCAGCCGGCTTCCCATTGCGGCGTTACCGGCATCAAGCCGACTTACGGCGTGGTGTCCCGATACGGCATGGTGGCCTACGCCTCCTCGCTGGACCAGGGCGGCCCGATCGCGCAGACCGCCGAGGACTGCGCGTTGATGTTGAATGTGATGGCCGGCTTCGACCAACGCGACTCCACCAGCCTGGAGCGCGCCCGCGAAGACTACGCCCGCGATCTGAATCAGCCGCTGGCCGGCCTCAAAGTGGGCCTGCCGCGCGAATACTTCGCCGCCGGCCTTAGCGCCGACGTGGCGCGCGCCGTGGACGAGGTGGTGGCGGTGTTGAAGAAGCAGGGCGCGCAGGTGGTGGAAATCAGCCTGCCCAATACCGAGCTGTCCATTCCGGCCTACTACGTGATCGCGCCGGCCGAGGCGTCCACCAATTTGTCGCGCTACGACGGCGTGCGCTACGGCCATCGCGCCGCAGAGTACAAGGACCTGGTGGACATGTACGAGAAGACCCGCGCCGAAGGGTTCGGCAGCGAGGTCAAGCGCCGCATCCTGGTGGGCAGCTATGTGCTGTCGCACGGCTATTACGACGCCTATTACCTCAAGGCCCAGAAGATCCGCCGTCTGATCGCCAACGATTTCAAGGCCGCCTTCGAGCAGTGCGACGTGATCCTGGGGCCGGTGGCGCCGACCGTGGCCTTCGACATCGGCGCGATGAACGACGATCCGGTGCAGATGTATCTGTCCGACATCTACACGCTGTCGGTGAACCTGGCCGGTCTGCCGGGCATGAGCGTGCCAGCCGGCTTCAGCGCCAATGGCCGTCCTATCGGCTTGCAGATCATCGGCAATTACTTCGGCGAAGCCAAGATGTTGAATGTCGCGCATCAGTTCCAGTTGGCCACCGATTGGCATAGCCGCGCGCCGGTGCTGTGAAGCCGGCCGCTGCGCAATGCGAATTCGACATTGGGCGCGCTTGCCGTACTTAAATGCACTGCCTGCGCGCGCCTTGTCTTCAAGCGCCGCTCGCAGGCCGGCTAAGTTTACGTTTACGAGGGCGGCGTTTTAGCTCCGTCCTGGCATCAAAAAGGATTTTCCGACCATGAAATGGGAAGTCGTCATCGGTATCGAGGTGCATGTGCAGCTCAATACCGTCTCCAAGATTTTCTCCGGCTCCAGCACCGCCTTCGGCGCCGAGCCGAACACTCAGGCCTCCGCGGTGGAACTGGCCTTCCCCGGCGTGTTGCCGGTGCTGAACAAGGCCGCGGTGGACAAGGCCATACGCCTGGGCTTGGCGCTGAACGCCAAGATCAACCAGAAAAACGTGTTCGCGCGCAAGAACTACTTCTATCCGGACCTCCCCAAGGGCTACCAGATCAGCCAGATGGACCTGCCTATTGTCGAGCACGGCCAGCTGAAAATCCTGGTGGGCGAGCAAGAGAAGGTGATAGGCGTGACTCGCGCCCATATGGAAGAGGACGCTGGCAAGAGCCTGCACGAAGACTTCCATGGCCTGTCCGGCATCGACCTCAACCGCGCCGGCACGCCGCTGCTGGAAGTGGTGTCCGAACCGGACATGCGCTCGGTGGACGAGGCGTTGGCCTATGTCAAGGCGCTGTACGCGCTGGTGACCTGGCTGGGCATCTGCGACGGCAATATGCAGGAAGGCAGCTTCCGCATGGACGTCAACGTGTCGGTGCGCCCGGAGGGGCAGAAGGAATTCGGCACCCGCCGCGAGATCAAGAACCTCAACTCCTTCCGCTTCCTGGAGCAGGCCGCCAAGTACGAGATCCAGTGGCAGATTGACACCCTGGAAGACGGCGGCAAGGTGCAGCAGGCCACCGTGCTATTCGATCCGGACACCGGCGAAACCCGGATGATGCGCAGCAAGGAAGACGCGCACGATTACCGCTACTTCCCGGACCCGGACCTGCTGCCGGTGCGCATTTCCGACGAGCAGATCGCCCGCATCCGCGGCGAGATGCCGGAGCTGCCGGCGGCGATGCAAGTCCGTCTGGCCGAGGCTTACGGCGTGTCCGCCTACGACGCGGCGCTGCTGACTTCCAGCCTGGCCCTGGCTCAGTACTTCGAAGCCGCGGCCAAGGCCTCCGGTCAGGGCAAGCTGGCCGCCAACTGGATCAATGGCGAGATCGCCGCGCGGCTGAACCGCGACGGCAAGGAGATCGCCGATTGCCCGATTTCGGCCGAGCGTCTGTCCGGCCTGATCGCGCGCATCGCCGACAACACCTTGTCCAGCAAGCTGGCCAAGCAGGTGTTCGATGCCTTGTGGGACAGCGAACTCTCCGCCGACGACATCATCGAGCGCGACGGCCTGAAGCAGGTGTCCGACGTCGGCGCCATCGAGAAGATGGTGGAAGAAGCGATCGCCGCCAATCCCAAGGCGGTGGAAGAATTCCGCGCCGGCAAGGAAAAGGCGCTCAACGCCTTGGCCGGTCAGGTGATGAAGGCTTCCAAGGGCAAGGCCAATCCGGCCCAGGTGCAGGATATTCTGCGACAGAAGCTGGCCTAATCCGGCGGAACTCCGGGACGGCGGCGCCGAATGTGGCGCCGCCGTCCTGTTTTTGTGTTGCGGCGCGGAAAGTGGTCTTGCATTGGACTGTCCTTGGAAATATTCCCAGGCTCGAGGTGTGGTGTTTCGGGAATAGTTCGAGTGTTAACAGCTCACTTTGACTGATGTTTTTAAGCCTCTGATTTGACAAGGAATCCGCTTTTTGCGCTGTCCGCTAAGTCATTGTCTCAAAAGGTGAATTAGAACTTCTCGATGTTGACCGTGGGGAAGTTCTTTCTTATAGTGGCGGAAAGTGGGGCGAAGTGGGTGAAAGTGGGGCATTTGTCCCAGGGGGCGACGGCCCCTTAGGTTTATTCGGTCAGCGGGCTCGAAATCATGATTGGTGGCGTCAGCATCTTGTCTCTCGATAGCAAGGGGCGTTTGGCTATTCCGGCTAAACACCGCGAGACACTGCTGTCCGCTTTCGGGCACAAACTGATCGTCACCCTTGAATCCCAAGACCACTTGCTGATCTACCCCGAACCCAACTGGCGTCCGGTCGAAGCCCGCCTGTTAGCCCTTCCCACCGGCAATCCCACTCTGAAACGTTACCAGCGCCTCGTGCTCGGCCACGCGGAAACCCTGGAAATGGACAGTGCCGGACGCATTCTGTTGCCCGCGCGCTTGCGCGATCTCACCGGACTCGACAAAGACGTCGCGCTGGTGGGCATGGGCAACCGCTTCGAGCTGTGGAATGCCGAGGAATGGGACAGTCAGACCGCTGACGCCCTGGCCATCGATCAAACCGATCTGGCCCAACACCTTGGAGACTTTACGCTGTGAGCACCACCCCTTTCGTGCACCTGACGGTGCTCTTGACCGAAGCGGTCGACGCGCTTGCCATCCGGCCGGATGGCACCTACGTCGATTGCACTTTCGGTCGAGGTGGCCACAGCCGCTTGATCCTGTCGCGACTGGGGCCGCAAGGCCGCCTGATCGCCTTCGACAAGGATCCCGAAGCCATCGCCGTGGCCACGCGGCTGGCGGAGGAAGACCCGCGCTTTCAGATCGTGCACAACGGTTTTGAAACGCTGGGGCAGGAACTGGACCGCCTGGGCGTGCCCCAGGTGGATGGCGTGTTGATGGATCTGGGCGTGTCCTCGCCGCAGATCGACGACGGGCGGCGCGGTTTCAGTTTCCGTTTCGACGCGCCCCTGGACATGCGTATGGATACCACCCGCGGCATCACCGCGGCCGAATGGTTGGCGACGGCAGACGAGGCCGATATCAGAGAGGTCATCAAGACTTATGGTGAAGAGCGGTTTGCTCGCAAGATCGCAGCAGCCATTGTTGCGCAAAGGGCTGACGCCCCCCTCCAGACCACGCGTGAGCTCGCCGTGCTCGTTGGGCAAAACGTCCGTACTCGGGAACCGGGTCAGGACCCCGCAACGCGTACCTTCCAAGCGATCCGGATCTTTGTGAACCGCGAGCTGGACGAACTCAAGGCGGTGCTGCCGCAGGCGGCGCGCCGTCTGGCGGAAAACGGCCGTCTGGCGGTGATCAGCTTCCATTCGCTGGAAGACCGCATCGTCAAGCAATACCTGCGCGACGCCAGCAGCGAGGAAAAGCTGCCGGCTTGGGCGATGGTGCGCGCTTCCGACATGGCGCAGCCGCCGATGTCCACCGTGGGCAAGCCGGTGCGCGCGGGCGATGAAGAGGTGCGCGCCAATGCGCGCTCCCGCAGCGCCATCATGCGCGTGGCCGAACGCACCGCAGCGCCGTGGCGGGAGATCGACGCATGAACAAGCTCAACGCGATACTGCTGGTCATCGTGGTGTTGTCCGCCTGGTCGGTGGTCACCTCGACCCATGTGTCGCGCAAGCTCTACAGCGATTTGCAGAAAGAACGCAAATCCGCCCAGCAGCTGGAGATCGAGTTCGGACAGCTGCAGCTGGAGCAGAGCACCTGGGGCGCGCACGCGGTGATTGAGAAAGCCGCGTCCAGCCGCCTCGACATGCATACCCCGGATCCGCGTCAGATCCAGGTGGTTTCACCTGGAAAGGGGATGTGATGCGCACTTACTCACCGCGCCACCAGCAACGCATCCCGGACGCCAGCCCCGCGCTGCGCATGAAGCCGGGCCGCGTGCGTTTCGTGCTGCTGATGCTGGCGCTGCTGTTCCTGGCGCTGATCGGCCGCGCGGTTTACCTGCAAGTGATGCAGCAGGATTTTCTGCAAAACCAGGGCGAGGCTCGCTTCCGCCGCGCAATGACGCTGGAAGCCAACCGAGGCGTGATCACCGATCGCAACGGCGAGCCGTTGGCGATCAGCTCGCCGGTGCAGACGATTTGGGCCAGCCCCGCGGACATGGAGCCGGTGCCGCCGGCCAAGCTGCGCGAACTGGCCGCGATGCTGGATCTGTCGCCGGAAGAGTTGTCGGCCAAACTGTCCGACCGCAAGAAAGAATTTGTTTACATCAAGCGCCAGATCAGCCCGGAGCTGGCCGACAAAGTGATGGCGCTGGGCGTGCCCGGCATCGCCAAGCAGCAGGAATTCCGCCGTTTCTACCCGGCCGGCGAGATTGTGTCCCACATCATCGGCTTCACCGGCGTGGACGGCAAAGGCCAGGAAGGCGTGGAACTGGCGCGCGAGAAGATGCTGGCCGGCAAGGATGGCCGCCGCGTGGTGCTGAAGGATCGCCGCGGCCACATCATTGAAGACGTCGCCGCCATCGAGCCGCCGCGAGACGGCCAGAAGCTGGCGTTGGCGGTGGATCACCGCATCCAGTATTTGGCTTACCGCGAGCTGAAGGCGGCTGTGGAGCTTAACAAGGCCAAGGCGGGCAGCGTGGTGGTGCTGGACGCTCATACCGGCGAGTTGTTGGCGCTGGCGAATTATCCGTCGTTCAACCCCAATAACCGCAGCGGCGTAACGCCGGAAATGATGCGCAACCGCGGCGTGATCGATTTGTTCGAACCGGGTTCGACGATGAAGCCGCTGTCGATCTCGCTGGCGCTGGAAAACGGCAAGGCCGGCCTCAACACGGTATTGGACACTCACACTTACATGATAGGCCCGGCCACCATTCGCGACGTGGCGCCGCGCCCCAGCCTGGACATCCTGGGCATCATTCAGAAATCGTCCAACGTCGGTACCAGCAAGCTGGCGCTGATGAGCTCGCCGGAACAATCGTGGAAGCATTACGACGCGCTGGGCTTTGGCCGCGCGCCGGAAACCGGCTTTCCCGGCGAAGCCGGCGGCCGGCTGCGCGACTGGCACAACTGGCGGCCCATCGAGCAGGCGACGATGTCCTTCGGCTACGGCATCTCGGTCAGCCTGATCCAGATGGCGCGCGCCTACACCGTGTTCGCCAACGACGGCGTGATGTTGCCTATCTCGCTGTACAAGACCAATACGCCGATGCCGGGCAAGCGCGTGCTGGCGGAAAAGACCGCGCATGAAATGCGCGACCTGCTGGTCGCCAACAGCCAGCCGGGCGGCGGCGCCGTAGGCGGCCGCATCATCGGTTACAGCATCGGCGGCAAAAGCGGCACCGCGCGCAAGCTGGAGGGCCGCACTTACGTGGCCAACAAGCACCGCGCGCTGTTCATGGGCTTCGCGCCGGGCAAATCGCCGCGCGTGATTGTGTCGGTCATGATAGACGAGCCCTCCGCGGGCAAATATTACGGCGGCGCGGTGGCTGCGCCGGTGTTCTCGCAGATCGCCGGCGGCGCGCTGCGAGTGCTGAACGTGCAGCCGGACGAGCCCTCCAACAACACTTTATTGCCGGAATCCACCCCGGTGCCGGTGGATTTTTGATCAAATCATGAAAAGCCGTTTGACCCCCATGCCGGATTGGAATCCGGCCGACATCAAGCAGTTGGGACTGCCCGTCAAGCGGGTGGAGACCGACAGCCGCCGCGTGCTGCCCGGCGACGTGTTCCTGGCGTGCCCCGGCCTGCATTCCGACGGCCGTGACTACATCCAGGCCGCGTTGGCGAAAGGCGCGGCCGCGGTGTTGTGGGACGATGCCGGCGGCTTCGCCTGGAACCCGCTGTGGCAAGCCCCCAATCTGCCGGTGCCGCATCTGCGCGACCGCATCGGCATGCTGGCGGCCGAGGTCTACGGTTACCCCAGCCGCGCGCTGCGCGTAATCGGCATCACCGGCACCAACGGCAAGACTTCTATTTCCCATTGGCTGGCGCAGGCTTTTTCGCTGCTGGGCCAGAAGGCGGCGCTGATCGGCACCGTCGGCAATGGTTTTTACGGCGAATTGACCGAAACCACCCACACCACGCCGGACCCGGTGACCATTCAGCAGAAACTGGCTGAATACCGCCGTCAGGGCGCGCATGTGGTGACGATGGAGGTATCCAGCCACAGCCTGGATCAAAGCCGCGTCAACGGCGTGGACTTCGCCACGGCGGTGCTGACTAATCTGACTCGCGATCATCTGGACTATCACGGTTCGATGGAAGCCTACGGCGAATCCAAGAAGAAGCTGTTTTTCTGGGAGGGCCTGAAACACGCGGTGATCAACGCCGACGATGAATTCGGCAGGCAATTGGCCGCCGAAATCGATCCGGCCCAGACCCAAGTGGTGACTTACGGCCTGGAGCAGGGCGATGTGCGTCCGCTGGCGCTGGCCGCGACGCTGGACGGCCTGCAACTGACAGTGACCACCCCCTGGGGCATCGCCGATGTGCGCACCGGCTTGGTGGGACGCTTCAACGCCGCTAATCTGCTGGCCTGTCTGGCCACCTTGTGTGTCAACGGCGTCAGCCTGCGCGACGCCGCCGCGGTGATGGCGCGCATCCAGCCGGCGAGAGGCCGCATGCAGAGCGTGGGCGGCGCGCACGAGCCGCTAGTGGTGATCGACTACGCCCACACCCCGGACGCGCTGGAAAAAGCCTTGTCCACCTTGGCCGAGATTCGCCCGGAAGGCGGCCGCCTGTTCTGCGTGTTCGGCTGCGGCGGCGACCGCGATCCGGGCAAGCGCCCGATGATGGGCGCCATCGCCGAGAAAATCGCCGACGTGGCGGTGCTGACCAGCGACAACCCGCGCACTGAAGACCCGCAAGCCATTCTGCGCGACGTGTTGGCCGGCATGGACGCCGCGCGCACCCACGTTGAGGTAGACCGCGAAGCGGCCATCCACTGGGCGGTGGGCCAGGCGCGCGCCGGCGACGTGGTGCTGGTGGCCGGCAAGGGCCATGAGGAATACCAGGACATCGCCGGCGTCAAACGGCCGTTCTCCGACTTCCGCGTGGCGGAAGAGGCGCTGACCGCTTGGGGGGAACGCGCATGATGACGCTGCTGCAGGCCGCCGAACTGGCCCAGGGCGCATTGAGCGGCCCGGACGGCGACATCCTGCGCGTAGTGACCGATAGCCGCGAGGCCGGTCCCGGCGATCTGTTCGTCGCCTTGAAGGGCGAACGCTTCGACGCCCACGACTTCGTCGCCGAGGTTGTCGCCAAGGGCGCGGCCGCGCTAGTGCGCGCGGATTTTGACTTGCCCGGCGCCAGCCTGATCCCGGTAGAGGACACTCACCTGGCCCTGGGCCGGCTGGCCTCCGGCTGGGCGCTCCGCCTGCCGGCGCTGCGCATTGGCGTCACCGGCTCCAACGGCAAGACCACGGTCAAGGAAATGCTGGCGGCGATTCTGCGTCGCCACGCCGGGGCCGACGCGGTGCTGGCCACCGCCGGCAATTTCAACAACGATATCGGCCTGCCGCTGACCCTGCTGCAACTGACGCCGGCGCATCGCTACGCGGTGCTGGAAATGGGCATGAACCATCATGGCGAGCTGCGCTACCTGACCGGCCTGGCCCGGCCGCGCATCGCGCTGGTCAATAACGCGATGCGCGCTCACTTCGGTTATTTCGGCTCCACCGAGGAGGTGGCGCGCGCCAAGGCGGAAATCTTCGAAGGTCTGGACGCCGACGGCGTGGCGGTACTGAATGTCGACGATGCCAATCTGGCGCTGTTCCGCCGCGCGGCGGACGGCCATCGTCAGATCGTCTTCGGTCTGAACGCCGAGGCTGATGTTCACGCCGCCGACATCGAGCTGGGCGCGCTCAGCAGCCGTTTCACCCTGCGCTGCGCCGACGGCGAGCGGCGGATAGAACTGCCGGCGCCGGGCGAACACAATGTGCGCAACGCGCTGGCCGCCGCCAGCCTGGCCCTGGCCGCCGGCGTGCCGTTGGATGGCATCGCCGCCGGTCTGGCGGCCTTCGGCGGGGCCAAGGGCCGTTTGCAGCTCAAGCAAAGTCCGCGCGGCTTGAGCGTGATCGACGACAGTTACAACGCCAACCCGGACTCGATGAAGGCCGGAATCGACGTGCTGAGGCGCTTGCCCGCGCCGCGCTGCTTCGTGATGGGCGACATCGGCGAATTGGGCGAAGCCGCCGATGCGCTGCACGCGGAAGTGGGCGAGTACGCCCAGGCGCGCGGCATTGATCTGCTGCTGACCTTGGGCGAAGCCTCGCGTCACGCCGCCGTCGCCTGCGGCGCGGGCGGCAAACATTTTGATTCGATTGACGAGTTGTACGAGTTTCTCGACCGGCAGTTGCCGTCGGGTGCCTCCGTTCTGGTCAAGGGGTCGCGCTTCATGCGCATGGAACGGGTGGTGGAACACCTGATGCAACAATTAAGAGAGGAACAATAACGTGCTGCTCTGGCTGGCTGAACTGCTGGGCTCCCACATCCGGGCCTTCAACGTCTTCAACTACATCACGCTGCGCGCGGTGATGGCGGCGCTGACCGCGCTGGCGATCTCGCTGCTGCTGGGACCGTGGGTGATCCGCAAGTTGACCGAACTCAAAGTGGGCCAGGCGGTACGCAACGACGGCCCGCAGACCCATCTGATCAAGGCGGGGACTCCGACCATGGGCGGTTCGCTGATCCTGCTGGCCATCGGTCTGACCACGCTCTTGTGGGCCGACCTGTCGAACAAATACGTATGGCTGCTGTTGGCTGTCATGTTCGGCACCGGCGCGCTGGGTTTTTACGACGACTGGCGCAAGGTGGTGTACAAGGACCCGAAAGGCGTGTCCGCCAAGTTCAAGATGGCTTGGCAGTCAGCCATCGCCATCGGCGCCGGCGTGTTTCTGATCGCCACCGCCAAGCTGCCGGCGTCCACCGAGCTGATCGTGCCCTTCGTCAAGACCGTCGCCTACCCGTTGGGCGCCATCGGTTTTTGCGTGCTCACCTACTTCGTCATCGTCGGCACCTCCAACGCGGTGAATCTGACCGATGGCCTGGATGGTCTGGCGGCCTTGCCCACCGTGCTGGTGGCGGCCGGGCTGTCCATCTTCGCCTACGTTGCCGGCCACGCGGTGTTTTCCAAATATCTGGGCCTGCCCTTCATTCCCGGCGCGCACGAGGTGGTGGTGTTCTGCGCCGCGATGTGCGGCGCCTGTTTGGGTTTTTTATGGTTCAACGCCTATCCGGCCCAAGTGTTCATGGGTGATGTGGGCGCGCTGGCCCTGGGCGCGGCGCTAGGCACCGTGGCCGTGATTGTGCGCCAGGAGATTGTATTGCTGATCATGGGCGGCCTGTTCGTGGTGGAAGCGCTGTCCGTGATGATTCAAGTGGCTTCGTTCAAGCTCACCGGCAAACGGGTGTTCCGCATGGCGCCGCTGCATCACCACTATGAATTGAAAGGCTGGAAGGAAACGCAAGTGGTGGTGCGTTTCTGGATCATCACCATGATGCTGGTGTTGGCCGGCTTGTCCACCATCAAGCTGCGTTGAGGAAGAACATGGATTACGCGAATCGTCACGTCGTGGTAGTGGGCTTGGGGGGCTCGGGCTTGGCGGCCGCGCGCTACCTGGCCGCGCACGGCGCGCGCGTGAGCGTGGCCGACGCAAAACCGTCGGCCGAGCGCGTGGCCGAACTGCGCGCCTTCCTGCCGCAGGCGGAAGTGCGCGGCGGCGACTTCAACGAACAGACCTTCGCCGACGCCGACTTGCTGGTGCTGAGTCCGGGCGTGCCGCTGAAGAACCCGGCCGTTGCCGCCTTCCGCCAAGCCGGCGGCGAGGTGATAGGCGATATCGAAGTGCTGGCGCGGGCGATTCGCGGCGACGGCAGCAAGGTGATCGCCATCACGGGTTCCAACGGCAAGAGCACCGTCACCAGCCTGGCGGGCCATTTGTGCGCCGCCGCCGGCCTGGACGCGGTAGTGGCCGGCAATATCGGCCTGGCGGTGCTGGAAGCGCAACTGGAACGCGAACAAAGCGGCAAGCGCCCGGACGTGTGGGTGCTGGAGCTATCCAGTTTTCAACTGGAGTCCACTCTTACGCTGGAGGCCGATGCCGCCACGGTGCTGAATATTTCCGAAGACCACCTGGACCGCTACGACGATCTGCTGGACTACGCCCATACCAAGACCCGGGTGTTCCGCGGCGGCGGCGTTCAAGTGCTGAACCGAGACGATGCGCTGGTGCGCGCCATGGCGCGGCCCGGCCGCGTGGTCAAATGGTTTTCGCTGACAGAGAATGCCGCATTCGCGTTGCAGCAGGATGACGGCCGCTACTGGCTGAGCCTGGACGGAGAGCGGGCCTTCGATTGCGCCGAAATGCGTCTGCAAGGCCTGCACAACGCCGCCAACGCGCTGGCCGCGCTGGCTTTGTGCGAAGCCGTGGGCGCGCCGCGCGCGGCGCTGCTGCAAGGGCTGAAAACCTTTCAGGGTCTGGAACATCGCGTCGAGTTGGTGGACGAAGTCGGTTCGGTTGCGTTTATCGATGATTCCAAGGGCACCAATGTCGGCGCCACCGAGGCGGCCCTGAACGGCATGACCCGTCCGGTGGTGTTGATCGCCGGCGGTGACGGCAAGGGACAGGATTTCGCGCCGCTGGCGCCGGCCTGCCGCCGCATCGCCCGCGCCGTGCTGTTGATTGGCCGCGACGCCGGCAAGATTCGCGCCGCGCTGGCGGACTCCGGTCTTCCGCTGCACGACTGCGCGACGCTGGAAGAAGCCACCCGCCGCGCGGCTGAGCTGGCGCGGCCCGGCGATGTGGTGCTGCTGTCGCCGGCTTGCGCCAGCCTGGACATGTTCCGCAACTACGCGCATCGCGCCCAGGTGTTCATCGACACCGTGCGCGAACTGAAGGCGCGGCAAACCGAGGCGACGCGGCCATGATCGTGCACGGAGCCCGGCGCTACGCCGCCATCAAGCCGTTCGACGAAGCGCTGTCTTGGGCGCTGGCCCTGCTGTTGTCGATCAGCCTGGTGATGGTGTACTCGGCGTCCATCGCCTACGCCGAGGCCGACGCGGCCACGCACAACCGTTACTTCTACCTGATCCGCCACATGATCTTCATGACGATAGGGCTGAGCGCGGCCTATATCGCCTTCCAGATTCCGACGGCGTTCTGGCAGAAGTACTCCGGCAAGATTTTCCTGATTGGGCTGGTGTTGCTGGTGCTGGTGCTGATTCCCGGCATCGGCAAGATGGTCAACGGCTCGCGGCGCTGGATCAACTTGTTTGTGTTGAACCTGCAGCCGTCAGAAGTGATGAAGTTCGCCACCGTGCTGTACGCGGCGGATTACACCGTGCGCAAGAGCCATCTGCTGCACAGCCTGAAAGAAGGCTTCGCGCCGATGTTCGCCGCCATGGTGGTGGTGGCCTTCCTGCTGCTGCGCGAGCCGGACTTCGGCGCGTTGATGGTGGTGATGAGCATCGCGATGGGCCTGCTTTTCCTTGGCGGCATCAATATGCGCATCTTCAGCGGGCTGGCGGTGATGGCGGTGGGCGCCATCGTGGTGCTGATCATCTCCTCGCCGTATCGCTTGAAGCGGGTGCTGGGTTTCATGGACCCGTGGGACGACCCGTACGGCAAGGGCTATCAGTTGTCGCACTCCTTGATCGCCATCGGTCGCGGCGAGTGGTTCGGCGTCGGCCTGGGCGGCAGCATAGAGAAGCTGTTTTACCTGCCGGAGGCGCATACCGACTTCATCATGGCGGTGATTTCGGAAGAGTTCGGTTTTGCCGGCATTTGCGTGGTGGTGGGTCTGTACGCCTGGATTGTGCGGCGCGCCTTCCACATCGGCGTGGAGTCGAAAAAGCTGGAGCGCTATTACCAGTCGCTGGTGGCGCAGGGTCTGGGCATCTGGCTCGGCATCCAGGTGTTTTTCAACATCGGGGTGAATATGGGCCTGCTGCCGACCAAGGGTTTGACCTTGCCGCTGATGTCCTTCGGCGGCTCGGCGATGTTGATGAATTTGATCGCGGTGGCGGTGCTGCTGCGGGTTGATTATGAAAACCGAAGGATTATGCGGGGCTATAAGGTTTAGCCCCGCATTCAGGAAAGGCGGTAAGCCTTTCCAGGCGCCTTGGCGCCGTCTCCTTCGGTTTCTGCAAGCCCGAAGGGCGAAGCGAAAACCGGCGCACGATGCGCGGCAACGAGAGTTAACGGAACGGATTAGAGATGGCGAATCGCACGGTCATGGTGATGGCGGCTGGTACGGGTGGACACATCGTCCCCGGCCTTGCCGTGGCCAAGGAATTGCAAAGCCGGGGCTGGAATGTGGTGTGGCTGGGCACCCGGCGCGGCATGGAGAACAAGTTGGTGCCGCCCACCGGCATTCCGCTGGAACGGCTGAATTTCCACGGCGTGCGCGGCAAGGGCCTGTTGGGCTCGGCCAAGGGCGCTTTGCAGCTGCTTGGCGCTTTCTTCAGCAGCGCGGCGCAGATTTTCCGCCATCGCCCGGACGTGGTGCTGGGCATGGGCGGCTATGTCTGCCTGCCCGGCGGCGTGATGGCTGGCCTGCTGTGGAAGCCGCTGGTCTTGGTCAACGCCGACGCCGGCCTGTTGTTGAGCAATAAAGCCTTGCTGCCGTTCGCCAAGAAACTGGTCTGCGGTTTCGATGGGGACGCGGCGCGCAACGGCAAGGCGCTGGTCACCGGTAATCCGGTGCGAGGCGAGATCGAGAGCATTGCCGCGCCGGCTGAGCGTTTTGCCGGCCGCGGCGGCCCGCTGAAGGTGTTGGTGGTGGGGGGCAGCCTGGGCGCCAAGGTTTTGAATGACACCTTGCCGCAGGCGATGGCCAAGTTACCGGCGGACAAGCGGCCGCAATTGACGCATCAGACCGGCGAGGCGAATTTCGCCGCGGTCGAAGCGGCTTATCAGGCTGCTGGCTTGCGGGATCAGGTGGAATTGTTGCCCTTCGTCGACGACATGCCAAAGCGCCTGGCCGAATGCGATTTGGTGATTTGCCGCGCTGGCGCGATCACGGTCAGCGAATTGTGCGCGGCCGGCGTGCCCAGCGTGCTGGTGCCGCTGGTGGTGTCCACCACCGGCCATCAGCGCGACAACGCCGAGTGGATGGCGAAGGCCGGCGCGGCCTGGCATCTGCCGCAGAAAGAATTGAACGCCGATGGGCTTGCGGGCTTGTTGGCGGGTTTGGATAGAGACCAGTTGCTGGACAAGGCCGAACGCGCGCGCGCGCTGGCCCATTCCGGCGCGGCCGGTCGGGTGGCCGACCTGTGCCAGCAGCTGGCCAGGGAATGACAGGGCGTCATATGAGCGCTCAAGCAGAGACACAGACATGAAACACAGGGTCAAACACATACATTTCGTCGGCATCGGCGGCGTGGGCATGTGCGGCATCGCGGAGGTGCTGCACGGCCTGGGCTTTACCGTGTCCGGCTCCGACATGGCGGAAAGCGCCACCAGCAAGCGGTTGATCGATCAGGGCATACGCGTGTTCTACGGCCACGACGCCACTTATATGCATGGCGCCGACGTGGTGGTGACCTCCACTGCGGTCAAGTCCGACAATCCTGAAGTGCTGGAAGCGCGCGCCAACAAAATTCCGGTGATCCCGCGCGCGCTGATGTTGGCTGAGTTGATGCGCTTCAAGCAGGGCATCGCCATCGCCGGCACCCACGGCAAGACCACCACCACCAGCCTGACCGCCTCGGTGCTGGGCGCGGCTGGTTTGGATCCCACTTTCGTCATCGGCGGCAAGCTGACCGCGGCCGGCACCAACGCGCGCCTGGGGTCCGGCGAATTCCTGGTGGCCGAGGCCGACGAATCGGACGCCTCCTTCTTGCACCTGACTCCGGTGATGGCGGTGGTGACCAATATCGACGCCGATCACATGGACACCTACGACCACAGCTTCGACAAGCTCAAGCAGGCTTTCGTGGACTTTCTGCAGCGCTTGCCGTTCTACGGCCGCGCGGTGCTGTGCGTGGACGATCCCAATGTGCGCGAGATCCGCGGCCGCATCACCAAGCCGGTGACCACTTATGGCCTGGACGATTCCGCCGACATCTACGCGGAGAACATCCGCGCCGCGGCCGGCCAGATGCATTTCGACGTGGTGGTGAAGAACGGCAAGGAAGTGCGCTTTCCTGTTGTGCTGAACATGCCGGGCCGCCACAACGTGCTCAACGCGCTGTCCGCCATCGCCATCGGCCTGGAGTGCGGAGCCAGCGTGGAAGCGATCCAGCAAGGCCTGGCCGAGTTCGCCGGCGTCGGCCGCCGTTTCCAGCGCTATGGCGAAGTGCCGGCCAAGGACGGCGGCAGCTTCACCCTGGTGGACGACTACGGCCATCACCCGGTGGAAATGGCCGCCACGCTGGCCGCGGTGCGCGGCGCCTTCCCGGACAAGCGTCTGGTGCTGGCCTTCCAGCCGCACCGCTACACCCGCACCCGGGATCTGTTTGAAGACTTCGTCAAGGTGCTGTCCAGCGTGGACGCCTTGTTGCTGTCCGAAGTCTACGCCGCCGGCGAAGCGCCCATTGTGGCCGCCGACGGTCGCGCCTTGGCGCGCGCGGTGCGGGTTTTGGGCAAGGTGGAGCCGGTGTTCGTCGAGGACATCGTCGAGATGCAGCAGACCATTTTCGATCAGGCTCGCGACGGCGACGTGGTGGTGACCATGGGCGCGGGCTCCATCGGCGCGGTGCCGGCCAAAGTGGCGGCGGGCGCGTGATGATGAATGACAAGGACAAGGCAATGACGCAGTACGGCAAGGTGGCGGTGATGATGGGCGGGAGCTCCTCCGAGCGCGAAGTGTCGCTGATGAGCGGCGCCGGCGTGCTCAAGGCCCTGCAGTCCCGCGGCGTGAACGCTCACAAGTTCGATCCGTCGGAACAACCGCTGAGCGCGTTGAAGGAAGAAGGCTTCGACCGCGTGTTCAACATCCTGCACGGCCCTTTCGGAGAAGACGGCACCTTGCAAGGCGTGCTGGAAAGCATGGGGCTGCCGTATACCGGCTGCGGGGTGATGGCGTCGGCGATCTGCATGGACAAATGGCGCACCAAGCTGTTGTGGCAAGGCGCCGGCCTGCCGATCCCGGAATTCGAGCTGCTGGACGAGAACAGCGACTTCGCCGCGGTGGAGGCCAAGCTTGGTCTGCCCATCTTCGTCAAGCCGGCCACTGAGGGCTCCAGCATCGGCGTGACCAAGGTCAAGCAGCCGGGCGAACTGAAAGCCGCGTTCGAAGAGGCGCGCAAATACGACAGCATCGTGATTGCCGAGCGATTCATCGGCGGCGGCGAGTACACCTGTGCGGTGATAGGCGACACGGCCTATCCGACGATCAAGATCGAGCCGGCGACCGAGTTCTACGACTACGACGCCAAGTATTTCCGCGACGACACCGTCTACCGTTGCCCGTCCGGCCTGAGCGAAGCGCTGGAACAGCGCGCGCGCGAACTGTCGCTGGCGGCGTTCCGCGTATTGGGCGGCCGCGGCTGGGGCCGGGTGGATTTCCTGATGGACGAGGCCGGAGGCATTTACTTGCTGGAAGCCAACACCAATCCGGGCATGACCAGCCACAGCCTGGTGCCGATGGCGGCGCGGGCGATGGGCATCAGTTACGAGGATTTGTGCCTCAAGGTGCTGGATATGGTGCATGTGGGATAACCATCGGTTGCTAAGAGGCCTGGCCAATTTGATGCTGGCCGCCGCAGCGCTGATGTTGCTGTATGCAGGAGGGTTCTGGTTGACGCACGCTCCGGTGTTTCCGGTGAAGAAGATCCAGATTCGCGGCGACATGAAACGCGTGACGCCGGAACAGCTGAAGTTCATTGCCGAGCATGAACTGTCCGGCACCTTCTTCACGCTGGACATCGACAAGACGCGGGCGGCCTTCGGCAAATTGCCGTGGGTGCGGGATGCCCAGGTGCGACGGCGCTGGCCGGACGCGCTGGACATTTCGGTGGAAGAGCATGTGGCGCTTGCGCGCTGGGGAGAGAACGGCCTGGTCAATACCCGAGGAGAGCGGTTCGACGCCGCCAGCGATCAGGACCTGCCGGTGTTTTACGGGCCGGCGGGGGCAGAGAAGGACATGAGCGAAATGCTGGGCGGGCTGCGCCAGGATCTGGCTCCGGCGGGCGTCAAGCCCGCGGCGCTGTGGCTGTCCAGCCGCCGCGCCTGGAAAGTGGGGCTGGACAACCAGGTGCAGCTGGAGTTGGGACGCAACGACGTAAGTCCGCGCGCCCGCCGCTTCGCCCAGTACTGGAAGAGCAAATTGGCGGCGTTGCCGTATCACGTGGAATACGTGGATATGCGCTACCCGAATGGATTCGCCGTGCGGATGCCCGATTACAAGGCGCCGCCGGCCAAGGGAAACAAGTAATTAGCAGTTGGAGCGACAGGTGAGCAAACCAAAGGAAAGCAAGAACATGCTGGTTGGCCTCGACATCGGCACATCCAAGATCGTGGCGATCGTCGCAGAAGTCCTGGAGGACGGCCAACTCAATATCGTCGGCATGGGCCACACCCCGTCGCGCGGTTTGAAGCGCGGCATGGTGGTGAACATCGAATCCACGGTGCAGGCCATCCAGCGCGCGCTGGAAGAGGCCGAGCTGATGGCCGATTGCAAGATTCACGAAGTGTTCGCCGGCATTGCCGGCAGCCACATCAAGAGCGTGAACTCGCACGGCATGGTGGCGATCAAGGATCGCGAAGTCACCAAGATGGACATCGACCGCGTGATTGAAACCGCGCGCGCGGTGACCATCCCGCCGGACCATCAGGTGCTGCACATCCTGACTCAGGAATACAGCATCGACGGTCAGGAAGGCGTGCGCGAACCGCTGGGCATGAGCGGAGTGCGGCTGGAAGCCAAGGTGCACATCGTCACCGGCGCGGTGTCCGCCGCCCAGAACGTGACCAAGTGCGTGCGCCGCTGCGGCCTGGAAGTGTCCGACCTGGTATTGCAGCCGATGGCTTCCGCCATCGCGGTGCTGTCGGAGGACGAAAAAGACCTGGGCGTGTGCCTGATCGACATCGGCGGCGGCACCACCGACATCGCGGTGTACGCCAACGGCGCGATCCGCCACACCGCGGTGATACCGATCGCCGGCGATCAGATCACCAACGACATCGCCATGGCCTTGCGCACGCCCACCAAGGAGGCCGAGGACATCAAGATCCAGCACGCGGTGGCGCTGGTGGCGATGGCCGACCCCAGCCAGATGATAGAAGTGCCGGGCGTGGGCGAGCGCGGGCCGCGTCAGATGTCGCGCGCCACGCTGGCTGAAGTGGTTGAGCCGCGGGTGGAAGAGCTGTTCCAACTGGTGCAGCAGGAACTGCGCCGCAGCGGTTTTGAGGATTTGCTGTCCTCCGGCATCGTGCTGACCGGCGGCGCCAGCCTGATGCCGGGCATGGTGGAGTTGGCGGAGGAAGTGTTCCACATGCCGGTGCGCGTTGGCGTGCCCAAGTATGTGGGCGGCCTGGCGGAAGTGGTGAAGACCCCGCGCTTCTCCACCGGCGTCGGCCTGCTGTTGTACGGCAAGGATCAGATTCAAACGCATACCGGCCCCAAGGTGGAGTCGGCGGGCGTGGGCCAGATGTTCTCGCGCATGAAGGCGTGGTTCGCTGGCAATTTCTAGGAGTTTGTTTACGATCCGCTGCGCGTCGGCGATACGGCGTTGAAAACGGCTTCAGAATGCTCATGTACCGTATGTACATTCCGCTTCTTCAGCTGTTTTCGCCTGGTCTCGCTTTAGCTTGCAGGATCGTGAACATTTTACTAAGCGCTACGCGGCCGGCGCACACGCTGGCCACGATAGCGATCGGGCAGATGTATCGGGTAGGTAGCTCATCTTTATTGAGGAGAGGAAAATGAGCGGAATGGTCTTTGAAGTTATGCAAGAAACCGCCAATGTGGCGATCATCAAAGTCATCGGCGTTGGCGGCGGCGGTTGCAACGCCATCGACAACATGATCGACGGCAATGTGCACGGCGTGGAATTCATCTGCGCCAATACCGACGCTCAGTCGCTGCTGCGCAACAAGTCGCCGCAAAAACTGCAGTTGGGCAACAACCTGACCCGCGGCCTGGGCGCGGGCGCCAATCCGGAAGTGGGCCGCAGCGCGGCGCTGGAAGACCGCGAGCGCATCGCCGAGATGCTGCGCGGCTCCAATATGGTGTTCGTCACCGCCGGCATGGGCGGCGGCACCGGCACCGGCGCGGCGCCGGTAGTGGCGGAAGTGGCCAAGGAAATGGGTATCCTGACCGTGGGCGTGGTCACTCGTCCGTTCGAGCACGAAGGCAAGCGCATGAAAGTGGCGCAGAACGGCATCGAAGACCTGAAAAAGCACGTCGATTCGCTGATCGTGATCCCCAATGAAAAACTGATGGAAGTGCTGGGCGACGACGTGACCATGCGCGAAGCCTTCCGCGCCGCCGACGATGTGCTCAAGGGCGCGGTGGCCGGCATTGCCGAAGTCATCACTTGCCCGGGCCTGATCAACGTCGACTTTGCCGACGTGCGCACTGTGATGAGCGAAATGGGCCTGGCGATGATGGGTTCCGCCTACGCTTCCGGCATCGACCGCGCCCGCGTGGCCGCCGAGCAGGCCGTGGCCAGCCCGCTGCTGGACAACATCACTCTGGAAGGCGCGCGCGGCGTGCTGGTTAACATCTCCACCGCGCCGGGTTGCCTGAAGATGAGCGAGTATCGCGAAATCATGGGCATCGTGCGCCAGTACGCGGACGAAGACGCGCAGATCAAGTTCGGCACCGCCGAAGTGGAAGACATGCCGGAAGACACCATCCGCGTGACCTTGATCGCTACTGGTCTGGGCCAGAAGAAGACCGCGCGCAACACCGAGGAGCGTCCGGAGTACATCAAGATCGTGAAGACCGGCACCGACGACCGCGCGGTGGAAGTGGTCAGCTACGACGACTTCGACACCCCGGCCATCATGCGCCAGGGCCGTCGCCGCGCCGCGCCGTCCATGGACTTCTCCAATCCGGAAGTGAGCGAAAGCTACGATATCCCGGCCTTCCTGCGCAAGCAGGCGGACTGAGGCGGAGTCGCTATAGAAGAAAGCTATTTAATACTGCAAATCAATCAATAAAGTGCGGTTTTTGACTGTGCTAGAATCGGGCGTTCCCATCCGTTTGAGAAGTCCGACATGATATTGCAGCGCACGCTGAAACAAGCGATAAGCGCCACGGGTGTGGGTTTGCACTCCGGCGAGCGGGTGAAACTCACCCTGCTGCCGGCCGCGCCCGACACCGGGATCGTCTTTCGCCGCACCGACTTGCCCGAGCCGGTGGAGGTGAAAGTGGATCCATCGCTCGTCAACGACACGCGACTCTCCTCCACGCTGGTGACTGACACCGGCGTGCGTGTCGGCACGATCGAGCATTTGATGTCGGCCCTGGCGGGCTTTGGCATCGACAACCTCGTGATTGAGGTCACGGCGGCGGAAATCCCCATCATGGACGGATCCGCCGCCCCTTTCATTTACCTGCTGCAGACCGCGGGCGTGGCCGAGCAGAATGCCAAGAAGCGCTTCATCCGCGTCACCCGGACGGTGGAGGTGGAAGAGCGCGGCGTGTGGGTCAAGCTGGAGCCGCATGACGGCTTCAAGGTCACCTTGTCCATAGACTTCAACCATCCGGCCTTCAATCTGGCGCCGCAGACCGTAGCGGTGGATTTCGCGCGCCACTCCTATACCGACGAGATCAGCCGCGCGCGCACCTTCGGCTTCATGCACGAGGTGGAATACATGCGCAACCACGGGCTGGGCCGTGGCGGCAGCCTGGACAACGCCATCGTCATCGACGACGAATACGTGCTGAACCCGGAAGGCCTGCGCTTTCCGGATGAATTCGTCCGCCATAAAATCCTGGACGCCATCGGCGACCTCTACATCATCGGCCACCCGTTGATCGCCGCCTTCTCCGGCCACAAATCCGGCCACGCGATGAACAACAAGCTGTTGCGCAAGCTGCTGGAAACGCCGGAAGCCTGGGAATACGTCAGCTACGACGATCCGCTGGACGCGCCGTCCAGCTTCCACCGGCTGCCGGAGGTGGCCTAGCGGTGTTCGGCTTCTGGCGCTTGTGGCTGCTCGTCACCATCCTGTTGTTGGGCTGGGCAGGCGTCTGTTATCTATTGACCCGCAATCCGCTCTACCTGCGCTACCTTGGCCGCATCGCCCGCTGGAGCGGCGGCCTGGTGGTACTGGTCAGCGCCTTCTGGCTGATTTACCGGCTACTGTCCTAAGAGCCTGTTTACGATCTCGCGAGCAAGAGCGAGACAAGGCGAAAACTAGCGAAAAAGCGGAATGTACTCGTGGTACATGAGCATTTTGAGGGAGTTTTCAACGCTGTATCGCCGAAGCGCAGCAGATCGTAAACAGGTTCTAAGCGGGCCGGAGGAGTGATGAACCCATGTCCAAATTGACACATTTCGATGCCGGCGGCCAGGCCCATATGGTCGACGTCGGCGCCAAGGCGCACACCCGCCGCCGCGCGGTGGCCGAAGGCCATATCCGCATGCTGCCCGCCACCTTCGCGCTGGTGAAGGGCGGCGGCCATAAAAAAGGCGACGTGCTCGGCATCGCTCGGATCGCCGCCATCATGGCGTCCAAGAAAGCCGCGGACCTGATCCCGCTCTGCCACCCGATCGCGCTGACCCGCGTGGCGGTGGACTTCGAACTGCTGGAGGCCGACAACGCCGTGCGCATCGAAGTCACCGCGGAATGCAGCGGCCAGACCGGGGTGGAAATGGAGGCGCTGACCGCCGCCAACGTCGGCCTGTTGACCATTTACGATATGTGCAAGGCGGTGGACCGCGGCATGGTCATCGACGGCGTGCGGCTGCTGGAGAAAGAGGGCGGCAAGAGCGGGCATTGGCGGGTGGAGAGCTGATCCGGTGCAATGTCGCGCGCAGTCTCATGTGTCGTTACCCGTGTTGTTCCGCACTGGCCAGCGTCCGCTCGGCGGGCTTGTCCCGCCAATAGCCGGCCAGCAGCGAGCCGGAAATATTGTGCCAGACCGAAAACAGCGCCCCCGGCAGAGCCGCCAGCGGGCTGAAGTAGGCCTTGCCCAACTGGGCGGCCAGGCCGGAGTTCTGCATGCCCACCTCAATCGCCAGCGTGCGGCATACCGATTCGTCGAAGCCCAGCAAGCGTCCTCCCCAATACCCGCCCAAGAGCCCGATGGCGTTGTGCAGCATCACCGCCAGAATGGTCAGCCCGCCCACCGCGGCGATGTGGTTCTTGCTGCCGGCGACGATGGCGGCGATCAGCGCGACGATGGCCAGCATCGACAACAGCGGCAGCAGCGGCTCCAACCGGCGGACCTGAGGCGCGAAGAAACGGTGGGCCAGCAGGCCCAGCCCTATCGGCAGGATGACGATTTGGAGAATGCTCAGCAGTATCGCCGCCACTTCCACCTTGATCGCCGCGTCCACGTACAGCCGGGTCAGCAAGGGCGTGGCCACCACGCCCACCAGCGTGGACAGCGAAGAGATGGTGACCG
Organism: Chromobacterium haemolyticum DSM 19808; assembly: GCF_000711885.1. Classification (GTDB taxonomy): domain Bacteria; phylum Pseudomonadota; class Gammaproteobacteria; order Burkholderiales; family Chromobacteriaceae; genus Chromobacterium; species Chromobacterium haemolyticum. The sequence continues at coordinate 37,328 of NZ_JONK01000011.1, forward strand.
ATAGCGCCACATCGCCGCGCGATAGATAGATGATCACATTGGACGCGGTGCCGCTGGCGACGCTGCCCACCAGAATCATGCCGATGGCCAGTTGCGGCGGCATCTGGAACAGCCGCGCCAGCGCCCAGGCCGCCAGCGGCATCACCAGATAGTGCAGACCGAGTCCGGCCAATACCGGCGCCGGCCGGCTCAGCACCCGTTTGAAATCGTCCAGCGTCAGCGTTAGTCCCATGGCGAACATGATCACCGCCAGCAGCAGGCCGGTATGTGGCAGCAAGGGGGTGAACGTCGCCGGCCGCTGGTAAGCGATGGCGGATAGCAGCAAGGCCCATAGCGGAAACAGGCGGGTGATCTTGGCGAGCACGGCGACTCCTGACGGCGGATAATCCGCACATCATAGGCGATGGACCCCGGCGCGTGGCAAGTCCCCGAGTCCGCATGGCTGATCCAGCGTCAGCCGTCGCTTGCGCAATCGTCTTTTGCCAGCGGCGGCGCGGCGCGGTTTAATCGGGTCTTCGATTCCATGGAGCGCGCGATGCAAGCGACGATTGCCGGCAAGACCGTGGCCGACTGGCAGGCCAGCCATCCCTTATTGACGCCCTTGATGGCCTTGCAGCCTTTGAGCTGGTTCAATCCCGCACGGGCGCCGGCGGCGGAAGCATTGGCCGACGTGGGCTTGAGCCGGGCCGACGTCGAGGACGCCGACGCGCGGCTGCGCCGCTTCGCGCCCTATCTGGCGCGGGTGTTCCCGGACGCTGCCGCCAGCGGCGGCATCATAGAGTCGCCGCTGTTGCCGATTCCGGCGATGCGCGCGGCGCTATGGGCCGAGGCCGGCTTGGAGGCGGGCGGCAGCCTGTGGCTGAAGGCGGACAATTTGCTGCCGATTTCCGGCTCCATCAAGGCGCGCGGCGGCATCTACGAGGTGCTGAAACACGCGGAAGCCTTGGCGCTCAGCCACGGCCTGCTGCGGGAGGGCGACGACTATGCCGGATTGGACAGCGATGAGGCGCGAGCCTTCTTCAGCGGCTATCGGGTGGCGGTGGGCTCCACTGGCAATTTGGGCTTGTCCATCGGCATCATCAGCGCCAAGCTGGGTTTCCAGGCCAGCGTGCATATGTCGGCGGACGCGCGGCAGTGGAAGAAGGACTTGCTGCGCAGCCACGGCGTCAATGTGGTTGAGTATCCGTCCGATTACAGCGTGGCGGTGGCCGAAGGCCGCAAGCAGGCGGCGTCCGATCCGCGCTGCCATTTTGTCGACGACGAGAATTCGAAGAATCTGTTTCTAGGCTACGCGGTGGCGGCTGAGCGCCTGCGCGGCCAATTGGCGGAGCAGGGCGTCCGGGTGGACGCGGAACACCCGCTGCTGGTGTATCTGCCTTGCGGCGTGGGCGGCGGGCCGGGCGGGGTGGCCTTCGGCCTCAAACTGGCTTTCGGCGACGCCGTGCATTGCCTGTTCGCCGAACCCACTCACGCGCCCTGCATGCTGTTGGGCGTCTACACCGGGCTGCATGAGGCGGTGGCGGTGCAGGATTTCGGCATCGACAATCTGACCGCAGCCGATGGCTTGGCCGTGGGGCGTCCATCCGGTTTTGTCGGCCGGGCGATGCAACGCTTGATAGACGGCTATTACACGGTGGACGATGGCGAGCTGTACCGTTTACTGGCCTTATTGGAGCGGGAGCAGGGGTTGAAGCTGGAGCCGTCGGCGCTGGCCGGCATGCCGGGCCCGCTGAGGGTGCTAGGCGAGTCCCAGGGCTACCGCCAGCGGATGGGCTTGAACGCGGAGAAGCTGGCGCGCGCGGCGCATCTGGTATGGGGCACCGGCGGCGGCATGGTGCCGCCGGCGGAAATGGACGCCTATCTGGCGGAAGGCCGGCGGCGGCTGCCTGCGTGAACGATAATGGCGGCATGCTGAACCTTCCCCCACGCGCCGGCGTTCGGCTGGACGGCGCACAATGGTCCAATCTGCACACCTTCGCGGCGGCGGCGAGGCATTTGAGCTTCGCCCGCGCCGCCGATGAGTTGTGCCTGAGCGCCAGCGCGGTCAGTCATCGCATCGCCAGGCTGGAGCGGGCGCTCGGCACCCGCTTGTTCCTGCGGCTGACCCGTAGTCTGCGCTTGAGCGAGGACGGCGAACGCATCTACCAGGCTTGGCTGGGCGGCCAGGCGCAACTGGAGGCGGCTTTGAACCCGCGGGACGAGACCGAACCGGCTGGCGCGGTGGCCTTGTACGCACGGCCCTCGCTGGCGCAATGCTGGCTGGCTCCGAGGCTGGCGGATTTCGCCGAGCGCCACCCGCGCATCGCGCTGGATATCCGCAGCGGCAACGAGATGGTGGATTTTCGCACCTGGAACATCGACCTGGCGCTGTATTACTCCGCCGGCGAGTTTCCCAGCCTGGATGCGCAGCGCCTGATGGACGAGCAAGTGGCGCCGGTGTGCAGCCCGGAGTACGCGGACCGGCATGGCCTGCGCGGCAATCCGGCGGCCCTGGCCGATTGTTTGCTGCTGCACGACGCCCAGGCTTGGGAGCGGGCGGCTCACGATGCTGAATGGCGCGAGTGGGCGCGCCGCCGCGGCGTGGCGCTGCCGTCGCGCGGCATGAGTTTTGACCGTTCCGATTTGTGCGCGCAGGCGGCCGCGCATCACGCTGGAGTGGCGCTGGGCCGGCGGCGTCTGGTTCAAGAACGGGTGGAGCGCGGCGAACTGATGCTGCCGCTAGGGCCGTTCGAGCCGCTGGGACCACAGGCGTATTATCTGGTGCGCGCGCCGCAAGCGCCGTCCCCTCGGGTGCGGGCGGTCATGGACTGGCTGCGTCGTTGCGCGGCGGATTAACTCCCTTCTTTCCCCCTTTTCACGCAGCCCTCTCGCGCGGGCTCCCGACGGCGTGCTAGTCTGCCTCAGTTCAATGTCATGTTGGCCGCGGGAGGCGCTTGATGATCACCCTGTACCAGTTTGGCCCGGCCATGGGCCTGATGGATCCCAGCCCCTTTGTGGTGAAGGCGGATCTGCTGCTTAAGCTGTCCGGCCTCCCGTACCGTCGCGTGCGCGGCGATATGCGCAAGGCCCCCAAGGGCAAACTGCCCTGCATCGACGACGACGGCCAGATGGTGCCGGACTCCACGCTGATCCGCCTGCACTTGGCGGACAAGCATGGCATCACGCTGGACGCCGGCCTGAGCGCCGAGCAGAAAGCGCTGGCCTGGAGCGTGGACTGTATGCTGGGAGAGCATTTCTACTGGGGCATCGTGCATGAGCGTTGGATGGTGGACGCGCATTTCGAGCGCGGCCCCGGCGTATTCTTCAAGGGCGTGCCGTCGTTGCTGCGCGGATTGGTGGTGGCGCTGGTGCGGCGTAAAGTGCGCGCCAATCTGTGGGGGCAGGGCATGGGACGTTTCAGCGAGGCGGAGCGCTTGCGGCTGCTGGAAGCGGATGTGGAGGCGCTGTCAGCCTTGTTGGGCGAGCGGCGTTATTTCATGGGCGACGCCGCCACATGGATTGACGCCAGCGTCTACGCCTTCGTCAGCGGCGCGCTGACCGACGCCATGGGAGAAACGCCGTCGCGGGCGCTGGTGTCGGCGCGCCCCAATCTGGTGGCGTATGCGGAGAGGCTGCGGGCCGAGTTTTACCCTTGATAAGTTAGAGGGTCCGCCGCGAGGCAACACGATAAAAGCAAAGGGGAAAACATGAAGATGAACAGACTGCTGCCTTTGGCGGCCTGGTTGTGCGCGGCCGGCGCATGGGCGGATAGCGGATTGGACTACGGCCGCTACGGCATCGATTTGAACGGCATCGATCCGGCGGTGCGGGTGCAGGATAATCTGTCGCTGCATGCTAACGGGGGCTGGCTCAAGCACGCGGAGATTCCGGCCGAGCGTTCCTCTATCGGCGTGGCGGAAGTGTTGGCGGAGCGTAATCTGGAACGGCTGCGACAGTTGATAGAGCAGGCCGGTCAGGGCGCGGACGTCGGCAAGGAGGCGAGTCAGATAGCCGCCTTGTACCGCAGCTTTATGGACGAGGACACCATTGTCCGTCGCGGGCTGGAGCCGCTGCGCGAATCGCTGCGGGCGGTGGCCGGCCTGAATTCGACGGAGGAGGCGGTGCGTTATATGGGCCGGTTGCAGGATCAGCCGGTGGATACGCCGTTTCGCTTCTATGTCAGCCAGGACCCCAAGGACTCCGCCGTCTATCTGGCCGGAGTTGGCCAGTCAGGCCTGGCGATGGACCAGGATTACTACCTGGGCAAATCCGCGGATTTCGCCGCCGCGCGTCAGGCTTACTTGAAGTATCTGGAGCGTTTGTTCGCGCTGGCGGAACTGGACCCGCCGCAAAGCCGCGCTCGCGATGTGCTGGCTTTCGAAACGCGCTTGGCGAAAATCCAATGGACCAATGTCGAGAACCGCGACATCCAGAAAACCTACAACAAGCTGAGCCTGGCCGAGCTGGCTCGCCGGCAGCCGGGCTATGATTGGTCGGCTTTGTTGAGCGACGCCGGCCTGGGCGCGGCCAAGCAATTGAACTTGGATCAGCCCGGCTATCTGAGCAAGCTGGCGCCGCTGCTGCGGACCACATCGGCGGCCACATTGCGCAATTATCTGCTGGCGCGCACGCTGGACGCCTACGCGCCCAGCCTGACGCCGGCCTTCGTCGATGCCCACTTCGATTTCTACGGCAAGACGCTGGAAGGCCGCAAGCAAAACCGGCCGCGCTGGAAACGCGGTGTGAGCGTGGTGGAAAGCGGGCTGGGAGAGGCGCTGGGCAAACTTTACGTGGCGCGCTATTTCACGCCGGAAGCCAAGCGCCAGGCCGACGAACTGGTGCGCAATCTGCTGAAAGCCTATGACCAGTCCATCGACACTCTGGACTGGATGAGCGAGGCCACCAAGCGGCAGGCTCATGTCAAGTTGTCCAAATACGCCTTGAAGATAGGCTATCCGGACAAGTGGAGGAGTTACGAGGGCCTGGAACTGTCCCCGGACGATTTGGCCGGCAATGCGCGGCGCATCGCAAGCTTCAACTACCGGTATATGATCGGCAAGCTAGGCCAGCCGGTGGACCGCAAGGAATGGAGCATGACGCCGCAGACGGTCAACGCCTATTACAACCCGGCCAATAACGAGATTGTGTTTCCAGCCGCCATCCTGCAAGCGCCGTATTTCGATCCCGGCTTCGACCCGGCGGTCAACTACGGCAGCATTGGGGCCACCATCGGCCACGAAATCAGCCACGGTTTCGACGACCAAGGCAGCCAATTCGACGGCGACGGCAATATGCGCAACTGGTGGACCGCCACGGACAATGCGCGCTTCAAGGCCGCCACGCGCAAGCTGGTCAAGCAATACGGCCGTTACCAGCCGGTGCCCGGCCATTACGTCAACGGCGAGCTGACGCTGGGCGAGAACATCGCCGACAACGCCGGCCTGGAAGTGGCGTACAAAGCCTACCATTTGGCGTTGGGCGGCAAGGAGGCTCCAGTGCAGGACGGCATGAGCGGCGACCAGCGCTTCTTTATCGCCTTCGCCCAATCCTGGCGGAGCAAAACCCGCGACGAGGCCACGCTCAAGCAACTAGTGTCGGACCCGCACACGCCGGACTTGTGGCGCCCCATCGGCACCGCCAGCAATATGGAGCCGTTTTACCAGGCTTTCGACGTCAAGCCGGGCGACAAGATGTATTTGCCGCCTAAGCAACGTTTCCATTTGTGGTGGTAAGAACCTGTTCATAATCTGCTGCGCTGCGGCGATACTGCGTTAAAAACCGCTTCGAAATGCTCATGTACCACTTGTACATTCCGCTTTCTCAGCCGTTTTCGCCTTGTCTCGCTCTTGCTCGCTAGATTTTGAACAGGCTCTAAGACATTCTCAGAGTAAACGTTTGAGTTGGCCGGGCGTGAGCCCGGCATGGCGGCGGAACATGGCGATGAAGGCGCTGTCCTGCGCATAGCCCAGTTCCGTCGCCACCCTGCTTACGCTTTCCCCCTCGGCCAGCAGTCGGCTGGCTTCCATTATTTTCAGTTGCCGCCTCCAGGCGCTGAAGCCAAGACCGGTCTGTTGCTGGAACAACCTGTTGACGGTGCGGCTGCTGGCGCCGGCCTGAGCCGCCAGTTGTTCCAAAGTGGCTTCGCCGCCGGGCTGCTGCAAGAGCTGCTCGGCAATGCGCAGCAGCCGTCGGTCCTGCGGCAGCGGCAAACTCAGCGCCTGCTCCGGCGCGCGGCCGGCTTCGTCCAGCAATACCGCCACCAGCCGTTCTTGCTCAGGCTCCAACGGCGACAACGGCCACTCCGCCACCCGCACGATCAGCTCCCGCAGCAATGGACTGACGGCGATGATCTGCGGCCGACGCGGCAGAGAGGGATAGACCGCAGGGTCGAAATACAGGCTGCGGTAGGCGAAGGGCTTGCCGGTTTCGGCCTGGTGCCATAGTCCCGAGGGAATCCAGGCGGCCATTGTGGGGGGCAGCACGCAGCGGGTATGGCCGATGCGGATTTGCAGCACGCCGCTGACCGCGTACATCAGTTGCGCGCGGCAATGGCGATGCAGGCCGGAATCGTGCGGCGCCGGCGCGTCTATGGCCATGCCCACGATGGGGTCGGCCAGCTGGTCCGGGTCCGGGGCCGTGGCGGGCTGGTAGCGCGGCATATTGTCCGATTTTCAATGTTTCATGGCTATCCATCGATAATAGTCAGGTCTTCATCCTCCTACAATCCGTGCTCAATGTTTGAAGGAGGACAAAATGAGATCCGCGATCCGGGCGGCGCCGCTAGCGCTGCTGATTGTATTGCTGGGTTTTCCGCAATTGAGCGAAACCATTTACGCGCCGGCCTTGACCGAGATCGCCCAGGCTTACCGCGTCAGCCCAGGCCAGGCGCAACTGACGATGAGCGTCTACTTCCTGGCTTTCGCCTTCGGCGTGGTGTGCTGGGGACGCTGCGCCGACGTGTACGGCAGACGGCCGGCTTTGCTGTCCGCTCTGGGGTGCTACGGCGCGGGCGCGGTCCTGGCCGTATTGAGCCGCGATTTCGCCGTGCTGTTGCTGGCGCGACTATTGCTGGCTTTCGGCGCCAGCGCTGGTTCGGTGGTGGTGCAGACCATGTTGCGAGATCGCTATCAGGGCCCGGCCTTGCTGGCGGTGTTCGCCACCGTCAGCGCCGCCTTGTCGCTGTCCCCGGCCTTGGGCCCGCCGCTGGGGACGCTGTTGGTGGCCGGTTTCGGTCATCTTGGCGTGTTCGCGGCCTTGTGCGGCTTGGCGGCATGGTTGCTGCTGCTGTCCTGGAGGCTGGCCGGCGAGACCCGGCCGGCGGATTTGCCGCCTCCGGCGGCGCTATGCGCGGTGGCGGTCAGAATGGCGCGCGATCCGCGGGTATTGGCCACAGTGTGGCTGGTGGCGGGTTTCAATCTGTTGTTGTTCGGCTTTTACACCCTGGCGCCGTTCACGCTGCGGTTGCTGGGCATGCCGGCCTGGCTGTTCGGCCTCAGCGGTTTGCTGGTGGCCGCCGGCGGCTTGTTCGGAGCCTTCGTCAACCGCCGCTTGGCGGCCCGCGGCGGCGGCGCACGCTTGCCTCGCGCGGCGCTGGCTGCGGCCGGGGCGGCTGCGCTGGTTCAACTGTCCAGCGCTTGGCCGGGATGGTCTCCGCCTGTGGCCGTCGGCGTATTGCTGGCCAGTCAACTGGTGATCGCAGCGGCCTTCGGCTGCGCGATTCCGCCTTTGCTGGCTGAAGCGTTGAGGGACTACCGCCCGGTGCAAGGCACGGCCGGCGCCTTGCTGGGCCTGATGTATTACCTGCTGATCGCCGGCGGGTTAGCCTTGATCAGTGTGGCCTACCAGCCTTATGTTGGTTACCAGCCTTTGGCGATGGTGCTGCTTTGCATGGCGATGTGGCCGGCGACGCGGCGATTGGAGCGCTAGGAGTTGAATATTTCGTGTGATCCATGGCATTGTGTTAAATATTTCAAACACAAATGGAGAGCAGCGCGATGAAGCAGGCCAGCGATATCATTGTGTTCCAGCGCCACGAGGTGTCGCTGGAATCGTTTGTGGCGGCCGAAGATCGCCGCATCGCCGGCGAGTGCCGGCAAAGCGTGGCCAACCATTATTCCGATCCCAGCGGCCAGTTTCACGCCGGCATTTGGAGCGGTGGTCTGGGCTGCTGGAAAGTGCGCTACAGCGAACATGAGTTCTGCACCTTGCTGCAAGGCCGGGTGCGGGTCAGCGACGAGGCCGGGCACAGTGTGGAGCTGGCGCAGGGCGACCACTTCGTGATCCCCGCCGGCTTTGTAGGCACCTGGCAAGTGCTCGAGCCGGCTTGCAAGACGTATGCGGTGTTCGAGCCGCGGCAGCCGCGGGACCGGGAATAGGGCGGTTGCCCGGAAAGGCGAAACAGCCCCGCGTTGCGGGGCTGTTTTTCGTGGGGGAAACGCTGAGTTTAAAAAGTGAAGCCGGCGCCGATGTACATGCCGTCGGCCAGCCGGCGGTTGCGGTTGTTGTCTTTGCGTTCAATATCGAAGTATCGGTAGCCGGCTTCGACGGTGAACGGGCCGATCGGATTCCAGCGCACGCCGGCGGCGAGATCGCTCACGTTCTTGACGCTGCCGCTGGCCATGCTGTCGCCAGCGTAATAGGCCTGGCCGTAGAGGCTGACCTTGGGCGCCAGCTGGATGTTGGCGCGGCCGCCCAGCAAGGCGGCGGTGCCGGAACCGCTATCCGGGTTCAGGCCCATCAGCTTGCCGCCGCCGGCCAGAGTGACGGGGCCTAGCGGAATGGCGAACTCCAAGCCGGCGCCGCCGGCGTTACCTTTGTGGTCGCTGTTCAGGTAGTCGATGGAAAGGCCCAGGCCCAGGCCTTGCGGGGTGCGGCTGAATTGCTGGAAATCCTTGCCGGCGATGAAGCTGTAGTCGGCGGCGTGGGCGGCGGCGGCCAGGGAGAGCAGAGCGGCGGCGGCGCCCAGTTGCAGAGTTTTCATGGGGTCACTTCTCTTGGGTGAGTTAGACAACAAGGGAAGTGACCGCTTTTTAAGTAACAAGTTCGACGCGCCGCCAAATATTCACGCGCGAATCATTCGCTGGCGAGCAGGTTTTCCAGCTCCAGCAGTCGGGTCTTGAGGGCGGCCACTTCCGCTTCCAGCGCGGCGACGCGGCCGGCCATGCCCACTTCGATCACGCCGCAGCCGTTGTCGCCGGCGGCCGGCAAAGACGGCGGTTCGCCGCTGAGCAAGTGGGCCCAACGCGCTTCGCGCTCGCCGGGTTGACGTTCAAGCTTCAGCACCAGCGGCGGGTATTTGTCGGCCAGCGCGTTGAGCGCGGTTTCCACTTCCTCCACGCCGCTGAAGCCGTAGATGCGGCCTGAGCGGGTGCGGATCTCCGCCGCTGTCTGCGGCCCGCGCAACATCAGTAGCGCCAGCGCGGCCAGCCGCGCGCCTTCGATATTCCATTCGTAATTGAGCCTGTGTTCGTACTTGGCCACCCGGCTGCCGGCGGGCAGCCGCTCGTTCACCAGTTTCTTGGCGATCAGGCTGTCCAGCGCCGCGCTGATGTCGGCCTCGGACAGTTGCATCACCGGCTCGCGGCTGGTGAGCTGATTACAGGCCGACGCCAGGCCGTTCAAGGTCATAGGGTAGGCGTCCGGGGTCAGCGCCTGCTTTTCCACCAGGGCGCCCAGCACGCGCACTTCACGCGCTTCCAGTTGATGTGTATCCATCCATGTCTCCGCTTGAGGCTGCCGACGCCGGGGGCGGCGGCGGGCCGGATTGGCATGTAGCGATTCTAGCGCGGTTGGAGGGGCCTCCGCACGGTGAGATCGTGACCTTGGCTTGACAGCGGCCGGCGCGCTTGCCACGCTGTGCGGTTTTGTCGATGGTTGGGAGAGCGCGATGACGCGAGTGGACGTGTTGCTGGTGGAACTTGGCTTGGCGGCTTCGCGCACGGCGGCGCAAAACTTGATCGCCGCCGGGCGGGTCAGTTGCGATGGCGCGCTGGTGAGCAAGCCCAGCCAGAAATGCGCGCCGGGCAGCCGTTTCGATATCGCCGCCGATCCGTCCGATCGTTTCGTCTCGCGCGGCGGGCTGAAAATGCTGGGCGCTTTGGAGTCGTCCGGCCTGGACCCGCGCGACGCGCTGGCTTTGGATGTGGGCCAGTCCACTGGCGGTTTTAGCGATTGCCTGCTGCAACAAGGCGCGCGGAGGGTGGTGGGGGTGGACGTGGGCCACGATCAATTGCATCCGCGGCTGCGAACGGACGCGCGCGTTCGTTATTTCGAAGGCGTAAACGCCAGGGCGTTGGACCACGCCGCCTTGTTGGCGGCCAATGACGGGCTGCCCTTCGACCTGATGGTATGCGATGTGTCCTTTATTTCCCTGACCCTGGTGTTGCCGTCGGCGCTGCCCTTGATCCGTCCCGGCGGGCATCTGCTCAGCCTGGTGAAGCCGCAGTTCGAGGTGGGACGCGAAGGTTTGGCCAGAGGGGGCATCGTACGCGACGAGAGTCTGTATCCGCGAGTGAGGGAAAAAATCAGCGAAGCCGTGCGGGAGCAGGGGTTCGAGCTGTTGAAGTGGTTCGACAGCCCGATCACAGGCGGCGACGGTAACCGCGAGTTTTTCATCTACGCGCGCAAACGCTGAGCGGCGCGAGGCGAAGCTTTTTATGATGAAGGCATCGCCACGGCCGCGCGTCGCGGTTATTATTCCGCTTGGCCGAATTCGCTTTGTTCGCTGCGCAACACCATGACCGGACAGTTGGCCCGACGCAGCAGGTTTTGGGCGAAGCTGCCCAATAGCAGGTGGGCGATGCCGCTGCGGCCATGCGTGCCCAGCACGACCAGGTTGGCGTTGTGGCTGTCCGCATAGCGCACCAGCAGCTCCGCCATGTCGGCGCCGCCGTCCCAGCTTTCCGCCATGTGGATCTGCACTTGTTCCACGCCGGCTTCCACTGCCTGTTTGCGCGCCTGTTCCAGCACGCGGTTGCCGTCGCGGAAAGCTTGATCGTGCAGTTCGTGGGTGCCGAGCAGGCCGACGCCTTCCACCGCCAGGTCGCGCAGGCTGGCGATGTGGAACAGCGTCAGGCTGGCTTTGCAGAACTTGGCGATGCGAATGGCCTCCAGCAGCGCCTTGTCCGAATTACTGCTGCCGTCCAGCGCGGCGATGATGTGTTGGTACATGTTCGATGTCCTTTATGGCTGGTGAGACGGAGGGCTATCGTGACAGCATATCGCGGAGGGCTGCACAGGCCAAGTCGGCATAGGCCGGGCTTGACCTAGCGCAAAGCATTGGCGAAGGGGCTGGGCGGTGTTTTACAATTCAATCTTCAGTTAAAGGTTTGATTTGAAATGCTTGTTTTTCTATTGATCATCGGCGCGTGCTTGCTGGCTTTGCTGGGGTGGATTTTGTACTCGCGCCGCGCGCCGCACCAGGTCAAAAGGACGCGGGCCGAGGACAAGGTGTACGCTTTGAATACTCAGATCCGCGCGGTGGAGCCGCCGGAGCATTCCACGGGGATGGCTTTTGGCGTGCTGCTCAAGGCTGCGCGCGGGGATCGAGCCGCGGTGGAAAAGTGGATTGTGGCCGAGCAATATCGCGGCAACGTGCCGGTCAGCCGCGATGAGGCGATCGAGCTGCTGGCGAGACGGCTGTTATTGAGCCGCAACTGAGGTTTTCAGCGCGAGAGAATAAAAACAGGCCCGCATAAACGGGCCTGTTTTCATTGACCAACGGGTTCTCAGGCCAGCAGGCCCAGGTATTGACGCTCCCACGGCGTAATCTGGCTATGGTAGTGGCTCAGTTCCACCTCCTTCACCGCCAGGTAGGCGGCGCTGAACTCCGCGCCGAACAGCCGCTTGGCGGCGTCGCCGCCGGCCATGGCCTCGCAGGCTGCGTCCAGGGTGTTGGGCAGGCTGGCGCGTTCGCTCTTGAATACATTGCCGGTGGCGGGCTCGCTGGGCCGCAAGTGTTCTTCAATGCCCAGCAGGCCGGCGCCCAGGCTGGCGGCCAGCGACAAATAGGGGTTGGCGTCGCAGCCGGGCAGCCGGTTTTCCACGCGGCGGCCTTCGGGGCCGGACACCGGCACCCGCAGTCCCACCGAGCGATTGTCCAGGCCCCAGCTCAAATTGACTGGCGCGGCCATGCCCTTGACGAAGCGGCGATAGGAGTTGGGACTGGGGCAGAACAAGGGCATCAGTTCCGGCAGATAGCGCTGCAGCCCGGCGATGAAGCCGTGGAAAGTGTCCGAGGCTTCGCCGTCGGCGCGGCTGAACACATTGTCGCCGCGCTGGTCCACCACGCTTTGGTGCAGGTGCATCGAACTGCCCGGCTGGCCCGGCAGCGGCTTGGCCATGCACACCACGCTGAGGCCATGGAGGTTGCCTATCTCCTTAAGCGCGGTCTTGAACAGGAAGGTTTGGTCGGCCAGCGCCAACGCGTCGCCGTGTTTGAGATTGATTTCAAACTGGCTGGGGCCCATCTCGTGGACGAAGGTGTCGGTGGCGATGCCCAGCATCTCGCAGGCGCGGTACAGATCGTCGAAATAAGCTTCCAGATCGTTGAGCGAGGAGAAGCTGAAGGAGTCGAAGCCGGCTTCGCGGCGGCCGCTGCGCAGCGTTGGAGGTTGAAACGGCTGTTGCGGGTCGCCGTGGGCGGCGAAGATGTAGAACTCCAGCTCCGGCGCCACCACCGGCGTCCAGCCTAGCGCCGCGTAGCGCGCCAGCACCGCTTTCAGCGCCGAGCGCGGCGCCAGCGGCGCGAGGCTGCCGTCGTGATCGACGCAGTCGCAGATCACGCTGGCGCGCGGGGTCTTGGCCCATGGCACCTGGCGTAGAGTGGCGAAGTCCGGCGCCAGCGTGACGTCGGGATCGTGCTCGCCGTAGAAGCGGTAGTCCGGAAACTCTCCTATGCAGCTTTGAATGGGCACCGCTCGCGCAATGCGCAGCGGTTGCCCCTTGATGAAGGCTTTGGCCGGCAGGGTTTTGCCGCGGGCAAAACCGTGCACGTCGGCGAAAGCCAGTTCTACGTCACGAACATTCTGTTGAATCAGCCATTCGGCCAAGTCCGCCGGGATGGTGGCCTGGGACATGAGTCTCTCCCGATGCGCTTGCGCGTTATTGTTTGCATGTTTGGGTCTGTCTGTCCGTGGCGTGGTTTTATTTTTGGAGCGTTTGCTCTGCGGCCATTATGCCATCAGGCAGGGGCGGGAGGGCAAGCTCGGAATGAAGGCGGCAAAAAGCCCCGGCGGACCGGGGCTTGGGGGAGGGGAAGGCTTGGAACGTGTTTTCAACGCCCTTTTCTATCGATCTCGCTGACGCGCAGCAGACCGCAAACAGGCTTTTAGAGCCTGTTCACGACTTCGCGAGCAAGAGCGAGACAAGGCGAAAACGAGCGAAAAAGCGGAATGTACAAGGGGTACATGAGCATTTTGAGCTTGTTTTTAACGCCGTATCGCCGCAGCGCAGCAGATCGTGAACAGGTTCTTAGAGGCGGAAGCGGCCCACGGTCTGCTGCAGGGTATCCGCCTGCTGATCGATGGCGCGCACCGCTTGCACTGCGTTGCTGACCGAGTTCTGAGTTTCCTCCACCACGCCGGCCACCTGTTCGACATTGCCGGCGATATTGGTGCCGGCCTGGCTTTGTTCGCCCATCGCCACGACGACATTGTGCACGTTCTCCAGCGCCTGGCTGGCTTGCTTGCTGATGGCGTCCAGGGTCTGGGCCGCCTGTTGCACCTGTTCCACGCCGCCCTCCACCGCCGGACGGATGTCGTCCATCTGGTTGGACACGCTGCCGGTTTCGCTCACCACCGCTTGCACGATGGTGGAGATTTCATCGGTGGCGGTGGCGGTGCGTTCGGCCAGCTTGCGCACTTCGTCGGCCACCACCGCGAAGCCTCGGCCGGTTTCGCCTGCGCGGGCGGCTTCGATCGCGGCGTTCAGCGCCAGCAGATTAGTCTGGTTGGCGATATCGCGTATGGTCTCGGCGATGCCGCTGATGTTGCGGGTGCGCTCTGCCAGTTTGCCCACCATATCGCTGGCCGCATGCACTTGGCCGGCGATATTGCGGATGCCGTCGGCGGCTTGGGCGGCCAGCGCTTCGCCTTGGCGCGCCAGTTCCACGGTGCCGCGCGAGCCGGACTCGGTATCGCGAGCGCTGGCGGTGACGTGGTCGATGCTGACCGACAGCTGCTCAATGGCGGCGGCGGCGGAACTGGTGGAGGAGCTGGCCACGCCGGACACTTCGTGCACCTTGTCCATGTCGCTGGACAGCTGGCGGCTGGCCTGGTTGATATGGGTGGCCGCCAGGCGGATCTCTTCTATCATCTGGCGCAGTTTCAGCTGCATTTCGCGCATCGCCGCCAGAAGGCTGTGCGGCGGGCCCTGTACCGCGATGTCGGTGCCCAGGTCGCCGTCGGCGATGGCCTTGACCACCTGCGCGGCATAGTTGGGATCTCCGCCCAGAGATTGCATGATGCTGCGCGATACCAGCAGGATCAGCCCGGCAAGCGTGATCATGCCGATGGCGGCGATGATCAGCAGCGTGCGCGCCTGACTCCAGAACAGTTGGTCGATGTCGTCGATGAAAATGCCGGTGCCCACCATCCAGCCCCAAGGCTCGAAGCGCACCACGCCGTTGAGTTTGGGAAATTCTTCCTTGCTGCCCTTGCGCGAGGTCTGGATGGTCACCAGGCCGTAGTGGTCCTTCTGCAGCGCCTCTTCATAGACCGCCACCGTGGTGCGGCCGTCCGGCAGGGTGCTGCCCATGTCCACTTTGCCCACCCGGTCCTTGTTGGGGTGAAACATCACTACGTTTTGCGGGTTGCGGCCGAAGAAGTAGATATCATCCACCTTGAGCGCGTTGAGCGCGGCGATGGCTTGTTTTTGGGCGTCGGCGCGCGGCAGGCCTTTTTCTTCCAGCTTCTGGAAGTGGCTCATCGTGCCTTCGGCCATGCGCAGCAGGTGGGTGATTTGCTCGCGCTTTTCCTGGACCAGCGTGGCGCGGGTGGAGAGCAGCGCCACGGCCGCGATGCTTAGCAGAGCCAGCAGGCTGGCCGCCATGATGATGAACAGTCTGGTATTGACCCGCATGATGTTCGCTTTTCGAAGGTGGATGTCTGATTTTGGGCGGTAGGTCCTGTCTTTGCCGGCGGCAAGAGCAGGACCGGGATTATCGCCTGTTGTAGTATGGTTTTATGACATTACAAGCAGCAAGATCAAGGGTTTGGTATTAATACGGTAGGTTTGGCGCCGCCGGCGGCGGCGCCGTTGCGCTTTTTAGTCGTGGACTTGCAGCCGGCCGCTGGCGATGGCGGCCTTGAACACTTGGTAATCGGCCTCTACCTGATCCGCGTAGGCCAGCGCGTAGTCGGCGATGGCCTGGTCCAGTTTGTCGCTGTCGCCCACATAGCCCGCCAGCTGGGCGGCTTGGCCGCCGGATTTGGAATGCGCCCGCGCCAACGCCCAGGCGCAGGCCTGGCCGTAGGCGGTTAGCGCCTCCGGCGTGGCGAAGGCTTCCAGCGACGGAGCGGCCTTCATGTCGCGCAGCTGGCGCACGTAGAAGTGGCGGCCGGCGGGGCCGGTGGTCCAACCCAGGAACAGGTCGCTGGCGGCTTGCATCAGGCGTTGGCCAAACACGACTCGCTTGCCCTGATGGCCATGCACGCAGGCCTGGGTGTAGGGCTCCAGCACCGAAGAGCGCGCCTCCTTCAATTGCAGGAACAGCGGTTGGTCGAAATTGTCCTGCAACAGCATCACCAGACAGCGGGTGCCCACGCTGCCCACGCCCACTACCTTGAACGCGCAATCCACTAGCCGGAAACGCTCCAGCAACTCGCGGCGGTCTTCCTTCAGAGTGGCGATGTAGTTGTCCAGCATCGGCTTGACCAAGGCCTCGGCGTCGGCGGCGGACAGCCAGCTGTCGTCGTTGTCCAGCAGGGTGTTCTTGTCGTGCAGGTGGAAGATGACCGGCGGGTTGTCGCGCAGCCGCAGCGTGCCGTCCTCCAGTTCCGTCATCTTGGGCAGCAGCTTTTCCTGGGTCTGGTGTCTGGCCTTGTCGGAGAGCTTGAGCATTTGCTGGCGGATGGCGTCGGTGGGCGCGCGCTCCAGCAATTGCTCGAAGCCCACCTTGGTGTACCACAGCTCCAACTGGCCCATGCGGGCGTACTCGTTGACGCGGCGGCGGTAGACCTCGCTGGCGCGGCTCACCATCTCCCGCGCCTGGCTTTCGCTGAAGCCCTGGCCGCGCGCGGCCAGCACCAGGCTGACCGCCAGCCGTTTCAAGTCCCACTCCCATGGGCCGTGGTGGGTTTCGTCGAAGTCGTTGATGTCGAAGATCAGTTGCCGCTCGGGGGAGGCGAAGAAGCCGTAGTTCATCAGGTGGGCGTCGCCGCAGATCTGCAGCTTCAAGCCGCTGGAAGGGTTGGCGGCCAAGTCGGCGGCCTGGATCATGGCGAAGCCGCGGAAAAAGGTGAACGGAGATACCTGCATTCGGCTGTAGCGCAGAGGAATCAGGCTTTGCACCCGCCCCTGAGAGGTTTGCTCCACCATGGCCACCACATCGCGCGGCGCGCTGAGCCGGTTTTCCGCTTGCAGGGTGCGGGAGCAGGATTGACGCAGCGCCTTGCCGGCGGCGTAGTGCAGTTCGTACTTGGCGTGGTAATTGGACATGCGGGCTCCTGGACAAAGATCTCCTGTCCAGTTTAACCGCTAGAGAATTTTTGTCAGGTGGAAGCGGCGGCTAATCTTATCCACAAAGTTGTCCCCGTTTCATCCACATTACACACAGCGTGGCGGGCGTTACTAAAGTTGTGCACAAGATGAGCAGGCAAGCAGACGCAGTCAAACCGAGGGTCTGCCGGCGTGTCTGTATATGTTATCCACAGTTTTGTGCACAGTTTGCGCACACTTTCCACAGCGGCGGGGCTGCGGACAGCACTGTCCACAGGCCCGCAGGAGAGACTCAGCCGCGTTGCGCGCAGTCATTGACCAGTTTGCGCCATGCCTTGCTGTAGCTAAGGCCGTGGGTGTTCACCGTTAGCTTGCTGGCGTCGCCGTCCTGGCGGATGAGGATTTCCAGTCCGTCTTTATTAGTGGCGGGATTGGTCAGACGCACGGTTTCGCCGTGGTCTTTGCCGCGTTCGCGTTCGATGTATTCGCTGGGAATGCGCAGCTTGCGCATGCGTTCGTCCAGGCAGGTGGCGACGATGGGCGGAGGCGCTTTGGCTTTCAGCGTGGCGACCGGGTCGTTCAGGTTGGCGAGCGCCGGCACCACCGCGCAGCTCAGGGCGACGCCGAGCGCGGTTTGCAGCAACAGGGATTTGCAGTGTTCGATCAGATTGGGCATGGCTTTAACTTGCGTGAAGTGACGACGTACCAGGATTGGAAACGCCGCGGCGCGCGCAAGTTCGAGTGAGGCCAGTTGCAGGTGTTAAGGAGTTTGAGGCCCGAGGAGCGTCCAGAGCCGGCTCAAAGTCTACGAGCGTGAACGGTGCTTCACCCGTGCAGCGCGACGGATTCGCCGACGACGGCGAGCAGCAGCCAGATTTGCCAATAGCTGCTGCGCGCGAGCGAATCGGCGCCGCGCAGTTCCAGGCTGCGCTGGATGCGCAGCTGGCTTTGCCATCGCATCAGACCGCGGGAGGCGCGGACTTCCAGCAGCAGCAGCGGGGTCAGGGTCAACAGTTTGAGAATGAAAAGCGGATGTTGCAGACGGGAGGGGTCCAGCGAGAGCAGCCCCAGGCCGCTGATGGTCCACAGCGTCAGCGCCAGCAGCCACCAGCGATGGCTGCGGAATAGCTGAGAGGTCTGGCTGGGGAATTGCTGCTGGCGCAGCAGGCCGGCGCGGCTCCATAGCGCGGCCAGGCCGGCGCCCAAAGCCAGTAGATGCAAGCTTGCCAGCAGCCAGTGCCACAACATGGTTTGCCTCCCGTCCCCAAGAGATGCCCTACACGGTAAACAGGGGCGCGGCGGCTGGCAAGCTTATTTGCTTAGCAGTTTGACCGGGGGACGGCTTAGCTGTCGAAGCGCTGGCCCGCTTGGGCGCGGCGCAGGAAATCCAGCATCGCCGGCACGCGCTCGGAGCCCTCGGCCGGGGACCAGGCGGCCAGATTTTGGTCCTGCAGCGGCAGGTAAGGACCGTGTTTGACTTCAAACACCACGCTGCCCGGCAGCAGCGACACGACCGAATGCCAGGTGTTGGCCGGCATTTCGAATACCCGCGCGCCGTCTTCGCCCAAGCGATGGCGGCCTTGCACCACGCCGGCCTCGTCGAACACGATCACCTCGAAGGCGCCGCTGAGCGCGATCAACATTTCCCAGCTGTGGTCGTGGCGGTGCGGGCGCACGTAGGTGTCCGGCTCCATGGCGATGGCCAGGCGCTGGATGGGGTCTTCCAGTTGAGCGTGGAAATTCTGGTTGGCGCGCAGGCGCGGCGCACAGGCGGCTTTGGCCGACAGCGCGGCCAGGTCTTGTTGGTTCAGGGTCTGCATGGAATCGCCCGGTAGGGAAGCAAAGCAGCGATTATCAATGAAAACGCTGCCGGCAGCGAGGCCGGCGGCGTGTGTCCCGCCAGAGCGAGAAGCCTGCCACGCGGCCGGCTCCCAAGGCGGCGGAATCAGGAACGGATCTGGCCGTCGCCCAGCACGATCCATTTCTGGCTGGTCAGGCCGGTCAGGCCCACCGGGCCGCGCGCGTGGATCTTGTCGGTGGAAATGCCGATTTCCGCGCCCAGCCCGTATTCGAAACCGTCGGCGAAGCGGGTGGAGGCGTTGACCATCACGCTGGCGGAGTCCACCTCGCGCAGGAAGCGGCGCGTGCGCCCGTAGTCCTCGGACACGATGGCGTCGGTGTGGTGGCTGCCCCAGTGATTGATATGCTCGATGGCCTCGTCAAGGTCTTTGACCACCTTGATGGCTAGAATGGGCGCCAGATATTCGCTGGCCCAGTCCTCGTCGCTGGCCGGCCGAACCTTGTCGCCCAGGATGGCGCGCGTGCGTTCGCAACCGCGCAGCTCCACGTCTTTTTCCCAATAGGCCTCGGCTAGGCGCGGCAGGATGAATTCTGCGAAGGCGGTGTGCACCAGCAAGGTTTCCATGGTGTTGCAGGTGCCGTAGCGGTGGGTCTTGGCGTTTAGAGCGATGTCGAAAGCCTTGTCCGGGCTGGCGGTGTCGTCAATGTAGACATGACAGTTGCCGTCCAGATGCTTGATCACCGGCACCCGCGCCTCGGCGCTGATGCGGGCGATCAGGCCCTTGCCGCCGCGCGGCACGATCACGTCCACGTATTGCGGCATGGTGATCAACTCGCCTACCGCGGCGCGGTCGGTGGTGGCCAGCACCTGCACCGCTTCCGCCGGCAGTCCGGCCGCGCGCAGGCCTTCGTGCACGCAGGCGGCGATAGCCTGATTGCTGTGGAAGGCCTCGGAACCGCCGCGCAGCAAAGCGGCGTTGCCGGATTTCAGGCACAGGCCGGCGGCGTCGGCGGTGACGTTGGGACGCGCCTCGTAAATGATGCCCACCACGCCCAGCGGCACCCGCATCTTGCCTAGTTGAATGCCGGAGGGCCGGTAGGCCATCTCGCTGACCTCGCCCACCGGGTCCGGCAGCGCGGCGATTTGGCGCAGCCCTTCGGCCATGCCGACAATGGTTTTCTCAGTCAAAGCCAGCCGCTCCAGCAGCGCCGGTTCCAAGCCGGCCTTGCGCGCCGCCTCCATGTCCTGAGCATTGGCGTCCAACAGCTTGGACTGATCGCGCAGGATGGCGTCAGCCATCGCCAGCAGCGCGCGGTTTTTCTGCGCGGTGTCTGCGCGGGCCAGCTCGCGGCTGGCCTTGCGGGCGGCCTTGCCCGTCTGTTGCATATAGTCTTTGACGTTCATCGTGGAAACTTCCGAGAGCCAGAATAGAGAATTGACTCTGAGAGTAAACCAAAGCGGGGAGGGGGGCCAGAGCGGGAACGCCTTGGGAGCGGGGTGGTTTTGTTAGATGATTGAGGGATAAGAGTATTTCACAATATTATTTATGGATATAACAGTCCTTGGGTATAGTCGGGAGCATCTCGGGAACATCGCCGATCATCCATTAAGAAAAGGTCTGTCCATGAAGCTTCGCCTTGCCCTGGCCGCACTGTTGCTGGCCGCGACCGGCTCCGCGCTGGCCGACGCCACTCTGCTCAACGTGTCCTATGACGTGATGCGCGACTTCTACAAGGACTACAACCCGGCTTTCCAGAAAGCTTATAAGGCCAAGACCGGCGAAACCGTCACCCTGCAACAGTCGCACGGCGGCTCCAGCAAGCAGGCGCTGGCGGTGGCCAACGGCCTGGCCGCCGACGTGATAACCATGAACCAGGCCACCGATATCGACCTGCTGGCGGGCAAGGGCTTGGTGCCGGCTAACTGGGCCAGCCGGCTGCCCAACCACGCGGTGCCGTTCACCTCCACCATCGTGTTCCTGGTGCGCAAGGGCAACCCGCAGCAAGTGCGCGACTGGAGCGACCTGGCCAAGCCGGGTTTGAAAGTGGTTATTCCCAATCCCAAGACTTCCGGCAACGGCCGTTACAGCTACCTGGCAGCCTGGGGCTATGCGTTGAAGCAGCCGGGCGGCAATGAGGCCAAGGCCCAGGACCTAGTGGGCAAAATCTTCAAGAACGTGCCTGTGCTGGACGGCGGCGGCCGCGCCGCCACCACTACCTTCATGCAGCGCCAGATCGGCGATGTGTTGGTGACCTTCGAGAACGAGGCGGAAATGATCGCCCGCGAATTCGGCCGCGGCGGCTTTGAAGTGGTGTATCCCAGCCTGTCGGTGCTGGCCGAGAACCCGGTGTCGGTGGTGGACAAGGTGGTGGACCGCAAGGGCAGCCGCAAGCAGGCGGAAGCCTATCTGCAATACTTGTGGAGCCCGGAAGGCCAGAAGCTGGCCGCGGAAAACTACCTGCGTCCGCAAGACCCGGCGGTGGCCAAGCAGTTTGCCTCCCGTTTCCCGGCGGTGAAGACCTTCACCGTGGCCAGCGTGTTCGGTTCCTGGGCCGCGGTCAACCAGAAGCATTTCGCCGATGGCGGCAGCTTCGACCAGATCTTCAGCAAGAAATGAGCGCATGATGGCGGCCAGCGGTTTCAATCTGATCAACAAGCGCCACTCGGTGCTGCCCGGCTTCGGCCTGTCTTTCGGCATTACCCTGTTTTGGCTGGGCCTGATTGTGCTGCTGCCGTTTGCCGCGCTGTTATGGTCGGCGCACGGCATGGGCTGGGCGGCCTTCGTCGATGCGGTGGCCCATGAGCGCGTGGTCGCCGCCATCCGCCTGTCCTTCGTCTCCGCCGGCATCGCCGCGCTGATCAATCTGCTGTTCGGCTTTCTGGTGGCCTGGGTGCTGGTGCGTTACCGCTTTCCCGGCAAACGGCTGATCGACGCGTTGGTGGACCTGCCGTTCGCGCTGCCCACCGCCGTGGCCGGCATCGCGCTGACCACGCTGTACGCGCCCAACGGTTGGATCGGTCAATATCTGGAGCCGCTGGGCCTGAAAGTGTCGTTCACCCCGCTGGGCATCATCGTGGCGTTGACCTTCATCGGCCTGCCCTTTGTGGTGCGCACGGTGCAGCCGGTGTTGGAAGACCTGGAGCGCGAACTGGAAGAAGCCGCCACCTGCCTGGGCGCCGGGCGCTGGGACATCTTCCGGCGCGTGATTTTCCCGGCGGCGCTGCCTGCCTTGATCACCGGCGGCGCGATGGCCTTCGCTCGCGCCACCGGCGAATACGGCTCGGTGATCTTCATTGCCGGCAATATCCCCATGGTGTCGGAAATCGCCCCGCTGATCATCGCCGCCAAGCTGGACCAGTTCGACCAGCACGGCGCGGTAGCGGTGGCGCTGGTGATGCTGGCCATCTCCTTCCTGATCCTTTTCGCCATCAACCTCATCCAATGGTGGGCCGCGCGCCGCCACGGCGCGGGTAAATGATATGCAAAGCCTGACCACTGAATCGCGCCTGGTGCGCTATCTGTTGACCGGCCTGGCCTTGGTCTTTTTGTTCCTGTTCCTGCTGGTGCCGCTGTTGGCGGTGTTCTGGGAAGCTTTCCGCAAAGGTTGGGACCTGTACCTGGCAGCGCTGACCGAGCCGGACGCGCTGGCGGCGATCAAGCTGACCTTGATCGCCGCCGTCATCGCCGTGCCGCTGAACCTGGTGTTCGGCGTAGCGGCGGCCTGGGCCATTGCTCGTTTTGAATTCCGCGGCAAGAGTTTCCTGACCACGCTGATCGACCTGCCGTTCGCGGTGTCGCCGGTGGTGGCCGGCCTGATGTACGTGCTGCTGTTCGGCGTCAACACCGCGCTGGGCGGCTGGCTGCAACAGCATGGCCTGCAAGTGATCTTCGCCGTCCCCGGCATCGTGTTGGCCACCGTCTTCGTCACCTTCCCCTTCGTGGCCCGCGAACTGATTCCGCTGATGCAGGCGCAAGGCGCGGACGAGGAGCAGGCGGCGCTGGTTTTGGGCGCGTCTGGATGGCAAACCTTTTGGCGCGTCACCCTCCCCAATGTCAAATGGGGCCTGCTCTACGGCGTGATCCTGACCAATGCCCGCGCCATGGGGGAATTCGGGGCGGTGAGCGTGGTGTCCGGCCATATCCGCGGCCAGACCAACACCATTCCGCTGCATGTAGAAATCCTGTACAACGAGTACAACTTCGTCGGCGCCTTCGCTTGCGCTTCGCTCTTGGCCTTCCTCGCCCTGGTGACTCTGGGCGTCAAGAGCCTGGTGGAGTGGCGGATGGCGAGACAGAGCGACGCCGCCGCGGAACGCAGCGCGGCCGCTCGCCTGGCCGCCGCCGGCCGCGCCATAGCTAAGGACCAGCCCGCATGAGCATAGAAATCCGCAATATCCGCAAACAGTTCGGCGACTTCGTCGCGCTGGACAATGTCAGCCTCAACGTGGAGGCCGGCGAACTGCTGGCGCTGCTGGGGCCGTCCGGCTGCGGCAAGACCACCTTGCTGCGCATCATCGCCGGACTGGAACGCCCGGACGCCGGGCAAGTGCTGTTTGCCGGCGCCGACGCCACCCACACCCATGTGGCCGAGCGCGAAGTGGGCTTCGTATTCCAGCATTACGCGTTGTTCCGTCACATGACGGTGTTCGACAACGTGGCCTTCGGCCTCAGCGTCAAGCCGCGCAAGAGCCGCCCGGGCAAGGATGAAATCCGCGACAAAGTAATGCAGCTGCTGAAAATGGTGCAGCTGGACTGGTTGGCGGACGCCTATCCCGGCCAGCTGTCCGGCGGCCAGCGTCAGCGTATTGCCCTGGCGCGCTCTTTGGCGGTGGAGCCCAAGGTGCTGCTATTGGACGAACCCTTCGGCGCGTTGGACGCCAAGGTGCGCAAGGACTTGCGCCGTTGGCTGCGCGACCTGCACAACGATATGCACATCACCAGCGTGTTCGTCACTCACGATCAGGAAGAGGCGCTGGAAGTGTCGGACCGGGTCGTGGTGATGGACCACGGCCACATCGAGCAAGTGGGACGTCCGGACGACATCTACGAAAACCCGGCCACGCCTTTTGTCACCCAGTTCCTGGGCGATGTGAACCTGTTCCACGGCCGCATCGAGCGCGGGCAGTTGCAGATCGGCGGCTATGCCCATGCGCTGGAAGGGCTGGCGCTGGCCAGCGGCGATGAGGCGGTGGCCTATGTGCGCCCGCACGACCTGGACCTGTCGCGCCACGCCGATGGTGCGTTGGCGCAGGGCACGGTGGAGCATATCCACGCGGTGGGACCCATCGTGCGGGTGGAGCTGGTGCAGGCCGACGGCCGGAGCATAGAGGCGGCGGTGAGCAAGGAGCGTTATCGAGAACTGGCGGTATTGCCCGGCGACAGCCTGTATGTGACGCCGAAGAAGCTGTCGGTGTTTGCCAAGCAGGAAGGTCAGGATTACGTGATCTGAGTGCTTGTCGCGTTCATTCAAAACGCCCCGGAAGTCGGGGTAATGCCGTTCACTTAAGAAAAAAGCACCGTTTCCAAGCATGGAAAACGGTGCTTTTTTTGTGGATTCCTGTGCTCTCAAGGCCAGAGCTTTTCGAGCTTGTTTTTACGCTATATCACCAACGCGCAGCAGATCGTGAACACGTTCTCACGCAAACACCAAAGCCCCGGTCAAATCCCCAGGCGGCTGCGCGCCGCGCGCGCGGAAGGCCGCATTGCGCGCGCTCACCCCCTCCAACTCCGGCAAATCATGCAGCCGGCTGATGAAACGGATGATGGACGTCGTATCGTAAAAAGTGTGATCCACATGCCCGCGCTTGGCGAACGGCGAGGCGATGATCGCTGGAATCCGCGAACCCGGTCCCCAGCGGTCCCCCTGAGGCGGCGCCACATGATCCCACCAGCCGCCGTTCTCATCATGGGTGATCACCACCAGCATATGCTTCCATTGCGGTCCGCTCATCAAATGCTGCAACACATTGGCTACATGACGATCGCCGGACTCCACGTCGGAATAGCCCGCATGCATGTTCAGATTGCCCTGCGGCTTGTAGAACGCCACCGCGGGCAGCTTGCCGGCCACGGCGTCAGCGATGAAGCGGTTGGAAATCGGGCTATCGCCCAGGCCGCCGTCCAGCAGATGGCGCTCGCGCGCGGCGCTGCCGGGCGCGAACTGGCGGAAGTAATTGAAGGGCTGGTGATGGTATTGAAAGTTGGGCGCGTCGCCGCCGCCCTTGCCGTCCAGCGCGGCTTGCCAACTGCCGCCGTACCAGGCCCAGCCGATGTGTTTTTCGGACAAGAGATCGCCTATGGTGCGGTAGCTTTGCGGCGGCAGGGTGCTGGGGTCTTGCGGGTCGGCATAGCGTTTGTCGCCGCCCTCCGCCGGCCGCACGAAGCTGGGCTGGTAGGGCGGGGCCATGGTATTGACCGCGTAGCCATCCGGGGTGATGGCGCCGTTATTGACGAATTTGGGCGGGCCGTCCAGCGCCGAGGCTGGGGATTTGGGGTCCAGCGCCAGCCGGCGGCCGGTAGGGCCGTCGGCCAGCACGGCGATTTTCTTCTTGGCCGGGGTCTGAGCGGCATTGAAATATTCAGGGGTGCGCGCGGCGATCAGAAATTGGTGGTTGAGGTAGGAGCCGCCGAAGGCCGCCATGAAGAAGTTGTCGCACAGTGTGAAGCGGCGGGCGATCTGCCATTGATTGAGAGTGCGAGCGGTGTCTGGGTAGTGGCCCATGACCAGCGCGCCGGAATCGGCCCAGGCAACGAACTGATCGTTGCGGCCGTCGTTGATCTGCATCTGGTTGTGATAGAACAGATGACAGAGATCGCGGGTGATCACGGCCTCAGGCAAAGGCTGCCCTTCGGCGTCTTTCAGCGGGAACGGCGCGTTGGGCAGGCCGTGTATGTCTTTTTCTTCTATGAAATAGTGCTTGCCGGCCACGGTTTGGCCGGTAGGCACCAGGCCGCCCCAAATTTGGGGCAGGCCGGGCAGCGGGCGGCCGTCGCGGTCGCTTTGCAAGGCTTGTTCCGGGGCGACGGCGCTGAGCGGCTGGGCCACGCCGGGGAAGTTGCCGTAGAGGTTGTTGAAGCTGCGGTTTTCCAGATAGATCACCACCACATTCTTGATATTCGCTTTGAGCAAGGCGTCCAATTGGCCCCGGCGCGGATGGCTGGATGGCGTCGCCGCCGCCGCGGGCAGCGCACAGCTAGCGCCGATGGCGGCCAGGCCTTCGAAAAGGCGGCGGCGGGAAGGGTCTTGCGGCGCGTCCGCTTCGGTTTGCTGCGGGCTGTCCTGATCTTCGCTGGCGTTCATGCTGTTATCCTTGGTCTAGAGAGTGCGGTGGCGGCGCGCGTCAGCCGGAAGGCCCGCGTGTTCCATTGTTCATCATCCCGCCGCGATGTTGCGGCGGGATGTCGGTGTGCAGGGATAAGATTAATCGACGCGCAACGCGGCTGCGCGCGCTTCCGCGAGCGGTTGGATAATTTCCTCCGGCAGAAATTCGCGGAACAGGGCGTCCGCCGGCGGCTGATCGTGCAGCAGTTCTATCGGGTCGCGGCCGTCTATGCTGCCAAGGTTGGGCGCGTGGACGAAGTAGCCCAGCAGCCGTTGCAGCCGGGGCGGCAGCGCGCGGGCCAGTTCCCGGGAGACGGCAAGGTATTGGTTCTCCGCCTGGCGCAGCCAGCCCAGGTTGTAGCTGATGACGACGCCGGTGCGCGCCTGGGCGCTCTGGTTGGCGCCGCCGCCGTGGATCAGCGAGCCCAGATAGATCAGCACCGAGCCGGCGGGCATGGCGGCGCTGATGACTTCTTCCGGCTTGGGATCGCGCGGTTCCGGCCAGCGGTGGCTGCCGGGCACGACGCAGGTGGCGCCGTTCTGTTCGGTGAAGTCGTCCAACGCGTACATGCAGTTGATCATTTTTTCCGATCCGGGCGCGGTGCCGGGAAACATCAGGTCGTCACTGTGCAGGAATTGACGCGGTTCGCCGGGGCCGATGCTGATGGCCTGGGTAAGGTTGAGCTGGTATTCGCGGCAGCCGCGCAGCAGGAAGGCGTCCATCACTTGCAGGATCAAAGGGTGGATGGCGAGTTCGCGGGTGACGGGCACGCGTTCTATCAGGCCGCTGATCCTGCGGGTGGCGTAGCCGTAGAAGTCGCCCTGGCAGGGGGCGGAGCGGTCCAGCAGCGGTTGCAGCTGGGCGCGGAACTGCGCCAGGCCATCCGGGGTCAACAGATGTTCTATCACGATGCCGCCGTCTTGTTCTAGCGCGGCGATCAGGGTTTCCGGCGCGGTGTCCGGGAGGAAGCGTTGCAGGCAGGGCATGTCTTGGGTTCCATCGTTTTATTAAAGTACTGCGGTCGGGCCGCGGCGGTGTGGATGTCGAGAGATGTTATCTTCCGG
The DNA here is from genome assembly GCF_000711885.1 of Chromobacterium haemolyticum DSM 19808. Taxonomy (GTDB): domain Bacteria; phylum Pseudomonadota; class Gammaproteobacteria; order Burkholderiales; family Chromobacteriaceae; genus Chromobacterium; species Chromobacterium haemolyticum. The sequence continues at coordinate 64,151 of NZ_JONK01000011.1, forward strand.
ATATTTACCGTGTCTGCGGAGCCGGCCTTTAGGTCAGGAAGTGGATTATCTTTATAGTGAATGTATTTATTAATGTGAATTCGCGCCTGCCACGCCTTGTGAGCCGCGGGTTTTCGACGTTACCCTGAGCCTTCCCCGCCACCCCAGTCTGGAGTCCACATGAGTGTGTCCTTGTTGAGCCGCTACGCCTTTTTCTCCTGTTGCCTGTTGTTCACGCTGTTCAGCTTGCCCTTCGTTCACTATGAGTGGTTGTGGCCGTTCACGCTGGCCGCCGCCGCGTTGACGCTGCTGGGGGTGTTCGATTTGCTGCAAACACGCCATGCGGTGCGTCGCAACTATCCGATTCTGGGCAATATCCGTTACCTGGTGGAAAGCATCCGCCCGGAAATCCGCCAGTACCTGCTGGAGTCCGACCGCGAGCAACTGCCGTTCTCGCGCGCTCAGCGCTCGCTGGTGTACGCGCGCGCCAAGAACGAGGGCGCGGACAAGCCGTTCGGCACCTTGATCGATGTGTACCAGCCGGGTTTCGAGTTCATCAGCCATTCGATGCGGCCGGCGCCGCTGAGCGATCCGGCCGGCTTTCGCGTGGAAATCGGCGGTCCGCAGTGCACCCAGCCGTATTCGGCTTCTTTGTTCAATGTGTCGGCGATGAGCTTTGGCGCGCTCAGCGCCAACGCCATCCGCGCCTTGAATCAGGGTGCGCAGCGCGGTGATTTCTATCACGACACCGGCGAGGGCAGCATCAGCCCTTATCACTTGGAGCATGGCGGCGCGCTGGTGTGGGAACTGGGCAGCGGCTATTTCGGCTGCCGAGACGCGGCCGGCGGTTTCGACCCGGAGCGCTTTGCCGAACAGGCGCGCAATCCGCAGGTGAAGATGGTAGAGATCAAGCTGAGCCAGGGCGCCAAGCCCGGCCACGGCGGCATTTTGCCCAAGCACAAGGTGACGCCGGAAATCGCCGCGACCCGCGGCGTGCCGTTGGGGCAGGATTGCGTGTCGCCGTCGCGCCACAGCGCGTTTTCCACGCCGATCGAACTGATGCGTTTCATCGCCCGGCTGCGTGAGTTGTCCGGCGGCAAGCCGGTGGGTTTCAAGTTTTGTCTGGGCCATCCGTGGGAGTTCATGGGTATCGCCAAGGCGATGCTGGAAACGGGGATTCTGCCGGACTTCATCGTGGTGGACGGCAAGGAGGGCGGCACGGGAGCGGCGCCGCTGGAGTTCACGGATCACATCGGCGTGCCGCTGCGCGAGGGTTTGCTGTTTGTCCACAATGTGTTGGTGGGCTTGAATCTGCGGGACAAGATCAAGATCGGCGCCAGCGGCAAGCTGGTCAGCGCTTTCGACATCGCCAGCGTGCTGGCGATAGGCGCGGACTGGGCCAATTCCGCGCGCGGCTTCATGTTCGCCATCGGCTGCATCCAAAGCCAGAGCTGTCACACCAACCGTTGCCCCACCGGGGTGGCGACGCAGGATGCGCTGCGTCAGCGCGCGCTGGTGGTGCCGGATAAGGCGGACCGGGTGTTCCATTTTCATCGCAACACCATGAAGGCGCTGGCGGAGATGCTGGCCTCGGCCGGGCTGGAGCATCCGTCGCAGTTGCGGCCGCACCATTTGGTGCGCCGCGTCAGCGACACCGAGATCAGGCTGTTTTCGCAACTGCATGTCTTTTTGCAGCCGGGCGAGTTGCTGGAGCCGGAGATCAAGGCGGCGTTCTACGGCCGTATGTGGCAAATGGCCCGAGCGGACAGCTTCGAGGCGCAGCTTGCCTGAGCCTATTGAGGAGAGGACGCGGCGCCGGCCTCTTCGTCGTCCGCGTCTTTGGGCGGGGGCACGATGCGCCATTGGCCGTCTTGACGGCTGAAGCGCATCCGCTGCTCGCGCTCCACTGGCTTGCCGGTAAGTTTGCGGCCCTGGTAGCTGACTTCGCAGTCCAGGGTGGCGTTTTCTTCATCGTTCTGACAGTCGCTCACTGAGGTGACGCGCAGGTCCTTGAGCATGGATTCCAGCATCGAGCGCATCAGCACGGTGTGGGTGGATTCCGGCTTGTTGTTGAATTCGGCGAGGGCCTGGGTCTTGAAGGCGGCTTCCGCCTCCGCCGGCGTCGGCTGTTCTGTCGGAGCGGCTTGAGCGATGCCGGCGGCCAGGCCGGCGAGCGCCATGATGATGTATTTTTTCATGCCGCGACTTTAAGCCGGTTTGACCGGCTGCGGCAAGACGGTCGGCGGCGCGCCGGCCTTTACTTGCGGTGGTGCGCGATCAGCTTGGCCAGCGCGGCGCTGACCAGAGGGTTGCTGACGCTGGCGGCGGCCTCTTCCATGCCGTCCAATGCGTTCTGGCTGATCTTCAGCGTTTTTTCCTTGGGTTTGCGCGCCAGGCGGATATCCACTTTGACCCGTACTTTGCCGGCCACATAGCCTTGCTGCGCCAGTTGCGGTAGCAGGCCGGGGGCCAGCATGCGCAGGCGGGCGGCGATGATGCCGGTATCGGTGTAAATCACTAGTTCGTCATCGCGGATGCGCACGGCGCGGCAGGTGCCGGCCAGTTGCGGCGGCAACAGTTTCTGGAAGGCGCGGTCCAGCCGCATCAGCGCCTGGGCTTCGGCGGTGAGGCGGGTCAGGGTGCCGTCGAGACGGGCGATATCGGTGAATTGGCGTCCGGACATGGCGGGCTGCGGAATGAAAACAAGTCATTGTAGCCGCTGGCGGGCCGTGTTTGGAGATAAGCTGGCGTTCTCGTCCCGTCGACGAGGCCGCCAGCGGCGCTTATTGACCGCCTTCCACGTCTTCCAGACTGAAGGTTTCAGTGTGGTCGTTGTAAGAGAAGATTTCCGCGTAGCGTCCCCAGCTGATCACGGTGTCCAGTGTCTCCTCGGCGGTTTCGTCGGACAGAGAGTCTTCCAGTTCCTGAGCGAAGCGCAGCCGCGGCGCGCGTTGGCCTGGACGCTCTTGAAGCACTTTGCGGATGTGGGCGGCCATGGGCACGTGGCGCAGCAGGTGTTCGGCGAACTGCACTTTGCGTTCCTGGGTGCCGTAGTCGGCGAACAGTTTGCCGGCGGCGGTGAGCAGGATGTCGCCGTCTTTCAGTTCGGCGAAGCCCAGATGTTCCAGGATTTCGGCCACCGGGAACAGTTCGTCCACTTCCAGCCGTAGTTTCTCCGCGATTTCCGGCATGTCCGCTTTGCCGTGATAGGGCGCTTGAGCCACTTCCTCAATCAAGCCGGCCATCAGGTTGGTGGACACCTCGCTTAACTGGCTGCCGATTTCCAGCGGCAACTTGTGCAGGGTGTGGGCGCTGCGGCGCGCGGTCATCAGCGCGTAGATGTCGTCCACCATTTTGCGGAAGGCCGGGTCCAGCCGGTTGCGGCGATGCGGGAACGGCACTTTGATTTCCGCCACCACGCGGCCGGGGTTGGACGACAGCACCAGGATGCGGTCGCACATGAATACGGCTTCTTCGATGTTGTGAGTGACGATGAGCACGGACTGGATGGGCAACTGGCCTTCGCTCCACAGGTCAAGCATGTCGGTGCGCAGCGTTTCGGCGGTGAGAACGTCCAGCGCGGAGAAGGGTTCGTCCATCAAGAGCAGGGTGGGGTTGACCACCAGGCCGCGGGCGAAGCCGACGCGTTGGCGCATGCCGCCGGACAGTTCGCGTGGGTAGGCGTTCTCGAAACCGTCCAGACCGATCAGGTCGATGGCGGCCAGCGCGCGGCGGCGGCGTTCCTTGGCTTCCACGCCCAGCGCTTCCAGCCCGGCTTCCACGTTTTGCAGCACGGTCAGCCAGGGGAAAAGCGCGAAGGTCTGGAACACCATGGCCACGCCTTCGGCCGGGCCGGTCAGGGGCTTGCCGTGGTAACTGACATTGCCGCTGCTTTGCTTGATCAGGCCGGCAATGATGCGCAACAGGGTGGATTTGCCCGAGCCGGAACGGCCTAGCAGGCCGACGATTTCGCCTTCGCGCAGCGTCAGGTTGACGTCGTCCAGCACCTGGATTTCGTCATTGCCCTTGTTGAAGCCGCGGCAAACGTTTTCCAGCCGGAAAATCTCCCGCCCCGGGGTGATGGTGTCTTGAGTCATGGTTGCCCCCTTAGTTGAGACGGAGTTTGTTTTCGGCGGCGGCGTACATCGGCCGCCACAGCAGGCGGTTGAAAAGGACGACAAAGATGGACATCACGGTGATGCCGAGCAGTATCTTGGGGTAGTCGCCGGCGGCTGTGGTTTGGGCAATGTAAGCGCCCAGACCGTGAGCGGCCAGCTTGTCGTCGCCCCAGGACACGTATTCGGACACGATGCTGGCGTTCCAGGCGCCCCCCGATGCGGTAATCGCGCCGGTGACATAGTAGGGGAAGATGCCGGGCAGCATCACTTGCCGCCACCATTGCCAGCCGCGGATGCGGAAATTGGCCGCCGCTTCGCGAAAATCGTTGGGGAAGGCGCTGGCGCCGGCCACCACATTAAACAGGATGTACCACTGGGTGCCGAGCACGATCAGCGGCGACAGCCAGATATCCGGGTTGAGTTTGAAGTGGACGATGAAGACCACGAACACCGGGAACAGCAGATTGGCCGGGAAGGCGGCCAGGAACTGGGCCAGCGGCTGGATTTTTTCCGCCAGCGCCGGGCGCAGGCCGATGTGCACGCCCAGCGGTACCCAGACGATGGAGGCGAGCAGGATCAGCAGTGATACCCGCACCAGGGTGATCAGACCCAGGCCCAGCACGCGCAGCACTTCGGAGACGCCCACCTCTGTGTGGATGAAGGTCACCAGTTTCCAGCTGGCCAGCAGGCCCAGCACCGCCACCAGCAGCCACCAGACCACGTCTATGCCGCGAGACACCGGGGTTTGCGCTTCCGAGTGCAGGCCCTGCGGCAGGCGGTAATTGAGGCGCAGCCGGGCGGTTTTGCGCAGCAGTTTGCCAAAGGGTTTGAGCAGAAGCTGGATGGCGCGGGTGCGCTGGATCAGGTTCAGCACCCAGGACTCCGGCGCGGATTGGCTGGCGGTGTCCTCCAGACGGAATTTATCGGCCCAGGCCACCATGGGCCGGAACAGGAATTGGTCGTAGATGACGATGACCACGGTCATGGTCAGAATCACCCAGCCCACGGCGGCCAGATTCTTGTTCTGGATGGCCATCGCCAGGTAGGAACCGACGCCGGGCAGGGTGACGGTCTTGTCGCCCACCGTGATGGCTTCCGAGGCGACCACGAAGAACCAGCCGCCGGACATGCTCATCATCATGTTCCAGATCATGCCGGGCATGGAGAACGGCACTTCCAGCTTCCAGAACTTTTGCCACGGCGTGAGCCGCAGATTGAGCGAGACTTCTTCCAAGTCGCGCGGCACAGTGCGCAGCGATTGGTAGAAGCTGAAGGTCATGTTCCAGGCTTGGCTGGTGAAGATGGCGAAGATGGCGGCGAATTCCGCGCCTAGCACCCGGCCGGGAAACAGCGCCAGGAAGAAGGTGACGGTGAAGGAGATATAGCCCAGCACCGGCACCGATTGCAGGATGTCCAGGATGGGCACCAGCAGCAAGCCGGCGCGGCGGCTCTTGGCCGCCAGCGTGCCGTAGATCAAGGTGAAGACCAGTGCGGCGGCCATGGCGGCCAGCATGCGCAGCGTGGTGCGCAGCGCGTACTCCGGCAGATTGGCCGGGTCCAGCGTGATCGGGACGGTTTGCAAGGCTGTAAGCGGCGCCCAGGTTTCGCGGATGCCGGTGGTGGCCATCAGCAGAAAACCCAGCAATAGCGGAAACGCAATCAAATCCCAGCGATTGGGGATCAGCCGTTTGGCTGTGGCGGGCATGAAATGGCGGACAACGGTAGTCATCTGGCCTCTCCGGTTTAGCGCCGCCGACAGCGCCGCCAGCGGCGGTCAGCGGTTTTAGTCTGTTTTGTTCGGGCGGAGCCGCGGCCGCGCGGCACGCAGCCGGAATCAGCATGCCTGTCATCTTAAAGCATAGGCCAGGGGCATCGGGTGCGGGCTGCCAGCAGGGCCAAGCATCGGGAATGAGAGCGCAGGGCGTCGGCGCTGGATACTAGCAGAGTTACGTGAACGGGATTGTTACCGGCGCGGCAGATTTGTTGGGGTTTTGTGACGGATTGTACTGTTTGAAACTGAGTGGCGTTTCGCTCCAGAGCGCCCGGCTTGGCCGGGTGCTCGGAGCGTTTGGTGTGCGCTGGGGTTTACAGTACGTTGACGGCGGGGCTGCCGGCCGCCACCTCCACGGTTTTGACGCTGGCTGTGGCCGGGTTGGGGGCCGAGCCGCCGTTCAAGGCGCCCACTTTGTGGAAGGCGCAGCTGAGTTTGGCCTGCGTCAGCGTCACCAGTGCGTAACCCTGAGCGTCGCTGTCCACGTATTTGAGCCAGCTGTTGAAGTTTTGCAAGGTGCTGGTGAAGGTGTTGACCACCTGGCCGCCCACCGTGGTGTAGATCAGCGGTTTGGCCTTGGAGAAGGCCGGCACGGTGTCCACCACGTTCTTGAAATAGCTGAACAGAGAGTTGCTGGAGACGCCGGCGGTCACCAGGTCCACCATCACCGGGCTGAGGCTGGCGGCGTCGTAGTCATCCATCACCGGGCCGGCGAAGAAGGCGTGGATGTCGCCGGTGAGGGCCACCACATTGGCGATGCCCTGAGCTTTCAGATAGGCCATCAGCGCTTTGCGCTCGGCGTTGTAGCCGTCCCATTGGTCGGCGTTGAGGATGAACTTGTCGAAGAACATCGACGGCGGCAGGCTGGCGTCCAGGCCGGGCTTGATGGCGGTGTTGAACGTGCCGGCGGAGATCGCGCCGCCGCTGAGGGTGCTCAACAGTGGCTGGGTGTTGGCATAGCTGACCACGGGTGTGGCGGCGCTGGTGTTGGCGGCGGCCAGGTCCAGATAGAGCGCGCCTTGCAGCTGGGCGATCTGCGGCTGGGTCAGCGTCAGGCCCAGGCCGGCCAGTTGCGGCGCCAGGCCCTGGGTCAGCAGCGAGGCCACCGCGACGGTGCCGTCGAAACCCATGCGTAGCAGCGAGACTTCATTGCCCCACAGCTTCCAGGTAGTGGCGGCGGACTTCATCTGGTTCTGCCACCAGGCGCGCTGGGTTTCGCCCAGAATGGAGACATTGAGCAGATTGCCGCCGGTGGAGGCCATCTTGCTGGCCTCCACCTGGGCCAGGGTGTTTTTCTGCACGAAGTAGCGGCTGCCTATCTCGCTGCCGGCCTGGGTTTCCGGAATGATGTGGTCGCTGCGGTACAAGCGCTCGTCGGTCATCACCAAGGTGGCGAGGTCGCCGAAGGTAAAGCTGCGGTAGATCTGGATGTTTTGGAACGAGGGGGTGTTCAGGTCCAACTGCACGTCGGCCGGCATATTCTCGAACCAGGCCTGGCTGGCGCTGCGGCGGCGCGCGGTTTGCGGCGAACTGTCGTCGGTGGCGGTGTACTCCTGGCGGTCTTGCCAGCAGTCGTCGGAAAACTCGTGGTCGTCCCAGATCGCAATCATCGGGAAGCTGGCGTGCAGCTTTTGCAGGCGGGGGTCGTTGCGATAGGACTTGTACAGCGAGCGGTAGTCCGCCAGTGTGGTGGCATAGCGGGCGCCGTCGGCGCGCTGGGTGCCGTTGGGCAGGCTCAGCGCCGGATGGCGGGTTTCGTTGCCGCCGCTCTGGAAGCCGGCGCCGACGGTTTCATAGATGTAATCGCCCAGATGGACGATGAAGTCCAGGTCCTGATTGGCGAGCTCCTCAAAAGCGCCCCAGTGGTTGACGCTCCAGTCCTGACAGGAAATGAAGGCGAATTTCAGCTGTGACAGCGGCGCGCCGGCGGCCGGCGCGGTCTTGGTGCGGCCGGTCATGCTGACCGCCTGGCCGGTGAGGAAACGATAGTAGTAGGTGGCGGCGCTGCTAAGGCCGGTGACTTTGTGGCGAATGGTGTAGTCCCAGTCCGGCTGGGCGCTGAGCGCCACATTCACTAGCAGGGTGGAGAAATCCGCGCGGTCGGACAACTGCAATGTGACCTTGACGTTTTGGCTGCCGTCGCCGCCGTCCGCCCGGGTCCATAGAACGATGCTGTCCGGTTTGGGGTCGCCGGAGGCTACGCCCTGGCCAAAGCCGCTGCCATTGATGCCTAGCGTCGAACCGGCGCCCCCCGGCAAGCTGCCGGCGCCTCCGCCGCCGCACGCGGTCAAGCCGCCGGCGGCGACGGAAGCGGTCAAGAAGCCGCTCCACTTCAGAAACTGTCTGCGGTCCATCGATGTCTCCCCTCTATTGTCTATGCGTGCTAGTGCTTGAATCGGGCCGTGGACGGCCCTTGTTGGAAAGGCGTTATTGTTGGAGGGGATTATTAAAGTGGCATGACAGTCAGTGTCAATTTAATTGAGTTTTTGCTCGAATTCGCCCGAAAAACGTGGATTAAAACCAACACTTGTTTGAGTTTGGTCGGGCTCCGACCGCAAGCGCGGCGCCATGGCCGCGCGCCTGCGGACGAGGCCGTGCCGTGACGGGCGGTTTTCACGCCGGGGTTGGGCGCATACGAAAATAAAGACCGCGAGCAGGCGCTTGCCCCCTTGATACAGCGCAAGCGCGCCCCCATAAAATAAGGCGGCTAATGTGCTACACTTTCAAGCATTTTTGCGGACACCTTACCTAAACAGCCCGCTGGTCTCTGGAATTCGATTACATGATTTCTTCTTTGCTTAAAAAAGTATTCGGCAGCCGCAATGACCGGCTTCTGAAGCAATTCCACCAGACGGTGGTGCGCATCAACGCTCTGGAAGAGGGCTTGAAAGCGTTGTCCGACGAGGCTTTGGCAGCCAAAACCGATGAGTTCAAGCAGCGCCTGGCCAAAGGCGAGACGGTGGACGACTTGTTGCCGGAAGCCTTTGCGGTGTGCCGCGAGGCCTCGCGTCGCGTGCTGGGCATGCGCCACTTCGACGTGCAGCTGATCGGCGGCATGGTGCTGCACTACGGCAAGATCGCCGAGATGCGCACCGGCGAGGGCAAGACCCTGGTGGCCACGCTGCCGTCCTACCTGAACGCGCTGACCGGCGACGGCGTGCACGTCGTCACTGTCAACGACTACCTGGCCAGCCGCGACGCCGGCATCATGGCCAAGTTGTACAACTTCCTGGGCCTCTCCGTCGGCGTCAACCTGTCCCAGATGCCGCACGACGAGAAGCAGCAAGCCTACGCCTGCGACATCACTTACGGCACCAACAACGAATTCGGCTTTGACTATCTGCGCGACAATATGGTGTTCAGCGTGGAAGAGAAGGTGCAGCGCAAGCTTGCCTACGCGGTGATCGACGAGGTGGACTCCATCCTGATCGACGAAGCGCGCACCCCGCTGATCATCTCCGGCCCGGCCGACGACAATATCGACATGTACCAGCGCATGAACGCGGTGCCGCCGATGTTGAAGCGCCAGGAAACCGAAGAGGGCGAGGGCGATTACTGGGTGGACGAAAAGGCCAACTCGGTGATGATGTCCGAAGCCGGTCACGAGCACAGCGAAGAAATCCTGACCCGCTTGGGCCTGCTGAAGGAAGGCGACAGCCTGTATTCCGCCACCAACATCACGCTGATGCACCATCTGATGGCCGCCTTGCGCGCCCATTCGCTGTTCCACAAGGACCAGCACTACGTGGTGCAAGACGGCGAAGTGGTGATCGTGGATGAGTTCACCGGCCGCCTGATGGCCGGCCGCCGCTGGTCCGAAGGCCTGCACCAGGCGGTGGAAGCCAAGGAAGGCGTGGAGATCAACCGCGAAAACCAGACGCTGGCTTCGATCACCTTCCAGAACTACTTCCGCTTGTACGGCAAGCTGGCCGGCATGACCGGTACCGCCGACACCGAAGCTTACGAATTCCAGAGCATTTACGGCCTGGAAACCGTGGTGATCCCGACCAACCGGCCGATGATACGCAAGGACGCGCAGGACAAGGTCTACCGTTCCGCCAAGGAAAAGTACGACGCCATCCTGGCCGACATCAAAGACTGCCACGAGCGCGGCCAACCGGTGTTGGTGGGCACCACCAGCATTGAAAACTCCGAGCTGATCGCTGATCTGCTGCAAAAAGCCAAGCTGCCGCACAATGTGCTGAACGCCAAGGAACACGCTCGCGAAGCCGACATCGTGGTGCAGGCCGGCCGCCCCGGCGTGATCACCGTGGCCACCAATATGGCCGGCCGCGGCACCGACATCGTGCTGGGCGGCAATCCGGAGCCGGAGATCAAGGGCATCGAGTCCGACGACAGCCTGTCCGCAGAGGAAAAGCGCGCGCGCATCGACAAGATCCGCGCCGATTGGAAAGTGGTCCACGATCAGGTGTTGGCCGCCGGCGGCCTGCACATCGTGGGCACCGAGCGCCATGAATCCCGTCGTATCGATAACCAGCTGCGCGGCCGTTCCGGCCGCCAGGGCGACCCAGGCTCTTCCCGTTTCTATCTGTGCCTGGAAGACCCGCTGCTGCGCATCTTCGCTTCCGACCGCGTCGCCGCGATCATGGACCGCCTGAAAATGCCGGAAGGCGAGGCGATCGAGCACCCGTGGGTGTCCCGCTCCATCGAGAACGCCCAGCGCAAGGTGGAAGGCCGCAACTTCGACATCCGCAAGCAATTGCTGGAGTACGACGACGTTGCCAACGACCAGCGTAAAGTGATTTACCAGCAGCGCAATGAAATTCTGGTGGAAAGCGATGTGTCCGACGTGGTGGTCAATATGCGCGAAGGCGTGTTGTCCGACCTGGTGGACCAACACCTGCCGCCGGAATCCATGGAAGAGCAATGGGATCTGACCGGCCTGGAAAAAACGCTGGAAGCCGAATTCCTGCTGCCGATCAAGGTCAGCGAGTGGCTGAAGGCCGAACCGGCGCTGGACATCGAAACCATCCGCGAGCGCATCATCGAGCAAGCCGCCGAGACCTATCAGGCCAAGGTGGAACTGGCCGGCGACGGCGTGATGCGCCAGTTCGAGCGCAGCCTGGTGCTGCAGATGCTGGATAATCACTGGCGCGAACACTTGGCGGCGATGGATCATCTGCGCCAGGGCATTCATCTGCGCGGTTACGCGCAGAAGAACCCGAAGCAGGAATACAAGCGCGAAGCCTTCGAACTGTTCGCCGACATGCTGGAGCGCATCAAGCGCAGCGTGGTCAATGTGCTGATGACGGTGCAAATCCGCAGCCAGGAAGACGTGGACGCGGTGGAGCCGCACCAGGTGGGCGAGTATGAAATGCAGCACGCCGCGCCGGGTTCTGCGCTGGGCGATGACGAAGAGAATCCGCTGTCTCCGGACGCGCTGGCCGCGCAGGGTCTGCGCATTGGCCGCAACGACGCCTGCCCTTGCGGCAGCGGCAAGAAGTACAAGCAGTGCCACGGCCGTTTGGAGTGATCCAGTAGCAAGAGCGCAAAAAGCCGACGCGAGGGCGTCGGCTTTTTTCATGTCCATGAGCTTTGCAAGCCGGCGGCGCGGTGTTAGCATCGTCGCGGGTCAACAGTTCACCCAGGCGTCGCCGGTGCCCTCACCACGCTAAACCTGTCTTGGCTAGATTCATCTCGCTTGGCTCGAACCCGTGCCAGGCCGTAAAGGCGACCGCGGCAGTCCATCCCGATCTTGGCACGACGACAGGATTCGAACCATGTCTCGTACGCTTTATCCCTTTTATTGCAGCGACATCTCCGCGCTGGCGCGTTCGCTCAAGCAGCAATGGGCGCAGGAAAGCGCTCCGCCCAGCCATGTGCACATTCTCAATATGCTGGCGCGTTCCGCTGGTTTTCAGAATTTCCAACACTGGCGCGCGGAATGCGAACGTCCGGCTCCTCCAGCAGCTTTGTCCGCGGAGACGACGCGGCTGTTGCGTCATTACGACGCCGAGGGGCGCTTGACGCGCTGGCCGAAGAAGTTCAGCGAGCAGCGTCTCTGCCTATGGGCGTTGTGGGCCGCTTTGCCGCAGGGCGGACAATGGTCCGAGCCGGAGGTAAACGCCTTGATCCGCGCGGGCGAAGTCTTTGGCGATCATGTGCTGTTGCGGCGCGAACTGGTGGAGCAGGGCTTGCTGGGGCGCACGCCGGATTGCCGGCGCTATTGGCGCGTGGAGCGGCAATTGACGGCGGAGGCGGGGGAGCTGGCTGCGGAAGTGAGCCGGCGTAGAGCCGGCCGTTGAGGCGTGATTGGCGGCGGTTGACGCCAGAGGCCGCCGCCGGCTGATTTACAACTGGGTTTTGATCGCCGCTTCCAGCTTTTTCTCGTCCAGCAAGCCGGTGAGCTTGGCGGCGATCTTGCCCTTGCGGTCCAGGATCAGGGTGTAGGGCAGGCCGCCGGTGGCGTTGCCCAGGCTGCGCATCAGGTTCAGGGTGTCGCTGTCGCCCAGCAGGATCGGGTAGCCTATCTTCAACTGGTTGACGAAGGCGCTGACTTCTTCCTTGTTGTCCAGCGCCACGCCCACCACTTCCACGCCTTTGGGCGCCAGTTTGGCGCGCAGGCGGTTCAGCATCGGCATTTCTTCGCGGCAAGGCCCGCACCAAGTGGCCCAGAAGTTCAGCACCGTGACCTTGCCCTTATAGGCGGCGATGGTGGCGTTGCCGCCTTGCAGCTTGGTGAAGTTGGTTTGTTCCAGCGTGGGCGCGGCCATGGCGGATAGCGGCAGCAGCGCGATCAGCGCAGGGGCGAGCAGTCGTTTCAGCATTGTGTTGAGCTTCCGGTAGGTGTTTGAAGTGTATTGGATATCCGACAAGGTCAAAGTTCTCGATGTGAACCAAACAAATGTTTCATGTTAAAATGGTCGATTGACCTTTTTGCGGAGTGGGCATGTCTATCCTCGTCTGCGGGGCCCTCGCATACGATACCCTGTTCTCGTTTCATGGCCGTTTTGACAGTCAGATCCTGCCGGATCAGCTGCACAAAATTTCCACGACTTTCCTGGCCCCGACCATGCGCCGCGAATTTGGCGGCATGGCCGGCAATATCGCTTACAGCCTGTGTCTGTTGGGCGAAACCCCCATCGTCATGGGCGTGGTGGGTGAGGATTTCGAGCCGTATCGCCAACATCTGAAACGCGCTGGCGTGGACGACCGCTTCATTCGCTTGATCCGCAAGCAGTATACCTCGCAGTGCTTCGGCATCGCCGACAAGGATGGCAATCAATTGATGGCCTTCCATCCCGGCGCCATGGATTTTGCCATCGAAAACCACGTATCGGATATCCCGGACCCGATCGAGCTGGCGATTCTGTCGCCCGGAGGCTATCGCGCCTTCCTGCAGCATTCCAAGGAGCTGGCCGCGGCCGGCATTCCCTTTATCTTCGATCCGGGTCAGGAACTGCCGCTGCTGTCGCGCGACGAGATCCACGAGATTGTAGAGCTGGCCAGCTATGTGGCTATCAACGATTACGAGAGCGAACTGATGCGCGAACGCGCCGGTTTGTCGGTGGAGGATCTGCGCAAGAAGGTGGACGCGTTGATTGTCACCCGCGGCTCCAAGGGCGCTGAAATCTACGTCGGCGACACTGTGCACCTGATCCCGCGCGTGCAGATGCCGATCAAGCCGGTGGATCCGATGGGCTGCGGCGACGCCTTCCGCGCCGGCCTGCTCTACGGCATCAGCCGAGGCCTGGACTGGAAGATTACCGGCCGGCTGGCCAATGTGATCGGCGCGATCAAGGTCACCACTCCGGGTTGTCAGAATCACTTCTTCGACTGGGAGTCGCTGAAGGACTTGTATCAACAGGCTTACGGCGAACCCTGGCCATTGTGACGAGGCGGCCGGTGTGCCAAACCGACAAGGACGCGCAAGCGTCCTTTGCTTTTTGACGGTCCCAACACAACAAGTCTTGAATTCATCCCGCGCCACCCCCACCATTAGCGAATTCAATTCGAAAACCCAAGGGGATTCCATGCCGCCCGTTCCGCATCTGGCAACCGCACTGACCGGCCCGCTTTACGAACTGGAAAGCCGCATCCTGACTGCCCAGCCTCAGATCGAACACTGGTTTCGCAGTCAGTGGCATAACCACGCGGCGCCGTTCTATGGCTCGGTGGACCTGCGCAACAGCGGTTTCAAGCTGGCGCCGGTGGACATGAACCTGTTTCCCGGCGGCCACAATAACTTGAACCGCGATTTTCTGCCGCTGGCGGTGCACGCCGCGCAAAGCGCGGTGGAAAAAGTGTGTCCGGAAGCGCGCAGCGTGCTGCTGATCCCGGAAAACCACACCCGCAACACCTTCTACCTGCAGAACATCGCCGCGCTGGTGCATATTTTCGAACAGGCCGGCCTCAAGGTGCGGCTGGGATCGCTGAACCCGGAAATCACCGAACCGACCGAGCTGCAGTCAGCCAATGGCGACACCGTGCGGCTGGAGCCCATCGAACGCCGCGGCAACCGCCTGGTGCTGGCGGATGGTTTCAACCCCTGCGTGGTTTTGCTCAACAACGATTTGTCCGGCGGCATTCCGGACCTGCTCAAGGGTCTGGAGCAGAATCTGCTGCCGCCGCTGCACGCCGGCTGGGCGGTGCGCCGCAAGAGCAACCACTTCGCCGCCTATGACAAGGTGTGCGAAGACTTCGCCCGCTTGATTTCCATTGATCCCTGGACCATCAATCCCTATTTCGCCAGTTGCAGCGGCCTGGATTTCCACGCCCGTACCGGCGAGGAGCAATTGGCGGACGAGGTGTCGCGAATGCTGGACAAGATTCGCGTCAAATACCGCGAATACGGCATCGACAACGACCCCTTCGTCATCGTCAAGGCCGACGCCGGCACTTACGGCATGGGCGTGATGAGCGTGAAGAGCCCGGATGAGGTGTTGGGCCTGAACCGCAAGGCGCGCAACAAGATGTCGGTCGTCAAGGAAGGCTTGGAGGTGTCCGAGGTCATCGTGCAAGAGGGGGTGTACACCTTTGAAACGGTGGAGGACGCGGTGGCCGAGCCGGTGGTCTACATGATGGACCGCTACGTGACCGGCGGTTTCTACCGCGTGCACACCGGCCGCGGCATCGATGAAAATCTGAACGCGCCCGGCATGCACTTTGTGCCGCTGTCGTTCGAAACCGCCTGCCTGCCGGACAAACAGGGCTCGCCGGACTGCGCGCCCAACCGCTTCTACGCCTACGGCGTGATTTCGAGGCTGGCGCTGCTGGCCGCTTCGCTGGAGCTGGAAGCCACGGATCCGGACGCCGACGAATGAAAGCCTGGCTGAGCCTGGTCTTGTTGGCTGCCGCGGCGCCGGCTGTCGCCGACAAGCCCTTGACGCCGAAAGCGCTGGCGGAGCTGGTGCAGTGCGCGTCGTTCGAGCGTTACCAGGCCTTGCAGCCTGCCTTGCTGGACGTGGTGTTCGACAAGGGGCCTGCCTGGATTCGCAAGAACGAGAAGGCCAGCAGCCTGGGCGTTTATGTGTACGATCTGCAACAGCCGATCCGAGTGTTCGGCGTCGAAGCGAAACAGCTGGCGCTGCATCAGGAGTTTGTGTCGGTGCCCTTGCCGGCGGGCTGGAAGCTGGCGGATGCCGCGGCCAAACTGCAGCTGAAGCGGGCCCCGGTGAAAGCGGCGGAGCAGCATTACCGCTTCGTTGGCGGCGATGGCCCGATGCTGTCGGCCTATGAGATGCCGTCCAACCCGATGGCGGCGCTGCTGGGCGCGCCGCAGGGAGAGCCGCTGCGCTACCTGGGCTGTTCCTATAATGGGGCCAGCGAAGAAACCTTTCTTTCCGTCGCCGCCCAGGCCGACGAGATGATGCAAAAAGCGCGCGGCGACATGGAGCGCATGTTGCGCGACGTCGCCAAGCCTAGCGAGGACCAATAAACATGCGCATCCTGTTCATTGCCGATCCCCTGGATCACTTCAAGCTTTACAAGGACACCACCTTTGCGATGATGCAGGAGGCCGCCGCGCGCGGCCACGCCTTGAGCTTCGCTCAGGCTCATCAACTGTCGGTGGAGGGCGGGCGCGTGTTGGTGGACGCGCGCGATCTGAGCCTGACTGGCCAGTACGAGGGCGAGCACCCGGCCTGGTTCAAGCTGGGCGAGGTGCATCGCCAGCCTTTGCAGTCCTTCAGCGCAACCGTGATGCGCAAGGATCCGCCGTTCGACATGGAATACCTGTACGCCTCGCAGCTGTTCACGCTGGCGGAGGCGCAGGGGGCCAAGGTGTTCACCAGCGGTCAGGCCCTGCGCGATTTCAACGAGAAGCTGGCTATCTTGCAGTTTCCGGAGTTGACCGCGCCCACGCTGATCACCGGCGAATCGCATCGCTTGCGCGCCTTCGTCAATCAGCATCAGGATGTGATCCTGAAGCCGCTGGACAGCATGGGCGGGGACAGCATCTTCCGAGTGCGTCCGGACGACGCCAACCTGTCGGTGATTATCGAAACCATCACTTTGCGCGGCAAGCGCACGGTGATGGCGCAGCGCTATATTCCGGAGATCCGCGACGGCGACAAACGCATTCTGGTGATAGACGGGGTGCCGGTGGACTGGTGCCTGGCGCGCATTCCGGCGGCTGGCGAGACGCGCGGCAATCTGGCCGCGGGCGGTCGCGGCGAGGCGCGGCCGCTGACCGAGCGCGATCGCGAAATCGCCGAGACGGTGGGGCCGGAGTTGAAGAAGCGAGGCATCCTGCTGGCGGGCCTGGACGTGATCGGCAATTATCTGACCGAGGTTAACGTCACCAGCCCGACCTGCTTCCGCGAAATCATGGACCAGACCGAGATCAAGGTCGCCGGCCTGTACATCGACGCGCTGGAGCGGCGCTGCCAGTCGCGCTGACGCCGCGGTTGCTCCATTTTGTCACGGCCGGCCGCGTTGCCGGCTGTTTTGTTTTTATGGGCGTCATCTTGAGCTGGCATGCTGAGGCGCCGGCCGCCGCGCCAATCTTACGGACTCCCCCATGAAAGAAAGTCCATTCAAAGGCAAAACCGGGATTACCCGCCTGATCAATGCCTTCGGCTATTCGCTGGATGGCCTCAAAGCGGCGTTCCGGCACGAGGACGCCTTCCGCCAACTGGTGTTGCTGGCGGCAGTGCTGATCCCGCTGGCCTTCGTCATCCACGCTCAGCCGCTGGAGCGAGCCTTGCTCGTGGCCAGTTCGCTGGCGACTCTGATCATCGAGTTGCTGAACTCCGCGATCGAGGCGGCGGTGGACCACACCTCTCTGGAGCGGCATCCCTTAGCCAAGCGCGCCAAGGATATGGGCAGCGCCGCCCAGTTGCTGGGCCTGATCAATCTGACCGCGGTGTGGTGCCTGGTGTTGTTTGCCTGAAGCGGGTAAGGTGACGGCAGCCTGAAACAAGAGGAAGCCGTCATGATGATGTCGCCAGTGGAGTCCGGAGTCGAGGAATGGGTGTTGAACACTGTGCTCTGGCTCAAGCTGGGCGTGGAAGCGCTGGGCGCTTTGGTGATAGGCGTGGGCATCTTGACCTTGGGCCTGCGTTACCTACGCCGCTGTTTCAGCTCCAGCCATAATGATTACAACCAAGTGCGGCTCAGCTTTGCCCGTTTCCTGGCGTTGGCATTGGAGTTGCAACTGGCGGCCGATATCCTCTCCACCGCAGTGGCCCCCAGTTGGGACCAAATCGGCAAGCTTGGGGCCATCGCTGTGCTGCGCACCGCGCTCAATTATTTCCTGGGCAAGGAGATTCGCGAGACCGAGGCGGCGCGTCGGCCCAATGAGCCGCCTGCCGTGTGACCCGGCGTTTGCGGGAGGGTAGGGGTCTCGCCGCATATTCAGTTTGAGCCGGAATGAAAACAGCCCTGCGCGGGGTATCGCGCAGGGCTGTTTTCGTACGTGGAGGCCTTAAGCCGGCTCGGCTTCCTTGCCTTCCGGCGGTGCGATCACCTCGCTGTAACCACACTCCTTCTGCGGGCAGACTTTTTCAGTGCCGCGGCGCTTGGTGGTCTTGATGGTCAGGATGGGCCAATTGCATTTCGGGCAGGGCTCGGCCACCGGCGGGTTCCAGGTGGCGTATTTGCACTTGGGATAGGTATTGCAGCTGTAGAAGAGCTTGCCGTAGCGGCTCTTGCGTTCGATCAGCTGGCCAGCCTTGCATTCCGGGCACTCCACGCCGGTTTCGCGAGGCTTTTCCAGCGGTTCGATGTGCTTGCACTTCGGATAGTTGGCGCATCCGATGAACTTGCCGTAGCGGCCCTTCTTGATGTGCAGTTCGCCGCCGCATTCCGGGCAGCTGCGGCCCTCGATCACCGTCGGCGCTTCCGCTTCCTCCGCAGCCTGCTCGGCGGTTTCACCCATATTGCGGGTGTAATCGCAGTCCGGGTAGCCGGTACAGGCGATGAAGCGGCCGCGTTTGCCGAATTTGATGGACAGCGGCTTGCTGCATTTTGGACAGGCTTCGTCCAGGCTCTCGGTCGTGACTTCGGCGCGGGAAATGCTTTCCTTCTCGGCAATCTGCTTGGAGAAGTTTTTCCAGAAGCTGTCCATCACCGGCACCCACTCGCGCTGGCCGTTGGCCACTTCATCCAGCTGGTTTTCCAGCTTGGCGGTGAAGTTGTAGTCCACGTATTGCGCGAAGTGCTCGGTCAGGAATTTGTTGACGATGTCGCCGGTATCGGTGGGCAGGAAGCGCTTCTTGTCCAGCACCACGTATTCGCGGTCCTTCAGCGTCGAGATAATGCTGGCGTAGGTGGACGGACGGCCGATGCCGAATTCTTCCAGGGCCTTCACCAGCGAGGCTTCGGAGTAGCGGGGCGGCGGCTGGGTGAAGTGCTGGGTGCCGTACAGCTTGTCCACAGGCAGGGTCTCGCCCTCTTCCAGCAGCGGCAGCTTGGCGTTGTCCTCGTCCTCGGCGTCGTCGACGTCTTCTTCATACACGGCGAGGAAGCCGGCGAAGGTCTGAACCTGGCCGGTGGCGCGGAAGACGCCTTCGCCGACGGCGATGTCGATGCTGGT
Organism: Chromobacterium haemolyticum DSM 19808; assembly: GCF_000711885.1. GTDB lineage: Bacteria > Pseudomonadota > Gammaproteobacteria > Burkholderiales > Chromobacteriaceae > Chromobacterium > Chromobacterium haemolyticum. The sequence continues at coordinate 83,016 of NZ_JONK01000011.1, forward strand.
GGTGTCGAACTTGGCTGGCGCCATCTGGCAGGCCAGCGTCCGTTTCCAGACCATGTCGTACAGCTTGAACTGATCCGAGGTCAGGAAGGGCTTGACCATGTCCGGGGTGCGCAGGATGGACGTGGGGCGGATTGCCTCGTGCGCTTCCTGGGCGTTCTTGGACTTGTTCTTATAGGCCACCGGGTTCTTCGGCAGATAATCTCCGTCGAATTTAAGGCCGATATAGCCGCGGATTTCCTCCACCGCCTCGTTCGCCAGCGCCACCGAGTCGGTACGCATATAGGTGATCAGGCCGACGGTGCCCTGGCCGATATCAATGCCCTCGTACAGCTGTTGCGCGGTGCGCATGGTGCGGTCGGTGGTCATCCCCAGCTTGCGCACGGCTTCCTGTTGCAGCGTGGAGGTGGTGAACGGCGCGGCCGGGCTGCGCGATTTCTTTTTCTTCTCGATGCTGCTGACCACCGCCGGGTGGCCTTCCAGCCTCGTCAGGATGCTGGCCTGTTCGGCTTCGTTGGGGATGTCGAACTGTTCCAGCTTCTTGCCGGCCATCGTGGTCAGCTTGGCGCCGAACTTGGTGCGGCCCTTGTGGCTGTCCAGATGCACCGACCAGTATTCCTGCTCGACGAAGGCGCGGATTTCGTTCTCGCGCTCGCAGATCAGCCGCAAAGCCGGGCTCTGCACTCGGCCGGCGGACAGGCCGCGGCGGATTTTCTTCCACAGCAGCGGCGACAGGTTGAAGCCCACCAGGTAGTCCAGCGCGCGGCGGGTTTGCTGCGCGTCCACCAGGTTTTGCGCGATCTCGCGCGGATTCTGGATTGCTTCCAGTACCGCGTTCTTGGTGATTTCGTGGAACACCACGCGCTGAGCGGTTTTGTTTTTCAGCAGCTTCTTGCTGTTGAGGATCTGCACCAGATGCCAGGAAATGGCCTCGCCTTCGCGGTCCGGGTCAGTTGCCAGGTAGATGTGCTCGGCGTCGCCCACGGCTTTGACGATGGCGTCGACATGCTTGCTGTTGCGCGCGATCAACTGGTATTTCATCGCGAACCCTTTTTCAGGGTCCACTGCGCCGTTCTTGGGCACCAGGTCGCGCACATGGCCGTAGGAGGCCAGGACTTCAAAGTCCGAGCCTAGATATTTCTTTAGCGTTTTCGCCTTGGAGGGCGATTCGACGATCAAGAGACTGGTGGGCATATTATCTTTTCGTATGTGCAATCGCCGGCGTGCCGGCCGGTCCGTCCGGACCGGGCGCTTCTGCGGAGCGGCAGAAGGGCGCCCGGCCCGTGCGTGGGCTGCTGCGTTCCCGTCGACAAGGGGATGAAGGCTTCATCCTAAAGTTTCGCGCCGACAGAAAATATATTCGTCAAATAAAACAAGAGCGCAAGAGCGCTCTTGGATTGGGCGCCGGCATCGGCGTCCAAGGGCGGCATGTTAAGCCCGCTACATGAGGCTGACAAGTCATTGCATGGTGGGTTCGCCATGCACGGCATCCAACAGTGCCTCGCCCAGCAAAATGGGCAGTTCCGCCTGTTGCGCCCACAACACCATCAAGGCCACCAGCTTGGCGCTGCCGACGTTGATGTCGTCGCCGTGCAGTTCCATCAGGCGGTCGATGACCATTTCGCGCTGCGCGGGAGTCAAGGCGCCGTGGTCCTCAAGAAACTGAAGCAGGCCGCGCACGTCGGCGGGCAGATGTTCCAGTTCGTCTTCGGCGTAAACGCGCATGCCGCTGGCTTCGTTGGCGCCGACGTAAACGCTGTCGTCCAAGCCGCTGATGCCATCCAGCCAATCCAGCGCGTCGTTGATCTCCTCGTCCTCGAAACCGGCGGCCTCCAATTGGCGCATCAGCGCGCCGCGGTCGCCAAAAGCGTCCGGATCGCGGAATTGTTCAAACAGGAAGGCGAGTACGTCAAACATCAATCTATCTTCTTAAAGTGCGGGTTAGCGCGGTTCAGCCCGGGGTCAGGCGCTGAAAAAGCCCGCCGGGATGGCTGGCCACCAGGCCGGCCAGCTCAAGTTCGAGCAGCATCGCGTAAAGCTCCCCCACAGTCAACCCGAGCGTGGTCGAAAGCGCATCCATACTGATGGGGTCAAATCCCATGGCTTCAAGCAGCGGCGATTCCGCGACGGGGGCCGCCGGTTTGGCGCGGGGGCGTTTGCGTTGCAGCCTGCCGACTTCGTCCAGTACGTCGTCCACGGTTTCCACCAGCTTGGCGCCGTCCTTGATCAGCCGGTGACAGCCGCGAGACTGGGGGTTGTGGATGGATCCGGGTATGGCCATCACCTCTCGATTGTTCTCCATCGCCAGCCGCGCGGTGATCAGCGAGCCGGATCCGGTATTGGCCTCCGCCACCAGGCAGCCGCGGCTGAGGCCGGCGATGATGCGGTTGCGGCGCGGAAAATGAGCGGCCAGCGGCCCCATGCCCAGCGCGAACTCGGACAGGATCAATCCTTCTTCGGCGATGCGGTGCGCCAACTGGCGGTTGCTGGCTGGATAGACGCGGTCTATGCCGGTGCCGACCACGGCGACCGTGGCGGACGGCTGCCCGAGCGCGCCGTGATGAGCCGCGGCGTCGATGCCGCTGGCCAGGCCGCTGACGATGCAATAGCCGTGTTCCGCCAAGTCGCGGGAGAAGCTCTCCGCGTTCTGCTTGCCCTGCGGGGTGGCGGCGCGGCTGCCCACGATGGCGAGCATGGGTTCGGCCAGTAGTTCGCGCCTCCCGCGGGCAAACAGCAGCGGCGGCGGCGCGTTGGATTCGGCCAGTTGCGGCGGGTAGTCGTCGTCCAGCAGCGACACCAACTGGCAGCCCGGCGTCTGCGCCCACTCCAGCGCCGCTTCGGCGGAGGCGGCGGCCTCGCGGCGCTGCAGGGCGTCGGCCGCTTCTTTGCCGATCAAGGGCTCCGTTTGGCGGCTATTCGCATTCAGGGCGGCGTCCGCGCCGCCGAAGGCGTCGATCAGCCGGAGAAAGCCGGCCGGGCCGATGCCGGGGGTCAGCGCCAGCAGCAGCCAGTTGTGCGGCGGAGTTTTCATTCTTGCTCGGGGCTGGCCACGCCGTCGCCCACGTAGATCGGACCGCGGCTGTCCAGCACCAGCGCGTAGGAGACTTTATCGAATACGCGGTAAACAAAGGCGTTGCCGGATCGTTCCGCGGGCAACGTCACGGTGCGCTTGCCCTGCTCGTCCTTGATTTCCAGCGGGCGTCCTTTTTTGAACAGACCGAACACGTGGCCGTTTTCGACGCCCTGCGACTGGCCCAGATTGAGTACAATAGTGGAGTATTGCGCCGCGCCGTCCACACCGTTGTAGACCGAGACCACCTTGCCGCTCAGATGAGAGTCGGCGGGGTGCGGAGCGTAGTTGTTGAAGCTTTGCAGCGGAGCCCGCATCAGGTGGTCGCCCACCAGGATTTCTTCGCTGACGCTTCTGACTTTCAGAGTCTGAACTTCGCCTTGGGGCTTGTCGGCGGTCAGGTCGCCGCTGTAGGTTGCCTCTACGCCCAGCACTTTCTTGGTGTCCGGATCCAGCAGGGGTTTGCCCAGCCGGTAAGCTTGCCAGGTGCCGGCCTCATTGACTCCGGTGGCGTAAACCCGGTCTCCGGTGGCGAGGGTGAGATGGTCTTCCGGCCCGGCAATCAGCTTGGGCGATTGCAGGAACTGCGTCATGTCCACCACTAGCGGCCGTTTGAGGAAGGGCTCGATGGCCGAGGCGGGAATGCTGGCCACCGCCTGGTCCAGCATCTCGACACGGGCCTGCGGCGACAGTTTGACTTCGCGCTGAGCTCCGCGCGCCAGCGACAGCCGCGGCTGGCCGTCCACATAGTCCAGCGCCAATACGTCGCCCGGGTAGATCCAGTGCGGGTTCTTGATTTCGCCTTGGTTCATCCGCCACAGGCGGGGCCATTTCCAGGGGCTGTTCAGGTAGCGCCCGGAAATGCTCCACAGCGTGTCGCCGCGCTTCACAGTGTAGCGGCTGGGCGCATCCGCTTTCAGTTGCAGGCCAGCAGCGAAACCGGGCACGGCGAGCCCGAGGGCCAAGGCGAAGGATATAATGCTTTTACGCATGGGAAATGCCCCAATATGAAGGTGGACGGACACCTGCGGGGGGTGGCCCGCATGCAACGAATCGCGTTTCGAACATGTCTATTATCGGCGTGCCGATTGCGATACGACAACTTGATGAGTGATTGAAACGATGGGGAGTCATTAAATCCGATGGCATTGTTGAATATTTTGCATTACCCGGATGAACGGCTGCACACCGTGGCCAAGCCGGTGGAGGTCTTCGACGAGGCCTTGCAGACGCAGATCGACAATATGTTCGAGACCATGTACGAAGCCAAAGGCATCGGCTTGGCCGCGACTCAGGTCGATTTCCACCACCGTCTGGTGGTGATGGATATTTCCGAGGAAAGAAACGAACGCCGCGTGTTCATCAACCCGGAAATCCTGAGCAAGGACGGCGAGACGGTGTATGAAGAGGGCTGCTTGTCCGTGCCTGGCATTTACGACAAAGTGACCCGCGCCGAGCACGTCAAGGTGCGCGCGCTGGACCGCGACGGCAAACCGTTCGAACTGGAAGCCGACGGCCTGCTGGCGATCTGCATCCAGCACGAGATCGACCATCTGGACGGCAAGGTGTTTGTCGAATACCTGTCGCAGATGAAGCAGACCCGCATCAAGACCAAGCTGAAAAAGCGTGAAAAACAGAATATGTGACGGCGGCGCCGTGGGCGCCCTGTCCGGAATGGTTTGAATGAAATTGATTTTTGCCGGTACGCCGGAGTTTGCCGCCGCCGCGCTGCGCGAGTTGATCGCCGCCGGCCATGAAATCGCCCTGGTGCTGACCCAGCCGGACCGTCCGGCAGGCCGCGGCATGAAATTGAAGCCCAGCCCGGTCAAGGAAGTCGCGCTGGAGCACGGTCTGCGCGTGGAGCAGCCGGCTTCCTTGCGCAATGACGAAGCGCAGCAGATGCTGCGCGGCATCGGTGCCGACCTGATGGTGGTGGCCGCTTACGGGCTGATCCTGCCGCAGGCGGTGTTGGACATTCCCGCGCGCGGCTGTTTGAACATCCACGCCTCCTTGCTGCCGCGCTGGCGCGGCGCGGCGCCCATCCAGCGCGCCATCTTGGCGGGCGACGCCGAAACCGGCATTACCATCATGCAGATGGATGTGGGCCTGGACACCGGCGATATGCTGTCCATCCATCCGGTGGCCATTGCCGCCGACGAGACCGCCGCCACGTTGCACGATAAGCTGGCCGCGGAGGGCGCGCGCGCCATCGTGTCCACGCTGGCCGGGTTGGAGACGATTCGGCCGGTCAAGCAGCCGGAGGCGGGGGTCACTTACGCGCAGAAGCTGAGCAAAGCAGAGGCTCTGGTGGACTGGAACCTGCCGGCGGAAGATGTCGCTCGGGCCATCCGCGCCTACAATCCTGCCCCCGGCGCGCATACGCTGCTGGCCGGCGAGGCGCTGAAACTGTGGATGGCCGTCGCGGAAGCCGGCCAAGCCGAGCCCGGCCTGGTCATCGCCGCGGATGCGGACGGCGTGTTGGTGGGCTGCGGTTCCGGCCTGGTGCGGCTGACGGTGTTGCAGGCGGCTGGCGGCAAGCGCTTGGCCGCGCGTGACTTCGTTGCGGGCAGAAGCCAACTGACGGGCACGCGTTTGGGTGTGTGATCGGATCGACTGAAGCGAGATGAAAGGGTAGGGGGATGACGGACAACTGGTTCAAGACCACCTTGCTGATGGCGGCGATTCTGGCCTTGTTCGCCGTGATCGGCGGCATGATAGGCGGCAAGAGCGGCATGATTCTGGCGCTGTTGTTTGGCGGGGCTATGAATGTGTTCGCCTGGTGGAATTCCGACCAGATGGTGCTGCGCATGTACAACGCGCAGGAGGTGGACGCCCAGAGCGCGCCGGAGTTCTACGGCATGGTGGCGGAACTGGCGCAGCGCGCCGGCCTGCCTATGCCGCGCGTCTATGTGATCCATGAAGAGCAGCCCAACGCCTTCGCCACCGGCCGCAGTCCCGAGCACGCGGCGGTGGCCGCCACCAGCGGCATCATGCGCATGCTGGACTATCGCGAGCTGCGCGGGGTGATGGCGCACGAGCTGGCCCACGTCCAGCACCGCGACACCTTGATCTCCACCATTTCCGCCACCATGGCCGGCGCGATTTCCGCGCTGGCCAACTTCGCCATGTTCTTTGGCGGCCGCGATGAGAACGGTCAGCCAGTGGGTTTGTTGCCGCGTTTGGCCATCGCCCTGTTGGCGCCGTTGGCCGCCAGCCTGATCCAGATGGCGATTTCTCGCGCGCGCGAATTTGAAGCCGACCGCGGCGGCGCCGAGATTTCCGGCGATCCGCTGGCTTTGGCTTCCGCCTTGCAGAAGATCGAATACTACGCTCAGGGCATCGTGATGCCCACCGCCGAGGCGCATCCGGAAACGGCGCAGATGATGATCATCAACCCGCTGTCCGGCGGCGGCGGAATGGGCGATCTGTTCCGCACCCATCCGCAAACCGCGGACCGCATAGAACGGCTGCAAGCGATGGCGCGCGGCGTATATTAATTGAAGAGCGTCGGCGGCCGCCGCGCCGTCTGGATCGCCCAAGGCCAATGCCGTCCGGCATTGGCCTGTTTGTTATGGTTTGATAGAAAGCACCCATGCATCATATTCAGCAATTGGCCGCCAATATTCTGTTGCGCGTCGAATCCGGAACCAACCTGACCGAGGCGCTGGCCGAAGCTCAACGCAAGGCGCCGGAGTTGACGCCGTCCGAGCGCGGCGCTTTGCAGGATTTGACCTATGGCAGCCTGCGCCATTTGGCGCGGCTGCGTTTTTATCTGCGCCAGTTGGTGGCCAAGCCCTTGCCTGAGCCGGTGTTGGAGCGAGTGTTGATTGTGGCTTTCTATCAATTGCTGCACACCCGCGCCGCTGAGTACGCCGTGGTGAACGAGGCGGTGACCCTGGCCAGCCGGCTGGCCAAGGGCAATTTCAAGGGGCTGGTCAACGGCGTGCTGCGCAACTTCCTGCGGCAGCGCGCGGCCTTGGAGCGCGCGGCGGAAAGAGACATCGAAGCCAGCTTCAACCACCCGTTGTGGTGGATCAAGGGTTTGCAGCGCGCTTATCCCGATGCCTGGCAAGCCATTCTGGACGCCGACAACGGCCATCCGCCGATGACTTTGCGCGTCAATCGCCGCCATGGCGACGCCGCGGCCTATCTGGAGCGGCTGCAAGCCGCCGGGCTGGATGGCGAGGCGCTGGACGGCGGTTCAATCAAGCTGGCGCGTCCGGTGAATGTACGCGAGCTGCCCGGCTTCGCCGACGGCGAAGTGTCGGTGCAGGACTGGGGCGCGCAGCAGGCGGCGCATTGGCTGGATCTGAGCGCCGGCCAGCGGGTGCTGGACGCCTGCGCGGCGCCCGGCGGCAAGACTGGCCATATCCTGGAGAGCGCCAATGTCGAAGTCACTGCGCTGGACATCGACGAGCAGCGCTTGCAGCGCGTGGCGGACAATCTGGAGCGCATTGGCGCCACCGCGCGGCTGCATGTGGCCGACGCCGGCCAGCCGGCGAGCTGGTGGGACGGCCAGCCCTTCGACCGCATCCTCGCCGACGTGCCTTGCTCCGCCAGCGGCGTGGTGCGCCGTCATCCGGACATCAAATGGCTGCGCCGCCCGGGCGATTTCGCCGCGCTGGGCGTGCAGCAAGCTGCGATGGCCGACGCGCTGTGGCCTTTGCTCGCCTCCGGCGGCAAAATGCTTTACGCTACGTGCTCCATTTTCCCTGAAGAGAATCAGCAACAGCTAGACTCCTTTCTGAAACGCCATGCGGATGCCGCGTGCCTGAGACAGGAGCAGTTGCTTCCTTGTGAGCGTCATGACGGCTTTTATTACGCGTTGCTTGAAAAACGTTAGCCTGCTGCTGTGCTTGCTGGCCGGCCTCGCCATGGCGGCGCAGGCAGAGACCATAGGCTCGCGTCGCGCTGAAGCAGAGGTGACGACGGACGGCCAGCTGTCTGTCAGCACCCGTTTTCAAACGCGGCTGACGCCCAGCCTCAGCGATGCGCTGGAGCAGGGCGTGGTGTTGCCGTTTCGGCTGGAGTTCCAACTGACCAAGCCGCGGCTGACCGCTTACTATCTGAATTTCAGCGAGTGGTTCGATCCGCACGCCCAACTCGGCTTCAAGCTGTCCTATCAGTCGCTGACCAATCGCTATCGCGTCACCATCGGCGGCCTCTCCAATTATTATCCCACCCTGCGCGAGGCGCTGGGCGCGGTGGGCGCGATCCAGGGGTGGCGAGTTCTCAACTCCGGCACCTTGGACCCGCGGGCCCCGGGGCGCGTTGCCGGCCAGGTGCGGCTATTGCTGGACATCGGCGAGCTTCCCAAACCATTCCAACTGAACGCGCTGGGCTCGGCGGATTGGTCGCTGTCGTCCGACTGGATCAAGCTGGACGTAAAGGATGGTGGCTGATGCGCTACGCTGGGGTCGCGCTGGCGACGCTGGGCGCCATCCTGCTTTATCTGCTGGCCTTGGCCACCGGTAACGCATCCAAACTCAACGAATACTACTGGTGGGTGTTCGGCCTGAACGGCCTCTTGCTCGCCACGCTGCTGGGCGTGGTGGCCCGCCAGTTGCTGCGGTTGCGTCAGCGGGTGCGGCAACGGGTGTTCGGCGCCAAGCTGACCCAAAAGCTGGTGATGATGTTTGCGGTGGTGGCCTTGGTGCCGGGCATCCTGGTGTTCACCGTTTCCGCCCAGTTCCTGACCCGCAGCATCGAAAGCTGGTTCGACGTCCGAGTCGAGTCGGCGCTGGAGCGCAGCCTGGGCCTGGCGCGCAATTCGCTGCAGTATGTGCAGGAGGATCTAGGCCGCCGCGCGCGTTCGGTTCAGGACGATATCGAATCCTTGCCTGAAAGCCTATTGCCGGCGCGGTTGGAGCGCTTGCGCGAGCAATTGGGATTGCGGGAACTTGCTGTCTATACCCGCAGCGGTCAGTTGCTGGCCTTCGCCGGCGGGCTCAGCGAGCGAGTGCCTCCTTCGCTGTCGCGCGAGAGCATAGGCAAGCTCAAACCGCGCCAGACGCTGGACAGTTTCGAGAACGACGGCGGCAGCGGCCTGGTGCTGAAGTCGCTGCTGATTTACCGCAATCTGGACAGCCAGCAGCGTGTGTTGCAAGCCCTGCAATCCGCGCCCGGACGCATTGCCCAGGACGCGGAGCAGATCGAGACCGCGCGGGCGGAATATCGCCAGCTATTGTTGGGCCGCGAAGGGCTGACCATCTTCTACATGCTGACCCTGGCCTTGTCCGCGCTGTTGGCGCTGACCGCGGCGCTGGCCTTCGCCTTATTCCTGTCCGAGCGACTTTCAGCTCCCTTGTCCGAGTTGGCCGCCGGCACCCGGGCAGTGGCGCAGGGCGACTTTTCCAAACGTCACCCAGTGTATCGGCGCGACGAACTGGGCATGCTGACCACCTTGTTCAACCGGATGACTCAGCAGCTGGAGGACGCGCGTCTCGCCGCGGACCTCAGCCGCAGCGAACTGGAAAGCAGCAAACTTTATCTGGAAAGCATTCTGGCCAACCTGAGCGCCGGGGTGATCGCCTTCGGCGCCGATTGGCAGCTGCGCGCCGCCAATACCAGCGCTTCTCGCATTCTGGGCGTGGATTTCGCCGAAGTATCCGACCAGGACTTCCCGCACTGGGCCACGTCGATTCCGGCGGTTGCGCCGTTGGTGGAGTGTGTGCTGGAGTACGCGTCCAAGAACAGCGACAGCGACTGGAAAACTCAGCTCAACTATTTGACGGTCCAGGGCGAGCGCACCTTGCTGGTGCGGGGCGCCCATCTGCCGGAAGCGTCCGCGGTGGGTTACGTGGTGGTGTTCGACGACATCACGGAACTGGCGCGCGCCCAGCGCGACGCGGCTTGGGGCGAGGTGGCCAAGCGGCTGGCGCACGAGATCCGCAACCCGCTGACGCCGATCCAACTGTCGGCCGAACGCCTGGCGATGAAGCTGCAGGACAAGCTGGCGGGAGGCGACGCCGACATGCTGCGCCGCTCCACGGACACCATCATCAAACAGGTGGGCGCGCTCAAGGCGATGGTGGACGCGTTTCGCGATTACGCGCGCGCGCCGCGCACCAAGTTGACCGAATTGGACCTGAATCAAGTGGTGCGGGAGGTGATGGCTCTTTACGAATCCAACTCTGCTGTTAAGATGGCGCTTGATGAAAGGCCGTTGATGATCATGGCGGATGCGGCATTGTTGCGGCAGGTTTTACATAACCTGATTCAGAACGCGCAAGATGCGGTCCTTGACGTTGACATCCCGATGATTCAAATTAGCAGCCGAAAAGAAGAAGGCAATGCGCTCGTTTGCGTGGAGGATAATGGTCCGGGCTTTGCTCCGGAGATCCTGCAACGCGTGTTCGAACCCTATGTGACCAGCAAGACCAAAGGTACCGGTCTTGGCCTGGCGGTGGTCAAGAAGATTCTTGAAGACCATCACGGGCAGATCAAAGTGGGTAACCTCGAACCAAACGGCGCGCGCATCCTTCTCTCCCTGCCATTGCTGGAGGCCTAATGCGTAGCAGCGATATTTTGATTGTTGACGACGAGATCGGTATCCGTGAATTGCTCTCCGAGATACTGCAGGATGAGGGGTACACCGTCGCGCTGGCGGAAAACGCCGAGGTAGCCAGACAGTTGCGCAACCAGACGCGTCCAGCGTTGGTGTTGCTGGACATTTGGATGCCGGATTGCGACGGCGTGACTTTGCTCAAGGAATGGGCCAAGTCCGGTCAGCTGAACATGCCGGTGGTGATGATGTCCGGTCACGCCAGCATAGACACCGCGGTGGAGGCGACTCGCATCGGCGCTTTCGACTTCCTCGAGAAGCCGATTGCGCTGCAAAAGCTGCTGACCACCGTACAGCGAGCGCTGAAGTACGGCGACATGCAGGCCAACACCTCGCTGAACCTGGACAAGCTGGGCCGCAGCGAGCCGATCCAGGAACTGAAGCGGCAATTGGAGCGCGTGGCCAAGGTCAAGTCGCCGGTGTTGCTGACCGGCGAGCCCGGTTCCGGCTTCGAACTGGTGGCGCGCTTCTTCCATCAGGGCAATACCCCGTGGGTGACGCCGGCCAAGCAGGAGCAATTGGCGGACGCTCCGCTGGAGCTGCTGCAAAAGGCCAATAACGGCGTGCTGTTCCTGCCGGAGATTGGCCAGTACGGCCGTCGCGTGCAGCAAGGCCTGCTGTTCTTGCTGTCCAAGCTGGACCGCTTCAATGTGAGGCTGCTGTGCTCTTGCAGCCGTCCGCTGCAGGAATTGCTGGTGGATCCCGAGTGCGACAACCGGTTGCTGACGGCCTTGTCCAGCGTGATCGTGCCGATTCCGCCGCTGCGCGAGCACTCCGAAGACATCATCTTCATCGCCGAGCAGATTCTGACCGAGTTGGTGGAGTCCAAGCAGGTCCCGGCGCGCAAGCTGACCACGGCCGCGCTCAACGCGCTGCGCCAGTACGACTGGCCTGGCAACCTTGAGCAGTTGCGCAGCATCATCAAGAGCCTGGCGCTGACTTCCGAGTCGGACGAAGTGGACGCGGGCGAAGTCAACAAGGTGCTGGCTCAGTTCCGTCATGAGAAGCCGGTGGAGGAGTCCGGTTTCGATTTCAACATGCCGCTGCGCGAGTTGCGCGAACAGTTGGAGCGCCGTTACTTCGAATACCATATCTCGCTGGAGAACGGCAATATGAGCCGGGTGGCGCAGAAGGTCGGCCTGGAACGCACCCATCTGTATCGCAAGCTCAAGCAGTTGGGCATCAAGTTCGCCCGCAAGACGGTGGAAGAATAAGTCCGCTTTGCTGTTTGACGCATAAGAACGTGTTTACGATCTCGCGAGCTAAGGCGAGCCAAGGCGTTGAGGCTTAGAAAGCGAAATGTACATGTGGTACATGAACATTTCGAATGTTGCTCTAGTCCAAACACAATTCCGCTGACGCGTAGCAGATCGAAAACAGTTTATAAGGCCAGCCGTATCCCGGCTGGCCTTATGCTTTTGGGCGATGGCGCAACGGCGTTGTTCGGATTAGGCTAGCAATCATGATTGAACTCAACGATGAGGCGCTTTTGCGCTATAGCCGGCACATTCTGCTGCCGGAGATCGACATTGTCGGCCAACAGCGGCTGAGCCGGGCGCGGGTGCTTATCGTCGGCGCAGGCGGTCTGGGCTCGCCGGTGGCGCTTTATCTGGCCAGCGCCGGAGTAGGACAGATCAGCATCGCCGACGACGACGTGGTCGAGCTGTCCAATCTGCAGCGTCAGATTGTTCATGACAGCGACAGCCTGGGGCGTTTGAAAGCGGAGTCCGCCGCCGAGCGGATGCGCCGCATCAATCCCGAGGTGGACGCGCGGCCTCTGGCGCGGCGGCTGGACCAAGCGGCTTTGGATGAGCTGGCGGCCGGTCATGACCTGGTGCTGGACTGCAGCGACAATTTCACCACCCGGCATGCGGTGAACCGCGCCTGTGTGGCAGCCGGCACGCCGCTGGTGTCGGGCGCGGCGGTGCGTTTCGCCGGTCAACTGGCGGTGTTCGATCCACGCGACGCGGCGTCGCCTTGCTATCACTGCCTGTTTCCGGACGAGGGGGAGGCCGGCGACGGGCCATGTGCGACTTTTGGCGTGTTGTCGCCATTGGTTGGGGTGATAGGAAGCCTGCAGGCGGTGGAAGCGGTCAAGCTTTTGGCGGGCATCGCGCCGCATTTGGGGCGGTTGACCCTGTATGACGGGCTGAGCGGAGAGTTCCGCCAGATCAAGGTGCCGCGGGATCCGGCTTGCACGGTGTGCTCCGCGCGATGAGAAACGCCCCGGCGGACCGGGGCGTTTATTTTTGAGGGGGGCGCGCTCACAGGTGCTGCCGTACCAGCTTGCGCACCTCCTCGAAGTCCATCACGCCAACATAGCGTTTGATGATCTTGCCCTGTTTGTCGATCAGGAACGTGGTTGGCGCTAATTGGATGTCGCCGAAAGCCTTGGCGATCTGGCCGTTGCTGTCCAGCGCCACGAAGAAGGGCAGCTGGTATTTGTCCACGAAGCTTTTCACGTAATTGGGCGGGTCGTAGCTCAGCGCCACCGCGATGGTTTCATAGCCCTTGCCGGCGAATTCCTGATGCATCTTCTTGATTTCCGGCATTTCCTCTACGCAGCCAGGGCAGCTGGTGGCCCAGAAATTGACCAGCACCACCTTGCCTTTGAGCGACTCGGTGCTGGCGGCCTGGCCGTTGAGCGAGGTGTAATTGACCTGGGGCGCCGGCGAGCCGGCAAACAGCGCCATGTAGGCGACAACGGCGACCAGCGCGACGCCCAGCAGCGCGAGCAGACCTTTCTTCATTTTCTTGTCCTGCGGTAAAGTCCGGGCGCGGCCCGGATGGTTCATGCCATGACGATCAAGCCTGTTCGGCCAGCATTTGTTCCAGTAGTTCCTTCAGCTTGCCGTCCAGCGCCACAGCCTTGCCTTGTTTGGCGTCAAACACGGCGAAGGTGACGTCGGCCTCGGCCACCAGTTTGCCGTTGCCTGCCAGGTTCACGCGCTGATGCATCACTGCACTGCGGGTGCCTATGCTCTTGACTCCGGTTTCGATCACGAGCTCGTCGCCCATGGTGGCAGGGTAGCGGTAGTCGATATTGATGTTGACGACTACCAGCGCCAGGCCGGACTGCAGGAACCAGGGGAGATCCCCGCGGCTCTCGAAGTAGTTCCAGCGCGCCTCTTCCAGAAACTCCAGATAACGGGCGTTGTTGACGTGGCCGTATAGGTCCAGATGGTAGCCGCGCACTTTGATCTTGGTATTGTGTTGCATGATGGTGTTTCTCCCTTGCTCGTGATGGCGCCCGGCGACGCCGTGGCGCGCGTATGCTTATTCGCCCAGTTCCAGCGGCACGAAGGCCTCGCGCTCCAGCGCCTCGTCGACCAGATCGGTGACGATGGAATGGATTTCCAGCGAGAACCATTGTTGGAACAGTTCCAGCGAAAGTTCTTCCGGCCACAGGGAGTCATCCTCGCACCAGTCGGCCAGCTCGGCTTGGAACAGCTGTTGATACCGTTCGAAAACGAAGGCTTGGGCGTCGGCGTAATCTTCCGCCGCCGGGATCAGCAGGGCGTTGCAGTCCTGGCCCAGGTGCGCCAACGAGATCTCCTCATCCAAGCCGCCGGGCAATGATTGCAGCCAGGTGTGGAAGGGGGCGAGGGGGCGGATCAGGGCGATACTGCGATTGACTTCGTACATAGAGATTCCTTGATGATGTGTCAGCGACTGGATAGTTGGTTGTCGCGAGTGAAAACGAATTTTTGACGAATGCGTTGCGAGCTGTATTGTTCCGCGAGCGACGCCGGGAACGGCGGGTAGGGCGCGGCCAGTTCCACGATGCGACGCGCGGCCTCATCCAGCACGCCGAAGCCGGAACTGCGCAGCACGCGCACCTCGCGGAGGCCGCCGTCGGCGGCGATCAGCACTTCCAGCGTCACCGCGCCGTGAATATTCTGGCGGCGAGCGGCTTCCGGGTAGTTGAGGTTGCCGATGCGCTCCACTTTGAGTCGCCAGTCTTCCTGATAACGGGCCCAGGGGTAGCCGCGGGCGCTTTCGGCCAGCTTGCCCTGTTTGCCGCCGCTTTCCTGTTCGTTGTCGGCGAGACCGCTGTCGCCCAATTGCCGGCTCATCTCTCCGACTTGGGCCAGCAGGCTGCCGGCGCTGACATGTCCGACCGTGCCGGATTGAGAGGGCGGCAGTGCAGGCTTTTTGCCTGCCTCCGGGGGACGGGCGATGGTTTGTTGCCGCGGGGAGGCGTCGGCGGGTTCGGGTGTGCCGGGATCGGCAGGGGCGGCGACTGGCTTAGCGCGATGGCTGGCAAGCTTGTCCGTCTGTGCGCTGTTGCCCGCGCCCAGGTTGTTCTGTTCCGCCTGCCGGCGGGTTTTGGGCGTCAGCCGGCTGGGTGTCTGGTTCAACTGCACATTGATGATTTGGGCGGAGGCGGGCGGGGGCGGGCTGGAACGCGGGCGCATCTCCAGGCTGAACAGCAGCGCATGGACCAGCAGCGAGGCGAGCAGCGTCAAGCACAGCGGCAGCATGGTGGCGCTGGAGGACGTGGACGAGGACGGGCTAGAGGACATGGATGGCTGTTGGCTTTCACCGGGTAAGCGGAGTTCGCCGCGGCTGTCGCCGCAGGCGGAACCGAGTGCAGCTGAAAGTGTAGCACGGCGGCCAGCAAAAACGCCGCGCTGAGCGCGGCGTGGCGGATGCCTCAGGGTCTGCGGATATTATTTTTCCAGCAGGCTGCGCAGCATCCATGCGGTCTTCTCGTGAACCTGAAGGCGCTGGGTCAGCAGGTCGGCGCTGGGCTCGTCCGAAGCGCGCTCAACCACGGCGAAAATGCTGCGCGCGGTGCGACATACGGTTTCATGGCCGTCCACCAGTTGGCGGATCATTTCCTCGGCTTTGGGCGGGGCGCCGGCGGCTTCCTGGATCGCAGTCAGTTTGGCGTAGTCGGCGTAGCTGCCCGGCGCGTGGTGGCCCAGGGCGCGGATGCGCTCGGCCACGGCGTCCACTGCCAGAGCCAGTTCGTTGTACTGGGTTTCAAACATCAGGTGCAGGGTGTTGAACATCGGCCCGGTAACGTTCCAGTGGAAGTTGTGGGTTTTCAGATACAAGGTGTAAGTGTCGGCCAGCAGGCGGGACAAGCCATGAGCGATTTCCTGGCGGTCTTGTTCGTTGATTCCAATATCCATCGCGATATCCTCATAAGTGAAGGGAGAGCCGACGCCTCGCCGGCTGACGCCGGCGCTGGGTCTTTTGGACTACACTCTCCCGATTTGCGGGAAAAAATCATGAAACCTTGGCTGGACTGCCGTAACGGCACCATCCGTCTTACTCTGCACGTGCAGCCCGGCGCCAAGAAAACCGAGGCGGCGGGAGAACATGGAGACTGCCTGAAAATACGCTTGGCGGCGCCGCCGGTGGACGGCAAGGCCAATGCGGCCCTGCTGGCCTGGCTGGCGCAACGCTTCTCCGTGGCCAAGCGCGACGTCCAACTATTGTCCGGCGACAAGAGCCGGCGCAAGGTGGTTTTGCTTCAGTGCGAGGCCTCTGAAGAGGACGCTCTGCAGCGGCTGGACCTTCAGTGAAGGCGCCGGTCGGGCGGAGTGGTTTTGTCCACCCGAGTATATTCTCCATCAATGATGTCTGGGTTGGCGGCGGGGCCGGGCCCCTGCGCCGAGTGGGTATTGACGGCGATGCTGGGGCCTTTGAAAGGCAGCAGCAATAGTACGGCGGCCAGGTCGCTGATGACGCCTGGTATCAGAAACAACACGCCCGCCAGCAAGTAGCGCAGCGGCCAGAGCAAGGAATACAGCGATACCCGGTCGCCCTGGCGCATCACGCTGCCCAAGGTGAACAAGGCGCCGATCTGCTGATTGCGCAGCATCCACAGGCCCAGCAAGGAAGACAGTACGACGAACAGGAAAACGGCTAAACCTCCGAAGCGATCCGCCAAAGCCACCAGGGCGGCGATTTCTGCGAAGGGGTACAGCAACAGCAGGATGAGGAAGGTGCGCATGGGCAACTGAATCCGATAAGTGGGTGTCGCGATCAAGACGACGGACGAGTCAATCTGACCCCTTGTTGTACACATGGGTATGGCTGGGCGGCTTTCAAGGCCGGCTTGGAATTATCGTTCGGGCTTAGATGATATCTTGACGCTTCGGTTCCCGTTTCAATCCGGCTTTCCCGTGCGTGTCAGTGTCATTCTCATGAAAAAAAATACAAAAACCCGTTGACGACCCTGAACTGTTTCATTATAGTTGCGCTCTCTCTTGGGTCGTTAGCTCAGCTGGTAGAGCAGCGGACTTTTAATCCGTTGGTCGCAGGTTCGAATCCCGCACGACCCACCAGTTTCCGATACTGGAAATTGCCAAGAGTTTTGTTCGAGGGTCGTTAGCTCAGCTGGTAGAGCAGCGGACTTTTAATCCGTTGGTCGCAGGTTCGAATCCCGCACGACCCACCAAATTTATAGCAATCAGGCCAGTTCGCGAGAACTGGCCTTTTTGTTTTTGCTTTACCTCCCGTGTTCTGTGTTTCCTCTCCCCATGTTTGTCTGTGCCTTGATGGGTCTCGGTGCGTCAATGGCCTTGCTATGGTAAATTTGATAATGATTGTAAGAATCATTCGCATTATAATGGCGAGTTAACCGCATCATCCCGCCGTCCGCGCTGTCGAGCGCGGACCTTCGGTTTCGCATCAAATAGGAAACGCAGAGCATGACTACCGTTGTCGAGAACACCCGCACCCAGGACCTGAAAGCCCGCACCCACGAAACGCACGATGCGCTGGACCAACGCATCATGGCGAATCAGCCGTTCGCCACTCGTGAAAACTACGCGCGCTTTTTGCTGGCGCAATACCGCTTTCTGCGAGACGCCGACGCGCTTTACGACAATCCTGAGCTGGCGCGCTTGTTCCCGGATCTGGCCGAGCGCCGCCGTTACGACAGCATCGCCGCCGATCTGCGTGATCTGGACCGGCCGCTGCCGGAATTGCGCGAAGCGCCGATCAGCAGCACGCTGGACGTGGCGAGCGCGATGGGTTGGCTCTACGTGGTAGAGGGTTCCAAACTGGGCGCGGCAATTCTTTACAAGCTGGCTGGCAAGTTGGGCTTGGATGAGAACTGCGGCGCTCGCCACCTGGCCGGCCATCCGGATGGCCGCGCTCGTCACTGGCGCGCCTTCACCGCCGTGTTGGACGGCTTGCAACTGGACGAGGCGGCCGAGCAGCGCGTTACCGCCGGCGCGGTGGCTGCGTTTGCCTGCATGAACCGCCATCTGGATCAGGTGTACGCTTGAGTCATCCCGCGCGGCACCCCGCGGTGCGCTGGTTCTACTTGTGCGCCGGCGTGGCGATGCTGGTCTTGGGCATTATCGGCGCGCTGTTGCCGGTGATGCCCACTACGATCTTCCTGATTTTGGCGCTAGCCTGCTTCAGCAAATCCTCCCCGCGGCTGGAGCAGCGGCTATTGGCGCATCCGCGTTACGGACCGGGGCTGCGCCGCTGGCGCGAGCAGCGCGTGGTGCCGGTCAAGGCCAAGTGTTTTGCCGCGCTGGGCATGGGCATGGGTTTCGCCGCTCTGCTGCTGACGCGGCCGCCGCACTGGGTCCCGTGGCTGGTAGGAGCGATTGAGCTGAGCGTCTTGCTTTATTTGTTGTCGCGGCCTTCGCATGTGAAGCCGGTCTTGGCGCCGCAGCCGGATTTAGCCAAAACGCTTCCGCCGCGTTAAGCTTGCGCATCTACACCAAAAACGGGAGCTGTGTGATGAAGGTAAACGGGATCGTAGCGGTCTTGGCCGCACTGGCGTTGCCGGCGCTGGTTTTGGCGCAGACGGCGGATGAACAGCTGTTGGCAGCACAGATGTACTACCAGCAAGTGCGTGGCACGCAGCAAAAGGCGGATGCGCGTTTGGCGCAGGCCGAGTCCGACAAGGTTAAGGCGGAACAGCGTTTGGCGGAAGCGCAGGCGGGCTTGAGCGGGGCCAACGCGGAATTGGAGGCGGCGAAGTCGGCTCAAGCCGCCGCGGCGCAGATCAGCGAGGCGGCCACCAAGGCCTTGAACGAGGCTTGGCAGCGCAAGGACGGCGGACAGTAATGCGACCGGCGCGCTATTCGCCGCGTAATTGCCGGTAACGGTTCAGATCGTTCTGGGTTTTTTGGCGGAACGCGGCCAGCTCCTGCTGCTTGATGGAGATCTGCTTGGCCAGTTCGCTTTGTTCCGACTGCAGCACATGCAGATTGCGTTGGCTGTTTTGCGGTGGCGCTTGTTTGTTGCGCAGGCTCTGGGCAATGTCCTGCTGAATGCCTTGAATCTGCAGCGTCAGGCCGCGGGCGCGTTGTTGTAGCGCGTCCAGCGCGCTTTGCAGCACAGCCTGTTGTTTGGCCCGCTCGGCTTGCAGTTGCTGCAGGTTGGCGTAGCTTTCCACCAGCGCGTTGTCGCGGCGGGTATTTTCCAGTTGATGGGCGTCGCGTTGTTTTTGCGCCGCTTCGGCGGCCTCTCGCGCTTGGCGCGCGGCGGGGCTTTCCGCCGGTTTGGTGACGGAACCCTGCTTGGAAAGCTCGGCAACGCCCTGCTGCTGACTTTGGAGCGGAGGCGAGTCGCTGTAATGCACTTTGCCGGACTCGTCCACCCACTTGTAGAGTCCGCCGGCATAGGCGACGGTTCCCAGTATCAGTAGCGCGAATCCGGCAAGCGGTTTCATCAGTCGTTGACTCCGTATTGCGCCCGATAGGCGCGCACTGCGTCCAAGTGTGCCGCCAGTTCCGGACTATGTTCCAGGAAGCCGAGCAGGTCTTTCAGCGTGGCGATGGCGATGACCGGCAGGCCATGTTGCTGGGCTACTTCCTGCACCGCCGATAATTCGCCGCTGCCGCGCTCCATGCGGTCCAATGCAATGGCCACCCCCGCCGGTTCGGCGCCAGCGGCGCGGATCAATTGCACCGATTCGCGCACCGAGGTGCCGGCCGAGATCACATCGTCGATGATCAGAACCTTGCCTTGTAGCGGGGCGCCCACCAGGGTGCCGCCTTCGCCGTGGTCCTTGGCTTCCTTGCGGTTGTAGGCGAAGGGCACATTGCGGCCTTGCTCCGCCATGGCCATGCACGCGCCGGCTGCCAGGATGATGCCTTTATAGGCCGGACCGAAGAGCATGTCGAATTGCACGCCGCTTTCCAGTATCGACTTGGCGTAGAAGCGGGACAAGTTCAAAGTGGACAGGCCGTCGTTGAACAGGCCGGCGTTGAAGAAGTAGGGTGACTTGCGGCCGGCCTTGGTGATGAACTCGCCAAACTTCAAAACCTGCTTGTCGAGCGCAAAACGAATAAAATCCTGACGGAAATCGCTCATCGTTACTCCTTATTAACTGTTAACTGTTTGAACGGCTGAAAAAATTGCCGGCAAGCATATCACGGGAGAGTCTCTTGCTTCGAATCGTTTCCGCTAATTTGAACGGCATCCGCTCCGCCGATAAAAAAGGTTTCTTTGACTGGTTGGCTGGCATAGACGCCGACTTTGTCTGCGTGCAGGAACTGAAGGCCCAGGCGGCCGACTTGTCCGAACGCATGCGACAGCCGGACGGGATGACCGGTTACTTCCACTATGCGGAAAAGAAAGGTTATAGCGGCGTGGGCCTGTATACCCGTCATCAGCCGGATGCGGTGGTGGAGGGATTGGGCGTTGATTGGATCGACGCCGAAGGCCGTTTTCTGCAACTGGACTTCGGCAATCTCAGCGTGATTTCACTGTATCTGCCGTCAGGCTCCAGCAGCGATGAGCGCCAGCAAGTGAAATTCGATTTTCTGGACGTGTTCATGCCGCATCTGGAAACGCTGCGCGCGGCCGGCCGCGACATCGTGATCTGCGGCGACTGGAACATCGCT
The DNA here is from genome assembly GCF_000711885.1 of Chromobacterium haemolyticum DSM 19808. Taxonomy (GTDB): domain Bacteria; phylum Pseudomonadota; class Gammaproteobacteria; order Burkholderiales; family Chromobacteriaceae; genus Chromobacterium; species Chromobacterium haemolyticum. Next base: position 103,477 of record NZ_JONK01000011.1, read on the forward strand.
CATAACGAGATCGATCTGAAAAACTGGAAGGGCAATCTGAAGAACTCCGGCTTCCTGCCGGAAGAGCGCGCCTGGATGACCGACTTGCTGGACCGCGTGGGCTGGTGCGACGTGTGGCGCCGCCTGTACCCCGACACGCCGGGCTACACGTGGTGGAGCAACCGCGGCCAGGCTTACGCCAAGGATGTGGGTTGGCGCATCGATTACCACATTGTGACGCCGTCGTTGATGGCGCAAGCTCGCAGCGCATCGGTGTATAAGGACGAGAAGTTTTCCGATCATGCGCCGCTGATCGTCGATTACGAGCGGAGCCTGTGATGTTGGACGAGGACGACGTCACTTTGATCACGGTACCGGGGTGGGGTAACTCCGGCGCCGAACACTGGCAGACCAGTTGGGAGCGCTGCTATCCGTTGGCGCGCAGAGTGGAGCAAGACGATTGGCTGTACCCGGAATGCGAGGCTTGGGTAGAGGGCATCAGGCGCACGCTGGAGCAGGTGCCGGGCCGCTGGCTGCTGGCGGCGCACAGCCTGGGCTGTCATGCGGCGGCGGCCTGGCTGCGCACCTTGTCCCTGTCTGAACAGAAGCGCTTGCAAGGGCTGTTGCTGGTGGCGCCGCCGGCCTTGCCCATCAGCGAGGCGCGGGCGCGAGCCAGCGGCGAATTGCCGGATGACGCGCCCTTGCCTGCGTTTGCCGGCTTCAGTGCGCCCACGCTGCGCTTGCCCGCCCCCGCCTTGCTGGTGGCCAGCCGCGACGACTTGTTCTGCGAGATGGCGGAGGCGGAGGCGATGGCCCGCGTTTGGGGCTGTCCCTTGGTTGACGCCGGCGCGAATGGGCATTTAGGCAGCGCCGCGCGTCTTGGGCATTGGCGCTTCGGCCAGGATCTGCTGCAGGAACTGATGCTGGCCTGAGTCTAGCGGGCGACCGGCCGCGTCGGATCGCTGCACCACTCGCTCCAGGAACCGGGGTAGAGCCGGGCGCCTTCGAAACCGGCGTGACGCATCGCCAGCAGGTTGTGGCAGGCGGTGACGCCGGAGCCGCATTGATGAACGATGCTCGTCGGATCGGCGTCGCCAAGCACGGCCAGCCATTCGGCGCGTAGTTGTTCCACCGGCTTGAAGCGGTTGTCGGCGTCTACGTTGTGCATGAAGAAGCGATTGGCCGCGCCGGGGATATGGCCGCCCACCGGGTCCAGTGTTTCGCCTTCGCCGCGGTAACGTTCGGTGGAGCGAGCGTCTACCACGGTGAAAGCCGCTTGCTCGATATTGGCCAGCACGGCGGAGGCGTCGACGGTGTCTTCAAGCGCCGGTCTGATCGAGAAACGGCAGGGGCGGCGTTCCGCGGCCTGCTTGTCTAGAGCGTAGCCGGCCCGGGTCCAGGCTTGGATGCCGCCGTCCAGCACCGCAACCGCGGAGTGCCCCAGCCAGCGGAGCAACCACCAGGCGCGGGCCGCGTATTGCCCGGCGGCGTCGTCGTAGGCGACGACCTGGGTGTCCGGGGTGATGCCGATTGCTCCGAAGTCCACGGCCAAGCGGCTGCCGTCAGGCAGCGGGTGACGGCCGTTTTCGCCGGTCTTGCTGCCGGAAAGGTGGTACTCCAGATTCAGGTAATGCGCGTTTGGCAGATGGCCGGCTTCATAGACGGTCAAGCCATAATCCGCTTGTTCCTGCCGGAAGCGGCAATCCAGAATCACAAGGCGTTCAGCCGGCAGAGCCGCCAGTTGTTCCGCGGAGATCAAGGTTTGGTGCATGGCATTCCTCTTTCAGATTGGGGAGGTGGGGCTGCTGGTCCTGCGCTTGTCGAATCCGTTGCCTGGTTAGCGGCATTAGGCGTGTTGATCCGGCCTTTTACGATGCGGAAGACCGCCAGCGGGTCTCAGAACCTGTTTACGATCTGCTACGTGTCGTGGAGCGTTGCACGGTGGGCGCGTCTTCAAAATGCTCGTGCGCCGTGTCTACACTCCGCTTTTTCAGCCGTTTTCGCCTTGACTCGCGAGAGCGTAAACACGCTCTCAGCGCAGGAGTTCGGCTTGATAAAGGCGAGAACAGGGCAGTTGCCGGTAGCTGCCGGGCTCCAGGCGCAAGGTGTCCACTTGTTCCGCGCCATCCCGGCCGCAGCGGCGCAGGGCTAGCCAGTGACGTCCATCGGCGTCAATGCCGTTGACAGGCCAAGCCAGGCCGGATTCCGCGAAGAAGCGGTAGCAGGCTAAATCGGCGCCTTCGAGCCCGTCCGGTATCTGATCGACCTGGATCTGATAGTCCAGCCAGCAATGGCTCTGAGAAGAGGCGAGCTGCCGGCGTAATTGTTCCGCCAGCTGCGGCCAGGCGCGCGGGGGGCCTTGGCGGCGGGCGGCAGCCCAGATCGGGGCGGGGAAATGGGCGTCGTCGGCGAAGCGGGGAATCACGTGCCAATGCAGGTGCGGCACCATATTGCCCAGGCTGGCCAGATTGATCTTGTCGGCTTGCGTGCAGCGCCGCAGCGCGGCTTCGACGTTATGGACCCAGTCCAGCAGGTGCAAACGGTCGCAGGGGGACAGGTCCGTCATTTCCTTGATGTGGGCCTTCCAGATCACCCGGCAGAAGCCGGGATAGCCTTCCTCGTCGACCAGTAGGACTTTTAGGCGGTCGTCTTCGTGCAATACTTGGCCGGACGGGCCACGGCACAATTCACAATCCATGATGGCGGCCTTTTGAAATGCGGGAACCTTATTGTAACGGTTGCCGCGAGCTTCGGCTAAACCCCGGTTCGCTGCTATCATTACGGAAATTATGATTTGAACTATTTATCATGCCTTCTGCCGTATGCCGTCGCCTGTGCGGTGTTCAGGCGCTGCGGCGGGCAAAAATGGAGAGCTTGATGACGGATATGATGATTATTCTGGCGCTGATCCTGGCCAGCGCCTTTTTCTCAGTGTCGGAGATATCGCTGGCGGCCTCGCGCAAGATCCGTTTGCGTCAAATGTTGGACGAGGGCAACGACAACGCCGGGAAGGTCTTGGCCTTGCAGGAGCATCCAGGCCATTTTTTCACCGTGGTGCAGATCGGCGTCAATGCGGTGGCTATTCTCGGCGGTATTGTCGGCGAGGCGGCGTTCACGCCTTTCTTCGCCCGGGTGCTGGGTTTTTTCTTGTCCCCCGAACTGGCGCAGAGCCTGGGTTTTCTGGCTTCCTTCCTGCTGGTGACCAGCCTATTCATCCTCTTCGCCGACTTGACGCCCAAGCGCGTGGGCATGGTGGCGGCGGAGTCTGTGGCAGTTCGCATTGTGCGGCCGATGCTGTTCATGGTGCTGCTGTTCAAGCCGCTGGTGTGGTTGTTCAATGAAATGTCCGGCGTATTGCTGCGTTTGGCGGGCATGCCCACCAGCCCGCGCGACGAAATCACCAGCGACGATATTTCGGCGATGATGGACGCCGGCGCTGAAGCCGGCGTGCTGCATCGGCAAGAACATCAAGTGATTGAAAACGTATTCGAACTGGAAAGCCGGCTGGTGCCGTCGTCGATGACGCCGCGCGAGAGCATCATCTACTTCACCCTGGACGAGGGAGAGGAGAGTATTAAGTCGAAAGTGGCCGAGCAGCCGCATTCCAAGTTTCTGGTCTGCGACAACGGCATCGACAATGTGGTGGGCTACGTTGACTCCAAGGACTTGCTGCGGCGGGTGTTGGCCGGGCGCGCCATCTCCTTGAAGGAGCCCGGTTTGTTGAAAACGGTGCTGATGATTCCGGATTCCCTGACCTTGTCGGAATCCTTGGATCAATTCAAGGGCACTCGAGAGGACTTCGCCGTCATTCTGAATGAATATGGTTTTGTGGTGGGTCTGATTACCCTTAACGATGTGATGTCCACGGTGATGGGCGATATGGTGGGGCAGGGGCAGGAGGAACAGATCGTCAAGCGCGACGAGAACTCCTGGCTGGTGGACGGCATCACGCCTGTGGAGGATGTGCTGCGGGTATTGGAGATCGACGAATTGCCCGACGATCAGAACTACGAGACGGTGGCGGGTTTCATGATGTATATGCTGCGCAAGATTCCGCGGCGCACCGATTGCGTGCAATACGCAGGTTACAAGTTCGAGGTGGTGGACATCGACAACCACAAGATCGATCAGATTCTGGTCACGCGGGTGGCCAGCAAGGAGCCGGCGCAAACTTGAGCTTTGTACGATCGGTTACATGATTTAACACAGGCCTCACAGACTGCGGCGAGTCGGCTTGCATATGATGAATACAAGGATGCACCAGGACGGTGCCCTGACAACCGCTAAGTCGCAGATTTGGAGAAACACCATGAAAAATATCGCCGCACTGATTCTGGCTTCCGTACTCGGCCTGACTTCCGCTGCCTCCTTCGCCGCCGACGCTTCCGCTCCGGCCGCCAAGGCTGCCGCTCCGGCGCATGCCAAGAAGCATCACGCCAAGAAGCACCATCACAAGAAGCACGCCAAGAAAGCGGCTTCCGCTCCGGCCGCGCAAAAAGCCCAAGCAGCCAAGAAGCATGCCAAGAAGCATCACCACAAAAAAGCGCATGTGAAAAAAGCGGCTTGATTCTGCGGCTACAGGCAGGGTATCGAAAGGAGGCTACGGCCTCCTTTTTGTATTGTTGGCTGGCTGGTTTAGGGTGTGATTAAAAATGTAATGGTTTTGTAGTGGCATGGCTTTGTGAAGTCTCTGCTTGTTCTGTGAAGTTTTGTCTCCAATTGCCAACAGGCAACTCTCCTACGCTTGGCTTGTTTTCTTTCTGAGGAAATAGCTCTCTCCAACTGCGTTTTTACGTCCTTTTTTCTGCTTTATTTGCGATAAATTCCATCAAATCAACGAAATTATGATTTTTTGTCACTTTTTGTGCACCCGCCGCATCAGTATCAACGTAAGGCAATCATTTTGACCTGTTTTAACTGTTATTAAGGACAGGTTGGTGAAATTTGGGTTGGCAGTCGTGGAGTGATTGCTCGAATCTGATACCACTGTAATACCACATGTCCGAACTAAAACGCCGGCTTGCGGTGCTGCAGCGGGGACAGCATGACGCTGCCGTGATCACTGACAGAATTGAGGAGGTCCGAATGTCGAAACTTTCGTTGACGTTGTCGGCGCTGTTTGGAGGGGCTGGCTTGTTGTTGAGCAGCGCGGCGGCGTTCGCCGCGCCGGCCTGCAGCGCGTGGAGCAATGCGCAGACCTATAACGGCGGCGATTACGCCTTGTACGCCAACAAGACCTGGCGCGCCAAGTGGTGGACGCAGAACAATCAGCCGGGCGCGGATCAATGGGGACCGTGGGAGGAGAGGCCGGCTAGCGAATGCATCCCGGGCGGCGGCGACCCCGGCCCCGGGCCGGGCACGGGCGTGCCGCCCGAGCCGACGCCGACGGTGGGCCGCCATGTTGGTTCCTATTTTGCGCAATGGAGCATTTACGGCCGTAATTACAAGCTGCGCAATCTGGTGGACGCAGGCGGCGACAAGAAGCTGACCTTCCTGAACTACGCTTTCGGCAATGTCTACGCCGACGGCAAATGCGGCATGGTGACTCGCGCGGAGAACGGCAACGGCGACGGCGGCGATGCTTGGGCCGATTACCAGAAGTCCTTCGGCGCCAACGAGTCGGTGGACGGCAAGGCCGACACCTGGAGCGACCCGTTGCGCGGCAACTTCAACCAATTGCGCAAGTTGAAGCTGGCCAACCCCTCGCTGAAAGTGCTGATTTCGCTGGGAGGCTGGACCTGGTCTAAGAATTTCGGCAAATTCGCCGCCACCGACGCCGGCCGCAAGGCCATGGTGGCGTCCTGCATCGACCTGTACCTGAAAGGCAATTTGCCGGTGGGCGAGAACGCCGGCGGTGCCGGAGCGGCCAAGGGGGTGTTCGACGGCATCGATATCGACTGGGAATACCCGGGTGGCGGCGGTCTGCCGAGCAATAGCGTGGACCCCAACGACAAGCAGAACTTCACCTTGCTGATGGCGGAATTCCGCAGCCAGTTGGATGCCTTGACCTCGCAGAACAAGCGTCGATACTACCTGACCGCGGCCATTGGCTCCGGTGTCGATAAAATCCGCCAGACCGAGCCGGCCAAGTACGCGGCCTACATGGACTGGATCAATGTGATGACCTACGACTTCAACGGCGGCTGGGACGCAAAAGGGCCGACCAACTTCCAGTCCAATCTGTTCCGCGATCCGGCCGCTCCGGTGACCGGAGATCGCGTTTACTACAATGTGGACGACTCGATCCAGACCTTGGTCAAGGCCGGCGTGCCCAAGGCCAAGCTGAACGTGGGCATCCCGTTCTATGGACGCGGCTGGGCCGGCGTGGCGGCCGGACCCAAGGGCGATGGCTTGTACCAGGTGGCCACCGGCGCGGGCAAAGGCACTTACGAAGCCGGCATTGAGGACTACAAAGTGCTGAAAACCCGCTCCGCCAAGCAGTTTGTGCATCCGGTGAGCAAGCAGCTGTGGACTTACGACGGCAACGAGTTCTGGAGCTATGACGACCCGGCCACCATCCGCACCAAGCTTGACTATGTGCGTCAGCAACAGCTGGGCGGGGTGTTTAGCTGGTCCTTGGATGGCGACGACGCCCAGGGCACCTTGCTGAAGACCACCAGCGAAGTGCGTCAGGATGCCGCCGCGGCCAAGAAGAAGGCGGCGGCCAAGACCTCGGCCGCATCGCCGCTGAAGTAAGCCGGCAGTCGCCATAGAGACGCCGCCGGGCATGCCCGGCGGTTTTTTGTTTAAGCCGCGCTCTTTTCCAGTTCGGCGATCTCGCGCACCCGCAAGGGCTTGGGTGTTTCGTCCAGATTGGACCACACCCAGTTGAAGTGATCGATGACCTGTTCCGCGCTCAGCCCCGGCCGCGGTTTGCAGGTGTGGGCGTCGGCGATCAGCGTGACGGTGTACTCCTGCGACATGGCCGAGCGCAGTGTGCTGTCCACGCAAAATTCGGTGGCGGAGCCAGCCAGCCAGAGTTCGTCGACATCGCTGCCGCGCAGCAGCTCGCTCAGAGTGGTGCGCTGGAAGCTGTCGCTGAATCGCTTGTGAACCACAGCGTCGTTGTCCAGCCGCGCCAGCGCCGGGTGCAGCTGCCAGGCCTCGCTGTCGCGCGCCAGATCGCTGCCGGGGCCGCTGTCATGCTGGATGAAGATCACCGGCATGTCTTGGCGGCGCGCCAGCGCGATGGCGCGGTTGAGGTTGGCCAACACGGCGTCGGCGCGGCCGGCGCGAGGCCTGCCTTCGATCTGACCGTACTGAACATCGATGACGATCAGCGCTTTATTGCCCATGGCCAACCTCCTCGCTTACAGCAGCACGCGTTCGATGCCGCCATCGCGCGCTTGCTCCACGTACTGTTTCAACCAATCCGGGCCCAGCACATGCTTGGCGATTTCCACCACAATATAGTCGGCCTCGGTGCCGGTATCCGGGCTATAGCGCGACAGACCTTGCAGGCAGGACGGGCAGGAGGTCAGGATCTTCACCGGTTGGGCCGGTTTGGCGCCGCCGGTCAGGGTTTGCAGATTCTTGTTGATTTCCTCTTCCTTGCGCGAGCGCACCTGGGTGGCGATGTCCGGCCGGCTGGCGGCAAAGGTGCCGGATTCCCCGCAGCAGCGGTCCGAAAGAGCCACGCCGCCGCCCAGCAGTTCATTGACCACCTTCATCGGCTGATAGGCCTTCATCGGTGTATGGCAGGGATCGTGATACAGGTACTGCTGACCGCCGACGCCGTCCAGCTTGACGCCTTTTTCCATCAGGTATTCATGGATGTCGATGATGCGGCAGCCGGGGAAGATGTCCTCGAAGCGGTATTGCGATAACTGGTCGTAGCAGGTGCCGCAGCTGACCACCACGGTTTTGATGTCCAGATAATTCAGCGTGGTGGCCACGCGGTGGAACAGCACCCGGTTCTCCGTGGTGATGGCGTCGCCCTTGTCCTGATAGCCGGCGCTGGTCTGAGGATAGCCGCAGCACAGATAGCCGGGCGGCAGCACTGTCTGCGCGCCGACATGCCACAGCATGGCCTGGGTGGCGAGGCCGACTTGGCTGAACAAGCGCTCCGAACCGCAGCCGGGGAAGTAGAACACCGCTTCAGCGTCTTCAGAGAGCTTGGGGTTGCGGATGATGGGCACGATGCTGGCGTCTTCCACGTCCAGCAGCGCGCGCGCGGTTTTCTTGGGCAGGCCGCCGGGCATGGGCTTGTTGATGAAGTGGATCACCTGCTCCTTGACCGGAGCCTTGCCGACGGTGGCCGGAGGTTGCCGGGTCTGGGAGCCTATCAGCCCCAGGCGTTTGCCCACCGCGTTGCCCAGCCGTTGGGCTTTGTAGGCGACGCCGACCAAGCCTGTGCGCAGCGCCTTGATGGTGGCCGGATCCTTGGCGGTAAGAAAGGCCATGCCGACGGCGGTGCCGGGGTTGAAGCTCTTGTTGCCGGTCTTGCGCAGGAAGTTGCGCATGGCCACCGAAACATCGCCGAAGTCGATCTTGACCGGGCAAGGTTTGACGCAACGATGGCAGACCGTGCAATGGTCGGCCACGTCGGACAGTTCCTCGAAGTGCTTGAGGCTGACGCCGCGGCGGGTCTGTTCCTCGTAGAGGAAGGCCTCGGTCAGCAGGCCGACGCCGAGTATCTTGTTGCGCGGCGAATACAGCAGATTGGCGCGCGGCACATGGGTGGAGCATACCGGTTTGCACTTGCCGCAGCGCAGGCAGTCCTTGATCGAGTCGCTGATGGCGCCGATGTCGGACTGTTCCAGAATCAGAGACTCGGCGCCCAGCAAAGAGAACGACGGGGTATAGGCCATGGCGAGGTCGGCGCCGGGCAGCAGTTTCCCGCGGTTGAAGTGGCCGTTGGGGTCCACTTGCTGTTTGTAGGCGCGGAAAGGGGCGATTTCCTCCTCGCTGAGGAATTCCAGCTTGGTGATGCCGATGCCGTGCTCGCCGGAAATCACGCCGCCCAGCGCGCGCGCCAGCGCCATGATGCGTTCCACCGCCTTGTGCGCGGTTTGCAGCATCTCGTAGTCGTCGGAGTTGACCGGCAGGTTGGTGTGGACGTTGCCGTCGCCGGCGTGCATGTGCAGGGCGACGAAGACGCGGCTGCGCAGCACTTTTTGCTGGATGGCGCGGATGGCGGCCAGAATGGGGCCGTCGGTGTTGCCGGAGAACAGTTGTTCCAGTTCCGCCTGCATTTCGCGCTTCCAGCTGACGCGCACGACCAGATCGCGCAGCGCGTGAAATACGGTGTCTGGAGCGGCGGTGGCGTCCTCCAGCGGCGCGTGCGGCCAGCGTTCGCGGTATTCGTGGAAGGGACGGTCAAGGTGTTCCAACAGCCACTGCCAGCGGTCGCGAGTGATGGCGAGCTGGGACAGCGCCGAGGCGCGGCGGTCGCCGATCAGCTCTTCTGACGGCAGATTGGTGTCCAGCTTGTCCACTGGCAGCCGGCCGTGGAAATACTCGGTCAGGGTGTCGAGCAGGCGCAGCTTGTTCTGGATCGACAATTCGATGTTGATGCGCTCGATGCCGTCGCTGTAGTCGCCCAGCCGCGGCAGCGGAATCACCACGTCTTCGTTGATCTTGAAGGCGTTGGTGTGCTTGGCGATGGCTGCGGTGCGGCTGCGGTCCAGCCAGAAGCGCTTGCGCGATTCCGGGGTAATGGCGATGAAGCCCTCGCCGTGGCGCGCATTGGCCAGCCGCACCACTTGGCTGGCGGCTTCCGCCACCGCATCCTCGTGGTCCGATACGAGGTCCGCAATCAACACCATCTTGGGCCGGCCCTTGCTTTTGGCCTTGGTCACATAGGACACCGCGCGCACATAGCGCCAGTCCAGATGTTCGAGGCCGGCCAGCTGCACGCCGGCGGCCAGCGCGGCGCCGCCGGGCTTGAACAAATCGGTGATTTCGACGATGGCCGGCGTGGCTTCGGCCACGGTGCCGAAGAATTCGAGGCAGACGGTGCGAATATGCTTGGGCATGCGGTGCAGCACGAAGCGCGCGCTGGTGATGATGCCGTCGCAGCCTTCTTTTTGCACGCCGGGCAGGCCGGCCAGGAATTTGTCAGTAACGTCTTTGCCCAGGCCCACTTTGCGGAAGGCGCTGCCGGGAATGTCCAGCTGACGGCTGGATACGACGGTGCGACCGTCATCCTTGAGCTGGCTGATGCGGAAGCGGGCGACGTCGACGTCGTGGATCTTGCCGTAGTTGTGGCCCAGGCGTTCAATGAATTGCCATTGGCCGTCCGCGTCCACCATTTTCCAACTGGCGAGGTTGTCCAGCGTGGTGCCCCACAGCACTGCTTTCTTGCCGCCGGCGTTCATTGCGATATTGCCGCCGATACAGGAGGCCTCCGCCGAGGTGGGGTCCACCGCGAACACCAAGCCGGCCGCCGCCGCGGCCTCGGCGACGCGGGCGGTGACCACGCCGGCGCCGCACTGTATGGTGGCGCGGGGGCCGTCCAGGCCGGGCAGCTCGATCTGTTCGACGCCGAGGTGGCGGTCCAGCTTCTCGGTATTGATCACTGCGCTCATGCGGTCCAGCGGCACCGCGCCGCCGGTGTAACCGGTGCCGCCGCCGCGGGGGATGATGGTGAGGCCCAGCTCAATACAGGCGCGCACCAGCGGCGCGATTTCAGCCTCGCTGTCCGGGCTCAGCACTACAAACGGATATTCGACTCGCCAGTCCGTCGCGTCGGTGACGTGGGCGACGCGGGACAGGCCGTCGAACTGGATGTTGTCGCGGCGGGTGAGCCGGGACAGCTTCTTGAGAATTTTGGCGCGCAGCTCGCGGGTGTCTTCGAACTGTTCCGCGAAGCGCTCGACGGCGGCACGCGCCGCCGTCAGCATTTTGCCCACCTTGTCGTTGCCCTCGCGGCGCTTTTCCACCTCGGCCAGCCGGTGGCGCATCGCATCCACCAAGGCCGCCAGCCGCTTGGGGTTGTCCAGCAGATCGTCGACCAGATAGGGATTGCGGTCCACCACCCAGATATCGCCCAAGACCTCGAACAGCATGCGGGCGGAGCGGCCGGTCTTGCGTTCGGCGCGCAGCTCCTCCAGCAGTTTCCACATCGGCGCGCCCAGCAGGCGGATGAAAATCTCGCGGTCGGAATACGAGGTGTAGTTGTACGGGATCTCCCGCACACGGGCTTGGGTGGTGGTGGTCATTGTCCGTGCAGCTGTCATTATTGGAAAAACGTCCACCAGTGTAGCCCAATTGTTGCGTTGCGAAAAACCCGCATTCACTAGGGATTTCCTTCTTTACTTCAAGATATTGGAGCGGATTGTATATTGTTGGGCAAGACAGAGCGGGCCCATCTCGGCGGCTTGGCCGCGCTGGGGACGGAATGGTGTGCGCTATTCCATTTACAGGGCGAAAGCTGCTGATTTTATGCTTTTTATGGGTAAACTGAGGCTTGAACGCGCCGCGCTGATCGGGATGGCGCGGCCACGACGGGAATGGAGAATGTGATGATGTGGAAGAAGTGGGCTATGGCCTTGCTGCTGGCGGCGTCGCTGAGTGGCTGCGGCTACAACGCGATGCAGACTCAGGACGAGGCGGCCAACGCGGCCTGGTCCGAAGTCATCAATCAATACCAGCGACGCGCGGACCTGATCCCCAATCTGGTCAAGACGGTGCAAGGCTACGCCAAGCATGAAAAAGACGTGTTGACCCAGGTGACCGCCGCTCGGGCGCGGGTGGGTAGCATCCAGGTGGATCCATCGATGGCGACGGACGAAAAAAAGCTCAATGACTTCGCCGCGGCGCAGAATCAGCTGGGTTCGGCGCTGTCACGCTTGCTGGTGGTGTCGGAGAATTACCCGCAGCTGAAGGCGGATCAATCCTTCCGCGATCTGCAGGCGCAGCTGGAGGGCACCGAAAACCGCATTGCGCTGGCGCGCAAGCGCTATATCGATTCGGTGCAGGCGTACAACAGCACGGTGCGCACCTTCCCCAATAATTTGACCGCGATGATGTTCAGCCTGAAAACCCGGCCTAATTTCACGGTGGAGAATGAGAAGGCCATCTCCGCCGCGCCTCAGGTCAACTTCGGCGAGCCGGAGGCGAGCAAATAAGATGACGGCGCTATGGCGTTGCTTGGGCTTCGCGTTGCTGCTATGCGTGCAGTTGGCGCGAGCGGAGCTGGCGGTGCCGCCGCCTAGCTCCCCCGTGGTGGACCTTGCCGGCTTCTTATCGGTGGACGAGCGAGGGCAATTGGAACAGCAATTGCTGACGTTTCATCAGCGCAAGGGCAGCCAGCTGGCGGTGTTGATCGTGCCGTCGGTGGAGCCGGAGACGCCGTTTGATTACGGCACTCGGGTGATGGATGCCTGGAAGCTGGGCCGCAAGGGAATAGACGACGGGGTGTTGTTGCTGATCGTTGCGGACCAGCGCAAGAGCCAACTGCTGGTGGGACGCGGCCTGGAGGGCGCGATTCCGGATATTTACGCCAAGCGCATCCTGCAGGATACGCTGCGTCCGCTGTTTAAACAGGGGCTGCGCTTCCAGGGCATACAGGCGGCGATTGCACAGCTGGAGGGCCTGATAGAGGGGGAGAAGCTGTCGTCGCCCCCGGCTCAGACCCAGCAGCAGGGCTGGGAGGATAGCTGGCCGGCGTTGGCGTTCGCGGTTTTGTTCGGCGCCGGCGTGGTTAGCCGTCTGTTCGGGCGGCTGATCGGCAGCTTCATCATGGGATGTCTGGGCATTGTCGCTGCCTTGCTGTTGGGCGCCGGCGTCATGTTTGCCTTGTTGGCCGGCGCGGTGGCGGCGCTGCTTTGCCTGGTGATCGGTTCCCATGGCGTCTCGTTCGGTGGCGGAGGAGGCGGCGGTTGGGGAGGCGGATCTGGAGGCAGCCGCGGAGGCGGCGGCTGGTCCGGCGGCGGCGGGGGTTTTGGCGGCGGCGGCGCTTCGGGAGATTGGTGATGTGGAAATCATGGAGTAGAGCGCTGCGTCACTTGGCCAGCACCGGCTGGTTGGCGCGGCGGTGGTTTCCCGCTTCGGAATTGGCGCGCTTGCAGCAGGGGATCGCGGCTTCGGAGCGTGAGCATGCGGGCCAACTGCGCTTTGTGGTGGAGTCGGCGCTGGACTGGCGAGACGCCTGGCGCGGCATGAGCGCGCGCGAGCGGGCGTTGGAGTGGTTTGGTCTGTTGCGGGTATGGGACACCGAGGAAAACACCGGCGTGTTGGTGTACGTGTTGCTGGCGGAGCGTCGCATTGAAATCATCGCCGACCGTGGCATTGATCGGCGGGTACCGCCCCAGGCCTGGGAGGACATTTGCGCCGAAGTCAGCCGCGCAATGGCGGAGCGCCAGCGGGTGGCCGGCCTGGAAGCAGGCTTGCGGCGCATACACGCCTTATTGATCGAGCATGCGCCGCGCCGGCATGGACCCGGCGTCAACGAGCTGCCGGACGAGGTGATCGTCCGCTGAGTCAGCTGGCGGCGTTGACGGCGAGCTGTGTCGCCAGCTGCACGGCTTCGAACAAGCTGCCGGGATGTGCGCGGCCGCTGCCGGCCAGGTCCAGCGCGGTGCCGTGGTCGACGGAGGTGCGGATGATGGGCAGGCCCAGCGTGATATTAATGCCGGCTCCGAAGCTGGCGTGCTTGAGCACCGGCAAGCCTTGGTCGTGATACATCGCCAGCACCGCGTCGCAATGCCGCAGTTTGTCCGGATTGAACAGGGTATCGGCGGGCAGGGGCCCGATCAGGTCCATGCCCTCGCCGCGCAGCCGAGTGAGCAAGGGTTCGATGATTTCGATTTCCTCGCGCCCCAGATGACCGCTTTCGCCCGCGTGCGGATTCAAGCCCGCCACCAGCACTCGCGGCGCGGCGATGCCGAACTTGGCGCGCAGGTCCGCGAGCAGGATGCGGATGACTTGTTCCAGATTGTCCGTCGTGATGGCGTCAGAGACATCGCGCAGCGGCAGGTGAGTCGTGGCCAGCGCCACGCGCATGCCGCCACCGGCCAGCATCATCACTACTTTGGAAGTCCGCGTGCGTTCGGCCAGGTATTCGGTATGGCCGGAGAAGGCGACGCCGCCATCGTTGATCACGCCCTTGTGCACCGGCGCGGTGACCATGGCGGCGAATTCTCCGGCCAAGCAGCCGTCTATGGCGCGGTCCAGCGTCGCCAGCACATAGCCGGCATTGGCCGGGTCCAGTTGTCCGGGGACGGCGGCGGCCGCCAGCGGCACATCGCAAACTTCCAGTCCCTGTTTGGGGGCGGGAGCGCCGGGCGCGTAATCATGCAGCGTAAGCGAGAGGCCAAGCTGACGCGCACGCGCGGCCAGCATGGCCTTGTCGCCGATCAGCACGCAACGCGAGCCGGTTCCGGCTTCCGTCAGCCTCAGCGCCAAGTCAGGGCCTACGCCGGCGGGTTCGCCGGTGGTGACGGCCAATACGGGGACGTCCATGCTTACTTCTCGTCCAGCCGTTCTTCGACGAAGGCCGAATCGCGCAGCTGGCGCACCCAGTCGGCGTACGCTTGTTCGATCTTGCGGGAACGGATCTGCTGTTTGACCGCCAGTCGCTCGCGGTCGCCGGACACGTCCTGATTGCGCTTGCCTTCCACCAGGATCAAATGCCAGCCGAAGGGGGTGCGCACCGCTTGCGACAGTTGGCCGATGGGCAATTGCGTCATCGCGCTTTCAAAATCCGGCACCAAGTCGCCCAGATTGACCCAGCCCAGATCGCCGCCTTTGGCGTTGCTGCCGTCTTCGGAGTAGAGCTTGGCCATGTCGGCGAACTTGGCGCCGCGCTGGATGCGATCACGCACTTGTTCGATGCGAGTTTTGGCGTCGCTGGCCGACACCGCTTCGTTGGTGCGGATCAGAATGTGGCGCACATGATATTGCTCCACCATCATCGGCGCGCCGCTGTCGCGCTTGTCCTGCAGTTGGAAGATGAAGAAGCCTTGCTGGGTGCGGATCACATTGGTGTGCTGGCCGGTTTTCAGTTGTTCCAGCATCTGCACGAATTCAACCGGCAGCGACACTGCGCTGCGCCAGCCCATGTCCCCGCCCTTCAGCGCATTGGGCGCATCGGAGTAGCTGGCCGATACTTTGGCGAAGGACTGTCCCGCCTCCAGCTCCGCCAGCGCTTTTTCGGCTTTCTTCGACAGGGTGTCGATCTGCTTGGCGTCGGCGCGTTCGGGAACATTGACCAGGATGCTGGCCAGGTGGTATTCGGCGCGGTTTCCGCTCTGTGCGCTTTTCAGCACTTGGTCGACTTCGGTTTCGTTGACGTTGACCTTGGCGGCGACCTCGCTGTCACGCAAGCGAGCGATGGTCAGTTCTTTTCGGACTTCGGCGCGCAGCTTGTCGAAGGCTAGGCCTTCCTTGGCCAATTGGGCTTTCAGGCCGGCAACGTCCATCTTGTTCTGCTTGGCCAGATTGGCCACCGCCTGATCCACGGCGGCGTCGTCTATGCGCAGGCCGCCGCTGGCGGCGTACTGCAGTTGAACCTCCTCGGTGATCATCTGTTCCAGCATTTGCTTTTCCAGCACGGCGCGCGCTGGCGGCGTGACTTTCTGAGCCTGAAGCTGCTTGATGGCCTCGTCGACGCGGGTTTGCAGGTCCAGCCAGGTGATCACATTCTTGTTGACCACTGCAACGATGCGGTCCACTTCTTTGACCGGGGTTGCGGGAGCGGCGATGGCGCCTTGCAGGGCGCCGGCTAGCAGCAGGGCGAGCAGAGTCTGTTTCATGATCATCGCTTATAAATCGTTAGTCTTGCTATAGCCGGGAATCGCCAGCTTCAGCGTGTTGAGCGGATTGTTGCCGAAGCCGCCAAGTCCCTTGAATTCCAGCTGGAAATAAATGGCGTTCTTGGTGGTGGTCAGGTCGCTGACATAGCGCTGGCCGACCAGCCGCGCCGACCAGCAACCGTCGTTGTACTCGAATCCGGCCAGTTGTTCCAGCGGCTTGCGGTCGGCCAGCGAGTAATTGTAGCGGCCCAGCGCATACCATTTCTTGGCGATCGGCCATTGCGCGCCGATGTCGACTTGGCGCAAGGGACCGTACAAGGAGGTGTTGTCGAGCTGTTCGTAGCGGCCATAGCGATAGCGCGCGCTGAGCACTTTGCCGGGCGCCGGGTTGTAGCGCAGCTGGGCGTTGTAGCGTTCGGTGGTTTTCAGCGCCTCATTCCACTCGTAGGAGCTGTCCAGCCGCCAGCCCTGGGCCAGGTCGCCGCTGGCGCCCAGCAAGAGATTGGAGCCGCTGACGGTGCGCTGTCTCGGCACGCCGGCCAGAGAGATGTCGTCCTGATTGAAATAGTAACGCTTGCCCACGGTCAGCCGGATCCGTTCCATACCGTTTTCCTGGTTGATCAGGCGGCTGGTTAGCGCCGTGGTCAGCTGATTGGCGCCATTGATGCGGTCAGATCCGGAAAAGCGGTTCTCGGTGAACAACTGCGCAAAGTTGAAATCATTCTCCGAGGTGTCGAAGTTGGGCAGATTGTTTTGGTTGCGCGTCGGGATATTGACATAGAACAGTCGCGGCTCCAGCGTCAGCAGGTGATCCTGTCCCAAGAACTCGGTATCGCGGTCGAAGTAGAGGCCGGCGTCGGTGCTAAAGATGGGCAGGCTGCGTGACACCGAGCGGCTTTGCTGCCCAGGCAGCGCATCCAACTGGTATTCAGTCAGATGCATGCCGATCTTGGGTCGTATAAAGCCCCAGCTCTTGTCCAGACTCCAGGTGAGGCTGGGATAGGCGACCAGGCGGTCGCCGTTTTGCAATGTCGGGTGGGAGAAGCGGGTCAACTCGCTCTGCAGGTTGGCGCTGAAGCCTTGGGGCAACTGTTGGTTGGCGTTAAAGATGAGTTGCGGCAGCCGCGCGTAAGGGATATCGCCGGGGGCGGGGTTCTCCAGCAGAGTCTGGTAGCGCTGCGCGCGCAAGGTGGCGTTGGCCGAACCGCCCTGCCAGCCGAAACCGTAGCTGAGCAAGGCTTCTCGTACTAGGTTGACGTTGGTGGCGATGCTGAGTCGGTCGCCAAAATCCTTGAAGTAGTTGGGGTCCGAGACGTAGTTGGCGGTGTAGCCGAAAGTCAGACCCGGGGCCAAGGTCTGGTTATGGCTCGCATACCAAGCGTAGCGATTTTTATCGGTGACCTTGTCCTTGGGCAGTTGCTCTGTGTAGATCGAGCCGGAGTAATTGGGCTGTAGGTAGCGGAACTCCGCGCCTAGCATGGTGCCGTGCTTGTCGTTGAAATGCGGAGTGATGGTCGCGTCGTAGTTGGGCGCGATATTCCAGTAATAAGGCAGCGCCACTTCAGTACCGTTGCTGCCGGTCTTGAAGGTGGGCGGCAGGAAACCGCTTTTGCGGTTGCCGTTGAGCGGAAAATCCATCCACGGCGTGTACAGGATGGGCACGCCGTAGAAATTCAGCCGCGCGTTGCGGGCGGTGCCGACGCCGTTGACATAGTCCAGGTCCAGCAGCGAGGAGTTCAAATACCAGGAGTCATCGCCGGGTTCGCAGCTATTGATGCGGCTGTTGTAGACCCGGTACTGGTTCTGGCCGCGGAAGTCCACTTGCTGGCCGTCGCCGCGCATTGGCACCGTGCTCATGGGGCGGGCGCTGGCAGGCGCGCCTTTGGCGGCGGGCACGGGTTTCCCCATGGCGAATACCGGGTCCATGCCGGTGCCGCTGTAGTTGGCCACGTTGTAATCCAGCGTGGTGCCGGTCACCACATCGACTCCGCGCGTCATTTTGAAGCGGTCGCCGGCCTTGACTCGGTCCTTGTTCTGGTAATAGTCCAGCCAGTCGGACTCCAGCTTCTGGTCGTCGCGAGTGACCACCACGTTGCCGCGGGCCTTCAGCTCCACATTCATCTCGCCGTCCATATCGTCGGCGGTGACGTGGGTCTGGCCTTCGGCCTTGGGCGGGGTGGGCAGGGCGATCGGGGCGTCTTCATCGGCCAAGGCCAGCGTCGGCTGCAGTGAAAACGCGGCCGCCAGCGCCAAGGCTATCGGATTGGGTTTGATTCTGGGCATGCACAAAGCCATATCTAAGGGGCGGCGGGGCAGTATAAAATCAGCCAATTCTATCAGCACCAAGACGAAGCGACATGCATAGACAGGAACTCATCAAAAAATGGCTGGCGGATTTGTACCCGGGGCAGGACCTCGGGCTCGAATTCGCCGCCGCGGATGCCGACTTCCGGCGCTACTTCCGTGCGACCTGGCCGGATGGCGCGAGTTGCATCGTGATGGATGCGCCGCCGGAAAAAATGAGCACCGACGCCTATGTGCAAGTGCGCGATGTTTTCGCCATGGTCAATGTTCCCAAGCTGCTGGCCCGTGATCGCGAACAAGGTCTGTTATTGCTGGAGGACCTGGGCCGGGTGACCTATCTGGCGGCCTTGGAGCATGATGGGCGCGAGCAGGTGCAGCGCCATCTGCTGCTGGAGGCGCTGGATACCTTGGTGGAGATCCAATCCGCCAGCCAGCCGGGGGTGTTGCCGGAATACGACGAAGCGCTGCTGACGCGCGAGTTGAATCTGTTTCCGGAATGGTTCTGTGCCAAAGAATTGGGACGACCGTTGAATGTTGCCCAGCGTCAGTTGTGGGACGCTGGGGTCAAGGCCTTGCTGCCGGTGTTGCTGGCCCAATCCAAGGTGTTTGTGCATCGGGATTTCATTGTGCGCAATCTGATGCTGACCCCAGGGAAGCCTGGGGTGTTGGATTTCCAAGACGCGGTGTACGGCCCTGTGAGCTATGACATCGTCAGCCTGTTGCGCGACGCCTTTATAGAATGGGAAGAGCCTTTTGTGCTCGATATCGCGATCCGCTATTGGGAAAAGGCGCGCGCCGCCGGCCTGCCGGTGCCGGCGGAGTTCGATGTTTTCTATCGTGATTTCGAGTGGATGGGGGTGCAGCGCCACTTGAAAGTGGCTGGCATCTTCTCGCGTTTGTTCCATCGAGACGGCAAGGACAAGTATCGCGAGGAGATTCCGCGTTTCATCAAATATCTGAAACGCACCACTCGTCGTTACCAGGAACTGGCGCCGTTCTATCAATTGCTGCTGCAGTTGGTGGGCAAGGATCAGACCGACGAAGAACTGCAGTCGGCCTATCCGGTAATGAGTTACAAGGGGTGAGCATGCCTAAAGCCATGATTCTGGCCGCCGGCCGCGGCGAGCGAATGCGGCCGCTGACCGACCATGCGCCGAAGCCCTTGTTGGCCGTGGGCGGCAAGCCCTTGATTGTTTGGCAGATCGAACGCCTGGTGGCTGCGGGTTTCGCCGATATCGTGATCAATCACGCCTGGCTTGGGGCGCAGATTGAACGGGCACTGGGTGACGGCGGCCGCTTTGGCGCACGTATCGCTTACTCCGCCGAGGGCAAGCCATTAGAGACCGCCGGTGGCATCGCCAAAGCCTTGCCCCTATTGCGAGAAGGCAGAGAGCTCGCCTTTCTGTGCGTGGCGGCGGACATCTACACCGATTATGACTATGCCTGCCTGCTGCCGCGGCTGGACGCGCTGGAGCGGCGGGAAGAGCCGGGAATGTACCTGGTGATGACCGATAATCCGGACTTCCACGCCGGTGGCGATTTCGCGCTGGCACCGGATGGGGGCTTGCGAGCCGACGGCGAGCGCAAACTGACTTTCTCCAGCATCGGTCTTTACGATACCCGTATGTTTGCCGGGCTTCCCGCGGGCCGTTTCGCGCCGATGCGCCCGTTCTACGATGCCGCGATCGCGGCGGGGCGGGCCAGCGGCGAGTACTTCAACGGCGTCTGGCACAATGTAGGCACGCCGCAGCAATTGCAGCAGTTGGATGCGCAATTGCGCGCCGGTCCGGGCTGAGGAAATGTCGGCTTCGTCTCTTCCCGGCGCGCGTCGTATTCTCGGCATCGATCCCGGCAGTCGCATTACCGGCTTCGGGGTGATCGATTTGCTGGGGCAGCAGCGCCATTACGTGGCCTCCGGCTGCATCCGCACGCCGCAGGGCGCGCCCTTGAGTGAACGCATACGCGTGATCGTCGACGGCTTGTTCGGCGTGATCGATACCTACCGGCCGCAGGCGGCGGCGGTAGAGCAAGTGTTCGTCAACGTTAATCCCGCTGCCACGCTGATGTTGGGTCAAGCGCGCGGCGCCTGCATTACTGCGCTGGTGTTGAGGGATTTGCCGGTGGCGGAATATACCGCGCTGCAGGTCAAGCAGTCCGTCGCAGGTCACGGCAAGGCCGCCAAGGAGCAGGTGCAACACATGGTGGTGCGTATGCTGAATTTGTCCGGCACGCCCCAGGCCGATGCCGCCGATGCGTTGGCGGTGGCCTTGGCGCACGCCAACCTCAGCGCCGGAGCCTTAGGCCAGCTGGCGCAAAGCGGCCTGAAAATTCGAGGCGGCCGGCTGGTGTAGCCGGCGTGCCTGTAATCGCTTGAAGAAAGAACCCGAACATGATTGGACGCCTGAGCGGCAACCTCATCGAAAAACTCCCTCCGCAAGTGGTGCTGGACGTCAACGGAGTCGGCTATGAAATCGATGTGCCGATGACCACTTTTTACCAACTGCCGGCTCTGGGTCAAAAAACCACGCTGTTCACCCACCTGGTGGTAAGAGAAGACGCCCACCTGCTGTTCGGCTTCGCCAGCAAGGAGGATAGACAGACCTTCCGGCAATTGGTGAAGGTAACCGGCATCGGCGCCAAGATCGCCCTGGCGATCCTCTCCGGCATGACTACCGACGACTTGGCGGTGGCGGTGGCCAGCGAGGATATCAAACGCCTGTCCGCGGTGCCGGGCATCGGCAAGAAAACCGCGGAACGCCTGGTGCTGGAGTTGCGCGGCAAATTGGCCACCGGCAGCAATCTGACCGCCCCGGGAGGCCTGGCTTTCGCCGCCACGCCGGATGAGAAGGGCGACATCGTCAACGCCTTGTTGGCGCTGGGGTACAACGAGAAGGAGGCTGCCGCCGCCACCAAGGGCTTGCCGGCTGACGTGACGGTGAGCGAGGGCGTGCGTCTTGCCTTGAAGAGTCTGATGAAGTTTTAAGAACCTGTTTACGATCTTGCGAGCAAGAGCGAGACAAGGCGAAAACGAGCGAAAAAGCGGAATGTACACGTGGTACATGAGCATTTTGAGCTTGTTTTTAACGCCGTATCGCCGAAGCGCAGCAGACTTTGAACAGGTTTAAGACCCGCGAACAAAACCCCTGATCCTGCGTTGCGCCTCCTTGTCGTACGACTGGTACTGCCTGCGTCGGCACGCCTTGGCTCAGGTGGACTGCGAGGTTTTGCTAGTGGCTCTAAGAGGGACCGCGGTGTGCGTTGGCCTCGCATAAAAAAAGCCGCCCAGAAGGGCGGCGAATGGAGGCGGGCACACATGCGTGTGTTCCTTGGGACGACTCCGGGTAAAGCGAGTATCGGCGCGACAGGTCAGGGCAAGCGAGCCAGGCGGGTTGCGCGCCGATGAATGAAAGCGGAATTAGCCAGCGGCTTTGAGAGTGACGTTGGTGCGCACCGAGGTCACGCCCGGCACGCGGGAGGCTTCTTCAGCTACGCGGCGCAGCGCTTCTTCGCTAGGCGCGGTGCCATTCAGGGTGACTTCGCCTGCTTTCACACTGGTCTGGATATTGGCGCCAACCTGAGCCGCGGCTTTGGCGACGGCTTCCTGAACCGCCTGGTTCAGACCGGTGGCTGCGCTTGGCGTAGCTTCGGCGATAAAAGCTTCAGCAGCGCTGGCGTCGCCTTTGGCCGCGGTGGCGCGTTGGGCTTGCTCGGCCGGGGCGCTGGCGTCGCCTTTGGCCGCGGTGGCGCGTTGGGCTTGCTCGGCCGGGGCGCTGGCGTCGCCTTTGGCTGCGGTGGCGCGTTGGGCTTGCTCGGCCGGAGCGCTGGCGTCGCCTTTGGCTGCGGT